>BQXA01000006.1:0-179306 GCA_036984345.1 Nitrospira sp. | reverse complement strand
CCGGAATCGATGTCGCGTCCGTCCCGGATCACATTCCTCCCGTCACTGGGTATCCTCCTGGTGACGGGAGGCTTTTTTCTGCTGGTGTGGTGTCTCTACCTGTGGGTCAAACCTCTTCCTCCTCTTCACAATTTTTAAATTGAGTGATTGATCTTGACGGTCCTGTCCTGTGAATCTAATTCGATACAGGATCTTTTGTAGACACATCTTCTATGTCAGCCCATGTGAAGAATCGTTTGTGACGAGGAGTTGTGAATCACATATTGATTCAATGATTTAGGAGATGGATAGACGAAATGGTCGGTATCATGCCACTCCCTATCGGGCAGTGGCGAAGGTCCCATTCTTGCTTCCTATAATGTCTTAATCGTGGACTGACTTTTTCCTTCGCCTCATCTTCCGCTACAATAGCGCCGCGAGGAACCAGACCCGGAGTATCCATGCAGGCTCGTGTGCTCATCGTCGATGACGACCCAGATATCCTCACGTCGCTGACCAAGCGGTTGACGTGGATGGGGCATGATGTCCTCACCGCCGATGATGGCGAGCAGGCGCTGCGTATGGTGTTCGAAGACCAGCCTGATGTCATGCTGCTCGACATTGAATTACCCGGAATTGGCGGACTGGACATCCTCAAGCACCTTGCAGAAAAACGTTCGGCCGTTCCGGCCCCGACTCTGCCGGAAGTAATTGTCATTACCGCGTTTGGAACCATCGGTCGAGCTGTGGAGGCGATGCGGCTGGGGGCGTGTGATTTCCTGAGCAAACCGTTTGAACCGAACCACCTCTCTCTCGTGATCGAAAAAGCTCTGGCGCAATCGGCTATCACGCGGCAGGTCGGTCTTCTGCAAGCGGAAGTGCAGGGACGCTATGAGTGTATTGTAGGACCGAGTCAGCGGATGGGGCAGCTGCTTGAGACGGCTCGCCGTGCCGCTGCCTCTTCGGCCACCGTGCTCTTGCTGGGTGAAACCGGAACGGGCAAGGAGGTGATGGCACGCGCGCTACACCGTTGGAGTCCACGCGCCACGAGGCCCTTCGTGGCCGTCAACTGCGCGGCGTTGCCGGAGAGCCTTCTCGAAAACGAGTTGTTCGGCCATGAAAAGGGTGCGTACACGGGAGCCGCCACGCGGGAACAGGGAAAGATTGAGGCAGCTGCAGGTGGGACGGTCTTTCTAGACGAGATTGGTGATATGCCTGCTGGTCTCCAGACGCGCCTCCTCCGCGTACTACAGGACCAAGAATTCTATCGTGTCGGCGGTAATCGACCGATTCACGTTGATGTGCGTTTTGTCGCTGCGACGAACAGAGATCTGAAGGAGGCGATTCACCAAGGGCTGTTCCGGGAGGATCTGTATTATCGTCTCAACGTCATCTCACTGACGCTTCCGCCATTGCGCAAGCGAGGGGATGATATCCCAGCCTTGGTGGACCACTTTATCCGTCGGTATGGTGTCGCACCTGGACGTCGTCCCATCACGGTGAGCCAGGAGGCGTGGAATGTGATTCGTGCGTATCACTGGCCAGGCAATGTACGGGAGCTGGAAAATGTGTTGGCTCGGGCCATGGTGTTGTGTCCCGACGATTTCATCGAGCCTGAACATCTCGGGATCAAGGTTCAGCGTAAGTTGTCGATTGAACCAGACCTGTCTGGGGATTGTAGCCTGAACTATCATGCCGTGATGGAGGAGTATAGCCGGAAGCTTCTTGAAGAAGCGCTGCGGCGAGCCGGATGGAATCAAACGAAGGCGGCTGAGCTGCTTGGTCTACAACGCACCTATCTCACGAGACTCATCAGACAAAGAGGGGTACAGACGAAGCCATCGCTCACGTAGGCTCATAGGACACTGCTGATTTATCAGGAGTCCCTTCCAGCCGGTTTTTACTGCTGGATGGTCGGTTGATAGGGTGATCGATGTGAGACCGCCGTTGCTGTGGTGGGTTGTGTCAGGGGGGTTGGGCGCAGGGTAAACGAAAACCGGCTCCCATGCCCTGGTACGGCCTCAACCCACAGTCGGCCATGATGCAGTTCAACGAGCAACTTGGCGATCGCCAGTCCAAGCCCCGCTCCCTTTGATTGCTTGGGTGTGGTGGGAACTCGATAGAACGGTTGAAAGACCTTTTCCGCATCCTCCAGCGTGATTCCGGGGCCTGCATCCGACACCGAAATCCTCACATGACCGTTTGGTAACAAGGTGGCCGACATGTCGACCGTCGTGTTTGGCCGCGTAAATTTGACCGCATTATGCAAGAGATTGAGGATGATCCGGTGCAATTTGTCGGAGTCAGCGGACACGTGGGGCAGATCGGATGCAAGGGTCATAGTAATATGCACTCGACGTTGGGAGGCCAACGGGCGGAGATCTTCGATGGACTTGGCCATCAGATGTCCGACGGCAATCTGTTCCAAGCGCATCGTCGTTTGCCCCATCTCAATCTGTGACAGATCCAGAAGGTCGTCGATCAGCGTGTGAAGCCGAGAGAGGTTGGCTTCCATACGCGTCAACGACCGCTGTTGTTCGCTGGTGATGGCCCCATCAACTCCATCGCACAGGTTGGCGATGTTGACTTTCATAGAGGTCAACGGCGTCCGAAGTTCATGGGAGGCCGTAGAGAGGAAAATGGATTTGCGACGATCGAGTTCTTGCAGTTTGGCGTTGGCTGCGGCAAGTTCCTGCGTGCGAGCTGTGACTCGATCTTCGAGGCTGTGGGCCAACTCGCGTAGCTCCTGCTCACGGGAGTGGAGTGTTTTCGCCATGTGGTTGAACGCACCGGTGAGCGTGCCGATTTCATCTCGGGTTCGTATCACCAAGTTCGGCACCGTGTCTCCTTGTGTGAGTTTCGTGGCCGCAACCGTGAGACCTCGCAAGGGAATGGTGATGCGGCGGGCCAGTAAAACCGCCATGGCGAATCCACCTACCAGCGTGCTCAATGTAATTATGACCGCTTGCCACAAGAGCTGGCGTAGATTCTGCTGAAGAGGGGATGTTGATATCCCAACCTGCACGAGGGTCGGAGGTATCGGTGTGTGTGTGATGTCCTCTTCAAGTCCGTCCCATCGTTCTTCAAGCGTGAGCTGCAGCGCAGGATCCCACTCGCTCACCAGTGGATAGCGTGGGACGTGAACCGTAATGTCATAAAAAATGGGAAGCTCGGTTCCTGCGACTAACGCCAGTAATTCTCCTGGATCCAGGTCGATGGTATCTCGAAGGGTAGGTCCCTGGCTGCTGAGGCCGATGGCGCTGACAAGCGGCTCATTTGTCATGTTCCCCTGATGACGGAGCTGGACTAATTTCGTCGCGGCAAACCGGCGGTGTGCGGGATCCTGAGGAGCGAATTGTTCTTGCCACGCTCCCTTTCCCAACCCGGCTTGGAGGTCACCATTTGGAGCGATGACGGCAACATAGGCGACCGGATTGACGGCGAGAATTTCGTGAATGTGGTGGTGTAACCGAGGAATGTCTCCGGCGACGATGCTGGAGCGACCCATCTGGGCAAGATGTTGGGCAAGGAGGGTGCCGCTCTGCACCGAGCTTTCTGCCGCGGATCGTACCTGTTGTCGGACAAACAGCCAAGCCAGGAGGAGGCACGCAATGACCAGGATCAGTGCGATACAACAGACCAGCTTGGCTCGGAGCGAAATCAAAAACCGATGAGGTGTGAGTGAGCCGAGATTCGCTCCCATTCGTGACCCGTACATCATATGTAGTCGTCCACTCCTCTCGGCTGTCAGGCTAAGGGGCGAGATCTGAGGAATCGTGATTGTGAGCTATCGGCCCCGATCCACTAAAGAGATGGTTGGCCAACCGGATCAGCTCGGGATCGAGCGATATGTCGAAGTAGGCTGCGGATTTTAAGTTCACTGCCCATTGCGAGTGTTCAGGGGCTTCCATCGTGCCTACAAAAGCACCGGCGTCTCCGAGGCGCTTCAGTGACAGCCGTGCTGCCTGCTGGCCCACGGCCCAGGGATCTAAGACAAGCGCTCCGACGGCTCCTTGCTGGACTAACGTGGAGGAGAAGGTAAAGATCGGCACCTTGGCCGTCAGGCTTGATTCTAAAAAAAGAGGAATGGCCGATTCAGACACGACAAGCTGGTCTTGAATCATCCACAAGGCGTCGATCTTCGGAAGCAACCCATGGAGGGCATGAGCAACGTCTTCCTGGCGTCGGACCGCAACCGGGACAAGCTCCAAGCCCTGCTGACGAGCCACTTGGATTGCCTTCTGAACAGCGGCCCCTGTTTGATCCTCACCGTACAGCACTCCGATTCGTGTTCGATTGGGCATGAGGGAATGGAGCGCTGCCAGTTGCACTTCTGGTGTGGCCCGAACAGCAATCCCGGTCATGTTGGATGCGGGAAGATCGTAGGTTTCAGGATTCAGTACCATACAGAACACGACGGGCGTATCGAAGATTTCTAGCTTGGCGGACATCGCTGCCTTGAGTCCGACCGCGAAGATCAGATCGGGCGGTGAGGCGCGCAACCCTCTGCCGATTTCCCTGCCTCGCGTGAGCTGACCGTTCAGGTTGTACTCTTTTACCTTCACTAGTGATGGAAGGCCTGCCTTGAATCCCACGATGGCTTGATCGTAGGACGGCAGATCCGCAGACTTGATGATGGCAATTTCTGCTGCCTCAACCTTGTCCCAGAGGGTGGTGAGTGAGAACAGCACGAAGAGAGTTGAAATGAGCAACATGAGGGATCCAAATTCAATCGACTAATTAGGTATCATAGCTGACATCCGCACGCGTTGCCAACGACGCGATGACGAAAGATGTGGCGCGCTCGTTCAACTGCATGGACAAAATATGAGAAGCAATTATTGGGCCGCAGGCGTTGTTCTAGGAAAATGTATCAGAGTTTTATAGTCACCCATCCCATCACCCTGGTTCCGAGTAATTCGCCGAGGGGATGTTCCCGGTGCTCATCGTTCAAGGCGTTGAACACGGAGACTGCTAACTCGGCCTCCCGCCGATACTCAGGCGATGCGTGGTCTTCCCAGAAGCGATAGGCACCGCGCAGGTTGAGTAGGTGATAGCTACCGACGCTGGAACCAATCGGCATCACTCCAAATGCTCCAAAATCGGAGAAGATGGAGGTAAGAGGGTAGGTCGCTGCACCGACATAATGGTAGACAATCTCGCCGCTTGTCCCGTTTGTCCAGTGACTGCGAAGGCCCACGTTGTACTTGAATCGAGGACCGCCTCGACGAGCAGGCCCTGTGAGGGCCTGATCGATCTCCTGGTAGGAGAAGTTAGCAAACCCACTCAGCCATTCACTCGCAAGGAATTCTCCCCCAATCTCTCCTCCATAGATATCAGCGGTTCCGCCTTGGATAGGCGTCGGGGCTGTGGCAACGATGAGGTCGGTGAGATGGTTAAAAAATGCGGCGCTACGGACTCTGATCCGGTGTTGCCAGTACCAGCCTTGGTACTCAAGCTCATAGGAGACGATCTGTTCAGGTTTGAGGGCCCCACTCCCGGTGACGGTGATTGGTGGTTGCGAGGGGATAGGAGGAGGAAACGCCAAGATGGCTATATTGTTTCCGTACGTCTCAAAAAATGTTGGAGGTCGGTATCCCACCGCCGCGGTCGCTCGGAAGGTATGGCCTGGTATCGGTGTAAAGAGGAGCGATCCCCGTGGGCCGATTGTCGGATTAATAAAGGTGTTTAACTCATAGCGTGCGCCGCCTACGATCTGAAATAAGGCGGTCGGCCTCCATTCCCCCTGGACGTACAGCCCCAGTCGATCCTCAGTGCGATACCGATCCTGATAGTTGTGTGATGTCGTGTTATGCCGGTAGTTACCTCCAATCGTGAGGCGTGCTGTGGTTCCAAGCTCAAACGCTCGTTGCGTTTCAATGTTGTAGGTGTGATTCTCCAGCAGTACGTTTGGATTGCCGTTGCGATTGGTGATGCGAAGGAATCTGGACAGCAGAGGGTTGACCGTCACAGGACCGTCGACATGGACGTTCTGCCAAAAGGCCCGAACAAAGAATCTCGGTCGTTCATAGACCGCGTGAGCATAGCCAATAGCGGGCACACCTGTTCGTACAACCGCATCGGTCACGAAACCATCAAAGTCACTGGTATGAACAAGACCGCCGGAGAATGAAAGTTTAGCGTCGCCTGCGAGGGCATATTCCGTCTGGATATTGAATTTGTTATCTCGATAGGCCAGCGCGTTCCGATTTCCCCACTGTTGGGTTTGGTCATGCCCATAAGAGAGACGGTAACTGAACTGTTTGTGGCTATTGGCGTAAATGGCGGCGCTGCTCAGTGTGCTGTAGGAGCCTCCGCCGACCTGCAGTGTGGCGCCCTTCATCTCCTCCGGTGATTTCGTGATGATATTGATGATGCCGTCGAACGCATTGAATCCGTAGAGGACTGATGCCGGTCCCTTCTGTACTTCAATCTGTTTGATCTCGGGTAAGCTCACGGGAATAGCTTTCCAGTACATAGACCCTTGCACGTCGACGTAGATCGATCGTCCATCCACCATGACTAGCAATTTGTTGGCATTCAGTTGACTGTCGCCACGCACGCTCACGTTGAAATCCGCACCGTTGACCTGCATCACATCTAGCCCAGGGACCCGCCGCAGTACGGTTGGAAGATCAATTGCACCGGACATTCGAATATCTTCCTCGGTGATGACATAGACATTCGAGGGAGCTTGCGAAATCGGCTGTTCGTAACGGCTTGCGATGCTGACGGTTTCCTCTTTTAGGTAAAGCGTTTCCTCTTGAATCTGATGATCCGTCGACGAAGATGTGTGGAGGAGGGGAGATGGAGGATCAGCCCAAGCATCTGGGGTTTGGCTTAACCAGCAAGTCGCGAAGACGGCGGCCAGGCCGCAGCTTATAGCCAAACAGTTTGAAGACCTTGGCTTGTAAGGCTTGAGATGGGGGCTACTGTCGAGGCGATTTATCTGCAAAACTGGCTGCATGTACGACGTAAAGCCTGAAATGTACGCGAAGCCGAATTGGGTAGCAACAATTAGGAATCAATATGTTATGACGCATTTACGAAGTGAATCGGATTGGATACAGAATCAAATTAGATACATCGTGATCTGATGATATCCCCCAGACAAAGACACCAGGTCTCTGCCGTGAGGACCAGATAAACATTTCCTGCCTTGTCGCTCACTTAGCTGGGGAGCACATGGGAACTTTCGGATGCCGATGTTGTCACTCTGCCAACCAGAGTGGGGGAATGGGATTCGCATGATCCAGAATCTTCATCACTGATTTTAGACGGTTTCCTCCTGTGGGGAACGCATAGTGTCTCCAGCAGATCCTTCACGACAAGTTCGCGTGTTGCTGGTCGACCGGTCTGATGTTGTCCTTCAACGGCTGAAGACCGTCCTCACCAAGAACCCCCGCACCGTTGTTGTCGGCACCGCACAGACTCAAGCTGAAGCCGGAATGTTGTTACAAGCCTGTCGTCCCGATGTTGTGGTCTTAGATATTCAAGCAGGAGATTCCTACGAGATTCATCTCTGTCGGACTATTCGCAAGGGCTACCCGAAGATCGCGGTCTTGTTTTTCACCGCCAGCGACGATAAACGGCTTCTCAAGTCCGCCATTCTTGCCGGTGCACAGGGTTATCTGCTGAAGCAGGCATCGGGCGAGGCTGTTGTGAAGGCAATCGAGGTTATTGCTGCTGGGAAGGCCGTCGTGGACCAACAACTAACACCGGAGATCTTGAAATGGGTTCGTGAGCGCACCGGCCCTACGCAGCGGACGCGAGCCCGTGGGTGCTCGGCATCTGACCTACGAGTGCTGTCGCTCATTGCGGCGGGAAAAACAAACAAGGAGATTGCGCGCCACCTCAACGTCACGCCCGGAGTATTCCGTGCGAGACTTCTGAAAATCTATAAACGCTTGGGGATCTCGAGGAGATCGGCGGCGGCGAGTTATTTCATGAGGTGGGAACAAGGAGTCCTGTGAACTATGACATGCTCCTGAGTGAGAGTCGCTAGTTCTTTAAACTGAATCTGATTAGATACAGAATCGAATCAGATACGTGTATCTCGGAAGCACAGTTCAATTCACCCCATCCGCTTGCCTGATCGGCGACACATCGAGACCTTTCTGGTCTATGAACACCGCACTGGGCGCGCATATCCTCCATGTTCAAGGATCTGTGGAATATTGCCCTTGATCGAACGACTGTCTGTCCTTGCAGGTGCCACCTGATGGAACAAAATTTGCTGCCATCTCCGGCAACTGTCGGTTTGACTGACAGTTCTTTTGAGAGGTGTGGGTGTATCCCCTCTAGGTTGGACTTTTTGAAGAAAGAATTATTGGTGGTTCACGGTTTGGGGCGACGCAATGAGTGGGTAGTGATAGAGCGGAGGGTGTCGTTCCAAACAACTAAGCAGATCGTTGGTTATAACCAGGGAGATGTACTATGACTCAAGGGTTACCAGGTAATTCGGCGAACGTCGAACACGTGAGTACGTGGGAGACATGTCTTGTGGCCAGCTTGGCGGTCATGCTGTTCCTGTCCGGGAAAGAATCGGCATTGGCCACGACGGGAGTTGGGCCATATGAGGTTCCACAGGTTAAAGACGCGAATACTGATCCAACCATCGTTGAGACTTGGATTGTGGCAGACGAGGCGACCGTCAATATTGCTTCGCCAGGCAGTCCGGTAGTAAAGGCGAACGGCATGGCGTTTAGGAGCTGCTCAGACAAGCAGCTGAGTGACTGCACGAAGCCTGGCATACCTGGTCCGGAGTTTCGGCTCAAAGTGGGAGACCGGGTCATCGTCCATTTTGTGAATAACCTCGAGAAGTCAGGTTTGGATCCAGAGGCGAATGTGTCAGGTATTCACTGGCATGGCATCGAGTTGAACAACGCCAGTGACGGCACGGAAGTGACTCAGTCTGCAGTAGACCCCAAAGGGGGGAAGTTCGTCTACGATTTCATCGTCAGCCGGCCAGGGATCTTCTGGTACCATCCGCACCACCACTCCTCGACCAATCAAGTAGCCAAAGGACTCTACGGGTCGATCATTGTCGAAGATAATCAGGGACATGAAGCGAAACTCCGGAATGATGGCGTGATCCCGTCGGTAGAACACACCAAGACGCTGGTACTCAGCGACATCACGGTCTGCAACGCTCCAGGAGCAGGGATCAACCCGGCCACATTTGCCGGTGATCTGCCGCACGTGAGTGGCGTTGAGGCGTGGGAGATCAACTACTCAAATGATGATTTGAATCAGTCTCCGCTCATCCTCTGTGAACTGGAGCCGCGGGATGCCAATGGAGTGTTTGCACCGGGTCTCTACCAGGCCGGAGACGTTCCGAACATTCAATCTCCCAGCTTGACCGGTCGTATGAGTGAAGGGTTTACGGTTTTGACCAACGGCGTGCAGGTTGATGCAAGGGGAGGGACTCCTAGCGCCCCAGCGGATCCTTCATCGAGTGTGCTGGAAAATGCACTCGAAGTCCAGGCAGGTCAGGGACTGCGATTGCAGATCGTGAATCCCTCGCCGGTCCGTTACATACGCCTTCGGTTGACGACCAGTAGTGGGGCACAAGTCAACCTGCTTCGAATCGGTGGAGAAGGGGGATTGCTCGATCACGCGGTGCTGGAGGGGGGCACCGTTGGCCAGTTTGATTTTAAGTATGGGCAGGGTGAGATTTTGGTTCCGCCTGCAGGCCGTGCAGATGTGGTAGCGGCGATTCCATCGGATGCCACAGGCGTCCTAACCCTCTGGACGCAGGATTTTGAGCGGGTGGAAGCCACCTATTCCTGGACTCCGACGGTGCCGGTGGCGCATCTGAAAGTTGGTGGTAACCCGGTCTCATCTCCGTCGTTGGTAAAACAGGCAGGGGATCCTCTGCTTACAAAGGCAGGAGCGTCGGTCAAGGTTCTCGGTGTAGCACCAGATAATCTTCTAGCCCCTTCCAAGGGCGAAGATGGATCGACGAATAAGGACATCCAGCTGACGTTCTGGGCCAACAGCGGCGCGTTTCAGGCGTCGGTTGACGGGGTCCCGATGCCGAGAGACTTCACGGGTCTCGGTAAAGATGGTCTGGCCAGCGGTGGCTATCCTTTTTTTCTAGCCTCAGCCCGTCATGCAACCCTTGAGAATACATTGGAACTCACGGTGACCAATACGACGGGGGCGCACCATCCGTTTCATTTGCATGGGTTTTCGTTCCAGCCGACGAAACTGGCTCCACAAGCTGGCGCCACCGGACCGGTCTATGAATTCCCGTATCATGAGTTTCGAGACATCATGGATGTGCCTGCGAATTATACCTTTACGTTTCGGGTCTCTTTGGAGGATCGGCCGACTGCGAAACAGTCCAAAGGGGGAGGGTTGGGTCGCTGGCTGTTCCATTGTCACATCCTCCCTCACGCCACATTCGGGATGATGTCGGAACTTCACGTCCATCACTAGAATCGAACGAAACGCTCTATGTCGAGGCAGATGAAACGCTTGAAACCGTAAAGGAAGGCTCTATGAAAACACGACATCTCTTATTGGCTGCACTCAGTATGCTAGTGGCATGGGGCTCGGCTGGCGTGGTCCAGGCCCAGTCTCCTTCTCCAGATGATCCTGTCGTCTCATTCGAGGCTGGAGACAGGCCAGGAAACTTTTTTTCCTGTTCGAACACGGCCAACTCAAAATCCATCGGGTGTGTGCCTGGGTCTATTGGGGGGGCTCAGCAGAGGTCACTCGCCGTCATTGCTCCAGGAGAAACGGTGGGGTTTCCCACGTTTAGTGCAGAAGCCAGCACGATCCATACGGCGCTGAGCTTGCTCTGGCCCACGGGTGCGACACATGATGCTGACCTGCCATTCGCTACCCACCCATTCAAGGCAGCGATCGATTTTCTCAACCCGGCACCGGGCGGGGTAGCTACGGTGAAATTGAACACACCAGGACTCTACGTTTTCATCTGTGATATCCATGTCTACATGTTTGCGACCGTCATCGTGGATGATCCCAGCACGGCCGTGGATCATGCCGATAACCTAGTCCCCGGTTTAGGGTTGGATCTTGGGAAATCGATTACACTGGTGAACGGCATTACAGTCCCGACAGCCAGCGATTTGGCGCTCCGCTTGGTGAGAACCAACTTCATGATCACAGACCCAGATAATTGGAAGGATTACAATAAAACAGACTGGCAACCAAAGTATCCGCCGGTCCCTGTGATTGCGTACGATGTGAGTGGAGCGGAGGTCCCCGTTCCGAATCTTAATACGCTCCTGCAGTCGGAGCCAGTCAATGCCAAGGCTCAATTGCAGAACCCGACCACACCCGCTATTGGTGAAATTTGGGTCGACACCCAGTTTGAATTGACGTCGGGGAAATCGAAACCGGGAACGGCAACCGCTATCGATGGAAAGACGTGGGCGTTGACGAAGAAGATTGCGCTTCCAGAGACCAACATGAACCATCCCCACAACATGTGGACGGATCGAGATCAGAAGGTGATCTATCAGACACAGTGGTTTGATGAGCGAGTGGCGGTGTTTGACAGAAAGACCGGCGCATTCATACGGGAACTGAACGCTGGGCCTGCTCCTTCACACGTGATGACAAGAGCCAATAACGATTACGTGCATGTGGCGCAGAACGGTGGCAATAACGTACGAGAATTTAACGCCTTTGCAGGTGGAGATGGCGCGGGTCCAAACCAATTTCTTCGTGACATCCCGATGACAAACACACCAGTAGATAACTCCGACATTATTAACGCCACCCATCCTCATGGTCATTGGATGAGTTCGACCGGGGATAAAATGGTGACGCCCAATGAAAATGTCAATACCTCGACACTGTATAACTTTCCGGCCGGTGCAATCCAGGCCACAAATACTACGGGTGCTGTCCCGATTGCCACGGGCATGATGCCGGATTCGAGCAAGTATTACGTGACCAATTTTCTTGATAGCACAATCACAGTCATTGATATGAATACAAACACGGTGATGAAAACGATCAATTTGCTAAATGATAGTTCAGATGGAGGGAGCAATAGCTACAATCCGATCACGGGTGAAATACAGAATTTTGTCGGGGCACTACCCATTCAGACACCGGTGAGTCCTGACGGAACCAACATGGTCACGGCCAATACATTGACCGCTACCATTACGATCGTTGATACCAAAACAGACAAAGTCGTGGCGATGTTGCCCTGTGACCCAGGCTGCCATGGTGTGCAATATGGCGCCAAGGTAGGGGGAGGGTACTATGCCTATATCGCCAACAAGTTCAGCAACGCGATGCTCGTCATGGATCCTGATCCCGATGGAGACGGTAATCCGAGCGATGCCAAACTAGTCGGGCGAGTGTTGCTAGCTGGGACGGCGTCGGCTGTACAGGACGATGCGGTGATTGGGAACCCCGGTATGGGCGGACAAGGCGTCCTGGCTGTTCCAAATGTCTACAACGGTTGGGTCCAGCAATGGGTTTCGAACTGCAAGGGTAAAGACTGCAATAACTGGAAAAAGCAGCTGACTTCGAAGCAGAAAGATCCAGGCAAGGTGCAGTAGATAATTGATACTGTCCCGCCTGGGGTACAACCAGGCGGGACACCGCTCTCGCGTCGCTTATCCAAACCTTTTCTCTGTTCCCCCTGTACCACTTATCCCTACAGGATGTGGGCTCAGAAACCAGTACGGCAACGGTGCCGTATTAGCGTGTTCGTGGCCTTGTCGATGTCGGTGAGAAAGAAAAGGACGCTTAGGTGAGCACAAAGGGTGATGACGCTAGACTGCGGGCTTAAGCACATCTACCTCTAGATCCACTATCGCACTCCGTAAAGCGTCGACGAGCTGTCGATAGCGTTCCTCGGCCCAGAGGTTGAAGGATTCGGCGTCTGGGAAAACGAGGTCCCAGGCTTTGGCAGCTTCCAGCATCAGCAGGGTTTGTGCTTTATGACGTCCGGGAAACAAGACGACAAGGACGGCAGAATTCCCGGTGAGACTAATATCGGTGAAGATGTGAACCAGCGATGTTGAGGGAAGCATGACATCCTGCGAGGCAGCCTCCACGATCGGTTGATAGAGCCGATGCAGCAGTTGTGCGGTAACCTCGTGAGGGTTAGACGGAGTCAGTAGGCGTGGATTCGGTTTCTCTCCGAACAGGTTTTCGGTCAGGTAGCTGGCGGCTTCCCAAGTCGGCATGGTGCCGGATGCGACCAGCGCTTCACAGGTATAGGCGATCCAATTTCGAACCCGGGGACGCTTGCGAACTGGTGTCAACTTTTTAGGCATACCCACCATTCCTTCTCTCTTCACCCTTGATGCCGTGATACGGGTACCTATTTAAGAACGCTGGAAAAAGTATAAGAGTGAGACCCTAATCGGTCAACGAATTGTGAGGAACCAGGCAGGTCTAGGAGCTGTTGGGTGAGAGGTTACAGTTCGGGGATCGGATTCGGATTGATGGGGTCTGCGTACTGCTTGTGGATTCGTGCGAGGTCCTCACTCGAGGCGACGAAGACGTCCAACAATTCAGGATCAAAGTGTTCGTTTCGATGTTTGAGCATGAGTTCGATCGCATGGCTGAGCTCAAAAGCCGGCTTATAGACACGCCGCGTGGTGAGTGCGTCAAAGGCGTCGGCAATGGCTGCGATACGACCTTCAATCGGAATGGTATCGCCTTGTAATCCCCGCGGATATCCGGTGCCGTCGAACCGTTCATGGTGGGTATAAGCGATCACCGCTGCGACTTTCAGCAGTTCCGCATCCGACCCGCTCAGGATACGATAGCCGATTTCCGCATGCTGTGCGATCACGCCGAATTCCTCCTGCGTGAACTTTCCCGGCTTTAAGAGTACATGATCCGGAGTCCCGATTTTACCGATGTCGTGCATCGGACTGGCCGTGCGAATCAGGTCACATCGGTCCGGAGAGAGCCCGGCTTTCCGTGCGAGCAATTCACAGTAGTGACTCATCCGTTGAATATGCTTGGCGGTGGCATGATCCCTAAATTCTGCGGCGATGGCGAGTCGCTGAATGGTCTCTTCCCGCGACAGGCGCAGCTCTTTTTCAGTTCGTTCAAGCCAATCCAGCGCTTGTTGGAGCGCGAGGGTTCTCGTGCGGACGATATCCTCTAGATTCTCACGATGGTGGCAATTCTCCATTTCGAGCCGCCGCCGGCGGAGCGCGTTCGCGACGTCGATGAGGACTTCGTTCGACTCGAATGGTTTCACGATGTATCCGAACGCGCCGACCTCGAGTGCGGCGTTGGCGAGTACCGAGCTATCGAGTCCTGTGACCATGATTGCGGCTGTATGTTTGTGCTCAGCCATGGCGTGGCGAACCAGGTCCATGCCGGATTCTCCTGGCATGTTGACATCGCAGAGCACCAATGCACATGGTTGATCATTGAGCTTTTGTCTGGCTTCGCGCGCATCTCCGGCACATTCCACCGGGTATCCATGGGATTGCAGGAGATATGTCAAGAGGCGACGGATGGGTTCTTCGTCGTCGACGACCAATATCGTGCGATTGTCGAGGAGCGCTTGGTAGTGAGTTTGATCCAGGATTGTCGCCATGAGTCGAATCGTGTGTGTCTGGTTGAGATCGGGGCTTGTCTCGTTCCCTTCTCTATCGGCTCATCGGCGTCAAACCTAAAGATGGTGAGGTGAACCGCAGGTCACATAAGTTACGCAGTGTTTGTGCCACAGGGTCCTACTTAGGTGGGCGAATGATCATGCTCATTGAACCACAGTACGCCATGACGGAACTGCTGTATTTGGAAAGAGGTTGACCCTCACCACGTCACGTATGGTCGTGCCTCTTCACTATGCCGACATCCGTGTATACGTCAAGAAAATGTACAGATTTCGTCAAATCCGATCGGTTGGTTTTGTACCTGATGGGGAATTCATACTCCCGAGCCCGTTGCTCGTGTGAGCATGACGGCACCGCAAGTCGTTTGCGCTTTCTCAGAGCGTTGACTATAATCCACTCGCCATTTATCGAGGAAGGAACGAACGAACATGAGTGGAATCTCTGGGCTAGTGCGCTTCGATGGACGACGGAAAGATCAGGTCCGTCCCGTGAAAGTGACTCGGCATTATATTAAACATGCGGAAGGGGCGGTCCTCATCGAGATGGGGGATACCAAGGTCATTTGTACGGCATCGGTCGAGGAGAAAGTGCCTCCGTTTCTCAAGGGAAAAGGAACCGGATGGGTAACGGCGGAATATTCTATGTTACCGCGCGCGACCCACGAGCGATCACCACGAGAGGCCGTGAAAGGTAAGCAAGGCGGACGAACGTTGGAAATCCAGCGTTTGGTGGGGCGCGCCTTACGCTCCGTCACGGATCTATCGAAACTTGGAGAACGGTCGATTTGGATCGACTGTGACGTGATCCAGGCGGATGGTGGAACACGAACGGCATCCATTACCGGCGCCTTTATTGCGTTGGCCGATGCGTGTGCCAGCTTGAAAAAGAAGGAGTTGTTGAAGGCAATCCCATTGACCGATTATCTCGCGGCGATTAGTGTGGGAAAGGTCGGGGGAGAAGTGATGGTGGATCTGGCCTATACAGAGGATTCGATGGCGGAAGTGGACATGAATCTGGTGATGACCGGGCGGGGTCAGTATGTCGAGGTACAGGGCACCGCGGAACGCACTCCGTTTGCCAAGCAGGACATGGATGAGTTTTTGGCGTTGGGGTGGCAGGCGATCCAACGGCTGACGGCCATTCAGAAGGAATTGATCGGTGCCCTTGCTTGACGAATCCGTGAACGAGATTGTCCTTGCGACGCGCAACCCAGATAAGGGACGAGAGCTTGGGGCCTTGCTGGGAGGATTGGGCATTCGCATCCGTACGTTGGCAGACTTTCCGAGCGCGCCGGAGGTGGTAGAAGACGGGACGACCTGTGAAGCCAACGCGATCAAGAAGGCGAGAGAGATTGCACGGGCTACAGGAGTGCCGGCAGTGGCGGATGATACAGGACTCGAAGTCGACGCACTGGGAGGCTGCCCCGGCGTGTATGCGGCACGCTATGCAGGCGAGCATGCCACGTACGAAGATAATTGCCGGAAGCTCTTGCTCGAGCTTGCGGAGGTTCCACGGTCGAACCGGACCGCACGCTTCCTGACGGTTGCCGCGATTGCATTTCCCAGTGGCGATGTCCATGTCACTCAGGGTAGTCTAGAGGGTGTTATTGCTGAACAGTCTCTTGGAGATCAGGGGTTCGGGTATGATCCGGTGTTTCTTGTGCCTGAATTCAACAGGACACTGGCACAGTTGACGGCTGAAGAAAAGAATCGCATGAGCCACCGTGCAAAGGCATTTGTGCAGATGCGTGTGTGGCTAGAAGATCATCGCAACACGGAGTCCGTCACGTAAATCGTCCGGGGTATGGCGCACACATACGACGGGACGTTTGTAGAGATCAGAGGTGTCACCTGTAACAAGTAACAAGTCGGGGCGTAGCGCAGCCCGGTAGCGCGCCTGCTTTGGGAGCAGGATGTCGGAGGTTCAAATCCTCTCGCCCCGACCAAACCAAGCTTGCTCGTACCGCTGGCTGCTTATGGTCCTAACGGGTACGCATGTTATCGAAGTACATGAAGCCCAACCGCAGTCAAGAACATCGCCACTGTCATGAGGGCGATGTAGATAGTCACCCAGATCGCTAGGACGGTTAGTTCACTCCTCATCGTAATCTCATTCCTTTCACTGTCATTGCCGTAGGGCTTCGCACGTCATGTCTCACGCAAGAGCATCGCCAACATAATAATTGCGATATTGATCGTGACGGAGATCGTCAGCATCGTGATGTCACTCATCATCCTTGTCCCCGTCCTCTCTATCTCCCTCGGAAAGCGCTCACAGGGAAGTCGGTTGACGTACTCGAAATCCACTTGTGGAATCCGAGTCTTAGGTTAAACGGCCTTGTATCGACGATCCTGATCTATCGCGTCATACGAAGCACTAAGCATTTCTTGGGCCACTAAGAGATCTGAATCAAACACGTGGCGTTTCAATCATTTAGGTAGATGAGTGCCGAGGTTGACGGTTGAGAGACGAATCCAAATGGATTCCACGGTGGATCTAATATGATGGAGATAATTCGAGAGGGAAGGTGTAGATGTCGACGGGCGTTCCGACAGGCTGAACGGCACGCCAAGAATCGTTCTGGTGTGCCGTCCGCTTTTTCAGTCAGAGAGAGTCGTCGGTGGTTTTGGAGAGATCTGTTTCTGCCGGAGCAGTTTGGTCAAGTACGTTCGCTGTAAGCCCAGCTCGGCGGCGGCTTTGGTCTGATTCCAGCCGTTTCGCCGCAGCGCCTCCTCAATCAATCTCTGGCCGTAGGCGTCCATGCTCTGGTGATAGGAGAAGAAGACGACATCGGGATTGGCCGGTTGGCTTCTCGGAGGAGGAGTCCCGGTGGTTAATGCGAGGTGTTCGGGCCCGATCGTGTCGCCGGGACACAAGACCATGGCACGCGTCAGCACGTTCTCCAGCTCACGCACATTCCCGGGCCAGGGATAGCACTGAAGTGCCTGGAGTGCGGTGTCGCTAAGGATGCAGCGCCTCTTGAGGCCGAATTTCCCTGGTTGGGTGAGAAAGTGCTCTGCCAGAGCAGGCAGGTCGTCGAGCCGTTCCCGCAAGGGAGGCAGGGTCACGGTGATGACGGCAAGACGAAAATAGAGGTCCTCACGGAATGTTCCTTGTCGAATCGCCTGTGGAAGGTCCTTGTTGGTGGCGGCGATGAATCGTACATCGGCGCGTACCTCCTGTGTGCCACCCACTCGATAGAACGTCTTATCGTTGAGCACCCGTAGGAGATGGCTTTGCATCGTGAGCGGCATGTCGCCAATTTCGTCAAGGAACAGGGTTCCGCCTTCGGCCATTTCGATTTTGCCGGGCTCCCGTTTGATCGCTCCGGTGAACGCGCCTTTTTCATGGCCAAAGAGCTCGTTCTCCAGCAAGTTCTCGGGGAATGCCGCGCAATTGACGGCGACAAACGGCTTGGCCGAACGAGGGCTCCATCGATGAATGGCGCGGGCCACCACTTCTTTGCCGGTCCCGGTCTCGCCGAGCAACAACACGGTGACGGGTGAGGAGGCTGCCTGTTTGGCGATGGCCAGTTGGGCACTCATCTGTGCGTTCGTTGTGCGTGCAGGCTCAAACTGGACATCCACTTCCTGGCGGAGGGTTGCGACCTGGCGGTATAGCGTGACGGTGTCCAGTGCCTTCTTGATCACCACAGTTAAGTGGTCGGAGGTGAAGGGCTTCGGCACGAAGTCAAAGGCGCCGAGCTGCATGGCCTGCACTGCTCGTTCAATCGTGCCATAAGCCGTCAGCATGACGATGGGCGGAGTCGTATAGGTGGTTGAGTTCTGTGTTGTGTCTGGAGCAGGAGCGTCCTGATGAACGGAGCTCTCGCTGACCTGCTTCAACACGTCCAGCCCTGAAAGCAGCGGAAGCTCAAGATCCAATAGGACCAGATCCGGCTCTTCTTCTTGAATGGCTCGCAGCGCATCCTTCCCATTCGTGGCAGTCAGGGGGTCATGCCCCATAAAACTGACACGGTTTTGCAAGCTGAGGAGGATATCAGGGTCGTCGTCGACAATCAGGATTTTTGCTCGCATAAGGTCTTCATCCTTTCAAGAGAGACGTTGCTCCACTTCCTCCGAGACATTGAGAGGCAGTTCATCATGGGATGCAGAAACGGGAAGGGTGAAGTAAAACCGTGAACCGGCCTGTGGCTGGCTCTCCACCCATATTTGGCCACGGTGCATAGTGACCAGTGTCTTGGTAATACAGAGGCCCAGTTGAGCGCCTTGTGATGCCGGCATGGCGGATGGCACTCGGGAAAATTCATCGAAAATATGGGGGACGTGAACAGGATCGATCCCACAGCCGCTATCGGAGATACATGTCTGCACAAAGCCTGGAGGCGACAGGCTGAATTCCACGGCAACATGGCCGCCGGGAGGTGTGAACTTAATCGCATTCCCAACCAGATTCCAGAGAATTTGTTCCAGTTTATCGCGATCACCCTGCACGGATGGAAGAGACGTAACCGCCGCGATCTCAAGTGAGACAGTCTTTTCCGATGCCACCATCCGCAAGCTGTCTGCGACGACCGTCGCTATCTGATGAACACAAATCTCTTCAAGGTGAAGTGCGACTCGCTGAGTGTCTAACCGAGACCAATCGAGCAATTGCGCGATAATTCTGCCTAATCGAGCGACGTTATGCTGAATACGGGTGAGATAGGTATGTTGCAGGTCGGTCAGTGGACCGGTTACGCCATCGAGCATGTTTTCCGCAAAGCTTCGAATGGCGGTCATTGGGGTTCGCAACTCATGGGACACGACCGAGAGGAAGGTCGATCGACGCCGATCGTGTTCTTGGAGCTGGGCATTGGCACGGGACAGTTCTTCTGTACGTTGTTCAATGCGCTCTTCTAAATGCTGGGTAAGTTCCGCAAGTTCAGAGTAGGCCTTGGCATTATCGATGGCTGCCGCGAGGTGGCCAGCGATCGTGAGGAGGATCTCAAGGTCGTCTTCACTGCACCGGTTTGTGTCTCGGCCTCCGGCAAGAAAACCAAGGATTCGCGCTTGGTTTAGGAGTGGCACGACAACGATCGAGCGCGTTCCCGAGCGTCGTAACAATTGAAGAATAGGTGGATAAAAGCGATGCGCGGCTGCTTCTACGTCTTGTATCAGGAATGGTTTCCGATGAAAGAGTAGATCGGCGGTGATGCTGCCGTCCTGAACAGGGACGTTAAGCAGACGCGCGACGTCTACAACATCCGGCGAGGCTCCTATGACGTGGGCAATGGAGCAGGAGTGCTTCTCTGGATGGTAGAGGATGACCGCCATCTTCGAAAACCGAAGATTGTCCGCAAGCAACGGGAGCACTGCGTGAAGAAGATGGTCCAGGCTAAGCATGTTGGCACTTGCGATTGCAGTGCTGACCTTGTGGGCCGTCGTTAGTTGCATGATCTGCCGGCTGATTGTTTCGAGGTTCAGGGTGATCGCCTGGTTACGCTCATGCAAGGATTGTGTCATCACATTGAAGGCCTGAGTGAGCTGGCCGACTTCATCCTTCGTCGCGGCAACGAGTGGAACTGGTGCGTTGTGCCCATCTGCGAGTTGCTTGGCGGCACCAGCCAGATTACGCAGTGGGATGGTAATGCGTGACGTGAGCAGATGAGCACTGAGGATACCGGCGGCGATGATGAACAACGTCAACAACGCAACATTGCGGATAATGATCAGCAGGGTTGTTCTCGCCAATGCATCGGTCATACCGATACGGACTACACCGACCACTAGTGGGTGTGCTGTTGGAGATGAGGGGCCTTTCTTCTCGTCGAGCTCCTCAGAAAGCTGAGACGAACGAGCCGTCTCTCTGATGACCGGCATCGCAAAGTCGTACAAAGTTTCCTTCCGCACCAAAAATGGGAGAAGCCCATCTGAGGACTCGTCTTCTAGGATCAATGTCTGATTAGACGCGAGTACGAATTGAGTTATGAGCGGAGTGGTCAAGGGTGCTTTGAGTAAGGACTCAAGAAGGCTATCGTCTGGGTAGAGTGGTTTGGGTGATGTGTCCGGTAAGCCTGCGCGTAACCTACTCGTTCTCTTGCTCTGTTGATCCAGGACACGTCCATCAGATGCCGTGATCATGACATACACGACCCGATCGATCGCCATCAGGCTGTTCATGAACTGCTCGAGCGTTTCTCGGTCTTCCAAAACAATTCCGCCGATTCGGAAATGATCATTTCGTACGGTATTGGTCAGGAGGATTGTTCCGAGTTCCTGGAGATTGTCCATCATAGCCTTGCGTCTTGTTTCGATGAAATACCAGCTTAATGACGAGCAAGTCACGATCAGAATCATGCTGAACAGCAAGACGAACTTCAACCGAAGGCCAAAGAATCCTGTGATGGGTTGCGACCGGAGATCGTGTGTCATGCGTTCCGTGTTCATCGGTCGGCTCAATAGGTTTCGTCGATCAGGCTATCGAGTTCCCTAGGAATCGTGATGTCCAAATAGCGCGCGGTCTTTTGATTCACTGTGATCCGAATCCGTTGGACTGGAACGGGCCTGAGCGGAAGTTGCTGTTCCCCGTTTAAGATACGTTTCGCGAGGAGCCCTGCCTCGCGCCCGACCTCACCGTAATCAATGGACAAGCTGAGTAACGCACCGAGACGTGTAAACTCGGGTGAAAACCCAATGACAGGAATTTGCCTTGCCACCGCAGATTCAAGGATAAAGCGGATTGATTCATCGGTCAGCACCGTCGAGTCGGGAATCAGCCATAATGCTTCCGAATGAGCCAGTAGTGTCCTGAGTTGTGGAGAAACCTCTTTTTCTTTTTCGACCGGAAACCCTCGAAGTTGGAACGCATGGCCGGCAGCCTGTGATTCTGCCTCCTTCAGCTTGGTCGCTGTCTTCTCCGGATTATATAGTACGCCGATCTTGCGCAGTTTCGGGAGAAACGTACGGATCATCTTTAGTTGACGGTCCGTCGGAATTTCAATGAGCACGCCGGTCATGTTGGCTGCGGTGAGCTGATATTTGGTGGGATCAAGAATCATCATGTAGAGAATCGGGATATCCACGATCTCGAGTTTAGCCGTCAGTGCTGCCTTCAGACCGACCGCGACGACCAGAGCAGAGTCTGTCGCGCGAATGGTCCTCGCCAGTCGCTTCCCCTGATCGAAATCACCGCGCAGATCATATTCCACATACGTGGCATTGCCTGGAGCAGTTGCCTTGAATCCCTCAACGGCGTCCTTGTAGGCTCTGAGGTCGGATGATTTGAGGATCGCGATCTCAGGCCCGGTGGCTTGAGCCAGGTCAGCATAGAGACAGGAACAAGGGATCAGTACAAGAGCTGCCAACCAGGCAGAGCGAGCTCTTGCGACAGCCCTCTTTCCGCATGTGATAGTGCAAGCAATCATGATTGTCGATTCAGGAGCGCACAGAATCTCTCCTGCAACAGACGAGTTGTCGATATCTTACCGTGTACCAACAAGATGATGTTTCCCCATTCTCGCTAGTACCGTACAGTGAGCCAACCCATGACACGGCTGCCGATTAGATCGCCCAGGGGATGTTCTCGGTGTTTGTCATTCAATGAGTTAAAGGCAGAAACGGCCACTTCGGCGTTGCGCAGGTAGCCTCCGGCTGCTTTCTGCTTCCAAAACGTATAGGCACCGCGAAGGTTGACCAAGGTATAGCCGTCCACGCGAGAATCCGGCACAGTCGCACCGAAGGGAGACAGGGTTAGGAACGTATCGATTACAGGATAGGTGGCCGCACTACTGTAATGAACCGCCGCCTCGCCACTGAGGCCGCTACCCCATTCGCCTCGCAACCCGGCATTGACTTTCCATGCAGGGCCACCTCGGCGGCCGACTCCCTCGAATGTTTGGCCAATGTGCTGGTAGGAGGCGTTCACAAATCCATTGAGCCACGGGGTTGCTATAAATTCTGCCCCAATTTCACCACCGTATATGTCGGCCACGCCTCCGTTGGAAAACGTGCGCGTCGTTCCAATTGTCGTGAAGTTGATCAGATCAGAAATATGGTTGAAGAAGAGATCGCCGCGCATACGGAGTCGGTGTTTGAACCACCAGCCTTGATACCCAAGGTCGTAGGAGACAATCTGTTCCGGTTTTAGCGTGTGTGATCCCGCGAGGGAAGATGGTGGAGGAGAGGGGAACGGTGCCGGAAGCGTTGTGACAAACTGCGCGATACTCCCACGCTCGAATAGTGTCGGCGGTCGATACGCAACGGATACCGTGGCGCGAAGTGTGTGATCAGGGGCCACGGTATAGAGCAGCGAAAACCGAGGACTGAGCGTTGGGTTGATGAAAGAGTTTAGGTCGTAGCGGACGCCGGCAGTCATGGTAAAACGCTCTGCGAGCCTCCATTCATCTTGCAGGTAGAATCCGAATCGGGTTTCCTCCTCACTACTGGCTATGCCGTTCCCTGACACCGTGTTGAGTCGATAGTTGATTCCGTAAGTCAGGCGGTTGTATGTCCAGAGGTCCAGGCTATGCTGAGTCTCAACATTATATGTGTTGGTCAGGAAAGCCAGGCGTGGTTCGCCGAACTGATTGAGTTCTTGAAGGAGATTGTTCAAAAAGGGGTGCATAAGCAAGTCGGCATGAAGGTCATTTTGGGTCCACCAGCCACGAATATAAAAGTTGGGGCGTTCGTAACTGATGTCGGCATAGCTTTGTGTGAGGGGAGTTGAGGGCGTTTGTAGGTTGAACACCGGGCCGTCATAGCGATGTGCGTCAGCCCATCCTCCCGAAAGCCGTATTCGCGAATCGGGTGTTACCGCGTACTCGGTCTGCACATGAACAGTATTGTTGTGAAATGCCGAGGTGTCTCGGTGACGCCATTGAGAATTTTGGTCATGGCCGAATGAAAGCCGATACCCAAATTTGCCGTGGGTGCCGGCGTGAACCGCGGCACTTGAAATCGTGCCGAGCTCGCCCCCGCCAAATTGGATGATCGTTCCTTTGATCTCATTGGGGGACTTGGTGATAATGTTCACAACACCGTCGAAGGCATTAAATCCGTAAATCACCGAGGCAGGGCCCTTGAGCACCTCAATGCGCTTAATTTCCGGCAAGGTGACCGGAATATTCTTCCATGACAGCCCGCCCTGCATGTCGACGTAAATCGAGCGCCCATCGACCATGACGAGCAACTTGTTGGCGTTGAGCTGGTTGTCTCCTCGAACACTGACGTTGAAATCCGCTCCCGTCACCTGCATGACCTCAATCCCAGGTACGCGACGGAGAATCGTCGGAATATCGGTGGCACCAGAATGGCGGATATCTTCATCAGTGATCACATACACGTTAGACGGGGCTTCTGAAATGGGCTGCTCGTAGCGCGAGGCGATGCTCACTGTTTCTTCCTCTTTGAGTAGCTGGAGTTCGTCAGGAATGCCATGGTCGAGTGGCGTGCGCAGTGTGCTTGTGTTGTCTTCTGCTTGAGCAGCGACAAGGAACACGAACCATATGGCGGTGGCGACAAGTGAACGGCATGTTACTGAAAAGGTTTGCCAAGCGCGTACCATCTGTGTGCTGTGTCGATGTGGCAAGACACATGCCGCGAACGACTTGGTTCATGATAGCTGTAGCAGGAGCGTTATGCAGTCAAGATGCAGTGAATCTTGATGCGTGATTCTGCTGTGGTGAACGGTCCGGGAAAGAGGTGAATCAAAACTGATTCGACCTGAATCCAAATAGATACATCAGGTCTGGTCCAATAACAGTTGGCCGAGAAGCTCGGGTTAACTATTTTTCGATGCTTTGAAGGGATCGGAGATCCCAGTCAGCCACACCGTTGAGGCCGACCTGTCGCAGAAGCGCGGCCCGCAGCCTGCGAAGCGACGGGTCAGTCGGTGCGTGCTCGATCAGTGAGCAGACACATCCCATCGCATCGTACCAGAACCCGATCAGGGCATTCGTCCGAACGCTATCCCGGTCACAAGTTAAGTTCACGGACGTCACCGTGAGGCACTCGTTGAATTCGCATCGCTCGATCATTCCGCCCGCCACGATATCCCTGGAGGGAGAGTCAGGATTGGGACTGGCCGAGACGAACCAGCGGTATTGCACGTTAGGTTCGAGTGTCAGTCCCAACGATTTGAGATCAATAGACTGAACCCCGGCCTTTTTCGGAGTCGGCAAGGGGCCTTCGTACAGAGGCGCAACCTTTTGCGTGTCATTGAGTGTAAACCGCAGCGGGTATGTCGTCGGCTTTGAGAGGTACCAGTTCAGTGTCGGTGTTTGCTTCACGGTCAGCCCGACATGGTCTGGAACCAACGCCACGAGTTCCGGTTCATGCCCGTCTGAGCCGCGCAATGTGCCGCCCACTCGCGCCCGGGGCGTCAGCTTCTTCGGCGGCGTGTACACAGGCAGCTGTAGGTCGTTCTGTTGAACGGTTGTCCCTGACGGCGGCGGTTCCGCAGAGGCGAAGCGATAGCCTCCCGCTACGGTCATCACCACGCTCATCGCTATCACAGCAAGAGAGTTCACGGTGCTCTCCTTTCACAGCCAGTTGTTCAAGAGCAAAAACGGTGACCAGTAGGCCGGATGTTCATAAATCCGGTCATCCAAGAGTTTCATTTGCGCATGCTGGAGCGCGACAGCCTTGGAGAGAGACGGATTCCGTAGCTGTCGGTAAAATTCTGAGATCAAGGTGGCCGATGCCTCGTCGTTGATGAACCAGAGCGTGGCCAGGGCGCTTCTCGCACCGGCTTTCAGGGCTACACCGGCAAGACCGAGTGCCGCGCGATCATCGCCGATGCCGGTTTGACAGGCGCTTAAAGTCAGCAGTCCAAGCGGGCCCTCCCGAAACCGAAACAGGCCGACCAAGTGATCGAGTCTCTGCATCGTCAATTTCCCATCGAACGTGAGAAGAAACGAGTCCTCGACGTCGGTTGAAAACTTGCCGTGCGTGCCGATATGCAACACGCTATATCCTCCGTGACGCAATTCTCGTTCCAGCTTGGCCGTCTGAAAGGCATCGTTAAGCAATTGGTCGCCTTTATAGAGTTGTTCGATGGAGGCCACCTCATCGGCGACGTAGGGGAGGGGCGGGAAACCTTGCACAGACTTCGTCAAACCGGCTGTGAGAAACCGTAACGCGGAGCGGTTGAGTGGGCGGGGATCCGTCAGGGTCAAGCCGGGGGTCACCGCGAGCGCGAATTTCTTGATTAAGAACGAGGATCCATCGTGGAGGGCTGCCAAAGGAATCGTCCGCAAGGCACTATCCGGCACCAGCACCAACGTCGTGATCTGATGGTGAGCAAGTTCCGTTTCCAACGGACGAATCAACCACGCATAGAGCTGTTGTGCATGCGGGAGATACTCACGGGTCGTTCGCTTTTCCACCAGCCGGCGGAATGACCGAATCTCTTGCGTCAACTGAGCCGCCGTCACCTCGACAGGAATGCGCTGTAACCCGGACGGGAGGCTGACAAGCAACTCCAGCCTCGATGCAAACATGATGGGATAGATCACCGCCGTCTCCGGCGAAAGTTGATCGAACGTCGTCAGTTTCGCTCGTGCCGCGTCGACGCAGTCGTCCTTGAAATAGTCTCGGAGCTCGGCGGTTTTATACGCTTCGATCGCATCACGGGCCGCGAGGAGGTAGCCCTGGGCAGCCTGCTCGCCATCGGTGAGGGCCGCTCGTTGAAGGAGGAGGTCGGCCAGCTCAAAGAATAACGGCTTAATACTGTCCTGGCCGGCTATGGGACCTTCTGAAGATGCCTGCGCGAGCTCAACCCGAATCGGTTGAAGCGTCGCGGCGGCTTGCCGGTAGGAGGCGATGGCCTGGTCCAACTGGCCGGTCGCGGCCAACAGGCGCCCCACTTGCCATTGCCAGCGATAGAGTGATTCCGGTGCGTCCACCGATTGCGCGACAAATAGCGCGCGCCTGGTGAGGAGCAACGCCTCGTCCAAGCGGTATTCTGTTTCGTAGAGATGTCCCAAATACCCCAGGGCATAGGACAACGTTCGTCTATCGCCCTGTTCCTCAGCGAGGGTGGCGGCTTCTTGGAGCACGCCGGCCGTTCTCAAGGCGAGAGGGTCATGCTCCTGGGGGAGATGGGATTCCAGTCGCTGGTAGCCCAACGCAATGCCGATCAGTCCAAGGGCCGTATTTCTGGAGGGGGGAGTCACGGCCTTCAATTGATCGAGTGCCGCGTCGAGCGCGAGACGACTCTCTGTCGGCTGATTGAGCCGTAACAAAGAGCGGGCTGAATTCGTACGGGCTGTGGCGGCCAGGAGCGGAAGAGCGGCTTTCCGGGAGTGGGTGATGCTTTCTTGAAACGCATTCAACGCTTCAGCGTCTTTCTGCTGCAGCGCGAATAATACGCCGAGATCGTTCTGTGTGGTCGCCATGAGCGACGACGAATTCTGTGCTTTGGCTCGATCCCATGCTCGGTGTAAATATTCTGAGGCTTCAATCGTCTGACCGAATGTCAGGTAGGTACGTCCCAAATGGCCGAGGACTGTGGCTTCCGGGAGAGGATCTTCACTCTTCTGAGCGAGGGCCAGCGCCAACTCCAGTGATTGGAGTGCCTGCTTCGACTGTCCCAAGCTCATGGACGCCTGAGCCGAGAGGATAAGGGCCTCGACCTGTGCCGGAACGTTTCCGGCAGCCTTATAGAGATCGGCCGACTGTTTCCAATGGGACAAGGCCTCACCGAAGGCGCCGCGTTGAAACGCAAGTCCTCCCTCTTTCATCGCCCTACCTGCGGGAGTGGAGGTGTCATGGGATTCTGATGGTGTGACGGGAACGAGTATCACGGTCGCAAACAGGGCGAAGCGAAGCCCGTAGTGGAGCAGGGAAAGGAGTGATCGAGTGCGTGCTATCATTGAGCCTCTCGCGGTTAGAAGGCTTGGACGACTGCCTGAAGATGAATGCCGTGGTCCTGGAGGTTGCCGGAAGGATGTGTGACGTGATTGAGGGGTACTCCCCAATACAACTCAAACCGTGCCCGATCTCTCGGCAACACAGCCCACCGGAGCCCTAATCCGACACTGGCCAACGTCTGGGGATCGGGAGTGTCGCCCTTCGCTTGCCAGGCTCGCCCCACGTCTACGAATTGAGCAAATTGCAGCAGCGGTTCGCCACTGGCGTACTTGAGTAACGGGAAACGCGATTCAGCAGAAAACACAAACCCATTGTCTCGGATCAAGGTATTCTCACGATACCCGCGGACACTGAATCGGCCACCAACAGGAATCTGCTCAAGTGGAAACAGCCGATCGTTGGCGATCTGGAGGTTCATCTGTCCGAGCAGCTGCATGCCCCACCACTCGTCGAAACGCCGGACACCTTGGAGTTGTCCCAACCAAGAGAAGAAACGCCCATCTGGTTCAGCGCCGGCATTGGTCGTGGCATTCAGAACATCCAACCCCACCGAAAAACGGGAACGTGCTGCGAGCACCCAGGTAGGTGCGCGATGGACATATTCTTGGATAAACCGTAACGCGCTCACGGCACTCACCCCTGTATCCGACGAGCCAGGAATGAGAAGCGGCGTCCCTCCGACGCTATCGAGTGCGGACGTGATCTTATTGTGCAGCCGTTCCCCTGTGATGGCGACGGCGAATTCGTCGGTGAGGGTGCGATACACCGGATGTCGAAGCGTGAACCCGATGATTTCGGACTCGGAATTCAAGTCCAAGAAACGAAACTGATCACTGACGACCGAAAAATCGTTCCGGCGATAGGATGCCGTGAACGTTGTGTCGTAACGGTTGATCGGAATCGTATAGGCCACGTCGATGATCGGGTGAACGCCTCGCGACCCTCCGTACGTGACCGTGAGCGGATCCCCATGACCGGTCACATTTTGATGGGCGATCGTCATCAGCCCTCGTTCAGCTCCGACGACCGGAGTCTGGTAGTTGCTGAACTCCAGCCACATCTTCCATGGGCTTTGCTCTTTGACTCGAACGTTCAAGAGACTTTCGCCACGCTGGTCTCCGGGGCGCAACTCCGCATTGATCTGTTCAATGCGGAGGTCTTGTTGAAGGAATTGTAATCTCGTTTGGAGCGGTTCCATCCGCAGCGGAGGACCGGCCCCTAAGGCGAGTCGATCGCTGATATATCCCTTGCGAAACCAGTTCGTCCCTTCGACATTGATCTGCGCCAGGGATCCTTCGATGATCTCTAGCCGAATCACTCCATCCTTTACGTCTTGATCGGGGATGACGGCACCGGACGTGATATAGCCGTTGTTGACGTACAAGAGGGTGAGGGCGAGCCGCAGCCGTTCCAAATCTTCCGTGGTCAGGATGCGATTCTCATAGCGTTTGGTGACTGCCGCAATCTCCGCATTCGTGAACACGGTATTCCCATTCACGTGAATGGCTTTCACAAACACCTGGACCTGGCCGAGCTGTTGTTGGGCACCGTCTTCCGGTGGCGTCGATGGCACCGGTGGCAAGACAGGGCTTGGTGGCGGCGTGGGAGGCGGCCTGAATTCCCTCTTCAAGGGAGAGGGAGGTTCGCCGGACCGCAGCGTGGGATCGAAGAGCGGAGGCGTGGCGAGTTGGGCAAACAACGGTGCAGCAGTCATGGTGGCACCCATCACCAGGCTCAAGAAGAACGGGATCAACGGGCGGCGGTTCCAACACACCGAACGACGAGCACCTTCCCTCATGAGCGACAGCCCGTGAGCGCACGATCGGCAAAGGATCGAACTAAAAAGCCGGACGGGGTAAGTCGTCGAAGAGACAGCACGTCGGTTCCTTGCACTTGGCTCATCACCGGTGATGAAACTCGTGGTTCTACGCGCCGGACCATCAGGCCCAATGCATGTTCCTCTATGTTATCTCCTGTCCAGTGTTCCAGTGCAACCGGGCTACTGAGCCATCCGCCAGGTTGTGAGGGGAGGGTATCGCGTCCGGTAAGGATAAAGGTACTTTGCTCACCACCGGCCAAGGCGACGCATCGGTTTTGCAAGAGCACTTGTGGCGGGCTCGTCTTTGATACCAGTTGGCCAACTGCCCCACTTAAATTCGAGGTCGGCGATTGAATAAGTACCGTTCCATTAAGGCCGCTTTCCGACTTGGCGCTTAGCAGGCTAAGGCTAGCTGAATCAGCCAAGAAGAGAGGAGTCACGAACGTAATATTTCCTCCCGCGCCTCCAACTGCTTTTGCGGTGACCTCGCTACCCTCCAGAATCACCACGTTTGGATCAATAAAGATGTTGCCACCCTTACCGTCTTCAGCCAGAACGGAAGTGCTTACGGTACTGTTCACAAACCGGATGCGGTCGATCGCTCGAATGTCAATGTTGCCACCGCTGGCCTTAGCTGCTTGAGTTGTGATGGAAGCGTCATCTGACACTTCTAATTGCTGACCGGCATTGATGAAGATATTTCCCGCGTCTGCTGACCCAGTGCTGCTGGCCGAGACGGTGGCACCGTCCTGGATAGTCATGGATTGACCAGCTGTTAGAGAAATGGTACCGCCGATCCCTGCATCTGGAGTAGTGGCAATCGTGCGACTCTGAATTCCTCCAGGCTGACCAGTGCTTAGCCTACCTGATATAGCTACAGTATCTGTCGCAGTTATAGTGATGGTGCCTCCCTGTCCACTACTGATAGTGCCGGTATTAATCTGACCTCCTGCCCCCATTGACAGTGTGCTAGTTTTAATTGAGACATTGCCTGCGTTTCCACATGGCCCATTACAGCTCCCGCCGATTGTCCTGGTATAGATACCGCTAGATTGGACAGTGCCTAAATTAAATAGTGGTTCGCTTTCGAAGCCCTCGTTCTCACCGGACAAGGAAATCGAACTCGAGTTGATGGTCACGGCTCCACCTCGACCACTTGTTGAGGTTGTCGTATTAATACGAGTACCTCCTGTTAACCGAAGGGTTGGTGTCGTAATCAAAACATCTCCCGCGTTTCCTTTGGCTCCATTTGTTCCAAAAGAATTACTAAAGACGCCACCCGGACGACCTCCCGGAGAGCTCTGCAGAAAACTTAGATGGTCTGATGCTGTAATGGTAATGGGGCCTGCATGGCCATCTCCTATGGTACTCGAGACGATCGTGCTCCCTTCATTTAACTCTACAGACTTGCCGTTGATCTGGATTTCTCCACCTGGTTCACTGTTAGTTATCGTGTGGATTTGCGATTCATTTGCGACAAATTGATCTGCTGAGATTGTAATGGACCCACTTCTGGTATTAGCTGCAGTACTTAAGCCGCTTATATTAAATGTAAGATGATTTCCAGTGAGGGTAATATCACCTGACCGTCCGGTCGGAGTTGCAAAATCATTTGAGTCTGTGACGATCTGTGACAAGGTCATGTCAAGGCGATCTGCATTGATTGTGACGTTTCCGGCTGTTCCAGCACCTCCCTTACCTGCAAAAGAAGCAAGGAGATTGCCAGTTGTAATCGCCGTGCTATCAAAAGTCGCCCGTTGTGCTGATATGGTTACATCGCCGCCTCGTCCCGGTGATGCGCCACTTGTTCCGCTATCAATAAAAAAAGTCGCTCCTGAAAGAGGGTCACCAGTTACACCGAGATTGCCTGTGTTAATGGTAATATTCCCTGCGTTGCCTCGTCCAGATGTATGCGTGTCTATAGCTGAGAAAAAAATGCTCTCGCTTGGCAATGTATCAACATGGACACTGTTGGAAGTGATCCTAATCTCACCGGCATTCCCGAAGCCGGTTGTCCTAGCCGTCAAGGCTGGTTTGTCGAGATTCCTGATGGAGACATGTTCCGTCACGCCGATGTCAACACCGATAGGAGATGCATTGGCATTGATCGTGTCAGCAGAAATAGTAGCCTGGTCCATTAAGAGACTTCCACTGCGTATCCGAACTGTACCGCCAGTGTTGCCGCTAACATCCACCAACGTCCCCTCTCGTAGAGTAATTGTGCCGAAGGCCATCGCTGGAGCTGGTTCAAAGGTTGAGGCAAGTACTTCCCCAGATGACACGATACTGATAAGGTTGACATGACCGCCAGAAGCGGAGAGGGAAGGCCGTTGAACGGTCTCATCCATAAGTGCGCCAGGGCTAATTGTGATATCACCACCAATAAGTGAGATGCCCGCTCCTTGCGTCACGGAAAACTGACTTCCCTCAACTTTGATTCCACCTGGCTTCGCTCCCAAAAAACCAAAGGCAGCTATCGGGGCAACACTGAGAATATCAGGTGTAGTCATGGGATTTGCATTGAAACGACCTCCGTCTGCCAGCTTTATATATTCTGCGCTAGTAAAGGTCACCAGCCCCCCGACATTCACCGTGGCATTGGGACCAAATAGGAAGCCTGCTGGATTTATGAGAAACAGATTGGCGTTTTCAAAACCGGTAGTTTGAATCGTGCCGAAAATATTGGATACGTTACCACCCGTCACACGTCCAAGAATGTTTGATGTGGGAGGTAGGGATCCATTCACAGCAGTATTGAGAAAATTGGCCGTATCACCAGCACCGATGCTCAAGCTGTTGAAACTGTGGAATAGATTCGTCCCAACCCTGGTTCCACCTGTGATTCGATACACGTGATTGATGGGTGTTGATACTGAGGTGCCGAGAGATCCAGCTTCTGTTGTTGGAGTGATAGAGGTTGTGACCTGTGCGTAAGTTGTCTTTGGGAAGCTCGCTCCCATGGACCATAAGACCTGGAACACACCGAGCAAACAAATCACGAATGAATCGGACAAATATTTCCACGTTTCTCCAGATCTCATGTCATGGGCCCTCCCTGTTAATGATTCGCAGGGATAACAGTGTGTTCTCGAATCTGCTGCTTCCGGTCACGGTTACTGGCACTTGCATCGTTGTGACGAGCCAGAACCAACATTCGTGCATTTGCAGGTGGCACAGTTCTCACATCCAGGAACTCCCTCATACCCGGACGCGCATTTAAAACCACCTGCTCCATTCGGTACAGACCGACACGACCAATGAAATTTTCCTGAGAGGAAATCCTCTATGGTAGGTTCAGGACAGTTTTGAGTGGGCAGGTCGGACTTCTTGTGTGATGCGCACCCGGTCAAGAGGAACGCCGTCAATAGGTAGAGTGATAGTAGAGCACTTCTGCATTGCTGCGGGTTCTTAATGGACATCTTTGCCTCCATAGTGGCTTCATTGCGGGTTGTTCACAGAATGTTAGTGAGAAGATCCACTCCGGTTCTGCAAGACCATTCTCTCTTCATTAGTAAGTGCGCAAATTCGTAGGCGCAGGTGGTGGAAGTATGTTTGTTGACACCTGCGTTAAGGCATTATGGCAGTTGAGGCGCTTACCACTCGATACCCTATTGGGTCCAGGCATGGCGGTCCCAGAAGTCATTAAAATCTTCTTCAATTGACTAGGGGAGATTGGCGAACCTGGATAGGTTGCAATTTGCCGAGACTGTATTAGCGCAGCGCATCCGGCCACAAATGGTGCCGCAACAGAAGTCCCGTCTGCATAGCTTACGTAGTCAATTAACGGATCTCTGGTATGTTGGTGTTGAGAAGTAGGGAGTACGCTCATAATGAGCTCTCCAGGAGCTGCGATATCCACCGACTTAGCCCCATAGTTTGAGCCAGAGACAAGAGGGGTGTTGGGTGGCCGATTCGGATTATCGGCTGTGTTGTCAGGGTTGCAAGGATCTCCGATTGGTGGATCAGACAGCCATAAGTTGTCATGAGGATTAGTTGCGGCTACTACGATAACGTTTTCCAATCCGAACATCTGCGGGAAAAGTGTTGGTTCTGGGCAAAGATCAAAATCGCGAACTTCATTGCCGGCGCTAGAGACAAGCAGAGTGGAGTTAATACCATTCTGAATTTCTCCTCGGAGTGCCAGAATCAGTGGGTGGTTGTGCTCTAATCCATAGACCCCCCAGCTTGCGTTTATGACCCCAGCGCCCCTCAATATGGCATAGTGGATCCCTTCGATTGCACGTGATAGGGAGAGAGTCGGACAGCCTATTCGTATGGGGATGTATCTCGCTGTTTGGTTCACTCCTACAAAAAACGTGGTGTCCTTTGACAGACGTCCATTATTACCACTGGCGGCAATCACACCGGCGACGCTAGTACCGTGCTCCTTTTGAATTCCAGTGGCCGGTGAGGTGCAGTACGATTTCTCACCGATACCGCTATCGTAGTTGTTAACAAGATCCAAATTCGAGTTGTCAATTGCACCATCAATAATTGCAATGAGTACCCCGCCTCCTTGCGTATTGCTGAGTTTCCAAGCCTGCTCCATCCCTATTTTGTCGAGTCCCCATAAATACGAGAGATGATATGGCGGCGGGTATATTCCATCCCAGTGGTTTGTCCAGAGCCAGTCATTCGGGGGATTGGTTGTGTGCCCGTGGTAAGTTATTTCGTAATCGGGTGTTGCGAAGTCGACTCCGGTTTCCTTTAAGAGCTCCCTTACTACCTTTTCAGATGAAGAGCCATTTGGCAACTTGAAGCGAATCCACCCCAGGTCCTCATTGAAAGAAAGTTCTTCCGCACGATAAGCTCTTCTGAGTCCTAGCGCAATCTTCTTCAATGCTGCTCTTCTCTTCGTAAGCGAAGTTTGTGGGCCGAGAAAGTCTCCCTTGTACTTGACAATAATCTCATTGGGTATGACGGTTCGTATGCTAGGGGATGGAGGCTGCACAGATCGCTTTGGCTTGGGCTGAGGCTTATCAATTGATGAAGAGTCAAGTGCTTGTGCTAGTGGTGGGGTGTGCGACAATGAAGTCCAAACCAAAAATAGAATCGCCAGTATTACGAAACACCATGTCACTCTTAATGCCAGGGGGGTATGGTTCATCGCCAACGAGCCTCCGCAAATCCATTGAGCAATTTCTTCAAAATTTACAACGGCTGAGATCGGAGCATCGACTTTCTAATTTATCGCCATTATTCTTAAATTAGGTGTTTGTATCTTTTTCATACTGGGTATTTATGGCACGTAAGCGTAGTTCGAGACACACGGATTGCTGAGAAGAACGATAGCCGCAGTTGCGAGATAATTTTTGAAGTTCCCAATACTAATGAGTTTCGCGATCACATTCCGCATACATTTTGGTCTTTGAACGGCGAATTTCCTTCAAATCTTTTCACGAACTGCTCATAAACGCATAATTCATTTCCGTGCAATATCCCTTTACCGTTATACATTTTTTCATTGCTTGGTCGAAAAGCTCTTACTTGTCGTTTTCATCAGCATCTCGTGGCTCTATTCTCTTAAGGCTACCCGTCTATGCCAGATTCATTTATATAAGTCCATTCGGCCTACTTTAAAGTTCAAATATCCCTGCTATGGTTATCTAGGAACTTTATCGGTACGTAGTCCTCCCGCCTTATTTCCATGGCTTTGTTTTCCTGTGCCGATATGCCGGGGATGGTGCATTTGAGCAATCGTGGCTTGAGGGTAAGGTATAGGATCCCAGTCTCTTGGGAATTCACGCTCTGAAAATCCATCAAGACCTCCTTCCCTCATTACTCAGCCCTATGTCCACATGGCTCTAGCAAGGTACGGGCCAGGTGCAAAGCAAGAATCTGATATAGACTGACATGATGAAAATACGTAGATCGTGGGCGGTGTTACTGCTTCCGCACCCAGGCAGGGGTGCTGCGGACAAACTCAAGTGAAGGGAACGCAGTGAATCGAAAAAGATTCAGCTAGAATCTAATTGGATTCAGCTCACCAAATCAGATTTAGAGATTCTGTGGGGCGAGGAACAGTCAGGAGGGGCGGTCTGTGGAGCCAGTTGGAAGCATGTGCGTTAGGGAGCTCGGCGGACCGAGCCCAGGAGCAGGGTTACTGAGTCCCTATGAACGCTATGCCGACAGCCATCGGACGGTGATGAGATGCTCAACGGCATGGAACTCCGGATCGCTGGTCAGCACGGTTGCGGACATCCGTCGGGCTGTCGCGATACAGAATGCATCCGCGTAAGAGACCGCATGCTCACTCTTGATCTCTGCTGCCTCTCGTACTAGTGCAAGGTCCACCGGGACGAGTTCGATGGGCAATTGTTCGAGAAGATGGAGAGCTTCAGCAGCTCGTGTTGAGCCGACCTTGCGCTTGACGATGTAGAAGAACTCACCCCAACTGACCCAGTTCAGAAAGGCTTTAGTTCCGGCGCGCTGCTGCTCATAGAGGGCGGCCCGGACCTTTTCCCACCCGGGTTCTTTATGAAACAGACTGACCAGGGCAAAGCTATCGAGGACGAGTTTTTTGCTCACGGCGGGCCTCCTCTCGGTGTTCATGGCGGAGGTCGTCCGTCAAGGAGAACTTGCCGGTGAGGAAACCAGTCGCCGCGGCAATCGGGTCGGCTGCAGCGGGGGTGACGATCAACCGGCCGGCTTCTTCAATCAATTGGACTTTGCCGCCGGCTTTGAACCCAAGTTTTCGACGAAGTTGCCGAGGGATCAAGATCTGGCCTTTTGCTGAAATTTGGGATACGGGCATGGAAAGTGTCTCCTGTTATTTGTTTAGTATACCAATAAACACAGATGGGATCCATTTTTATTGTCAGGGCCCATTTTGCTTGACGAACCAGCTGGATAGATTCGATGTGTATCCTGAGTTTTCTTCGATCGGCTGTCCAAAGGATGGAGGTTCCGGTGTTCTTCAACAATGAATGAGGGCGTTCAAGAGCGTAAGGCCGTTGCCAGAAACGGGTGGTGGTGAGGGGAAGTGCCAGGGTCAGGAAGTGCAGCCTATAAGTCCAGTCGCGAACGTTCGAACTAAGAACCCCGGCGGTGTCAGTCCTCGAAGCGAGAGAGTCTCGCCCTCACTCATGGACGTGAGCAGGGCTGATGATTGATTCGGCTTGATCCTTCGCACCATCAACCCTGAGGCATGTTCCTCCACATCCTCTCCCGTCCAGTGCTCTATCGCCACCGGACTGCTGAGCCATCCGCTTGGGTCGGCGGGAAGAGCGTCCCGTCCGGCGAGAATGAAGCTACTCTGCTGGTTGCTCGACTTGGCCACACAACGGTTCTGCAACAATACCTGCGGAGGACTGGTCTTGGCCGTGAGCTGTCCGACGGCGCCGCTTAAGTTGGACGTCGGCGATTGAATGGTCACCGTGCCGCTTGGACCTCGTTCCGATGAGGCGCTCACGAGACTGGCCGAGTCTGTCAAGAATAGAGGCGTGACGAAGGTTATGTTTCCACCGGCGCCCCCGACAGCTTTCGCAGTGACCTCGCTCCCTTGTAAGACCACCACTTTTGGATCAATGAAGATATTCCCACCGTTTCCCTCGGCTCCCAGCACCGAGGTGCTGATAGTGCTGTCCACGACCTGAATACGGTCGATGGCACGGATTGCAATATTGCCTCCATTGGCCTGGGGCGACTGAGTAGCCGTGGTGATAGATGATCCGTTGGTCATATCTAACTGTAGACCCGCGTCGAGTGAGATATTCCCGGCATTTGCGATGCCCGTATTCGGTTTCTCAGGGTTTACGACACTGCTAGCCGTAATTGAGCCACCGTTTCTCAGCGTCACCTGATCCGTCGCGTTGACGATGATGGAGCCGCCTGTGGCACGTGAATCGATTCCTGTTGTTGATGCCGAAATGGTTCCTCCATTCTGAATCGTAAGAGATTTCGCAGACAGATTGATTGAACCACCCGCGCCTGTGCCTTCTGTGTTGGTGAAGATGCCACTATCTGTGCCATTGATCACTATGGAGCCAGTAGTGCCTAGAGTTTGAATTGTAATATCTCCTCCAGGGCCACTGGGGGTAATTCCCTGTGGGAGTGTCCCGAATGGAGGCGCAAAGGTACTCCCGCTTTTGATTTGGCCCCCATTGAATAGTTGAAGCGTGCCAGCAGAAATCTTGAGCTGTCCACCAGGTCCTACTGCAAAGGTTTCGCTGCTGATGAGGCTTCTTTCAGTGACAACAATATCCTTGGCTGTGAGCGTGATATCTCCAACAGGGGCGCCGGCGGTAGGATCGAAGGCGGAGGTGACAATGAAAGAGTTTCCTTCCATCGACAACTTGCCCGAAAGCGTCACGGTAATTCCCTCAGGCTTAAACGGGCTCACATTGTCAGTACTCAATAATCCAAAGTTCATTAGCCGCAAGTTCTGTCCAGTGATCTTGACGTGTCCCCCCCCACTGCTTTGAGGAGAGGCATATGTAAAAAGAGCTGCTCCTCTGTCCAGCATGATCTCTCCATCTGGTGCTGAGGCTGTAACAGTGCCGGTGTTCCCGCCACTATTCCCTGTTTGAGAGGTAGCCCAGGTTCCAGACCCAGTCATCTGAATGTTTCCATCCCTGCTTGTCAGCGCGACATTGCCCGCATTTCCTTGTGCAAGGACGGGCGCGAATGGTGAAATTACGTCCAGTGTAAATCCGGCACCTGACTCTACCCTGACCTGGTTGAGTAGTTCGAGATTCCCCGTTGTTTGTACCGTAATATCACCCGCATTGCCGCTCCCATTTGCCCTGGCCCAGACCTTAACTGGGGTGCCTGGCACTTCCTCAGATGGTGGGGGGGATCCCAGAAATTGTAGATGGTCGGTAACAACCTGGATGTTGGGACCAAGGTCTTCCGAGGAAGTCCCACTGACGATCGAACTGCCCGGTGCGAGAAAGATCGTATCCTGGTTTGGTAGGGCAACAAGGGGGGACAGGGCCATCGAAGTCTCAAGGACCGCGTGTTGAATGTCGAGAACCAATTGACCACCACGGATCGATATCGTCCCATTCCCGGTTTGGCTGAAATCCGCAGTTGAGCCTGACGCAAAGTGGGCGGACCCGTATGACCTAAATGATGTGCCATCAATATTGGGCGCAGCTGCGAGGTCCTGGAGAAATTCGCCGGCAGATTGTGTGGCTCCCAAGTTGAGCTGACCGTTCGGTGCCGATAGGCGAGCCGGTTGGGTGGTCCCGTTCTCCAGAGTTCCATTCTGAATGGTGATGTTCCCGCCTACGAGTGAGATACTATGCTCTTGAGGAAACCTCAGCTGGCTGCCTTGAATTGTAATAGCGCCAGGGGTTGAAGTTAGGAACCCATAGGCGGCAACGGGTGCTGTGGAAAGCAGTGCGTCAGCATTCGTATTGGGGAGGGCATGGAATACTGTGTTGTCAGTGAGCCGCAAATAGTTAGCTGTGGTAAAGGCTACAGAGCCGCCGACATTCAGCGAGGCAGTCGGGCCAAAGACAATGCCAGCGGGATTCATCAGAAACAGATTGGCATTTCGAAAGCCGGTGGTTTGGATGGTGCCGAAGATCGTTGAGATGTTTCCACCAGTGACCCGACCGAGGATATTGGCAGTATCCAGGCCAGTGTCGTTCAGGAAATTGGCGATATGGCTGTTAGGAACATTAAAATCGCCGAAGCTATGAAATAGGTTTGCCCCAGTTCTTGTCCCGCCAGTGATGTCGTGCTGGATCGTCCCAGCAGGTGGAGCGGCAGAGAGGTTGACCTGTGTGTTGAGCCCGGAGGGTGTAATGGGAGCGACGGTTTGGGACCAACCTGGAGAAAGGTGAAGTAGGGTCCACCAGAAAATGGTGCAGAGGACCCAGGTTGTTCTCAATGGTCTGCGCACGTAGCACCTCGGCTTGCATGGGTCTGCTCTGCAGAAAGCCCCGCCTTTTTATAGACTGGGCTTTCTACAGAATTCAAGCCGAGATGCTTCTCTCACTTTTTCCTGACGACACTAAAATAGCATATCGTCGGTGTGGATATTGGCCTTTCAATTACCAGGCAACTGGGGACCCTTGCTTATCTGCCTCCCGTTGCCACTGGTGGCAGATTTTCTTCAATTATCCGAGTTTCCTTGTCGCTTAATTGATCCAGGGCTAAAGCATCGAATTCTCTTGTGTAGTCGTCGACCCCAAATCGCGTGACTGTAGGCGCAGTTGTGTATTTGGAAGGATGTCGATGAAGCGAAATAAAATCGACGACTTCTGAACCGGACAGCTTACGTGACTTGCCTGGTAGGAATATGATCAACCCGTAGTCTTGCTCCACACCGGCTCTATGAAACATTTCTCGCACCTGGCTAGCTAAGGTACATTCAATGTGTTCCCCGCGTTTTTCTAGTTCTCGAGTAACTATGCGTGCACTCCTATCGTTGTTCTGGACGGTGAGAGCACCTTCGATGACAGACGTGATACGCAATTCCGGTTTCGTACCATACTTATCCTTCTCATACCATCCGAACATAGGACACGGCATCGCAATACCTCCTGGTTAATTATGGAATGGACAAGAACTCCTGTTGTAGTTGAGCCAGCGCGGCCTGAGAAATAGTGAATCCACTGTACAGGCGTACGATGATCAACGTCACCGCGATCCATCATTATTTCCTTCCGTCCGCTTGACTCATAGCCCGCATACACACGCAAGATGCAAGCCACAGACACACCCGTAAGCGGGTGCTTATACAAATCGGGAAATGCTTAAGTCGTTGTGTCGAATTCCCTCCGCAATCGCGCAAGATTTAGATTGAGGAGGTTGAAAAGATCAGGAGGGTGGTGAATCTAATTAGATCCACATCGTATCTAAATCGATTCATCGAATGCTAAAATTGGAATCAGCTTCCACTTGACGAAGGCCTGCCATTCGATTCAGACTGACGTCGCATTCGCGAAGGTCTTGATATCTCAGAAACAACATGCGCCCGTAGCTCAGTCGGATAGAGCATCAGCCTTCTAATCTCTTAGGATCCTCTTACATAAAGCACGGTCTTAGCAGTGAAACATCGCTCTGGTAGCGCAAATTGAAAGTTTTCCGAGGTCAGTTCCGCTCAGGTCAATTTGGTCGAATTTATTCGATTTTTGCCCTCAAGAGAACACGCCAGGAACACGTAGGGTTACTATCTAGAAACTGCCCATTCTCACCTCAATACCATTGCGGTTTGAAGGGAAGCCTCCGGAGGGCTGAAGGCTTCCCTGTGAAGCGGCTCAGCGCTTCAGTTTATGAGTGGTGATCCACTCCTTTGCCTCAAAGGCGACATTCATGAGCGCTTCCAGGTCGTTGAGACCGAACGAAGTGCCGTTGCGCCAGGCACCGGAGTGATCCTTGACTGGGCGAGAAAAGGTCGTCGCAAAGAACGGTTTCTTCTCGCTGACATTCTGCCAGATCGTGGCCTTGATGTTGCCACATCGCAGCGTCGTGGCCGGTCGTTTGGATTGTTGATTGGTCGCCATCTTGTTTCCTCCTTGTGTGAAATGAAGGTGACTCTCTCACGGGAGGAGGAGAGGCACCGTACAGTTCACAGAGGAAACGTGAGGCAGAGGCCGGAACCGGCGTGCCGGAGAGGATAAGCAGTGGGAGTGTCAGGTTCCCTGGCGCGATCGGTGCGCCTCGCAGGTGATAGCCGGTCGGCTGTTGCCGCTGGCGACCAGAAAAATATCAACGATACATGGAGGGGATGTAGGCCTTCACCTTAAGAGTTCTAAAAGACCAATAATAGCAACGGCTTGAAATTGTGATGGTTCCCCAGTTTTATCATGCAAATCAAGCGTTAATGGGTTTCTACTGATTCGATTGATTCTGAGGAGCGTGGTCTATTCCGCAGAGTTTTAGCACATATTTATATATGGACCCAGCCTTTTGGACAACAGCGGAGTCTCATGTGATGCACCAGTGAAAACAGAGCTGCGTCTATATATCCGAGCTCTCTATGGACAACAGAGCTGATGTCTGGGCCTTGATGAAATATACGCGCGTTCTCCTCATTAGCACAACGGCCTCTGGGGCCGACAATTTGTCCAGGGTCTGAACGCGCCGGGTGTCCCTGTGGTGTCATCACGGATGGTCCGTGTTGCGCTCCTCGGTGTGACTCCTTGTGTGATGCAACTCGGTTCTCCTCACAACGCCCGATTGCCCGTTCCTGCCCCTACGCGGGTTGTCGGTACACGTCATCATGAGCCAACAAGGCCCAGATGACTCGAGCATTCTTGTTCGCAACGGCCACCGCAACGACATTGGTCCCTTTGCGGCGTTTGAGGTCCCATATCCACCGTCCCCGTGCATCGGTTTTGTGTGCCGCACGCTGGACCACCGCACGCGCACCATGAATTAGGAGCGTGCGCAAGTAGCGATTGCCTCGCTTTGAGAGCCTTCCTAAGCGAGTGTGGCCTCCACTAGAACATTGCCGGGGCACAAGGCCCAACCAGGCGGCGAGGTGTCGACCGTTCTGAAACACCTGTGGACGGCTGACTGCAGCCAGCAACGCCGTCGCCGTCAACGGCCCAATCCCAGGCACCACGGCGAGCTTCCGGCACACCGGATGCGCGTTGAAGATGCGAGCCAGCCGCTGATTCACCCGCACAATGCGCTGCTCTAACTCCACTAGTTGTCCGTACAACTCGGTGAAGGTTTCTCGGGCAAAGGGAGTTAACCCGGTCTGTTCGTCGTTCAACAGCGCAACCAACGCAGGTCGGACCTGCTCGGGAGAGCGCGCAATGACCAGGCCATATTCCCCCAGCAGTCCACGGATCTGATTGATGAAGGCGGTCCGAGTTTTGATCAAGAGCGACCGGGAGCGGTGCACGGCTTGCAGATCCGCCTGGTCTACGGTCTTGATCGCCACAAAGCGCATCGTCGGTCGGCTCACGGCTTCGCAGATTGCTTCGGCATCCCGACAATCATTCTTGTTGGTCTTGACATAAGGTTTGACATACTTGGGATTCATCAGCTTGACAGTATGCCCGCACTGTTCAAATGCTCGGCCCCAGTGGTGGGCACTTGCGCACGCCTCCATCCCGATCACACAGGGCGGCAGACTCGTGACGACCTCCAGCAACTTATGGCGTCGCACACGCCGACTGAGCACTGCCTGCCCTCGGTCATCCACCCCGTGTAACTGAAACACATTCTTCGCCACATCGATCCCCAATGTCGTGACGTGCATAACAGCCCCTCCCTTCTTCCTGATCATGAGTGTGTGTGGCGCGTCCCACCACCCATCTTGCCGCGCCGATGCGCGTGTGGAAAGAAAGCTGGGTCCATTTCATTAGCACATTCGCTGTACGTAACTCCTAAAGCCGTGAACGCGAGCACGTGCGACCTGGTCGGGCCTCTTGGGCTTTTAGGTATGGTGGTCCTATTGACGAGCTTTGCCCATGATTGAGCAGGCGGTTTCATCACGTAGGGCACCAAAGCGCCCCAAGGAGGTAGACATGAGGAGCTGGCGAAATGTTCTGCAGCAGATGACAACGGAACTCATCTTGCTGGCGTATCTCATTGCGTGGGTAGCTGTTCTGCTGGTGACGCACGTGCTCACCAAATAACGGAGGGGCAACGCACTGTTATCGTGCCGAGGATGTTTTCTTCGCGGCCTGAAAGTGCAGCGGGTCTCTGAGGCTCTGAAGCTCACGGTAATAGTAGAGTGCGGTTGGTCGTTTGTTTTGAAACGTCAGTGTGCGCAGAAAGCTGAGTTCCTCTTCGGTGACATCCCCGCTCAGTAAGGGATCTTGAAGAAATTTCTTCAGTCCAGGCTCTTCCCCTGAAGCTGCGTCCGGTTTCTTCTCTATGAATTCGAACGTCTTCTGGTGTCCCGGCGCGACTCGACGGTTCAGAACAATCTCAATGCAAAAGGTGGCAAGGTCCATATCCCACGATTCGATCAAGGGATCGAGGAACGCGATGCAGTTCTCGTTCGAGAGATCGAAGATCGTCGTGTCTAAGAACTTCAGCACGGTGACGCGCATCTGCGGGTAGCTTTTCTTGCTTAGTCGAGCCAGTGTGCGCACCCACGTCGGATTGTCGAGTTCCTGCCGAGCGACACTTTTGACGACACCCAGCAGCTTCTGCGTGACAAACCGTTCGAGCTCGCCAAAGGCTTGTTTCTCAAAAATCGCACGGATCTGCCGGGTCTTCGCGGGGCGACACTTTCGGAGGATCAATGCGCGTACGTCGTGTAGCAACGGGCTCGGAGGGTCGTCCAGCCGTTTCCTGAGGTGTTCGCGGCGCTGTTGATCAGCGAGTTTGGCAAGTTCGCCGTGCGGCAACTGTAGGACCCGTCCGAGCTTCTCGTACATGTCGGTCCGCTTCGGTGCCGGCGGGAGTTTCTTCTGGGTGAGCAACTGCGAGATGTATGATTCGGTCACGTCGGCCGCACGGGCGAGATCCCGCTGGCCCAGCCCCAGCTCTTTCAGTCGATTCCTGATGATGAGGGCGATGTCCACAGGCACACTCCTTGTTTTATTATTCACTAAAAGTGGTTAATAATATAGGCTAATGAAATCCATAGCAAGATATACTTGACATGTAATAGTTAATAAGGCTAGGCTAAATGAGTGGCAAGAGGTGGGGAAGCACGGTTAAGCCAGGCTGGTTGTCTTGCCCTTCCGGTTCCTGCTTCTGTCCAGCACACGCGATTCAGTATGCTTCCCTGCGTTGCCAGTAGAGCGTGTGTTTCAGCTTACCGGAGTTTCTGGAGCCTCGCTGTTCTTAGATTCGCTCGCCAAGGGTAAAATCGTTCTGTCACTTAGGGCAGGGAGCTTAGGTGAGCAGCGGTTGAGATGGCGGCTCCGAAGGCGCTCCCAGTTTTTGGAAAGGAATCACTATGCTGTACTATGGAACGATGTTCTTATTCGTCGGATTCGTGGCCTGGACCCTGAATGTGGCGGGAATCGCCACGGTCGCGACTCAGAGTGCCTGGACCTTGCTTGTGAGTGGGATCGTACTGCTGGTGATCCACTTGCTGACGAAGGACACGATCCGGGCGTCCTGATTGATCAGATTCACCTGGGAATTCACTAGTAAGGAGGGGGTATGACACCGGAAGAACAGATTTCGAAGATGAAGAAAGCAATTGCGCAGGCCATCACAGTGATGGGAGACCGGTTTGGCTCAACGGAGCAGGATGTCGCCAGAGCGATCCAGGCGCTGAAGGCGTCAATGCAAGGGACGTCGGAGCCGGGCGTTCCCGTCAAACCTGTGCCGCAGCCGGGCACCCAGTCACCCCAGGGCGTGTAGGCCACCGTCGAGACGCACTGGCCTTTGGAGTTGGAAGGAGCACAAAGAATGAAAACTCAATCCATCGTACATAGTCCTATCGAGGTCACGGACGCGTTGGCTCGATTGTACCTCTTCTTGGCGCAACGCATCGATCGCTGTATGAGTGAGGCGGCACGTAGCGGCTATCCAGAGGCCGAATTACAGGCACATCTCGACGCCACCAGGGCCACAGTCCTGGATATGCTGTCTGGTAATCCAGTGGTCCAGGCAAAGGTTGAGCAGGAGTGTCATCGAGTAGAGGAGCTGATCCTGGCCTGCCAGGCGGGCGGAGCGACGAACGCGGTCGCACTGGACGAGCTGAAAGCGGAACGGGCGGTCCTGACACACAAGACCATGGCGTTGAGTGATCTACTCCCGGTATTTCGAGCATCCTGACGGGAAACGGCATAGCGCCCGTTGCTTCAGGCTCTGCGTGAGCGCGAAGCAGCGGCACCACCATCACGGAGGACAGTATGAAGACGACACCACGAACCTATGTATTGACGCTGAATTCACCATCTCGAAAAGGCCTTCGGCTCTGGATGGGGGACAGCATCCATGCCCTGCGTCATTGCTCGGTCAAACAGATTGGTCTGGCATTGAGGGAACTGCAGCAGACGGTGGATAGTCTGCAGACCCCCGTCACCTCCTCCAGCCGATCCTATTCGCTGAACCGCGGTCGATAACGTGCGGCCATCGGCGGGTGAGTGAAGGGATGGGTTGGGGGACGGTACAGAGCCCGCAACGTGTGAATAAACACTTTTGGGCACGACTGGCTTAGTCGCTCTAAGGAAGTAGAAGACCACCTATGGCACGCATGCCGACAGGGTTCAATCTGGAAGCCTTCCTGACGAAAGTTGGGAACGGCAAAAGGATGCTCACGGCTCCCAAGCAACAGATGCTCTTTGCCCAAGGGGAAGCCACGGATGCGGTGTTCTATATCCAGGCGGGCAAAGTGAAAGTGACCGTGGTCTCCACACAGGGCAAGGAAGCCGTCGTGGCGATTCTAGAACGCGGGGCGTTTGTCGGAGAATCCTGTCTTGTCGGCCAAACGGTTCGGACGGCAACGGCGACCACGATCGAAGACTCCCGTATTCTCCGCATCGATAAAGCCGTGATGCTCCGCCTGCTGCAGGAAGAACCGAAGTTCGCCGAGGCGTTCATGTCGTACCTACTCGTGCACTCGATCCGCGTCCAAGAAGATTTGGTGGATCAACTCTTTAATTCCAGTGAGAAGCGGCTGGCGCGGGCACTGCTGTTATTAGCCCACTTTGGGAAGGAGAGCAAACCGGAGACGGTGATTGCGAAGATAAGCCAGGAAACGTTGGCCGATATGATCGGCACCACCCGATCACGCGTCAGTTTCTTCATGAATAAGTTCCGCAAGCTGGGGTTTATTGAGTACAAAAGTGGATCGCGAGGGAATGGCAAACTACACGTGCATAGCTCGCTCCTCACGGTCGTGCTCCACGACTAAGGCCCCGATCCTGTAGCCGCGTTCTTCATTCACCTGACCAATCCTGGACAGGTTTGGTCTCACAGCCATCGTAGCAGTGTTCGCGACTGAGCAATTGTGAACAGACGACCGCCGCCCACTGCACTATGCTGTGCCATAGTGCCGACAGGGTGGAGAAGCCTGTGCAGGTAAGAGGCCTAGTTCCAATCCGTGAGGGAGAGGCCGGGGAGCTACTCATAACAACTTGCGTTCGATGGGTGAACGTTATGCAGCCATTGTCGGGTGTCAGACATCACAAGAGTTCAGACGGCGCGAGGAGCAGAGGAGGTCAGGCCAAGGCGGAGAGCATGATCAAGCTGCTGAATGACGCGCTGGCTACAGAGATTATCAACATCCTCTGCTCTCGGTACCAGTACTTCATGATCGCTGGGAACCGTTCTCGCCACAGGCAGGCGCAGTTCCTCGAGCATGTGGCTGAGGCGCAGGCGCAGGCCGATCACTTGGCTGAGCGCATTGTCCAACTTGGAGGCAGGCCTGATGTGTCCCCTGAGCGGCTGATAAGCCGGACCCAGGCTGAGTATGTGGACGTGGACTCTGTGGGGAGGATGTTCGCGGTCGATCTGTCCACCGAACGGATTGCGATCGAGCACTATTGCGAAATGACTGTCTTTCTCGGCGCCGCGGGGCTGACGTCTCAGCAGGTTTTATCGATGATGCTGGGCCGAAAAGACACATCTGCGGAGAGTCGGGCCAGCCTTGTCAGGGACTGCACTTTCGAGAGAGAGATTTACGTTACCGCGTCGCCTAGTGCTTCATGCGTGCAACACTGAACGCAGTAGGAGGATCTATGGTCTGCCAACGCTGTCGAGGGTTCCTGGTATGCGAAACGTTTGATGAGCTGAGCAGCGACACCGACTCGCTCCATACACGGTGTATTAATTGTGGGTGCGTTGAGGATGCGGTCGTTCGCACCAATCGTCTCCGCCCATTGAGAGGAATGCGGGCAACCCTGCGCGGGGGAGACCGGAAGGGCGACGGTGCGCGCGTCAAGGTTCCCCTGGAAGAGTCCACATTGGTCCGATAAGCCGGCACAGTAGCCGCGGCGACTTATTTTTCGATTCACCATGAGGGAAGGTGTCATGTACGTCTACATAGTCATCGTTCTGATCGGAGGGAGGCACTCAGCATGAGGGGGGAAACGATGAGGTCGCGTGGCCAGGTGTCACACATGCGTCGTGGACAGGGAAGAATCTCTGACCCTCGTCTGCGGGATGACACCGAGCACGGCCAACTCGGTATTCTGATCTTCGCGCATAGGCTGAAATTACTACACATAAATCGTCGAGCGTTGGAACTGATAGGGCTCCTCGATCCGGCTGAGATCGGGACAGCTTGTGAGATCGATTCGGCCCCAGTGCGTGAACTTCGGAATGCCATTCAGGTAGCTCTGGACCAGCGCCGAGCTGCCCATATCTGGGAGCCCTTCGAATTGAAGCGTGTCCTCTTTGAGGCAAGACGCAGCATTCTGGTGCGCGGACTAGGGTTGACAGACCGGAGTCCCGACGACGACTCGCGTATCGTGATTATGCTGGAGGAACTCAGCCCTCGAGAACCGTGCAGTGAGTCCCAGCGTCAGGTGGGAGGGCAGTCGTAGGAGAGTGGTGGCGCGGCGATCCTGGGAGAGCAGCCCACCTGAGGGCTGATCGACAGGGGCGGATGGCCGCCTATATGGGCGACCTGGCAATGACTCTGAAAGGATTGGCAGTTAAGTCTGGGTTGAGGAGGGATTGACCATGGGGCGTCGCAAAAACAATATGCCAGGTGTACCCCAGGCATTAATGAGTCTAGTGAACGGGAAGAACAGGCGGCAGCCCGTTCACCGCAGGCCTGCCGGTCTGGCAAGCAGGGTCCGGGAAATTGATTGTGTGTTGGCCGATATCCAGGCGGAAATTGAGATGCTTCAGCGGGAGAGGACCCATCTGGGACTGGTGCGAGGAGAAGTGGCCGGTTTGAAAGCCAAGCAGAGACGCGCGTGAACGACGCCACGCCATCATCCCTCTCCTTTCTTCCATCGACTGAGCTGTTTTGACCAGACCGGTGTCGGTCTTCTCGCTATGGTGAAGTGGTAGGTACTCGGTCCTCCCTCATTCCGTGACAGCAAACATCTAGGGCTGAACTATGCAGTGCGTGCTTCAACGGCGGTCATGTGATTGAAACAACAACAGGCAAATATTCTCGATCAGGGTAACTAGGAGCACGGCATTGACCGGGAGGGAGCAATGATCAATGGAAACGGAAGAATGCGCAATGACAGATAACCGAGGGTGTTCATTAGGGGCAGCGGGATTGGCATTTGTGGCCGGAGGGTTGCTGGGGGCTGCGATGGCGTTGTTGCTGGCCCCGCAGTCTGGCCGTCAGTCGCGGGAGCAATGGTGAGGGTATGCGCGGCGAGCTGAAGAGCGTGTTCATGGGCTGGCCGACAAAGCCACCGCAGGTGTGGGGCAGGCATTGAACAAGGGGCGCGAGTTGATTAACGACAAGCAGGCGATCATGACCGAGGCGGTCGAGGTCGGTCGTGCAGCTATGCACAGGGAGCGTGAGTGGCTGTCTGGTGAGCAGAAGGCATGACTGGAAAGCGTGGTAATACAGAATGATCGACGATAGGCGACTGTGTAAAACAAAAGGAGAGACAAGATGAATACGATGCTGATCGTGGGAATGGGGTTGTTGCTTCTTTTCGCACTTCCACTCTGGCCGTAGAGTGTCAGCTGGGGATATGTCCCCAGCGGTGCGCTGGGCTTTCTCCTGCTGGTGCTGATTATTCAGACCCTCTTGGGTCGGATGGGACCGTCGGCAGCTGAAAAACCGTAATGAGGGAGGGCGTTCGTAGATGGGAGTGCCTCTACTGGCGGATCTACGTTTGCACTGGTGCCCAGTTCCGTCAGGGCGTTACTCCGTCTTGAGCAGTGGTGATTGGGAGGGTTCTCCGAGATTTGAATCGCGATGCTCTCGGTCTCGGGATCCTATCTCTGGTCTATTTCAAGGAGCTCGCATAAGGCCATGATCAACATTAATTCAGGGAGATTCGACCAGCTCAAGACGCTGGTCGGAATCGGAGACACCTATGCCAAGAGGATTGTGGAGGGACGACCCTATCAACGTACGGATGAGCTCGTGACGAAGAAAGTTATTCCGCAAATCACCTGGGATAAGATCAAGGATCACATTCTCGTAAGGTCGAAATAATGTAACCGAGAACAAAGCAGGAAGCGACGAATCAGACAGTGGTCAGAGCACAGGCAGCGAGCAAGGTGGCGCAAAGGAGGGGAGTATGAAGAATAGATCTCGGATATCCATCATGATCGTGACTGCATTCTTCATGGGATTTGGGCTTGGAGGGGTGTCCCTACACTATGCCTCCGCGCAGGGCATGCTGGGGCTCTCAACGTCAGTCAGCCAACTCGGCAGTGCCTTGGTGGAGATGCAAAAGAATGTCGACGATCTTCAGAAGAACATGGGGACGCTCAAGCAGGTCAAGGAACAACTGACCAGTCTGTCACCACAAGGTGGGAGCACTCCCGGAGGGGACCTCCTAAAAAAAGGTGGCGAGTCATTGAAAGACATGAAGCCGAAATTCTGAGTCGCGTGACGCGAACACTTGGGTGACAGAGTCATAGGTCACTCTGGGGAGGGAACCCATGAACCAGGTATCCAACAGTACCGCGAGTGCGGGGTCAATCAGTTCCGAAACGCGGCTCGGCATGACCTGGGCCGTGACGGTAGGCATGGTTATGCTGCTGATGCCGATAGGGAAGACCCAGATCCAACGTGCACGTCCTTTATAGTGTTTGCTTGTCGGAACGCAAGGCGGTGATGTCGGTCAGTTTGCCTATCTTAGCCTCTTGTGTTCGACAGTGCTTGCGAGGGATCAGAGGGCGACAGCGCATTATTCGAAAGAGAGGAGCCTCGTATGACCACATTCATAACAACATCTATTGTACGGTACTTCTTGGTCATGGCCTGCCTTCTCACTGTCATGGCGACCCAGGTGCACGCCGATGACCGTGATACCCAGACGAAAGTAAAAGGGGTTATCTCTCAGATGCGGTCTGATCTCATCACGGTCACCACGTCCTGGGGCACCATGAGCATCCAGTCTGATGCGTTGACCGAGGCCAAGGTCGGCGATGAGATTACCCTGTGGGTCAATGAAAACAACGCCGTCATCGATGCCTACCCCAAAGGAGCGGCACGGCCACATCATCGTTGGGTGAGCGGCAATCTGACCTATACGTCCGGAAATCAGGATGCGATTACCCTTTGGACTCCGGAGGGCAAGAAGGACTTCATCGTAAAACAGAATCAATCGAAGTTCGGGAGGTTTGCGGAAGGGAGCCCGATCACCGTGCAGTTGAACGACAAGCGTGAAGTCATCGATGTACACCGCCGGGTAGAAGTGGAACTTGCCATTGCCCCGATGCCTCGTATCGAGCCTGGTTTCCGGATCAAGTTGGAGGGTGTCGTGGCGGACATCAAGTCCGGGCAGGTGTTCGTGCAGACATCCGGGAGCCGCTACAGTGTGGCTGCCAAGACGGCTCCGCATGACGTCAAGGTCGGCGACAAACTCATGCTCTGGGTGAGCAGTAATAATGTTGTGGTCGACCACCATGCGAAAGGGACAGAGGGGGTGCATCGGCTCATTACCGGCAAGCTGACCTCTGCATCGGGGGACATGAAAGAGATCACGCTCATGACGCCGGAAGGGGAACAGACGTTTGCGGTAGAACACGGAGAAAGCAAACTCTCTGGAATGAAAGAAGGGACCTCGATTACGATCGAGCTCAACGAAGCCGGCAAGGTGATCGAGATCCGGAAGGCCGGATGAACGGAGCCTGGTACGGAGAACCCATCGCGTGGTCGAACTGAGCCTGCTGGAGTCATCCATTACTATCCCAGCCGGCCTGCGCTGGACGATCACAGGGCGACCATTCGTACACGCGGCCTGAGCCGACAGTATGCCCATGACCTCGCATATCGAGAGGCATTTTACGGCGACGGCAACGGTTCGCGATATCGTGATCGGCATGGCCGATGGATTGACGGTGCCGTTTGCACTGGCAGCAGGCCTTTCCGGTGTTGTTGCGTCATCCGGAATCGTCGTGACCGCTGGTCTGGCCGAGATTGCCGCAGGGTCGATCGCGATGGGGCTTGGTGGATATCTCGCCGCCAGGACCGATGCAGACCATTATGACTCGGAGCGACAGCGAGAACGGCAGGAGGTTGAGCAACATCCACGCAGAGAGGAGGACGAAGTCGCCGGCATTTTGGGCCGCTATGGACTCAGCCATGAGCACATCCTCCCTTTGGTCGAAACGCTGCGGGCGAACCCGGAGCGATGGGTGGACTTCATGATGCGATTTGAATTAGGGCTTGATGTACCGGATCCGAAGCGCGCCGGCGCGAGTGCGATGACTATTGCCGCGTCCTACATCGTTGGGGGTCTGATCCCGCTCCTCCCCTACATCTTTCTGGACAATATCGTCAGGGCTCTCTGGGGGTCGGTTGCCATAACTCCCGTGGCCTTGTTCATCTTTGGATATGTAAAAAGTAGATTCACGGGTATTTCGCCGTTGCGTGGAGGGCTTCAAACCGTGTTCGTTGGAGGATTGGCGGCGACCGCGGCCTTTGGCATTGCCCGACTGATCGGGTGAACTCTTACTTCAGGGCGTTTCAGTGTGGCATGAAATGGGCACTCGCAAACGTCGTTGGTCCCGCATCACAACGATCCAGAATCATGGCACATGGAAGAAGGCCGGGAGTCGCACAGGGTCATGAGGTGAGGTTGGTCTCGGTTCAAAGCCGACGGCGAGATCCAAGTGTGGTCCTACCACGCCCCTAGGTTGTGGCATTAGGGGACAGGACCTTCACCTCCCTCGTCCCCAAAATGCCACGGCTTCGATAGAGCGTGCCAGGTCACTGGGTTGGGCAGTCCCCCTTCTGCTGATAGTTCCCTCGGATTTGAGCTCGGTGCAGGGTGGCATTCCACGTGCAGATGCAGGCTTCATAGGACGATGAAGGCTTAGAGAAAGGTGAGTCAAAAGAGGTTTCCAACAGAAATTATCAAAGCGCTCTCCCACGAGAGAGCAAAGGGGCTGTGATGCCGACGCCACATCATCCTCGGGACAAGAAAGATCGATCGGTCCGTCCTCGAAAGCACGACCGGTACAAGGCCAAGGGTAAGCTCCGGGGGCCGTCGGTGTGTCGTGAGTGCCAGGCAGTGTATCACAAGGGGCGGTGGATGTGGGGCCTTGTGCCGTCGGACAGTCAGGAGGTGATCTGTCCGGCCTGCGAACGGATCCAGGATCACGCGCCGAGCGGGGTGCTGTTGCTGACCGGTGAGATTGTCGTCCGGCATCGAGATCAGGTGCTCGGGCTTGCCCGGAATGAAGAGGCTCGCCTGAAGGCCGAACATCCGTTGGCTCGAATTATCAAGATCGAGGACCAGCCCGACGCACCTGAAGGGGTGGTCATCACCACAACCGACCCGCATCTCGCGCGGCGCATTGGCGAGGCGTTGCATCATGCCTATCGTGGCACATTCACCTGCCGGTATGAGGAGCACGAAGATCTGCTTCGGGCGAACTGGGAGAGCTCAGCGGAGGGGTAAAACCAGACCTCTCTGTCGGTCGGCTGAGGGAGTGGAGATTCTGCCTGCTTTCCGGTTCGGTCTCTGTACGCAGGAGGAGTGACGTTCATGAAGGAGGATACGATGCAGCTGACGCTGAGACCTCAGGAGCAGGAGGTATTGTCAGGAGCGATCAAGAGTGCCATCTCAGACCTCGGGACCGAGGTTGGTCACACTGATAAGCAGGCCATGCGGGAAGGTTTGCACCAGCGAAAGAAAGTCCTGTTGGAGCTTCTTGACCGGCTCAACGCACTGTCTGAGGGCCTCTCGTCTCGGCACGCGTTCCAGACTTCTGAATGACGAGACGGCTGTGCGATGAACCGAGTCTCGTGGTTTCTCGGCCATGATGATCGATCTGGAAGGAAGGCAACAGTATGGCGACATCGCCTTGGCGTATGAAAGCCGCGGAGAAGTGGGGGGAACGCGCCCGATGGCTCAGTGGCGAGGGACCATTTGCCTTGATCGCTCCCTGTGGGGAGTTTTCGTTCTCCCTCTGGGCCACGAAGGATAGCGCGGAGACCGCGAAAGCCCATCTCAATCAGACGGGCTGTGGTGGAGGGTGTAACCCGCTGCTTCATCACGTCATTGATCTGAGCGAATGATGTTGGACGAGCGAGTGTAGTTGCCCACCGGCTGGCTCGTGGGAGCGGTCCTGCTCGTCACCGGAGTCGTGGTACTGTTAGTCGTCGTCCTCGTCCGTGCTACAGGCAATGGGCACGAAGGGAAGGGATGCCGTGAACGCTGCCGATCTGTTGATACGCTGTCTTGAACACGAAGGGGTGGAGTTCATGTTTGGCGTGCCCGGTGAAGAAACGCTCGAGCTGATGGACTCCATCCTCGGCTCTCGGATTCGATTTGTCACGACGCGTCATGAGCAGGGTGCCGCGTTCATGGCCGATGTCTATGGGCGACTGTGCGGAAAAGCCGGAGTCTGTCTGTCCACGCTCGGGCCAGGGGCGACCAATTTGATGACCGGCGTGGCCGATGCCAACCTGGATCACGCTCCGCTAGTCGCCATCAGCGGGCAGGTGTCTACAGAGCGTCAGCATGCCCAGTCGCACCAGTACATCGATTTGCAGGCCCTCTTCAAGCCCATTACCAAGTGGAATGGGGTGATCGCGACGCCGACGATGATTCCAGAAGCGGTACGAACGGCATTCAAGACCGCCGAAATCGAAAAGCCCGGAGCGATTCATCTGGAAGTCCCCGAAGATGTGGCAGCCGAGCGACTCAGAGAGTCGGATGTCTTCCCTCCGCTCCGGGTCCAATCACCGCGTGTTCCCGATCCCTCAGCCGTGCAAGTGAAGCGAGCCGTTGCCGTGCTCTCAGGAGCCAAGAGCCCACTCATCCTGGCCGGCAACGGGGTGGTGCGCAGACAGGCCGCCGAAGCAGTGCGGCGGTTTGCGCGGAGGCTGAACATCCCGGTGGTGCACACCTTCATGGGGAAAGGGATTGTGCCGGACAGCGATCCCCTCTCGCTGTATACGATCGGGTTTCCAGGAAGAGACTATGCTGCGAGAGTGGTCGAACAGGCTGATGTGGTGGTGGCCGTCGGGTACGACTTCGTCGAATACGCGCCCTGTTTATGGAATCCCAACCGAGACAAACGCATCGTCCACATCGATGTCTCTCCGGCGGACGTCGATGCGCACTACGTCATCGACGTGGGCGTGCTGGGCGATGTGGGGCAGGCACTCGACCGGATTGCGGACGGGATGGCCGCGTTCGAACCGCTCTGGGCGGAACGAGGGCGCGAGGCTGTCGTCTCCGGTCTGCGCCGCGAATACACCGGCACACCCGGCTGGCCGCTACGTCCGCAGCAGGTCATCCAAGAACTTCGTAGCGTGCTCGCACCAGATGATCTGGTGGTGTGCGATGTCGGAGCCCATAAGCTCTGGATGGCGCGTATGTTTCCCTGCCAGGCTCCCAAGACCTGCATCATCTCGAACGGCTTTGCCGCGATGGGAATCGCGGTGCCAGGGGCGGTGGCGGCCCAACTAATCTTTCCCTCGCGCCGAGTCGTTGCCGTGACAGGCGACGGGGGGTTCTTGATGAACGCCTCGGGGCTGGAAACCGCGGTTCGGTTGCAACTCCCACTTGTGATCCTGATCTGGCGCGACAACGGCTATGGCGTGATCCGGTGGAAACAGATGCTCCGGTTCGGCCGCACCTCTTCCGTGGACTTCGACAATCCCGATCTGGTCGCCTACGCGCGGGCCTTTGGCGCCGCAGGATTTCGAGTGGAAGGCCCATCCGAACTCACGCCGATCCTGCAGGAAGCGTTCACAGTGAAGCGTCTCGCTGTGATCGATTGTCCGGTGGATTATGGAGAAAATCTTCGAATGACCGAGCATCTGAAGCGTGTGCCTTAGACCGTTCTCGTGAAGTCCGTCTGGATCGCATACCGACATCTTCACACCCTTTCACGAAGGAAGATCACATGTTCGTGTGGCTGCTGGTTATCATAATCATCAGTGGATTGCCCCTGTCAGGGTTCGCTCAATTCGTGGATACAGGCGAGTATGTCGAGGTCGCCAAAGGCACGAAGCTGTGTCCGACCGTCATCCTAGAAAAAGCGAAAGGGATGGGTGATCCAGAGAACGTCTATTGGCGAGTCACCAGTAAGGTACGAGCGAATGGCACGCAGACCGTCGTCGCAGTTGTCCTTGAAACCGAGTACGACCGCAAAAGCGGTGAGACCACGATCAAGGAACGCCGATATGATGAGGACTATGCCACGTTCTTTCGGAGATCTCCGGAGCACAAAGGGATGCTCCTCATGATCAGCCCCCAAGATGGTCGGGTGGAAGCAACGGTGGAAATATGCAGGGACAAGAACTAGAGTGTTTGCTCTCACGCCTCTCATCCATCAGAGCGCTCCGCACGTGGCCCATGCGGTATGGCTGACCCGGAATCAACAGAAGCGATCCCCATCTACGGCGATTAACCAGAAATGGTTAATAGAGGAAGTTAATTGTAGAGTGATGGAAATATCGATTGACCATATATGGTAAACCTGTGTAGAATGAACCATGAGAGGAGGATATGACTCTCGAGGTGAAGAGTTGATTGTTTGGTGCCATGAAATGTGGGAACGGAAGATGAGCCTGTTGGTTCAAGCTCTGACGTCCCAGTTTCGCTGACTGTCCTATCCTTTGCGCTTCTCGTATCCTTCCCAGCGCGAGTGGTTCCTTAGTCTCCGCCGCTTCAACGCCAGAGTTCCGCACTAGTCCGAAAGAAGTCCGACGGTCTGGTGAAGGTGCCCTCATGGACTGATCGTGAGGACTGCAGTCCGTTACCGTGATGAGAAAGGCGACCTCCTGGTCACAGATCGGGATCGTTTTCGGTCGAGGAGACCTTGGGGTGTTCAACAAAGGGGGTGTTCACCATGAAACGCTTTACAATGACGATGCTGGGACTCGTGTGTCTCGGGATGACGAGGCTTGCCATTGCGAACCCGGCGATGCTGCCCGAGCATCCTGGGTATCCGTCTGGCGGAGAGTTTGCCTACGATACAGGTCGGAAAAATTTGACCTATAGCGAGTCTATTGAGGAGGCCGCGAAGTCCGGCGATACAACGATGGGCTTGTCGCTGAGTAATTCTAATATTATCAAGATACCGGAGGCTCAAGGCCTTGACCCATTGCGGAAAGGGGAGGGTAAACAGCCGGCACCAGACAGTAGGCGGAGACCACACAATTAAGACTAAAGGCTTCATCCTCGATGCAGTGGTTAGCAGAGTGGAATGGCGCTGGCGAAGGAACGGATCAAAACCAAAAAGAGTTCAATCAGTGACTGGGTATACCCTGCAAGTATGGAGAAGAGAGGGGATGACGGAGTGAGCCGGATTGCGAGGGAGGCTTCCAGTCATGTTCTTGTGTCGTAGCCATAGCATGAAGGAGATAGCCATGACGAGCAAGACGTATACGATATGGCGAACAATTCTTATTGTAGGGACGGTCATCGGTCTCGGCGGGATTATTGGTGAAATGGTCTGGAGCGCTGATAAGGAAAAACTCAAAGAGGTAGAGGTCGTCGCCATGGCGGCTTACGCCAAGGTCACGATAGAGGGAGCAGTGGAGTCAGCGCTGGGAAGCATCGCTGGTCAGGTGGTTGAGGCAGGGTTAGAGAAGCGAGGGGACAAGACCATGTGGAATGTCGAAGTCCTGACCGACGAAGCAGGAATTATGGCGGTCTATGTTGATGCTGTCTCAGGGGCGGTGGTGATGATTGAGGAGAGGGTGGTCGGGAAGAGGCTGCTTCAAGACAAGCTCTCGTAGCCATTCGACAGTAATTCTAGCCGAGCGTTGGGGGCACGAAATGTTTCCAGCGGACTGTTCATAAAGGAGGGCCTATGCAGCTGTCGCTGATACCAGAGGAACACGAGGTATTGTTATGGGCAGTCAAAACTGCAATGTCTGATCTCCAGACGGAAATTGGTCACACCGATACGCAGGCCATGCGGGAAGGTTTGAAGAGGCGAAAGGAGACTCTGTCAGTAATTCATGCCCGGCTCGGTTCCCCAGGCAACCAGCCCTAGTCGCGCTCAACAAGAGAGGGCACAATTGAGGAGGCGCGTGACGGAGCCGATCTGAGTGGCTACTTTCTAGGGAGCGCATGGCATATGACTCTTTCAACCTCTATAGTGGTCCCCGATTTTGAGACACCGGTTTAAGCTATTGTCCGAGGAGGGCGATAGCATGAGTGAAAGCAAGAAGCGCAAGGTGCATCGTGCGGAATTCAAGGCGAAGGTAGGACTGGAAGCGGTCCGTGGAGCGAAGACGGTCAACGAGATTGGCCAGCAGTACGGCGTGCATCCGGTTGTGGTGGGGCAGTGGAAGAAGGAGATTCTGGATCGGGCCGGGACATTGTTTGAGGGCAAACGTGGCCCGAAGCCTGCCGCGCATGCTGACGAGGACCACCTCTTTGGGGAGATCGGTCGGTTGAAGATGGAGCTGGACTGGCTCAAAAAAAGTCCGGACTATGAGTGCAGACGCAAGAATGGGCTGGATAGAGCGACAAGGAGCACTGGCGGTCACGCGGCAGTGCGAACTGGCGAGCGTGGCGCGGGCGAGCTGGTACGGTCGGCAAGAACGGCGCGAAGAGTCCGCAGAAGACCAGCTGCTGTGCCGACTAATTGATGAGGAATACACACGGCGGCCATTTTACGGAAGTCGGCGGATGGTGGTCTATCTATCGCGTCAGGGACACATCGTCAATCGCAAGCGGGTACAACGGCTGATGCGCTTGATGGGGCTGGCGGGCCTAGCGCCGGGGCCAACAACCAGCGCCAGGCATCCGGAGCACAAGGTCTACCCCTACCTCTGCGGGGCATCAAGGTCACCCGGCCCAATCAGGTGTGGAGCACGGACATCACCTATATCCGGCTGGCACGAGGCTTCGTGTATCTGGTGGCGGTGATCGACTGGTATTCGCGCCGGGTACTCGCTTGGCGGATCAGCAACAGCATGGACACCTCGTTTTGCACCGACTGTTTAGAAGATGCCTTGGGGCTGTACGACAAGCCGGAGATCGTCAACACCGACCAGGATCGCAGTTCACGAGCACGACGTTCACGGGCGTGCTCAAGCGAGATGGAATTGCCATCAGCATGGACGGACGCGGGCGGGCGCTGGACAACATCTTTGTTGAGCGGCTGGCGCAGCGTCAAACATGAGGATGTGTACCTGAAGGATATGCCACGGTGGCCGAGCTGACGCGCGGTCTGGCGGAGTACTTCGCGCGTTCTACAACGACGAACGTCCGCACCAGTCGCTGGGCAATCGGACGCCCAATGCGGTATATGCCGATGGCGATGGCGGTGGGGCGACTATCCCAGACCGTTTTGGCGACGCGAGGGATGCTTGCCTTGCACACACGGGCAGCGCTGTTCCGCTGCAATTGAAGCAATGGACGCAGCTTAAACTCGGGGAATTCTGTCTTGACATCGGGGTCCAGTTTACTCGTCGGCCATGCGCAGTTGGCTGTTCACGATTTTCGACAAAGGAGGGTCACATGTGTAGATTCTTGCTCGTGCTTGCCTTAGTTATTGGTTTTCCCTTGTCAGGCTTCGCTCAATTTGTGGATAGAGGTGAGTATGTCGAAGTCTCGAAAGGCGTGAAACTCTGTTTCAATGCGGATCTGGATACCCTGAAAAGGATGCTCGATCCAGAGAAGCGGTTCTGGCGTGTCACAAGCAAGGTAAGGGCGAATGGCACGCAAACGGTGACCGCATTTGTCCTCGAAAGTGAATACAATCGTCAAACCGGTGATACTACCATCGAGGAACGTCAATATGATGAGGGTTATGCCATTCGGTTTAAGAGAGCTGTTGAACATGAGGGGATGCTGTTGATGGTCAGTCCCAGGGATGGTCAAGTTGAAGCGATCGTCGAGATTTGCAAAAAACATTGAGCATCAGTTCCTGAGGTCGATTCTCCGGCATTATTGCCGAAACGCTAACCTTCCCCGATGCAATGAATTGCGCAAGCGAACCCTTTGTGAGAGATGTCTAGACGAGCATTCATGATGGGTGAGGATCGGTAGCCGTACAACAAAGAGTGCGTCATTCACATCGGGAATCCTGCTTGAGAGTATCGGTTAGAGTTTATGGCGCGATATGACTACGCTGATACGTAGAAGCTAGAGCTTAGCCTGACAGCAAGGCAGAGTCCTCCCCTTCACGGAACGAGTGAGGACGATGATGACGGAATAGAAGATCATCAATGCCAGGTCTGGTCTCCGTTGACAGGAGGCGAGACCTGACTAGAGCCATTCGGCCCAGGGCCCAAATATTCTTTGCATCAACTTCGAAACGTTCTGTTTGTTACTGCATTTTCCTCCCAATTCGTCCTCGTTCGTGTGATCCCAATCAGAAATACCTCCAATTGCTGACCTGGGCAACCTTGCGTCTGGCGTGGCGATTCGGGTACTGCTCCTTCGTCATGCGAGTTATGTCAAACGAAGGAGTCATCATGATCGACTATACCCGCACCCTGTCACCCTCGAAACTCCTGCGCCCTCCTGACCACTCCTGATCACTCCTGACCACAACAAGACTACTTCCATCGGCATAAGCACCTGAGTAAGGTCCACTCGTGCCACAGCGCGTCATGAAAGGACAGCATGAAGAGCACCTGGTTAACCGTCCCTGAACTCGCCGCCGTCTTGAAAGTCAGTGTGGTGTCCGTCCGTCGCGCTTACTGGAAAGGTCGTCTCCCGGTGATCCGCTTCGGACGCATGGTCCGCTTCGACCTGGACCAGGTGCGAGCCGCGATCCAACGGAACGGGCATGGATCCTTGGGGACCGTCGACATCACAGAGGGAGCGACCCGCCGCGCGACCGGCGGCGCCAGCCGACGGCGCGACGGGCAGCCGAGCCCCCGGATAGTCAAACGGGGGCGCAAATTCCAACCACGAATTCGGAGGTCTGTATGAGTACCTGGTCCATGTCGATTGGATGGCTTCGGTTTACCGTTCCTTCCTCCACGGTGGAGATCCTCAAGCGAGTACTCGGTGAGGGGGACTGGATCCGAGATGAGAAGGGTTATGAAGGGTACCGGGAGGTCTGGATTTGTCGAGGCAATGACAGTGGCTATGGCCGGATCGCCACCGGAGCGAAACGTGCCCCCAGAGAAGTCCATGTCGATCTCTCCCAAGAACTGATCAGCCATTGGCCCTTCGAGAAGTTTCATAACCTTGCTGAGTGGGTATTTGATCAGAAGGGACACTTCGGCCGGATCGATGTCGCCCTCGATGATCGCATGGGCGTGATCGATGTCGACGGGGTCTATGAGGCCGTGGCCAAAGGCCACTGTGTCTCGCACTTCCGCCAGTGCCGGATCATGAGCGGGTTGGACGTGCCGACAGGGGCCGACCGCGGGAAGACGCTTGCCCTGGGGTCTCGCCAATCGGAAAGCTATCTCCGGATCTACGACAAGGCCGCAGAACAACGGGCCAAAGAGAAGCCAGTCGACGGTCCCTGGATGCGCTGGGAGATGGAATGGAAGCGTGAACGGGCCCAGGCCGTAGGCTTGGCGCTTTCAACGCTCGATCAAGATACCTTCCAACGCTACATCGTCGGGGTGTTTCGGACGGCCGTGGATTTCCGGGACTGCACCAGAGCGGACGATCCCAAAGATCGCTACTACGCGCCGATCTTAGGTTGGTGGAAAGTCCTCACCGAGGGCATGGCCCGGGCCAAGCTCGCGATCGTGCAGGCGGTCAAGACCATCGAACAGGTCAAACGCTGGGCGGAGCGGAGCTTAGCCCCCACCTTGAGCCTCCTCTGTGCCCATCCGGACGCGGGTGAACGGTGGCTGGTCCGCACGATCGTGGATGGCGTGGATCGGTGGCGGAGCAAACACCTGGCGCTCCTGCAAGGCGGAAAGGCACTCGAACAAGCGAAACATAGGTTGCACTGGTGGAATCCACGGGACGGATTCTCGGCGGCCTATGGCAACGGGATGGCCTAACCAGCACCGCGCACACAAGTCCTGAATGAGGACTCAGACTGAAACGATGATGGAGGACGTGATGAAACAGAGTTCAAGTCAGACAGTGAAACTCCTGAATGAGGAACGAGCCTTATTGATGAGCCTCGCAGCCAAACGAGACGCCAGTTATTCCGACATCCTGCGACTGGGACTCTATCAGCTCGCCACACTCGACGGACTCCATGCGCAAGTGACCCAGGCCGTGTGGGCACGCATCGAACATGTGTGTGAGGTCGAGGCCGTCTGGCAGGGCGTTCGCGTGGATGATCGTGCCCCAGCCCACCACTCAGCCGACGCATCAACCCATACAGTAGCTCAGACAGGAGGCATCTGATGGCGACAGATCCATCGAATCCCATGCGTACACGAGCCGGGGCTCGAAGCACGCAGACGAAGCCGTTCGGGGTGGATGGCGAGAGACGGGTCCTCTGCCGTCGCTGCCACAGCGGGGTGCTGACCCTGTTCATGTGTGGCCCACGATTGCGTGGCCGCTGTCAGGACTGCGGCACCACGTGGGTCTATTTATGGTCCTGCACTAAGCAGGGCTGGTTTCCATGGTCCAACTCATAATTCACATCTCACTAACCAGGAGGGAATGACATGTCAAAGTTTGTCGCAACGTGCGTCGTGATGGGCGTCAAGGCCAGACCGAGTCAGGATGGGACCCGGACCTTCCGGAATGCCGTGCTCTATTTCGAGGAAGATACGACCACCTTGGAAGCCAATATCTCCGAGGACCACGAGGCCCTCTATAAGCAGATGGAAGCCAACAAGATGAAACTGGCCCAGGTCACGGTGAATCTTCGGGAGTTCAAGGGCCAACGGTTCATCGACGTGACGGGCTATCAGCCGATCACACAGGCGGCAACAGCCGGCTCACACGGGCACCAGAGCAAGTAACGATCGAGTCGAGATCCGATGGTCTTCACCGATCTGACGTTGGAGCAACAACTACAATGGACGATGTTCTATCTCGCGTGTTTCATCGCGGGCCTGCTGTCAGGGCGGCTGTAAGTCTGACGACCTACATGGTTGGTCTGGCAGTCTTTGTCCTGATGGTACTGGTTACACCGTATCAGGTCTTGGCGGTTCAGTATTCGCGGGTCATTACCGCAGCGAATCTCGCCACGGCTCAATCAGCCTGGATGAACACGGCCACCTCGGCGGCGTCTCACGCGCTGGTGGGGCAAGGTGGGAAAACCTTGGTGGTTCGGGCGGTCGCGGCGGGGACGGGGTGGCCGGTCATGGGAGTCCTGGCCGGTCTCACCCTGTGGTCGCTGTACTACAACAACACGCAAACACAAGCGATTGTCAGTGCAGCGGGAAGTCCTGACACGTTCACGCTTCCGAGTGGGCACACGGTGAACGCCAATCAGTATTTCACCTGTCCAGGCCATGCCCATTGCCAATCAGGATTTGCGGGGTACATCGAACTCGACTACACGGTGTGTCAGACCGGGCCGCCGTATCCGCAAGTACCGGATGGCTGGCAAGGGTGGTTCTTGGTCACAGGGCCGAAATGTGTCGCGCATCAACCGCCAGAGTCGACTCCTCCGACGATGATCCCAGGGGCGCCTCCCTCGGCCACCGACATTCAGAATTATCTCAACGGTCTGAACGGCTCAGATCCATTGGCACCAGCCAACAATCTGGAGCCAGGCGGCACAAACCATCCCGCTCCAAACGGGGAGGTCTCAGTGAATCTGCCGATTGAGAGCGGCGAGGTGACCACCTCGGTGGTGCCGAGTGGTGACGTCCATGCTGGTGATGTGGTCGTGAATCCGATCGCGACGCCTCCGTCTGGCACGCAAACGACCTCCAGCACCAGCCAACAGACGACCACAACCACCACCACGACGACGAATCCGGACGGCTCGACCACCACACAAGACGACACCACGACCACGGTGCAATGTTCGACGGGGGAGCATGACCTGCGCTCCTTCGGTTCGATTCTCGCCGAACATCTGACCACCTGGAAAGGCTCAGGCATTGCGGGACAACTGGGGCTCTTGCAATCGCTCACCTGGCCCTCGGATCTGCCGACCATCGCCTTGAATTCGTCGTTGTTTGGGAACTTCTCCGTCAACTTCAGCGACTGGTCCGGGATGTTTCTGGCCCTTCGCGCGATCGTCATCGCGGGGGCCAGCTTCGCCGCCTATCGCATCATCTTTGTGGGGAATAGCTAAGCCATGACCGCGCTCTTGAACCTCATCTACTGTTTTCTGCTCGATATGATCCTGTCCTTTACCGATGTGTGGAAGGGCGGCTGGGATTCGGTCCTCAGCGTGGCCGATCAGCTCTTGGCCTCGGTCGGGACTGGCTCCCTGAGTGCACCCGTCATCCCAATTCAATACACCTGGGTCCTCGGAGCCACCGGCATGAGTCAGGCCGTGGCGATTATCGCCTCGGCGATGTTAGTCCGGTTCACCTTGCAAGCGATTCCCTTTGTCCGGTGGGGCTCATGATCACCTTGTTGGAAGGGACACCGGGCAGTGGCAAATCCTATTACGCGGTAGCGGACTATCTGCTCCCCTGGCTCCGCGCCGGGCGCCGCCTCTATGTCGCGGTGGATGGGTTCTATCTGGATCGGTTGGCCCTGTTCGAAGGACGGCCGCTTCCAGAAGTCCAGAACCAAGTCACCCTCTGGACCGACCGAACTGTGATTCCCTCGTTACTCCCAACAATCGAGCCAGGCTCTGCGGTCTGTCTCGACGAGGCCCAGACGATCTTCCGGGCGAAGGAGAAGGTGCCCGGCGACATCCTCCGGTGGCTCGAAACCCATCGTCACTATGGCGTGGATGTGCTCTTGATGGCGCAGGACTATCGGCAACTGACCTCCGGGGTGACCCGCTTGGTCGAAAGCACCATTAAGTTTCGCCGGATGGAACGGTTTGGCATGCGTCGACGGTTTCAGGGCTTTGTTCGAGGCAATCCGGAAGAGACCGAGGTCATTCGGACGCTCATCGGCCGCTATGACCCCAAGATCTACGCTTACTATTCGAGCTATGCCACGGGTGGCATCACGGAGGAACGTCGGATGAAAACGATTCTGTCCAGTCCACTGCTGATCATCGGACTCATCGGGCTCATGGGTGCGCTCGGTTTCATCAGCTGGGGCACCTGGTTCTCGGGAACAAAGCCATCATCTGCTCAGCTTCCAGCGCCAGCGACCGAATCGAATCCCGTGTTCCTGCAACCAGCAGCGAGTCCGACCTCGACGGATCCCCTGACCCCGCCACCCTCATCAGCCGACGTGGTGACTCCAGCACGTCTCCGGATCGAAGGCGGCATCGTGATGAACGGCAAGGCCTATTGGGTGGATGCGCAGGGTCGCATCTTGACCGCCGGACAGATTACTGCGCTCGTCGGTGCTCCAGTGACGGAACAGATTGTGAATGGCGTGCCGAGCTTGGTCTCTGATCGTATCGTCTGGGGCGGCGAAGGGAGTCCTCCGGTGATGCCACAGCTCTTGGCTCGGCAGCCGCTCGATGAGGTCGCTGCAGAGGCCTCACCACTGTTCAACGAGCAAGAGAACAAGCCGGATGTGAAATGTATTGGCGTCGATAATGAGGAGCGGGAGTGTGATGGATCAAGCCGCGATTGATGCCGCGGTCTTTTGGGCAGCGGCCTACTATCTCGGGGGCTTCACGGTCGGCAACATCGTCAGATTGATGCTCGGTCCGTACTTGTAGCCCAGAAAGGAGGTGAGGCATATGAAGAAGTTCTGGGAAGGTCTCTCCGTGGCCGTCCTCGGGGTCCTGATCAGTGCGCAAACCGCATTGGCCCAGGTGTTCCCGGTGGATACGGCCAGTACCACGACGATCTCCAACGTGAAGGCCGATATTGTGGCCTGGGGCGTCGTGTTCATCGGCGTGGCGCTCACGATCTACGCCTATAAGCGGGTCAAATCGCTGGTCCGCTAAGGCGTGGGCCGAGTGGCTCCTGCAACGCGTGGCAGGAGCTACTCTGTGACACAAGAGGACACACGAGAAGAAGGAGCAGCACATCATGGCCTGGGCCACCGTCGCATCGGATCTGCATCAATTGGGCAATGCGCTTTCGGCGGACATCATCGGCTGGGGCGCCGCCGTGATCGGCATCGCGCTGACAGCCTCCGCGGTGCTCTGGGTCTTGCGGATTCTTCGAAGCTGACCCTTAGGGCCAGCCGTCGTCGGCAAAGCTGAAATGACGGGCCTCCCCGAGGATGACATGATCCAACAGCCTAATCCCCAACAACTCACCAGCCTCCCGCAGTCGTGTGGTCAAGAGCCGGTCTTCCTGACTGGGCGCAGGATCACCAGAGGGATGATTATGACTACACAACCAGGCGGCCGCATTCATCACGATCAAGGGCTTGAACACTTCTCGCGGATGGACGATCGAGAGCGACAACGAGCCGACCGACACCAGATTGATTCCGATGACGCGATGTTTCGCATCCAGCCCACAGACGAGGAAGTGTTCCCGATCGAGGCCCTCAACACAGGGCCGGAACACCTGGACGGCGGTGCTCGAATCCCGAATCGGTTCCGCCATTCCGGTCCCCTCCGTCTCACAGACGAGCGTCACCCGATACCGAGGGGCTCGATACGGCTCCGCTGGCCTGATGGATTCCAATGGCCGACTGGTCACCGGTGCGAGTCGCGTTGTTTTCTTCATCCGAGTTCCTCCTTCCAAAATAAGCCCCACCCCGCACAAACCACGGGGGTGGGGCAGAAGGAGGACGAGGGCACAGCGCGCTCGCAGCGGGCAGGCCTGAACGGAGCGCAACGCAGGACAAGCAAACCCGGGAAGGCCTGATCCGCTGCTCCCCGGCGGTGGCCCGCCCCCACTGGGGGCCCAGTCTTTACTCCGTGCCGGCGGTGACGCGGACGCATCCCGGGGGATTAGAGGTGTCGGAAGACTCCGCCGATAAGATAGGAACTGAAAAAGCAGGTATATTCAATGGGCGCGAACGAAGCAGGGAAATCCATGACGCTCCTTACAATCCTTGAGGCAGCGAAGTTTTTGCGGCTGACAAAACGGACCCTCTATCAACGAGTCGATATCCCTCGGGTTCGCTATGGGCATCGCGTCATGTTTGTCAAAGAAGATCTGGAAAGTTGGGTCAGAAGCTTATGTGAGGGCGGCGCGGTGAAAGGCATCGATGAGCAGGAAGTCCGGCCGAAGCCCGTTGACGGCAGACTTGGCAAGGTCTACCATCGAAACCCTTTGTTTGTGTTGCCTCGTGATAAAGATCTGCGATGAATATTCAGCGCATCAATACCCCTAAGGGAATACGATCGATTCTGACCTATTGGTATCGTGGGAGACGCTATCGACCGGTCCTTGGGTATAACTTGACGATCGATCGTGAACGAGAGAGTGCGCTCGAAATCATGACTGCGATTCATACGAATTGGTCCGAGCACGACACGCAGCACGCTCCTCTCGCTAGTACCGGGCAGCCTGCAACCCTGACGTTTGCTGAATTTGTCCCGATGTACCTTCAATATCTTCAAGCCAAGCGACCGAAGAACGATGGGCGAAATCAAACTGTTCTGACGCACCATCTTCTTCCGCATTTTGGCCACAAGAAGCTCTCGGAGATCCGCCTTGAAGACGGATTGGCGTATCTGGAAAAGCGTCGCTCTGTCTTGATCGGCCCAGAGGATAAGAAACGACATGTGGCTCCAGGGACGATTGAGCGAGAGTGCGCAACGCTTATGGCGGTGCTGAATTTAGCGGTTGATATGGATTGTCTGGACAAGAATCGGCTCAAACGATTGCCGGTGCCTGAATATGTGAAGCGCGAGCGGATTGTCGAAGGCTGGGAGCTGCTCAAAATCCGTGAGGTTGCCTCACCGAACGTGTGGCGGCTTGCGATGGCCGCGCTGCAGATCGGCCTTCGAGTAAACAAGCTGATTGAGATTCATGAAGAGTGGCTGTTGCAACGGGGAGACGGCTGGTGGCTCGTGCCGTCGCCCGGCCAGACAAAAATCAAAGGGGTGCCCAAAATGGTTCCTCTCAACAGTCTGGCGTACGAGGCGTTGTTCGGAAAAACTCCAAGAATCGGTGGCCGATTTTTCCATCACTGGAAAGACGGGAATTCGTTCAAGCATACCTGGATGCGAACCTGTGAACGGGCAGGGGTGCACGATCTGCACTTCCACGATCTTCGCCATACTTTCACGACCTGGCTCACACAGTGTGGCGTGGATTACGCTGTGATCCAGACGTTAAAAGGAGAGCCGCTACCTGGTTCGGCGAAGTACTACATTCACAATTGGAACGCGCGATTGCGGGATGCAGTGATACGGCTGGAAGCGTTTACGAAGGCGGTTCTAAGCGGGGAAAATGATGTTCAGGTGCCAGTTACTGCCACTTGGGTGCCACTTGCCACTGGGTCAGAATCTCTAAGTATGCGAAAAATGGTGCCGAGGGACAGAATCGAACTGTCGACACCAGCCTTTTCAGGGCTGTGCTCTGCCAACTGAGCTACCTCGGCACCGTGGGCGTGACAACGACCGGGCGCATCTTACCAAGGTCATGCATCGGACTTCCACATCTTTTATATACGGGAAAATTCACCTAGGGACTGGCCGCTCAGACCGGTGGGAGACGGAAATGATGAGTATGGAGGAGAAGTTTCTGTCGATTCGGTACGCCGACCTTATCGAAGATACTGGTGAGGTGATGACGGACGGTACTGTCAGCGATGGATAAGCGGTAAGCAATATCCTTGTTCGACATCCCTTGGCCGACGAGTTGGATAATTTCTCGTTCACGCTCGCTCCTCCTTCTTCTCGCTCTCTTGTTCCAGCCGAGCTGTGCGATGCTCAGGTGCAGACGGATCTGGCGTCTGATGCTTAATAGCCGTAGGCGAAGTACTTATATAAAGTTGTACGACGATTGAGCAAGAGTAAATATCCCCAAATGTTTTGATCGGGAGAATTTATGCGGATAAGCGGTGTAAGGTGGTATTAGAATAGACACAGCCATTATGGGTTGATGATGGTGCCTGTTTGATGGGCGATTCGCATAGTTTCTCAAGAGGAATGATCCTAGCCATACTATCCAGGTCCCATGGAATCGATGAACAAAGGCATACTGTGATATTCGATCCTTCCTTCTCCATTGTCATCCAAATGAGAAATGCAGTGTGCCTACATCATCAAATCCAAAGCGCTCCCCTCGCAGGGGTGCCATATGGAAATATTAGATAACGAAATTGTTCCCGCATAACGAATGCCGGGTGCCGAATCGTTTTGATAGACCGAGCAGTATTACTTGAACTAGTGCCCATCTTGGATCTCGCCATTATTCCACGTCCTCGATCTTACGCATTCTGACACGCTCTCGATCCGACAAAAGTGCCGGATTGTGAGCGTCATCTCTACACATTAACTAGACATGTGTCCGATAGCGGATCTGTGCAGGTGTTCCTACTATGCGCTCCGCGAGAGCCGCTCGTGAATCGAGGATGGGACTTACGGGGCGAAGCTGTGACTACTGACAGTAAAGGACAATCCGTTGTACAGAAAGGACGCGTGACCGGCCCGGTCGAAGATTGTTGCTGGTATGCGATACAGACGCATTCCCGTCATGAAAAGTCCGTGCGAGACCGGCTCATGGCAGGAGGTATAGAGCCGTTTCTTCCATTGAGTAAACAACGGCGGCAGTGGACGAACCGCAAGGTGTGGATGACGGTGCCCTTGTTTAATGGCTATTGTTTCGCCAGGTTTTCACTGAGCGATACCCTGGTGGTTCTCAAAACATCGAGTGTCGCCAGGATCGTTGGTGCATCAAAGCCAGAACCGATACATGAGGACGAAATTACAGCCCTCCAGCGAGTCTCATCGGCGAATCGCATGATGGAGCCATGTGATTACCTTATTGAAGGCAAGTGGGTGGAGATAGTGCAGGGGCCGCTCACAGGGTTGCGCGGACAGCTTGTCAGAAGGACCAAACACCATGGGTTGGTGATCCGAGCCTCTCTCATTCAACAAGCCGCGCTTGTGTATATCGAGGCGGATGAAGTCGCGCCGATTCAGTAAGTTGGTGCTGATCATATCCCTTCCCTTTACATATATGAGCAATGCGGGGAGATATTGACGGTGGCCGTATGGCCAAACCCACCTATACAAAAGGTCAGATGAAAGTCGCACTCTCCAAGCTGGGTGCCGGTCGGTCCGTCAGAGATGTCTCTCGTGAGGATGGGATCCCCAAGCAGACGCTCTACCGGTGGCGTGCGAGGCTTGCCCAGAGGCGGCGACCGGCCAAAGAACGGTTGCGGTTCTTGGAAGCGGAACATCGTCGGCTGCAACGACAATTTGCGGAGCTTGCGCTGGACTATTCGACGCTCAGGGCAGCATTACTGAAATATGTCAAGGGAGAGTGTTAGCCATGGACACAATGATGGAGTTTCCAACATGAGTGATGAGATGGGTTTCCTCATGAAGTGGATGGGGGTAGCTCGTGGATTGTCAACATAACAACGAGAATTTCATATCCCGCTGTCGGGAGTCCCTCAGAACTTCACATGGGTTTCCCCAGATCAATATTGGTTCTGGCACACTCGTGCTTATGTTCAGCGAGCAAAACTTCACAAGTTTTGTAAGGTTTCCATTCAGAGCGGCGATAAGTGGAATAGCAGGTAATCCGGGATCGACGGTCCTCTATCAGACCTACTGGAGTGCAAGCAACAACTTGTTTGCCATAGATGACCCACTGACGAATTCTGGTCATCTAGGGCCTGGTGCATTCTCAGAAACTCTATTGGGCGGTTCTGTTGGTGCAGGTCCGTTCTCCCTGCCGCAGGTGGTCACAATCACTCATGTCCCTGGTACTGGATAGTCGACCTCATTTGATGCAGAGTTGACCGTTCCGGAACCAGCTTCTCTTCTCTTGCTTGGACTGGCATTGCTCGGTCTAGGCGTGTGGAGTCGGCGAGCTTTGAAGACGCAAGGCTAAACTGATCTCAAATTGGTTCGTGATGTGAAGGCCACCTTGATCTGAGATCGAGGTGGCCTTCTTATTTCATGACGTTTCCCATACCCCTTGTACGAACGCGTGTTCTTTCTTATCAGCAGTTCCTCGTGCAAGTCCTGCTCTCATCATGGGCTCTCCGAAGATGGTGGGCGTATCCGACAGCCTGCTCATGTCTCGCGTGTGCTGCTCCTGTCGGGTTCATGAACATGGAAAAACCTATCAAGCGACTGTTGTCTCGGGTATGATTCCCGGAATGGAACGAGACAGAGATATGGTCGTGAGTCATGATGGTGGGGGATGGCAGTGAGGTCATTACGGCACAAGGCTGGATGGGTTTTCAGTGTGACCCTGTTGCTCCTTGTTGCATCAGCTGAATTGAGCTGGGGACAAGATGCTGAACCGCAAAAGAAGCCGCGAGTGGAGCTGTCGGTCAGGTCGTGGCTGTTCACGGCGGGCGACACCCGGTGGAGTCATGATGCATCGGGACTCGATCCACGCCTAGGTGACCCAACCTCAAAACTGGTCTACAAGGATAACGATACCCATATCATCGAACTGGGAGGGAAGGTCCATTTCGGTCGACGTGGATTTGTTCGGGCTGAAGGTGGGTTCTCTGTCTCGTTTGATCGAGGACTTCTCGTGGATGATGACTTCACGGCGGTGGGTGGGCAACACATCTTCTCAAGAACGCATAGTGATATTTCCGGATCAGGTACTCAATATGGGCGCCTCGACCTCGGGTTCCGTGCGGCCGAGTTTACTGGATCTCGTGGATATGTCGATGTATTCGCCGGTTTTCAGTATTGGAGGACCAGATACGAGGCGACCGGTGTTCGACAGGAGCTCTGTACTTCGTCTGGCATTCCCGGCTTGTCTTGCACGCCGAACCTTAACCTCTCCGGTGTGACGGCCATTACGAATACTACGCATTGGATCACACCCATCCATATTGGAGTCGAAACCGAATATCGAGTCACTCGTCGGGTGAGTCTTGACCTCAAGGCCTCCGTGAGTCCGATCAGCGTGCTCTATAATGAAGACGTGCATCATCTTCGCTCCGATTTGCAACAGGATCCGAGCTTTTCCATGTGGGGAGTCGGTGTCGGCGCCACTGCCGGAGCTGGTGTGAAGTTCTCGCTGACGGGGAATCTCGCGTTAACGGGGGGATACCGGGTGATGTGGAACCGTACGTATGAGGGTGAGTGGAAAAATCATCCCATTGGAGGTGGTTCGGACAAGGTTCCTCTTAACGAGTTTCAAACCATCCGCCACGGGGTGCTCATCGGGCTGACCGGTTCCTTTTAGATTTCCTGAAGGATCGCAGAAGCTACCGTCTTGGACGTCCTGCGGGTAGGGTCTCATCCTCGTACTCCAAGAACAGACGCTTGGCCTCGGGATGAAGTTGGCTCGGGTGTCCGTAGGGGATTCCCAGCGTCCTGAACAACGGTGTCAGTTTTCCGTTGGGATGGAGATAGCCCGCTCTGAGCGGGACCGTGCGTTTGCTATGCCGTACCAGGCGGCATGTCGTAGGCCGGATTGAGGTCAGCCAATCGGCAATGTCTTGAGGATTCCCGATCGAGGCGGAGAGCAACAGGAGTCTCGCCTGGGATGGGCAAAAGATGATGGTCTCCTCCCATACGACTCCACGCTCAGGATCAGCCAAATATTGCGACTCATCCAAAATCACCAGCCCTAGCGTGTCCAATCTGACATCGATTTCTCCGCTAGCTGCATCGTACAGCAGATTGCGGAGAATTTCCGTCGTCATGATCAGCAACGGAGCCTGACCGTTCTCTTGTCGGTCGCCGGTTAGAATGCCGACTTTCTCCGATCCGAAGAGCCGTGAAAACTCGGTATATTTTGTGTTGGACAGCGCCTTGAGTGGGGAGGTGTAGATGACGGTGCGATTGTCCTCCATGGCGCGGCGGGCTGCTTCGACTGCGACGTAGGTTTTGCCGCTTCCCGTGGGTACGCTGATCACGACGTCGGTTTCACTCACCGCTGAGAGGGCCTCCATCTGCCACGGGTCCGGGACGAACGGTTGTGGAGCAGGCACACCGATGCCTTCCAACCAACTCGCGAGTGAGATGGCTGCTTCCATCATGGCTGGAATCGGTGCCTGTGCCGGTAGTGGTTTTCGGGTGCCTGGTGGAGGGGTGTGTTTCGGTCGTCCGGCAGAATCTTGGCGAGGCTGTCGCACCTCAAGCAGCGCCTGGAGATCGGATTCCAGACCGGCTCGATTCGTACTCGAATGTTGAAGCAGTAACTCGATCAGGCGTCGCTTGCCGGCGCGAAAGTGTCGTTGAACACGGCCGCGGGCCAAGCGATGTAAGAGCGCCACGGGTTGTCGGGCCAGTAGTTGTTCGAGCTCATCGGTCGTCATGTCTTTCCCGTCATTCATAAAACGTGAAGTGCATAATGGTTAGAGGAAAGGAGCCGTTGTTCACGCACGAGGTTTCGTGAGCAACGAGCGACGCGTTCACGGCAATTCCTCCAAAACTCCGCGTCGGATCAGCGCGAGTGCCTCCGCTGCAGAGTCGGCCAACCCAGGATGGGTGGCTTTGAGTGTCTGTACCTGTGACAGAAATTCTATCGTTCTGGCAAGCAGCCGGTAGATATCCCCCTCTGCCATGGTAGTGAGTCGACAGAGTCCGATCCAGGTGAGCGTCGGCTCGGCGATCCATCGCTCGGCTAACGCGGCCACGTCTGCGCGGAGGAGCGGTGGGTCTTCGTGTGGTGAAAGACTTTCCGCGAGCTTGCGAACCTGCCGGAGTAGCGAACTTAAGCCTGGACTAATGCGTGGAAAGGCTCCAGGGCGATCATCGTCGTGAGCCAAGCTGGCCATGATGCCAGCGAGGAGTGACGGGTCCGCGCCGGTGAACGCCTCGGCACGAATCAGTTCCGTGATGAGGAGTGAGTGATCGATCCGAATCAGTCGCGCCCATTCTCCATCGGCGGTGAGTTGTGCTGTCGAGGTAAGATATCCGAATGTCTGTAGGACATCCACCCGCTCTTGAAAGCGATGCCAGAGGCTGGTGCGCAGCGCTTGAATGGACCTCGTATGCCGGTGCTGTTCCTGGCGAAGTCGGGAGGCCGTTGGGAAATCTTTTTGACAAGCTGGTCGGGACGAGCAGGTGGGACAGGGAAAATCCCCCAAGGATTGCACGACGGCATCCGGCAACGGTTCCACGGAAGGCGCGGTCAAAATGGGGAGAATGGGCAATCGTGGAGGAAGATCGTCCAACTGTTCGCTGAGCCGATCAAACGATTCTGTCGAGCACCAGGGATAACTCGGGATCCCCGCACAGTCGTAGGTTCGGTCATACACTTCCCGCACACTGGTCACCGGGCATTCCGTGACGGCACCGTCCGGCCGCAACATCGTCAGCATGGAGTTCTTTTGCCCTTTGCTTCGGTACTGTCGGAGGACGATGCCTCGCCCCTTGGAGAGTCCGACCACTCGACCTGGTGTGAGAAACGGCAATCGTGCGACGATCTCGGGAGACTCTGAGCGATGGGCGGGGTGCCGGGACGGATGTCGCTTCCGCACCTGGTCGAAGGTTTGCCATTGCGTGATCCAGTCGGTGCACACTCGCGGGCCGAATGGTTCCAACTGCGTCTGAACCAGGTCCAATTTCCGTTCGATGAGTTCAGCACGTTGGTTGAGTTGGAATTGCGCAAAGCTCTTGGCCAGGATGCCTTGAATGTGTTCGTGAGGGTGGGCCTTGAGGAGGTTCAGGACCACCGGATAGCTGATGGTGAATTGGCTGTCGATGGCTTCCGGTTGCCCCGTCAGCCCCTTAGTCAGGACGTTCAGTTCGATGTAAGGAGAGGGCGTGATCACCGCAAAGCCCACGTGATCTTTCCCCCGTCGGCCGGCTCGCCCCGCGACCTGTTGCACTTCGCCGATTGTCAGGTCGGTGAAGTCGCGCGATTTGCGGATGCTGGATTGGGTGATCACGACCGTGCGTGCCGGAAAGTCGACACCTGCCGCCAGCGTAGTGGTAGCGAACACGGCATCGAGATGGCCTTGTCGCATCAGCTCTTCGATCGCGATCTTCCAGGAGGGGAGATGCCCCGCATGATGGGCAGCCACGCCGATGCGCTGTACGATGGGAATGAGCGGATGCTCGGCAATACTCGGGTACTGAGTGATGACTCGTTCAAGTGCGGCGCCGATCGCCTCTTGTCGAACAGGAGGAAGTACGGCGTCTGCCTGATCAAAGGCCTCCATAGCTTCATCACACGCCCGCCGGGAGGTGAGAAACACGATCGCTGGGGTGAGGTGTTTGTGGCGGAGAGCGGTGATGAGATCAACCGGATGAATCGACGGCGGCATGCAGTTTCATTCCCTTTGAGATCACGACAAGACCGGAATCGGTCACGGTAAAGCGCTGGGCATCGGCCTCTCGATTGTATCCGATTTCGGTGTAGGGGGGGATCGTCACATCCTTATCGATGATGGCTCGCCTGATCCGGCTGTGTTCGCCGATCGTCACATTCTCCATGATGATGGACTCGCGAACATCCGCATGATCTTGCACCCGCACGTTGGGCGAGAGGATTGCATTATGCACGCGTCCGCCCGAGATGATGCATCCCCCGCACACGACGGAGTCGAGCGCAACCCCCATTCGTCCACCCTGAAAATCTTGAGCAAACACAAATTTAGCCGGTGGAAACTGCCCCTGATAGGTTCGGATCGGCCAATCGGGGTCGTACAGATTGAACTGGGGGTCGACGGCGACCAAATCCATATTCGCTTCCCAATACGCGTCGAGCGTGCCGATGTCGCGCCAGTATTGGACGGCCTTTCGATTTGCATCCTGAAACTTGAAGGCATAGACCCGCTTCTGTTCGATCATGCGGGGGATGATGTTTTTCCCAAAGTCATGCGCCGTGCCTTCCTGCGCGTCGGCGATCAGATATTCGCGAAGCGCCTGGGTGCGGAAGAGGTAGATCCCCATGGACGCAAAGGCATGGGTCGGATCATTGGGAATAGGACTGGGATTCGCAGGTTTCTCATCGAAGCGGGTAATCCGATAGTCCTCGTCAACGGCAATCACGCCAAATCGGGTGGCATCTTGGACCGGGATGTCGATGGCCCCGACCACGACATCCGCGCTTTTGGCGATGAGCCAATGGAACATCTCCAGGTAGTTCATTTTGTAAACGTGGTCACCGGCCAGGACCAGCAAATATTGAGGATTCTCACCATCGATCAGAAACATATTCTGATAGACGGCATCGGCAGTGCCTCGGTACCAGTCCTCGCTGATCCGTTGTTGAGGAGGAACTGACGCGATGTATTCGCCCAGTTCGGCGTTGAGTACATTCCAGCCGATCCGGATATGGCGATCGAGTGAGTGCGACTTATATTGGATGAGCACGACGATCTTACGGAGGCCAGAGTTGATGCAATTGCTCAGGGTAAAGTCGATGATGCGGTACTTCCCTCCGAAGGGAACGGCAGGTTTTGCACGTTGTTCCGTGAGCGGAAACAGCCGTTCGCCCTTCCCACCGGCCAGGACCATCGTGAAAATGTTCTTCACAGGCCGGATTCTAACAGGACCACCAGGAAATAGAAAGGAAGCGTAATCGTTGACTTCCTTGTGCATGCGGATAATACTAGCGCTAGACTGAATCTGCTCCACGGACCGGTCGAGTGCCTCACGGATGAAGTAAAGGAGTCAGCATGAAGCGAGATGTTGTGGTCGCTGCGCTACCGCGAACGACGCCGAAGCGGGTGGTGAAGCTTTCGCCGAAGTCAACCGCCAGTCCCATGAACGATCTTGCATGGCGGCTGGAACGGTTGGAAGGTCAAATGCAAAAGTTGTCTGAACTCGTGAGAGATCATGCGGAAGATATGGATCGTCTGGTGAGCATTGTGGCAGAAAACAGAGAGATTATCCGCCGGCAGCTGCTTCGAAAACACCACGAAAAGGTCCGCGTTCGGAAGCATTTGCGAGCAACTGATGACTTGATGGACTAGCCTCTCCTGCTTCGGAAGGTGTGCGACAATCTGTGCTCGCCCACCGGCTCATGAGTCTTGCCACGCATTCAGGCTTTTGCTACCGCGCTCTAGATGACTACCTTGGAATTGAACTATTCGTAGGGGAGTGAACGTATCGTGATGAAGACCCTCAGCGTTGTTGCCATTATGGTATTCGGATTCGTAGGGGCAGACACTCTGCAGGCATTCTCTGATCAGCCTGGTCAAGTGTGGCATGTCCAAGTTCCCTATGAGGCACCGCCCGAAAATCCTGAGGTTCCGGACGTGTCGGTTCCTCCAAACACTACTCCGCTCAATCAGGAGGAGCTGCAGCGTGCGGAGGCGTTGCTCCCGTTGTTGGAAGGGAAACAGGAGTTTTGGGCCATGGGCGAGTTCGTCCATCTTGGTGAATCGTCTGTCCCGGTCTTGGTCAAGGCCCTAACGATGCCTAGCCCACGGATTCGCTACAATGCGATTGAAACGTTGTTGATGATGAAAGGCGTGCGGGGAGTTCCAGCGCTCCTGGCGACCGCCAAAGAACTCAACGAAATCCCACGAGTCCGTGAACATGCTTTGCGAGTTGCCGTTCGCCTCGATCCTGCCCAAGCCCCGGACGCCATTGCCGTTATGGCGAAGGACATGAATCCATCGGTTCGGAAGAGTGCGGTCTTTGAGGCTAGATATGTACGACAGAAGTCTATCATCCCGATCCTGATTCCTATGGTCAGTGATGAGGAACGCTTTGTGGCACTCTCGGCCTTGCAATCACTCTGGATTCTGACACGTCATGAGACGGAATCTCATGATTGGGAAACGTCGACCAAACAGGATCGTGCTGCATGGTCGAGTGAGTGGATCGATTGGTGGGAGGACCATAAAGAAGTGTTTGAAATTCCTGAGCCCAAACGATCGAGGCGGAGTTCTTAACGACCGACCGAGACGTTGCGGGCTAGGAGATTCCTATGTTACGAATATACTGATAGAGTCAATCACCATATGAAGACCAAGACCAGTACCTTGCTGAAAATTGCCAAGCTCGGGAATCCGATCCTCCGGAAAACCGCGTCGCCCATCAATCCACAAGACATCAAATCGTTGGACATCCAGCGTCTGATCGACGACATGTTTGAAACCATGTATGACGAGCCGGGGATAGGATTGGCTGCACCGCAGGTGTCCCGTTCGATTCAATTGGTCGTCATGGGATGTAAAGGTGAAGGAGGGTTTCCCGAAACGGTCCTCATTAATCCATCGATTGTCTATTATGGGCCCGAACAGGTTGAAAACTGGGAAGGTTGTTTGAGCGTCGATGGATTGCGGGGGAAAGTGACGAGGCCATCTCTGGTTCGTGTCAAAGCGCTGGACCGGAAGGGGAAGGCGTTGGATTTTGAGGCGACCGGCCTCTATGCGGTGTGCATTCAACACGAGGTCGATCACTTGATCGGGAAGGTCTTTCTCGACCGCATGACCGACATGTCTACCCTCACGCAGCTTGACGAGTTTGCGCAGTATTGGCAGAAAGAGCCCACGAACGTGATTTGATGCCTGCCGTGCCTGATCGATTGTGAAACCCCTTTATCGTGTCCTGCAATATCTTCGTCCCCATCGTCGTCTTGCGATGACGACATTGATCTGCGCCGCCTGTGCGACGGCAATGGAATTGGTTCCTCCTTGGGTCATCAAGATCATCATCGATGATGTCATTCAAGCGAAGCAGGCGTCGTTGCTGCCATGGGCGATCGGCCTGCTGATCGGCGCCTATGTATTCAAAAACCTCTTTGCCTCACTGCGCATTCGGCTCAACAATCAGCTCGAACAGCGAGTCGTCCACGACCTGCGCCGCCAAATTTTTTCCGCCCTCCAACGCCTGTCGATCACCTACTTTGAAAATCGATCGACGGGCGAAATCATGTCGCGCGTGACCAACGACACCGAGCATGTCGAGCGGATTTTTATCGATGGTCTTGAGGGGATGTTGACGGCCTCTTTGACGCTGATCGGGATCACAGGGTTGTTGTTCATGTTGAACTGGAAGCTGGCCGTCCTGTCTCTCCTGCCGATCCCAGTGCTGGCTCTATCCGCGAGTTGGTTCACGTCGAAGGTGCATGGGTATTATCGGGAGACCAGGCAGAGTGCCGCTGAACTGAACGGCTACTTACAGGACGCCTTGTCCGGAATCAGAGAGACGATGGGGTTCGGTCGTCAGGGGCATGAGCAGGTGCGGTTCGATCGTTTGAGCCAAACCTATAGCGACAAGAACCTCCAAGCGATGGTGTTGTGGTCGGTCTATTCGCCCGGGATGATTCTTGTCGGCGCTTTCGGGACCGTGCTGATTCTCTGGTACGGGGCCGGGGAGGTGATGGACGGGCGGCTTACGCTCGGCGAGTTGGTATTGTTTCTGTCCTATCTGGCGATGTTCTACGTGCCTATCAATCAGATCCATTCGGTCAACCATATGTTGCAACATGCGCTGGCGGCGAGCGAACGGGTCTTCGATGTATTGGATACGGTTCCAGAAGTTTCCGATCGCCCTGGAGCAACAGCTCCGGACCATCGTGCTCAGGGAGAAGTCCGATTTGATCAGGTGCGATTCCACTACCGACAGGACGTATCGGTTTTGCGGGGATTCTCGGTCGCAGTTCCCGCCGGTGAGCGGGTTGCCCTGGTGGGGATGAGCGGGGCCGGGAAAAGCACACTGTTAAAGTTATTGATGCGGTTTTATGATGTGACGGATGGAACGATCTCCATTGACGGGAAAGATATCCGCGATCTTCCTATTGCCTATCTGCGACAGCAAATCGGATTTGTGCAACAGGAGCCGTTTTTGTTCAACGGAACGGTCAGAGACAACCTTCTGTACGGGGATTTGACCGCCGATCAAGACCAGCTGGAAGCCGCAGCTCGTGTTGCGAGAGCACATGACTTTATTACGGCGCTTCCAGAAGGATACGACACATGGATCGGGGAACGAGGGGTCAAACTGTCTGTCGGACAAAAACAACGTGTCTCCATTGCCCGCGTCTTGTTGAAAGATCCTCCAATTGTGATTTTTGATGAGGCGACCTCCAACATCGATACTGAAACAGAGGTGAAGATCCGTGAGGCCTTGAACGAACTTACGGCAGGGAGAACCACATTCATCATTGCCCACCGATTATCTACACTCCATGATGTCGACCGGATTCTGGTGCTTGATGGCGGTCGGCTGGTGGAAAAGGGACGACATGATGAATTACTCAGCCGTGGAGGAGTGTACGCTGGACTCTACGAAGCCCAGTTCCAGGTCTAGTGAGGAGATGAGGATTATTCTTTTTCCCATGGTTGCGGGTTTGAGGAGGCTGTCGTTATACTCGATTGTGGTAAACGATGAGCACAGGTGAATAAATGGTCTTGTTGTACGAGAGCGATCCCTTAGATGATGAACATGCGCGAGGGCGGTTCTATCATGTCTGCCAGGGACGTATTGATCGGACGCCATTGAACGTTCCAGCAGCAGAGAGTCCATACGAATGTCCGCAATGTGGGATTGATCTCGAAGCCGAGGATTTTTTTGTGGCCCTTCAGAAAGGATCGGTCTAGACGTTATGGCGACAAGTGCAGGACGAAAAACCGTCGGAGTATCGCGTGGCTTGATGATGCTCTGCGATATTTGTTATGCCCAGGTCATTGCGGACAAGCTCACCGATGAGAAGAATTTTGTGGCAGATGCAGACACACTCTTTGATACCATTTGCGTCGGCTGCACCGACATCAATCGTCCCCTCATCGACGACATGGCCGGAAGCGGGGAATAGAGCCTGGTCGTCTCACCGCTATTCAGATTACATAGGTTTTCTTGACACACTAAGCCTGCCTGCCGAGCCTATTGGCTAGGTCATGTTTATCTGACGGTTTTAGCTCAGGTTGTCGCTTGGGAGTAGGCATACGCGGTGAAAACGCGGATCATGTACATTGAGAACAAGAGCAATGGGGATGCTTGTATTGGCAGAGTTAGGCTGTCGAAAACGGGCAAGACCCTCTATAACGGTGATTTAAGTTAAGTTTTCGAAGTCTGAAGGGCAAGGGTTTTAAGTCTAACTATCTTGAAATGGTATCAAAAGCAGGGTATTGGATCTTCAGGTCCGAAACGAAACGGGGAGGACCGGCTCTATGGTGAGCGTGTCCCAATCTATGTCGATGCGGATGTTCGTGATGAATATTGGGAAAATATTCGTGCATTACCAGTGCAAAAAAGAAAGCTTCAATTTGGTAGGGCTTTACTACTTGCACTCCTTCCCGCTGAAGTGCATGCAGGCTGACTCGCCTGATTTGACCTTCCAGCTTTTGTTCAACGGCGGTTTGTCATGATCCTCTATGAACCGTTCTTGGTTTGATTGCAGCTCCTTAAGACGGTACATTCGCGTTGAGAGCACGAGCTAGACTCCGTGTACATGATTCAGTACACTATGGTGCAGGAGGTACTGTCATGACAAAGGTTGCATCGGTATCCTATGTGCGTGCGCACTTGCCGGAGATGGTGGCTTCACTCCGCAAGAAAAAGCGTGGCCGAGTCATCATCACCCGAAATGGCGCCGCCTCGGCTGTTCTCCTCTCGCCCGAGGAGCTGGAGACCCTGGAAATTCTGGCAGACAAGAAGCTTATGCTCTCTCTGTTGAAGGCAGAGGAGGATGAACGTGCCCAACGGTTAGTCAAACATGAAGACATCTTCAAATGACGTATCGGATTCTCTACACGGAGGAAGCAGTACGCCGCATTAGTAAGCTCGACAAAACGGTCAAAGAACGTGTTTCCAAAGCAATCGTCAGGCTTTCTGAGGACCCAGAACTGGGGAAGCGGCTCACAGGCCTGTTGAGTGATCGGTGGTCATATCGTGTCGGTGACTGGAGAATTCTGTACAAGATCAAAAGGAAGGAGGTCGTGATCTTAGTTCTGACGGTCGGACACAGAAGCGATGTGTATGGATCTTAGCAGGGAAACACGGGATGAGGTTTTCACGACAAACCTATTTACACTCCTTCCCATTGAAATGCATACAAGCCGATTCTCCTGACTTGACCTTCCAGGTTTTGAGAATGGGCATCTGATCCTCGCCTTTCGAATCAACCACAAAATCAACTAACCCGGAAACCGGAAGCTTCTCCATGTGGGGTCGCGCGACTTCGGGGACATCGATGTAAAACACGCCACCGAGTTGGGAAATTAAAATTCGGTGGTGTTCGATATCGATATAGATGACGGGACTATAGAAGCTCTTTTCCTCAGCGTCACTCGTATTGGCAAGTCCAAACAGCAGTAGTGTTGTGAAAAGGGTGGCGTGCAAGAATCGCATCGCAGTAACTCCATCCATGGATTACCGATGCTCAGACATTAGCATATCCACCGGCTGAGAAGAAATGCGGATGGGGTCGATCAGCGGATCAGGATGTCGGCAGGGGAGACATGACCAGATTTAATCCAATAGGCCTTGATCTCTGGCTTGGATGTATCCATCAATGAAATCAGGAGATATATAGGGAGCGTCAAGTTGAGCTGAGACCAACTCTCCTCCCAGTCGTTTGCGATCTTGATATCAGTCGGCGACGGGCGAGCTGGATCCTTAGGATGGGAATGGTAGACAACCTGTAACTTCAGGCCCTGCTTTCTCATGTCCTTTACGGCTTTGAACATTTCCACAGAATCCATGATAAAAGCGATCTCCGCCCGTTCCTCAGGAGACAAATGGGAGAGATGTCGAATCTTGGCTTCATCAAAGGACGCGGCTTCAACCGCTCCCTCTACGCTGACGACATTTTTTATGCGATAGACCTTACCGACGGTGTTTTCGTTACCAGCAAGAAAGCCACAACACTCGTAGGGCGTGAGTTCCTTCGCGTGAGCGATGATGTCGTTGACGATAGTCTTAGGAATAACGAGGTCTGCCACGATTAGATGGTGCAGCTGACGGTGTAGTCCAGACTCAAATCTTTAATCTTCGGATTGGGTCCGCACAATGGGCAGGCAGGATCTTTCGGTCGGCCGACCTTTCTGAACTTCATCTCGAGCGCGTCATAGATCACAAGTTTGTCAGCGACGGTTTCACCAATCCCAAGGATTTCCTTGACGGCTTCGGAGGCCTGCAGGATGCCCATCGTCCCAGCTAACACGCCGAGAACGCCGGCCTCTTGGCAATTTGGCACCAGTCCGGCTGGTGGAGGCTCGGGGTAGAGGCAGCGGTAGCAAGGATAGCCTTGATGTGGTTTGATGGTCGTGAGTTGGCCTTCAAACCGAAACATGCTGGCAGAGATCAAGGTTTTCTTGGCGAAGAAACAGGCATCGTTCACTAAGAACCGTGTCGTAAAGTTGTCTGAGCCATCCAATACGATGTCGTATTGCGAGACCAACGGCAAGATGTTGTCGGCATCGACCAGCTGGTGATAGGCGTTGATGGTGATGTCCGGATTGATGGCTGAAAGGGTTTTTCGTCCGGACTCCACTTTCGGCTGCCCGAGTGTGGTGGTCGAGTGCATGATCTGCCGTTGCAGATTGGACAGATCCACAACATCTCCGTCGACGAGACCGATCGTACCGATCCCGGCCGCGGCGAGGTACAGTCCGGCTGGAGACCCCAGTCCGCCTGCACCAATCAACAGAACCTTCGCTCGCTTGAGCTTGAGTTGTCCTTTCCCGCCGACATCCTGGAGAATAATGTGTCGGCTATAACGTTGAATTTCTGATTCGGTCAGCTCCATCGTTATTCAACCACGTTCAATTCAATCGGGTCGACGACACAGCCCTTGGCTCGGAGCCCTGCGATGGCCCGTTCGATTTCCGCCGTGTCGCCGGAGAATTCCACGTCCGCCCAGCCAGTGGTCTCGCGTACATCCGCTCGTCTGACATCGGTGACGACATTAAATTCGCGACCGATTTGATAGATGATCGGCTGCCTGATCTTCTCTTCCGGAAACCGGATATGGAAGCGCAAATGTGACATGGTTATCCTCCCGCGATCGCTGGGACGATGGACACCTCGTCGCCGTCCTTGAGAGACGTGTCTTTCCCTTTAAGAAAGCGGATATCTTCTTCATTGACATAGATGTTAACGAAGCGACGGAGTTCTCCTGTTTCGTCGCACAGACGATCTTTGATGCCGGGATGTGCGTTGTTTAATGTCTCGATCATTTCCACCACACTGGTTGCCTTGGTCTCGACTTCTCCCTGGCCCTTGGTTAAAGGACGAAGCGGAGTCGGAATACGAACTTTAATCATGCGTCACCACCACCATTCTTTCCCATTTTAAAGGTCTTCTCAAAGTCGACCAGGCTGGGCTGAATGCGAACAGGGCGACCGACCGAGTCGATCACCGCTTCCTGCGTCTTCAAGCCATTGCCGGTCACGTAGGCTACCGTGACCTCGTCCTTCTTGATGATTCCCTGCTTCACGAGTTTTTTGAGCACCCCGATCGTGACACCGCCGGCCGTTTCCGCGAAGATGCCTTCGGTTTGGGCCAGCAACTGGATGCCTTCAACGACTTCTTCATCTGTCACCATATCCATGGCTCCATGACTCTCGGCCGTGGCCTTGAGTGCATAGTAGCCATCAGCTGGGTTCCCGATGGCAAGAGACTTGGCGATGGTCTGCGGTTTCACCGGCTTGAAGAAGTCCCGTCCCGCTTTGAAGGCGGTCGAGATTGGTGAGCAGCCTTCGGCTTGAGCGCCGTTGATCTTCGTACGGACCTGATCGATGAGGCCCAAGGCCTTCATCTCATGCAGGCCTTTCCAAATCTTGGTCAACAGCGAACCGGATGCCATTGGAATGACGACCTGATCCGGCGTTCCCCATCCCAGTTGTTCCACTGTTTCAAAAGCGAGCGTCTTCGACCCCTCAGCATAGTAGGGACGGATATTGATGTTCACGAACGCCCAGCCGTGTTCGCCCGCGATCTCGCTGCAGAGCCGATTGACGTCGTCGTAGTTCCCTTCGATCTCGACGACATGCGGCCGATAAATCAAATTACCCAGTACCTTGGCAGCCTCTAGGTCTCCGGGAATAAAGACGTAGCAATGGAGATTGGCTGAGGCCGCGTGGGCGGATACGGAGTTCGCTAAGTTGCCTGTGGAGGCACAAGCGACCGTTTCAAAGCCAAGCTCGCGAGCGCGTGTCAGGGCGACGGCGACGACGCGGTCTTTGAACGATAACGTCGGGTGGTTCACCGTATCGTTTTTGATATAGAGTTCGTCGAGTCCAAGATAGGCCTCGAGATTCTTGGCGCGCACGAGAGGGGTGAACCCCGCATGAGGACCGACGAAATTCGTGCCTTCGACCGGCAGGAGGTCGAGATAGCGCCACATGCTGTGCGGACCAGCCTCGATCTTTTTGCGGGAAATCGTCTTCTTAATCTCGTCGTAGTTGTACTTCACTTCGAGGGGGCCAAAGCACATCTCGCAGACATGGATCGCTTTTGTCGGATATTCCTTACCGCATTCCCGGCAAACCAGCGCTTTCATTTTGCTCATGGTCGCACCACCTTCGTTACTCTCTATGCCGATGGACGCACGGCGCATCCGGCATAAGGATCCCCATCGTCAAACAACTCGGTAATCGTGGGATGTTCTCCACAGAGCGCACAATTCGGGTTACGTCGGACCTTGATCTCTCGAAATTGGGTTCTGCGAGCGTCGAAGTCGAGCAAGCGATCCGTCAACGGGCGCCCGACTCCAAGAATGAGCTTCAACGCTTCTGTGGCCTGAATCGTTCCGATAATACCTGCCAGCACTCCGATGACGCCAGCCTCTTGGCAGGACGCGACCAAGCCGGGTGGAGGAGGGGCTTTGAACACGCAACGATAGCAGGCCGATTTCTTTGGGATGATGGTCGTGACGCGGCCATCGAAACGGAGAATGCCTCCATGAATCAGCGGCTTTTCAGCGAAGAAGCAGGCATCGTTGATAAGGAACTTTGCTGGGAAATTATCAACACCATCGATGACGACATCATACTCACCGAAAATCTTAAGCGCATTCCCAGCCGTAAGCCGCTCTTCATACATTGACACGGAGACATCTGGGTTCAGTGCCTGGATCTTTTCTTTTCCGGACTGCACCTTGGGACGCCCTACGTCGAGAGTATGGTGCAAGATCTGGCGCTGGAGGTTGGTCAGATCTACGACATCACTGTCGATCAACCCAATCGTGCCGACTCCTGCTGCAGCCAGATAGAGCGCCGCCGGTGATCCGAGACCGCCGGCACCGACGAGAAGAATCCGGGACTTGGCGATTTTCTTCTGTCCCTTGCCGCCGACTTCCGGGAGCAAAATATGCCGGCTATAGCGATTTATTTGCTCTTCAGTGAATTCCATCTTAAATAGGGATGCTGAAAATAGCCCCCAGCTTTGTTCTCGGCTTGAAGAATTCCTCAACGTACCCCGGAGGGTACGCCTCCGGATTCTTCTCGCCTGCGGCCTCGCTGGCGACCATTTTGAGCATCCCTCCTAAATGAGTGGCTACCATCAAATGTTGAAGTATTTCCCAATACTGATATACCGTCCGCCCGTGTCACAGAGGATGGTGACGACGTTCTTGCCTGGGCCTAATTCTTCGGCAACCTTTTGTGCGGCGAAGACGTTTGCACCGGCGGAGATCCCGACGAGCAAACCTTCTTTCTTCGATAGAAGCTTTGCGGTCTGATAAGCCTCATCGTCTGTCACGGTGATCACACGGTCGAGAATGGTTCGGTTCAGGACTTTGGGAATAAAGCCCGCTCCAATTCCCTGGATCTTATGGGGGCCTGGATCACCTCCTGATAAGACCGGGGAGGTAGCCGGTTCAACGGCGATCACTTTCACGTGCGGGTTTCTTTCTTTGAAAACTTCTCCACAGCCAGTGATCGTCCCGCCGGTTCCTACGGCGGCCACCAACGCATCAATTTTCCCTCCGAGCGCATCCCAGATCTCCACCGCCGTCGTCGTCTTATGGATCGCGGGGTTGGCGGGGTTCGAGAATTGATCAGGCATAAAATACGACGGATTCTGCGCCAGGATACTTTCTGCCTCTTTGATCGAACCCTTCATGCCTTCCCAAGCCGGCGTCAAGACGAGCTGAGCTCCATACGATGAGAGCAGGCTGGCTCGTTCCATGCTCATGCTCTCAGGCATCACGAGGATTAGCTTGTACCCGCGTACTGCAGCGACCAGGGCTAGACCGATACCCGTATTCCCACTGGTCGGTTCAACGATGGTTCCGCCAGGCTTCAGTTTGCCTTGCCGTTCCGCCTCGTTGATCATGTTGAGGCAAATGCGATCTTTGACACTGCCTCCAGGGTTGAAAAATTCGACTTTCCCATAGATGGTGGCCGATCCATCTTTGGATAGGCGGTTCAATCGTACGAGCGGAGTGTTCCCGATCAGTTCCGTAATGTCCTTATAGGATGGTGCACTCACCGACCGCCTCCCATATAGAAGAGAAACTCCACCTGGTCCGCTTCGTGGAGGTGGGTTGTGGCAAGATCGTCGCGTTCCAACACCTTGTCATTCACCTCGACGGCAACCATCTGAGGCTCGATATTCTTGGCTTTCAACAAATCGAGAACTGTTCCGGCCTGGATCTCCTCAGGCTTCCCATTGATTTTAACCTGCACAAATTCTCCCAAGTTGGCTTATAGATTGAAGTTTTTGAACGTATCAAAGGGACGTGTTGCTTGTCAAGGCTGCTTCAACACGCGTAAGAGATCAGCAGCGCTGACTGGATGAGTTGAGCGAGGATTCGAAGTTGCACAACAGAGGAGAAACATGCTGACTTGACTTTGCGCTGAGTGGTCGCCACTATGCCGCCTGCAGGATGCTGGGATGTGGAAAAAGAATTTCCTCTTTCGCGCGACGGAGTCGGCTCCTTTAAGCCAGTCCGAGAATGAGCTCTTTCACGACACGGAACCGGCGCTGGACAGCGCTGGCCTTGTCTTCGAGAAGTTTCTCTCGGTGTGGGTCCAGGGTGAAGGGACGGATGAAAAACCGTCCGCCTTTACGAATATGTATGTCCGGACCGCGATGCTGGATGTCCACAAACATGTGAGCCTCTTGCACCCGCTTCAAGGCCGATCTCACCAGATTAAACAGCTTCTCCTGCCCGAACAGAAACAATATCTCCGCCAATGGCTTGCGGTGCATGCGCCACTGGCCTGGGAATCTTCTGAAGATCATTTTCGTGATCTCTTCGAGCTGGAGTGAGGTGAGCGTGCCGCCTCAACTACATATATATAAGACCGTTCGCGCAGGATGGTTCTGTACGCTACTGTTGGTCGTCTCAGTCTTGGCAGGCGTGCCGCCTTCGACCGCATCCGTGGAGGTTTGGTATGGCCCGGATGATCGACCGCTTGAACAGCTTGTGCAGACGTACGATCGTGCCAAACGGTATATCTTTGTGGCAGTCTATGGATTAACGTCCCCTCTGACGGTGAAGGCGCTGGTCGGGGCGAGAAAGCGAGGGGTGGATGTCCGCGTTCTCACGGATCGCCAACGATTGAATGATCCGAAGCAGAGGACAGCGCTGTCGGCGTTACGTGAGGCGGGGATCCCCATCAAGATCAATCGACACGACGCGCTCATGCATCTGAAGCAGGTCGTCATCGACGACGAGGTGAATACCAACGGATCGATGAATCAAACGACCAGCGGCAATCGGTACAATGATGAGCGACTGGATGTCATTAGAGACCATGCCATCACGGTCAAGGCACGAGAAAAGTTTCTCTCACTGTGGAAGGACCAAGAACGATTCCAGAATTGGAAATGAAAAGCGGCCCATTCGGTCGTGGGCAGGATGAACTCGTTCGATCGCCTTGTTCATGAATATCGATAGGGTAGGCCGGGGGAAGCGAGAACGGTGATGGTTGTGGAGACAGACATTGCGGTCGTCGGAGCCGGTGGAGGCGGGGCCGTCCTGGCTCTTGCCTTGGCCCAGAAGGGGATCAAAACCATTGTTCTCGAACGGGCGCTCGGACCGCCGCAGGGATTGCGCGGCGAAATTCTGCAACCGAACGGGCAGCGGGTGCTCGATCAACTAGGACTTCTGAATCAACTGCCCAGGGAATCCACGCGAACAGTGCACAAGTTTCATTTCTGCCGGGTCGGCGGTGAGCGGTTATGTACCGTGGACTATGGCGATTTGCCGCCGCCCTATAATCGCGCCGTGGTCACCCTTCCGAATGTGGCACACCATGCCATTCTCAGCGCGATCGAGCAGGAGCCTTCCGTCTCGTTGCGGTATCGAGCGACGTTTACGGGGTTGCTGCGTGACCAAAGCCAAGTCGTCGGCTTGACCGCCAAGCAGGACGATGCGGAGCTCACCATCAAGGCCAAGGTGGTCGTCGGTGCCGATGGAGCCTTTTCAAAGGTTCGAGAAGCCTTGCAGATTCCAGCTGAACTGCATCTCTATCCGCAAGGATACTTGATCGCCCTGTTAGATGCAGCGATTCCCCTGGAGGAAGCGAAGTACTTCGTCGGGAAGAAAACCATCCTCGGGATGTTTCCTGCTGCCGGAAACAAAGTATACGCGTTCTATATGATCAAAGCCGGCTCGTATGACCATGTGAAAGCGCTGGGGCTTCCAGCGCTCCAGGAAGCCTGGACCAAAATCGATCCGTCCAGTGAACCGATATTCCGGACGTTGACGGACTGGAAGCACACAGCCTTTATGCCGACCGGGCGTGTCCGCACTCCGAGGTGGGTGGCGGATGGGGCGGTGCTGATTGGGGATGCAGCCCATGCCATGAATCCCCATGCCTCACAGGGGCGTATGCAGGCGATGGTCGATGCGATGACCTTGGCGGACATCTTGCCGGATTGTTTGGCGACGACTGACTATTCGGCCGCCAAGCTCAGGACATACGAAACCCTCCGTCGGCCTCAGGTGACGATGCTGCAGAAATTGGCAGATGAGCAGGTGTTGTTTTGGAATACGGCAAACCCGGTTATTGCGTTTCTCCGTGACCGCGTGTTCAGCACGTTGGACCGCAATGCGCGACTGCGATATCGCGTTTTGTCGACGACAGCTGGGCTTCGCAAGGACCCTCCATTCGGCATGATGGATCGCCTCATGGCGGCCGGATTCTTGCCGGATCCGTCAGCCTGCGACATGGCAGCGGGAGGGGCGCGGTAACGTGATGGCACTGGTCGACTGGAGCATCGACGGCTTACCGGAAGGCACACAAAAACTCTTAAAGTCATACGTGAAAGATGTTGCAAAAGTATATGGGAATGAACTTGAAAGCGTTATTCTCTATGGTAGTGCTGTCCGCGGAGAGTTTCTGCCAGGTCTCTCTAACCTCAACGTTTTGTTGATCTTATCCTCTTACGATCTCTCGGTCTTAAAACAGTACGACGGCCTTCATAAGCGCTGGAGCAAGGAGCAGGTGGTGGTTCCTCTGTTTCTCACGAGAGCCGACCTGGAATCGGCTTCAACCGCCTTCCCCTTAGAGTACCAAGACATTCTAGACTGGCATCGCTTACTCTGGGGACACGATCCCTTTGTCGGCCTCAAAATCGACACGCGGTATTTGGCCGGAGAAGTGGTACAGGGCCTCCGTGGAAATGTGTTTCGACTCCGTCAGCGTCTCGTGGAGGGACGAAGCACTGAAGAGGCCATCACGATTCTATTGCCGTTGTCGATCACCACGCTTCTGCCGGTGCTTCGTGGGTTACAACGTTTATTGGGGCGCCCAGTGACGAAGCATGGAGAGCCGCTACTGCATGACATCGAATCCCATCTTGAGATCGACCTGACTGGCCTTCGTGATGCGCTGGCGCTCAAGCGTGGGCACATCTCCCCCGGACAGAAAGAGATCCCAAGACTCATGGATCGCTACCTCGACTGCCTGACACGATTGGTGGGGATCGCGGAGGCACGTATCACGTGAGCCTGTTTCACGAGCACCGGTACTGGAGTAGCAAGGTGTGGATGGGTGTGATCTTCTTCCTTTCGGTTGGCGACGCATCGGCGGCGCTCTATGAACGGCCAAAAGAAGGTGTGCCGCTTCCGAGTCCCATCGGCTATGTCAGCGATCATGCGCAAGTCGTCGACGATGCCTGGAAGGAACGCATCCGGTCCGTCTGTACTGATCTTGAAAAGAAAAGCGGCGTGGAGATGGTGATCGTGACGGTGCCTACAATTAAGCCGTATCCGAGCGCTAGGGAATACGCCGATGCCTTGTATCAAAAATGGCAGATCGGATCGACGCAACAGGAACATGGGTTGATGGTGTTGGTGGCTGTAGAAGAGCGGCAGGCAGCGATGGCGCTGGGGCGCAGAATGTTTCCGGTCATTACGCCGACCGTCAGGGATGATGTGGGCCGTACCTATCTCCAGCCTGCGATTGAACGGGGACAATTCGGTGAAGGGTTGTATCGTGCGGCGGTCGCTCTGGCGACCCCTGCACAAGAGGTGCGACTCGATACGCCGACTCGGCCTCGCATCAAGGGGCTTGGAGTTTGGATCACGCTCGGAACGACCATAGCGATCGTCGCATTCTTCTGGATGATCAGCCGACCCGATCTCCGGCATCCCTATCGCCGTATTCAGAATGGTGAATATTGGGGAACCGGCCAGGGTGGGTTCGGCGGGAACTGGGGCGGCTTCGGCGGCAGCACGAGCGGGGAAAGCTGGCGGTGAAGACTTTGTTCATCCAATTCAGATGAAATTACCGGCCGAGTCAGTTATTTCTGAGGATAAGCTGGTACGCTATCTTCTGGTGCCCCAGCTTCGAGGAGATAAGTCGTCGTTTCTACGCCAAGGTGGCTATGAGTTGACTAATGCTGCTCATCTCTTAGGTGACTTGCGTGATCAGATTTTGCCACTCGATGCCATACAGCTAGAGAGTAACCAGTTTGGGCAGTACTATGAAATTAGAGGTCCATTGAAGGGGCCCAATGGGAGTGTACTGTCGATTCGAACGATTTGGATGAGAGAACAGTTGTCGGGAATAACAAAGTTTATTACACTGATTCCAGATAATCGGAGGGTAGGGTGAGATTTGATCTTTATACGGATGTGGCATTGGCTTGTGACTTACCGGAGCATCGGCTTCGTCGAGGGGACATTGTCAAGCTTGTAGACCATCATGTGGCGCCGGATGGGACCGAAGGTTACTCTATCGAAGTCTTTACCGCGCTTGGAAGTACGCTTACCGTGACGACCGTTCCCACGAGCGCACTGGAAGCACTTCGGCAGGACGAAGTGCTCTGTGCCAGGACGCTGTAGGAAACCTGCCTGCCATTCACGGCTTTCTTCGCGAATGTCCTCATATAGGAGTATCATCTATGAACTGCTCTTCTATCCAGAACCGCTTCTCTTTGTTGTCGAACTTTCTTGGCGCTCTAATCCTGTTCACGTTGGGTTGCTCAAATGCCGCTAAGGAAACTCTAATATCTGCTCCCACGCAAGGTGTCTCCGACACTGCGATTGAACGCTATATTCGCACTCACCCGGAAGTGATCGAGCAGTCGTTGCAGGCCTTGGAAGTCAAACGGGAAGCGGAACTGAGAGAGCGGCAAAAGTCGGCCCTTGCGACAAAGCAGGATGAGTTGTTGCACGATCCCGCTTCGCCGGTCAGCGGAAATCTGAAAGGTGAGATTACGCTAATCGAGTTCTATGATTACCGTTGCGGCTACTGTAAGCGTGCGGCGTCGGCCGTCACGGAACTACAGAAGGTCGATTCTCGGGTGCGGGTGGTTTACAAGGACTTTCCTATTCTGGGTGAGCCATCTGAACTTGCGGCCAAGGCTGCGCTTGCGTCTCAAGCACAGGGCAAATACCAAGTCTTTCACGATGCGCTGCTTGCATCCCATACCGACATGACGAAGGATGAGATCCTAAAGATCGCGGTGAGCGTCGGTCTCAATGCGAAGCGCCTGGAAGCCGACATGGCCGATCCGAAGTGGCAGGCCGTCATCGACAAGAACCGGGCGCTCGCTCAAGAGCTTGGCATCTCTGGGACCCCTGGGTTCATCGTGGGCAACGAACTGGTGCCTGGAGCGTTGGATTTGAATGGGCTAAAAGAATTGATTGCCAGGGCGGGACAGGGAAAGTGACGAGTGTTTGAAGCTGTAGTCCTACAGGTAGAGAGTTTATGATACATCGGATAAGATTTAAAAAGGTGCTCTACATACCTGAAGTTGAAGGTCCACAATTTTGGTGAGGCCATTTAGACATTGTTCGACCATGAGAGAGAACAGGAGACTATCCCTGACACAGTGGAAGACTCTGTGCGCGCGCTGGAGGCTCAGCTCGGGCTGCCTAGCGGTTTCCTGGAAGGCTTGAGGACGGAGGATGACTGGTCTTTCATTATAAAGATTCATGCGCTTATCGAAGCGGCTGTCTCCCATCTGCTCTGTACTGCTCTTGGCAATGATAGGCTCATCGATGTCTTCTCGTGCCTCGATCTGAGCGATAAGCGGCGTGGGAAGATGGCATTCGCCGGTGCGCTTAGCCTTCTAGGGAAATCCGACCGACGGTTTGTTAGCTCTCTTTCAGAACTCCGTAACACACTTGTTCATGATGTGAAGAACGTGGGTTTCAGTTTGTCCAAACATGTGGCTGCCATGGATTCGAGCAAGTTCGTCACATTCGTAAAGGGCTTCGACTCTTTCTCCGTGGGCGGCCTCGTACGTCTTAAGGGTAAAGATGTTTCTCCAGATGAAGTGTTCCGCCTGGAACCAAAGACCGCGATCTGGTGGTCCGCCATGGTGACCGTGGCCATCATCTATCAAGTGAAAGAAACAGAGCGCCTTCGCCGGGAGGCCAAGGATCTGCGTGCTGAGTGTGATAGCCTCATAGCGGATAGGCTTCGGCATCTCATTAGTCCGAATGTTAATAAGTAGAGATAGTCTTTCTACAATAGCATTAAGCGCACCGGCGTGGTGTTAGCCACTCGACTTCTCGTTAGCCCGCGCAAGCTACGCCTCGTTGTACACTCCGACCATGTCCTGCTTATTCTGGTTTCTCTTTTTCTCGTTTTGGATCGGTGTGGCCACTGTGATCTGGTATACGCTTGATACCAGACGAGCCTACACGCGAATCGCTGGTGGCAGCACGATCGTGCCGTCCCCACTGGGAGACATTGAATTTAAGCGCGGAGGGGCTAGTGTTCCTGTTCTGGTCATCCACGGAAGTGGAGGAGGGTACGACCAGGGTGAGCTCATCGCAATGGCGATCCTGGACGAACGTTTCGACTGGATCACACCATCTCGCTTCGGGTACCTGGGCTCGACTTTCCACGTGGGCGCGACATTTGATGAGCAAGCCAAGGCCTATGCCCTCCTTCTCGACCACCTTGGCCTCAAGAGAGTTGCCGTCCTGGCGATGTCTCATGGCGGTCCATCAGCACTTCTCTTTGCGGCACTCTATCCAGATCGCGTCTCCTCGCTGACGCTGCTGTCTTGCGGCGTCGCCTCATCCTCGGATACCGATCAGGCAGAAGCGAGCCAAAAGGGCGACGCACTGACCATGATCTTCAAGTACGAGATTCTCTACTGGCTTGTCAGGACGTTCATGCGTAAGCAGCTGATGCGGTTGATGGGTGCCAGCGGCAGGGTGATCGCAGGCCTCACGACAGAGCAGCGCACGTTGGTGAACCGGGTGATCGACTACATGGCTCCGGTAGCTCCCCGCTACGCGGGCGTCGCGTTTGACAACAAAGCCACGATGCCCAACGAGCGGGTGGCAGCCATTCGTGCCCCGACGCTCATCGTCCATGCCACGGACGACGCGCTGCAACTTTTTCACAATGCTGAGTATGCGGCGACTCATATTCCCGGGGGCCGCTTGGTTTCATTCAATCGAGGCGGCCACCTCCTGCTCGTGGTCGAACAGTCGGCTATCCAGACGGAAGTCCGGCAGTTCATATTGGCCCATGCCGGATGATGTCTGGTCACCTGGAGGCACGACCCAACATTTCGCTTCAAACCTGGAACATTGCTTGGCAAGGCCTTGGTGAAACAGCAGGCTATCGGTATTGTTTCACCTTTTCAGCCCGATTTATCCGTCTTGCTCCTCTGTCTGGCGGTGCGTATGATCGCGCGACTTCATGCTTGAGGAGGTGCCATGGCGAAGATCACAGAGATCGCTCCAGACCTATTCCGGATCACAACGTTTGTTGAACCGATCAATCTTCAGTTCAGTCAGTTCTTGGTGCGCGATGAGCAGCCGCTTTTGTTCCATACCGGCCCACGAGCTGTATTTCAGGAAGTCAAAGCAGCGGTAGCCTCGCTCATTGAGCCGCAGACCTTGCGCTGGATCGGGTTCAGCCATTTTGAGTCCGACGAGTGTGCAACAGTACCGGAGTGGCAACATCTGGCTCCCCATTCGGACGTAGTCTGTAGCCTGGTGGGCAAGATGGTCAGTGTCGATGATTGTCTAGCGCTTCGCCCTGCAAAAGGGATGGTCGATGGAGAGGTGCTTGAGACCGGGCGATACCGGTTCCGCTTTCTTGCGACGGCGCATGTACCGCATTGCTGGGAAGCAGGATTGCTGTTTGAAGAGACGGAACGGACGCTTCTCTGTTCAGATCTCTTTCATCAGGAAGGCGATGTCGAACCAATGACGGAATCGGATGTGATCGATCGCTGTCGGAAGATGCTGGTGGACTATCAGCAAGGCCCGCTGGCGAATTATGTTCCCTATTGTTCGTTGACGGAAGCCACGTTGCACCGGTTGGCCGTGCTGCAGCCGACGCGATTGGCAACCATGCACGGTTCGGTCTACGTAGGTGATGGAGGCAAAGCGATTCATGATCTAGCGACCGTCTGGCGGGAGGTCCTCAGCCCACAGTCATGATTCGAAACGACTGGGGGTAGAGAGTTGTAATCAGGCACCGGTCTTACGTTACAGCAGGATATGTGCGTGCTTAGGTGTGGCTGTTTGGTCGGAGGGTTAGCCGTAGGGATCTTCCTTGAAGCGAGCCTGGATTTCTTCGACTTCCGAGCGCTGAGCAATGAGGGCCTCGACGCAGTGTTGATCGACTTGTGAGCCGGCCATGCGCCGCAGCATGGCAAACGCCTCGTCGTTCGACCAAGCTTCCTTATACGACCGACGGCTTGTCAATGCGTCGAAGATGTCGGCGACGGCCACGATTCTCGCCTCGATCGGAATATCGTTCCCCTGCAATCCACTCGGATATCCGCTGCCGTTCATCGCTTCATGATGGTACAGCGCGATGTTGCGGAGCATGTCGATGTGCTCAAGACCATCCAGGCCGAAATTATTCAACATCACGTCGATGATCTCCCGTCCCTTGGCCGTATGACTGCGCATGATCGTTTTCTCACGGTCGGTGAGGGTGCCGGGTTTCTGTAAGATCTCGTCAGGAATCGCGATTTTCCCGATGTCATGGAGCGGGGCAAAGAGAAAAATGTGTTCAATCAGGTCGTCGGTCAGGCTGTAGGTAGGGGCGATGGTCCGTGCGATCAAGCGGGCGAAGTTCGCCATACGATCCAGGTGGGCGCCGGTATCCATGTCCTTGTGGTGCACGATGTCGGCTGCGGTTCTCACGGAGGCTTCGAGCGTCCGGATCGAGGACAGTTCGGAAATCGCCGTGAGCGAGGTGAGGTGCCCGAAGATATCCAGATCGTGCAGGACTTGATCGGTGAATACGCGTTTGAGTCTCGAATTGAAGAAGACGAATCCAAAGAAGATGCTGTTCAGGAACATTGGCAGGGTGTAGCTGGCTCCATATCCCGAGGCGCGTATACGCACCGTGTGCTCGGTGTGGCTGAGTTTGAAGACATCGAGGTCATTGACAACCCGTGGTGTGCCACGGGTCATCGTCTCCTTCAAGGACGGGACTTCGGCGAGCCTTGCGGAATAGTGCCGCAGCGGATGAGCAGTGCGGCCACTGTCGACGTAAGTCTTGAGCAGGTCCGTCTTGGGGTCATAGACGGCAACAGCGATGCGTGTAATAAACGGATACCGCTGCTTCAGCAGTTTATGAAGCGATGCCAGCTTATCGGCCAAGGAATTGTGACGATTGAGGGTATCGAGTGCGTCTCGGTGGTAGAAGACGGCTTTGGTGCGGGCGGCTCTAGGCATGGAGAAAGTCTAACATGGGAGACAGGAAACACCGTTAAAGAAGTGAATCCACACCACTTGATCTCGACGGCTGCTTTCTTCCAGAGGTGTCAGATCGCACCAAACAATCACCGCTCCCGCACTTGACCGGAGCCTGGAAACAGGCTGAGAATGGCACTGAAGCCAAGTTCTCCAAATCAGGCCGGTCCATTGCAACTTGGTTAGGCCACTGACAACAAGACAGGGAACATGAAGATCGCCATTATTGGAGCCTCTGCTGGAATAGGGCTGGAGACCGTGCGTCAAGCACTCGAGCGGGGGCATGACGTGACCACCTTGTCACGACGACGGGTTTCGCTCCCTGATCAGCCTAGATTGACCAAGGTGCAGGGGAGTGCGACAAACCAGGATGATGTTCGGATTGCCGTGGAAGGAGCTGACACCATTCTCATGACGCTTGGTGTGAAGAGCCCATTCGCCACTACGCTGTTCTCCGACTCCGCGCGGCTCTTGCTGAAGATTCTTGGCGAAAAGGGGAGCTCTCCGACGCTCATCGTCCTCACGGGGTTCGGTGCAGGCGACAGCTGGGGATACAATTCGCTTCCCATGAAACTTATGTTCACGCTGCTTCTGAAGAAAGTCTATGCCGATAAGAGTGAGCAGGAGCGGGTGATCGCCGGTGGATACCCACGATGGGAGATCGTGCGCCCAGGTCGCTTGACCAACGGGGCGGTGACCGGCCGCTATCGCGTGTTGGACCAATTGGTGGGCGGTATGAAGGTGGGCGCCATTTCTCGGGCTGATGTTGCGCACTTCATGCTGGGCCAGGCGGAAAACCCGACCTACTTGGGAAAGTATCCGGCGCTGACTTACTGAGAATGAGTCCCTGGTTCCCATCTCGGAACGACTCGTCCTTCTTCCAAGTCTTGCAGATCCGACCAAGCGGTGATGTCGGTGCGTGAGGGATCAATGGCAACCAGGTATTTCTTGAACCTGGCTGCGCTTTCAGGGGAACTTGGTCTGCGTGCCAACAACTTCTGATTCCATTCTTCCAATTCAGCAGGCCGGTGCGGCTTGGCTTGCTTCTCAAACCAGCTGACGACTCCTTCATCGGTCGAGTTGGATTGGACGGCGGCTGTGAATTGTTCGCTGGTGATGCCCGCAAACTCCAGTAGCCGATCGTCCATCGGACAGGGATAGATATACTCGCCCTCGCTGCCGGCAAGGACGGCGCGGCATTTGTCGATCATGCGAGCCAGGTGGGCATAGCCGGCCAGCTGGACTCGCATGCTGCGCGGGAAGTCTTTCCGTAGATCCATCGTCGCTAGAGCAACTTGTGATTCGTGAACGTAAGGTTTTTCACTACGACCTGATTGTTTTCGTAGGTGATGATCCGCCTAGTGGCCGGTAGGTCGCATGCTCCCACACGGGTGTGCGTGTCCGTGAAACTCTCGACATTGGTGAGTTTCCCATCGGTGGGTGAATAGTAGTAGACCGTATACTTGGTCGTGAGATTTTTCTGGTCCTGTGTGACGGCGCTTTCTTCCACGTTGATCGTAAACGCAAAAGGATTCATGCCGGGGTGGGCCATTTTTCGATTGATCTGGGTGATGCGGTTGTGGTTCACGCGGTAGAAGGAATTAGAGCCATGGATAATCAGTTTCGTCCCGAACGGATGACCATCCTCCTCCATGGTGAGCGAGTACTTTCCGTCTGACTCCTCGAAGCTTCGTGGGCCACGATGGACTGCGATCATACCGAGTTGTTCTTGAGCCCACTTTTGTATTTCTTCGTCCCCCAACTGAACCGAGACCTCGCGCGGACTCTTGACCGTGGCCGAACCGGTGGTTTCTTTCCCGTTCACATTCACGGTGAGGTCGGCGGTAAAACCCTGAAAGTCTTTGGGCCAGCGAGCGGTCGCTTCAAAGGCTCGCCGAAGGAGGTCTCTGGCCTGAGGGTCGTCAGCTACGGTGGACGGTGCGTGTGTCGGCTGCATCATGAATCTCCTCTCAGAAAAGTCACTGGATTATCTGTACTTATACCGGGATCGTGGGCTAAGGCTCAAGCCTCAAATCCACACAGTTGAGCGGTAGATCTTCGGGCCCGTGGTGCGCCGTAAGTGGGCACAGTGTTTGATGTTCCCAAGAATACAGGACTCTGATATACTCCAGCAATTTTCTTAGCAGGGGGTGTTCACTAGTTGAGGCCCTGGTGGGTCTTCGGCTGCAGTTGAGAAAGGATGGGCATGGAACGGCGAGCTGCTTCGCATACCGAAGAAGAGGAGATGAACCAACGCCGAAAGCTGCTGAATGCGGCGAGGCGTGGTGATACCAAAGCTATCAGCAAACTGTTTGAGCTGTACCAAGTGCGTGTCCTCAGCGGAGACCAGTTGGCTAAAGTCAATCGGACTTCTACCTACATGGTTCCGGTCAAGCCCTCGCAGAGCGGGAAGTCGAAGTCGCAAGACAAAGGGAAAAAGTCAGCTGCTTCGCAAACCAAAGGAGGCAAGAAACCAGCGAAGGCGACGGTGGCTGGGACGGCGGTCAAACCTCCCGCCAAGACCGCCCACGCAAAATCTCCTGCCGCTGTCAAAAAGGTAGGGAAGCAAAAAGCCAAGCCGAAGTAACGGGAGATGGTATCACTGCACGGCCACTCGGAGCCCCCCTCCTGCGAGTTTTGTTGCAATATGTTCGGCTTGTTCCGTTGCTCCAGTGAAGACGATGGCTTCCCCGTCATGATCGATTCGATAGGCTAACTCAAACGCTTTTGTGGACGTCATCCCAGGAATAAACCGGCAAAACAGGTCAATGACCTGCTGGTAGGTGTGGCAATCGCAGTTGTACACCACCACGCGGGACTCGAACTCCCTGCCTGAACCGGTTCCGACTTCTTCGGTGATATCAGGAATAGTTTCTGGTGTCGCAGGTGTCGGCATGCAGCGCGGAGTTCTAGGCACGTTGAAGAAGCTGATGGCTGTGAGAGTGGTACGACTTCAAGGTATCCACCTCATTCCTACACCGTGTCCATATCAATGACTTCGGTGGCATCCCATAGATTTTTCAGCTCGGCATCAGCCAAGGCTTTTTCTCGATCCTCTTCAGTCTCGGTTCCGAACGATGGACTTGGTGATGACGAAGCTGCGCCGCTACCCACTGCTTGAGAGGCTGGTCCTTTCGTCCGTTCGGAGCGACGGCGCTTCTTAGCTGGGTCCATGTTGACTGGCATTGTAACTCCCTGAGACTAGGCGTAGTCTCCTCCGATTGCGCATGTCTTGTCAATCTGGGGATGATCGAATCAATGAGCCGTGAATACTCAACGGCGGAGCGAGTCGTGTGCTCAAAACAGTGCCGCTGCTACCGTATCCGCGTATCGCCGTCCCAAGGGAGTCAGCCACAGGCGGTCGTGATCTGAATCGAGCAAGCCCTGGTTCAGGAGCGTGACAATCTGTTGATCTCGATCGGCGGTCCGGCTCGTCACACGAGGGACTCCACGGAGAAGGCGTAAGCCGAAGACGAGCGCATCGCGCTGTTGCTCGGATGTCGACAGTGTTGTGCGGTCAATGATCGGGAGATGATCACGGCTCAGCGTCTCCACATAGGATGCGAGGTTCGCAATGTTCCCGAACCTGGCACCAGCGAGATACGACTGTGCACTTGGGCCGAGTCCCAGATACTCACCGCCGGTCCAATACAGGAGATTGTGGCGGCTGGAATAGCCAGGTTTGGCGTAATTGGAAATCTCATAGTGCAGAAATCCCGCGCTGGCAAGGACGTCTTCCGTGACGGACTCCATTTCGTTTTGTAGTGCGTCATCGGGGGGCGCCACGATCTGTTGAGCAATGTCCTGAGCGAGTCGTGTGTGTTCTTCAACGGTCAGGGCATAACACGATAGATGACTTGGCTGAAATATCAGGAGTGATTCCAGGGTATCTCTCCAATCGCGCAATGATTGGCCTGGGAGTCCGTACATGAGATCGAGGTTGATATTCGCGAACCCCGCGCGGCGCGATTCATGAACGGCAGTTGCGGTGTCTCGAACTAGTCCGGAGCGCCCGAGGGAAGCGAAATCCTGGTCCTTCATGGATTCCGCTCCGAAGCTGATTCGATTAAACCCAGCTCGGACGAGAGCGTTGAGATCGTCTGGGCTGACGGTGGAGGGGTGTGCCTCGATCGTGATCTCCGCACTCGGGCTTATCGGCCACGTCGCTCGAATCCGATTCAGCAGCCTCGTCAGGTATTCAGTAGGGAGCGATGTCGGCGTCCCTCCACCAAAATATATGCTTTGCAAGCGACGTCCATCCAACACATCGTGTTGGGCATGGAGCGCAATCTCTTGAAGGAGGGCCGACTGAAACTGCACGATCCGATTAGGTTGAGCGATCTCTAGGTAGAAGGCGCAGAAGTGGCAACGGCGGCGACAGAAGGGGACATGGATATACAAACCGACGGCTTCCGAAGGGATCATTTGTCGAACGGAAACAGAACAGGCTTTGAGAAATCTTTCGTCAAGACGATCTCGATCTCGTCCGTCGGTGACGCGCCACGGTTTCTGACATGCGTAGTCCAACTGCCATGCCGCCGCAGTGACTCAAACACCGATTTTATCACCTGTGGTTTGATGCGGGCTTCCCATTCGCGCACCCAATTGTGCTCATCTTCCTCGCCGGTGTAGTCGTCTGGAAACGACGCTTCCAAGGTGAAGCGGAAAGCGAATGTTTTTTCCTCTTGGTGCATAGGTTCCTTCTCGTTGCGATTGGGCAGCGCTGATCTTATAATGCGTCTGACCCTGAATGAATCAAGGAGAGACGATCAATGCCTATCTTCGAATATGTGTGCGGTGAATGCAATCATCGTTTTGAGCTCTTGATCCAAGGATCGGCGAAGGCGGTGTGTCCCAAATGTCAGACGAGTAAGGTTGATAAACAGTTTTCAGCCTTTGGTGTCGGAGCGACGACCAATTGGGCTCCCTCTGGAGGCTCCAGCCCCTGCGGGAGTTGCGGGGATCCACGCGGGCCGGGTGCCTGCTCGATGAACTGAGAGGAGGCCGTTGAAAAATTTCTCCAGCTTCGTTCTCGCGTCGCTCAGTGGTTCAACATACCGAAGCGTAGACCTTGCTGGACGACCTTTTCGAACGGTCTTCGGGTCATGAAAATTGTCCTGAACGTCTGACTTTCTGCTCTATCACATATGCAACATAGCTTTTCGACGTCGAGTGAACAGGCACTGCAGGGGGCAATCTCAACCATCTCGCAGTCCGATCCTCTGATCAAGCTGCTCCAGCAAGTGCGATTCGGTCGTATGAAACCGACGGATGTGGGGTTGCGTGCGGTGACCGAATCGTGGCTTGAAATCTACGAGAACGCGCTGAGCACGGAAGGCCTTTCTCAATCTGACCTCCGCCGACTCAATCCTGCCCCGCGACTCGAGGTTCTCATCGAAGTCGGTGTGCTCACGGACGACCATCCAGGCGTGATGTCTCTGAAGGCTTCCTATGATCGGTCGCTGGTTCGTACTGCTGGCGAGTAGGTCTCTCACAATCATCTTTGTACTGCTATGTCAGTGTGGCGTTTTTCCCTTGTTGCCCGTCACCGTACAAGCGAAAGATGCATCAGGGGTTCGTTCGCTGAGAGCCATTCCACTGACGCAACTTCATTCGATATTCCCTTCCGACGTGCAGGTTCTGATCGAGCGGAAGGCGATCGAAGCCTTCCTTATCGAACTGGATCGAGCGCCGCCTGACTGGGTAACAGTCTATGGTCAGGGGCACACTGATCCGGACTATGATGAGCGACTCTTCAACCTGAACCGAGAGCGGGATGCATTGCGCGAGGGGAATCTTGCTCTTGGGAGGCGCGTAGCATTCGTGTGGACGGGAGAATTGTCGCGATTCGATCTCGAAACGCAGGCGTACAGAGTGGCGATTGGGCCGGACTTCAACGCGACAAGTTGGGGACTGGTTCGATTCAAGCCGGAAGAATTTCCGGGCGACCTGCGAGTCAGGCCGGACAAGGCCCTGGCCGACCGCATAAAAAGTAATCTTTCCAAACAGGAGAAGGTGAAGGTGTTTGTCGTGATGGCCGGGAAACCGATTCCAACCGAATCGATCATCTATGATTTCTCTCATGACGAGGAGGGAGCCGGACTCATCATGCCGGTGGTGAGAGTTGAGCAGGTCGAAGTCCTTGTGAAAGACCAGCCGGGACTCTGATTCCAACGGGACGCTGTTACTCAACAGCTGGGTAAGAGTTGAAGCGCTAGAGGAGACGAATCGTAGGACAAGATGATCACCATGCGTCTTTTGCGCATCGAAACCCGGTGCCGCTGGGACGGCTGTCCATCGTTCCCCAATCGCGATCACTCGTGCGGAGACTGGCGGCCGGTTTCAGCCAGGAACCACCGCGCATGGCCTTGATCGCACCTCGGTGTGGACCAGACGGATCACTGAGGGGGCCGTTTCGATAATAGTTGGGGTCGTACCAGTCTTGCACCCATTCTGCGGCATTCCCGGCCATGTCGAACAACCCATAGGGACTTACCGATTCTGCAAAGCTGCCGACCGGCAACGTTAAAACTTCTCCTCGTATACCGTGTTCTTTGGCCAAGCGAGCCCCGTCGCCATTGATCCAGAAGGCCTCCCAGTCTGCTCCGCTGGCGAACTCGATCGTCTGTTGCGCCCAGTAACTGGCGCTGTTCGCTCGGGTGACGTCCCACTCGTTTCCCCACGGATACCGTCGGCCATCGATTCCCCGCGCCGCTTTTTCCCATTCCGCTTCTGTCGGAAGACGTTTTCCCATCCATCGACAATAGGCGTCGGCATCGGTCCAACTGACATTGACCACGGGATGCCGTTCAATGCCTGGCATAGGCTGATCGTTGGCCCAGAGCGTCGCGGTTTGATTCGAATTTTCGGGAGAACGATGACTCGTTGCCTGCACGAATGTGGCATACGCTTGGTTGGTGACTTCAAAGCGATCCATAAGGTACCCGCTGAGATAGACACGTCGTTCGGGATGCTCGTCAGGAAATCCATCGCTTCCGTCCGGCGTTCCCATCGTAAACTCTCCCGGAGGAATGAACACCATACCGGACAAGGTTTCCGCATCACTCGCCGATGGCGTCAGACCGATGATGAGGGGCATGAGAAGGCAGCATGAGGGAGACGACCAGATCATGAGAGTCTGGGAATATTGCAAGCCTTGGCGATCGCGTCTCGATAGTTCAACCAGAGCGCTAAACTCTTCTTGACGCTGGTCAGCACCATCGGTCGCAGAGCCGGAGGGGTGTAGTTGACGACCATATCATAGGCATCCTGTCGATGGCCTGTTTCCACCAGTTGGTGAGCGCGAATCAGGTCCATGCGGTTTCGTGGAACCTTGTGATATCGAACCAAGGGGTGGTTGGCGATGATGGCTTCAATATCCTTTTGTTTTTTTCTTTTGGATGGAGCCTGGAGCTCCTTGCGATCTTTAACGCTCCCCTCAACGAACACTGTGAATATGGCCGCTGCAACCACCCAGTGACGGTGGTGTGACATCCGTTCCAGCCAGGCTCGGTAGGTTCGGGCCGCAGGCAGGAGCCGATCCTGCTCAAAATCCGCACGGCGGAATCCCAATCCTTCCATCATGGCCAGGAACAGTTCCGGATGTGATGTCCCCAATGAGAGTCCACCGGTCTCTTCCTCGTAAATATTTTCAGCCAGCATATGCCGGACTGATGGGGGAGGGTTTCTCCCAAGGATCCGTGACAAAAAGACCGGAAAGTCCCGAACGTAGACTGCGTACTCATGCTGAAAGTGAGTCTTGAGCTGAGCGGTGCTGAGCCGGCCTGAGGAAAAATACTCCCATGCCCAATGATGTTTGTGATCCATGAGCGTGAGGAGCGCGTTGAGAAATGCGGATTTTTTCATAGGCATAGACGCAAGACCTTGCCTTCGTTCGTAACGGATCGGTACAATTCGGACTACAGAGGACAGCCGATGAACCCGATCACCATTCAGAATCCTGACGAAATTCTCACCATCCTGGCCGATGTCACACTTCGAGGAACCGGCTTTACCACGGAATCCTTACTCGACTACGTCTTGGAGGAAGGATTTACAGAGCCCATTTTTCTCACTGCCAGCGGCGAGGATCCTATGGCGTATTTCAAGGGGCAACCGAATGCCTGGGCCATCTACCAAGTCCGCGAATGGAAACGGGTGTTAACGGTGTCTGGTGGTCCCGGCCAGGAGCGGCGCGTACGAATCACAGAGACGCCATAACGTGATAGTGAGTCTAAAGTGAAACCGATGGCGAGTAAAGTCCAATCGATCGATGGGAGACAAGTCGGTCAGCGGATGAACAGCGCGTGTGAGTGGATGCTGCTCGCGGCGGGCTTACGGCTGAATTCTGGGGTGGGGCTTCTCTGCAGGTAAGTCGCGAAACTGACGCTCTCGAGTTCCTTCGTACCAGCCCCCCATCAGGATACCCTCCTCAAAATACAGGTAGCGATGACGGACCACCGCTGAACTCTCCCAATCTTCAAAAATCCACTCTTCCTGTCGGATTCCATCTTTCGTGAAGGTCGTATTGATCGTCTGCGGTCCGCCCCAGGATTCCAAGACCTGCTCTTTACTCATGCCGACCATGACGCGGTGTTGTGCGATGTGTTTCTCAAAGTTCGGGTCGCCAAGTTGAACGATCATGGGCCACACCACAGCCATGAGAAGAAAGAGCACAAGTCCGGTATAAATGATGATTCGTACAGGACGACGGCGGATGAACGATGGTTCCTCCGCCTTGGGATCAAATGAAATAGGTTGAGATTCGGTCGCCATAAGAAGGCCTGATGCTAGCAAGTGACTTGTCCGTGAGTCAAGGAAGTGCCACGAATGGCCAATGAAATCAGGTACATATGGTCAGGCGCTATACTTGCTCATGAGTTTACAACACAACCAACCACAATCATGGATCGTGCGACCACCATGCGACACCTCATCCTCATGATCGGCCTTTGTCTTGTTCTCGGAATGAGCACCACCGTGGAAGTTCTGGCGACGACCATCTACTCCTACATCGATGACCAAGGGACTCCGGTATTTACCGATTCGCCGGAGGCGATCCCCGAAAAATTTCGGGCAAAAGTGAAAATGCATGAACAGCCGGGTTCGGTGGAAAAGGCACATCCGAAGAGTCAATCCATGCAGCAGAAGCTTCAGGAAGGAGCGAAGGCGTTCGGGTGGGAAATGCCGAAATTTCCAAGTAAGTTGGATAAATCAAGCGTGAGTGAGTTGCCGATCCTCAACGCCGCAGGCATCGCGGCAATCGTTCTGCTGGTCATCATGTATCTGAGCAAGAATAGCCCCATGATCAGGTTGCTGGCACTAGGCCTGCTCATCGTTCTTGGAATCGGGACACCTGTGCTCTTGTATACGACCGACGGTGGGCCAATGGATATCTTGAAGAAGAAGGCTGTCGCTTCAGGCCAAGCGCAACAGGATCGCCTGCAGCAGCCGTCGCAGTAACCTTCCGCCACATGTCCGTTGCTGACTATTCCTCGTATTGGGGAACGGGGATTGGTTTGGGCAATGGTTTTGGGGGAACCGGGTCCAGACCTATAGGGTGAGCGTAGGGATTGGAGACTGGCTCATGGGTATGGCGCTGCCGCAGGGTCACTAATTGCAAGCTCTGCGTGCTGATTTCCATACGGTCGATTGAGGCCCTCGTTGTGAGGCGATCAGGTAGTCCCTGCATCGAGAAGAATTGGAAGCAGAGGGTCCAATCCAGTCGATCCTTTCCGTTCTCCCTCACGATGAACCGAGCTGCTGGTGAAGGCGCTCCCTTGAACAAGAGCAGCCAGATATTGGATCGAAACGCAGGGGAGCCGGGGTTCGTTGAGGGACGAAACTCAGGAACCATAGCCGGGATGCGGTGGAGCGGAACGGGCGGTGAAAACTCGATATCCACGAGTCGAACGATCAAGGGGCGATTCTCGTTGTGATCATTCTGGTCAACGGCGTAGCTGAACGAGTAGCGGACCTCGATGCCCTCGCGCGTGAAGGTATACACATCTTCGCCGTTCTCCGGTGAAACCACTTTGCTGAAGTAATTCGACCAATCTGTGATCGGGTAATAGGTGAAGACTCGCAACGCGGATTTTCGATCCCGCACGGCCTGTGGCATGCCGAGTTTATCGTGGAGTTCTTTCTGGGAAAGGCCGAGAAACCCATCCTCAAAATACGGGTCAGCGAGAGTGGGAGAGGCATTCGCCGACAGAGCGAAGACCGTGAGAAAAAGAATGTGTATCGCACTTCCTCGGATCGACAACGGCGACATCCTCCTGCATCGTAGCCAGCGCTCCAAATGGCTGTCAAGAATGGATCTCCTGCTTGCTCGCTTGGAATGCCATCCAGTATGATCGCCTGCAGAGCGAGAGCAACGGATCAAATTTGTAATCAAGGTGATTATGGCGATACAGCACAACGCGTCCATCGAGGCTCTGTTGCAAGAGCGTATTCTCATTCTTGACGGGGCGATGGGGACGATGATCCAGCAGCGGAGGCTGGAGGAGGCAGGTTTTCGCGGTGAGCGGTTCAAAGATTGGAGGAAGGATCTAAAGGGGCACAACGATCTGCTCAACTTGACCCAACCTGCCATCATCGAAGAGATTCATCGGCAATACTTGGAAGCGGGTGCCGACATCGTTGAAACCAATACGTTCAATGCGCAAGCCATTTCCCTGGCGGACTACGGGATGGAGAATCTTGGGTACGAACTCTCCAAAGCCGGCGCGGAGTGTGCCAAGCGGGCGGTTGAGGCCGTGCAACGAGCGCAGCCGGAACGGCGTTGTTTTGTCGCCGGGGCGATCGGTCCCACCACGAAGACGTCGTCGATTTCCACCGATGTGAACAGCCCGGCTGCTCGCGGGACCACCTATGACGAGCTGGTGAAGGCCTACGGTGAGCAGGTTCTGGGTTTACTCGATGGTGGCGTTGACCTGCTGCTCGTCGAGACGATCTTTGACACGTTGAACGCCAAGGCTGCCTTCTTTGCGATCCAGCAGGCATTCGCCTCCGGTGCACGCCGGGTGCCGATCATGGCGTCGGTGACGTTCATCCAAGCCGGGAGCAATCGTGGTGTGACGGGGCAGACCGTTGAGGCTTTCTGGAATTCCATCTCCCATGTGCCGTTGCTCAGCGTGGGGATGAATTGCGCGCTCGGGCCAAAGGAAATGCGCCCGCTGATCGAAGAGCTCTCGCATATCGCGCCCATCCATATCAGTGCACACCCCAATGCCGGTCTCCCGAATCCGTTGCTGCCGACCGGATTCCCCGAGACACCGGATACATTGGCGCCTCAACTTCGTGAGTGGGTGGAAAATGGTTGGCTCAATATCGTCGGCGGTTGTTGTGGAACGACCCCGGACCATATCAAGCGTATTGCCGAAGCGGTGCGCGGTGTGAAGCCGCATGCGATCTCGAAGGTCGAACCCTACACACGCTTGAGCGGGCTCGAGGCGGTGACCATCAGGCCAGAATCAAACTTCGTCAATATCGGCGAGCGAACCAATGTGACCGGCTCACCGGCGTTTGCGAAGCTGATTTTGTCCGGCGACTATGAAACCGCATTATCGGTCGCACGCCAACAAGTCGAGGGCGGCGCTCAGATTATCGATGTGAACATGGATGAAGGAATGCTCGACTCCAAGGCGGCGATGGAAAAGTTTCTTCGTCTCGTCGCGTCGGAGCCGGACATCTGCAAAGTGCCGATCATGGTGGATAGCTCCAGATGGGAGGTGCTGGAAACCGGGCTGAAGAACATTCAGGGCAAGGCGATCGTCAACAGTATCAGTCTCAAAGAAGGCGAACAGAAGTTCATCGAGCACGCGACACTCGTCCGCCGCTATGGCGCGGCGGTCATCATCATGGCCTTCGATGAGAAGGGCCAGGCTGATACGCTGGAACGGAGAAAGGAGATCTGTGCACGTTCGTACAAGATCCTGACCGAACAGGTTGGCTTCCCTTCGCAAGATATTATCTTCGACCCCAATGTGTTGACCGTCGCGACAGGCATTGAAGAGCATAACAACTATGCAGTGGACTTCATCGAGGCGACGCGCTGGATCAAGCAGAACCTGCCTGGTGCGAAGGTCAGCGGGGGGATCAGCAATATTTCATTTTCATTCCGGGGCAACAACATCGTTCGTGAAGCGATGCATGCCGCTTTTCTGTATCACGCGATTCAAGCTGGACTCGATATGGGCATCGTGAATGCCGGTCAGCTGGCCGTCTATGAAGAGATCCCCAAGGACTTGCTCGAACTGGTCGAGGATGTCCTGCTCAACCGCCGACCCGATGCGACTGAGCGACTCGTCAGTTTCGCCGAGACCGTCAAGGCCAAGGGGAAGACGGTTGTCAAAGATGATGAGTGGCGGAACGGGACCGTCGAGGAACGGCTCTCCCATGCGCTTGTGAAAGGCATCACGGACTATATCGACCAGGATACCGAAGAGGCGCGTCGACAGTACGCCAAGCCGTTGGAGGTCATTGAAGGCCCGTTGATGGCAGGCATGAATATCGTCGGGGACTTGTTCGGGTCAGGCAAGATGTTCTTGCCGCAGGTCGTCAAAAGTGCTCGTGTCATGAAGAAAGCCGTGGCCTATCTCATGCCCTTCATGGAAGAAGAGAAGAAGCGGACCGGTAATTTCCAGTCACAGGGGAAGGTCTTGCTCGCGACGGTCAAAGGCGATGTGCACGACATCGGGAAAAACATTGTCGGGGTCGTGCTTGGTTGTAACAACTATGAAATCATCGATCTCGGCGTCATGGTGCCTTGTGAAAAAATCCTCGCGGCTGCTCGAGAGAATAAGGCCGACATCATCGGCCTGAGCGGGCTCATTACTCCGTCGCTCGATGAGATGGTGCATGTGGCCAAAGAAATGACACGCGAGGGGTTCGCTGTACCCCTCTTGATCGGCGGGGCGACGACCAGTAAAGCTCACACGGCGGTCAAGATTGCACCGTCCTATGAGCCGGGGGTTGTCCATGTGTTGGACGCCTCACGTGCCGTAGGTGTCGTGGGAAGTCTCGTAAGCGAGGCGCAGAAGGAGGGTTTCGTTCAGCAAGTCCGAGCTGACTATGAGCGAGTCAGACAATCGCACCAGGATCGCGGTGCCAAGCCGTTACGACCACTGATCCAGGCACGCGCGAATCGTTTAGCCTCGGACTGGGCTAAGACCGATATTCCAGCACCAGTGAGATTGGGCATTCAGACGATTTCGGATCAACCTCTGGTCGAACTGATTCCGTACATTGATTGGTCGCCGTTCTTCCATACCTGGGAGTTGAAGGGACGATATCCGGCAATCCTGGACGATTCGGTGGTAGGACCAAAGGCCAAGGAACTGTATGACGATGCGCGGAAGTTGTTGTATGAAATCGTCCAGAACAGGCAGTTGACGGCCAAGGGGGTCTATGGGTTTTTCTCTGCCGCCAGTGTCGGAGATGACATCGAACTCTATCAGGATCCGTCCCGAAAGACGCTGCTGACGACGATCCACCATCTGCGTCAGCAATCGGAAAAACCGACGGGACAGCCCAACCTTTCATTGGCCGATTATGTGGCTCCAAAAGATTCAGGTCGGGAAGATTATATCGGAGCCTTTGCCGTCACGGCCGGAATCGGGCTTGACGAGGTCTGTAAGCGGTTTGATCGAGACCATGACGACTACAATTCCATCATGGCGAAGGCGCTCGCAGATAGACTAGCTGAGGCGTTTGCGGAATATCTCCATGCACGAGTAAGGAAAGAATGGGGCTACGGCAAGGATGAACGGTTGACGAATGAGGAACTCATCCGTGAACGGTACCGTGGAATCCGCCCGGCGCCTGGTTACCCAGCCTGTCCAGACCATACCGAGAAGCGGTTACTGTTTGATCTGTTGTCAGTGGAAAAAAACACCGGTATCACTCTAACAGACAGTTTTGCGATGTGGCCGGCAGCGTCGGTGAGTGGGTTCTATTTCGCCCACCCTGAAGCCAAGTACTTTGCCGTCGGCAAGATCGGAAAAGATCAAGTCGACGACTATGCCGGTCGTAAAGGAATGGATCTCCGCACTGTCGAGCGATGGCTCTCTCCGAACCTAAACTACGAGCCTGAGTAAAGCGCAGGAATTCCCTGGAGCGACACAAGAACTATCGCATAGCTTGAAAGAACGTTCACCCCACCTCGGCTGTCACTGATCCGGCGTAGGTCTCGCCTTAATATTGTGAATCAAATCAGATACTGAATCGAATTAGATACAACCTTCTATAGATCTACCTTGGAAGTATTCGTGGTCTGTCGTGATCCTGCCTCAGCCTGAAGTGAAAGCATTCCGTTTGTCGCGTACACCAGCTGATTCTAGCCCCATGTGGAAGCATGGCATTCGACAGGAGATTCGGCGAAGGCATACCACCTCTGTGTCGCTAGGCGCGGAATGATATTTGCTTCGTTTACTTGTTGGAGATATTCAAGTCGTGGATGGAGGAAAAGGTTGTGAGAGCTCGTTTAGCTACTTATTTACATCCCAGCCCAGGGTTAGGCTGGAACGCCTGCTCCAGCAGTTCATCTCCTTGTGAAGGCTCTGGCCTGGGTCGGCGAGTCCGGTGGTGATTTTCTACTTTCACCACCGGGTGTCGCTGTGATAGAGAGATGCATCACGACGACACAAGATGCTGAATGAGGAGAGAGTTGAGATCCCAGAGGACCACGGTATGGCCAGTGCGCACTGGCCATCAAACGGAAGGAGTCGAAATGGTGAGCGTGAAGGATGTGCTGAGGTATGCGATGGTCGTCTGCGGCCTGAGCTTGCTGGCCGCGCCCGTGCAGGCGAATTTTCCGTCGGTGCCGAAGGAGACGTACGAGGCGTTGAAGCTGGATCGCTCGGCGTCGCCGAAGGAGCTGTACGAAGCCCTGATTAAGCGATACATGGACCCGGAACAGGGCGTGGGCAAAGGGAAGTACGGGCAATATTGGCAGCCGATCTCATTCAGCAAATATTTCGATCCGCACACCTTCTACAAGCCGCCGCAAGCCGTCAAGGAAGTGGCGAGCCGGCAGGAGTGTGTGAAGTGTCACACCGATGAGTCGCCGGGCTGGGTCGTGGCGTGGAAGAAGAGCACCCATGCCAACTTGGATAAGATCCGGAAACTGACCCCGAAAGATCCCACGTTCTACAAGAAGGCCAAGCTCGAAGCCGTCGAAGAGAACCTGCGCTCGATGGGCAAGCTGGGCAAGAACGAGAAGCTGAAGGAAGTGGGCTGCATCGATTGCCACTTCGACATCAACACCAAGCAGAAAGCCGATCACCGCAAAGACATCAAGTTGGCCACCGCCGACACCTGCGGCACCTGCCACTTGCAGGAATTTGCCGAGCGGGAGTCCGAGCGGGACACCATCATCTGGCCGAAAGATCAGTGGCCGAAGGGCCGGCCGTCCCATGCGTTGGACTACAAAGCCAACGTCGAAGTGGACGTGTATGCGGGCATGTCGCAGCGGGAAATCGCCGATGGCTGCACCGGCTGCCACGTCAACCAGAACAAGTGCGACACCTGCCATGCGCGGCATGAGTTCTCGGTGGCGGAATCCCGCAAGCCGGAAGTTTGTGCGCAGTGCCATAGCGGGGCCGACCACAACAACTGGGAAGCCTACAATCTCTCCAAGCATGGCTTGAAGTACCAGCGGGATAAAGACCATTGGAACTTCAACGTGCCGATTAAAGAAGCCATGAAGAACGGGGCCGAGACCGCGCCGACCTGCCAATACTGCCACATGGAGTATCAAGGCAAGATCGCCCACAACGTCGTGCGGAAAGTGCGCTGGGCCAACTATCCGTTCGTGCCGGGCATTCGAGAGAACATCAAGACCGAATGGTCGGAGAAGCGCAACGATGCGTGGATCAAGACCTGTACCAACTGTCACTCTGAAACCTATGCCCGAGCCTGGATGGAGTTCATGGACAATGGGACCTTCTCCGGCTTGGATAAGTACGACGAAGCCCATCATGTCGTCGAAGAGCAATACAAGGCGGGTCTGTTGACCGGCCAGAAGACCAACCGGCCGACTCCGCCGGCGCCGGTGCAAGACGGCTTTGAACAGTTCTTCCAGATCTATTGGTCGAAGGGGAACAACCCGGCGGCCAATGAGCTGAAGCTGTTCGAAATGGCCGAAGACCACCTCGTGCAGTTGCACGTGAGCTTAGCCCACCAGTACTGGGGCTACACCTACACGGTCGGCTGGGCGGCCATGAACCGGGCGTATGTAGAAATCATGGACGACGATACGCGGCTGAAAGAGAAGCTGGAATTGCAGGCCCGCGTCGCGAAGCTGGAAGGGCAGATGAAGCACAGTCTGCTCGATCTGGATAGCGAGACCGGCAAGCTCTCCCTCGGGGGCATTGGCGGCGGCATGATGCTGGCAGGCACGCTCGCGATGGCCAGCTGGCGGCGTCGTCAGAAGTAGGTAGGCCGTGAACGCGACATCGTCAGTACCGGAATCGATGTCGCGTCCGTCCCGGATCACATTCCTCCCGTCACTGGGTATCCTCCTGGTGACGGGAGGCTTTTTTCTGCTGGTGTGGTGTCTCTACCTGTGGGTCAAACCTCTTCCCGCTGCCTATACCTATCAGCTCGTAGAGGAAGGGGCGAGTAATCAGTTTTCCCATCTTCAGTTGGATGCTTGGCCGGATTTGAAAATTAGTAAATACGAGCTTCGTGTTCCATCACTTGAGAAACCTGTGGCGATTGCCTATCAAACGAAAAATCCCGTTGGTAACTCCGTTTTGTTAAATTGGGAGAATCTGGTTTCTGAACCGATTGTAACGGCGTCTGTTGATTTTTCCGAGCTGAGAACACTCGCGGCTGATATAGCGAATTATGTGCCAAAGGACGCAATAATTTTGGCATGGTGGGATACCTCGATGCAGTTGAAATTATTGTCGAAACGAGACACACTGTTCACCTCGTACCTTGCCCACCCACTGATTGTGCCCTCGTACTGGAAAGACCGGTCAGATGAGATTGCTGAATACGAACGTGAATTCTGGGGTCCACTAGGGGCTACTGAGGAACAGGAAAAATTCAAAACGTTCGCCGACGCACTCTCATCAGAGGCCTCGAAAGGTGCCAACCTGCTGAAGCAGGTCGCCGGCTCACGGGAAGCTTACATCGTTGTGCATCCAGCGGATCTCTATAAGCTTGCGATGATGTATCCGGATCGGATTGATCTGGCTTTTAAGGACTTTCCACTGACCGGTAATGTCCATGGTCTTGCTGGGCAGGTGAAGGGCTGGATGAAGGAGAACGGCTATAACACCTATACGCTTCAGTCACTTAGTGAGAAGTCTGTTCGAGCGTACTTCCTGAATGAAACTCAGAAGGGTAAAGTTTTACTGGCTCATATGCTTCCCCTCATGAATTCTACGCCGGTAGATTTTGAGGCCTTGCAAGTTGTCCATAAACAAGGCGGATATTGGGTTTTTAAGATACCATCCGCTTAGACCTTCCCGGGTGTTTAATCCAATTAGCGATTATGAGGGTAGCAGTTGCGAGTTTCTCCATGGTAAACTGTAGCCGTTTCCCTCGTGGAGTGACGATTGGGATGACTATGCGCTTGTGCATGGACCATGTAAGAAAATCAGTCGATATCCATCATACATTTATTGGAAAGGAGATGCTGTGACTCAACGAATGGTGTTTGCATTTGTCGCTGCAGCGGTCTTTCTAGCGGTCGCTGGAACGGCTTCAGCCCAAGGAACATTTGAAGGTCGAAAGAAGTGTTATAACTGCCATAAAAGCCAGGGAGAATCCTGGGATAAGACCCTCCATGGGAAGGCAATGGAGTCGTTGAAACCGAACACTAGGAAGGAAGCTAAGCTGAAGGCAAAGCTTGATCCTAAGAAGGATTATACGGCGGATAAAGAGTGTGTCGGTTGTCACGTAGACGGCTTTGGGCAGGAAGGTGGGTATGTGATCGAGGAGCCTGAAAAGTTCGTCACGAATGTCGGTTGTGAATCCTGCCACGGCGCTGGCAGCGCCTATCGAAAAATCCATCGAAAAGCAGGTGAGGCATTCGAGAAATCACAGAAAACGATGGATCGAGAAAAGCTTGTAGAAGCGGGGCAGGAATTTGAATTTCAAGAGAAATGTAATGCCTGCCACCTTAATTACGAAGGATCGGGCTGGAAGGGTGCAAAGAAGCCGTACACTCCGTTCACGCCAAAGGTAGACAAGAAATACGCCTTTGATTTTGAAAAATCCGTTCGAAGTGACAAGGCCCTGCATGAGCATTTCAAATTGGCAGGCACGTTCACTGGCCCACCCACTCCGAAGTTCCACGAGGAGTTTCAGAAGACCGCAAAGCCTCCAGTGAAGGCTGACAACGGTGGAGACGACTAGAAATGGCTAAGACTGGGACGTTAATTGCTGGTGCCGCACTCGGGATCGGGCTCCTCACTGTTGTCTTTGGCGGTGAGGCTGCGATTTCGAGAACAGAGTTTTGTATAAGTTGTCACTCTGAAATCTATCCCTATGAAGAGTTGAAAAAGTCTTCACATTGGGGTGCATTAGGTATGGATCCTGGTTGTAAGGATTGCCATGTGCCTCAAGGGTTGGCCAACTTCCATAAGGCGGTCTACACCCATGTGGTTGATGGTGTGCCGTTCCTGATCAAGGAATTCACCACTGATTATTCAACCGTTGAAAAGTTCAACGAACATCGGCCGGAGGCTGCCTTTAGAGCTCGGATGAAGCTTAAAGAATGGGACAGCTTGACATGCCGAGCCTGCCATAAGAACACCAAGCCGCCGGGTGCCTCTGCGAAGGCCGCCCATGCGAAGATGGAGAGCGAGGGGGCAACCTGTATCGACTGCCATCAAAATCTGGTTCACAAGAAGGTTCCGGAAAATGACCTCAATGCAAGCCTTGCCCAAGGCCATGCAGTGCTAAAGGAGGTCAAGAAGAAATCAGATGATGACGAGGATGATGACGATTAAGTCGTAATTCAGAAAGTCTCGTTCTCGCTAGTGGACTTGAAGTACGGGGCTGGGCCATCCAGTAAGAGGTGGTTCAGCCCCGTACTGTTCTGATGGTAGAACCAGAAGTACGCTGGTCGGGTGTGAGGGCCAGTAGCCTAAAGAAATCGACTCAGTTCAACAATCAATCCGTCTGTGGTCCATACAGCCTGGGGGAGTGGCTTTCAACCACACCAGTGTCAGCGCGCTTACCCAATTTCATCCGCCACCGAGATGAGAGGGCTGGGCAGTTCGCAAGCTCACGCGCTGCATCTCTGTCCTCAGTCTGATGATGCATCAGAAGATTAGCTCTCGCGATCGTCCACTGTGGGAATGGACGGGCGACTAGGACCACTCCTTGATCAATTTGGACCAAACCTTCTCGTAGCACGCGAAAATACCAGCCAGTCCGACCGGTATTCTGGAAGCGTACGGCTAAGTCCGGTATGCCCCAGCGCCGGGCAAGCTTCCAACATGGTTGCCGAGGTTGAGATACCTGGACCAGCGCTTCGCCGATCTCAAATGTATCTCCGATGCATACGTCATCTTCGGACAGAGCTTCAGTCGTAAAATTTTCACCAAAAGCTCCCGGCACAAGCTCGGGAACCGAAAGGATTTGCGACCAATACGGGTAGTGCTCGATAGGATACACATTGACCGCTTTGTCAACTCCGCCGTGATTCTCAAGATCCGCCTGCCCATCCCCGTCGAGGTTAAGTGTGGCGAGCCAAACGGGGTCCCGAATGGGATGTTTGAAAAAGCCTGTGGTCCAGGTTTGCTTTAAAGACATGCAGACATCCTTGCACTCGGGGGTACTCGGCAAGCCAACCTGCAGAGATGCAATATGTCCACGCAACGTCATGATCAAGATGTGCCCTCGCGCATTCCGTGGGTATCATAACAGATGGCTTCCACGCTGATGGGCATGGCAGCATCTGAAACAGGTTGTGACCACTTGTTCACAGTCTAAGTCCACCCTGGATCGCTCAAGCGTATCTGACTCATTTCTTGATCTGTTCCGAGAGGAACCGTTCGAGGCCTATCTGAGCGATAGTTCGAAGTCTAGTCTCAAACCAATCGACATGCTCTTCTGAATCTTGAATCATGTGTTCCAGTAGATGACGTGTCGTAAAATCATCGACTTTCGTGCAGTGCGCAATAGCAGTGCGGAGTAACTCAACATCTTCACATTCAAATCCGAGGTCTACCCGAAACAAAGCTGCCACATCGTCCCCGTGCGTTACGGCATCGATCTGTGCTACCGCGGGTGTACCGTTTAGATAAAGAATATGATCGATAAGACCTGCGGAGTGTTGAACCTCTTCATTCGCCAGATGGCGATAATATTCGTGTAGTCGTTCGTACCCCCAGTTCTTGCACATGGCCGCGTGCAGCAGATACTGGTGAATCGCCGTCAACTCCGACTTAAGAACCTGATTGAGGAAGTCTAGGACCCCGTCTTTGGCTTTCATCATTTCCTCGCTCAAGAGTCTTTCTTGATTTGTTCGGCAAGATAGTTCTCCAAGCCGACTTGCTTGATCGTTTCCAGTTGAGTTTCAATCCAATCGATATGCTCATCAACATCTTTCGCCATGTCCTCAAACATATGGCGAGTCGTAAAATCCGAGACTTTCGCGCAGTGCACGATCCCTTCATTCAATAAGGTCAGCATTTCCTGTTCTGCCTTTAAGTCCAGCTTCAGCTGCTCCGGTACGGTCTCGCCCACCTGCACCGAGTTCATGCGTTGGACATTGGGCACACCTTCAAGGTACAGGATATGACCGATAAGCTCATCGGCGTCCTTCATCTCGTCGATGCTCCGTTCGCGCACGCTCTGATGGAGCCGCTCGTATCCCCAATTGTCACACATTTTCGCATGGACAAAATACTGGTTAATGGCGGTTAAGTCAGCGGTCAGAATCTTATTTAAGATAGTGATGACTCCCTCTTTTGCTTTCATGACTGGCCTCCTTTGGAAATGGATTCACAAACGTATTTACATTATCAGCACGTCTGTTGATCAGCGTCAACTCGAGAAATAGATTCATTTCGAGTTTACTTCTCAGTTTCGTTGAGACCAATTCTCACATTCTCAGGTGCGAGGTCGTACGGCGGCCCTAACGCATCACGCCAGACCGAGTCAACAATATTGGCCACTTGAAAGAGCCAACCGCACGGTGGTAGATTTTGATGGTTCCCAACCCTCTGTGAACAGCAGATACGGCCAATAATATTATGATTAAATACGCCACCTATATAGGATCATTGTTTCTCCTGCTCATCAGTCCAATGGGTATTAGTCCAGCTCCCGCTGCCGCTCATGGCAATGTCACCATTGAAGAGGATCCGTGTGTGCGAAAAATCGGTGGCAGCATGGTGCACTTCAGTGCGTATCAGCCTCAGATTGAGCCAAAAGCTCAATACTGTACAGATATTCCGGATGTCGGTGATACCTTCCTCGTAGTGGATCTTGTCGATCCAAGCCTTCGTACCCTGCCGGTAGGGGTCAAAATTATTCGAGGGGTTAATGAAAACAATCAGGACGAGACGCAAACGGTTGCCTATTGGAGACCGACATCCCATCCAGATGGAGTCGTGCGAGGTGAAGCGAATCTGGATAAAGGTTTGTATAAAGTGATCATCACGGCAGAGGGGCTCAGCCCTTCTGCCTATTTGTTACGGGTGCAACAGGTTGACTACTCAAAAATTGGCCGGTCCGCCCTCGGCCCGTTAGCACTACTTCTAGTCCTGGGGATCATCGGATATGAGCTCTCAAAGTCAGGCCGATTCCGGGGTTGGTGGGCTGCTCGCCGTCGGTCATAAACAGTATGTTGACCAATACGTAATCACTCCTTATTCCAGAGAGGGACCACCCATGAAATTTTTTCTTTTCCCGAAGCCGACAGTTGGATGCGCGGTATTTGCGTTGACTGCTCTCTTGTCCTCACAGGCCTATGCGCACGGGGGGCTGTCGATGGCGGAAGATATGTGTAAGCTCACGGTTGGACCATACATGATGCACTTCAGTGGGTACCAACCTGAGAACACACAAGATAAACAGTTCTGTGAGGACATCCCAGCGACAGGCCAGACGATTGTCGTGCTGGATTATATCGAACAAGAACTTCGGTCCCTTCCGGCCGAAGTTCGTATCATCAAAGATACCGGATCTGAAGAGGACATCGAGAACATCACGGTCCTTCATCTTCCTCCGAAAGTGTACGGAAATGGATCGATCGACTTCACTCATACCTTCCCGAATCCCGGTAAATTCGTCGGTATCGTGACGGTAGGGGAAAACAAGGAGCACGTCTCAAAATTTCCATTCTCGGTCGGTGAGCCGAAATTCTTTTCAAAGTTCCTGAACATCTATATGGTGCCTGTGGTGGCAACTCTAATCGTAGGAGCAATTTTCTTTTTCATGCGCGATCGCAAGCCTGAGAAAAAGGCGGCTTCCTAAGAGCTCAGCGAGTGATTTTTTGATAACGAAGAGGTTAAACATGTCCCCTCACATTCTGATTCGTGCTTGGGTGTACTGTCTTTTTCTACTCGTTGCCGCTCCGTTCACGGCGTTGGCTCAGCATGGACATGAATTGGCTCCGGATACCTGTGTCCTTCATATCGGACCCTATAAGATGTATTTCCACTCCTATCTACCGGACACCTACTATGAACGGCAATTTTGTCAGGAGTTGCCGGGTATGGGAAATGCCGTGTTGGTCTTCGACTATGTGGAAAAGGAACTACGCTCTCTTCCGGTCGAAGTGCGGATTATCAACGACACCGGATCGGAAGATAATCTTGAGGCCGTGACAGTTGCGCATCTCCCCCCCAAGGTCTATCCGACCGGATCCATTGATGTGAAGTACAATTTTGATAAGCCAGGAAAATTCATTGGCTTGGTTTCAGTCGGCGACAATGGGGAACACATGTCACGCCTCCCGTTTTCGGTTGGTGAAACGGGAATCATGTCCCATCTCTCACATTACATCATGGTCATTGTGCCTGTTGTAGTAGGTCTCGCAGTGGTTTTGTTCTTCTCTTTTCGCGATCGTCGCAAACCTTCAGAGGCCACGCGGCCTGCGGGCGGCTGATCCATCTTAGGACACTCCTCCCTAGGCACCCGAGTCAGTAGGTCTCTCTCGGGTGCCGTGCTGGATATAAACGGAAATGCGAATCATGACCCGCTAGCGAAGGACTGGTTCGTTCGTAACCTTTGCCTCGTTCAAGGTGACCACCTTGAACGAGGCACCAGTTGTCTCAGCTTTGGTACATGCGCCGTTGGTCAAGTCAAAGCCTCGCTTTCTTTCTTATGTTCGATGGCGAGCACCAGCCTGGCGAGCAAAGCAACCTACACGCTTGCTCCGATGATCAAAAATCGATCGTCCTCTCTCTTCAGGGATTTACCGCTGGTAAGGATTCCGTCAAGTTCTAAATTTTAATGGTCGCTTCCTACGTGGTTGAGCCCACCATTGACTGTAGCATTAAGAGCGACGCTCTCCAGAAACACTCGAGGTCCCTGGCGCACTGCGTCACGGTGGATGTCCCCCTCTTTCGTAGCGGGTCAAACTTATCATGAATTCAAAGTCGTGTTTGTCAGCACAGTCGGTCATTCATAAGCAGCACAAATATCAGATCGCAGCTTGACCGATCTTGACTTTGTGTCCCCTGCAGGAGTATACGTGCGGACACTAGCCGAGCCGTTTCGTGTGCATTTTACAAGGCTTTTGGTTGGTCTCACGCGTGATATTTTGCTTGACTCGTCTCGAATATTTGTCAGATACTTGTGCACCTTTTTCGGGTCCAACCAGCAGAGTACTTAGTTTGCCTGCTGGAAGATCCTTTCTAGTAAACGTGGCATTCAGTGGTCGCGCTCTTTCATTCAACACAAGGAGGTAGAGGATATGGCTGCTGACAGTTCGGGGCGAGGGTACGACATTTCGCAGTGGTACGACTCGCGGCCAGCCAAGATCGGCTGGTTTGCGATGTTGGCGATCGGCGTGTTTTGGGTGGTGTATCAACGGACGTTCGGCTACTCCCACGGGCTCGACTCGATGACCCCGGAGTTCGAATCGGTGTGGATGGGGCTGTGGCGGTTTAACATCGTCGCGAACGCCATCTTCTTTGCCGTGTCGGTGGGCTGGATTTGGGTCACGCGGGATCGCAACCTCGCGAACCTGGACCCGAAGCTGGAGCTGAAGCGGTACTTTTATTTCATGGGCTGGTTGGTGTGCTACATCTGGGGTGTGTACTACGCGGGGAGCTACACGCTTGAGCAGGATGCGGCATGGCACCAAGTGATCATCCGGGACACGAGCTTCACGGCGAGCCACATTGTGGCGTTCTACGGGACGTTCCCGCTGTACATCACGTGCGGCGTGTCGAGCTACCTGTATGCGCAGACGCGGTTGCCGCTGTACAACCAGGCGACGTCGTTTCCGTTGGTGGCGGCGGTGGTGGGGCCGATGTTCATTCTGCCGAACGTGGGGCTCAACGAGTGGGGCCATGCGTTCTGGTTTGTGGATGAGCTGTTTGCGGCGCCATTGCACTGGGGCTTTGTGACGTTGGGCTGGTGCGGGTTGTTCGGGGCCGGCGGGGGCGTGGCGGCGCAGATTGTGAGCCGCATGTCGAACCTGGCGGACGTGATCTGGAACAATGCGCCGAAGAGCATCCTGGATCCGTTCCCCAGCCAGGTGGATCCCAACGCCAAGCCTGGCTACTAAGTGATGTTGCAGTCCACATGAATCATGGTCGGTATCCGAGGCTAGCTTTGGGGTACAAAGGATAAGAGCCCAGGTTAGCCTCAACCGGCTGAATTGACGGAGGAGCTCAGTTATGTTTAGAACCGATGAAATTATTAAGGCCTCGAAATTGCCGCCGGAAGGCGTCGCAATGTCCCGGCACATCGACTACATTTATTTTGTCCCGATCTTATTCGTGACCATCGTCGGGACGTTTCACATGCACACTGCGTTACTGTGCGGAGACTGGGATTTCTGGATAGATTGGAAAGACCGGCAGTGGTGGCCGATTGTAACTCCAATCACCACGATTACCTTCTGCGCAGCTCTCCAGTACTATAACTGGGTCAACTATCGGCAGCCGTTCGGAGCCACACTCTGTATCTTGGCTCTAGGCTTTGGGAAATGGGTCGCCGTCTACACGTCATGGTGGTGGTGGTCCAATTATCCTCCGAATTTCGTCATGCCGGCCACATTGATTCCGAGTGCGTTGGTGTTGGACATCGTCCTCCTGCTGACCAGGAATTGGACCCTGACAGCGGTGATTGGAGCCTGGATGTACGCGGCACTGTTCTATCCGTCTAACTGGCCGATCTTCGCCTATAGCCACACGCCTCTCGTGGTCGATGGGGCGTTGCTGTCCTGGGCTGACTACATGGGCTTTATGTACGTCCGAACCGGAACTCCTGAATACATCCGGATGATCGAAGTCGGATCATTGCGGACATTCGGCGGACACAGCACCATGATTTCCGCTTTCTTCGCTGCATTCGCGTCGTCATTAACCTACATTCTCTGGTGGCAGTTCGGGAAGTTCTTCTGCACGTCCTACTTCTACCTGACGGATGACAGACAACGAACGACGAAGGTGCACGACGTTTTCGCATATGCGACATTAGCGCATGGAGATAAGGCTAAACTGTCTGGAGGAAAAGCATGAACGCCAAGCACGTCTTGAAATTATCAATACTGGGTCTTTGCGGGATGGCGACGCTGGCGTTTGCGCCTGGGTTGATTTCCTCCGCATCGGCTCACGGGGAACGGTCTCAGGAACCGTTTCTCCGGATGAGAACTGTAAATTGGTACGACACACAGTGGGTTGGGAAATCAACGGCGATTAATGATATCGCCTACCTCAAGGGCAGCTTCCATCTATCGGAAGACTGGCCTCGAGCGGTCGTGAAGCCGGAGCGGACCTTCCTGAACGTCGGGTCACCGAGTTCAGTGTTCGTGCGTCTTAGCTCCAAGATGAATGGCACACCGATGTTCAATTCCGGTCCATTGGAAATCGGTCGTGACTATACGTATGAAGTCAAACTGAAAGCTAGACTCCCTGGTCATCACCACATCCATCCAATGCTTGCGGTGGAGAGAGCCGGTCCTGTGGCCGGACCAGGCGGATGGATGGATATCACCGGTCGATATGAGGATTTCGTAAATCCGGTCAAGACGCTCACCGGTGAAACGTTCGATTCAGAGACCATGGGTTCAATGACTGGAATCATGTGGCACGTGTTCTGGATCGCGATCGGTATCTTCTGGGTAGGTTGGTTTGCCATCAGGCCAATGTACCTGGTCCGTGCCAGAGTCTTGGCTGCCTATGGCGACGAGATTCTCTTGGATCCGATTGATCGAAAAGTGGGAACTGCGGTTTTGATCTTCACGCTGGTCGTTGTGCTGGTTGGGTATCTCGCTGCAGAAGGACGGCATCCTGTGAGCGTTCCTCTGCAAGCTGGTGAAACCAAGATCAAGCCGTTACCGATCAAGCCGAATCCTTTTTCAGTGGAAGTTACCCATGCAGAGTACGATGTTCCTGGTCGTGCCCTGCGACTGGTGCTCCATGCTACAAACAACGGCACCGAGCCGGTGAGCATCGGCGAGTTTACCACAGCTGGAATCCGGTTCCTGAACAAGACCGGCCAGCAGCGGAATCTTGACCCAGAATATCCTGCCGAACTTGTAGCGCAGGAAGGTTTGACTTCGGACCATGATGGTCCAATCAATCCTGGTGAGACCGTCGATATCCACATTGAGTCGAAGGACGTCCTCTGGGAGGTTCAACGTCTCGTGGATATCCTTCATGACCCGGATCAGCGGTTTGCTGGGTTGTTGATGTCCTTCACCGAATCCGGTGATCGTCTCATCAACTCAATTTCAGCACCGGTCATTCCGGTATTCACCAAGCTAGGGATGTAGTAGTTCCCTAAGTGATGACGCCGATCCGCTACCATCGCAAGATGGCCAAGCGGGTCGGCGTTTTCTTTTTTGAAGATCTTCCAACCGCTATTCCTCCGTCCGAACGCATGAGAAATGGATCCTGCAGGTCCGTGTCTTGCCCATTTTTCGGTCGTCCTGTATTATTCTGAACGAACGATTTACGGGCTACGAGCTTGACGACTGGGTAGCCTAGGATCCGGCGTAAGAGCTTGACACTATAGTATCCTTGATCCTCGTATGGAATCCTGTACAGGTACCAATCGTACGCTTTCATGGTTCACCAACCTTGAACGAATCGCGCTCCGCCATTTCCCGAGCGGTACAAATACCGATGGACACCGGACTCGCGACTACCTGATTGCCGGCATCACATTTCTCTGCGTTGGCCTTAGTTCACTTTTCGAGATGAGTGCCAGCGTTGAACGTCAGTATCTCTTAGGAACTCTCGCATGGGTGTTTCTCGCTGCGCTCTTACTGGGTGAGAATAGAGAAACCAGGGTCCAAGTGGCCATTGCGGTCATCTTTGCAACGGTGGGCGAGCATTTTGCTTCAATTTACATGGGGGGCTACACCTATCAATTTGAGAATGTTCCTGCCTACGTCCCACCAGGGCATGGGATGGTCTACCTTACTGCTGTCGCTATGGCGCGTTCCGGTCTATTCATCCGTCATCCTAAAAAGATTACCCTGTTCGTGATCGGAGTCTGGGGAGCATGGTCGATTTGGGGCGTTAGTGGGTATCCCGAACGCGGAGATGCGGTTGGGGCCCTGTTGTTCTCTATATTTCTGGTCTGGTTGCTTATAGGACGATCTCCGATGGTCTACCTGGCAGCCTTCTTTATCACTACCTGGTTAGAATTGCTCGGGACGGCGGTTGGCGCTTGGCACTGGGCGGCCATCGATCCGCTATTAGGCTGGCCGCAAGGGAACCCACCCAGTGGAGTCGGCGCTTGGTATTGTCTGGTTGATGCTGTGGCGATTGGAGGAGCCGGCCCAACGCTACGTTTGGGCCAACGCCTCTACAACAAGCTCCGATATAGTGCCGTGTAGATCAAACCACGAGATTAATTCGGTCATCTGTACATGTTGATCGGTGATGACGGACGTGCGAGTTCCGCTTCATCCGTCAGTCACCGGCTTGAACCACTCACTAGAGAGTTGGTGGGAGGGAAAGCAGGACCACTCGTCCGTCATCATTGTTGGTTGGGCCACTTTCTGTATCCATCACACCTTTCCAACCCACAGCCACGGCCTTGGTTTGATCAAGTGATAAAGTCAATCCGAATAGGGCATCGGCTGTCCCGCCGAAATCGATGAGTGCCATACCATTGCCGTTTAGTCTTGTGTCGGGCTGCCCGTTAGGGGTGAGTAGGGCCACGACACCGTCCTGCGTTGTAGCCGTTGGTTGTGCCTGCCCCACAATCAGGACATGCTGGTCCGGCAAGATTCTGAGCGTTCTGCTCCTGTCGTTTTCACCGGCCACATCTAGAACCGCGATGCCTTCATCGCCGTACGTTCTATCCCAGGTTCCATCAGCCAAGAAGCGGGCACTGATGATATCCACAGTACCAGCCGATGTCTCACGCCCATAGCCGGCAATGATCAGATTATCCCCCTGCAAGGCGACGTCATAGGCCTCAGCGATGAATGGGAGTAGCGCAACGTTCACCACGCCCTCACGCCCAAAGCTGGTATCGAATTGTCCATCCGGCAGCAAGCGAAACAAGACGGTCGTGACGACACCTGCATTGGACGTATGACCACTGACCACAATTTTCTGATCAGGTTGTACAATCGCGGTGCGTGGGCTGTCGTTTCCCGTTCCGATATCCAATGTGGCGAGGCCGTTCGTACCGAATGACCTATCGACCTCCCCGCCTGCCGTCAATTTGACGACGGCATAATCGATATCCGTACGGCCGGATCCGTCGGCGAGCTTTCCGCCCACAACTATCAGACTGTCATCCGGTAACAGTGTCAGCCCCCAGGCGGTATCTCCACGAAAAGCCGTACCGGAGATGGTTCCGGTACTGAGATCGAGCCGGGTGATTCCGTTGGTTCCGAAGGTTTGATCCAGCTGACCGGTAGTGTCGAAGCGAGCCACGGCAATGTCCGTATCACGTGCCGCGTCCCCGGTTGCTGAGGTGTCATGCTCAACTGGTCCGGCGACCACAATCCGACCGTCGGTCTGAACCACCACGGAACGTGCCAGCTCCGCTGTTTTACCGGCGCCGACGGCTACGTTCACCGTAGCGATTCCGTTTGAACCGAATGAGGTATCAAGACCACCGGTCGACTCAAAACGCGCAACCGCCATATGAGTGTCTTCGCCTATCGTGGTGAACCCCGCAGCGTAATACCGATCATCGCTTGTTGTGGTGACGACGAAAAAACGGTCTGCCTCCTCCCTTGATAGGGGGAAAGATAGGGTCTCGCTGTTGAGCGTCACGGCAGCTGGCGTACCGGATGTTGCTGAAGGGTCTTCGCTGCCGCACCCTGACACAGCAAAGAGTGAACCTATTACGAACAGTCCAATCATGGGCCATGAACTGGGCACAAAAGGTGGTGGTATCACACGTGAAGTCATTCTTTTCTTCCTTTCCTCGGATGGGGTTCCATGTCCGCCATCACAAGTTATTGTGAACATATGGTGAATCTACGCTCGCGATTATTCCGGACGTGAGTTCTCAACCTGTCATGCTGATACCCTCCTTTCTGAGACCATTCAGCAATCGGAGATCTCTGTTTCGAACGGTGGTGCCAGCCCGCGCTGTTCCGAGTCGGAGTCTCCTATTCCAAAAAAGAAAGAGCCCATAGTTGGTAAACAACCATGGGCTCTGGACGTGTAGTCCTGTTGGCCGCCTTCGTGCTAATTGCAAATGTGAACGATTATCCGGGGTTTAGTCGTGGTCCATTCAGTTCTCTCAATAACCTGTTCAACCAAGCCTTGATTCGTCGAATCCTCATCGACCTGGCGAGTCCTCTCGCTTGCCCTCGTTGGCGGTGGATCCCGCGACACCGTATGCACCAGAGTTGGGGATTTTCGTGGCAGATCAATTTGTGACAGCGTCGGCAGGTCATAACGAACGAATCTGAGGAGCAACGGGATTTCATATTCACACCTTTCTCACTAGTAGGCAGTCTTTTACCACGTGATATGCATTTTCTACTGATAGTCCTCGTTCAGTGATGTAAGAAAGGCAACGAGCGACACGACGTCTTCTTCAATGAGCGAGATACCCTGTAGCTGGGTGGCGCCATTCCGAAGTTGGCCGTCGCGAGCAAGATCGGCCATCTCAATATAAAATCTGATCACATCCTCGAGTGTATCGAATTGACCGGTGTGCATGAATGGCGCGGAATGCCCTAGATCGCGAAGCCCGGGCGTCTTGAATCGGGCGATCGCTCGATTCAGAAGCTCGCTCTGAGCGATGGAGCAGGGTTGCTCATCGTCACAGAGCATGTTTCGGATCTTGTCTTGTGGCTCGGGCATGTCGGGATTGGCAAAGACGTTCCATAGGCCCAGATCGGTCAACGTCGTACCGGGAGCGGGAACCGCACGGAATCGCTCTCCGGCCGTCGGATGTTGTTCGGTGGCCGGCAGATCATCAACTGTTCGTGTGGCAAGTGTGGGAATTGATAAATTGAGAAAGGCACCGTTCCCATGTCCGGGTATCTCGTCATACTCTTTCTGGGTGATGCCCGTATTATGGGCCTTGAAATCTGTGAAATTCGGTGCGGCATGACACGAAAGGCAGTTCCCAATTGTCCCAATCTCCAGTTCCTCTGGGGAGGCAGGTAGTGCCGCCGGTTCCGCGAGAAATATCTTCAACCCGGTCAATTCCTGCGCTCCAAATGAGAAGGGCTGGGTGTGAAACTGGAATTGACCGTCGGTTCTATTGGGATTCGAGGTGACAAGCTGAAGCGTACCAGCCGACTCACGAGAGTTGATCAGTTGTAGCAGGCGACGGCTGTAGTTGAGGGGAGATTCGTTGGAATCCGGGGCTTGTGGGAGGCCGTTGGTTGCGAGGAACACATCGAAGGGAGAGCGGATCGGCGCTCCGCTGTCTTCGGTTTGAGAGAACAGGAGACCGTTGACATAGGCGGCGACGACCTTGACGACGGCATCGAATACTTCCTGGTCAGTCGAGGAGCCGACGAACGCGCGGAATTCAGGAGGCAGCCTCAACTCTTCAGGAATGTTCGGGTTCGTTCCGGTAAACAGTATCCGGTAGGATAAACCCGTGTCGGTTAGATCAAAGGAGCCATCATCCCCTCGAACCACTTTGGCGATATGGGCAATGGCCTGTGCGCGTTCTCCAGGTAGCCAGCCAAAGTTTCTACCGGTGAAGGTAGCTGCGACCAACTCTTCTATTGAGTTGAACTCTGCATCGAAATGGAGCAGGACACCTCCTGGTCGATTGAGTGTGGAGTTGACCAAAGGTGGAGAATTGCGGACGGCAACAGTTTTGCCGTCCGCTCTGGCCGGGAGGGGGCTGCGTCGCGCAAGGTCCGTGTAAGTTCGCATGCCGCCTCCCGGCGAATCCAGCACGTCATCGACTAAATGACAGGCCCGGCAATTCATGGACAAACCCTTGAACGGCCCTGGGTCGATCGGCGCACCCATGGTTTGAACGGTATCAACGACTCTGTCACTGATATTCGGGTCGTTGATATTACCGCCGTTATCCAAAGACACCTTGAATGATTGGGCGAATCGAGTTTCAAGAAACAGACGTTCACCGACCGCCTCTTCAGCACCGGGAGTTCCGGTGGAGGCAAGAGATGGAGAGGGAGGGGATGTTTCCTCTCCGGAGCATGCAACTACCCCTGCGAGGAAAAGTATTGAGCCACTCAATGCCAGAGAGGTCTGCATTCGCTTCGCGATACTGTTAGAACTCATGCTGCACCATTCCTTATGTTGATTATTGAGCTTGACCTAACGTCCATCCTCCCCATGCACACGTGTGAGCTACGTCTGAAAGCCGCTTCGTGGATGATTCCATTCTTCTCATGCGGCTAAGTACGGCGCTCTCGTCGATTCGGAATTGCTCTGCAAAAATGGGAGGCAAGGGTCCTCGGGAGGCGAGGACCCTTGCCTGGTAAAGTGGGAGGGGTGGGCCTCCCACTTTGAGGCCGGCGTAGGGCGGACGCCGGCTGTGGATCCAATGAGATGAGATTCAGACATGTCTGGCATAACCATCGGCAACCAGGACTTCTAAGGTCTCGACGACCATGGGATCAAACTGCGTGCCCGAAGCGACACGAAGGATTCGGAGAGCGATGCGATCGCGGAGCGATCGTTCTTGAACATGGGGAACCTGTATGGCATCGAATGCATCCGCGATGGCGAGAATTCTCGCTCCCAACGGAATCAGCTGCCCTCTGAGACCATAGGGATACCCAGAGCCATCCCACCGTTCGTGGTGATGGGCGATCATCACCGTGGCTTCACGGAGAAAAGAAAACGGTTCCAGTAGCATCGCGCCCAGGCGAGGGTGATTCTGCATCGCCACATACGACTCCGGCTCATGCCACTCCCGTCTGCTCTGTAGGCAAGGTGGAAGCATGAGAATACCGATGTCGTGTAGCAGAGAGGCCAACCTGAGCTGATGCAACTTTTCGTCTTCTAGGTGGAGGGCCCGTCCGAGCTCCAGTGCGATCGCAGCCGTGGCCTGTCCATGCCCCGCTTGCCAGGGGAGAAGCCGATCTAATTCGTGTGCCACTTGCCGAACGAGGATGCTCTCCAGATCACGCCGCGATGTTGGAGGAAGACAGACACGGTCGATCTTCTTGAGCATGCGTTGAAGTCTCATTACAGTCGTTTGGGAAACGTCGACCGCATCGGTATCGAACTGCATAATGTCACCTCCAAAAAACAAAGAGCCCAGGATCATCGGTGTGATCCTGGGCTCTGGGTGAAAAACCGCTGGCCGCTAAAGAAGACTAGAATTAATGCCGGTGGTCTCGCTTCTTAGGAGCGCTTCCCTCCCATCAACGGTTGTCCGAGTATCCACATTTCATAGAGAGGGACCACCATCATGACCAAAAAACTAAGCGTCATCAGGGTATCACCGGTCAGCATCAACAGGACAAAGCTAGGAGAGACGTAGCTGATCAGCCAAGGTGACGCGAGGTCAAGCATCACGCCCCCGAACCCAGCCCAGGTGACGATCGCTTTGAGGGTATGGCTGACGCTGGTCAGGTACATCACGTGAATCAGGATCATGAAGACCACCGGCATCGTAAATAGATGGAAGTGGGTGATCTCCGCCAGTTCTCGGAACGACATCGGCTCGCCGAAGGTCGCATCAGATCCTCGGTAGTGCTCAGCGATGCCTTGCGGTGATAATCCGGTCATGCTATGTGCCCAAAAAAATGAAAAACAAAAACCGACGAACATCAAGAGCAGAAACAACGTATATAAGAGCCGAATGTGACGATCGGAATCACGAAGTCTGAATTTCTGGTTGAAGTTACGCATGTCGGGGACGCGGGGTCCGCTTCGATTAATTTCCAAATATCGACGGGAAAAACCCCTTGTCCTTCTTGGCGGCTAGTGTGTCGCTGCCGATTCCAGCGGGCTTCAGATAGAACTCATCAATTAGCACGAGCACGCGTTTAATTCCGGCACTCATGGACCTGACGGACATCGTGGCACCGCTGATATTGATGATATCCTTGTTGATGCGCACCGGATCGAGGACCGACTTTCCTTCATACTGAGCATTGAATCGCTTCTGTCGAACCTCGCTTCCACGGGCTTCACGGAAGACAAGAAGTTCAACGTCTGAGACGAAGCCTCTATTATCGATACCGACCATGTAGGTCATGGGTTTATGTTTGCCGATGGTATTTTGTACGACCGCATAGCCGTCAATCTGGGTTCCGGATTCTCCGATATAGACTTCAAATGATTCTTCCGGAAATTTCCAGCCGATACGTTCTTGAATGATGGACTTCTTCTCAGGATTAAGCGAGATGAGTTCCTTGCGAACCCGCTCAGAATTCGGGAACATAATTTTGAGTCCCTCTTCTTCCTGAAGGTAGACCTCGGCCATCATCATCTCCTGATCGGTGAGAAAGCGTTTGAGGTCATTATCCCAGATCCGTTCAGCGCCATTTGAGGGAGACGGCAATAGGGTAAGGGTCATGAATAAAAGGAAAAGGCTGGTAATCATCAGGTCCCTGCACATCCTTTTTCTTTGAGGCGATCATTGAGCTTGGTAGTAATCTCGTCCAGCACTGCTTCTGAAGGCTCGACCGGCCACCATCTGGTTGCTTGTTGGGTTGCCCCGCCTTTAGCATGCCAGCGTTGCCTCGTTTCGAGGACATTCACTGAGGATACGCCATTGTTGTTCTTGACGACGACCGTGAGACGGGCTCGTTCACGGTTGCCGAAGCCCTCACGCGCGAAGAGACCGTAAGGTCGTCTTTCCCCCTCCATTTCAACCCAGGCAGTTTCAATCGTCCCATTCGTCTTGTTCTCTGAGCTCACCGAGTAGCCTTGCATGGTTTCTGATGCTGCTTCCCATACCGTGTCGTAGGGGCAGACAACGGTATGATCTCGGCTACCGCTCAATGAAACGCAACCCGTCAATGCAAGAAATGGAAGGAGAAGAGTTATACGCATGGCCAATTCCTATTCGAGTGTTTGGGGAGGTCGGCTCGACCGACCTCCCCACGTTCCTAAAAATACGATGCGACTGAAACAACAAAGGCACTATCATGAATGCGCTGTCCATCATTTGGGTTAAATGATTTCGGCAGATACTGATAGCTCATCTTGACCACGGCATCCTCGACAGGGCGATAGTTCAAACCGAACGAAATTTGTTCCAATTCCCCGGCATTTTCACCCTTGTTGCCTAGGTTCAAGTTGACTCGGTCATACCGAATGACTGCCGTGAAGGTTGAACCCTCACCAAAACGTTTTGGGGAAAGTTTCGTGAGGAACGAAGGCATGAAGTGATAATTGCCTTGAATGTAAAAGCCTTGCATCCTTTCGGGAGGTAGGCCGAGAGGATTTATTGTGCCAACACCGGTTAGAAGGGACCCCGGTGAAAATCCATTGAATGTGCTTCCAGGGATGGCTCGAGTGTTGTTTCGTGCATGGGCCCAGGCTGCCTCACCGATGAGTTCAAAGGGTCCCCGTTGCAGAGTCCAATCTACGGCAAAAATGCTCAGAGGGTTATAACTGGATGGGGACTGGTTTCCAAAATATCCGGATCCAGCGACTTCCACACCCAGCATCGGACTGAACGCCAGACGTCCCGAGACGGCCTTCCCGTTATTGATGTCGAACCCGTCATCAGAAAAACATTTCCTTTGACGAGTATTCGCTGTCCCCTTTTCCTCGTTTATCCGGGGCGTACCGTCATTGAGATAACCGCAAGGACCAGTTGTCACGTAGACTTCATAATCTAGTTTCCCGGTGCGACCAGGATAGAACGTTCCGTACAAACCTGCGCCTGTTTCCGCCATGGTCGACGGAATGATCAACCGGCTGACAAGCGGCCGATCCGTTAAGTCGTTGAGGGGAGAATCGTGCAAGAGGTTAAATTTGCCAAGGGGGATGAGGACGATACCTCCTCGCAGGTTGATTTTCTCATTAATCAGGTAGTCGATATGGGCGAATTCCAGACTGATCTCGTTGTCGCTGATGCCGCGGATCCCATGTTCAATTTCGATTTCCGAGGCAAATTTCACATGTTCGGTAATATCCGCATAGATGAACGGAACAAATCGCTGTTGGTCAAAGCCATTTGTTGTACCTTGATTGTTTCTGATATCTCCATAGCCCGTTTCAATCACCGGTTGGCGGTGAATGCGATATTGAAGGTCGAAATAGCCACCGACGATCGCTTTGGGGAATGACACGAAAGGTTTGGCGTAGATAAGCCGGCCTGATCCGCTTGTTCCGAACGACAAGGGAGCCTGGCGGTCTGTACGACGCTCCTTGCCGACTTTAGGAAGAGCACCAACCCCGGGTTCGTCCATAGGGGCTGTCTCTTCCAAGCGTTCCATCGGCCGTTCCATCCGTTCATGTTCTTGAAGCCGTTTTTCTACTGCTTCATCAACCAATTTTTTGATTTCCTCTGGGGTCAAATTGTCAGCCAAAACCGGCGATGCCGATAAGCCGATGATCAGAAGAGCCCCGAGGATAAACCGCATCTTCATGGGTATCCTCCATATATGAGTAAGTGTATGGGTTTGACTCGGGACTCGACGGTCTCTGGTCTTCTAGAAAACAACACACTCGCATGAGTACAATTTCAAATAGGACTGCGCTTCCTCCTTTCGCAAATACCTTAGGATGGACCGGTTCCCCAACCCTCGATTGAGGAGAAGGGGATGACGACCATGCGCTTACATCGTTTGCACTTTAGTTCAAGACCCTGGTTGCAGACTTTGGCGATCAATTGCCCACACTCGCAGCGCGTCTCCAGGGGGTGGCATGGTTCTAACGAAGGAGCTTTTGCAATGGCCATGGCGTCAATCGAACTAGTATAATGAAATTGAGAACGATTATTAATATCCCAGGAGATCCTTTATTGTCAAGCGGGAAAATGAGATATGGATAGCTGCCTTGGACGTTCCTCAGGTCGCAGGTTTTCTCTCCAGTCCATCAACCAGAAGTCATTGGTTTTCTATGCCCTCGTCCCGATGCTCCTTTGTGGTGTATGGAGTTGCGCCAGGCACGTATCATCGATGGTAGACCCGACTGATGTGACAAACAGCTTGGTCGTGGGACGTGTGGTGACATTTCTGACCGGAGACAGGGCAAGACGGTATCTACCAGAAATGCGGTTTCTAGAATTGGAGCACCAGGAATCTCACAAACGATTTCAAGTAGAGGTCGATTCACCTGATCAAACTTTTGCCATCAGTCTGCCACCCGGAAGGTATCGACTCACCAGGGTACAGATTAGCGAAGGGCCGTTTCTCTCCATGGCAGAGCTCTCGACGACCTTTACGGTTGATGCTGCCGCTGTGACCTGCGTCGGCACATGGAAATTCGGAGTGGATTCGCCCCGCTATGGCCGAATGGTGGTAGCTTCTGTGGCTCTTGACCACGCAGAAACCGCAAGGGCCCTGGACTTGGTGACAGAGCGGTATCCAGATTTCAAAGGACGCCCAATTGTCGAAGAACTTCCACAACCAATGCAGGTGGAAGCACGGCTCTACGAAGTGATGCCCTATTCACGATATCCCAGGATGTTTCGCCGACATTGGTGGTAAGAGGTTGATCATGATGTGCACACCTAGGGCACGTGCGGCGTTCAATAGAATGGTGTTTGGTCTCATGATCACCGTGCTGGCCGGTTGTGGAGCAGCGCACCCGGTATCTGAATCCGTAGTGGCTAAACGCGCTCAGATGCACATGGGCACCTTGGTTACCCTCACAGTTGTGGCACCGAATTCGTCTGTCAGTGAACGGGCTATGCGGGCAGGATTCAATGAGATCAAGCGACTTGAACAGTTATTGAGCACCTGGCGTCCTGATACTGAGCTGTCGCAGGTCAATGCGGAAGCCGGCCTTCGAGCTGTGAAGGTGAGCCAGGAGACGTTCGAGCTGGTGATCCGCTCTCTGGATATGGCGCAGCTGACCCGTGGTGGGTTTAATATTGCTCTTGGTCCTGCTGTTGCCGCTTGGAGCGCCACCGAACGACAGCACATTCCAGATGAGCTGGAGTTGCAACAGTTAAAGCCACTCGTCGATTGGACGAGTATTCAAGTGAATAAGGTGACACAAACTATTTTCCTTCCGCGCAAGGGAATGCGAATCGACATTGGAGGAATTGGCAAGGGCTATGCTGCTGATCGGGCGGTGGCGGAGATGAAACGAGCAGGAGCGAGAGGCGGAGTGGTCGCCATATCGGGCGATATCAAAACGTTTGGAATGCCTCCGGAAGGTCATGGGTTTCCTGTAGGGATCAAGCATCCTCGCAAAGAAGGCGAGCTGATCGCAATTCTTGAGTTAATGGATGAGGCCATCTCCACCGCTGGAGACTATGAGCGATTTTTCATGCGGGACGGAGTCCGGTATCATCATATCCTGTCTCCTCAGACCTTGCAGCCGGCACGGGCCTGTCAGAGCGTCACTATCATCGCTAGGGAAGGGGTTGTGGCCGATGGATTGGATACGGGAATTTTTGTCCTGGGGCCCGAGGAGGGGATGGCACTGGTCGAAAGCTTACCAGATGTGGAAGCCGTCATTATTGATGCTGAGGGAACGATGACAGTTTCATCAGGGCTCCGGAATCGACTCGGTATGCCCTAAGCTGGTCGTGGGTGTTATCGAGCAGTTTTCAGGTCGTAACTAATGGAAAACTTCACCGGTATTTGATCTCGGCCGAGTGGATAGGCGAGATCTATCGGTGGGCCGTTCCGTACGTCTTCTACTGCCACTTGATCGAGGGCGGTAGAGCCTGAGCTCTTCACTACACGCACGTCGCTGAGTCGTCCGTTTTCATGAAGAGTTGCCGCCAATGTTACCTTCCCCTCCACCCCTTCGGTGCGAAGCATCGCAGGGTATCGCTTGTTCAGGTCCTCGATCCATTGCGCCATGATAGCAGCCAGCCATCCGTAATCGGCTTTGGTCGACTTGACTCGATCAACGGGTGAGATGGAAGCCATCGTGGGAGATGAAGGATTCAGTGGAGATGCTACCTGTGGTGGCGAATCTGTCACGGTAGGTGACTCATCGTGCGGACGGGCGGCCTGCTCGGATGGAGTAGATGACAGAACCTGCGGAGGGACGGTAGACAGTGACTCAGCTGAGAAAGTGGGTGTTGTGGTTGATGGCGGTGGTTCGGACTGAAACAGCTGATCTTGAGAGGAATCTGGCCAGGACTCGGATTTTGGGGGAGGAGGCGGTTCCGTTCTTGCTGGTTCAACCGACTGTCTCGTTGCAGAAACCGATGTTTGTGATGGCGCAGGTGGCTGAATGGCCGGTGTAGGTAGAGATGTCGGTTGAACAGCAGGTGTGGACTGTACCGAACTGGAGTGCGGCGCGACTACCGCGACGTCCCACTGAAAGGGGTCAGCTTGAGGCGCAAGTTGCAGGTTTTGAACGAAGAACAGTGCGGCCATGGCCAATGCCGCGTGCAGTAGGCATGAGATGAGCCAACTTGCTGTCACTGGACCTGTCGAATGAGGAAGCGGAACCGAGTGGTCCATCACAGTCGAATAACCTCCAGGCTGACTTGCTGAAAGCCGAGGCCGCGAATTTCATCGACCAAGGCAACAAACTTCTCCAGCAACGTAACCTTGTCGGCCCGCACGACAACCGCCGACTCGCGAGGCTGAGAGCTTAGTGCCGCCGTAAGGCCACCCTCCATGATCGGCGAGTCATTGACGAAGAGGCTCCCATCTGCGGTCAAGGAAATGACGATGGGAACATCCTTCCGATCTCCCACTTCTTTCGCTTTTGCCAGGTTGACCGGAATTTGTCCGGTACTAATAAATGTTGCGGTGGTCAACACGATGACGAGGAGGACCAACATGACATCCACCAGCGGGATGACGTTGATCTGATCAATGTTCCGGTCCATGTTGGGCCTTGTATTCGGTCAAAAGCTCGGTGACACGACGGCGAAGCAGATTGTTCATGACGACACAGGGAATAGCAACCAGGAGACCGACGGCTGTCGCCTTCAAAGCGAGACTCAAGCCGATCATGATGGTGTTGACCGCCATCGTACCTGAGGTTCCCATCGTATGGAAGGTTAACATGATCCCAAGGACGGTTCCGAGGAGACCGATATACGGGGCATTGGCGGCCACGGTCCCGATGATCACCAGTCGTTTTGTGAGCGTGATCTCCAGTAATTGAGCATTGGAAAACCGAGAGAGATCGATTCGCTTGTAGAACAGCCACCGTTCGATTGCGACTGCCACGGACCAGAGGCTCAAGACCAGGAGAAGGCCGATCACTCCATAATCAATCGCGTGCTTCAACGCGTCCATCGCAGCTCCTTAATCTGGGAGACGTAGGCTCAATCCGGTGGGTTGGCAGCCAGCGTACCGGTCCATCCATGCCAGATCCCAGGGGATGCTGTCAATCGGGTTTGGCATGAGTCCGTTCCTGTCTCGCTAGGCGTGAGGTTGTTCTTCGGCAGGAAAGAGCACGGTGTGGGTGGCGGATACACGAAGTTCGACCGCAGTGCCTTCGTGGTACACGCTGGTTGAACTCTCGCTGCTATGCACCAACTGGCCTGATGGAAGTTGAATGGTATACAAATTTTCTGAGCCTCTGAACTGCCTCGCCACGATCCGAGAATTGGCCGACTTATTGGGCACGAGGTGAATATCATCCGGGCGGATCATCACCATGACATGCGATCCCTCAGCACCGTCAATGGTATTGGGAAACTCTCCCAGTTCCGTGTGCACGAGACCCTGTCGAATCTTTCCGGTGACAAAGTCGGCCTGGCCGACGAAATCTGCCACGAACCGGGTAGCCGGGAGATGGTAGATGCGCTCAGGGGTGTCCAATTGTTCAATTTTTCCTTGGTTCAGCACGGCGATGCGATCGGCCATCGCAAAGGCCTCCTCGTGATCATGAGTGACCAGGATGGTGGTCGTCTTGGTCCGACGGAGGAGACTATGGAGGTCTTGTCGCATGCGGCTGGCCATGTCGGGGTCGAGGTTGCTGAATGGCTCATCCAGCAGGAGTAGGACGGGGTTTTGCACCAGTGCTCGTGAAAGCGCCACTCGCTGCTGTTGTCCGCCGGATAATTCATGTGGGTATCGGCGTTCCAGCCCTTCCAACCCGGTCAGGCGCAACATTTCTTGAACTCGGCAGGTCCGTTCCGCCCGCGAAAGATGATGGAGCCCGAAGGCGATGTTGTCGGCCACCCGCAGGTGTGGAAACAGTGCATATTCCTGGAACACCATGCCCACGCGGCGCTCTTCGGTCGGCACGGTTTCTGTGGAGGACGAAACTAATCGGTCGGACAGGACAATCTGTCCGGAGCGGACAGGTTCGAAGCCAGCGATGGCGCGCAGGACGGTCGTCTTGCCGCAGCCGGACGGTCCGAGGAGACACAGAATTTCTCCTTCTCGAATGGAAAAAGAAATATCCTTGATAGCGGGCCGGCTTGGGTCGTAAGCACAGGATATGGAACGGAGCTCCAAGATAGACGAAGTCGGCCGGTACTGCTGGACTTGATCGTCAGGCTCGTCGGTAGTCGAATGAGTTGGGTGAAATGATCTATCCATCATGGACCTATGCCGCCCTCCAATCGCGAGAGAGCAACAAAAATAGGGCCGGCAACCCAACCAGTACGATCAACAAGGCCGATGGAGCCGCCAGCTGATAATACTCCTCACTCGCTTCCAGCCACACCCGGATGGCGAGGGTGTCGAATCCGACAGGTCTCAACAATAATGTCGCGGGCAGCTCCTTCATGGTTTGGAGAAAAACAAGGACCCAGGCCACGATGACACCATTACGGATCAGCGGCAGCGTGACGCGCCTCCAAGTTTCTCGAACCCCAAGCCCCAAGGTGCGGGACACTTCTTCAAGGTTGGGCGTGATCTGTTGAATCGACGGTTCGAGTGATTGGAGACCGGCAGGGAGAAAGTGCAGGACGTAGGCGACGATCAAGACGAGCACCGTTCCGTAGAAAAACGGAAGAATCTTCAAGAAGAGAACTAATACAGCCAGGGCTGCCACCGGGCCTGGCAGAACATATCCTGCATAGGCCGCTTGGAGACAGCCAAGATTGAGCCAGGTCGGTTTCCGGCTTGCCAGGTAGGCGAGGGGGAGCCCAACGATCACGGCGGCTGTCGCGGCCAGACCCGATAAGAGCGTGCTGTTCCAAATAAATCCAAAGAAACGAGCATCTAGAATAGCCTGCGCCTCAGGGGAGAGGCTCCATGTCACCAACAGACAGGCAGGGATGCCGAAGGCCAGAGCGACGACGGAGGCAAGGCTAGTCGTCACAAGCCCTGCGGAGAGCCACCCGCACGAGATACGTTGGGGCGAACGATAGCGCCCTGAGGTCTGATAGAATCGGCTTTTTCGTCGAAACCAGCGTTCGGTTAACAGGAACAGCAGCGCCAGCACCACCAACAAGATACTCAGGATGCTTGCAGCGTGATTGTCGGATCGGCCGGTCATTTGCTGAAAGACGGCATAGGTCAGCGTTTGAAAGCGCAGCAGAGAAACAGCGCCGAAATCCGAGACGACATACAGTACCACCAGCGCGACACCGGCTACGATGGAGGGGCGCAATAACGGCAGGGTGACCCTGAACATCGTGCGCAGCGGTGAAGCGCCGCAGCTACGGGCCACTTCCTCAAAGGACACGTTGAAGCTCAAGAGCGCGCTGCGTGTGAGGAGATACACGAACGGAAAGGTGTCGAGTGCCATGACGAAGGTGACTCCCCAAAAACATTGCGGAGAGACTATTCGTGCCTGCGGTCCTGCCATCATTTGCCACAGCTGCTCGACCGGACCGTTGTATCCCAGCAGATAGTTGTACACATAGGCCAGTACGTAGGTCGGCATCGCCAAGGGAAGTACGAGGGCCACTTCCCAGAAGCGACGTCCGGGAAATTCGAATCGGGTGACCATCCACGCCGTTAATACGCCCAACACGAGCGTAATTGCCGCGACGGCACCGGCCAACGATACCGTGTTGAAGAGGAGTTCGGGAACACGAGTCGCCCAGAGACGCTGCCAGACCGCCAAGTCGGCGGACAGCGCCAGCGTGGTCACGTAGCCCAACGGCAGCAGGATCAGCGCGGCGCTGGCCATGACCAGCAATTGCAGGGCTGAGGAAGATGATCGGGGTACGGCAATCACGAATCTGCTCGAAGAGTTATCGCATTCCGACTTGTTCAATGAGCAGCATCGTAGGCTCCCGCAGTTCAGCGAGCTTGCTCAACGGCACAAGCGCCGCTCGGAAACTCTTCCGCTCGGGGAGTGCTGGATCACCCTTCACCTCAGGATGGAGCGGGTATTCCTTGTCGAGGTCGGCGAACATTTTTTGGCCGGCCTGGGCCACGAGAAATTCCACGAGCAACTTTGCGTTCTCGATGCGGGGCGTGTGTTTCAGGATCCCGATGCCGGCGACATTCATGATGGCTCCCATCCCGCCGTCCTGTTGATCGGGCATGAAGACTCCCAGTGGAGCCGTCGGTTGTGTCGCGAGATGTCGATAGACGTAGTAGTGATTTACGATACCCATCGCCACCTGCCCTTTGGCGACGGCCTCGACGATTTGAGAACTCTTTTGGTAGATCTGTGTGCCTGCGTTATCTCGAAGTCCTTCAAGGAAGGTTTTCGTGACATCGTCGCCAAGGCTCGCTCGAATGACCGACACCCCTGCCTGGAGATATTCGCTCCCGGCATTCGGAATGGCGATCTTGTCCTTCCAGGACGGATCGGCCAGGTCCAGTAACGACTTGATCTGATCCGGTTTCACGAGGTTCGTGTTGTACACGATGATCCAGAATCGTCCGGAGAGGCCGATCCAACTGTTATCGGCCGCGCGGAATTGAGGTGGAATGGCTCGTTCGACCTCCCGCATGCTCAAGGGGCGAAGGAGCCCTGTGGTGCGGGCGATCTCCAGACTTCCGGCATCGTTGGTAATAAACACATCGGCCGGGCTGCGGTCGCCTTCCGCTTTCATCCGATTCACGAGCTCGGTTGTGCCGGAGGACAGCAAGTCGATCTGAATGCCGGTCTTCGCGGTGAACGCGTCGAGGACCGGTTTGATCAGCCGTTCCGCTCGCCCGGAATAGACCGTCAACTTGTCTGCGGCAAAGACGTCCGTGAGAGGGGCACCCCACAGGAACGAAACAAGCCCCGTGATCAAGCCCAAGCGTGCAAGGACACCAATCGTGCAAAGGGAACGTCGTGTATTCATCATGATCCTGTGTTATGCCGTTAAGGAAGACTCTTGAAATTGATAACCCGTCTCAAAAAGAATACCAGAAACGGTTCCAAGGGTCAATGGCGGCAGCGGGAGCAGAGTCCGTAAAGTTCGAGGCGGTGGGTTTGGATCGTAAAGCCGTTTCGTGTCGCGACTTCCTCCTGTAGACGCTCGATATCGCAGTTTTCGAACTCCACGATTTTCCCACAGCCGGTGCAGATGAGATGATCATGGTGGCCCTTGTGCGAAATATTGTCGTACTGTGTCTGGGTCCCGAAATGCCGGGCCTGGGCGAGCCCCGCTTCGCAAAAGAGGTTCAGCGTGCGGTAGATGGTCGCCAGTCCTAGATGGGGATCTTTCCGCGCCAGTTGGTGGTACATCTCTTCTGCCGTGATGTGTTCTTGTTTCAGAAATGCGTCGAGGATCAATTCACGCTGGCGGGTAAATTTCAGCTGGTGCTTCCCCAAATGGTCCTTGAGGACTCCCATTTCTTTGACATGTTTGGACATCGCGATCGACCTCAGCCTCCTGGACCGGAATTAAAGACGAAACTGAAGAGCCGGTCAAGAGTGTTTCTGCGAACTCTTGTGACCGCTTGATTTTGATGACCGCGTCGGTTGCTGTCTATGGTACAACGATCGGGATCACGAGCACGGGGATATAGTTGAGACTGCCCAATCAGATTACGGTCGACCGAGCGCTCCTCCTGTATGTTCTGCACCTGTCAGAGCCGTATGGGCACTTGAGCGACGTGAAGTTACAGCAACTCTGCTTTCTCTGCGAACTTCAAACCTTTGCGAAGGGACTCAAGGCATTCCATTTTGAATTTTTTCGGTTCGCCTATGGAGCCTTCAGTAAAGATCTCGACAACGATCTCACCTCCTTACGCCGAAAAGGACGGATCGAAAATTTCACGGTTTCTGATCAGACAAAGGAAGAAGCGATTCCGTTGTTCCTCAAGGCCATTGAAGGGGTGGAATCGAATGAGAAGATCAAAGAGATCATCGATGCCGTGGTCTCAGTCTATGGATCACAAGACAGCGGTGCCATCACGGCCTCCGTGGAGTCAGTTCAGCTAAGCACCCCGCAAGATCCTGATTCGAAAATTCCGATTCGAGATATCGTCTTCCACACCACGCTGCTGGTTCCGCACCGGATCGAGGTCCAAGCCGAGTTTACGTTGGCTCCTGCCCTGTTGACGAAACTCAACGCCGCATTGGGGTATGACAGTCGGCCTGCGATCGACGCTCAAAGCTGGTAGAGCTCGCTGTACTTCTTTTTCGCATAGTTCAGGAACGGTTCGGGGTTGATCGTCGAGCCGGTTACACGTTCGGCGAGATCGGCCGGTGTAAACATGCGGCCCCAGCGGTGGATCTTCTGTCCCAGCCACCGGCGCAGGCCCATCAGTTGACCGGCGGCAATCTCGTCTTCCAAATTCGGGAGTTCTCGCATGGCCTGTTCAAAAAATTGGATCGAGTACAGATTGCCGAGTGTATAGGTAGGGAAATAACCAAAGGCGCCGAACGACCAGTGCACATCCTGCAGCACGCCTTCTGCGTCCGTCGGGGGAACGATACCCAGATACTCCTTCATCTTCTGATTCCAGATTGCGGGGAGGTCCTCGGGCTGTGTCTTGCCTTCGATCAAGTCTTGCTCAATTTCAAACCGTAGCATGATATGGAGATTGTAGGTCAGCTCGTCCGCTTCGACACGGATCAACGAGGGCTGCACACGATTGATCGCGGCATAGAACTGCTCCATCGTGACGCCATGGAGCTGGTCATGGAAGGTCTGCTGCAAGATCGGGAAGAAGAAACGCCAAAAGGGGCGTGACCGACCGACGCAATTTTCCCAGAGGCGTGACTGGCTTTCATGGATGCCCAGTGACACGGAATCGCCCAACGGCGTGCCGAAATACTGTTGGTCGAGTCCTTGATCGTAGAGTCCATGTCCGCCCTCATGGATGCAACTGAAGAGGCAGGATTGGAGTTCCTGTTCATGGACGCGCGTCGTTACTCGCACGTCGGTCGGGTGAAAGGACGTGGTAAAGGGGTGAGCCGAGAGGTCGAGGCGTCCGCGCTCAAAGTCATACCCTATGGTGGTCAACACCAGGCGGCCGAATTCCAGTTGCCGGGCCTGGTCGTAAGAATGATGAAGGAGGCTATCGTCGAGCTGAACCCGGCTCTGTCTGATCCGTTGGAGCAACGGGACCAAGCGAGTCTTGAGCGCGGCAAACACGGGCTGAAGCCCTGCAATCGTGGCGCCAGGTTCATAGACATCCAAGAGAGCATTGTAGGGTGAATCCTGATAGCCAAGATACTGGGCTTCTTCGCGTTTGAGATCCAGCACCGTCCGGAGATTCGGCAGAAACTTCGTGAATTGGTTTTTTTCTTTTGCCTCCACCCAGACTTGTTGTGCAAGCGAACATTCACGACTCAGCGTCACCACGAAATCTGCGGGGAGTTTTTTCGCCCGACTGAAATCCCGCCAGACCTCGCGCAAGAGCGATCGCGACGGCTCGTCCCAAGCCTCACCGGCTGTGTCGGTTGCCTGGCCGGTCCCAGGGTCTACCCATTGGGATAAGAGCGACTCGACATCCTGTGAGATCAGCTTTTCATGGGCAATACCCTGGAGCACCGCAATCTGCTCGGCCCGTGCCTCACCTCCGCCGGCCGGCATATAGGTCTCCTGATCCCACGAAAGCACTGAGGCGGCGCTATTGATACGCTGGATTTCCAGCAATCGGGTCGTGAGGGGTTCCAACGTAGCGACGGTTTTCAAATCGGCCTCCTCTTCACTGTGCTAAGATTCGCGTTCCAGTCTGGTCGTGGTGCAGTGTACGCAAGGGACGATTCGTTTTCAAACAGCTGAGGGAGATTCGAAATGGAGCAGTTGGTCCCATCCGAGATCGAAGCCTATGCCGAAGCGCATTCCATTCAGGAGTCTGCCATCTGCCGAACTCTGCGCGAGGAAACGCAGCAGACCATGGAGTATCCCCAGATGCTTGTCGGCCCATTAGAGGGAGCATTTCTCAAGATGATGACACAGCTGGTTGGCGCCAAACGGGTGCTCGAAATTGGAATGTTTACCGGCTACAGCGCCCTCTGCTTTGCCGAAGCGTTACCGGCTGATGGAACCGTGATTACCTGTGAGATCAACGAGAAGTCGGCCTCAGTAGCCCGACGCTATTTCGCACAGGCTGCAGTTGGTGGAAAGATCAGCGTCCGCATGGGGCCAGCGCTCGACACGATGCGAACGTTTTCCGGGCCATTCGACCTCATCTTCATCGATGCGGACAAGACCAATTATCTCAACTATTACCGGCGTGCGCTCGATCTCCTGGCTCCGAACGGCATCATCTTGATCGACAATGTCCTGTGGAGCGGCGATGTCTTGAAACAGCCACCACCGGATGATTCAACCGCCGCGATCCAGGAATTGAACCATGCTGTCGCAGCAGATTCCCGTGTCACGGCTGTGCTGGTGACGATTCGTGACGGGATCTTGGTGGTGAGAAGAGTAAAGTAGCGCGAGGGATCCTAGTTCCAGAACACATCTTACCTATGGTATCTATACGGATACAGATCGTATCTGGTTCGATACCCTGTCAGGGCGATAGCTTCTCATCGCCTGTGTCTTTCCCTCAGACAGACCAGCGTCTTTCACTGAGCGATCACGAGCTTACGAAGTTGTGGCCGAACGGCGCTGGCTTCTTCGAAACAGGCATCACCTTTGCGTTCGTGGAAATAGAGAGAAGACAGAACAGATCATCCAAATCTAGGGTGCGAGGGGAGTATGCTGAAGAAACCAAAAGATCATGAGCAGGTCCGGGCGGAAATGGGGACGCTCATTGAGGCGCTGGAATTGCCGGAGTTGAATAAACAGTTTCTCCGGGCGCGGTGGCTTGAACAGGTCATCTGGATGGATGAGAAGGCCTGGAATTCGGTGCTGCGGCATAACGTGCTCCGCCTCACGACGATCATCGGAGGCGTCATCGTACCGGCGCTCGTGAGTCTGAACGTCGGTGATAGTGGTGCGACTGCCATTAAGACGCTCACCTATATCGTCAGTCTCGTCGTAGCGTTGAGCGCTGCGGTGGAAGAGTTCTTTCACTATGGCGAGCGCTGGCGGCACTATCGACGGACCGTCGAGGCGCTCAAGAGCGAAGGCTGGCAGTTCTTTCAACTCAGCGGGACCTATGCCAACATGACCCATGTTCAGGCCTACCCGGCCTTTGCCGCCCGGGTTGAGGAGTTGAGCCGCGAAGAAGTTGAGACGTACATGACGCAGGTGGCGAAAGACAAGAAGGCTGAGGGCCAGACGGTTCCCACGACGTGATGCGGCCTGGTTGACTTGGCCGGCTCAGAAGGAGAAGCTAGTGCTCCATGGTTGCAAATGAGCCAGTCAATCAACGCCAGCCGAAGAAAGTCTTTCTCTTCAGTGGCCACATGATCGATGCGCCGACCAGGCCGAAGCCACGTTTCCCTGCTAGCAAAGAGTCAGCTGCGGCGCGGAAGATCGCGGAGGCCTTAGAGCAACTCAGTGCCGGTCCGGAGGATCTCGCCCTTACGCAAGGCGCCTGCGGTGGTGATCTGCTCTTTACGGAGGCTTGTCAGCAGCGTGGGGTGACGGTGCAGTGGCTGCAACCGTTCGACGAGCCGGAATTCATTCAGAAGTCGGTCGTGTGTCACAGCGACACCTGGCGCGCGCGATACCTCGCGGCCAAAGCGAAGCTCACGACCGAGATTCGCTCTGCTCCGAGAGATCTTGGCCCACTGCCCACAGGGAGTGATCCCTATGAACGCTGCAACCTCTGGCTCTTCGAGACCGCGCTGTCCTACGGACCCGATAAGGTTCAATTTATCTGTCTCTGGGACGGCGGTGGAGGTGATGGACCTGGCGGCACCGCACATATGTATCAGGAAGTGAAGCGCCGGACCGGTCAGGTGACCTGGATCAATACCCGAACGCTCTAGCAGCTGAATCTAATCGGATACAGTTCGTATCTTTTTAGATTCTCTCTCCCATTTCTCTCCACGTTCAACCAACCTTCAAACGACACATCGGATCTACCGGAACCCCTGCAATTGGTGTAATCTCCACGCCGCAGTTTGGCCTAAGGGAGATCTCGTGCCTTGTCAGGTTGGTTGAGAGTGACTGGCAGGCTGTTTGCTCTGGTCATCGCTGGACACGTTCAGAACAGGTATGCAGTCGAGACATAACGATGCTGCATTCGCTGCAAGACATTTGACCAAGGGAGGATGAGATGACATTGGCGGCACGTATTCAGTCACCGGGACCCAAGAAGATTCTCGCCCTGGATGGGGGTGGTATTCGGGGAATGATGACCATTGAAGTACTGGCAGAGCTTGAGAATCGTCTGCGGCAGGAGTTGAAGAAGGGAGCTGGGTTTCGATTGGCGCACTTTTTTGACTTCGTCGCCGGGACGAGCACTGGGGCGATCATCGCGGCCTGCGTCTCATCCGGGATGGCTGTGCCGGAGATTCGCGAATTCTATGAGAACAGTGGCGAACAAATGTTTGATAAAGTGTTTCGGCTCAATGTCTTCAAGCGGTTTCGGACGAAATATGGGGATCAAAAGCTCGCGGAGAAATTGCAAACAGTGTTCGGCAAGGACACGACGCTTGGGAGCGAGAAGCTGCAGACTGTCCTCATGATGGTCATGCGCAACGCCACAAGCGATTCGCCTTGGCCGGTCTCGAATAACCCATTTGGGAAGTATAACCAGCGAGACCGGAAGGACTGCAATCTCAACATACCACTGTGGCAACTCATTCGGGCCAGCACGGCGGCACCGGTCTTCTTCCCCCCTGAAGTTGTGACCTTTGCACCAGGGACACCAAATGAGTATCAGTTCATCTTCGTCGACGGCGGGATCACGATGTACAACAACCCGGCGTTCCAGGCGTTTCTGATGGCGACGATGGAGCCCTATAAGATGGGATGGGCGACTGGGGAAGATCAGTTATTGGTGGTATCGGTGGGGACTGGCACGAGTCCCAAGGCCAATGCCGATTTGGCCCCAGACGAGATGAACCTGGTCTATAACGCCACCTCCCTACCGTCTGCGTTGATGTTTGCCGCACTCAATGAGCAGGATTTGCTCTGCCGCGTTTTTGGAAAGTGTTTAGCCGGTGATCCTCTCGACCGGGAAATCCATGACTTAAAGATGGCCAAGGGACCAGTCGGGCCCCCAAAGCTATTCACGTATGTTCGATACAACGCCGAGTTGTCGGAAGAGGGGTTGGCAAAGTTGGGGTTGTCCGGCATCAAGCCGGAACATGTGCAGCAACTCGATTCGACGGCTCATATTAAAGAGCTAAAGGAAGTCGGGCAGGCAGTGGCCAAGCAGGTGAAGGCAGAGCACTTCAAAGGGTTTGTCTGAGTTCGGTTGATTCGGTAAACAGGTGGCCCTGTTGGAACATTTGAGACTGTATTAGGGAAGCCATCGCCGCTTGTGGAAGAGAGGAGTTGCTGTTTGCAGTTGTAGCGAGTGGATAGGCTTCTGTGGCCTTCTATGAATTAATTCCACAACCCAGGAGAATTGCCATGTCCAGCTCAGCTCTAGAACAGTGGTTAAAACACGCGCCGGCCCCAAAGCCTCTTGATCCAGACAAGAAGTTCCATGTGTTTCTCAGCTATCGCTCGGTCAACCGAGGGTGGGTGTTGCAACTCTACGACATCCTTCGCGGGCTCAATTATGAAGTATTTCTTGATCAATACAACCTGGCCGCTGCAGCATCGCTTGGGCTGAGCCTCGGTGAGGCTCTTGATGCCAGCCAAGCTGCCATCATGATGTGGTCATCGACATTCGACGACTCAAAGTGGTGCATGAAGGAATACAACACTCTGGAATCGAAAGAGAACAGCGGAACCGGCTTCCGTTATGTGATCGCAAAATTAGATGAGTCGCCATTGCCTGGGCTTGCATCCGGTAAGATCCATGTCGATTTTTCTCAGGATCGCGATGGCCCTGGTGGGAGTGGGCTGTTGCGCCTCCTGCATGGAATGAACGGCGCACCGTTGCCTCCGGAGGCGGTTCGATTGGCTGCAGATGTAGATGAAGAGCTCAAAACAGCGCGAGCGCAGATCAAGGCAGCGCGCACGAACGGTTTCATAAACCGGCTGGAAACGCTTGGCCAATCCACTGGACTCGCGTGGCAGACCTCGCCGGCCTTGGGTTGTGAAGTGGCTGAAGCGATGATTGGGCTGGATCGGCACACCGTAGCCCTCAAGCTGTTGAGAGAGTTGCAACTACAATTTCCCAGAGCCGTCCGTCCAAAACAGCTCGAGGGACTCGCATTGGCTCGTAATAAGGATTGGGAAGGGGCGCAAACGATACTGGGCGAGTTGTACGCGAACGGTGAACTCGATCCAGAAACCGTGGGTATCTATGCCCGCACCTGGATGGACCGATACAAGGTGTCCAAAGACCGCAATCATCTTCGTAAGTCGCGAGATCTCTACCGACAGACGTTCACCGCTGCTCCCAAAGATTATTACACCGGTATTAACGCCGCCTCGAAGAGTCTGTTCCTTGGCGAGCGGGATGTGGCGGCTCAACTCGCGAAGCAGGTAGAGGGGCTCGTTGGCGTAAAGGCTATCGACAAGGACTACTGGAAGACGGCCACCGTTGCCGAGGTGCAGTTGCTACAGGCAGCGTACGACAATGCGGCAAGGTTGTATTCCGAAGCCATTTCGATTGAGCCGGAGGCTCATGGCAATCATCAATCAACAAGCGCACAAGCCAAGCTGATTCTTGAGGCGTTGAATACGCCGTCTGAGGCGCAGAACAAGGTCCTCGCGGCGTTTGAGCATCAAGGTTGTCATGCCTGACGAGCATCCATGGTTGCTTAAAGGATGAGTGACGGCTAGTGCCTCACTCAAATCAAAGTGAGTGAACTGCGTACATGGCAATGGTTGCGGAGCGACGGAACAAGATCTAGGAAATGCTCGTTTGGAGTAGGACGCTAGGGGAACTTATATGATCGGAGATTCGCTGGCTTTACGCGTATTCGTATCTTCAACATCTGCGGACCTCAAGGCCCACCGTGCGGTCGCACGTCAGGTTATCAATAACCTGCGTTGGGAGGCTGTCATGATGGAAGATTTTGGGGCAAATCCGACTACAACAGTTGCTGCTTGTGAGCAGGAACTGGAGACGTGTCAGCTTGTTCTGCTTATCTTGGCTTTTCGCAAGGGTTGGGTGCCAAGTGTCGAGCAGGGTGGCCACGGAGATGCCTCTATCACAGCCCTGGAATTGGCCCATGCGCGAAAGCGCGAGATCCCGGTTCTTGCCATGATGGCCAACGAAGATTGGCCGGGAAAGCTCTGGGGATCTACTGACGCAGAGCGTCATTGGGTCGAAAAATTCAGAAATGATCTCAATCTTCCAGCTGAGTTCTTTGGGCCGGAAGATACACAAGGTGCTGAAGAAAAGCGGCTGCCGGCTTTCAGGGAGCTGGTTCGCAAGGTTTTGCTAGCTTACAAGGAACGTCTTTTGACGGTGCAATCGAATAAAACCACGTCGCAAACTGGAAACTTTGATTATGGCGCTAGTGCACGTGCGTTTATTTTTGAGGCGACGGGAATTCCCATTATCGGGCAGGGCACCTATGCCAACGGACCGCTCAGCCCGCAGGTTCTGGCCAAGGCCTTAGGGGAGCAGTCAGTAGACCCCGGCGTTAGCCTCGCGACGGTAGCCGAATTTCGTGAGAGCCTTCGGCTGTCTCGGCCTGGCTTTATCAATGATTTTTGCAAAATTGTGTCTCAGCAATCGAAGGAGGCCAAACTACCACTGGCTTTCCGCATGTTGCTTGACATGCCTGCTTTGCCGCCAATGGCTGTGGTAACGACCTATGACCAGCTTTTCGAAGATGCCCTGGCTGAGCGGGGGCGGCAGTACGTGGTTGTTACTCACATCATGCATTCTTTGGATGCCAAGGATGACGGCAAGATCTTGGTTCTTCGTAAGGGGCAAGAACCAATTATTACATCAGCTGATAAGGTTGACGTTGGCGAGCACGAAGGCCAGCGAGAATTCATTGTCTATCGACCTCTGGGATCACCGTTACTTCACGCGCAGATTGATCCATCGTTGGAGATTGACACGGTAGTCGTCACCGAAACCGACCTCTTAACCTTCCTGGGCCGGCTCGAAAACGAGCATACGACAGTGCCGACGCGGTTTAATAATTGGTTGCGTCGGAAGCCACTGTTATTCCTCGGTTATGGACTCGATCTTTGGAATTACCGCCTCTTCTTGCGCGTGTTCCGTATTATCGGGGAGCGCAAGGCGGACGCACCTGTACTGGCTGTCCGCACTCCGACATCAGATAAGGAAGTGGCGTTTTGGAAAGCACTACGTGCAGAGCTGGTGCTTCTCGATGCCAACGAATTTGCGCGTCAGACAATATCCGAATCGTCACCGGCATAATATGGATTCCACGCGACATAACACGGACCTGGTCAAGGCAGGTTCCATGCCCTACGTCGGCATGCGGCCCTATAGGCGCGAGGAAAAGAACTGGTTCTATGGCCGTAGTGCGGATGGTCGAATCATTGCTGACAAGACCTTAGCTGCGCGTCTGACGTTGCTGTATGCGCCATCTGGCGTGGGCAAGTCCTCCGTTCTGAATGCCAATACGATACCTGCTCTGGAAGATGACGATTGTTGCGTCATGTACTTTGATGCCTGGGCCGGTAGCGACCCTACAGCGGCCATCAAGGATAATCTTGCTGCGATGGCCTCCGCGATAGGCGTGGTCGATCCTCTAGCTGGTGCGCCGACAATCGCCGAGCTTGTGCGATTGGTAACTGCTAACGGCAAGACACTGGTGCTGGTGTTCGACCAATTCGAGGAATTCCTGGTCAACCATGCCAATGCGTTGGATCCATTGCGTAAAGAAGTTGCAACGCTAGTGCGGGCGCAGACAATCGATGCACGGGTGCTCATTTCCCTGCGGGAAGAGTTTCTTGCGGCACTTGAACCATTCCGCCAAGAGATCGTGACGTTGTTCCAGTCGACATACCGGCTTGAGCCCTTGGCAGCCAAGGATGTAGAGGACGCCATTGTTAAGCCGGTGGGGTTTTTTAAAGGGGAGGTAGAGCTGGCGTTGGCTGAGAGGTTGATCGCCGACCTAAGTGAGGGGCAGAAGAACGCTGGCGGGACTGTTGAGGTATCAGGGGACAGGACATCTGATTGGTTCAGTAGCCTGCGCAAGACTTCGTTAAGACAGAGTGAGGCTTCCCCAGTTGCCCCAGAGCCCAGTAGTGAGGAGCCAAGTGTGCGCGCTGGTGTTGCTGCGACGATCGACCTGCCGATGTTGCAACTCGTATGTGAGCAAATGTGGCGAGCTGCGCCAATAGCTGATGGGAAACGCAAGCTCAGCCTAGATCTCTATAAGAACCTCGGAGGCAAGGACAAAATCCTCAGTGATCATATTCGCTCCTGCATGCCGACTCGCTGGTGGGATAGGCTATTCACAGCCAAGCTCATGCGCTATTTGGCTCCGCCGAGTGGCATGAAGATATCCTATTCTGTGACAGATCTCTCCTCCTACAGCGCACTTGAAAAGAAACGAGTGGAAGCAGAGCTCATACGTCTCAGCGAGGCTGATGCACGTATCCTGCGTCGGCGCGAGTACCGCCATGAGGTGCGGTATGAACTGCAGCACGACGCGCTTGTCCGCCACATAGCACCATGGCGTGATGCTGTGCTGGAGAAGGCCTCTGAGCTGCGTTGGATTATTGGAGTTGTAGCCGTTCTAGTTATGGCAATCGGGTTGGTCGGTTGGAATAAGTACATGCACTATGAAGAGGTACAGCGCAACACGAAAGATCGCTTTGTAGCCCTTAGGGCTATAAACGAGAAGGAACGTCCCAAGCAGGCACCTGCCACCTTTGAAAATGTTGCAGACTACTTACTGAGGCAGGAGCAAGGGGTTTCACGTCTGGACGATATGAAACAATTGTTCGAGAAGAACGTCGATCTGTTACCTGTCGACTACGCGAAGGCCGCTCAGGCTGACGATGCCCTTGCACTAGTGCGTCTAGGCGAAGCGCCCTTCGTCCTTCGCTATAGCAAGGACAGGGTGTTTGACTTGAACTCTTTCGGCCATGCGTGGCGCGAGGCTGCGCAACGTTTAACGCGACGTTCGGGAATCCCAGTTCCCCAGCGCATCGCATTGATTGCTGATCCTGGCCTTACTGAAAATGAGATGTTCTTAGAGTCAGGTGGCAAACGCCTGCTGTCCATCGACGTGGAAAATTTCGGGGAAAATGCTACAGAGAAGGCATTGGTCGAGGTGAAGAGTGTGGTAGGTCCTATGAACGAATTTCGTGAACACTCTAGGGCTGATTGGATCAGACCTCGCCTGTTACAATCCGACGATTGGTTGGTTGTGCCTCGATGGTCCTTGCCGGTGTGGCGTGTGGCGGGACTAGGCCTCTACGACCTTAGCGCCTATCCCGCCTTTGTCTTGGAGCGGGAGTTGCAGAAGGACCCCGCCTTGCTGCTGACGGAAGCTGCAACAGTCTTTCTGGTCAAACACGTGGCGGCCCAGTACCCCTGTACTGCAGCGGAGACGTGGAAGCAGCGGCGCCTAAAACTAAAGGGCGATCTCTTGGCATTTGTGAAACAGCAGACAAGTGACCAACCCCTGCGCCCGTTGACACATCCTCACTTGGTGTTCGATCTCCTGGCGACTGCGACAGATGATGACGAGGTTCGGCGATTAGTTTCTCGGGCCGACATGTACGTTGCTGCTTTGGGAGTAACACGGCGAGGGGACTGGCCACTCGGAGGAAGGGCCACGGCGGACGACTGCAAGTTGCCTGTCGAGCTTGACAAAGATTGGGATATGACTATTTTCGGAGACGCCCAGGCATGGTTGCCTCTGCTTCAACCCAAACTCCATCTCGCTCTTGGCGCTGATCTTGTAAGTGCATGGAGCACTGGGTCGGAGGCGCCGGAGCAACTCATCTCTCAGTCCGAGGCCCCCAGCATGGGGGCGAACCAAACATGGGGAACTTCGAAGCATTGAAGGCTGGGCAGGCCGTTGACCCAAATACTGTATCCAGTCATGGGCCCGATCAGACCATAATAGGAAGCGCTGTGCCACTATTGACGGACGCGTTCGAGCGGGTTCGCAGGGATCTGTATGCGCGTAGCGGTATCTGGCTACCAGGCGTGAGCGTTGTCAACGCCGCCGCTGAATTCGATGGCTCACGAAAACATCAGTTCCGTATCGCCTTGTTCGATACACCAGCCTCCCAAGTGAAGCCTGCAGACGCCGGTGGTTCAAACAGTGAGGCAATTGGACGAGTGATGGCCGGGTTAGACGAAGCGACCTCGTCGGTTACGCACGCCTGGATCGACGCCGAGTTCGTCGGAGGACTATTAGGCCGCGACGATGCGATGAAGAAGCTCGTGAAGGACTGGGAGATGCCTTCGATCAGTGATCTCACGCTGCTTTTTCGTGAAGTGGTGGCAGGTGACCAAGCAGATGTCATGACCCCAGGCGGCCAGACAGGCCGCACGATCCATGATCCCGTCTGGTTGTTAAGATCGCTGGTGTTCTGGAAAAGCTACTATGTGAGTGGAGATCCTAAGAGCCCACCCCAAGACCTTCTTGTGGATCTCGCTGGACAGTTGCGTCGACTTGAGACAAGAAAGTTAGTGCCTTCACAAACCCCACAGAGTGGCCCTGCAGCTGATGTAGTGGAACGTGGCATCACAGCCCTGTACGCAGACCGGTATCAAGAAGCTGAGCGACTCTTTGAGCAGGCATTCAAGTTGGGGGCACACCGGGAGGTTGCGGATATATTCACTGCCCGTTATTCAATCCGCTGGGGCGAGTCGGTACGTTTGCGTGCCAGCGCTCTCTGCCGGGAACCGGAAAAGGAAAGCCGTGCCGAGGAGAAGGGTATCGGCCGCTACAAGCCCAAGAGTGGTCTCCTCAACAATCCGATGTTACAAGTTGAACTATTGACCTGGCTTCAGTCACTGAAGCCAGGTCACAAACCCAAGGAGTACCGAGATCTCGGTTTGTGTCTGCTACCGTCAGTGCCAGAGGTGGCCAAAGACAAACTACTGCTGAGTACTGCAACGAGCTATGGGGAACCGAAAAATTGGCCTTCAGCTCAAGCCTGGTGGCTTACTCTTGAACTGCTCCGGCACTATGACCCCACAAAACAGGGGCCAGACTTGCTAGAACAGGGTACTCGTTTCATGGATTCTGTAGTCAGTCGTTTCAAAGATGATGAGGCCTCCACAGCATTCACAGAACTGGCTACTCTATGTGGCGAGCCTGGTCCAAAGGCATGGTGTAGACAGCTACTTCGTAAGTTCACGCAAGCAACCAGTTCACCATGGATATCACTCAATCTTGCATGGAATCTCCAAGATCGAACATCCGCCGCCAGGGATATGCAGCTATGGGTAGATCGGGCAATCGAGCTGGCCCGCAAGTTTCAGCTTTCCAGAGCCGACCGGCTACTTTTCGACTTTTTCACAACACTTATCAAAACATACGCGCAGATGAACCTGGGCGAGGTTGTAGACCAGAAAGTAGTCTCCGACCTCTTGATCAGCGATGCAGTAAAGGCCAATCCAGATTTGAGGTTACCCGCCACACTTTTGGCTATTGACATCACCCTCCGATCCGAAAAACTCGATCGGGAGCACTTGCAGGATCTTGTTGAAAATGGCCTGAAAGAATGGCCAAGGGACCCCGAATTCCTTGCCCGTGCGGCAAAAGCTGGTTTGCGAATAGGAAACCTGAAGCTGGTAGAACGGGTTGTCGATTTGGTTCACGTTCGAGCGTCCGAAACATCCGATTCTCTCAAACGGGCTGAGTTTCTATTTGTTGCATCGTATGCTGGACTGGTGACAAACCACAAAGAGGCCGTCAGGATGGCTGTCGAGTTCATCCGGAGTAAGCAGGTGGGATTACAGCAGGTTGTTGCAATGCTGTTATACACCCATAAAGAATCAAAGCAGCGAGGATTTGCCCAGAGGCGGATAGATGAGCTTTGGCGAACTGTGGATCGTCAGTTTTGGAGCGTTCGGCTGCACAATGGTGACGAGCGTGTTTGGTACGAGATGCTGCTAGGTTACTTCAAAGGTGCGGTGTCCAAGGCCGACATTTTTGACCCCCTGCGAGACGACAATGCATTTCAAGCTTCGGAGCTCGCGACCTTAGGCTTTACCAGACAGGAGATGCTGACCGAGGCATATTTCTATGATGCCCTACGTCGAAAGGTAGACAATGAATTGGATGAAGCGCGGGACAGCTTGAAGCGCGTCGTCAAGTCAGGAATCAAAAATTATATTGAGTATGCTTTGACGGAACAGTTGCTTCGTAATGATAGAATTTCACCATGATGTAGTAACTGGTGGTGCGGGGCGTTCAGCGCCCCGCACGGGAAGGATCAGATCACTTCGGTGCTGCGGCTTGGGCGACATCCAAGACTTGCACGTCGAAGTGGAGAGTCTTGCCGGCGAGTGGATGGTTGAAATCCAGCACGACGGTGTCCTTCTTCACTTCGGAAATCCGCGGGTAGACCGTTCGGCCATCGGCGGTTTTGCCTTGCAGGTGGGCTCCCACCTGTTGTGAATCAGAGGGCACCATCTTTTTATCGACCTCTTGAAACGCTTTTGAATCAACATCGCCATAGCCCTCTGCCGGGGCGACAGTGAACTGCTTCTTCTCGCCTGCGGCCATACCTTCAAGCTGTTTCTCGACCCCAGGAATGAGTTGATGACTCCCTTGGGTAACTTTGAGCGGTTCCCCACCCACGTTGGTATCGACGACCGACTGATCGACGAGCTTGAGGGTATATTCCAGCGTCACTTGTTTTCCGTTTGAAACGGTCATGGCCAAGGCTCCTTTCTTGTGGTCTCCTGCAGAGGCACAGGCAACGGTGAGAAAAAGAATCGCGCAGCAACCAGAGAGTGTCTGAAGTAACAGGGTCGTACGTCTCACAAGCGACCTCCTTTATGAAAGGGTTGGTGGATAGACTGGAAAGGTTCGCGAGGCGAATGTATTAGGAGTGGCGATCAGTTCCAGACTGTGTTGGTAAAGTCTTTTCCACGCTAGCACAGACGACAGGACGGTACTACTCGAAATGTCCCTAGTGTTTCATCATAGGATGTAGGCAAAAACCTACTGGTGATTCGACTGAGGGGGCTAGTGGGGAACTGGTACCTCGTCGATTGGTTGATGGCTGCGGTAGTCATCAACCATCAACCAATCAGGAAGCACTTATTTTGACCGCGTGTAGGTGATCTCCATCATCTTCGTTTCCTTCTGCCCATGGTGTGAGCCGTTCATGTCGAAGGTCTGATGATCGGCGTCGATCAGCGTCCAAATGGCGCGATGGCTCATCTGGCCGCCACCTGGTTCTGGATGGGAACCTTTCAGGGTGATGGTCTTGCCGTCAGGGCTGGCCGTGCCTTCCATGATGAAGATGCCGGTCCCCATCGTGTCAATCCATACGGTCACGTATTTCTTGCGGATGTTGTCATAGGCATCGATGCCGATACCGTTGAACGGCTGGCCCATCATCTGGCCGTGGTATTCCTGGTAGAGGAAGCGTCCATCCAGCAGCATCTTCATCTCTGTGGTACCGGCGGATTCTGTCGGTGGTTTGCCCGGTTCCATCCATTCCTTCGTCTGAGTCGTCCAGCTACCGGTCAAGGTGGCGAATTGCTTGTGTGGTTCACCCGGCGTGGCAGCCTGCTTCCACAGCTCCATCATGGCTTGTGGATCCATTTGCGTTTCGTGTTTCTTCTCCTTGGCAAGAGTAGGGAAAGCCATCAACACACTGCACATTGTGACAAGGGCAAAAACTAGGAAATGCATGGGGTCCTCCTTATGGGTGGCAAAGTTTGTAAGAGATACCTTGATCTGACATCAGGTCTCATGTTCGGTAAGGCCATCAGCTTCGCCGCGCTGCCTCGATGGTGGCGACGTCGATCTTCTGCATGGTCATCATCGCATCGAACGCACGTTTGGCCCCATCGCCGCCTGCCGCCATCGCCTCCATCAGCACGCGTGGGGTAATCTGCCAGGAGACGCCCCACTTGTCCTTGCACCAGCCACACTCACTCTCCTGGCCGCCATTGCCGACAATGGCGTTCCAGTAGCGGTCGGTCTCCTCCTGGCTGTCCGTCGCGATCTGGAACGAGAACGCTTCATTGTGCTTATACGCGGGACCGCCATTGAGACCGAGACAAGGGATGCCGGCGACGGTGAAGTCCACCATGATGACCTCACGAGCTTTGGTGGAGGGGTTATCGCTCGGAGCGAGGTAAATTTATCCCACCGCGCTGTCAGGAAAGGTCTCCGCGTAGAAACGCGCGGCATCTTCGGCGTCGTTGTCGTACCACAGACAGACTGTATTCTTCGGAATCGTAGGCTTGGCCATGTCGGTATCCTTTCTTTTTGCGCAATCGCAACTTGTTCACTCCGTCTACGTCTATCAAATCCACCTTCACAGGGGAACTATCTCCTATGCTCTTCATGATGGTAGGTCCGGGTTTCTGCCAGGATTATTCAGGAATTTCTGCCTCGACGAGTTTCCCCAGTAGGATCAACGACTCTTGCCATCCGAGGTAGCATGCTTCGGGAGGAATGATGGCGGGCACATGTTCTTGCACGATATTCACCTCCGTTCCGCATGACACATGGGTCAGGGTGATCGTCACGTGCATGTCCCCTGGAAGATTGGGGTCATCAAACGCATCGGTGTAGCGGAGCCGTTGATATGGCACGAGTTCAAGGTATTTGCCGCCGAACGAGTGGCTCTTGCCGGTGGTGAAATTAGTGAACGACATCCTGAACGTGCCTCCGACCTTTGTGTCCATGTGGTGAACTTTGCCCGTGAATCCATTTGGCGGCAGCCATTTCGCCATCGCGTCCACATCGAGAAACGCACGATAGATCCGTTCCGGTGTCGCACGAAACACACGGTGTAGGCGAATGGTATTGGTGTTCATGTTTCTTTTCCCCCTGTTCTGCATGTGAAAGATCTATTGCTTCGTGTAAGCTTGATCGGCGCGCTTTACCCGCCGGCCATGGCACCGACAATTAGCAAGGGTTCTGTCCCTGCCACGACTGCCTCGGGAAGCGGAGTATCCGTCGAATCGTGCGATAAATCCTTCTCACAAGCGAAAAAACGAATGAATGGCCGTCGACGTTTCGTGACATGGTCGCGGATGGTTCCTCGCAGCATTGGATATCGGCGTTCCAGTGCATCCAATACAGAATTCACTGTCACCGGATCGACGAGGTCCAACGTGACTTCACCGCTGACTTGTGCGAGTGTCAGCAGATGCTGCGGGAGAACCACACGGATCATGGTATGGTCTGGACCTCCACCGATAGAACCGCCGGTAGATCTCGTACGATCGGCGCCCAACTATCTCCACCATTAGCGGATCCGTAGACTTGTCCGCCGCTTGTGCCGAAATAGATGCCGCATGGATCAAGTTGATCGACGACCATGGCATCGCGCAGTATGTTGACGTAACAATCTTACTGCGGGAGTCCATTCGTCAATGGCTCCCATTCGTTGCCGCCGACTGTGCTGCGGTAGACGCGCAACTTACCCTCCGGCGGATAGTGCTCGGAATCGCTCTTGATCGGGACGACATAGATCGTATCGGGTTCATGGGCATGCACGGCGATCGGAAATCCAAAATCGCTCGGCAGGTTGCCGCTAATTTCATGCCAAAACTCGCCGCCATCGTCGCTTCGCAACACGTCCCAGTGCTTCTGCATGAACAATACGTTCGGGCGCGACGCATGCAAATTCATACAGTGCACTGAGCGGCCTACACCGGGATGTGGGTCGGGAAGCTCAAAGTTGGATTGAAGCCCCTTGTTGGTCGGACGCCAGGTCTGACCGGCATCGTCGGTCCGAAACGAGCCGGCTGCGGAAATCGCAACGAACATGCGGTCCGGCTGTCCGGTATTCAGCAATATCGTATGGAGGCACATCCCGCCTGCACCTGGCTGCCAGAGCTGTCCCTTGGCGCTTCGTAGTCCTGCCAACTCCTTCCACGTCTTGCCGCCGTCCGTGGATTTGAAAATCGCCGCATCCTCGACTCCGGCATAGATCGTATCAGGATCGGTCAAAGACGGTTCGAGGTGCCACACGCGTTTGAATTCCCAGGGACGTTGTGAGCCGTCATAATGTTGGTGTGTGGTGAGGGGCCGGCCGGTTTCCGCCGAGTCGTCATAGAGAAACATGTTGCTTTCGCCCTTCGGCATGCCATCTGGTCCCATGAGGTCTTCTGGTTTCGTGCCGGGAGGATTCCAGGTCTTGCCGCCGTCATCCGAGCGCTGGATCACCTGGCCAAACCAACTGCTGGTTTGCGAGGCATAGATACGATCAGGATCGACTGGTGAGCCTTTGAGGTGATACAGCTCCCAGCCGCCGAAGTGAGGACCGCTCACAGTCCAGTTCTTTCGTTTCCCATCGGAGGTCAAGATGAAGGCCCCTTTTCTTGTTCCGACCAATAGGCGAATGGTGCTCATGGGTGACTCCTTTGTCTGTACAGAGCTTCGTTATTCATTTGGCAATCCGGAGATCTCGACCACCGGCCTCACTTCGACGGTGCCGATCCGCGCCCCTGGTATCTGTTTGGCAATCTCGATCGCCTCTTCCTGATTTTTGGCATCAACTAAGAAGTAGCCGGCGAGCTGTTCTTTCGTCTCCATGAACGGGCCATCAGTGATAATCGCCTTGCTATTCCGTACTTGAACGATGGTTCTCGCTGCTTCAGGCCACAGCGGGGAGGCATGGATGTAGTGCCCGTTGACATGGAGTTGGTGACAGAGTTGGATAGATTCGGCCAACATCTCTTTCCGTCGATCCTCAGGGATCTTATTGAAGGCCTCTTCGTTGTGATGGACCAGCAGCAGATATTTCATGAGGCACCTTCCGTGACATAGGATAGTCGTCGGCAGAGGCCAAAATCGACAGGGACCGATCGATCACAGAGGAGCGAGTAGTCCGCTCGTGTAAGCGGAGGATATTCTTGGAAGAGTCTGGGCTGCACCCGTAGAACAGCTAGGTCAGAGGGCTGTCCGGTGTCCATCGTCCATTGGATGGGCTGTGACCCATGATGGGAAACCTGTTATCCGGATCCGCATAAGAACTCATAATAAATCGATCCGAAGCCGCAATTCATTGAACCCGAAGCAGTTATGGGGTATCGTTCGCGAACAAAAGGGGCCTGGTATACAGACAACAACCGGCCAATCCCACTCTTAGGCGGATCGGCCAAAACACTGTTGCGCATCAGCAATTAAGAAATGAATTCTTGGGGTATTCCTGACTGGCTGGAAAGCGAAGTACGCGAACGCGACAAGAATTGCGTTTATTGTGGAATTCAGATGCTCGAAAATTGGAAGCCTGAGGACTCACGGCGACTTGTTGCAACTTGGGAGCACATCAATAATGATGCTCGCATTGTCACCGGAGAAAATATCGCACGGTGTTGCGTATCTTGTAACTCCAGCAAAGGAGCGCGCCTCTTGTCCACCTGGCTTCTGTCGGCATACTGCAAGCGCCGAGGTATCACTGAAACGTCAGTGGCTCCAGTTGTGCGTCAGGCGCTTCTGTTGGCGGCGTCTGCAAATGCCCAACAAACCACTCAAGAACGACACGTACAAGAAAATTGGCACGCGTCTTAGTGGTCCGTTAGCCCTCAACAGGGAGTGAGAGATGGCAATTCAGGAATCGCCAACTCCACAGCATTGGAATTACTTCCTTGCGCTCGAAGACGATATAAATCGCCTCTCAAGATATCTTGAACCTACTGAGGCGAACTTCGGGGCATATTCGTTGGAGCTGGCCCGAATCCTCCTTGCTGCGGCTTCAGATGTCGATGTAGTCGCAAAACAACTCTGCAATCACATCGATACTTCAAATACTGCAAACAACATGGATCAATATCGGACCAAACTAATGGGACATCGTCCGGAGATCGCGCAATCGAAGGTGTTAATTCCGAAGTTTGGATTATCTTTGTCTCCTTGGAAATGCTGGGCAAACAACCAGAATCCCGTCTGGTGGAGGGCGTATAACAAGGTGAAGCACGAGCGCCATGTACACTTCCCTGAGGCGAATTTGAAGAACGCTCTCAACTCCGTCGCCGGACTGTTCTCGCTTCTGCTCTTTCATTACAGGAAAGAGGCTCATGACGGCGCATTGAGTTCAGACCCAATCTTATATAGGGCCGGTGCGCCTTTTCAGGTGGACAAGCTCTCTTATGCCCCTCACACGTACACGTACCGCCTGACTATTGACTCTGTGGTTTAGTGTTCCGTGCCCATGTATTGGCTAACAACAGCTTGCAGCGCCTGGTGTTCCGCGAGGCCGTCGTCGCACTGTTTGGTCGATCAGTCCGACAGATCGCCGGACGAGACTACGACGACCGCCAGATTGCTGTGTGGGCGCCGGAGTATCCCGATATGGACGCGTGGGCAGACCGTCTCGGTTCCGGAACCGTGCTCGTTGCCGAAGTCAGGGAGAGCATGGCGGGCTTTGCCCGGCTCGATAAAGAAGGAAACATTGATTTGCTCTATGTCGATTCAACCTATGAACGGTGTGGAGTGGCTACAAGGCTGATCAATGGATTAACGAGGGTAGCTAGAGGACGTGGCTTGCGGCGACTTTATGCTGACGTGAGTGTGACGGCTCGCCCGTTCTTCGAAGCGCAGGGAATTGAGGTGCTCGAGAGCCAATCGGTTGAACGACGAGGGGTTGTGTTGAGAAATTACCGCATGGTTAGGGCAGAGCATGATGGAGTCTGAAGAGCCTGAGTGAGATAAGCGGTTTTCTTGAAATTGCCCTCTGACCGCGATTTTTTAGGAGTTCCCTTCTTCAACCTTCCAGCTCTCTCAGCCGTTTCTCCAGAAACCGTTGTTCAGGTTCTTGCTTCGCGAGTGAGAGCGCATGCTCATAGGAAACCTGCGCGTCAGTTTTATTTCCCAAGCGTCGGCAGAGGTCAGCTCGAGCTGCGTGGGCCAAGTGATATCGAGCCAACTCCCCATCCTTTAGAAGTGCATCGACCAGCTCTAGCCCCTGCGTCGGTCCATCACGCATGGCAACCGCGACGGCACGGTTGAGCTCAATGATCGGCGATGGTTCTATCCGCAAGAGCAGATCATACAACGCCACAATCTGAGCCCAATCCGTTTGTTCGGTATTCGGGGCTTCGGCATGAACGGCGGCAATGGTGGCTTGGAGTGTATAGGGGCCGATGCGCTTTGATGACAGCGCTTGCTCTACCAGTGAGATACCTTCGATGATCTGTGCTCGATTCCAGAGGGAACGGTCCTGTTGTTCCAAAAGTATGAGGTCGCCATCAGACGACGTGCGGGCCTTTCTCCGTGATTCATGCAACAGCATCAACGCGAGGAGACCCATCACTTCGGGCTCAGGCAACAATTGCAGCAAGAGACGGCCTAGGCGAATCGCTTCGCCGGATAGATCAGCCCGAGTGAGCGATGTTCCGGAGGAAGCGGAGTAGCCTTCGTTGAAGACCAAGTACACCACGCGAAGGACTGTATCCAATCGTGACGGCAGTTCGGTCGGCGGTGGAACTTCATAGGGGATACAGGCGTCACGAATCTTAGCCTTGGCCCGAACGATCCGTTGAGCGATGGTCGCTGGTTTTGTGAGCAAGGCTCGCGCGATCTCTTCCGTGGTGAGGTTGCAGACCTCGCGGAGGGTCATTGAAATCTGCGCTTCTTCTGACAGCGCTGGATGGCAGCAGGTAAAGATCAGACGAAGGCGGTCATCGTCGATATGTTCGTCAGTCTGTTCCAATGGATCGCTGACGGTGGTCTCAATGTGTTTGGCGAGCTCGTTCAACGATGCATCATAGCGAGCCCGCCGCCTCATGCCGTCGATAGCTTTGAACCGTCCGGTCGAGACGAGCCAGGCGCGTGGATTGGCCGGGATTCCATCGCGTGGCCATTGTTCCATCGCAACGGCAAAGGCGTCCTGTAATGCTTCCTCAGCCCTGTCGAAATCACCAAGTAGACGGATCAAGGTAGCCAGCACCTGCCGCGATTCGGTTCGGTAGAGGCTCTCAACCGCCTCACGCATGTTCATAGGAGGAACTGTACTCATGGCCATCTCAGTCCGCGCAACCGAGCTCCTTCATCTGGCGTACTTCCACGCTGCCGAACCGAGCCGCTGGAAACTGCGCGGCAATACGAATGGCGTCGTTCAAGTCGGGAACGTCGATCATCAGAAATCCGCCAAGCTGCTCTTTGGTCTCCGCGAATGGGCCATCGGTGGTCGTGGTTTTCCCTTCTCGAACCCGTACGGTCGTAGCGGTCTCTACCGGATGAAGCGGAGAGGCGGCAAGCAACTGGCCGGCTTTCTGTAACTTCTCGCAGTACGACATGGCTTCGTCTGAGATGGCGCGTCGCTCATGGCCTGGAAACCCGTTCAAGGTCTGTTCCTCCAGATAGATCAGACAAAGATATTTCATGTTGTTCTCCTCTCCTTGATGTCGTCCGACTGTGTCATCGGTCATGTGTGATGAGCCATCGGCGTTGACCGTTCGCTCGTGACAATCAGCTCACTTGTAAGATAGTCGTTGAGTGGTGCCAAAATCGACAGGGGTTTGTCGTATTCGACCGATGATGACCGTCCTGGCCGATCCGGGCGGAACTGGGAAAGGAACTATCCGGACATTGACATCAATATGAGTGCTGGATACGCTTTGATACATGAGAACGACCATTAATCTACCTGACGACCTTATGGCGCAGATCAAGAAACTGGCGGCCGCATCCCACTCCACGGTGACGGCTCTCATTGAGGATGCGCTGCGTGAGAGTCTAGCAAGACGGCATCACTCCCGGCGGTCCGGACGCACAACCTTCCCGACCCATGGGAAGAAGGGACCGCTCCCTGGCGTGGATCTCGACGATACTGGGTCCCTGCTTGATGTGATGGAGTCCTCTGGTTATTCTGTCCGACGTTGATGCCCTCGCCACTCGATGGATCTGTTCGTCAGCCGATGATGTCGGCTCAACGGTCAGACACCACAATCTAACACTTCACATTGCGACTCCTGCTGATGCCGCATTATCGCGCTACTGGGACCAACAGCCGCATATTATCGTGGCAAAGGGCACCGAAGATTGGGCTTGGGAGAGAGAGCTTGGGAAAAAGGAACAAATCTTGAGAACAACTCGTGGCGGAGCTCGAGTGCTACGTGTATCGCCTGAACCGTCAGCGCATCTCTTGAGTGCGGACGAGGATAGTTTCGATAGTGCGCGGCATGCGGGTTGTGGGCCAGGCGCAATCCATCGGCACGGCGTTCCACGATGAGGCAATCGCTTGTTTGATGGCCTGTGGCGGAACGTTGATCGTCCTTAGAAAGGTCTGGTGTGGTCGGTCCGAGCGGTAGTCCGGTTGTCGCAAAGGGTGCTTCAGGTAGCGTGCGACGAGATCGGCGCTCATGCCGTGCAGAATGGTTCCGTGAAAGAGTAAGCCATTCCCGGTGCGTCGTTGCGCGTTGCCTGAAATCTTCATCCCATCGATTGCGAGATCGCTGATCCCGCAGAAGCATGTGGTCGGTTCCCACACCTGAAGTGCTGCGGCTATCCGTTCCAGGATAAATCGATTGGTCGTTCGAATGTTCGCGAGGTCGGGATGCCAATTGAGCGGAAGCACAAAGGCATAGGAGAGACAGCCCGGTCCCTGCAAGACAGTTCCTCCGCCGCTGGCCCGTCGAAGAATCGGGACGCCGTCTCTTTCACAGGCAGCCAGGTCGACATCATCGGCCAAACGAGAGCCGCGGCCTAACACGACGAAGAGGCGATCACTCTCCCAAAACCGAAGCACAGGGTGTCCGCCACGTTCATCCAGCTCATCTAGCAAGGCTTCATCGAGCGCAAGATTCTCGACAGGCCGAAGAAGAGTCAGATTAAGCAGGCGAAGTGCAGGCACATCATGACCGCTTGGGGATGAAGAGATGAGTCGGAGAGCCGGCGAATGATTCGGCTGTTTCCATCACCGTCTCGCTCAGCGTCGGATGCGGATGGATGGAGGACGCGAGGTCTTCCGCGACCGCGCCCATCTCGATCGCCAGGACTCCTTCGGCGATCAACTCGCCCGCGCCGACTCCGCACAGCCCCATCCCGAGGACTCGTCCAGATTCTTGATCGAGGATGAGTTTGGTGACACCTTCGGTGCGACCCAATGTCGTGGCGCGTCCCGAAGCTGCCCAAGGAAACCGTGCCACCTTCACGGCTTGTCCCGATGCCTTGGCCGCCTCTTCGGTCAGTCCGCACCAGGCAATCTCCGGATCGGTGAAGACGACGGCCGGGATTGCCGCTGCATCGAAGGTAGCCTGTCGTCCAGCGATGACTTCAGCGGCGACCAACCCTTCATGCGAAGCCTTGTGCGCGAGCATCGGGTCGCCCACGACATCTCCGATCGCGAAGATCGTCGGCTCGGCCGTGCGCATCTGCCGATCTACTTGAATGAAGCCTTTGGATGTGACCGCAACCGTTGTGTGTTCAAGCTCCAGTTGCTCGATATTGGGTTTGCGCCCCACGGCAATGAGCACGCGGTCGAAGCGATCGGTATTGGTTCCTTCTGAGTCCGAGAACGTCGCGACCAGGTCTTCGTTCTGAGCTTCCAGTTTTTCGACGGTGGTGTTCAGCCTGATTGCCTTGAACCGGCGCTGCATCCGCTGCTGTAACGGACGCACAAGGTCCGCATCGACGCCGTTCAGGAGGCGAGGGAGGGCTTCGACCACGGTGACCTCAGAGCCGAGCGCCTGATAGACGGTTCCCAACTCGAGGCCGATATAGCCGCCGCCGACGACCAAAAGGCGTTTGGGGATATCCGGTAACCGGAGCGCGCTCGTGGAATCCATCACGCGCGGATCATCGAGCTTCAAGGAGGAAGGAATGACGGGTTTGGATCCGGTTGCGATAATTGCATGACCGAAAGAAAGCTCGCTTGGTGCGTCGGGACCGGAGAGCTGAAGCGTCGTCGCATCCTTCAACATGGCACGGGCTCGGATGACGTCAACCTTGCGGCTGCCGGCCAGCGTCTTCACACCTTTCGTCAGTTTGCCGATGATTGTCTCCACGTGGCCACGAAACGCGTCGAGATCGACGCGCGGCTTATCGTATTGAATACCCCAAGCTGTTGCTTCTTCAGCCTCGGTGAGTACGCGGGCGGCGTGCAGTAAGGCTTTCGAAGGAATGCAACCCCGCAACAGGCAGGTCCCACCAAGTTGTGGATCCTCATCGATCAGCACCGTGCGTAAGCCAAGATCCGCTGCTCGGAACGCGGCCGCATAGCCACCTGGACCGGCACCGATCACCGCCACGTCATATCGCGATTCCGTCATGCGACCTCCTGCCTATTCCGCGTCTCGCCGGGTTCAGATGATTCACGCATCAAAGACCAAGGAACATGCCCTGAAAATCTTCCAAAACTTTGACGATCTCGATAGTAAAGCGCGCGCCGATCGCTCCATCCACCAGCCGATGGTCGTAGCCCACGCATAATTGCAGGACTCGGCGAGGGACAAACTGGCCGTCTCGATAGACGGGCGTCATTTTAGCCTTGCCGACACCGAGAATGCCGACTTGAGGTGGATTGATGATCGGCAGAAACGGACCGGCGCCGATCCCGCCCATATTGCTCAACGTAAACGTCGCTCCCCGGAGCTCTTCCAGCTTGATCTCTCGCGTACGGGTGCGTTCAGCGAGATCGGCCAGCTCCAGCGAAATTTGCAGGAGATCTTTCTGGTCCACCTGGTGAACCACCGGTACGATGAGCCCGGCTGGTGTATCGACGGCCACGCCGATGTTGTAATAGTCCTTGTAGATCACCTCGCCGTTGGTGAGGTCGAGGGTTGCATTCATCTGTGGGTAGAGTTTCAGCGCATGGACGATCGCTTTCAAGAAGAGACTGCTCAACGTCAGTGTGGCACCCTTCTTTTTGAATTCCGGTGCATACCGTTTGTGCAGCGCCATGAGATCGGTGATGTCGGCATCTTGGAACTGATGAACGTGCGGAATCGTCGTCCAGGCTTGGGTCATATTGGCAGCGATTTTTCGTCTGAGAGAGGGGAGCGGCTCGCGCCGTTCAGATCCATAGGTGGTGGAAAATGTGTTGCTGCCCGAGCCTTGTGCCGTGCCGCGCTTGGTCCGCTCCCGGACGAAGGCTTTCACGTCGTCGGCAGTCATGCGTCCACCGGCTTCGGATCCTTTGACCAGCGAGAGATCAACCCCAAGTTCTCGCGCGAGTCGCCGAACCGATGGGGGGGCTGGGATCGTAGCTCCGGCGGTCGGTGAGTGGAGCGATCCAGTCTTCTCCTTCACAGCGGGTTCTATCGGTTCTGGTGGCGGGGCGGTCGGTGGGGCCTCTCTTTCTGGCGGAGGTTGTCCGGACTTCGCTTGGCTTGCTTCAGCGGTAGGCGGAGTCTGTTGAGAAGATGGCTTCGTCGGCTTTGTTGATGACGAGGGCGATGCCTGCTTTGCGTTATCGTCAGCTCCATCGAGTTCGAGGAGTGCTTGACCGACCTTTACATGATCACCTTGCTGGACCAGCAGGCGCACGACGGTTCCCGCAACGGGTGTCGGGACCGGTACGGTCGCCTTATCGGTTTCGAGCTCGATCAGCGATTGTCCCTCTTGGACGTGATCCCCCTCGCGCACCAGCAGTTGGACCACATCGCCGCCTTCGATCCCTTCTGCGAGAAATGGGAGTTCGACATTCATGTCATATCCCTCTTGATGGATGCCCTGTCTCCGTCATCGATACCAAGGAGCCTCCGTTTCCGTCGAGATACCAAGATCGTGCGTGGCCTGCGTCACGAGGCTTGCCTCGACGGCTCCACGACGACACAAGGCGTAGAGCGTCGCGACGACCAGATGTTCGGCGTCAACCTCGAAGAAACGCCGCAAGGCCTTCCGGGTATCGCTCCGGCCGAACCCATCCGTTCCCAAGGCCAGGAGCCCGCCGGGAATCCACGGAGCGATCTGTTGGGGAACCAGCCGAACATAGTCGCTGATCGCGATACAGGGGCCATCGAATTGCTCAACGATTCGCTGTAGAAAACTCGTGTGGGGCTTTTCTTGCGGGTGCAACACATTCCAGCGTTCGGTCTCCAGCGTGTTCATTCGTAGCTGCTTGTAGCTTGTTGCGCTCCACACATCCGCAGCCACGCCATAGCGCAGCAACAATTCCTGCGCACGCACCGCCTCGTTCACCAGCGGACCGCTCGCCAGGAGCTGCGCCCGGTGTTTGGCTTGGTCCGGCGCGGTTTTGAATCGATACAGACCCTCTCGGATCCCTTCTTCTGCATCGGGAGGCATCGCCGGCATCGGATAGGATTCGTTGTAGAGCGTGATGTAGTAAGACAGGTCTTGCTGATCCTGATACATCCGCTTGAGTCCGTCTTGAAGAATGACCGCCAGCTCAAACATGAAGGCCGGGTCGTAGGCCGCGATCGTCGGAAAGGCACTCGCGAACAGATGGCTCTGCCCATCCTGGTGCTGGAGGCCTTCTCCTTCCAAGGTCGTGCGCCCGGCGGTGGCGCCCAACATAAATCCTCGCGCGCGCATGTCGCAGGCGGCCCAGATCAAATCGCCGATCCGCTGAAATCCGAACATGGAATAGAAGATGTAGAACGGAATCATGTTGACGCCATGAGTCGCATAGGCAGTGCCCGCCGCAATATAGGAAGACATCGAACCGGCTTCGGTAATGCCTTCCTCAAGAATCTGCCCGTGCTTCGCTTCGAAGTAGTACAAGAGCGAACTCTTGTCCACCGGTTCATAGAGCTGACCAACATGCGAGTAGATACCGTATTGCCGGAAGAGCGCCTCCAGCCCGAACGTGCGCGCTTCATCGGGAATGATCGGGACGAGATATTTTCCGAATTCCTTCATGCCGAGCAGGCGACTCAGCATTCGGGCGAACCCCATCGTGGTGGAGACCGAACGTTCCCCCGATCCTTCGAGAAATTCTTTGAAGAGGTCAAGTGCAGGGGTCTCGATCGATTCGACGGTGACGCGCCGCTCTGGAAGCGGACCACCCATCGCCTTGATGCGTTCTGCCAGGTATGCTGCCTCGGGACTGTCCGCTGGAGGCCGATAGAACGGGGTCGAGGTCAATTGTGCATCCGGCACCGGCACGCTGAATCTCGTGCGGAATTCACGCAGTTCCTGTTCGTTCATCTTCTTCTGTTGATGCGTGATGTTGCGCCCTTCGCCGGCCTCGCCGAGGCCGTAGCCTTTGATCGTCTTGGCCAGGATCACGGTGGGTTGCCCCGTATGCTCCACAGCGGCTTTGTAGGCAGCGTACAGTTTCCGTGGATCGTGGCCGCCTCGTAGCATTTTGTGGATCTGTTCGTCGGAATAATTTTCGACCAGCTTGAGGAGTCGTGGGTCGGCCCCGAAGAAATGCTCCCGTGCGAAGCCCCCGCCTTCCACCACATACTTTTGAAACCAGCCGTCCACGACCTCGCCCATCCGCTTGGACAGCAGGCCTTCGTCATCCTTCGCGAGCAACGGATCCCAATCGCTGCCCCAGATCACTTTGATGACATGTCAGCCGGCGCCGAGGAAGACCGCTTCCAACTCTTGGATGATCTTGCCGTTGCCGCGCACCGGACCGTCGAGGCGTTGGAGATTACAGTTGACGACCCAGATGAGATTGTCGAGTCGTTCACGCGAGGCAAGGGAAAGTGCGCCGAGACTTTCCGGTTCATCGGTTTCGCCATCACCGACGAAGGCCCAGACTCGCTGCTGGTTTGTATCCTTCAGGCCGCGATCCTGTAGGTATCGATTGAAGCGCGCTTGGTAGACCGACAGGATCGGCCCCAGCCCCATCGAGACGGTGGGAAACTCCCAGTAATTGGGGAGCAACCAGGGATGTGGATAAGAGGATAAGCCGCCTCCATCAGGATCAAGCTCGGCACGGAACCGGCGAAGCGCTTCCTCCGGGAGACATCCTTCTACGAAGCTGCGCGCATAGATCCCCGGTGCGGCGTGGCCCTGAAAGTAGACCTGGTCGCCGCCTTGGGGTCCGTTCTTGCCGCGCAGAAAATGATGCAGGGCGACTTCATAGAGCGTGGCGGCCGAAGCAAAGGTGGAAATATGTCCGCCGATGCCAGGGTGTTGCTGGTTGGCCCTCACAACCATTGCCATCGCATTCCAGCGGACCAGGCTGCGGATGCGACGTTCTAACTCGAGGTTACCGGGATAAGGCGGTTGTTGGGAGACGGGAATCGTATTGACGTACGGAGTGTTGACTGACTGGGAGACGTTCGCACCGCGTCCACCCAGTCGGTCACGAAGCCGTTCGAATAGATAGGTCGCCCGCTCGACGCCGTGGTGCTCCAATACGTACTGGATGGAGTCCAACCATTCGCGCGTCTCCTGCGGATCTGTGTCGTTCATTCACGGTCCTTCGGAGCTGCGTCCTTTGCATCAGAGGGGTCGAGTTGTTTACTGTCGGGACCTGCAAAGATCTGGAAGTGCTGCCGGTCGAGAAGATCATACGCGTTGATCAATCGATAGCCGGCGGCTTCCATTTCGAGACGGACTTCCTCCTTGGCGATTCTATCGTCGAACAGGTCGAAAAAAAACCCACGCGGATGGAAGTCAATGACCGCGACGCGTCCATCCGGCCTAAGCGACGACGCGAGCGCGCGAAAATAGGCGACTCGATCCGGCATGAGATGATAGGTGTTGCAGCTGAACACGAGGTCGACCGGCTCCGGAAATCTGGAGTCGCTCAGCGTGGCGCGGACGGGCCGCACATTGGGAGTCCCACGAGCGACCATTTCTTTAAAGATCCTGTCCAGCGCCGCCTTATTAATATCAACCGCATAGACCATCCCCCGTGCACCGACCGCCTTGGACAGATGCCACGTAAAATAGCCGCCGCCGGCACCTAAGTCTGCCACACGCGATCCGGGCGGGATCGACAATTGTTCAATGACCCCCTGTGGTTTCTGCCAGGTATCCCGCGCGGGATCATTGAGGCGTTGATAGTTCACCTCGGCGCAACCGGTGAAAGTGAGGATAAGAACGAACGATGCAGCAAGAGGTGTATGCAGAGCTTTCGAGATCACGGGCGTCCTTTCTTTCGACGGCGTTTTCGGTCGATGCCTATCTCAATTATAGAGGGATGCAAGACCTAAAGCTTGTGCGAAGATCTAGTGAAAGTTGTTTATGCCCTGACTCTCGTCCACGTCAGCGCTTCAGGATCTATGGGCTCCGGTGTCGAGTGCGAATCCGAGGATTCATGTTGAGCCGCGATCATCGCATAAAACACGGGCACAATAAACAGCGTGAACAGCGTGCCCACCGTCATGCCGGTGACCAGCACCATCCCGATACTATTGCGCGCGGCCGCTCCAGGTCCTGAGGCCAAGATCAGTGGGAGATGGCCGAAGACGGTGGCTGCCGATGTCATCAGGACCGGTCGCAGCCTGGTTAAGGCCGCTTCCCATAGCCGTCACGCGGGCAAGCCCCCGAGCCTGGAGTTGGTTGGCAAATTCCACAATCAGAATTCCGTTCTTAGCGATCAGCCCCACCAGAGTGATCAGCCCGACCTGTGAATAGATATTGATGGTGGTGAGGTCGAGGAAACTGACCACGAGCGCACCTGAGATGGCAAGTGGAACCGATCCCACAAGAACAATCAACGGATCGCGGAAACTTTTGAATTGGGCGGCCAGCACCAAATAGATCAGGACCACGGCGAAACCGAGCGTGACGGTCAGTGCCGCTCCCTCTTGTCGGAGTTGCCGTGACTCGCCGGCATAGTCGAGCACCACGCGGGGGCCGATCGAGGCGGTGGCTGCTTCAAGTATGCGGAGCCCCTCTTCCTTCGTGTAGCCTGGTTTGAGGCCTCCGAAGATGCGGACTGCATTGCGTTGTTGGAACCGGTTCAAGGTACGGGGAGCGGTACTGGTCTCGATATGTGTAAACGTAGAGACCGGTACCAACTGGCCTCCCGGCGTTTTGATCTTGAGATCAAGCAGTGGATCGAGGGTAGCCCGATCCTTGTCCCCAAGCTGAGGGATCACCTTGTAGCTGCGGTCGAAATAATTAAACCGGTTGACGTATCCGCCGCCGAGCATCGTACCGAGCTCGCGACCAACTCCTGCCAAATCGAATCCCAAATCAGCGAGCCGCTCACGGTCCAATACGACTCGCGCCTGAGGGAGATCGATCTTCAGGTCCGTATCCACGTAGAGAAACTTGCCGCTCTGCCAGCCTGCGCTCAGCACCGAACCGACTGCGTCCAGCATCTGTTCGGCAGGCGCATCGCTCTGTAGAACCAGCTCGACGTCATATTGGCCGGGGGTCGGCAGTGGAGGGTCCAATCTGGGAAAGACCCGCAACCCCGGGACGCGTGAAACAGCGGTATAGACGTCGACGTACATCGCTTCGGTCGAACGTGCTCGATCGTGCCAATCTTTTGCGACGTCGCCGCCGAAGCCACCCCAGGCGGTCGTGAGCGACCAGGTATAGTCGGTTTCAGGGATCGCGGTGATCGCGTTCACAATCTGGAAGTGTTGGCGATTGGTGGCCTGTACCGTCGAATCCGGTGCGGCTTCGAAAAAGAGGCTGATGTGATTCTGATCTTCTACGGGAGCCAGTTCCTGACGGGAAAAGTGGTAGAGTGGCCAGGCTGCTACCATGATGAGGAGCGATGCCACGACGATGCCCCACCGCATCGTGAATGCGCCGTCCAGCCACTTCGCATAGAGAGATCGCACCTCCTCGAACCGCCGGTTGACGAAGGCGGTTAACCGACCTTCCTTGCCCTGCGGGTGGACGAACTTCGAGCTCATCATCGGCGAGAGCGTGATCGCAACACTTCCCGAGAGGACGACGGCCACGGCGAGCGTTAGCGCAAACTCGAGGAACAGAGAGCCGGTCAGCCCTCCCTGAAAACCGATAGGCGCGTAGACGGTGGCCAATGTGATCGTCATCGCGATGATCGGACCGAGGAGCTCCCGTATGGCGGCTTGGGCCGCCTCAATGCGGGTTTGTCCCATCCGTACATGCCGCTCGACATTTTCGACCACGACGATGGCATCGTCTACGACCAACCCGACGGACAACACGATGGCGAGCAGTGTCAGGAGATTCAGACTGAAGCCAAAGGCGACCATGAAGATGGCGGCGCCGATCAACGACACCGGCATAGCGACGAGCGGCACCAGCGCGGTTCGAATCGACCCCATGAAAAGGAACACCACTACGGCCACAATGAGGATCGTTTCCGATAAGGTCTTCGTAATTTCCGTCAACGCATTCCGGATGAACATCGTGCTATCCCACACGAGTTTCATATCGATATCACGTGGCAGGGTCGGGCGAATCTGCTCGATTTCGTCACGCAGCCGGCGGCCGACCTCGATTTCATTCGTGCCGGGCACCGCCCAGATCCCGAGGTAGACGCCTTCGGTTTCATCGTACTTGGCGATCATGATCGCTTCTTCCGCGTCGCGCTCGATTTGGGCTACGTCTTTCAATCTCACGATAGCGCCGCCGCGGTCGGCGACGACGAGGTCTTCAAATTCAACCGTCGAGCGGAGATCGGTGTTCGCGAGCAGGTTGACCTGCACCAGATTGCCTTTTGTCCGACCGACCGCCGCCAAGTAGTTGTTCCGCCGGAGGGCGTTTTGCACGTCGCCGGGGGAGAGGTTGAGTGAGGCAAGCCGGTCGGGGTCGATCCAGATACGCATGGCGATCTGTCGTTCACCTTCAAACGTGACTCGTTGAACGCCGGTGAGTGTGGAGAGCTGAGGCTGCAACGTTCGGAGTAACCAATCTGTGACGGAGGAAACGGTGCGTTCGGTCGAGCTGAAACTGAGATAGAAGGAGGCATAGGGCCGATCTGCCCGCTGCACTTCAATCGAGGGGGGTTCCGAGTCCGGTGGAAGCTCTGAACGGACTTGTTGCAATCGCGCGGTGACTTCGGCCAGCGCCGCCGTGCTGTTGTGGTTCAACTTCAAATGCACGGTGACGGTGCTGACGCCGGCGCGGCTGGTGGATTCCACATAATCCACACCGCTGATGGCGGAGACCACCCGTTCGATCGGTGTACTGAGAAACCCTCTGACCGTTTCAGCGTTCGCTCCGTAGTAGATGGTCGTAATGACCACTTGTGAGTTTTCAATTGTCGGGTATTGCTGGACCGGAAGTGTGGTGAGCGCTCGCCATCCGGCGAGCAAGAGTACCAGGTTGACGACGATGGCCAAGACGGGATGCTTGATGAAAACATCGGTGAATGATGGTCGACTGTTCAACGGCATGGTCATCCGATTATGGTGTTCCGGCCTCGCGAGCGTGATGCGGCGTGGATACAGGGCTCTCCGTGATCGCGACGAGAAGTCCCTCGCGAAGTTTAAAGGAGCCCAAGGCTGCGACTTGTTCACCAGGCTGCAGACCGGTGTAAATGACGACATCATCGCCTATCATCGGCCCACTCTCGACTTGACGAGCATGCACGCGCGGTTGGTTGTTGTGGTCCGTCGCTAGGACGAACACCTGATCACTTCCCGGTCCCTTGCGTAACGCACTGACCGGGATGGCGACGGCATTTTTGGTTGGTCCGACCGGGACACGGACGCGCACCGATGCTCCCGGTGTCAGGGTGTTCTTGGCGCCTTCAATCTTGGCACGTACCGTCGCGTTTCTCGTCGTCGGGTCGACACGTGAGTCGAGTGCGACGATGGTGGCCATGACCACGGGAACATGACCGGGCGCAAGTACTTCAACGGTTTCACCGACGTGTAACTCCGAGGCCACCTGTTGTGCGACCGTGAAGTCGACATGCACGGCGTCACTCACGCCTTGAAGCGTCGTCAGCAGTGTCCCCTCGTCCAGATATTGGCCGAGGTGGACATCGGCGATGCCCACTCGAGCGCGAAATGGAGCGCGGATGGTTTTCTTGGCAATGATCGCTTTGGTACGGGCGATCTGGGCTTGCGCGACATCAAGATCAGCGCGTGCACGGTCCACCTCTTCCTGTGTCGTCGCCAGCTCCCGGCTGAGATTCTGCCGTCGTGTAAGCACTGTTTTGGCTAGCGAGACCTGTGCCTCTTGAGCTCTAAGGTCGGCCTCCTCGACCGAGACGTCGAGTGCGACCAACAAGGTTCCGCGTTCGACGATCTGCCCTGGGACAAGCCGAACCTCACGGACGGTCCCGGCGAGTTCGTTCTTTAGCGTGATCGATCGGAGTGCGAGGACGGTCCCGATGGAGGTCGTCCTCTGGCGGTGATCGATCAATCGCGCCACAGCCATGGTGACCGACTCCATCGGTTCAGGTTGACTGGCTGAAGCGGCCTGCTCGTTCTGGATGGAATCGTATTTCCACGCGGCCAAGCCGATGCCCAGCAGGAGCACAACAAGCACCACGGCTATCGACCCGATCCGGTTAGAACGATTCATGTGTACGCTCGCCGAGCTATGTTACCAAATTTTGGTCTTCCAGAGCTGTAGGGTGCCGGCTGGCGTTCGTCGAACTTGCTGGAAGGGTGTGTGATCTGTCAACGGAATTAACAGCAATTTGTACCGCAGTGCCCGGCTCTCACTCGGGCACGGGTGCCCTGGAGAAATATGGTTCGCATGTTCCGTAAGAAATGGGGCGTCTACCCGACTTAGCAATAATGGTTGTCATATCAACGTACAAGAAGGAGGGAAGCAATGAAGCGGGTGACAACACAAATTATTGTCGGCATTGCATTGATCGTTGGTTTTTCCGTAGGGCAGGCTGTTGCAGCCGATGTACGCCACAGTACCCCAGGATTGGGTGGGTATGATCCGGTGGCCTACTTCAGCGACGGCAAACCCGTGAGAGGCTCGGGGTATCACGTCATGGAGTACGAGGGTGTCACCTATGCGTTTTCCAGCAAGGACCATCAGAAGCGGTTCGCAGAAGATCCTGGAAAATATGTGCCGGCTTTTGGAGGCTACTGTGCCTACGGTGTGGCGGTCGGTAAGAAGTTTGTTTCAGATCCGGAGGTCTGGAAGATTGTAGATGGAGTGCTCTACTTAAACCTGGACAAGGGCATTCAGGGAAAATGGGAAAAGGATATCCCAGGCCACATCAAGAAGGCGAATACCAACTGGACGGAGATCAAAGAAAAAAGTCCTGGACAACTCTAAGCCCAGCCTGATCAGTCCGCTGCACCTTGGTGCAGCGGGCGCCACGCCGTATCATGCCTAGTGCGAGGTTTTGACATCCGCTTCCCAGGATATGCTGGCGGGACACCATTGCCAGATGCCGAGGGTAATGATGCGTGTGAGTCCTGCCGGAATACAAGCTGTGCGGTTGACCACCACTTTTCGATTGATCAGGGTAGTTGGATCTCCACAGCGCTTGAGGTAATCGTCGGCCTTGATGTCATGGAGATTGGCATGTGGTACGACGAAGGCGACCACAGGAACCGGCAACACAGCGATGGAAGAGTCATCGACACCTTGAGAGCCGGAGCAATGGGCCTCGGTTTTTGGGTACTTGACGTCATCATGGACAAGTGCCGTCGTGCAACCGCCCAAGACGAGGGATGCGCTGGCTAGGAGCGCCACACATCCGTGGAAACACGGCTTCTGCATCATGAATATCCTCCCTGTTAACCGGTCTTGTCACTTAGACGCAGGCTACGCACAAAAGTAAATGCCGTCAAGTAAATGGGTTGCTGACGGAATACTGCTTGACGGCGACGCTGGAACGACGGTATCCCAGTGGCCATGGGACAGCCATCTTCCACAGTCGCCTATGCGTCCGTCGTCCTCGCGGCTGTCTTGTGGGGCGGTTCGATCGTGGCGCAGAAGATGGCGCTCGGCTCATTCTCCGCTGTAGAAGCGTCGGTCCTTCGTGATGTTGGTGGGTTGGCCATCTTGCTCGTGACGTGGTGGGCGAAGGAAGGCGGGCGGATCACCATGAGCCGTGCCGATATGGGTTTGCTTGGTTTCCTTGGACTGGGAGTCTTGGGGAATCATCTACTCATTTTAATGGGCCTCAACTATGTCAGTGGAGCAGTCGGCGGTGTGATCATCGGGTCGAGCCCGGTGGTGACCACTTTCCTCTCCGCCCTCTTGATTCGTGATATGCCCATCCGTGCAGTCTTGGCGGGAGCGCTCCTCTCATTTACGGGTGTCGGTCTGGTGTCTGTCGCCGGGTTTCAAGCCGCCGGCGAGCGACCGCTGTTGGGAGGCTCCTTAGTCTTTCTCGGCGTCGTGAGTTGGGCACTCTACAGCATTGGAAGCCGCAGCATCATGGAGAGGATTTCTCCGCTGACGGTGAATTGGACGACATTGGCCGTCGCGACCGCGCTCCAAATTCCACTCCTGTGGACTGATCAAAAAATGATGAACGCCGGGTTCAGCTCGGTGACCATCTCTGATTGGCTTGCATTGGGCTATCTCGTGGTCTTTGCCACGGCGGTTGCGCAGCAGGCCTGGCTGTTCGGCGTGAAGGGAATCGGTCCTTCACGAGCGTCCGTGGTAGGGAATCTGACACCTGTGGCAGCGATCGGCCTGTCAGCGGTACTCCTGAGTGAATCCGTCGGACCGATTGAGATTGGTGGCATTTGTCTCATTCTAGTCGGTGTGTGGGTCGTTAACACACAAACGGCACGATTAGACAGATAGTATTCGCATTCCTAGTCAGTCCCATCCTTTCTCCCTCGATCCCAGCCGTCGTAGTGCGGTATTATGCGCTACCAAACCACCTGGAGACTGGCAATACATAGTGGAACCATGTGGTAGGGGTAAGCGAGTCTGGTCCTGTTTTTACAGGATCGTGGAGGGCAATGAACAGTCACTATGCCCGAGCACTGATCCCGCTGATCCTGGCCGGAACGTTCCTGATCGATGTGTTCATGCCATGGGGCTATGCGGTCTGGGTCGTGGGGCATATCTTTGCCGTGTTCTTGGCCCTCTGGATCGAATGGCCGATTGCTCCCTATCTGGTCGCGACCATCGCGACGGTGCTCGTGCCAACGGGGCATACGCTGTCTCATCCCGGTATTCCTCAAGATCTGGCGATTTTCAATCGGATCGTTGGTATCGCGCTCTTGTGGGTGACGGCGTGGCTTGTGGCGCGAGCGAGAGGAGCGAAGCTGGACGATGCCACCAGACGATTGGGTGCGATCGTCGAGAGCAGCAGCGACGCCATTCTCAGCGTAACCCCCGATGGATTCGTGACGACGTGGAACGCAGGTGCGGAGCGCATTTTCGGATATTCCGCGACAGAGATGATCGGACGTTCGATCCTGACGCTGATTCCTGACCATCTTCATCGTGACAAAGCGTGGCTTCTGGCGACGGTGCGGGGAGCTCATGACATTCATACCTACGACGCGGTCCGGCTGACCAAGGACCACCGATCCATTGATGTGTCGGTGACACTCTCGCCGCTGAGGGATGCGGTCGGACAATTTGTGGGGGTGTCGAAAGTCATCCGCGATATCAGCGAACGCAAGCGAGCCGAGACGCTACTGCACCAGGCGCATGAAGCACTGGAACTCAAAGTTCAAGAGCGCACGGCTGAATTGCGTAGGGCCAACAATTCTCTTCGAGAACTTTCCGGTCGTCTGATGCTGGTGCAGGAGGAAGAACGGAGCCGGCTTGCACGCGATCTGCATGATGAAGTCGGACAATTGCTCACTGCGTTGAAGATCGACCTGCAAGATATCCAACATGGCGAGGTTGGGGAGATGCGTTACGATTCCCTCACCGATAGCCTGGTGCTGGTAGACCACTTGTTGACTCAAGTGCGGACGTTGGCGCTGGACTTACGCCCATCCCTTCTGGATGATCTGGGCTTGGTGCCGGCGCTTCGATGGTATGCGAATCGGCAGGCCACGCGGAATGGGTGGACTCTTTCGCTCTCTGTGGAGGACATGACCGGGCGCGTTCCGGCGCCCATCGAAGTGGCGTGTTTTCGTGTGGTGCAGGAAGCGTTGACCAACATTGCGAAGTATGCGCGGGCTAAAACGATCGATCTGACTTTGCGCCGGCATGATGAGGAGGTCACCCTGATCCTTCGAGACGACGGCGTGGGATTTGATGTACCGTCCGCGCGGCAACGTGCACAGGGTGGGGAAAGCATCGGGTTGCTTGGCATGGAAGAGCGTGTTCGGCTGGCGGGCGGCAAATTGGTGATTGTGTCGGCGGCAGGCCAAGGGACCAGACTCCAACTTTGTTTCTCTCTCACAGAATATGACCAATCTCAGGTGAGTCGGACGGTTGAGGTGACCGCCTCATGAGTAACCTCCGCGTTGTGATTGTGGAAGATCATGCCTTGGTGAGAGCGGGCATGCGGGCGCTCGTGCAAAAGATTGACGGTGTCGAGGTTGTGTCGGATGTGGGGGATGGGTGGGAGGCCGTCAAGGCGGTGCAAGCCGACGCTCCGGATCTCGTGCTGATGGATATCGCGATGCCGGGATTGAACGGGCTCGATGCGACCTCGCGAATCGTGAAGGAATCCCCGACGACCCGTGTGATTCTACTCTCCATGCATGCCAACGAAGAATACTTCCAGCAGGCTTTGCAAGCGGGTGCGTCGGGCTATCTCTTAAAGGGGGCAGAGCTGGCTGAACTTGAGCTGGCCATCAGGACGGTGGGGAAGGGAGAGACCTATCTCACCCCGGCGGTGGCGAAATATGCCATCGAAGTGTACCGGGAAAAGTCTGAAGGGCCATCTGGTCCGTTGGGGAGACTGAGCATGCGTCAGCGCGAAATTCTTCAGCTCATCGCCGAAGGACAGACGACAAAGGATATCGCCCAACGTTTGAACCTAAGCGTCAAAACGGTTGAAACACATCGAAGCCAACTCATGGAGCGGCTTGAAATTCACGACGTACCCGGCCTCGTGCGTTTTGCGATCCGCGTGGGATTAGTCCAACCCTACTCCTAGGTTTTCTCCTGTCTGTCCCCATTCGTTCGCACTCAGCTCATTTCCCAAATGTCCTCAGGGATTACCTGACTCGTTTTCAGGGTTTCCCCGATAGGTCCGCTCTACCGATTGTGCGATGCTGGACGCCGCCAGATGGAGACAGTCGATCCTAATGTAGTCGCATCAACCGGAGTGAGCACCTCACCGTCAAGCAAAGGAGTGATGCATCATGAAGACGCACGACACCACAGAGACACCGACCGGGCCGACGCCCGAGGCGCCGACCGAGGGGACCTCGCGGCGCGAATTTTTAGGGCAGACGGGACGGGTCGCGGCCGGCGTAGGCGTGGCCGCGCTGTTAGGGAACCTGGGGCAGTACGCCTTGTCCTATGCGGCGAGCGGTC
>BQXA01000005.1:0-194144 GCA_036984345.1 Nitrospira sp. | reverse complement strand
AAGCGACCCGAGCCTGAAGTCGCACCTCCCTCTTCAACTCTGTCCCGGATTAAACATCCGTACCTACACAACGAGGAGGGCGCTCCTCTGATCCCACGATTGATGGAAGACTGCCGCTGAATCGTTCTCTACGCGGGATCCTATCCTTCGCTTGTTTGGCACGGTGAACTTCGAGTATACTTTCTGGTTTGCGCCCCACTACCGTGGCGTATTTTTTGTCATTACAAGGAAACCTCTTCATTATGTCCACCGCCCGCGCCCCACATGACCGCCGGGGCGATATCCGGAATATCGCCATCATCGCGCACGTTGACCACGGCAAGACAACGCTGGTCGATGCGGTGCTTCGCCAAACCCATGTCCATCGCAAGATCGACGACATGGGTGAACGCATCATGGACTCAATGGATCAAGAGCGGGAGCGCGGGATCACGATCCGCGCAAAAAACGCCAGCGTCATCTACAACGGCGTGAAGATCAATATTGTGGATACGCCGGGCCATGCCGACTTCGGCGGTGAGGTGGAACGCACGCTCCGCATGGTGGATGGTGTGCTGATCTTGGTCGATGCCAAAGAAGGCCCTATGCCGCAAACGACGTTCGTGCTGCGGAAAGCCTTGGCGCTCGGGCACAAAGCCATCGTCGTCATCAACAAGATCGATCGGCCGGACGCGGTCGTCGACGATGTGGTCAACCGCACCTTCGACCTTTTCGTGCACCTGGGGGCCACGGACGAACAACTCGATTTTCCCATTGTCTACACATCGGCCATCAAAGGCATCGCGACGCTCGACGCCAATAAGCCGGGAACCGATATCGTCCCGCTCCTCGATACCGTTCTAGAAAAGATTCCGGCCCCGGCGATTCATGCGGACGCCCCGCTTCAAATCCTTGTCTTGGCGCTCGTGCAAGATCCCTATAAGGGCAAGATGGGGATCGGCAAGGTTCAGTCCGGTTCGATTGCACGGCGGCAGAATGTGATGGTGCTCGGCAAGAACGGGGCCCAGATTCCCGGCAAGGTCTCCGATCTCGCGGTGTATTCGGGCCTTGAACGGGCCGACACGGAACAGGCGGCGGCCGGTGAAATCGTTGCCGTGGCGGGGTTGGGCGACGTCAGTATCGGCGACACCATCGCCGATGCCGACAAGCCGGTCGCGCTTCCGCGTGTGACCATCGATGAACCCACGGTTCAGATGACGTTTTCGGTCAACAACAGCCCCTTCGCCGGACGAGAGGGGAAGTTCCTCACCTCACGCCATTTGCGCGAACGGCTCTTCAAGGAATTGGAAACGAACGTCTCGCTCCGCGTGAACGAGACCGACAGCGCAGACCGATTCCTCGTGGCCGGACGAGGCGAACTCCATCTGTCCGTGTTGATCGAACAAATGCGACGGGAAGGATATGAGCTCCAAGTCTCGCAGCCGGAAGTCATTCTCCACCGTGAGGGCGGCGCAGTCATGGAGCCGTACGAGGAGTTGACCATCCAGGTGCCGGAGACCTATCAGGGGACGGTCATCGAAGAGATCGGGAAACGCCGCGGTGAGATGCGTCACATGCGGTTGATTCATTCCGACGTCGGCACCAGCGAAATGCACTTGGAATATCACATTCCCACACGCGGCATCATGGGGCTGAAGAACATGCTGCTGGCGAAAACCCGTGGAACCGTCATCATGCACCATGTGTACTCGGCCTATGAACCGGCCGAAGAACGGGATCTGATTGTGGCCCCGCACGGTTCCCTTGTCGCCTTCGAAGACGGGACCAGCACAGGTTACGCCATCTTCATGACTCAGGAACGCGGCGCGATGTTCATCGGTCCTGGGGTCGACGTCTATCGGGGAATGGTCGTGGGGCAAAACAGCCGTGATGAAGACCTCGATGTGAACGTGTGCAAAGAAAAGCATCTCACCAACATGCGCGCATCCGGCTCCGACGAAGCATTGGTGCTGACCCCCCCACGGGAGATGTCACTGGAGTTTGCACTGGAGTATATCGGCGCTGATGAGCTGGTCGAAGTCACTCCGCAGAACCTCCGCCTACGAAAACGCCTGTTGAACCCGGATGACCGCCGCAAGGCACGGAAAGCCGGGAAATAATGTCGCCACGAGTTGCCGCATGAGGATTCGGAAAAAATCTCCCAAGCCGTCCGCCAAACGACCACCTCTGTACTTCGTTGGTTATCGAGGGACCGCTCCCGCGACCGACGAGGTCACAGCACTCTATGACCGCGAGTATGGCGGCCCGTTGGTCATCCGCCACGAAGAAGGGTCGGCTGAATCCTGGCAAGCCACGCATGGCCCCTGGTCGGCCCATGTGGTCATGCCCTTGCCGATGAGCCATGTCGCCGAAATCATGAAGCAGCTGTCCTGGGAACACGACCTGATGGGCGCGGTTGCTCCATCTCTGGCTTCACCCAGAGACATGCCCGATACTATCCTGCTTGCCGCTCGCCTGGCTCGTTGCTTGACGCTCTTGTCGCAAGGCACGGCATACGATGTCATCGCGCAGACCTATATCAACCCCTCAGACTGGCAGCAGCGCGCCCTCACGAGCTTCGTACTCGATGATCACGTCTCCATCGTGCATGACGACAACGCTCACCCAGATCGGGTCTGGTCCTATTCACTGGGGCTCAGTAAATTCGGGATGGATGAGATCGAGATGTTTTCGGCGAAGGGACTTCCGGAAAGTTCGGCCAAGGAGATTCTGTCCGAATCCGGCAGCGAATTGCTGCGACTTGGGCAACCGATGAAGGTAGGGGCCACGCTCACCCTTCCTCTCCTCGGACATGCAGTTCGCGTTAAAAACTACCGGACCGCCGCACCGGCCGGCCGGATGCTGGGATTCCGAGAACTGCACACTTCCTAACCCGCAGTATCCATGAACGCTTCTATAGCACCCGCCTGGATGGTGGAACTCGTGTCGCGTCGTTCGTGAAAACTCCAAGTTTCAGGTTTCCTGTTTGGAGGAACCACGAACATGACGCGAGAAACTCGAAACGCTAGCACGATGTACCTTTCATGCTTCACGTACGACACTTCACCGTTCACCACGACGTCCGTTAGGGCTATCTCCCCGTTGACTTCCCGACAAAACACAGGTTACAAGGTTTATGGTTCAGGTGGGGTCCTACCTAATCCAAGACCTCAATACAGCTATCATCCATAGATGTTCTAATAAGGAGGTTTGCGATGAGTGACGTGGCACCGGAAATTAAAGTGGGCGATACAGCACCGGATTTCAATCTGAAGGATCAAGACCAGCAGGACGTGAAGTTGAGCGACTATAAGGGTAAGAAGAACGTCGTGCTCTGCTTCTATCCGCTGGATTGGAGCCCAGTTTGCCAGGGTGAAAACAAGTGTCTGACCGACGACTTCCCAAAGTTCCAGTCGGCCAACGCGGAATTGTTCGGGATCAGCTGCGACAGCTTCTTCTCGCACAAGGCCTGGGCGGATTCGTTGGACTTGAAGCACCGGCTCTTGTCCGACGTCCACCGGACAACCGCAAAATCCTATGGGCTGTATTTTGAGCCCTTGAACTGTTCCAAGCGCGCGACCGTCATTGTCGATAAGAACGGCAAGGTCGCCTACGCGAAGGTGCAGGAGATTAAAACGGCGCGCGAGGACAAGGAAATTCTCGATGCGCTCTCGAAGCTGAACTAGTTCACAGTCGAGGAGTCTGAAGGTTGGAGGGCCGCGTTGTTTTGGCTTTCCAGCTTTCAGGCTTTCGTTATGGCAAATGGACGACACTATGGCTGGAACCATCCTAGACGTCAGTGACGCGAACTATCAGGAGTTTACCAACGCCCCAGCGGCTGTCGTGGCCTATGGCCTCGCCACATGTGAGCCATGTAAAATCTACGACCCCATTCTCGAAGAGGTGGCCGCGAAGTTTCCTGACCTGAAGGTTGGGAAGGCCAAGATGCATGTGCCCGGTCGCTGTCGAGAGATCAAAAAGACTCACACATTTGAGACCTATCCTACTACTCATTTTTTCTCGCATGGGAAGCTGGTACTGACGCGTGAAGGAGTCGTAGAACCGGCCGAACTCGCTGCACTTATTTCAGACCATCTGCTTCGGTAGTGCCGATGCCGCCCGTTTCATGCCTCCTAGCCGAGATTTGACCTGCGCGAGAATCCTCAGGGAGGATGGATGATGAAGCATCTGCTGAGTTCCCTTTCACTCTGTGCACTGCTCCTCTCGGCCTTGTCGGTTGATGCCCACAAAGCGAAAGACTCCGGCCCCGTCCCGGCCCACCACGGCGGACAAGCACTCGCTGCAGGCCCTTATCACCTCGAACTTGTGGCCACGGATGGAGAGCTGACGCTGTACGTGACGGATCACTCTGACAAAACCATCCCCACGGATGGAGCAAAAGCTAAGGCCACCATTCAGCATGGAACGGAGAAAGCCCGCACGCAAGTCGAGTTAGAACCGTCCGGTGAGAATACATTCAAAGGGACTGGAACATTTACGATCAATCCGGATACCGGCGTCATGGTCTTCCTCAGGATGCCGGAGCAAGATGCCTACGCTGCCCGCTTTACTCCACGCCAGACGAAGGGCAAGTCCACGAGATCAGAGTAAAGACGACGCCGACACTTCGTAGGCCAGGTCGCGGGATGGAACCAGGCGAATGTTGGTGAGAGTTCCTTGGGTGATGCGTGGAGCAAGTTCCTCGAAAATGTTTCGAGCCAAATCTTCTCCTGAGACGGTCTGTACATTGAGGGCGAGAGACAGGTTTTGCTTATCGAATTTCTTGATGACTCGATCCTCTACTAGCCGGTCCAAGGCTCCGATATCGGTCACCATCCCAGTGGTCGGGTCGATTCGTCCACGCACCGCCACAAAACAATCCCAATCCCGTCCCTGATGGTCGCCTTGAGTCGCATTGAACGTAAACCGTTTGGTAACGGTGGCCATCTCTTGGCCGTCTGCCGCTGTGACCTCGGCATAGAGATCTTCATCCTCACACAACCGAAGCGTATGGAGCGTTCCGATATCCGGTTGTGTGGCCAACTTCTCCCACAGCACGTGCGCAAAATTCTCTGAGGTAGGGATCCGGTCTTTGAAGTAGGGCATGTCGAGGTTCAGATTCTTGTGATCGAATTCTTCGATCACATCAAGGAGTACCCGTTTGAGATCGAACAGGTTGACGACCATGCCGGTCTTCGGATCAATCCCACCGGAAACAGTCAATTCCAAGAAATAATTATGTCCATGCGCGGGAGAGTTGTAGCAACGCCCGAACACTGCGCGATTTTTCGCTTCGTCCCACTCCGGCCGCATATAGCGGTGAGCGGCGGCAAATTCGATGCGCTTGGTTAACAGAACGGTGGACATCATTCTCGCGTACTGACACCTGGGTGCTGAGTCAAAAGATCAGCGTCCTCTGATTACTCCTCAGTCACGGTCTGCAGATCGGCAAGCCATTCCTCTCTCATCGTACCAGGAACCGAAACCTCATGCCTGTACCCACTGTGGTCCACGCGAATGGTCACCGGCCGAGTGAGGTCCGCACACGTATGCTTCATCGATGCCGTCGGTCGAAACCGTACGAAATGCACCGCACTAATCTTTGTTTCGTGGCTCCGACCACCTTCGAACTCACCGAAGACGACTTCGCCACCGGCTGTGATCGCAACCGTGTTGCCATGATCCAGGCCCATGAATTGATCGAGCTTCTGCTTGATGTCCGCTTCGTCGGTGATTTCAATCAAGAGCGTCGCGCTCAATTCGCCGGCATCGGGCAACAGGGCATTATACACTTCCAACTCATCCTGAATCTTGACCGGGTCGACGATGCGTTCCGCTCTGATCATTTCCTGGATCTGAAACCTGAGCGTTTCTCGGTTTTCAAACACCAGGGTCATCAGCGGACCAACGGAAATTCGGCGCCGTTGCTTCAGTGCGATGATGCCAGCCCGAAACGACTCGCGTCTCCGATCATACTCTTCAATCGACATGATATCGTCTGTGGTGAGTGTCTTCATCGAACTTCCTTCACGCCTTCATGTTACCAGCGTGAAACCTGACTGTTTGGTTTCGTCGCTAGCTCGATAACCCATAGGCATTGCGGACGACCTGTATCGGATGGAGCACGGTGGTGCCCGGTGCACGCGCCGACGCCCCGGCTTGATCCAACTGCAATCCGGCGAGCGGGCAATCCGATGCGATCAGGTCCGGTTGGGTTTGTTCGATCGCACGGACGGCTTTTCCGGCAATTTTCATCGAGAGGGGAAAAAACTCCGTTTTGGCCGACCACCCACCATCGTGACCGGAACACTGTTCGATGACCTCAACTTGTGCCCCCGCACACTCCATCAGTTCCTTCGACTTAAACCCGATATTCTGATCTCTCAAATGGCAGGGAATCTGATACGCGACTCGCCCAGGGTTCATTGTGAAATCAGTCGTCAGATGGCCGGCCTTCTTCATCCCCATGAGATACTCGCAGATATCGAACGTCCGCTCGGCGACCTGTTTGGTCTCCTCATCGCGCTGCAGCTCCGGATATTCGCGCTTCAGCATCAAGCTGCAACTGGCGGTTGGAACAACAACATCGTAGCCATCGAGCACCCACGGATGCAAGGACGCCACATTACTTCTCGCGGCTTGTTGAATCGCCTGCGTGTCGCCGATATCGAAGCTCGGCATCCCGCAGCAGCGCTGCGGCGGCACCACGACCTGCACACCGTTCTTCTCCAGCACCTGCACCGTCGCTTTTCCGACATCCGTTGCTTGGTAGTTCACCAGGCAACTGGCAAACAACGCGACCTTACGAACAGGTGGATCAGCCTGAGATCTTGTCGTTCGACGACCGAACCAACTGGGAAACGTCTCGCGTGAAAAGTGCAGAAGCCGACGGTCTTGATGAAGCCCCACGACCCGATCGAGAATACGGCGCACGAATTTGCTTCCTAAGAGACCGTTCGTGATTGAGGCCGTTGCGCTTCCCAGTTTCCCAATCATATCCGTCATCGTCAGTAGGCGATCCCTCCACCGGACGCCTCGCTCAGCGGCCAAGCGCTTCTTCCAGACCACCATCAAATGAGGAAAATCTATTTCATAGTGATGCGGCGGGGTATACGGGCAATGGTTGAAGCAGAGCTTGCAGTAGTAGCACTCGTCGACGACCTGATGGTGGTCACTGGGAGTCAGCTTGGCGACATCTCCTTCATACACATCAATCCGATCCAGCAGGGTATTGAACGAGGGGCACAGATTGAAGCAGCGTCGGCAACCGTCGCAGACCTCGTAGATCCGCAGCGTTTCTTTCTCCAACTGCTTCACATCGACCGGTTGGATGAGGCTGAGACCTTTCATCGTTCCTCTTTCCCCAAAAACGACCAGCGGCCAGCCTTCGTCGACGGATTCACGCCACGTCGCCGAACACTGACCGCTGAACGTGCGCTGATACCCTAGGCTAGGCCTTCAGACTATCCAACCCTTTTTGAAACCGGTTAGCGTGAGATCGCTCGGCTTTTGCCAATGTTTCAAACCATTCGGCCAGCTCGGGAAATCCCTCATCTCGTGCCGTCTTCGCCATGCCCGGATACATCTGGGTATATTCGTACGTTTCGCCCTCAATGGCGGATTTGAGGTTGGCATCCGTGTTGCCCATAGGCACACCGGTGGCCGGATCACCGACTTCTTTTAAGAAATCGAGATGGCCGAACGCATGGCCGGTCTCCGCCTCCGAGGTATCCCGAAAAAGCCCACCGACGTCAGGATACCCTTCGATATCCGCGCGGCGGGCAAAATATAGATACCGACGGTTGGCTTGAGATTCCCCGGCAAACGCATGCTTCAGATTGTCATGACTTTTCGTCCCCTGTAAGCTCTTTCCCATATCACCCTCCTCCTTGTTCGAAGGCCCACCCTTCTCTATGGACTGCCTCAAGAATCCTTGTCGTTTGTAAACCGGGCATTAAGATAACGCAGCCATCATCAGAGGTTCAAGAGGGCTTCTCTCCTGCCTACACCCAATCAGGAGAACGGCATCACAACTCCCCACCGATGGGGTTAGTGTTCGCCTAGAGAACCATATGTTAGACTCCGTCGATTCAGACCATCCTTCAATTTTGCTCATAAGGGTGCACGATGATCGCTAGACATTCATTTTCTTCACGCATACCCTGTGTCATTGCGCTGGTTCTATTGGTCGTGCCCGGTTGCGCTCAAGATTCGTACCAGCAACGAGCCGACATCATCAAAACTCATGTCGGAGACTTTTATGATCATCTCAAGGCCAATCGAGTGAGTGCCGCCGTTCATGAGAACGAACAGATTGAAGTCATGGCTGATCAGATGGCTGAAACGGTCCTGAAACGAGGTCAAAAACAAGGTACAACACAGGTCGAGCAGGAGTTCGCCCTGATGAAAACCGCCAGAGAAACGGCCGCCCAAAACTGGATTGCCTTGGGTCAATATTTCACGATCAGGGAGCAACCGGAGAAGGCGCGTGCATCCTATCAACGTGTGATTGATAGCTATACAGACGAGACGGAGCATGTGTACCGAGAACAGGCCGTGCGAGCGTTGAACGACTTGGAGATCGTGTCAGAATCTGCTCCGGGCGTGATTCCTTGATTGGTGAGACCGTGGCGCTCGCAAAGACATTTCCTGTGTAATCGACTGCCTATGCCCTTCCCCGTCCGGATGGTCTTTCTGCTGCTTGCTCTATTGGTAGGGGTCTCAAGCTGTGTCCACAACATTCATGTCGTACCGGTTCCGGACAGGCCTTCATCCGCTGGTATTCCGAGAAGTCTTCACCTCATCACCAGCGCCCCATCACTGGAAGGCGCCGACCATCGGCCAGGTATCACACTGCTGAAGTGGCCGCAGTCCGACCTCCACCAGGCGATCTTAGGCTACCTGCAACAACGCGGCACCTTTGTCTCGGTCTCGGATGAGCCAGGCGACCTCACGCTTCGCGTGGCCACTCACCTGTCCCTCACCTCTCGACGGGGTCTCTATCATTACCGAATCGTGTTGCGAGGGGAGATGAGTGCAGGAGAACGGCCCATCAACTCATATCGCGTGGAACAGACGGTAGCCGGTTCGTCGGTACGGTGGGTGACGAGTTCCGATCGTGTCCCCATCGAAACGGCGCTACGGCTGGCCTTGGAAGAGTTAACAGAGGAAATTGAGAAGGACCGGCCCCTCTACCGACAAACTGCCGACGAAGCAGAGCAATAACTATTCTTCCGCGAACCCTGGATCAGGCACGAGCAGACTGAGCAACCTTCACAGGCTCGGAAGCATTGCCCCCAGGGTGAGTCTCCTCCAGAGACGCTTCCACATATTCCGGACAGTCGAGGCGGAAGGATTCATCGCCAAAAGCCGTATCATAGAAACCACAGTGGTGGGGCGACTGCGGGTCTTCATGCGCATGGGAACGAAAGTGCTCGCAAGACACACACATCCGCGCAACCTGAATTTCTCCTTGCAATTGAAGCGAGCGAATCAGTTTTACCAGCGCCGTCAGAAGGGCAACCTGCTCCTGCGTCGAGAGATTCTCGGTCGCCGACGCCAGAATCTCCGGCCATCGGTTCTCTACGTGACCCGCTTTGGCCCCCAACGAAGTAAGGTGCACGGTCACGACACGGTTGTCGAGTTCACGGCGCCGCCGACGGACTAACCGCTTTTGCTCAAGCGTTCGAATGACCTCAGAAGCGGTAGGCAGCTTGACGGAGAGTTCCCGAGCAATCGTTGAGACGGTAGCCGAATGGTTCGGACGAGACCGGAGAAAGGTGAGCACTTGGATTTGTAAGGGACCGATACCTTGTCGTCCCTTTCGTCTCCAGGTCCGGCTCTTCATCGCCAAACCTATTTTGGAAAGCCCCGTCACCAAACGATCCGGGAGCGAGTCCTGGTCGACCTGCGGTAGTGCTGACATATAACCCCCCTCTCCCTAAATATTCGTTCGGTGAGGGTGTAGTCTATTGCGCTTTGGCCTTTCCCGTCAACCCCATTCCTAGGGTCATTATTCCCTATGGGCCGCCAATCAGCGAACCACAAGTACCCCACAATGGGCATGTTGAACGACACGGGTGGACACACTGCCGAGCAAGACGCGGCCGATTGCACCTAGTCCCTTGGCTCCTGTCACAATCAGGTCCGCCTTCTCCCGTTTCGCCACGTTCAGGATTTCGTCGGCTGGTTTTCCCAGCTTCAGCGCCTCCTTGATCTGGAAGCCCGCTTGCGCAAGCTTCTCTCCGTATCGTTGCATTAACCGTTTTCCAGCCTCTTTTACCTCTGGATACTTCAAATAGGGCATCGCATGCACGAGGGTGACCAGTATGGGTTCTCTATCTGGACCATCGGGTGTCGGATTCATCTGGCGCATCAGAAACTTGAGTGCTTTCTCTGACGCAGCAGACCCGTCGATCGCAAGGACGATGCGTCGGACAGACCGCGGACGTTCTTTCACCACAAGGACGGAACAAGGCGCATGGTGAATGGCATGATTCGAGACACTGCCCAGCATAAAGCGATCCAAGGCATCCAACCCGCGAGAGCCGATCGAGAGCAGACTCGCCCCACGGTCCGCATATTTCATGATGGTGCCAGCTACCGCCCCTCGCTCCACCGAGACCCCTCCATTCAATCCTAATTTGGCCAGCAAGGCGATTGACTCTTCTTTCGCTGCCTTAGCCGCCTTCTCCAGCCGGTTGACTTCAGACTGGACATAGCGCTCCGTACCGGCCATGATCGGTTGCACCATAAACGGAGCCCGAACACTTGCCACGTCGACTACATGCAGAACACGAACAACCGGCTGCACGACAAATGGCATGTCTGCCAACCATTCAATCGCCCACCTGCCGTATTTGGAACCATCCGTCGTCGCCAGGATCTTCATGTTGGGTACCTTCTTTTTTGTATGGTTGCTCGACGTAATTTCGTGCGCGCCTTCAGTGCGCTCCGCTGAACCGTTCTTTGAACGCCTCTGCAGATAGACCACTCAATGCAGCATACCGGCCCACCAGGTCCGAGTTGTTCAGATCGCTTTCCGTAAGCCGAATCATGTACTGCCGCGCGATCTGATAGGACTGTGACTCGATCTCCACCATTCGAACTTTGGTCCGTCCCGTTGAGGAATCCACCATGTGCTTGAAAGGTATTGGCATGAACCGTCCACTCTGGATTGAGACCATGGCCGACGTCCCGCCATCCAGCAGATACTGCGCGGCGCAATAGCCAAGGTCACGCGTGTACTCGATATCGTAGGGAATCGGATCAGCGCAACGAAGCTCATACCCGACGTTCTTCGCCACAAGGGTCGTGGACAAGCCCAGCGAGTGAAGCTGCTTAGTCAGCTCCCGCCGCAAGACCTCGCCCACGTCCACTTCCGTCATGCGGATATGACCATGCTCGTCTCGCTCAACATGCTCCAATCCACCTAGATCATGCGGATCAAGAATTTCGATCAACCCCTCCGCCAAGACCGCTACCCCATCAGTTCGTCCCTGCTCACGCCGCTTCAGGATCGCCCCTATCAAGAGATCCACCACCCGTTGAAGCTTCACCGGCCGCTCACGAAACTCCTCTGGAATAATCGTCAGTGTGGCACCGGCCGCCTTCCCAATCCCCAATGCCAGATGTCCGGCCTTACGCCCCATGGTCACGACCAAGTACCAGCGGGTGGTCGTGCGGGCATCCACCATGAGATTCTTCACGATCTCGACCCCAATATGACGGGCGGTTTGAAACCCGAACGTGGGAATCCCATAAGGGAGATTCAGATCGTTGTCGATCGTCTTCGGAACGTGAACGACTTGTAGACGACCTTCCGATCGCTCCTCCAGTTTCATGGCCGAAAACGCCGTATCATCCCCACCGATCGTTATCAAACGGGTAACCCCGAGTCTAGACAGCGAAAACAGCACATTGTCGAGCAGCTCTCCACTTTTCGTCGGGTTGGCTCGTGATGTGCCCAAATACGATCCGCCTTGAAAATGGATCCGGCTGATCTCCTCGATCGAGAGCGGGCGCTCTGGTCCCGTGGTCCCCTCCATGAGCCACCTGAATCCATCGATGACTCCAAGCACGTCCGATCCCCCAAGAATACTGCGGATCGTGGCCGCACCAATCACGCTATTGATCCCAGGTGCCGGCCCCCCACCGACGAGAATACCGACTGTTGTTCGCTGTTCCGTCATGAACTGCTCCTTCGACTGATTCCCAACAGACCCTTCAGCTCGATCCTGATCTGTAACGTGGTTGTATACTCCATTTCCTCAAGAGGCAAGCGGTGTGGTCTCGAATCCAGAATGGATAACAGCGTTCCTGATTAATTAGAGATCACCCGAGCTTTTCCTCTACTCCCACCTGCCCGCGAAGACGATTATAATTGAAGGCGATTTTGCCACACCGCCGACGGCCCAGATCGTGCTGTTCCATTTCTTCGACCAGAGCAACTACCTTCCCCCGCAACGCCGGAGACGCAGCCGCATGTCGAGGAGTCTCACGACCGAGCGCAAGATGAGGCTGATCCGACCATTCGAGGTACGCCTTATCCAGAAACTGGTTGAGCAGTCGACAACCCTCTTCTTTCGTCACGACCTCCATGACCGGTTCGTCCGACCGGAGTTCGGTCACCGACAGTTGCCGGACCGGTGGTGTCGCCGTCTCGCCTCGGAAATGCAGCGAAAACCCAAACGTCGCCGCAAGTCGATGTTTGATCTGGTCAAGCCGTTCAGGACCATCGCATTCCACCATGAGTTGCGACGATGTCAACGTCACCCTCGCAACAATGAGGTCTGACCCGCCGCTTCGATCCCGCTGCACCCAGGTGCGTGCCGTGGGAAACGACCCGGCCTGGCTTGAGCTTCCAGGCAAAGGTGGCGGGTTCTCCGCCTCAAGATCGCTGATTTCAGATAGCCCATCGACAAAGAATCGATATTCATGATGATCGTAGAGCGCCACGGCATAGAGATAGGGCTGCCCATCGGGACGGCGGTAGCGAATATGGACGACAGCATCCACCAACGCATCCATGCGGAGCTGTGCGAACGCCCAGAGCAACATGTGTCCGAACCGCTTCGCGAACTCTCCCCACTCCCCCAGCGCAAATGATCCGGAACTGATCTCCATTTCACGGCGCCATTCGGCGGTGATAGCGAGCAGCACTTTGGCATCGGCTGGGGAGAGGATGAGTCCGCCACCGGACCACACCGCGTCGCCTGACTCACCGGCATCCGGGGTTCGAACCACGCGGGTCAGTAATACCTGCCCCGCAGCAGTATCCCTCAGAGATTCCACGCCAGGCACCACAAACGAGGTTCGATCTCCAAGCGACCGTAGCGTCAGCGTTTCTCCAGGCTTCGGCGTGGCGGTCAGTTCCAGCAGATCGAGATAGGAATGTTTGAGTGGATCGAGCCATTGTCGCTCTTCATCCGGAATATGTTCGGTGATGACATCGCGTAGTTGTTCGATGAGGGTCAATTGTCCGTCTTCAGGATAGAAATCGCAGAGGAGAGAGAGATCGGCGAGATCGGTTTCTAGTGCGAGAGGTACAACGATTCGGCCGACACTTCCTCCCACGTAAGGCCTGAGCATCCGTGCCAGCGCGATTTCTCGCTGCAGAGCAAACGCCGGCTGGCGCGAGAGTGATTCGAGTCGCACCAAGACCCCCTCGAGAGACGGCGGTCTCGGAGTCCAAAAACCTGCTGCTCGTTCACTCCCGAGCTTCATGGATCTCTTCCATCACGATTTCCTCCGCGTCAAGCCAATCGCGTAATGCGTGCCCTTCTTGACACCCTCGTTGAACCCACAGGTCGTACGCTTTGTGCGAGATTCGATCCCACATTCCATCCGGAAGTTCGATGAGCATCTCCGCTTGCCTGGTGACAGAAGGGATCGGCCCACTCAACTTCTTGCTTGCGGCTTTGTGCTGTCGCATGACGTGCTCCTCAGTTACACGCTAGTTGGGGCGGATCGACCTGGAACAACGTGCCGATGACCGGACCGAAACTTCGGGCTCCGGACCATCAGCACCGGACACGACGACTTCCGAAGTACCGACTCCGCGATACTACCGAACAGCGCATGGGACAACCCGCTTCGCCCATGAGTCCCCATCACAACCAAGTCGGCAGGCTGCTTCCGAGCCGCATCGAGGATAGAGTCGGTCGGCAGCCCACCCGACACCTGGAATTCGGACGAAACACCGGCGGAAGCAAGCGCCGACACAATGTCTGATAATCGTTTCGTATGATCTGCCTTGATCGATTCCCGCGTTGCCTTATGGGGGAACGTGAAGTCCAATCCGTACGAAATCGGTTCCAACACATGAAGAAGTGTGAGGGAGGCCTTTGATCGTTGAGCGACCAGTGCGGCATATTCTAAGGCATCGAGCGAGCAGTCGGAAAAATCAACCGGGACCAGGATTCGTTCGAGGTGCGTAGGGTCGCGTCGGTTCCCCACCGCCTGTTCTTCTCCGTAGGGCTGCGCGCGCACGGTCAGAACCGGGCAGGGTGCCCCTCGGATAATCCGTTCGGCTGTACTCCCCAGCAGCACATGTGCCAAGCCGGTCTTCCCTCTCGTGCCCACGACGATCAGATCAGGATCTTCCGCAGTTGCGACCGCAAGGACTTCTTCGCTTGGGATACCTGTGGCAATCCTCGTGTGAGCGGAAATCCCGCGATCAACCGCTCGTGCCTTCAGCGTGGTCAGCTCGGTCGTCGCCTGTTTCATGAGCTCGGTCAAATACAGTTGATTCACCGGGTTCTGCGGATCAAGCCCTGGAGGACACTCCAACACGTTCATCAGGCTCAGCGAAGCCCCCCATGATCGGGCCAGCGCGAAGGCATAATCCGCTGCCACCGCTGAACCTCGAGACCCATCGGTCGCCAAAAGCAGCCTCAGTTCGGCTTCAGACGTTGTCACACCGCCTCCGCACTCAGAAGCAGCAACTCGCCGTTCATCGTCGGGTGGATGGAGCATCGAAAGACATGCCGACCGGGTCGCGTCATATCAAATCGAATTGTGGCCTCCTGTTTTGGGTCTAGGAACACTCCCCCCACGCCACGACCGTAGACGATGACTCCGTCCTTCTCGATCTGTGTGGGAATCCCCTCAAACATCGTTGAACTAAAATCATGTCGTTCCGCGTCATCGTTTCGTACTTTGATGACCGTAGGGAAACCCAGTCGCAACGTAGTCTGCTTCGTCACAAACCGATAATCCTTAATCGTCACATCCACTACCTGCTCAGATTGTGCACCAGGGATCCCATCAGAGATCCACATCAGACTCACCACGCAGAGAACCGTTCCTACCCCCGACCACCACATGCGCCTTTTCCCATGGGTCATAATCCCCCTCCTTATCCTCGTCAACACGACGCCCCTCTCCGAGAAGCGGATGCTGGAAGCGGGACCGTTAAGACCGGACAACCCGCCGTACGAACGACCTTTTCTGCCGTACTTCCAAAGAAAATTTTATCCACACTGCCGGACCGGCCGCCGTAGCTCCCCATGACAACCAAATCAAAGTTCCCTGTACGCGCAACTTTGGTGATTTCGACGAACGGTGCCCCTTCCAGGATCGTACGAGTCACCTTCACCGTCTCCGCCTCCTTCGACTCCAACAATTGCCGGACATTCAAGCGGGCATGGTGCCGTAATCGGCGGCGCTGTGCGGTGGCATCGGACGGGACAGCGAGCAGACCCAATCGGTTGAATGCGGTGAGGGCGCTGGTATCGATCACATGCAAGACCAGGATTTCCGCCCCGCAGAGACGCGCCATCTGACAGGCCACCCGAAACGCCTCCTCTGAACAGGGCGAAAAATCGACCGGGACCAAGATAGTCGTGAAGAGATTTGAATCTCGCCCCATGAATGCTCCTTCCAATCACGAGGTGAGCAAGCGCGGTGCCACTTACGACAGACTGACAATGATGGTCGGGCACGTGGCGATACGAAGGTTTGACCTTGTTTCTGAGCATTTAACCGGCTATCGATCATGGGTCTCCCTCGATCTGCCTCCTGAAGCAGGGGCGCTCTGCTACAACGACGATTCACCACTTGTGGCAGAAGGCGACAGGAGAGGTGAGGGGTGAGCGGCACAGCGTGAGAGGTAAGAGGAGAATGCCCCTCTAAACTGCTAAACCACCCCCTATCCTGCTCACATTTCACGTTTCACTTCTCACGTCCGCTAACGGCATCGGACTTGCTGCTATCGACAGACAATTAGGGGGAACGATGACAAGGACGCGATGGTTTCTGCTTGGAGCCGTGGGGTTAGGGATCGTGATCGTGATGTACCTGGTGTTCTTCTGTCCAGCAGATTGCCAGTGAGGAGTCCAAATGAAATTATTACTCGCGGTTGACGGTTCCGACAACTCGTATGAGGCTGTGCGATCCCTCAAGTATCTGGCTCGGACTGAAGCGCTGCACATCCTGCATGTCCTCGACGTTCCACAGCCAGCTTACCCCTTCATGATGCCAGAGGTCGCTCAGGAGATGTACCAAACCGTCGAGCGGAACATGCGCGATGACGGGGCCCGTCTCCTAGATCGCATTGTGTCGTTGCTCCCATTGGATGCAGGGCCTGTGACCACGCACCTGGTTGTTGGGCCTCCGGCGGATCAGATTGTGGCGTTGGCGGAGCAACTGAAGGTAGGACTGATTCTCCTCGGCAGCAGAGGGCTTGGACCGATCAAGGAACGGCTCGTTGGCAGTGTCTCGCATAGAGTGTTGACGTTCGGGACGGGGGCCAAGCTAATTCTTCCCGGACCCTTGAAAACGCTTCGTCATATCCTGCTTCCCCTCCAAGGGAGCTACGACGCAGAGCAGGCGCTCGCCTTGCTTCAACAGAAACCCTTTCGCGACCCACCGACCATTACACTGTTCACCGTCCTCCCCCACACCAGACCACCCTGGCCGGTCGATGCCGTCTCGGCTGAGCATATGGAAACTCATTCTCTCAACAGAGGGAAAGACTTCCTCGAGGAAATCGCCGCCAAGCTCGGACAATGGGGCTACCAAACCCGCGTGTCGGCTAAGTTGGGCACTCCGGTTGATGGAATTCTTGAAGAAGCCGGAGCAGTGAATACAGACCTGATTCTCGTCGGGTCTCGCGGACGTCGAGGCGTCACCCGTATGGTGCTGGGCAGCGTGTCACATGCCCTGTTGCACCAGGGAGCCTATCCGCTCATGGTGTTCGGTTAACGTTCAGGGCATAATCGGAAGGACGCTCACCATGCCGATGTACGACTATAAATGCTTAGATTGTGGGAAAGAGTCGCTCATCGTAGTAACCTTAAAGGAGCATGAGGCGGGAGCGGTTTCATGTCCGGCATGCGGCAGTACGAAACTGCAGCAACTCTTCAGCCCATTCATCGCTCACACCACGAAGAAGAGCTAACAGAATGATGACGACTCCACAGACACGTCGACGACTTCTTGCAGCAGGACTCTTCCTGCTTGGCCTGATGAGCAGTTCGACACCTCCCTCCGCTTCCGCTCAAGACTATCCGCCCGACAGCGCGCGTGGCAAAGCCGTGTATGAACATCACTGTCGGACCTGTCATGGGCCGACCGGTCGAGGAGATGGACCTGGAGCAGCGTCCTTGAAAATCCCCCCGGCGAATTTTCAAAAGTTTCAATCGTTTCTCAAATCCGACGAAGAGTTACTGCGGACGATCGAGCACGGCGTCGTCTTCAGCCCGATGCATGCATGGCGCGGGCAACTCACGGACGGGGAAATGCAGGATGTCGTGGTCTACATTCGCGCATTGTCGGAGCAAGCACGATAGCTGATCTGATGACCTGATGATTCAAGCCTCACGATCATTAGATCCGCGGATTCCTCAGCCTTGATGGTTCCTAAGATCTCCCTGACACCCCATGATGCGTTGCTCATCACAGACATCCAGAACGATTTCTTGCCGGGAGGTGCACTCGAGATACGGGGCGGTGAGGAAATCCTTCCGATGTTGGAGGACTATATCCGCCGATTTCACCGATGCGGTCACCCCATCATTCTGACGCGTGATTGGCACCCGCCTGACCACTGTTCCTTCGTGTCTCGCGGAGGTGTGTGGCCTGTACATTGTGTTGCCGGTTCTCCGGGGTCTTTGCTGCCTACGTCCTTTCCAACTCTGGATTCGGCCGTCATCCTTTATAAGGCCACCGACCGGAACCAAGAAGCCTATTCGGCATTCCAGAATACGAGCCTGGACCGTCAGTTGCGAGACCTAGCCATTCGGCGCCTGTTCGTCGGTGGACTGGCAACGGACTATTGTGTTCTGAACACGGTCAAAGACGCGCGAAAGGAAGGATATGACGTCTGCTTGTTAATGGATGGCATCAAGGCAGTCAATCTTGTTCCTGATGACGGTCGGCGGGCAGAAGAAGAGATGATCAGCTTGGGGGCCATGCCTGTTCGAGTGGAGATGCTTGAAGCATGAATCCCTCCACCAGTGCCCTGCTGACGGATCTGTATGAGCTCACAATGGCCCAGGCTTATCTGGAACAGGGCATGACCGGGCCGGCCGTGTTTGAGTTCTTTGTCCGTAAACTGCCCGCCAACCGGAACTTCTTAGTCGCAGCCGGTCTCGAACAGGTACTAAGCTACCTCGCAGACCTCCATGTCACGCAAGAGGAACTCGTCTGGCTTGAACGATCCGGACGGTTCAGTTCGGGCTTCCTTCGTGACCTGGAAACGCTGCGCTTTACTGGCGATGTGGACGCGATGGCTGAAGGAACGGTCTTCTTCCCCCACCAGCCGATCCTCAGGGTTACCGCACCACTTCCACAAGCCCAGCTCGTGGAAAGCCGCGTCATGAACCTCTTGAACTTCCAGACCATGGTGGCCTCCAAAGCGGCACGCTCGGTACTCGTTGCCGGAGGAAAGCCGCTCATCGATTTTGGATTGCGCCGCGCGCACGGCGCCGAGGCAGGGCTCCTCGCCGCTCGAGCCAGCTACCTCTCTGGTTTTGCCGGAACGGCTACCGTCCTGGCGGGTAAAGTCTTTGGGATTCCTCTCTTTGGCACCATGGCCCACTCATTCGTGCAAGCCCACGAGGATGAGTTCCTCGCCTTCGAGCACTTTGCCCAGGCTCACCCGGAGAATGTCGTCCTACTGATCGACACGTACGATACGGAAGCCGCCGCGCAAAAAGTCGTCTGGTTGGCTCCGAAGCTCAACGCAAGGGGAATTTCCGTGAAAGGGGTTCGCCTGGACAGTGGCGATTTGGCTGATCATGCCCGAAGAGTCCGCCGTATCTTGGACGAAGGCGGATTGTCCCAGACGGAGATCCTCGCCAGCGGCAATCTTGATGAATACCGTCTGAGAGACCTGGTCAACAATGATACGCCGATTGATAGCTTTGCTGTGGGCACGGCCATGACAGCCTCATCGGATGCCCCCTCACTGGACTGTGCCTACAAGCTACAAGAATATGCGGGACGACCCACTCGGAAGCGATCGGAAGGCAAGGCCACCTGGCCAGGCCGTAAACAAGCCTATCGATATTATACGACTGACGCACGTTTGAGCCACGACATCGTCACGACTGTTCATGATCGCCGACCAGGAGAGCCACTGCTCCGATCAGTCATGAAAGAAGGCCGCCGCCTTGAATTAGCACCCGACTTGGGTGAGACACGACAGTATGTGGCAGCGCAGTTAAGACAACTCCCCGAATCGCTCCGAGCCCTTGAGATCGGGCCGTCCTATGACGTCCAGATTTCTCAAGATTTGCAGAGCCTGGCCCAGGCAGTCGACCGCAGCCTCTAACACAACAAGGAGACACGACATGACGCACCGCTCCATACCAACCGTCTCTGTGAGCATTATCCTTCTCATCGCGCTCGCCCCCACAGGGGCCGAGGCCGCAGGCTCCTCTGGTTCCCAGGCGGCTTCACCCGCCGTCCCTCTTTGCACAAGCCTCTACAAGAACAAGGTCGTACCGGCCAAAACGTTGCAAACCATGGTCCGTTCACATGAACGATGGGCAGAGTATCGCGGAAATCCGAATGCCAAGCGTCTTGAACTCTGCCAAGCCGATTTGACCCGTGCGGCACTCGTCGAAGCAAACCTTGAACGGGCAAACCTCGAAGGGGCGGTTCTGCGGCAAGCGAATTTGTCCCGGGTCTCGCTCCTTCAAGCCAGCCTGGCTGGAGCTGATTTTTCCAAAGCCAGCTTAGAAGAGAGTAACCTTTCAGGAGCCGATCTTCGGCGTGCCAAATTCACCGGTGCGAATCTCTCTCGTGCCATCGGGGACGAAGCCGCTCTCTTCGATGCAGTTCTCATCGGCACTAAGTTACGGGAATCCGCGTTCGAGCGAGTCCAATTGGAAGGGGCCGATCTTACCTCGGCTGATTTGACCGACGCGAACTTCATTGAGGCGTACTTTTATGGAGCAATTTTGAAAGACACCACCCTGGTGAATGCCGATCTGACAGGCGCCGACCTGCGCCGTACGATCCTGACCAATGCGGATCTCTCTCGTGCCAATCTTCAGGGTGCTCTGCTGGACCATGCACAAATGGAGCGGGCCAAACTGGTCGAAGCTGATTTTGAAAGCGCCTACCTGGACGAAACAAACTTGCGCAACGCCAACCTCCGGGAATCCATCCTACGTGGCACAGACATGCGGTATGTCGACCTGCACGGTGCCGACCTTCGTCACGCCGACCTGGAGGGAGCCAACTTGGAAGAGGCTGTCCTGGTTAAGGCGAATGCCAATTCGGCGAAGCTCCGTATGGCCATTCTCTACCACGCGGTGCTCGACGAAGTCAGTTTCCAGGAAGCTCATCTGAACCGCGCAGTCCTCATCGGAGCCAGGGGGTCGCGTGCCAATTTTACAAACGGCGATTTGAAAGAAATTTACGCCCCGAAATCTATATTCCAGCACGCTCAATTCACCAAAGCCGACCTTGATTCAGCTAACTTTGTTGCCGCAGATCTTCGCGGATCGAATTTCCGCCATTCCAACTTGACCCAATCCAATCTTCAAGAAGCTAATCTGCAAGCTGCCACGTTCGAAGGAGCAGACCTGAGCGGCGCTCGGCTCGATTCAGCAGACCTACGCCGTGCGAACTTCAAGGGTGCCATACTTTCGTCGGTCACCGGCCTCACGCAGACACAACTTGATAGCGCCTGTGTCGACGGGCATACACAATTGCCTCCTGAGCTCAGCCGACCCACCCCTTGCACAACGATTCGAGAAGAGAAACGTCGATGACCGATCGCTCAGCACAAGCCGTACAGATTACAGAGGAACGGCTAACCCTGGAGGGCCTGCTCTGTGTCCCGTCCGGCGCACCCGGCCTGGTCATCTTTGCACATGGCAGTGGGAGCGGCCGGCTCAGCCCTCGCAACAACTTCGTTGCGCGCCATCTCCAGCAATCTAGACTCGGTACTCTGCTTCTAGATTTGTTGACTGAACAAGAAGCCGATGACAAGCGCAAAGTGTTCAATATCGATCTGCTGGCAGATCGGCTGCTCCTGGCCAAAGGGTGGTCAGAAACAGATCCCCGAACACGATATCTGACGCTCGGTTACTTCGGTGCCAGCACCGGCGCTGGAGCAGCGCTTCAAGCAGCTGCGAGGGAGCCCTCCAAGATCAAGGCCGTCGTCTCACGAGGAGGGCGCCCGGACCTGGCTGAACCATACCTGCCATCAGTCATTGCCCCGACCCTGTTGATCGTCGGGAGCCACGATGGACCGGTCATTGAGATGAACCAGTCAGCATACAGTTTGCTGACCTGCGACAAGAAGTTGGTCATCGTCCCCGGTGCAACACACCTCTTTGAAGAACCTGGTACTTTGGACCAAGTTGCAGAACACGCGAGCAGGTGGTTTGAGCGACATCTACAATCTCCAGACGTTCAATCGTGACCAAAAACTTCGGTTTTTTTATGACCTGAAGCAGGCAATCACGAAGCCCAATCCGCCATTGCCAATTCGGTTCGGAAACATTAATATCCGCGAGTCGAGGTCGTCTCCTGATAAGGACGATCACGATTCAGATGCGCTGGAACATTTCTGTTCGAGTTTCAATCGAAACATGAGTTTCCTTACCGCACTCTGCCGGAGCGAGTTCGTAGCCTCTGCATCGCGTGAACAGGATGCAGAGCTCACCACCACCCCGTCTCCCTCTGGAGGTGTTCCTCACCGCCACCGTAATCTTCGGGCTCGACTGGATCACTCCGCTGGGCTTCGCCGTCTACATGCTCTATGTGCCGCTCTGTCTGACCTGCCTCTGGCGGAGGGGATGGCGGTTTGCGTTTGTCATGGGCGGGGTATGCACCGCGCTCATCCTCGTCGGTTTCGTTGGTTCTCCGTCTGGACACCTCTTCGTCTTTTCAGTCCCAGATCGGAGTATCGCGCTGCTCTCCCTTTGGGCAAGCCTCTGGGGTGGGAAACTCTTCGCCCAGCGCACCTTTGAGCTGGAGCGGACCCAGGCTATTTTGGAACAGGAGGCTCAGCAACGGGCGCGTGCGGAATCGAAGATACGTGGCTTGGCCGCCATCGTCGAGTCGTCGACGGATCCGATCATGAACATCAAGGACGGTGTGTTGGTCGCGTGGAATCCCGCCGCCGAGCAAATATTCGGATACTCAGCTGAAGAAATCCTTGGGCAACCGATCAATCTGCTTGTTCCGGCCCACCGGACCGGCGAAGTCGAAGCGACCGTCGCACGGGCCATGAAGGGAGAACGGATTCAGGATCTCGTCACCGAGCGCAAGAGGAAAGATGGCAGCCTCGTCCCGGTGTCGCTGACGATCTTTCCGGTCAAGACTCTCGACGGTCAGATTATCGGATGCTCAGCTATTGTTCGAGACATCACGGAGCGGAAGAAGGCGGAGGAAATACTCCGACAGAAGCAGCGTGAATTGGAACGGTACCACACGCGCTTGCAAGACCTCTCCACCAAACTGCTCAGGGCACAGGATCAGGAGCGGCAACGGATTGCTCGAGAACTCCACGACGATATGACCCAGCGACTGGCCGCCCTGGCGGTCGATGTGGGTTCGCTGGAACAGATGTGCCGTCCAAAAATGGCGTTGCTGCCGCGCCTACGCGCCGTGCAGGAAGCGGCCGGCCAGCTCGCCGACGACGTTCATAGCTTTGCGTATCGACTGCATCCCCCACAGCTCGAACACATAGGCTTGGAGGCTGCAATCCATGACCATATCGATGAGTTCCGTCGACGCTCAGAGCTCCCGACCCAGTTCAAATCGCGAGCTGTCCCGCAGGGCATTCCGATCGATATCGCCACCTGTCTGTACCGCGTCATGCAGGAGTCGTTGCAAAACATTCTGAAACATGCAGAAGCCTCCAGGATTGTAGTGCGATTGCTCGGTACCTGCTCTGGAATCGGTATCTGTATCCAGGACAATGGGAGGGGATTTGTTCAAGAACCAACTGGAGTGCCAGGCCGTGGACTGGGGCTACCCAGCTTGGAAGAGCGAGTACGTCTTTTGAGCGGAAAATTCCGTATCCATACAGATCCTGGATGCGGAACGGAGGTCCACGCCTGGGTCCCGCTCGCAGAGATACCCTCCACACGACAGCATAACGAAGAAAGAACGAGCGTCAGTCTCTCTACTCACAGCTAATGATCCTCTTTTTTGTGACCAGGTCAACCACCTGTCTGGCCGCATCTTTTGGAGAATTCTTCGTCGTATCTACCCTGAGTTCTGGTTTCAACGGCGACTCGTAGGGGTCTTGTAACCCAGGAACCGTCGACGATTCACCCCGTTGGCCTCGGAGATAGGTTCCCTTGTAGTCTCGCTGCATGGCCAGTTCCAACGGGCATTCCACTGCCACCTCTATGGACCTCGGGATGAGCTCTCTGGCGAAATCGCGATAGGCCCGTCGGTTCGCAGTCGCATCGAAGATGACGGTGATGCCATGAGAGACGAACCTCGCCCCCATAAATGCCAAGGCACGATAGAAAAGCTCCCTTTCAGCCTGGCTATAGGTGGGATGAGGCGTCAGGACTTGCCGAACCGCATCCGACTCCAATACTTCTAGCAGATAGCCCAATGCTCCGAGTTGGGTGGTGAGTTCACGGGCGATGGTGCTTTTCCCAGACGCAGGCAAGCCAGTGAGCCAAACGGCGACGGCTTTTGATGCGACGTTGGTCGTCATCGGTTATCCACTCTGTCATCACTATGCGCTCGTTGTGTCAGGAGACGCTTGCCGGATCCCACGGAATGACGACTACCGCCTACAATACTCATTGACTCGGGTCGGTTCAAATCGCGGCGAATCAAGCACGTTTTCGATGAAGCGAAACAAACTGCGTCGGATATCCATCGACAGTTTGGGATACCAAAGCGGGCTGGCCACCACCAACCCACGAAACGCGAAGAAAGGCGCCGCCGTCTCCGTGACTTCCTTGTCACCGCTGGCCTCTACATAGGTGTCCCAGAACAATCGGAAGAGCACCTCAAATGGACCTTTGAGTTTCCCCCAGCTGATGAGAGAGCTGAGCAAGTAATTGATCGTCATCGCGGTAACGTCGTCAGCCGGTTCGCCCCATTCGCCTCGTGACCGATCCAGAACCGCAAAATCCGTCCCAGTACGGAACAACACATTGTACGGATGGAAATCTCCGTGAACTTGTGCCAACCGACTCGTCTTATCGTGGAGCCGCCACCGCCATCGATTGCAGGCTTCTTCTACCGTTCGTAACAGATCCTCGGTAATAAAACCGCAGCGTTTGGGATAGCTGTCGGTCAGTCCCATAATACATTCACCATGACCGATCAACTCACGCAACCGACGCTTATACAGGTCTACATCACGCCGCCTCTTCGAGTGGATGTGCGCCAGGTAGCGCGCCAGAGCGACCACGCGTTGTCGATCCAACCCTTGCAGACTTCCGCCTTTCGCCAGGCGGTCAAGATCCGCATGATAGCTCGTTCCCTCTGTCCATTGATTCAGTACGAAAAGTTCACGCGCGTCCGCGAGAGAAAAGAGTCTCTGCTTGGAGTCAAATGCTCCGACATCGAGGGCCTTCACATGGCGCGGCAGGCGGCCATACGAATCATAATCCCACAGTATGGCCTGGGCACGATCCGCCATATGTTCGTGGCCAAAGGGACCGGGCTTCATCGTTTCCAGCACAGCAGACTGAATCCTGGCTCCGACTTTGAACGTCAATTTGACCGGCGTGCCGTACCCATAGCGTTTTTGCTCTCCTTTGGAACTCTCTTTCCCGATAACTCCATAGGACAGTAGTTTTACCTTCGAGCCAAACCGGGCCCATAAATAGCGTTCCAAAGCTGGCTTACTTAACATCGGCATACGCAAATCTTTCGCAATTCACGTTCCTGAATTCACCTTTCCTAAAGCCAGGAAAGGTTGATCCTCATAGACCCACTGTCGCATTCAGCGCCACCCGTCCTCGTTGGACTGGGGGAAAATGCATCACATTAAGATTGGTGACCTCATCGAAGTCGAAATCCCTCAACAATCCCATTCTCAAGCAGGCCCCCTTGCCATTCCCGAGTCGGCATATCATTTGCGACTTCCGTTTCGGCAGAGACACTCATTGTGTAGACGCCAGCTCCACCTAGGGCGACGTAGATGACGATGGAGAAGTTCAAGGTCCCCCTCTCAATGCTCGCTCCCATGATCGACTCCGATCAACTCGGCTTCGCGGATACGAGCGAACTGGAACCCCTCGCTGAAATTATCGGTCAAGAACGGGCCGTCGAGGCCCTCGAATTCGGGCTGAACATGAACAGTCCCGGATTCAATCTCTATGTATCCGGGCCCACCGGCACAGGAAAAGGTACGGTTGTTCGACAGATGGTTAAGCGTCTGGCCCAGCTGGCGCCTGCTCCATCCGACTGGTGCTATGTCAATAACTTCCAGGACCCTTCTCGTCCGACCTGTCTCGCCCTTCCGGCTGGACAGGGAGCTACGTTCAAGCGTGACATGGCAGCATTCATCGATGGGTTACGGCGCGATATCCCATTGGCGTTCGAGAGCAAGAAATATCTCGATGCCAAAGCCAAGTTACGAGACGAGATTGACTCCAAGAAGAAGGCGCTGTTCCACGACTTGACAGAACTCAGCCGAACACGTGGGTTTGGCTTTGAAGAGACCTCGGTGGGCTTTGGGATTGTCCCGCTTAGGGCCGGTAAGTCCATGACGGACACCGAGATGGAAGCGATGACCGACGAGGAACAGCGGGACTTGAATGAACGGCGCAAGACCCTAGAAGGAGAGATCCGCGAGTTCCACGTCCGCATCCATGCGCTTGAGAAAGAAGCCGAACACCAGCTACGCGACCTGGATCGTCAACTGGTCACGAGTGTCCTGGAACGCCGCTACGAAACCATGTGGCAAACCTACCAGGACAGGGAGGCAATCGCTCCGTTCTTAGAGCACGTTCGGAACGACATCGTGCACCACTATAAAGATTTTCTTCCTCGTGAGGGTCCCGCCATTGCCATCCCAGGCTTGGAATTCAAACGACCGGACCTATCGCGATTTCTCGTCAACCCGATCGTGCAGCACGCTCCGACGGCAGGCGCGCCCGTGATCGACGAATCCCATCCAACCTATACCAATCTTATCGGCAAGATCGAACGGCGGGCACATATGGGCGTGATGTATACGGACTTTACGGAGATCCGCGCAGGTGCCGTGCTGATGGCGAACGGCGGCTACTTGATCGTGAATGCATTGGATATGCTTCGCCAACCATTCTCTTGGGACGCATTGAAGCGCGTCATTAAGACAGGGGAGGTGAAAATCGAGGACCCGGGAGAATTCTACGGATTCGCAACGGCGGGGCTGAGGCCGGAACCGATCCCCGTGAATGTAAAAGTGATCATGGTCGGACCGCCCATCCTCTACCACCTTCTTCAAGCCCACGAAGAAGATTTCAGCAAGCTTTTCAAGGTGAAGGCGGACTTTGACACGGACGTGGTCCGAAGCGACCAGCAAGACCGCCAATACGGCAGATTCATCGCCAAGCTCTGTCGCGAAGAAGCACTGCCACACTTCGGTGCCGATGCAGTCGCGGAAATCATCAGGCAAGGGCTTCGCTTCGCAGATCGGCACGATCGATTGTCGTTGCGGTTCAGCCTGGTCAGCGATCTTATCCGAGAAGCCGGCTACTGGGCTCGGAAAGCACGCCACTCCCTTGTGATTCGGGCAGACGTCGATGCTGCCGTTACCCATAAACGTCACCGCTCAAATCTAGTGGAACACTGGATCCAGGACGAAATTAAGGAAGGAACCCTTCTGGTTGATCTTGACGGCGATGTCGTTGGCCAGATCAACGGCCTTTCGGTCCATCAGCTCGGTGACTACGCCTTCGGCCGGCCCACTCGCATTACGGCTCGAACCTACGTCGGCACCAAGGGCGTGATCGATATTCAGCGAGAGGCGGAACTGGCTGGAACGATCCACAGCAAAGGCGTGATGACGCTGGCTGGATATCTTGCCGGAAAATTTGGAGCGTCCCATCCTTTCGCCATGAGCGCCTCGTTGACCTTTGAACAGACCTATTCCGAAGTGGAAGGCGATAGCGCCGCAGTGGCTGAGCTCGCCGCCATTCTCTCCAGCCTGGCCGATCTGCCGATCCATCAATGGCTGGCGGTGACCGGCTCCGTCAATCAGTTGGGTGAGATCCAGCCACTCGGAGGCGTCAACGAAAAGATCGAGGGATTCTTCGAGTCCTGCTCTCGAAAGGGTTTGACCGGTAAACAAGGCGTAATCATCCCTACTCGCAACACCAAGCACTTGGCCCTTCGTCGAGAGGTCGTCGAAGCCGTCGAATCAGGGCTCTTTGTCGTCTACGCGGTGAACATGATCGACGAAGCATTGGAACTGCTCACCGGAGTCACAGCAGGGGAACGGGGTCTTGATAGCACCTACCCATCCGATAGTATTTTTGGCCGTGCCGCTCAACGATTGGAAGAGATGGCTCACATGGTGGCAGAGTGGAGTGAAGATGAAGGAAAACCTGGTGGGCCTATCATCACGGCATCATAAGAGACTTTCTGACTTAGAAGTGCTTGGTCGCTCCTTCGGTTCGGGGAGGAGCAGAGCGCTCTCCCCGAACCGTCTCCAACACCCGGACATGATCAGCTCACGGTTTGGTTGTAGAAATAGGTCGAGCCCCCCGCCCCAATTCGTTCGATGACATCAACCCGTTTCGGCCCCTCCTCTGCCGCCTGACATGTATGGGCTTGGGTAGATGTAGATCGGCTGGAAGCATATGTCGACCCTCCTGCTCCAATACGTTCGACCCGATCCACCTTCATCCAACAATCAATGGCGCTCTCAAAATGTGATTGATAAGTCGATCCGCCATGTCCGATACGCTCCGTGACGGAGACTTGGCCTACATCCGACGCCAGGCCGCTCGACGCATTGACCACACCGATTACCGCTACCATCGCCAAGAACCCAATTGCCATTTTGCTCTTCCCTCGCATGGTTCCCTCCTTATGGTTTCTGTTTTACTGCGGGTCATTCCGCATGCTTGAGGACAAGATAACTTCCCCCTCAAGATCAGTCCAATTGATAACATTGAATTGACTGATAAGCTCGGCTTATCTACAAAGACGGGTGCAATATGAGAGAGGGACGCAAGGGTTTTGATTACGGCATATCCGGCATAGGACCCCAGATCCAGATTCTTGGACCACGTCCGGGTACGGTCAGTGTGACTTTCTGAACTGATAGGAACTGGACTGACTGGGAGAACTAGATGATGACCTGTAGACCTTCTCCTAAGGGGAGATAACGGGGCTGCTCTGATTACGGTCGACCAACCAGCCCCAGAAAAGCTTCTTTTGTTTTTCAGCGATGAGACGACTGGTCGCGCTCGCAGGTTTCTTCTGCCAACATCCGCTGACCTGATGTAGCATCTTCAGGGATACGCGTCATACAGGCCTCAAGTGAATCACCTTGCGTACCGGCTGATGCGCGACCACCGCTCTTTGCTATGGCGGTTCCGACAACGCTTTGGCGAAGCTGCTCATTCTCCTGACAGCTCTGCTCGGCGACCATCTTCGCGCCATCACTGGAATCATTCAGAATGCCAGCCAGACATCCTTTTAGGGAATCCGAAAGGCTCTCGGTAGCTGCCTCAGTGGTTATCGTGGAGGTCGGCTCGGTCGTAGTCGACACCGGGGAATTGTCCGATCCCGACACCATCGCAGTCTTTCCCGAAGTACAACCAGCCATTCCCACCAAACAAGCGAGGCCAATCAGCCTGGTTACCATCTGGATCTTGTTCATAAGGACACTTCCTCCTTCGATGCAAAGAATTAGCAAGACACGATCGATGCACTTCTATATAGCGAAGTCTCCTTAATGGCGCAAGCAACATTGAGTGAAACCTAGGAAATGCCTCTGAATATCTCTGCTCGTCCTGGATGAAGGCTCGAGCCCACTACTTCATAGTCAGCACTACACGGCAACGGGCTTTCCCACTCAACATACGATCATAGGCTGCCTCCGCCTGCTCCAGGGGGAACGTCTCGACCATCGGACGGATGCCGGTCAGGGCGCAAAAATTGAGAGCATCCTCTGAATCGCGGGCAGTGCCCGAAGGCCATCCCTGAATCGTTCGGCGAGCGCTGATCAATTGAATCGGGGTCATGGTGATCGTATCAGCCGCCGCTCCAAGAATAATGAGCTTGCCGCCGACGCCCAAACTGTCGATCAAATCCGACATGGCTTTCCCGCTCGGAGCCGTCGCAAGAATCACGGCTGCACCGCCAAGACTTGCCAATTCTTTCGCTGGATCTTTCACTTCAACGTCAACGTAGCGTTCGGCTCCCAGCTTCAAGGCGAGTGCCGCCCTGTCCTGGCCTCGCCCGATAGCCACCGTGTGAAAGCCCATCCTGTTGGCAAACTGCACCGCGAGATGGCCAAGACCGCCCAGCCCCTGAACAGCCACCAGATCCCCGGCCTTGGCCCCGCTGTGACGCAAACTATTAAACGTGGTTATCCCAGCGCACAAAATCGGGGCGGCGTCCGTTGCACTCAGCGCATCAGGAATTGACGCCAGCGCCTCGGTGCGCGCAATTAAATACTCCGCATAGCCTCCATCCTCATGGAAACCCGTCACGATAAACTGCTGGCAGCCGAAAAAATCACCTCGGTGGCAAGGGGCACAGTGGCCACAATGTCCGCCATGCCACCCGACGCCGACACGCTGGCCTTTTTGCCATGCAACGACACCTGCACCGACCGCATCGATCACTCCCGCCACCTCATGGCCCGTGACGCGCGGATAGTTGAGTCCTGGCCAATGGCCTTCCTTCACAAACATATCGCTATGGCAGATCCCACAGGCTTCGACTTTCACGCGAACCGTGTTGGGTTTGGGTTCCGGCACCGGTCCGCAGACGATCTTGAACGGACCTTGTGGTGCAGTAATCTGTACCGATGTCATCTGTGTCATGAGAGCCTCCTCAAGTCATACGCTCTGCGCACTCCCCCAACAGCCGATTGTTCGGAGTGAACGCGACAGGTTTCCGTTTTGAACCTCTTCTAGGATATTTCGATCCGATCGTCAAACGGTCCTATGGAGAAGCGACATGATTACTCCCTTTGTGTACCCATTGTTTTTTGATTTTCAATCTTCCGCCCACTGACTTCATGCACCGCACCAGCCACCAGATGCTGAACGATGTTGTACAAAATGATCGGAACCATGACCTGTGGATATGCCGCAAGGACGAGCGATGCTAACACCAGCCCGGTCCCGTTGTTGTTCATCCCCAACCCGTACATCAGCGAGACCCGTTCACCCTCAGCGACCTTAAACAGTCGACTGAGCCCATAGCCCGACGAAAAGGCCGTCACGCAGAGGCCCGTCGTGATGGCCAGCGTGACGGCTAAAAAGTCGTAATCACGGTCTGCAACGGCCTGTGGAAGAGAGACCGATCCATTCGAGTAGTTCAACAGCAAGAGTACGACGGAATTGATCAGTTTGACGAAAGGCAAGATGGCCGTCAGTCGAGCTTCTGGCGCAAGGAATCGTACACCAAGGCCGAGTAGAGATGGGAACACGATCCAAAGCCCCAAGAACGCCCCGGACCCATACGCAGCAAGACTATGGATGACCCTCTCATATTCCTCCGTAGCCATCTCTCCGAATACGTACAGCGCGATAGGCGTCAGGATGGGACTCAGAACGGTCGAGGCAAGGACCAATCCCAGGCTCAGCGCAAGATTTCCATTGGAATTCTGTGCCCAGGCGGTTGAGGCACCGGCAATCGGCATGGCCGCCACCAAAGCCAGCCCGACGAGAATGTATTGTGCCTCCTCCGGTTCATACCACAGTCGCATAATCAGGGTGACCAGAAAGATGTAGGCCATGGGGATGATGAGATTCGCGATGAGCCCTGCCAATAACACCCTTATCTGCTGTCCCAGCGATTTGAGATGAGAGGGCTTCACTCCCAATCCTGCGTTGAACATCAAGGTGGCCAGCAGGAGCAGAAGTAAGGAAACATGGAGCGTCTCGTTGAAGATGTGGATAGCACCGAATGACAGATTGCGAATTGCTAAGCCAGCTGCCGGCCAGATGGCCGACATGACGTATGCGGCGATCAGGAACCACAGCAGGTGATGATGGATGAACTGGGTCAAGGTAAGAAAGCTGGCATGACGGTTTTTCATGTCGTTACGTACTGCACCAGTCAGAGAATGGTGTTATAGCTGTCGAAGAGGTTCCCGGCTTTGTTGATTTGTCAGCTCCATGTGATTTGTCGATCAATAATGTCCACAGCGTGTACCGCCAACCTTCTTCATGGATTCCCGCTCTTATGATAGGCTGAGCTATCCATCGGCTCAGACCCACACACAACGTTTAAGGGGTTTACGATGAAAATGTTGCACATTGTCTGTGGTAAGAGATTCGAAGAAGAGATCGTGGCTCTGTTTCAAAAAATGGAGATCAAGGGATACACCGTGATTTCAGGGGTGGGAGGCAGCGGCGTAACCGGGACAGTGCCCTCCTCCGACCCATCGACGAACCATGACACAAATACACTCTTCATGGTGGCACTCGGGTATGAGTCCACATTTTTGCCGAAGATTGTGGCAGGCTTAAAGGAGATTCGCGCCAAACATGTCCAAGGAAATCCTGACCGCGAAATCCCGTTGAAAGTGTTTCTTCAACCCTGCGAAATCATCATTTAGCAGGACTCAATACAGTTCCTGTTCTCCCATCACGCTCCACCCCGCCCCCTTCTACACTGACAAATTGACGATCCGTTCTCTCAGTGGTGTTGGATGGTCCTCGTAACAACGCAGGGGATCGGCCGATGATCTGTACTCTCGGGCCATGCGACATCGAAATGACTCGTTCTTTCTCACTCTCACGACCTAATACCCATTCGAACAGCCGCTTTGCATCGTTCAGCTGCGGGTCGTCTGGGAACCCATACTGCTCTGTTTGCATTGGTTCGTCGTAAAGCCCAATACAGCCGTGCGAAGCAGGATAGCCCGGCAAATCTCGCCCGTGAATCCAATAGGACACCCCTTTGCGATCGATATAAAACCTGAGCGCGTAGTTCATAGGATATCGGCGGTCCGTTCCCTGAATGGTGTAGAGCTCGGATTGATGCGCGCGATGGGCAGTAAAGAGGCTGAATTCACCGGTCGGTGTTTCATCCTGACCGTTCCCGGAGGCAATCGGTACTGCAAACCGAAGCGTCCCATATTCATAGGCGCCAAGAAATTGTTCAGAGAGATCGATGAGGATGAACTGTTCGTCCGATCCCGCAGGCGGATAGGCCAGAGGCAGTGGCGAAAAAGATTGAAGATCGCGGAGGCGCTTAGGGACCTTGATGGACCGCCCAGCCCACACATGACGTCGATCCATCCGATTGAATCGCGCAATATCGATCCACCGCTCCCCGAACAGTTTTTCCAATGATTCACCCGTTCGAATGGGCCGGCACTCCCACGGAACCATCGCATCACTGGGATACATGATGTCGCAGGGCCCCTGGGATATCGCTCTCGGTTCAGAAGGGGAACTGGTCGGAATAAGGACAAGGATGGTAAGGAGGCTGTTCCAAAGCAACCACGGCCACGCAGAGGACATCATCGGCGTAGTGTACTTGGGTGCACATGCAATGGGAAAGGGCCTTGTATGAGGCCTTCAACATCCCCCAGGTTCAAAGGAAGCTGTCCGGGCTCGGTCTCCACTCATCTATTATGCAGTTTTCGTGCATTCCACTCCCCGATCCCATAGACGATCAGACCAGGAATAATGAACAGCGCCACGCTGAACATAACCCCGAACGTGGGAAGTCCCTCTGCTGTCGGGCTGCGATATATTCCAAGGATGATGTTCGCGGTTCCGATGAGTACCCAGATCAGGCCGGCCACCTTTACCACCCTCACCATGCCCATCGATTGACCTCACTCATATTTGACCCATCCGTCTCATCTGCCATTCGATTCGCCGCATGTAACGCACCGACCAGCGCGGGCTGAGTTGCGCGGTCAGCTCGCCCCTTCGATGAGACTCTGTACCAACCGATCGCCATCGAGAACATAGGCCTCCTATCATCACGACCAGTACTGGGAAGCTTTCATGTAGCCAAATAGGAGATCCCGCCGCGCAAGAATACCCACCAGCTTGGTGTTCCTGACCACCGGCACACGCGTCAAATAGCGATCTTGGAACAGGTCGGCCACTTGAACGAGGGTTTGATCCTCCGTCACGGTTACGGGATGGGGTGACATCAGTTCCGTGGCGAGAACCTTTCGGAGGTCTCGCCCCTCGAGCATAGCCTGGAGCAAATCATATTCTGTCACGATCCCGACCAACGTTCCCTCCTCGTCTACTACGGGCAAACTGCCGTAGTTTCGATGCGTCATCAGATGGGCGATGGTCGAAGCGTCCGTGCGCGCTGTACATCGGGTGACCGCGTCTTCCATCAACTGTCCCACGGTCAAGGTCTTCGGGTCGCAGGCCTTCATGAACAATTCGGTTTGTCTCATAGGCTCCTCACTATTCTCGTTTTCCACCGGTGGCAAGATAGGTTCGCAAGACATCGCGCCTCGCGATGATACCGATCAGCTTGTCCTTTTTGTTCACGACAGGGACACGGACCAGATCACTCGCACGCAACACATGGACCAGCGTTCCGAGCGTCGTTTCGGATCGGACTGAATAGGGATTGGAGGTCATGATGTCCTTTGCCGAAACCGAACTTAGATGGTGACCATCATCGACGGCCGCCAGCAGATCATGTTCACTGACGACACCGGCCAATTGGCGCCCATTCTCCACGACCGGAACAGCTCCGAATCCTTCGATGAGGAATGAAGCAATTACGTCGCCCTTGGTCCTCAGACGAACGAATTGGACTTCCTTTTCCATCACCTGGCTGACCGTCATGGAATCGAAGTTCTTTACCTTGACGACCTTTACCTTCTTCATCGTCTTCCTTCTCTTTTTCATTGCCCCTCCCTCATGGAAGCACCAGTGCCTCTTCGAGTTCTGAGCCTGCTTAAGCTGACGCCAATCACCACAGCGCCCTCACCGTCTCTGCTGCAAAATGCCTCAATACCATGGCAGACAAGAACGGAGGTTCCATTCCTAACTCCTTGTCAGATATGAGATTCCTCGTTTATTCCTCTCAGTCCCACAGGCACATCCAATGCAGGTCTGATACCTGAAACGTGTTCCGCACCATCCAATCGAGCAAGGAAGGGAATCGATCATGCGGATCTTATGTGCCGTCGATGGATCGGAGTATTCACAGTGGGTGATTCAAGCGCTTGAAGCCTTTGCCAGCCATGAACCGGAACAGGTCACGTTCCTGCACGTCGTCGATAAGCCCGCGCTTCGATCGCTGACCGGTAAGAATGTCATCAGTGAGCGCCGTGCACTGGCTGCCATGGAAAAGGTCGGCGGTATTCTTCTTCGAGACGCGGCACGATCGGCCCATGTCGCCCTTGGCCAAGCAGCCACCGCACCTCGAACTCAATTCCGGACAATCCTAGCCCACGGTCCACTGGCGAGTACGATCGTGAAACATGCACGACGATTGAAGACGAATTTGATCATTATGGGGTCGCGCGGCCTAAGCGACATTCAGGGCTTCCTGCTAGGCAGCGTCTCTCGGCAAGTGGCATCGACAGCCGCGTGTTCGGTGTTGATCGTGAAACAGCCTAAGCCACAACTACTCCATGTTGCCCTGGCAGTCGATGACTCCAAACCATCGCGGGCGGCCGCCAAGTTTCTTCGATCGCGAATTCTTCCGGAATCCGCCACCGTCACGATTCTGACATCGGTTGAAAGTCCCGTCACGGACTTCGCAGCACGCTACCTGTCTGATTCACAACTGGCCGAATTGAAGCGACCGGTGATGGAACGAGCCATCGCGTTGGTTGATCGCCTGCGAGGTGAGTTCATCAAGGAAGGCTTCTCCGTTGTGACACAAGTCCAAATGAACCATGTGATCGATACCATCGTGAAGCATGTTGAGGTCAATCATGACCAGCTGCTGGTTATCGGCTCTCGTGATTTGACGAAGAGCGAACGCCTCCACCTCGGCAGCGTGTCAGAAAGCCTGCTGAGGCATGCTCCCTGTTCGGTGCTGATCGTACGGGGCGCACGCAGCTGACTTGACCGGAACAGTATGACCTCCCCTCATCCCTACGACGACATTCATCGGCTCTCGACGGAGGACGTGCTGAAGCGGCTCGAGACCACCGTCGGAGGCCTCTCGTCCGACGAAGCTCAACGGCGAGTGGTTCATCACGGGCCGAATGTTCTCGTCGAAGCGCATCGCTACTCCCTTCTTCAGGGATTGCTGCGTCACTTCACTCATTTCCTCGCCGTTCTGTTGTGGATCGCCGCCGGTCTTTCGTTCGTCGCAGACCGGATGAAGCCGGGTGAAGGGATGGCCACATTGGGGTGGGCCATCGTCGGTGTCATTGTGATCAACGCCGGGTTCGCCTTTGTCCAGGAATACAAGGCCGAACGGGCCCTACACGCCCTCCGCTGCTTGTTGCCGGACAAGACCTGGGTGACCAGGGGGGGACATCTCGTCGAAATCACACGGAGTGAGATCGTGCCAGGCGATGTGCTGATCTTGGAAGAAGGCGAGCGAGTACCAGCCGATGCACGCCTTATCGAGGCGGTTGGAATGCGAGTGGACAACGCCGCCTTAACCGGTGAATCAAGGCCAAAACGACGCATTTCTGAAGGCACAGTGGACGGACACTGGCTCGACCTCCCAAACTTGGTCTTTGCCGGCACGAGCATTGTGGCAGGCCATGGTCGCGCCGTGGTCTTCGCGACCGGGATGCGATCCGAGTTCGGAAAGATCGCCGCACTCACCACCACCGTTGAACCAGGTCCTAGCCCTCTCCAGAACGAGATCATCAAGGTCACCCATATTGTTGCCGTCATTTCGCTGGTGATGGGGGCCACATTTTTTCTGGTCGGCTTATGGACGGGACTTGGCTTTTGGATCAGTGCAATCTTCGGCATTGGGATCATTGTGGCGAACGTCCCCGAAGGACTCCTTCCGACCGTCACGCTTGCCCTCGCCATGAGCAGCCAACGTATGGCGAAACGCAATGCCCTGATCAAACACCTCCCTTCCGTTGAAACCCTCGGCTGCACGACCGTGATTTGCACAGATAAGACGGGGACGTTGACGGAAAATCGCATGAAAGTAGACCGGTTCTATACCGACCAACTCGTTGTTGAATCACGCGAAGGCTGCTTCCTTACCGCTGGCCACATGGTCAGTACGACGGATGCAGAGTGGTGGCAGCCATTTTTCGACGCGCTGTTGCATTGCCACAACGCCAAACGAATCCGCCGCTCCGACGGTCGATACGCCGTCACCGGCGATCCCACCGAAGTTGCGCTCGTGGAGTTTGCGACCGAGCATGGCCTCGCCCATCGGGCCCCACTCCGCCGAATGGGAGAATTGGCCTTTGATGCCGATCGCAAGCGGATGAGCACGTTGCACTGGTCAGGTGGTCACCTCATCGCGTTCACCAAAGGCGCTCCTGAGTCGGTGTTGGCCCTCTGCACTCACAGCAGAATCCATGGCGAGACCAAACTGATGACGCCCGAGGAACGCGCGCGCGTACTGAACCAGAGCCGTCTGTTCGCCGAACAAGCCTATCGGGTGCTTGCCTTCGCCTTGCGCGACGTCGCCCATCAGCCTGAGCATATTGAAGTGGACACGATCGAAAACCATCTCACGTTTCTCGGGTTGGTGGCCATGATGGACCCGCCGCATCGAGAAATACCCGAGGCCATCACGAAATGCCGAGGAGCCGGTGTACGCGTCGTGATGGTCACCGGCGACCATCCGCTTACAGCCCTGGCAGTTGCGCGAAAAATCGGTCTTGTGCCTGAAGAGCCACCCTCTTCGTCGAGTCACTTTGTACCGGTGATGGAAGGGGCACAGCTCGACCGGACGAGCGACGAGCAGCTCCGTCAACTCCTGACCCCGCCTCGGCCTGACAAGCCGAACCCGGTCTTCGCCCGCATGGCGCCACGCCACAAGATGCGGATCGTGTCCGTGCTCAAAGAGATGGGGGAAGTGGTCGCGGTCACCGGCGATGGGGTCAATGACGCACCGGCACTCAAGAAAGCCGACATCGGCATTGCCATGGGAATCACCGGCACTGATGTCGCCAAGGAAACTGCCGATATGATTTTGCTCGACGACAACTTTTCGACCATCGTAAGCGCGATCGAGGAAGGACGTACGGTCTACGAGAATATTCGGAAATTTTCTTCGTACATTCTCTCCAGCAACGTCCCGGAAATTATCCCGTTTCTTGGTTATGGGTTCCTCGGGATACCGCTGGCTCTGACGATTCCCCAGGTATTGGCCGTCGACCTTGGAACCGACATGATCCCCGCCCTGGGTCTCGGGACAGAACGGCCCCAATCCGATGTGATGGACCTTCCACCACGCTCTCAAGATGAACGGCTACTGAGTGTCCCGTTCCTGTTGCGAGCGTATCTCTTCCTCGGGCTTATTGAGGCAGGGGTAGCGATGGGAGGTTTCTTCCTTTACCTACACAGTCAGGGCTGGGCGTGGGGAGATCATCTGGACTGGTCGTCAACATTATACAAAGAGGCGACAACCGTGACCTTGGCCGGAATAGTGTTGGCGCAAGTCGCGAACGTATTTGCTTGCCGATCCGATCATCTTTCAGTGGCTAAACTAGGCTGGCTCAGCAACCCGCTGATCCTCGGAGGAATTATCACGGAGCTGACGATCGTCGGACTCATCACCTATACACCGATCGGAAACCAGATCTTTGGAGCCAGCCCTTTGCCTCTTTGGATCTATGCTCCACTCATTCTGGGCGCACTGACGCTTCTGGCTGCTGAAGAGGTCCGCAAAGCTCTGGTCAATCGACAATATCGGAGCCGCGAACCGCAGACCACACAACCGGTAGGTGGATGATGGTGGAAGAGCCGAAAGAGTCCTTGCGCCAGATGCCCATGACAAACACGATGTCGGGCGACATCACAGTACGGCAACCTCACCCTCCTGCGATGATCGATGCCAGGGCTAGAAGAAGAGATCAGTGGCCTATCGCGTTAGGTATCGGGACGATCCTGCTGCTGGGCGGAGCCGGGATCTGGTACTGGGTCACGTCCGGTCCTCCTCCGGTCTCTTACAAGACGGCCCCCGTCGATCGAGGCCCGATTTCCACCATCGTCACAGCAACCGGCACGGTCAATCCCGTTGTCTCAGTACAGGTCGGCAGCCAGGTTTCAGGAAAAGTTGCGCAACTCTCTGCCGATTTCAATTCGCCGGTCACGGAGGGACAGGTCCTGGCACAGATCGATCAAAAGCCCTTCAAGGCCCGCTTGAGTCAGGCGCGGGCTGCCGTCAAAAGTGCCAAGGGAAACCTCGCGAAGGCCAAAGTGCTGACCACACAACGCAAACGGGAATTCGATCGCATGACGGTCCTACGGCAACAAGCCTTCGTCCCGCAATCAGATCTTGATGTTGCGGAGACTAACTATCGAGAAGCGACAGCCAACATCGAGGTCTTGCAAGCGCAGCTCGATCAAGCCCAAGCGGCCCTCGCCTCGGCGGAATTGGACCTCGGCTTTACCACGATTTACTCGCCGGTGGACGGCATCGTGGTGTCTAGAAACGTGGATGTCGGTCAAACCCTGGCCGCCGCCTTCCAGACGCCGATTCTGTTTGTGATCGCTCAGGACCTGACACAGATGCAGGTCAATGCGAACGTCAGTGAGTCCGACATCGGAGGAGTTACAGAGGGAAAGCCGGCACGCTTCCGGGTTGACGCCTATCCCAAACAGTTTTTTGAAGGCACCGTCACGCAAGTGAGGAATGCACCCATCAACATTCAAAACGTGGTGACCTACGATGTCGTCATTACGGTCGGCAATCAGGATCTCAAATTGAAACCCGGCATGACTGCGAACGTCACCATCGTGACCGAAGAAAAAGAGAATACCCTCCGAGTCCCTAACGGAGCGTTGCGCTTCCGGATGCCGGACGTGCCGTTCAATCGAAAGATGACCTCGGTGTGGATTCAAGACAAGGATGGTCGTGCCCGTCAGGTGCCGGTGACGACCGGCATTGCTGATTCCCTCTCCACAGAAATCTTGGATGGCCCGTTGAACGGAGGGGATCGCGTGATCGTCGGAATCGAACTCCCTGATGAACGGGACGAGAGAACGTTACCACCGGGGTTTGAGCTCGGGCCGAAGGTGAAATGAAAGCGGTCTATTGAGTCTTTCTTGTCAAGCAGACCAGACAGACCACCTATGTCGTTCTTCTGGCTTACGATTGTTTCGTCCGTCCGCATTCTTTGCCGTAATCCCTTGCGAGCAGGCCTGACCATGCTCGGAATCGTCATCGGAATCGCAGCCGTGATCGTCATGGTCAGCCTGGGTCAAGGTGCGACCACCCTCGTCCAGGCTGAAATATCCAGTCTGGGAACCAATGTGCTGATCATCGTGCCTGGCGCCACGAGCGTCAGTGGGGTCCGTGGAGGGCTTGGCACGCTTTCGACCTTGACGGTCGATGATGCCGAGGAGATCCAAAACAAGGTCTATGGGATCACCACGGTGATGTACGCCACTCGGTCCGTCCTCCAGGCCGTCTCAGAATACAAGAATTGGAGCACGGTGATCCTCGGTACGACACCCGAGTTTATCGATGTGCGGAATTGGCCGGTGGCCGAAGGGAACTTCTTTACACAGTCCGATATGAACTCGGCTGCCAATGTCGCCGTGCTGGGTAAGACCGCCGTTCAAAACCTCTTTGAGCCAGGCGAAGAGGTCGTGGGGTCTCAGATTCGGATCAGAAACGTTCCGCTCCGCGTCATCGGCGTACTGGCACCAAAAGGCCAGTCCATCACGGGCCAGGACCAAGACGACCTCGTCGTGCTTCCATTCTCGACCGCAGAGCGGAAAGTCCTTGGCACCCGATTCCTTGGAACGGTCGGGGTCATTCTCGTCGATGCCGGGACGCAGCACGAGATCCCAGCCGTAGTTGACGACATCAAAGATCTGTTGCGATCGAGACACCGGCTGCACCAGTCGGACGAAGACGACTTCAGCATCCGCACCATGGAGGACATCGCCACAACCATCGCCGGCACAAGCCGGACGATGATGTACATGCTGATGGGCATTGCGTCCATTTCCATGATCGTCGGCGGCATCGGCATCATGAACATCCTCTTAGTCTCGGTGACCGAACGAACGAGGGAGATCGGGCTTCGGATGGCTGTCGGCGCAAAGCGCACCCATATTCTGCTGCAGTTTCTCATTGAGGCCATTCTCATGACGGCCGTTGGAGGAGTGTTGGGTGTCGCTGCCGGAATCGGCACAGCACGCCTTATAACGAGGTTGATCGGTTGGCCGACGATCATCAGCACCGAAGCGATCACGGCCTCGTTTTTCTTTTCTTTGATCGTGGGATTGTTCTTCGGTCTCTATCCGGCCAACAAGGCCTCGAAGCTGAAGCCGATCGAAGCGCTGAGGTATGAGTGAGAGGGACTCGAGGCTTCTGCTCGACGCTCACCTAAACCACGTGCACGACCTCCGCCTCTCCGGTGCGGCGAGCTACCCTGAGGGCTACCTCGTTTTCATGTCGATCGAGCACAAGGTTCAGACGTGCGGTGCCAACGGAGAGGTTTCGAATCTCCACTCGCTCAAGGAACGGTGGAAGCACGGGGCGGTCGAAACTCACTAGACGACGAGTGCCATCAATGTGCAGGCCCAGACAGGCTTGCAACAGTTGGAAGCCGGCGCCGGCCGCCCAGGCTTGCGGGGAACAGGCGGTCGGATAGAGCGTGGGGCTTTCACCGGGGCGTCGAGAAAATCCGCAGAAGAGTTCCGGCAACCGATGAAGAGGGATAAAGAGGCTGGCATCAAAGATTCCGGTTAATACCTTCATGGCACCCTGCTTGTCTCCGTATGCTGCCATCCCATCCGCAATGAGGGCGTTATCATGAGGCCACACTGACCCGTTATGGTACGACATCGGATTGTATCGGGCCTCGGACGTCGCGATCGTTCGGATGCCCCACCCGTTGAAAAATTCCTCGCCCAAGAGTGTACGTGCCGTCCGTAGCCCACGCTTCTGGTCGGCTATGCCACCGTACAGACAATGCCCGGCATTCGAGGAACGCACACGGCAGGGCCGCCCCCGTCCATCCAAGGCAAGCGCGTAAGTACCCAGGTCTTCACACCAAAATGCCCGCTCAAATCGTTCCTGAAGAGCGTCTGCTTCCTTCAGTAAACGATCGGCATGAGCGCCGTCTCCCAGAATCCTCGCCAGATCCGCTGCTGCTCGTTTGGCTCGATACACGTAGGCTTGGACCTCACATAACGCCACTGGTCCTTCCACTGCCCTTCCGTCGGCATGAAAAACGGAATCGTGTGAATCTTTCCATCCTTGATGCACAAGACCCTTCGCAGACTGTCGAGCGTAGGTGGTAAACCCCATACCCGTTGGGTCACCGGATTGATCGATCCACTCGAGCGCACGTTGAATATGCGGCCAAAGCCTGGTGAGAAATTTGCGATCGCCGCTTCGTTGATAGTAGGCGCCCGCCAAGACAATGAACAACGGGGTCGCATCGACACTCCCATAGTACCGACCGAATGGAATCTCCCCGAGCGCAGCCATTTCACCTTGGCGGGTCTCATGCAATATCTTTCCGACCTCCGCATCCTGCTCCGGCCGAGCGTCCGTTGCCTGCGTGGCCGCCAAATACCCCAGCACCCCGCGTGCAATGCCGGGATTCATCCATAACATTTGCAGTGCGGTGATGATCCCGTCCCGTCCGAACGGGACGCTAAACCAGGGAACTCCTGCGTAAGGATAGAGTCCGTGTGGTGTGTCCGAGATCAACATGTGGAGATCCGCCAACGACCGGTTCAACCAGTGATTGAATTGTTCATTCGAGGTAAAGACGTGCGCATCCGAGGCGGTGGCTTTCTCTAATGCCCTCTCTGCTTCATGTTGAGCTCGATCGTAGGTGAGAACGCTTTTTTTTCGTCGTGGTTCCAGCTCACAAGAAATCGTGATCTCCCACGTCAGATCGGTGTTCGGGGGGATACGCGACTCAATCCTGAATCCATCGGCCATCACCTGTTTCGGAGCCGGTGAGCACCGCACATGGGTTCGACGGATGATCTCATCAAGCCCTTTATATCCAAACACAAGTCCGGACTTGGAGCGAATGGTCTTAAGGCGCACGCCGCGGCGCGGTCGCGTCCGCCCTCTCGCCTCAAAAAGATCGGCAAAATCGGCATCGAGTCCGATCGTGATCGAGAATGGAAGTTTGGCCGTTCCATAGTTATGCACACGAATCCGCTCATGCCACGTGCCCTGCCAGAGCAACCGTGTACGGGACAGATGAAGCGTCCCGCGAGGGACCTGTCGTTGTCCTTCCAGCATCATGTCGGAGTTGGTGAGATCTACGGTAAAAAGAGCATTGTCCTCTTTCGCCGACGCGCTGAGCATCATCAACCGCTGACTCCCAAGCGACAACTCAAACCGTGAGAGAAAGCGCGTCCCTTCATGATAAAGCCCCTGCGGACTTGGGAGAACTCGGTACACATCACCGTACCGATCGAACACGGCGAATGTCTCTCCATGCTTCAGAACTTCGGTACGACCATCGGCCATCGAAGATGAAGCAAGAATATAATATTGGTCATTCCATCGAATCACATCGCTCATACATGTCCCCTGACTAGGTGACGACAGGAGCCCGACTCATCCGGGCAGCCACCAACGCTGAAAGTAAAAGAACGATTCCGATTCCGAGCAGGCCGGTTTCCGGTCCCTGTTGTTCCGTGATCCAACCGAAGGCGGAGATTCCCCCGATGGCAGCGGTCATCGCACCAGTCCCATACAGCCCCAGCACCCGCCCAACCATCTGGCTTGGTGCCAGTTCCTGAATCATTCCCCAGGCAATCGGGGTAAACGCCCCCAACCCGCAGCCCACGATTCCCATCAGAAGACCGGCGATGTACGGATCAACGGTCCATATGAGTCCGCAGAGGGCTACGCCGCTCACCACACTTGTGCTCACAATCAACTTTAAACGATCATTGACCATCCAGTTCGTCACCCAGAGCAGCCCGATGGACGTGAGCAACAACCCGACACCGAGGGACGACCATAAATACCCGACCTCGACCGGTCCAAGCCCCAGCATCTTCCTCGCAAACACCGGGAACAGCGCGCTCAGAGCGCTACTGCCGAACGTATGGAGCGCCGCAGTTCCGGTCAAGAGTAATAGTCCACGCTGGGTGACTACGCTGTAGCGGAATCCCTCAACGAGATCCTGCAATATTGTCGGGGGTGTTGCAAGCGATGGTGTGATTGCGACAGGCTTGCCGAAACGAACCAACATCAGACACGCGGCCGAAATTACATACGTCGCTGCATTGAGGCATAACACTTCTTGCGACCCATAGGCGGCGATACCTAATCCGCTCATTGCCGGGCCGAAAATGATGCCCAGGCTCGTGGTGCCTTGGAGCAACGCATTGGCCGCCGTGAACTGTGTCTTCGGGACGAACGTCGGAATGGAGGCAGTGAGAGCAGGTCCAAACACTGCTGAGGCGACGGCATGAAGGAAAACTAAGATATAGAGCACCGAGACTGTAAAGGATTCAACTGGAATCAGGCATGGGATCAACCCGATCAGCAACGCGCGCAACAAATCGCTGGTGATGAGTAACACCTTCTTCGGAAGTCGATCGACATAGACCCCAATGATCGGCCCCAGAACGATCGGAGGAATCGTCTGCAGCAGTCCGATGATCGAGGTCTTGAGCGGAGAACCGGTGACGGCGTAGACGAACCACAGCAAGGCTAGCTTGGAAACACCGTCGCCGATTTGAGAGATGAGCTGTCCGGACCAGACGAGTCCAAAATCTCGTGTCAGAAGTAGCGGCCGAGCCTTGCCCTCGGTGAGATCTGCTTTCTCCACTATGTCGGGAGAGCGAGAGAAGTGGCCGGAGCGGCCCTGCATCAGCCCTCACCCTCCAACTTTACCTTTTCGGTATTGACAGCGCGTACTCCTGGCACTTGCCGAGCAGTCTCAGCAGCCTCAAGGGCAATGACTTGGAAGCGAACCGTTCCCTGAATCAGGACGACCCCGTCTTCCGTTTTTACCTCAAAATTGGCAGCCTTTAACGTGGCGCTCTTGGAGAACCGTTCTTTGATCAACGAGGTGAGCGCATCATCCTGTTTCTTGGACAAGGTCTTGGCGAGATCTTTCTCGACCGAAAGCTTGTTGACAACGTTCTTAACGCCGGCAACCTTCTGTGCCACTTCTTTCGCAGCAGCTTTCTCCTCTTCTGTCGAAACACGCCCGCTGAGTGTAATGGCTTGCTCATCATCTTCGGCTTCGATCTCGTAGTGAAACAACCGTGAATCCCCCATCAGGGCCAGCTTAACTGAGAGGATCAACGAACCCAGTGTCTTCCTGAGAGTCGGCTCCTTATCCTTCACCTCCTGGTCAGGTGGCAGGTCAGCTTTTATCGTAGGAGCTTGAGGCTTGGCGTCCGGTGGCGGCTTGGGTGTCGCTGGTTGTCCATCGGCCGCGGCAGGTGTCTGCGTCGCCCGCGGAGCAGATTTTTCCGGCGGACCTTCTTTATGTTCCGTTGCCGTCTCACTCTTGGTCTTGGGCGCCACTGGTGGCTGAGGTTTTGTCTCTTGCGCTGGTTTCTGCGGCGCAGATTGACTGTCGGGCGCAGGTTTTTTTGGCGCACCCTCTTTGTGCTCCGTCGATGCCTCACTCTTTGGTGCCGGAGTGACCGAGATCTGTGGCTTGGCTTCTGGTACCGATTTCGGGACCACAGGTTGACTGTCGGACACGGGCTTTTCAGGCGCACCTTCTTTATGTTTATGCTCCGTTGACGTATCACTCTTTGGCACGGGAACAGCCTGAGGTTGTGGCTTCACGTCCGGAGCCGGTTTTGGCGGAATCGGTTGGCCGTCGGAGGCCGCCGGCAGCTGGGATGCTCCGGGTGCCGGCTTGGCCGGCGCGACCTCTTTGTGTTCTGTCTGAGGTTCGCTCTTGGGTACAGGAGTCGCCGGAGGATGCGGCTTCACTTCAGGGGCTGGTTTTGGCACCGTGGGTTGACTGTCGGATCCGGCCGGTGCCTGTACGGCAGCTGGTGCAGATTTTTCCGGCACCTGTTCTTTTTCGTTGGCTTCGGATACTCCAGTGTGTGCACCCAGCGCCCAGATCAAGAACAGGCTCAACGCGATCAGCGCTCGTGACGACGTGGTCATTGCGCAATTCCTCCTGGTGAACTCCATCACTTGAAGATCACCTGCACATTCTAACTCGCTGCCGCTTCTCTGTCATCTGCGTAGACCACGACACAACCCCCTGTTGATCAGGGGGCTGTGCGCATTCCGTTAATCCGGTATCAGAAGAAAGCCTGAAGATATTTTGCGACGAGACGGTGGGTATATTTTATATATCTCTTCCGAGCTGGTTTAAGAAGAAAAGGATCCAGCGGTGGCAACCGTTAACCCTCGTGTATGCGATTTGTAGAAACTGAACAGCCACGCGGTAGCCGCCGTCATCAGAAGAATGATACTGATACCGCCTAAGCTCGCGGCAGGGCCGATTGTATCCGCAGCCCATCCAAAGCCCGCCATCCCGGCCATCGACGACGCCATACCTCCCGTTGCAAAGCTTGTAAACACTCGCCCGAGGAGATGCGTAGGCGTTAGTTCTTGCAGCATCGTCCACACAAGCGGCGTAAACATGGCCGTACTCCCGCCAATCACGGCAATGAGAGCACCAGCAGCGACAGGAGCATCAAGGAAGCCAAGTGCAGCAACCGCGAGCCCGCCGATTGCCAATGCACCGGACATGAAGCGGAGGCGCCAGGGAACATCTCCCTGCGTCACGGAGGTGAGAACCAACGAGGCTAAGAGCATCCCGACGCCAAGCGCCGACCACAACCATCCCAGTTGGATCGGCCCGACTCCGAGCACTTCTTTAGCAAAGACCGGGAGGAGAAAAATGAACGCGCTGATGCCGACACTGTAGAGCGTGGCTGTCAACATCAGAAGCATTACCGTCTTCTGTTCAACAAAGACAAACCGGAAGCCCGCCATCAAATCACTGGCAATACCTTCCGTAAGCCCATTGTTTGCGGTGCGGATCCGGTCAAACGTTTCCCGCACCCGAATGGGGAAGATGCACAAGGCAGAGATAAAAAACGTTGCTGCGTCGACGTAGAGCACATTTTGAGCCCCAATCAGGGCAATCCCGAGACCACTGACGGCAGGCCCGACCAGAAGGCCCACATTCGTGGTGGTTTGCAACAGCGCATTGGCAGCAACGAGCCGATCTTTCGGCACGATCAACGGAACCGCTGAGGTCAAGGCCGGCCCGAACACGGTCGAGAAGATCGCCGTCGCAAAGACAAGGATATAGAGCCGATCAAGCGTCAAGGCTCCCATTGCAAAGAGGACAGGGATCAGAAGAACCATGAGCGTACGAAGCAAGTCGACGGTGATCATGACCGGCTTCTTTCGAACTCGATCGAGATACACACCGATCAATGGACCAAACAGGAGAGGCGGAAGGGTTTGAAGCAACCCGACCATCGTCATTTTGAGGGCCGAGCCTGTCAGATCGTAGACAAACCAGAGCAACGCCACTTTGTTGAGACTATCACCGATTTGTGAGATCGTCTGACCCGCGAACAAGAAACCAAAGTCTCTCGTCTTGACAAGCTCCCAACCACGCCTACGGCCTGAGGTGGAAGGGGATTCCGTTGAATCAGCTACAACCTCAGACATGTCGGTGCCCCCCAGGAAATGAGTGCGATGCGGACTTGAACGACTCGTTGTTTGATCGACCAAATTCGACGGCTCGTGGGGCTTGCATCGCTCCATCTTCGAGCAGAAGACGTTCATACAACGCAACATAGTCACGAGCCATCCGATCCGCGGTAAACCGTTCATCAAACGCGGCTCGGCATTGCTTTCGATCAATGAGAGGAACCTGACCGACAGCATCCACCATCTCGTCAAGAGTGTCGCAAATATAGCCCGTGACACCGTGATCGATGATTTCTGGAATCGAGCCACGCCGATAGGCGACCACCGGAGTGCCGCAGGCGAACGCTTCGATCAACACCAACCCGAATGGTTCAGGCCAGTCATAGGGACATACCAGCGCCATTGCATTGCCGATGAACTCGTTTTTTTCGGCGTCGGAGATTTCCCCCACGAACTCTATCAGCGGATGGTTGAGCAACGGCTCAACCTCGGCTTCAAAATACACACGATCCGACGGGTCAACCTTTGCCGCAATGCGAAGGGGAATCCCAGCTCGTTTGGCGATCTCGATCGCCTGGTCTGGTCGCTTTTCCGGAGCGATCCGCCCTAAAAACGCCAAGTACCCCTTGGATCCCTCCTGAAAAGAATACACGTTACGCGGAAGCCCATGATAGATGGTGCCAGCCCAGTTGGCCCAAGGCAGTGGCCGACGCTGCGCGTCCGATATGGAAACCAGGGGCATTTCAGAAAATTCCCGATAGACTGGCTCAAGTTCCGGAAGGTCCAAACGACCGTGCAGAGTTGTCACAACTGGAACAGGATTCCTCCGCGCCAAAGGAAATCCGGTGAAGTCCAAGTGCGAATGAATGATATCGAAGTCATGGGCTGACCCAAGTCCCCGTTCGTGCAACATCATCAAATACGCATCCCGATTGAAAAGGCCCGTCTTCAACCGGAGGGCCTGTGGGGAAATCGCTTCAAGCCGCGCAGCCGTTTCTGAGTCCCCGCTGGCAAACAGCGTCACATCGTGCCCCATCGCAACCAGTTCTTCTGTCACATACGAAACGATTCTCTCGGTTCCTCCATAAAGTTTCGGCGGAACGCTTTCCCACAACGGAGCTACTTGTGCGATTCTCATGAGTCTTCCTTTCTCTCGTAGTCAACTAGTCTAACCAGTCGTCAACTTGTTTACTTGTTAGATGTTCGTGTGTGCTAGGTGATTCGTTGATTGAAGGACGACCACCAATGGGTTACTGGGTGAGACCCTCATGCTGCTTACGTGTATCCTCCTAACGAATGTTATGCTACGCACCCATCTTTTCGAACTCAACGGACAAAACCTCTCGGGCAAACCGAAATATGTCCAGATGCTCCAGCTTGACTTGCCATTCGACCTCACGACTACTACCTACCCGACGAGACCTATTCTTCACATTCACAACGACAGAGATAAACTTTCCCCTCTCTGGCTGTCACGATGTCCCTAGACCTTCGCCACAACACCAGCACGACGCCAGGCACGCGGAGCGAGTCACTTTACTCTCGTATCCGCGCAGCTTTGACGATTTTCTCTCCTCTGATTTGCTCGAGGAATAGATCGGGAGGGACTGCCGGGGGAACAATCCGCACTTCCTGCCAACCTTCGTTCACCGCTCCCTTATGCCCCCTCTTTTCATGGACCCACTGGTCGATACTCTCCTGACTGGTGCCTTCGCTGAACGTGACCCAAAAGAGGAACGGTTGTTTCTGAGAGCTCTTCAGACCCTCTCCGACCCGCAAGGGTTGATTCTTTCTTTCGGCATCTTCCTGACTCGCCAACAATCGTTCCGGGTTTGGATCGTCGGCCTTCGAGGCCGTCATACGAGCCGTTTGAACCTGGGCCGCCAAAGTTAAGTTACGCTCTTCAAGGCTCGCCACCTCTCTGGATAACTTAGCGTTGTCTTCGACGAGATTTCTCACCGCCAGTTCAAGCTGATCTTGATCCACTAGACCCCGACCGGTAGGGGGCTCGGTCGCACGTTCCGTTTCAGATCCGATACCTTCCTGACGTTTCTCCATTTCTTCCTTCACCATGACGACACTGGACGCCACGGATTCGTGGCTTGAGGACAGTTTCGCCATGGTTTGGTGGAGTTGCGCCATGCCTTTCTGTTGGGTCTCCAAAGCCGTTCCGACTTTCTCCTGTATTCGCGTAAGTTCGCCCAACTGTTGCTCGAGTTTTTCCATCTCAGTCACCGAGACAGTTCGCAGAGTCTCTGGTTGCCCGACGGAAGCCAGCATGCGCTCCGGATTCATCCAGCTCGTCATGCGGTCGACTACTAACCCCACCACCAGAATCGCCAACAACGCCTGGGTAAAGGCAACGGTTCGCATGCTGTGCGCGATCGCCGTATCCGGCCGTCGAATTGCCAGCCTATCGGCTACGTCAGCGAGCGCTTTCCAGGTTCGACTCCAGTAACTCGGGGCGGGAACAAACACCGCGTTGAGCGCTCCTCCTTGGGCGGTATTATGGACACAGAGCTCAACCGCATCGGACGATACCTGGATACGGCTGGTCCGATACCCATATTCTGGTGCAACCAACCCTCCCAGGAGCGTTCCATCTTCAGTTCGAAGCTGTATGGTCTCAATGTGCTCGAGGTTCTTCACGTGCAGCGTGGCATCCACTCCCACACCCTCAAGCTCACCAACGCGCCGCTCATTGACATACACCTGGATCGGATCCAACCCGCCACGAACCGAGCGGCTGGGTTGGTTGCTCAATGATTGAAGGCGTTGTGATCGATATGCTTCTAAATCCTCTTCGTACCCCATAACAGCCTCCATGCTTCCTTTCTCTCTATCTTCCTGTCCAGGGCAGAGTACTTCACTGACCAGCCTAGGGTCGTACCTGCAACTCCAGACGTGGTTTTTCCTCGGTCAACGACCCATTGGAGCCCACGCCCCATGCGGTTTGCACACAGTCTAGGCACAACGCGAGGTGCCAAATTCGGTAATCGCACCCGTAACCTTGCGTAAACATCTCTCGCCATTGCGAACGCGACAGACAGGGATAGTGATCCGGCTCACTTTTTCGGTAGTGAGCCTGAGCAACTCTGATCAGCCGCTCTCCTTCGCTGTTGAATCGTTGACGATGACGTTGTTGCTGACTGCTCAATTCCGCCAACTCAGCCTTCGTGAGACCCATCTCATCCATCGTACGTTGCCATCCACTGTCACGCCATCGTCGAAAGTTTTTATAGATACGCTGGCTTTCTAATCCATTGAGTCCCGTGGCCGCAATCACTTCACCAGGACCCCATCCGTAGGAGTGGTGATACAAGGCGATCAACGCATCACGGCTGACCACTGCCCTCGCGACAAGCCCGTCCACAAACCTCCCCAGCGGTCGCAACAGGTCCGGATGATAGCAAAACGGTTCCGGCTTACTGTGCTGCTTCGCCACCAGCGAATCGAAGAGAAATAACGGCCGGCATGGAACTTCCGTACGTCCACAGACCAAAAACCGCTCGAGATATTCGGAGCCCCAACGCAGCGCAAATTTCTCATGCTCAATATCGTCGTTCCACTGACCGGTTTCCCGCAAGAACCGCTTGGTATACCCGGTGGCCCGATCCAACAGCACCGGCAAGGCCTGTGAGACAACTCGATCAAATTCGTCCGCCGTTGAGACAACCTCCTCAAGGCGACTCACCGTGACCGTGTGATCAGCCATCACCTGGCTCTTGCCGACTGTATTCTGCATCGTCTTTATTTATATCGTGCGGTTATTGTGCCTTCGGTGATATCGAAAGCGCATTGGACAAATATCCTACCCTCACAGTAGGTTTTGTCCGTTGTTCTAACTCCGGCTTCCCTAGCAGAAAACTAACGCTTATCACCTGCCGGATTGAAATCTCCGCACCAGGGTTCATGCACCATCTGCCATTGGCCCACTTTGCTTACCACTGAATAGCCTCGAGAACACGCCTCTCGGCAGAAGCACCTAAATACACCGGTTATCATAACCAGAATAGAGCAGGCAATTGCTAGTGGTTTGATGCATTTTTTGGTGATGGGACGGGAACGGGGGGTTATCGAGAAGATGATCTTCTTGGTCACTCGTATCCGCACCACAGACACCGTAACCCTATTTCCCCATATGCAGATTCTCGGGATATTCTCACCCCAACATCCTGTAGATGAAGAAAATTCAACAGATCGTTGCGACCCAGCCCTATAGCTCACTAAATGGCGTGCCGACTACGCTCGGCGCACCACGAACCCATCAGGGCACTATGATGTCGGGGAAGCGTTAGGATGGGAGATTGCGGACTATTGATACGCTGCCGTGGAGGCAGGCTCGCTCACCACTGGTCATGAAAAAAGAGAAAGTATCCGATCGCGACGACGATGGCTTGGAGCAGGATCAGCCAACGCATGAGTCCCCACTTGGTCTCGGACTGGTTGTCCTTCATTCTCCGAAGCAGAGAAGGTTGCGTCAGCAGAAAACTTGCGACCACCTCCCTCGCATCCTCCCGACTGAGGTTTCCTTCAAGCATGACCTCCTTGATGGCATCCTCCCTATCACCTTGCGACAGCGCTTCCAATGCCTTCTTGGGAAGAGTCTGCTGAATAGTTTCTTCACTCATAATGAGAGGGAGTGTACCAGAAACAACTTGCTCACGTCTTCCTGATTTCGACGATGCTTAAACACAATTATCGCGCGAGGTACGGCGCGCACGTATCAGAACAGCGGGTGATGTGGGACCGAGGCAAAGGGCGCACCGGTCGGTACCTCGCCGGCATTTCCAAGAAATCGCCACACCCCATCTACCTTCACCAGGTAATGCACCTCTCGAAACCAACTGTCGAGTGTGATGCGGTTCCCACTCCGTTCGTCGGCTCCATACAACCCACCGGTACAGGTGACCTCCGCACGAAGCTCATTGTCTTTCTGCGTGATCTTGATATCAGAGAACAAATGAAGTGATTCCAGGGCCTTGTAGTGCTCGAACACTTCACCCCAGATTCGCCGTACATCGTTCGCTTTCAATCCATGGTAGTCATAGGTCGGCGCATAGAACTGCATCAGGGCCTTGAGATCTTCCTTCTTCAAGGCCGATTCCGCGCGGTCAAATGCCGCGAGCAGGCCTTTCACCATCGGATGAGTGGCCAGCTCTTTCTGTCCTGTCACCTTCTTCCCCCCCACCAACAACGTCGTCTCCGATAACACCTGCACCTTGGCCGACACCGCCCCCACCCCCAACGCCAAGCACAACACCAGACCTAGACCAACACTCGCGGTCACCTTGCCACATCGTCCCATCGGTACCTCCATCAACGAAGCACATTACCCGCCATGCGATGAGGGGAACAGTATCGTTGGAACTATCGTCGTTCCCGACTGCTTGCAGAATTAGGAACGAAATGGCTCGACATCACCGGACTTACGCAGCATCTTGTTCACTTCATCGAGGTGCAGCTCTTCTCCGACAATCATTTCACGGGAAAATTCCTCCAGTAAGACAGACTTACCCTCTGTGAGTTTCAGAAGTTCGTAGTAGCAAGCGACAGCGGCCTTCTCATGATCAAGACTTTCCCTCAGGATATCCCCCACATCATGCTTCTCGGTTTCCAAGAGCGTCCCAATTTTTAACGACGGGTGACCACCGAGTAAGGTGACCAATTCTCCGGCTTTATGCGCATGGGTAAGACTCTCGTTCGCATTACTCTTCAGCCAAGATACGATAGGGATACGGTTATAGCCATAGATCATGAGCGAATAATGAGTATAGCGCACCACTCCCGCCAACTCGTGCTCCATAATTCGGTTGAGAATCTCTACCGCTCGTTGCGTGTCTTGTCCGTTCATCTGCTGCCTCCTATGGCACTCGATCGTCTGTTCTGAAGAAACGGGATGATGCCGCGTGTATGAGGGCCTTCGTACACGTTAATTCGCTGTCGCCCAATTGAGGGGAGTAAGTGTACTGCAAAATCTGCTACGTATCCATCTCACCTTATCTTTGACCTCACAGAAAGCGTTGACTGCGACCAATCAACCGTTGACTGTTACGCGAAATTCGCGAACATCTTCTTCCATAAGTCGATTACACAACACGCCCAGCTTCGTCGAATGAAACGCGGAGAACGGATTTCCTGAGGGAATAGGGCACCTCGGGGATCGACGGGTCCACCACAATGAGTTGAAGAATATTCGCGAGGACCAGATAGAAGGTCTCGCCGTTGTGAACGATTGCTTATTCACCTTCCCAGCATCACGAGTAGTACCACCCCAACAACAATTACCAGAAACCCAACCATCCATCGAATAAATTTCTGCTGGGCCGAGACAAGCACCTTGTCCATCTTCCTCTTGAGCGCCGGCTGAGAGGCGATGTGGATCTCCACCACTTCCTTGGCCTCTTTGAAACCGATATTCCGCTCCTGGCGAACTACCTTGATCGCTTCGATCAAGTCTCCGCGCCGCAACGCCTCCACCGCCGCTTTGGGAAGCTCTGACCCTCGCCGTAGTTTGTTCGCCATATTACCGCCTTATGAGCGCACCGAGAGAGGCAGTTGCAATGGGTGGAATAGCCAGGGCAAGAAGGTCTATCCCAAGCGGCCACAGATTTCCGAATCTTTGAGTCTCGAACATCCACACAACCTGTGCCATCATCGGAAGTAACCCCCAGCACCACAGTCGTCTTGGATCAGTGTAGCTCAGCCCAGCCACCATCGCGCGGATAATCGGTATGCCGAGGAATATATACCACAGCGAACCCCACAGTTCTCCTCTCGCCTGAAATGACAGAAACCAGGGCCCAGGCCCCAATGCCCGACTCGACGATATCTGCATATCGCGAGAAGTTCCGGCCCACACACACCCCTCCTCAAGACGAGACAGACCCCGTGCGACTGGAAGATCGAGACCTCCTGGTGATCCTCCCATTGAAAATTGAAACGGCACAAGGGTCAATGGAACTGAGGCTGTCGCCGGTAAAGACGTATACACCCCACGGTGTTGGACGAAAGGCCAGACCTGCTTGGAGTTGGACATGAGGACGGCCTTTACACAGAACGGCTTGCGTCGTTAGGGTGATGGATCATGCAGGCGCTGAAGCCGGGCTTCGTATACTTTCTCTTGGTCTTCGGAACGGGATTCGTCTTGGGAACCATTCGCGTGTTGTTCATCGTTCCACTTGTCGGCCACAGAACCGCTGAACTCATCGAGATGCCCCTGATGCTGATCGCAACAGTGCTCGCGGCACAGTGGACGATCCGGCGTTTCCCTGAGCCGCGTAATCACAAGGCACGATTGGCGATCGGCGGCATTGCGCTGGGGTTGATGCTGGCGGGAGAGCTGGCGGTCGGCATCGGACTCCGTGGCATGACACCGGCAGAAGTCTTCTTGAACCGAGACCCGGTTTCCGGCACCGCCTACTATGTGAGTCTGATTCTCTTCGCCGTCATGCCGTGGCTTGTCTCTCGGCGATGAGTCGTGGGGGTGGAAAGCGGGTGGTGGCATTTGAAAGACCCCCTTGCCTTTTCTCTCATTCTTCCAAAACGTGCAGGGCACCTGATGGACAAGATGGAAAGCCGAGGACAAGAAGTCCACACGCATGGCAGACCCTATTGCTTGTGTTCACGATGAGACGGCGCCTGCTGCGGCGTCAGCCGTCTCCGCGCGCCGCCTGGGACGATGACGAATTCGTACAGTCGGCATTCCAGATCGCCGTTGAAGAGAGGAATGCGTTTTGACGGAGCGAGGCCGATGAGTTTCGGCACGCGGGCGTCGGCCGTCAACACATAAGCCCGCCATCCGGCAAACCGCCGTTTTAACCAATCGCCCAGCTTTGGGTAGAGCGAGGCTAATTCGTCGGCTTGACTCAAGCGCACTCCATAGGGCGGGTTGATAACCATCATGCCCTGGTCCGCCGGGGCTTCCAGATCCAGAATATCGCTCTGTTTCAACCGCACGTCGACCACCACTCCCGCCCCCTGAAACGCCCGCTGGGCAATCTTCACCGCGGCAGGATCATGATCCGATGCATAGACGGCGGCGGGAACGTCGGCCAATCGCTTGGCGAGCGCCGCTTCGCGCAGACGGCCCCAGAGTTTGGGATCGTGGATCAGCAGTCGCTCGAAAGCAAAGTGCCGGGCGATGCCCGGCGGGATCCGGCGGGCCATCAACGCGGCTTCGAGCGCGATGGTTCCTCCACCGCACATGGGATCGAGCAGCACGTCATTCGGCGTCCAGCCGGCGAGTTTCAGAATCCCCGCCGCCAAATTTTCCCGCAACGGCGCTTCAACGGGCGCAATCCGATAGCCTCGTTTGAAGAGTGGCTCGCCGGAGGTGTCCAGATAGAAGGTGATGGTGCTCTGATCGAGAAAGGCGTCCAGCTTGATATGCGGTCGTTCCGTATCGACGCTGGGCCGTCGCTGGCGCGTGGCGACGAACTTGTCACACACGGCGTCTTTGATCCGAAGGGTGAGAAAGTCCAGACTGGGAAGTGGGCAGCGGCGCGCGCTGACCTTTACTTTGATCGTCTGCGAGGGCGCAAACCAGTCGGGCCAGGGGAGTGCATAGGCCGCGCGATAGACGTCATCTTCCGTTTTATAGGTGCTGCGGCCGACTTCCCAGAGGACGCGGCTGGCGATGTGGCTCTTGAGATTGACCCAATACATCGTCGACCAGGGGGCGGTGAAACCGACGCCGCCGTCGGTTCTTGATGTGGCCGGCACACCAAGATCGTGAAGCTCCTGTTCAAGCACCTCCTCCAAACCCCGCGGGCAAGGGGCAAAAAATCGTCGAGCCGTTCCGTCCATCCCTTCGTCGTCCCTTCTCTAAATGGATGACCATGCCCACCCCTCATACGCCAGAGCACGATCGGAGTAATCAACGATGGTATCATCCTGACCGTCTGTTCAGCACCCCTGTCTCGTGGTGTGGAACGGATAGAGGTGGACGCTTCTAGAGTTGCAGTTGGACTCATGAAGCGCTTGAGAGAGGGGCGAATCTCCTCGATTGAATCAGTTGTATCTGCCACGCCGAGGAGGCATTATTTACTTTAGTACATAGACCGCAATGCCTGCATCTCTTCAAGTCTTCATCGCGATCTTCATCCTCGGAGCCTTCCTTCGATCCTGGGCCATGCTGACCAAACGCCACACTGAACGGTTGTCGGCGTTCGTGTTCTCCGTGAGTCTACCAGCGACGATTCTCGTATCCCTGGATCCTGTACCACTTGCATCAACGGCCTGGAAACTCCCGTTAGCCGCCTGTTTTATCACCCTTCCAATGGTGGTCTGCTCCTGGTTCCTGGCCTATCTGCTACAACTTCCCCGTGAAACGAAAGGCGGATTCCTATTGGCTACCGGTTCGATCAATTCCGTGTTCTTTGCATTTCCTGTTATCCTTTCCACGTTCGGCGACGAAGGCCTGACGTACGCCGTGCTCTTCGACCTCGGCCAGACCACACTGACGATCACCCTCCTTTACAGTTTGGCCGTCTGGTTTGGTACGCGCTCCGTCACTGCAACATCGGCGGCAATCCGCTTCCTTTCCTCTCCTCCTCTTTGGGCGCTGGCCTGCATCCTTACGTTGAAATTATCGGGCTATCACCTGCCTCCCTTGCTGATCAGTCTGCTCACACCATTACACCTGACCACCACTCCCCTTGCGAGTTTGGTACTCGGGCTGACAATCAGTTTTTCTGCCATTCGCCAGACGGCGCCGTTCGCAACACTCGGAGTGATCATACGAATGGGAGGAGGTCTCATCCTCGGATGGGCGACAGTGGGCTGGCTGGGTTTGACGGGAGTAGAACGAGCGGTCGTGATGCTGGTGGCCGCCATGCCCTCGGCAGTCAGCTCCGTCATCTTTGCTGCAGAAACAGGTCTCGATGAAGAGCTCGTGGCCTCAATCGTTGCGCTGTCCATTTGCCTAGGTCTCGTGATGATCCCCTGGCTGCCTGATCTCGTCCCCCTTCTGATGGAATGAATACCAAGGTGCTGTTATGTCTTCGCGAGAAATCTTGGCCGATCCCTGATAGAGACCATTTTTACCAAGTCTCGTACGGAGAGTGCTCCCACGATTTTTCCGCCGTCCGTCACAGCCAAGTGACGTACGCTCCGTTCGGCCATCGCTTGACTCGCATCGCGGATGGTGCGGTTGATATCGATACTCAGCAAAGGAGAACTCATCACGGCACTCACGTGAGTACTGTCCGGATCCCGGCTGTCGGCAAGCCCTTTCCAAACCAAATCGCGTTCGGTCACGATACCGACGATCTCGCCGGCCTCGATCGTCAACAACGAACCGATCCGCTTCTCTCGCATACGCTCAGCCGATGCGCGAAGGGAGGCATCGCTCTGGATGGTCGCGATCATGGTCGCCATCAGAACGCTCAACGGACGGTATACCTTATCAAGGTCACGGACGGGACCGCTTGCGGCATCCACAAATGATCGCACAAGATCCCGCACCGACACGATGCCGACGATCTCACCGGCCTCCTCCACACAGAGGTGACGCACATGATGGGTTTCCATCAACTGGCTGGCATCCAACATGGTGCGCTCGCCGGCAATGGTCAGAATCGGGCTCACCATGACGTGGTCTACCTTCGTGGCCATTGGATCTAATCCCTCTGCAAGCACCTTCCGTACAAGATCCGCCTCCGTCACGATCCCGATCGGACCTCTTGTGGGCTCATCCGACTCCACGAGCAGGCAACCAATCCGCCGAACACTCATCCTCTCGGCCGCAGCTGCAATCGTTGAATTGCAAGGAACCACTTCCAGGTAACGATGCATAAAATCTTGAACGGTTCCACCCCCGTGCTCAGTCATAATCACTCCTTGTTCCACAAACCGATTGATTCCTTATTCGAGACACGACCCACGTCGTTTCAGCCCAACATTCATGGCGACCACTATACCCCATTACGATCTGCCACGCACAGGCACCTCTCACTTTGATCCCAATGCGATGGTCGGCATAGGAAGCTGGTAGCCCTTCAACCCTTAACCTCCCCCACCCTTAAGGTTCTAGACCTTCGAGCCAGTGTTTTACCTAGTATCATTATGAAACGCTAATCTCTACACCCTTCACCTCCTACAGATCCATCGGCAGCTCCAGCATCCGCACTTCTTATCGTGACCGATGCGGCTCCAGACCGTAACTCGTTACAATTACGTACAAACTGGAATACTGCGAGCACAAATCACAACGCTTTTCCTGGACGCTTCCCACCATGGCACTCAACTTGCCTTTCCAAATTCTGAAGATATTTTCGGGTACCTACGGGGGTGAACCATGGAACGGTCAACAGACCCCATCTCTATTCGCATTAACTGGTGCAGACGCCAGATTGCACAGGCTCGTACGGAACCAGAGGTGGACGGGTGGCGAGCCGAAGAAGACGGACTGCGTGATGCCCTGCTGAATCGTGACCACACTGAAGACTACCGCTCGTGCCCTCCAGAGATCCGAGATCGGTACATGCTCGGCTTCCGAGACGGTACGGCGTTGTTGCGCACCGCTCGGATTGAGCGCACGACACAGAATAGCAGAACCCAGAACCCAGCCCCTCGGGTTGGACAAGACAATCAATCAGGAGATGAACGATGAATTGCATACGATGTAACGGCCTTGCTGTCCACGACGACAGTTTTGCAATCCAGACCGGTTCTTCATCCAACTTCCATGGCTGGCGGTGCGTCAACTGTGGAATGATCGTCGACGATGTGATCCAAAATAATAAGCGTGTTCTCCAAAGACCTCGGAGATCTAGAGACTCTGAACGACGCCGTGAAGCCGCCTGAACGGTACTAGATCACTCCCTGACCAGCCGTTCCCAGGTCTATACATCCTTACCTTGGCGTCGAGCCGATGGTGCGCTCATCGACATCCGACGAAGAGTCGGTGATGTCTCGCGCGCAACATCCTGCTACGCAAGGGGAAGGCGTTCGGCTTCACTCCTCGCTTGATCCGGCTTCCGATCTCCTGAGCGCAGGAGCTTGTCTCCAAGTCCGACGGCCAAATTCCGATAGATGATGACGCCGATATCGGGGCGACGGCGAATGAGTTCCTCCAGATCTCGCCGATGCAGCTCCGCTACCTCGAGAGTGTTCACAGCCCTGGCCGTCGCTGAGTGGGGCCTCGCAGAGAGGAGTGACACTTCGCCACAGGTCTCTCCGGTGTGGATAGATCCAATGATGTCGGAGGAAGATGCACCGCTGATCGCGAGACGCCCATGAAGCACCAGGTAGAGCCGATCAGCCGGCTCGTGCTTGGCAAAGAGTTGCTCCCCTGCCTCAATGTTCTTCACCGCGCAGACTCCGGCTAATCTGGTCGCCTGTTCCGTGTTCATCCCATGAAACAACGGAACTTCCTTGATCGCCTGCGCCATTCGGGGAGCGAGAACGCACGTGGAGAACCTCCGCATCACCACATCGGCGATGGCCTGGACCGGTTCGGTCAGCCCAAGAGATCCCAAATCTTGTAACGCGTTCAACCGCACCATCTTCACGATATCAAGTCGCTCAACCTGGTAGAACACCATAGCGGGCACATAGGCGACCGGAAGAAAATTCAACTCCAGCAATGTCCGCTGCATACGCGGCGCATAGGCGCTGACATCGATTTCGAGGTACTCGATCGCCATCTCCTCTCGACACTTTCGTTCGAGTTCGGCCAGAAGAAAGCGCACGACATCGTCGGCAAGCGCGATCAACTCAAACACGCGAACCGTATGTTCCACCGGGTCCATGGTATAGCCGACCGCTCCAACGACTTGACCGCCGGCTCGGGCAAGAAAGTAATTCGTCTGGCGAGACTGCAGTTTGAAAAAACCATAGTCCAGTCGCATCGGTCCGAAAATCTCGCGATTCCTTACTCGACCTCGTTCGATTCGAAGCAACGCCGGATACCCTTCAGCCTGCATCTGTTCAAGCTGATAGTCGCCGCCTGCTGGATAGGATGCGGAATCCTCGTCCACGATAAAGTCTGGAGTGAGTGAAGGTTGGTTCATCACAAGATTCGCCAAGGCATGGACCTCTGGGATGATGCGCGGATTATTGCGGCGTAGGGCCAGCGCATCCCCGAAATACCGAGCCAGCAGCGCAAAGCTTTCACGGTGACGGAAGAGGTGCTTGAGCGGGAGAAAGCCCGTCGCAATGAATCCCTGTGCGAGACTGATGCGCTGGGCATAGGGGTGGATAGTCCGAGCCACCACAAGGCCGACGTGAAGGCGGTTTCTGATGGCCTCGAGCCGCCGGTCCATGAGCAGCTTTCCAACCTGCATCCGACGATAGTCGGGATGCACGGCAAGACGACCGAACTCTCCGACCAGATCGGAATGGGCACCGAAGTCGAACAAGACCGAAGCGGTGCCGATCACGCGACCTGAGTCGGTATCCTCCGCCACCAGTATGAGCGCGTCATCGGTAAAGACAGAACGTTTCAGCCAGAGTTCGTCATAGAGTTCGCGATGCGGATAATCCGTCCCGTACACCGCGAGAAAAATCTCGCGAATCTGGCCGACGTCTTCTTCTCGAGCTTCCCTGACTCTGATCATCGGACATCAGGCGTTGATGAATGGGCCGTCACATGCTGGCTCAGTTGCCGACCTGCAATTTTGGCAACAGATCGGTAATACGCTGCTCCAACGGCCAAGGCTCCTTCATCGAAATCGAATTTACTGGAATGCGCCGGATAGCCTTCCCGACCCGGAACTTGGCTGCCGAATCGGACATAGGCACCCGGAATCTTTTCCAAATAATAGCTAAAATCTTCCGCCCCCATATTGGCGGTCTTCAGCGGCAGCACATTGTCCCCCCCAACAGTCTCGGTTGCGGCACGACGCGCGAGGGTTGCCATCTCCGGATGATTGACGAGCGGCGGCGTTCCTTCTGTGACGGTGATCTGGATCTTCGCCCCGTGGAGCTGCGCGATCGATTCTGCAATACGGCGAATCGAGTTCAGTAATTGTCGGCGAACCGTCGGATCTTGCGCTCGCACTGTTCCTTCCAGCTTGGCCTGTCCGGCGATCACATTCGGTGCCGTCCCTGCATGAAACTGACCGACCGACACCACCGAGGGACGAGACGGATCAACCTCACGCGAGACGATGGTTTGCAAGGCCATGATCATGAGACTCCCGACTATCACGGCATCGATGCTTTCGTGCGGTCTGGCGCCATGCGCGCCTTGTCCGATGATCTCAACGGTAAAATTATCGGAGGACGCGTTGACGGCCCCTTCACTCACCACAATGGCGCCGGGCGGGTAATGACGATCCAGATGGCCTCCGAAAATAAGGCCTGCCCCATCAAGTGCGCCTTCCTTGATCATTGCGAGGGCGCCAGACCCTTTTTCCTCAGCCGGCTGAAAGATCAATCGCACCGGCGCCGGCAGATCTTTCTCCTGCACAAGCAGTGCAGCGGCACCAAGTAACATCGTCGTGTGTCCGTCGTGGCCACAGGCATGCATAACCCCGTCATGCACTGAGGCGAACTCAAGACCGGTCTCTTCCTGAATCGGCAATGCGTCGGTATCGGCCCGTAGCACCACGCAAGGTACCCCGGCAGGCCCGGGAATCTCGGCCACTACCCCGTGACCCGCGATATCGGTGCGACTTTGAATTCCAAGGCTGTGAAGAAACGTGCTGATGACGCTGGCTGTCCGTGACTCCTGCCAGCTCAATTCAGGATATCGATGCAGATCTCTCCGCACTACGACCAAGCGCTCATAGAGGTCTTGTGGAACTAACGGCACGTCGATGTTCTCCTTGCTCACACTCCCCCAACCAAGCCGATTCGACCGGACAGCGGAACTCTACTCTTCCTTTGCTTGTACACCTGGTTGATACAAGGCATACACGTAGATCGGGATGGACAAGTGGCCGAGATGTTTCTCGATCAACGGCTTGACATCCTTCCAGTCAAGCCCACCCACACCGGTCGCCAAGCGGGGGAGTGCGATAGTCTTGATCTTCTCGCTTTCGATCAACTTGGCAAGAGCCTTGAGACAATGATTGACGTGTTCGATCGTGGCTTTTCCCGGTCTGGACCCATGGCTGGGAGCTGGTTCCTGTGTAAAGAGACTCACGATTCGTACGCCGCCGGCACCCGCCCAGGCCCATAACTCACCCGTCTTTGGCGTGAACGTTTGGCAATAGTGCCTGAAATCTTTGTACATGGCAGGCCACTGCTCTCTCAGGGCCAATGCCAGGCCGTTTGCATAGTTGTCGTTCGGAGCAACACCGTGTGCGACCATGTCGGCCTTTGACCGTAAGATATCTCCTGCAACTTCCTTCAGCATGAATCCTCCGTTGAGTATGTATTGAAATGACATGATATCCACAAAGATGCTCATTCATCCTGTGAGAGTGCCGTCAATCGTTCTTGCGAATCTTGTTCCCTTCCGTTATGAAGTGCGGGGACCGTCCTTGCCCCAGGAGCTCTGTCGTGGTTCACATCAGACCGGCAACCGACGTCGATTTCCCCGCTCTTCTCCAGGTGCAACAGGCTGCGTTTGGAGAATATGCCGGCATCTACAAACTGAGCGGATGGACGACGGAAACCCTCGAAAGGCTGAAAGACGATGCGAGAGAGAAGCATATTTTCGTGGCCGAGGCGAACGGAGAGATCGTCGGATCCGTGCGCTTTTGGACGGTAGCCGGCGTCTGCGTGATTCGGTTGCTCTCCGTGAGTCCTGCGTCTCAATCTCGAGGGGTTGGAAAAGCGTTGATCCGCGAGATCGAGCGAGTGACGACCGATGCCCATAAAATTTACGCCTGCACCATGCTGCGCACGGCCAGAAACATTCAATTCTTCCTCAGTCTCGGCTACAAAGCCGAAACCATTCTGCCTGACCATTATGACCACCTCGACTTGATCTGCTTCGCCAAATATCGCTGAGTCGATCCCCAAAGGCCTACCCCGGTTGCTCAGTAATCCAACAGACTCACGTTACGGATTCTTGGCGCAGCGGAACCCATAGCCGAAGTGTCGACCGGACGGTTCTGCATTAAAACGGAACGACGTGCGTAAAAAATCTGGAACATAGAGCCAGGATCCGCCTCGCACCACTTTCGACTCACCCTTTGTCGGTCCCTGCGGATTCTTCGTTGGGCTCTTCTTGTAGTAGTCATGCTCATACCAGTCATTGACCCATTCCCAGGCATTGCCTCCCATGTCATAGATGCCATACGGACTCTTCCCCATTTCGAATGACCCGCCCGGAACTAGAGCGAGATGGTTGTCCCATTCCTTTTTTCCGAAATTCGCGTGGAGCCGAGTCGGTGCTTCGTCACCCCATGGGTAGATACGCCCATCCGTTCCCCGTGCCGCTTTTTCCCACTCTGCTTCAGTCGGCAAGCGTTTGCCCGCCCATTTGCAAAACGTGGCAGCATCCGACCAATTGATGTTGACGACTGGGCGTTTGCGATGTTGCGCTTGATTCATGATGTTCCAGTCCGAAGGCTCCTCCATGCCCGTTGCCTGCAAATACTTGGCATACTGTCCTACCGTCACCTCAAACTTGTCCATGTAGAAGGCGTTGAGATAGACGCGATGGACGGGCTTTTCGTCATCTCCCATGGTACTCCCCATGGAAAATTCTCCGGCCGGCACCAGGACCATCGGCGCTTCTCGTGGATCTTCCGGTAGCGCTCCTTGTGCTGATGCGCCGTCAGGCTTCGGACCAACCTTTCGCTGCCCCGGGAGCTTCGTGAGCAAATATTCGTGGATCGGCCGTTGCTCATCGCTGAAACCCAATTCGTTTGCTTTGTCCAACGCACTCTGTGCCGATTTCATCTTCTCTGGGGGAACCTGCCCGCCGACAAGCAGACCTCTCGCTTCCTCCAGTAACCGCCACACCTTCGCGTCATTATGCAATTGCCAGGCTTTGTGTCGTGGCACCGGCAGGCGAGAGACCGTCGATCCACTCGCTCTAGAGACATCCAGCTCCAGCTCTATCGCAGTCTCGTAATGTTTTTCCGCACAGACCCAGGATTTCATACCTCGACAAGCCTCAGCCAAGTTGAAATGGGCCTGCTTATTCGACGGATCTTTCAACAGGCCGGCTTCCAACACAGTCCGCGCCTCTGCATACTGTTTTTGTTTCAGCAGTGCTGCACCTTTCGTCGCAAAGTCCTGGTCTCCGGCGCCGGTTGCATGCACGACCGCCCCTGAAGCCACAAAGAGGCACAGCAAGATCACTCCCACCAACATCTGTCTCATGGCCCCTCCCTCTCAAATTTTGACCCCTCGCTATGCTCTGTCTCACACTCGCCTGTCTAAAAAATTAGGCGACCCCAGCTCGTCCAGCACATGCACATACCAACTACGTACAAGATTGATGCCTGATCATAGACGGACCTGTCGTCAGATCCTTTCCTTTCCCTGCCCACTCGACGGCATTTTCTCAGACCCATTCCGGCGCCTCTTCTTGGCTCACTTCATATCCACCAAACAGACTGTAGAGTGCTGGGAGGACAACAAGTGTCAGCACCGTCGAGGTGAACAGCCCCCCGATCACCACCGTCGCAAGCGGCCGCTGCACCTCAGCGCCAATCCCTTGCGCCAGTACCAGCGGCAGGAGGCCCAGTAATGTCGTCATCATGGTCATCACAACCGGGCGAAGGCGCAAACTGCTCCCGGTCAGAATCGCCTCGTCCATCTGCTTGCCTCCCTGGCGCAGCTGGTTGATATAGGAGACAAGGATGATCCCGTTCCCTACTGCAAGTCCAAACAACTCAATGAATCCAATGGAGGCCGGGACGCTCAAGTACTGCCCGCTCAACCACAAAGACACCACGCCGCCGATCAATGCGAAGGGGAGATTGACGATAATCAACGTGGCATAGCGTAAGGAATGGAACGCCCAAAACAACAGGAAGAAGACGAGTCCCAGCGTGATGGGCACCACAATCATGAGGCGTGCGTTCGCGCGTTCCATGTTCTCGAATGCCCCACCCCACACAACGCTGTATCCCACCGGCAGATGGATCTGCTCGGCCATCCTCTGCCTGCCTTCATCCACGACGCTGCCGATGTCCCGCCCGACCACATTGAATCCGATATAAATGCGGCGCTTCACCTGTTCGCGGCTGATACGGGCCGGTCCTTCGCGCATTTCAATCGTGGCGAGTTCGCTCATCGGGATCAGCGCACCGGAAGCGGATTTCACACGAATTTCTCCGATGGTGCCGATGCTATTGCGTTGCGGTTCAGGAAACCGAAGGGTTAATTGAAATCGTCGCTCGCCTTCGTACACATAGGTCGCCACCTTCCCTCCGATGGCAGTGGCAATGATCTCCTGGACATCCGCCACGTTGATTCCATAACGGGCGATCTTTTGCCGATCGACGTCGATGATGAGATAGGGCTGGCCGGCGATTTGCTCGACCTTGAGGTCTTTGACACCCTTGATCTGCTGCATCAAGGCGGCAACCTCCTCAGCCTTGTCGTGCAGCACATCGAGATCGTCCCCAAACAGCTTGATCGCGCATTCGGTCTTGACACCGGAAATCAGCTCATCAACCCGTTCCTGTATCGGCTGACTCATGAGGACGGAGATGCCGGGAATCTCTGCCAGCTTCAGGCGAATGGCATCGGTCAATCCAGATTGAGTCGTCGCCGTCTTCCACCTGCTTCGGTCGTGCAAGGACACAATCGGGTCGCTCTCGTACAGTTCTTCCGGATGGTACGGAATTTCGGCCCGCCCGATCCTACTTACCGCTATCTTCACCTCAGGAAACTCCAACATCACCCTCTGAGTCTGCTTCTCCATCTCGATGGACTCGGCAAGTGACACACTCGGCAATCTCACAATCTGGGGAGCCAGGGCCCCTTCTTCAAGGAGTGGGATGAATTCCCGCCCCACGAAGGGAATGAGGGCAAGACTGGCCAACACGATGAACGTGGAACCTGTTAGGACGATACCGCGGTGCCGCAGCGTCCATTGCAACACCGGTAGATAGCGCTGCTTCATCCAAAGCGTGAGGCCGGTCTCGTGCAAATGGTCCCCGCGCAGGAACAACGACGCAAGCACCGGTGCCAAGGTCAAGGTCACTACAACCGATGCAAGAAGGGCGATTACCAGCGTATAGGCCAGAGGCGCGAACATTTTTCCCTCCATGCCATGCAGCGTCATGAGCGGGAGGAACACGACGCTGATCACCAGAATGCCGAAGAGAATGGGACGGCCTACCTCTTTGGTTGCTCGCAAGACTACCTCGACCTTATCCTTCACTTTCAGGCCGTTGCTCTGCGCGAGATGACGATAGACGTTTTCGACCACGACCACCGACCCATCAGCAATCTCTCCGATGGCGATGGCCAGCCCGCCCAGCGTCATCAAGTTGGCCGACAGCCCAAATTGTTCCATCACGATAAAGGTCACAAGTGGGGTGACGATCAACGTGACGGTGACGACGACGGCGCTGCGCACATGGCCGAGAAAGAAAAAGAAGACGAAGATCACCAGCACGACACCCTCAATCAACGCATCGCGTACCGTATGAATGGCGGCATTCACTAACTCGATACGGTCATAGAACGGGATCAGCTGTGTACCGGCCGGGAGGATATTGTTTTCATGCAGATCTTCCACCTTCGCTTTAACTGCCTTGACGACTTCACGGGCATTGCCTCCTCGAAGCATGAGCACGGTGCCGATCACCACTTCCCGCTCCCCATTGAGCACCACTGCGCCATGGCGAACCGCGTGGCCGATCAGGACCTCGGCGACGTCGCGCACGAATACCGGTGTCCCGCCGACCTCCTTCACAATGATGGACTCGATATCATCGACGACCTTGATCAACCCAAGGCCTCGAACGATCGAGCGGTTGGCGTGCCGTTCCAACACGTTGCCCCCGACGTTGGCGTTGTTCTTCACCACCGCCTCATGGATGTGGTTGAGCGTCAAATCGTACTTGAGCAGCTTGGCCGGATCGACGAGGACGTGATACTGCTTCACGAATCCGCCCATGCCGTTGACGTCAATCACCCCCGGTACGCTCTTCAACAGCGGGCGCAAGACCCATTCCTGCATTGTCCGTTGATCCGTCAAGGCCCTCTCGACCAGGATCGGATCCGTCACATCGGCATCCGGTCCCTCCACATAATATTGATAGACTTCGCCCAGCCCCGTTGTAACGGGACCCATCACCGGCTCGAGCCCATCCGGCAACCGGTCTTTTGCTGCTGTGATCCGTTCGAGGACCAGTTGGCGGGCGAAATAGATGTCCACATCGTCCCTAAACACGACGGTGATCTGGGACAGCGCAAATTTCGACAGCGATCGGATTTCCGCCATGCCCGGTAGGCCCGTCAACTGCAGTTCAAGCGGATAGGTTATGAACCGTTCTACTTCGATCGGGGACAATCCCGGCGCTTCAGTCAACACCTGCACCTGAATGTTGGTCACGTCAGGGTAGGCGTCGATTGGAATCGACTGGAACGCCACGACACCATAGACCGACAACAGACAGGCCAAGCCCAGCACCAGTATCCGCTGCCGCAGTGAAAATTCCAGGAGTGAAGCAATCATTGAGTCGGCTCGATCTTATCTCGTTCCATTTGGGACTTGAGGGCGAAGGAGCCTTTCGTGACGACCTGCTCGCCAACCTTGACTCCCTCTAGTACCGTGACGATGTCTCCCTCTTCATGCCCTAACTTGACTGGCCGCGCCTCAAAGACACCGGGCTCCCGTTGAACAAACACCATCTTGTCGTCAGACCCGTCTTGGACAGCCGCGAGGGGTATGCTCAACACATCCTCGCTTGAGGTCCCATACACGCTGACAATGGCGAACATTTCCGGTTTCAACAGGCGATCCGGGTTCGGCACTGTGACTCGTAGACTCATGGTACGAGTGGCCGGATCAAGCGTATCGCCGATGTACGTGATCGCTCCTGGGAAAATGGCGTGCGGGTAGGCAGCCAGGATGACGTTGACTTTCCGGTCTTTTCGGATGAATTGCACGTCCTTCTCCGGCACATTGCCGATGACCCACACATCGGTGAGATTCGCCACGGTAAACAGCTTCTGCTCGGTCTCAACCACTTCCCCCTGCGTGAGGTTGCGTGTAATGACCCGCCCGGCGAACGGTGCACGTAACGGAACATTGGCCTTAATCGTATGGTCCCGTTCCAATCTATCGATCTCCTCTCTAGGCACACCGAGCAGTTCAAGACGATTCTGGGCCTCACGCACTTCGGTTCGTACAGTCTTCATCACAGCTTCACGGCGCAGCAATTCAGCGAGGCTGATAGCCTTGTTTTCGTACAGTTCTTTGGCCCGAAGATACGCTAACTCCGCCTCATGCAGCCTCGCCCCAGCCTTCAGGTACTCTCCTTCCGCCACGCCTAGGTCCACACTGTGGAGCATCGCCAACAACGCCCCATTCTTGACGTCTTGCCCAACATCGACATGGACCTTCACAACACGACCACGGATCAGGGTCGTGACCTCCGCCAATTCATTTTGGTTGGCTTGGACGGTTGCAGGAAACTGTCGGTGTAAAAGAAGCTCCCCCTCTGCCACCGGTACAAGTTCCGGCTGCATGCGGGATAACTCTTCTGGCGTCAGGCGCAACAACCTTGACTGTGCGGAACCCTGGTCCTTCTTGACCGGAGTGGTATTGGCTGAGCGATTCTCGCAGCCGAGCCCCCCCGCGATGATTAGACAAACCACCAAACTGCGAATCAATTTTTGTCTGACATGACTCTCACTACCGTGCTTCATATGATGGCGGTCAGTCATGAATACCTACGCTCGCACCACTCCGTCGTCTTCCGGTTCGATCCTCCCGTTAATTCTCTCGCACGGTGCATGCCCCTCATAGCCGTTGTTTTCTCCCGGAAAAGTCCGATATTCGTAGCCAATTGCCACGGTACAAGAATGTCGCTGTGGCAGAATGCAACAGCGACACCTCGTGTCGCCCCACATGATTTGACGGTTGAAGAGAGCCTGTTCTAGAAAGGAGTTGACTCAGTATGACTGTCCAAGCCCAATTCCCAGACGAACAATCGACTGTCGGTGAATTTACACGCCAGGCGGACCTGTTCCGCAACCAGGTGACAGCCGACGGCAGCTCCGGCTACCCATCGGCTGCTGGCCGCTATCACTTGTACGTGTCATGGGCGTGCCCTTGGGCGCATCGGACTATCATTGTTCGCAAACTCAAGAAGCTTGAGGATGTAGTCGGGATGACCGTCGTGGATCCAATCCGTGATGAGCGAGGGTGGGCCTTTCGTGAGGGACCCGGTCATTCTATCGATGTCGTCAACGGGTTTCACTTTCTCAGCGAGGCCTACAGGGCCACAGATCTACACTTTCGCGGTCGCGTGACCGTACCGGTCCTCTGGGATACCGTATCCAAACGCATCGTCTCCAATTCCGACGATGATCTGATGAGAATCTTGAACGGTGAATTCAATCGCTTTACAGAGAGTCCGATTGACTTGTATCCAGATGCACTTCGGCCGGAGATCGACGAGCTCAATAAGTTCATCTATGAGAACGTCAACGACGGGGTCTACCGAGCAGGTTTCGCCACATCACAAGGCGCCTATGAACGAGCGGCACGTAGTTTGTTCGCAGCGCTCGATCAACTTGACGCAAGACTTGCAACCCGCCGTTTCTTATTCGGATCAGCGTTCGTTGAGACCGACTGGCGACTCTTCGTCACCTTGGTACGATTCGATGTGGTCTACCATGGCCATTTTAAGTGTAATGTCCGACGAATCAGGGACTACCCTAACCTCTTCGGATACCTCAAAGATCTCTACCAAACCGACGGCATTGGTGAAACCGTACATTTCGATCATATCAAGCAACACTATTACGTCACCCACGACACCATCAATCCCACTCGTGTAGTCCCGATCGGACCAGAACAAGATCTGTCTACGCCCCATAGGCGGGACTGCCTTGGCTAGGGTCCGGACTACGCTCTTTTCAAGAAGATGGTCTTTCTCTAAATTTGTCTAGCCAACTGGACGACAATGGGGACATTCTCCACAATTCCCCGAACTGTGCATACCAGTACTGCTGAAACACACTTATTGTCGCCACCTTATCCTTAGCTTCCTTCTCTTATGGCTCGCACAGGAGTTGCTGCTCCTCGACCTGTAATCACCATCGTTACTAACCGAAAGGAGCGTTTTATGGACATGTTGTGGATGTTCATGGGAGTGATGGGAATACTCCTCATCGCCGGGCTTGTCGTGTACAAAAAGAGTGCGTAACGCGCCATACGAGGAGCTGCAAGACTCCGTCAAGGAAAGAACCTCCAAAGCTCTTAGGACTCCCTTTCTGCGGAAGCTCAAGACTCTAAGGTGAACGGTTCTTCCTCTGGTTGGTGGTGTTTTTCACCTATTCTTCGTCCCTCCGGTCAGTATGCTGCTTCTCTTGCGGGGCAGAGTGGCAACGCTGATGGTTGTAAGCACATACTGCGCTGGAGGGGCTCCCTTTACCGAACAATGAGCGTCGAGCACGCGCTCTGATGGATCAGTTTTGTTGAGACACTTCCCTGAAGAAAACGAGCCACCGCACTCCGCCCTTTTGCCCCGGTCACGATCAGGTCAGGCTGCTCAAGGCTCACCACCCGCAAGATTTCTTCAGCCGCCGGTCCGACTCGTGGGATTTGTCTGACCAGATAGCCGACTCGTTCGAGACTGGCCGCCTCACGCGCGAGTAACTTTTCTCCCGCCTCCTTCACGACCGTATACCGCAAGAAGGGCATGACATGAACCAACAGAATCACGATTGGCTCGGCCTCTGGATCAATTTTCAACTGTTTCATCAAAAACTGAATGGCCCTATTGGATGATGCTGACCCGTCTGTCGCCACCAACACTCGCCGAAGGGGTTGCGGTGGTTCCTTAATGATCAGGACGGGAGATGACGCATGCAGCGCAATCGCCGTCGAGACACTTCCCAACATAAACCGGTCGATCGCGTCCAAGCCGCGACTGCCCACCACGATTAGGGCGGTACCCCCGGCATGCTTCAACAGGGCCTGTGCGATTTGCCCTTTCTCCACACGCACTGACCCATTCAGCCCCAGGTCCTCCAAACTCTGCTTCGTTTCCGTTTCCACCCGCTTGGCGCGAGATTCCAAGAAATGAATGGCCTCGCCCACATCTGGCTCATACCCGGTTACAGTTGGATGTGTGACGAACGGTGCCCGAGCAGAATTGAAATCTATACTATGAATCGCCGTCACCCGAGGTGCGACACGAAAGGGAATCCACCCCAGCCATCCCAGCGCCCACTCTGAATATTTTGAGCCATCAACTCCGATCACGGCTTTCATCGGCTTCCTCCTTGTCCACTGTCATGAGGTGTTCTGGAACTTACAGGCGATCTGCGCAGATGCCTGGTTCCAGACGTCAGACTCGGCTACGAACGCGGTCCGTGTTGGCCAATGAAAGATCAAGCAATCATAATGCCATGACGACACGGGAGCGTGTGCGTTCCGTATTCGTGTTTGAAATAGAGGGTTCAGAAATTAGAGATTGGCGCACGACTCGACTTTTGGTACAGTGCGAGGCCGCACTGGCACTGTGGATGAATTAATTCCAAGGAGGACGACGGTAAGTATGCGAATACAGACTGGTTGTAGGCCGGCCCGGTCTATGGGGAGTATAGGTGGACTTATCCTTAGCGGTGTATGTGTGCTGCTTGCCGGTTGTGCGGTGCAGACTGGCTCAACGCGTTCCGAGGTACCACACGTCGAAGAAAACTCCTCGGCAGTACGTATCGCCGATGCCTCCTCAACTTCGTCCTCCAGCCTTACAGCCGTTGACAATCAATCTTCGGAAGAGCTGTTTGATCCCTTCGCCGAGCCAGGCGAGGGAACCGTTGAGGAGTATGACCCTTGGGAACCTCTCAATACTAAGTTCTTTGAGTTTAACCGGCAGCTCGATCGTTGGGTGCTGAAACCGGTGGCCAAGGGATACAACGTTGTCGTTCCGAATAGCATCCAGGTTGGGATCAGCAACGTCTTTTATAATAGTCGTGTGACGCCACGATTCCTGAACAATATCTTTCAAGGAAAATTCAAGGGTGCGGGGATAGAAGCCGGGCGATTCCTCATTAATACGACCGTTGGGGTCGGGGGGTTCTTCGATGTGGCGCAGCGCTTCAACCTCACCACACCGGAAGAAGATACGGGACAGACTTTAGGATTTTACGGAGTCCAACCCGGGCCCTATCTGATGGTGCCGCTACTGGGACCCTATACCGTTCGAGATCTTGTCGGATATGCCGGAGACATCGCCCTCAACCCGATTTACTGGCTGATCCTACCGACCATGCATAACATCGATTCGATCCCGACGGTGGTCGATATAGATGAGCGAGCAGCCACCTATGCCATTTCGATCGGTGCGCGTGCGATAGAGATCGTCAACGACCGCTCTCTGAATTTGGAGAAGTTTCAGGGTGTTGAAGAATCGACTCTAGACCTCTACGCTGCGGTCCGCAATGCCTACCTTCAAAAGCGAGCCAAGGCAATTCGAGAATAGCGGATAAGAGCCTTCCTCTTTTTGGTGTAGTTCGAGTACCTTCTCGTTGGTATGCTTCGCGAACATACTCGTGTGAGTGTGTCGAGCGGCTGGCGGGCATTCTTGGTCTTGAGATGACAGCACAGAGACTGTGCCCCACCCCATCTGCCACAAGTCAGAAAGGGTAAGGACACACCGATAAATTGAGACTCAGCACACCCGATAGGTAACCTGCAAAAGGCATCAGGTGTTGGGCCCCATAGAAGATGACCGTACGTGGTAGAGTGAAGCCTAGACGCTCTTCTTGTACACGATGATACCGCCGATGAAGATCACGAGCATCACGACCGCAAACATTATGAAGGTACTATCCATAGCTACTCCTTTCGTCCCGCCCCGTCACGGAATGAAGTAGTACACCACAGCACACTTCCCAAGTCTGAGACCGATAGACATCCTCCCTGAAACAACCTGTTAAGGCTGACACCACAGCGTCGGATGTCAAACGCCAACCCCGGCCCCATAGACCTCTAGGAACCAATAATCAGGCCCCAAATTTAATCTGAAGCAGAAGTACTGTCAACTGGTTTAGACACGGGGCCTAGCGTGAGTAGATTAGAATAGGTTAGGTAGCCTGAACAGGATGGTTTTGCTAAAAAACAAGTACTCCCTTGCCGAACCGATTCGGACAGAGCCTTGTATGATTGCTAGGCAGGAGTCTGAACCTGACCTTGTCTTGGAGAGACGTGGGACGGGTAGGCCTGAACTGAATATGTTCTATCTGGATCGAGGGTCACACGAACTTTTCCTGTCTTATTCAAATAATCGATGGCCAGATACACCTGATTCCAAGTCAAATCTGGACAAAGCCCAACAACGTCCTCCATCGAGCACCTCGCACCAAACTCTTCTAGTGCACGATGGACACGGTCAATAATCGCTGAAACCCGCATAGAACCCTCTTCTGAACTGGCAGACTCTTCCTTTTCGATCATTTCATTCCTTAACTCGAACGAAGCGGCTATCGAACTCTCTTGAGTGGGATCTTAGCGAGCACATACGATCTTTGTGAACTAGGGAAGTTTCTAGAAAGAGGGGGGGTATCTTACTAGTGACGAAGTGAGTTGCGCAATGCCCCTACAGACCCGTCCAACGTCCGGCCGATGCCTAGGTCGACACGCTCACGAGGCCTTCCGCGATGGCATACTTGATCAGCTCGGCGGTGGAATGCAGATTAAGCTCACCCATGATGCGAAACTTGTGAAATTCCACGGTTTTCACGGAAATATTGAGAATGGAGGCGATCGTCTTGGTTCCCTTTCCCTCGGCAACAAGCTGGAGCACTTCACGTTGCCGCTGGGTCAGAGACGTCACGAGCGGCTTACTCGGTTGCCCATCCTGGGATTGCAGTGTGGCCGCCAACACATCCTTCGTGATCAGCGGAGTCATGTAGTGTTGACCTCGCATCACCGCCTGAATCGCTTGCTTCAGCTCAACCGCCGCTGAGCGCTTAATCAGATACCCTGCGGCTCCAGCCTTAAAGGCTTCCGTGGCATAAGTAGGCGTGGCATGCATGGTCAGAAAGATGAGTTTGCTTTCCGGCACCAACTTTGTCAATTGACGTGCCGCATCCAGTCCGTTCAACAATGGCATCGAGATATCGAGCAGGACGATGTCAGGACGGAGTTGCTGAGCCATGTCGACCAGCGTACGCCCATCCTCCACCATCCCAACGACCTCACCCTCGGCTTCGACCAGCTTCCGTAGTCCCGCCAGAACAATGGCGTGATCGTCTGCCATCAAAATACGCGGCCGTTTCATGTGACCTCCACCTCAAAGGGTACCCACGCACAGACCTTCGTCCCTTGGGACGGCCTCGATTGAATTCTGAAAGTCCCATGCAATTGCCGCAATCGCTCCTCCATGCTGCTCAACCCCAGACCTTGTTCATGGGTGCTTAAATCATCCACGTTAAACCCTTTCCCATTGTCTAGGACGGACAGCCCAAGCCCTTTGGAAGACCCACGAAGCCGGACGGTCGCCTGCGTAGCCTGCGCATGTTTGACGACGTTCTGGACGCTCTCCTGCATCACCCGGAAGAGACAGGTGGCGTGCTCGAGAGACACAACGGTCGGAACCCCGGCGATCTTGAGCCGGATCGGCAGGCCCGTGCGCCGAGCAACCTGCTGGACATGGTCTTCGACAGCCGGGCGCAGCCCGGCATGTTCCAAGAGCGAAGGATGAAGACGGTAGGCAAGACTGCGCACATCGTCCGACACCTGTTCTAATCCTTGCCGCAACGTGATCAACGCTTGCGTCAGTTCAGCCGGTATGATCGAAGAATGCTTCTCGAACGACGCGACTTCCAGGACCAAAGCCGCCAGTCGCTGACTCACATCATCATGTAAATCCCGGGCGATTCGTCGCCGCTCCTGTTCTTGCGCCGTCAGAAGCTTTGAGGTCAGCTCCTCCAGCTGCACTTGCTGCCGATGGAGCGCCTCTTCGGCTTGCTTGCGTTCAGTGATGTCACGATTGGACTCCAGCGCATACTCCTGGCCACCGTACATGACCCGCACATGCCGACTCTCGACGATCAACCGCCGGCCATCCTTGGCGATGTGGGTAATCTCACCGTACCACCGGCCCTCTTGCGCAAGGCGAGCTTCCATCTCTTTGGTTGTCGTTGAAGGGCTTGTGTTGAGCAGCGCGTGACTACTGCGTCCGATCACCTCATCCGATCGCCATCCATAGAGTTCTTCCGCCCCGCGGTTCCAATACACGATGCCTCCACCGATCTTCCATACAAAAATGGCATCGTGGGATTGATTCAGCAAGTCCGCTTGCTGTCTCAGCAGCTCCTCCGCTTGCTGGCGTTCAGTGATATCGACCGCCACACCACCTAATAGGGCAGGGGACCCTTTGTAATCAACGATGGGAAACTTGCTGACAAGGGCATGGCGAACCTCGCCATTCTGGATGAACGGCGCGACCGAGTGCATCGGCATCCGAGTCTCCCACACCTTCTTGTCACTTTTCTCGTACTGCTCGGCGATCTCTTCAGGCCACAATTCACGGGCGGTCTTTTCTTTCCAATCTAACCCTGCCACGAGGGATTCGTGAAAGAGTCGATTGACGTACAGATATTTACCTTGACCGTCTTTGATCCACGCAAAGCCATGCAAGTTATCCATAAACGACGCAAATTGACGCTCGCTGAGCTTCAACGCCTCCTCAGCTTGTTTGCGTTTCGTAATGTCGATCATCGCTCCCAAGGTTCGAGCGGGACGACGGTTAGATCCTCCGCCGTCAAATAGCGCCCATGATCGCAAGCTCAGCCAACGGATCCTGCCGCCGGGCCGCACCACACGATGCTCCATCAGGTTCAGATCATCACCGACTGAATGATTCGCCAGCTTCATCGCCGTCATCACCGCTTCTCGATCCTCCGGATGGATGAGGGCGAGATACCCTTCGACAGAAGCCGGCTCGTTGGGACTGATTCCGTACATTTCTCTCATCACCGGCGACCAGTAGACGGTCCCGGCGCGGAGGTCATGATCAAAAATCCCAAAGTTCGCCAGGCGAACGACCTGATCCGATCGTTCCTCGCTCTCGTGAAGAGCGCGCTTCGCCTCCACACGAGCCGTCACGTCTTCGGTCGCAATCACGATCCCGCCGACCGTATCCCCGCTGTACCACGGGCGAACGTTCCAGGTGATCCACTGGATGGTGCCATCGGATCGGACGAACCGGTCTTCATCCGCACTGAGTATTTCTCCCGTCAGACCTCGACGATGGACTTCCTTCCACCATGACGAATAATCGGGAATCAGGTCATAGTGGGACCGACCCAGAATATCTCCATAGAGCCCATAATCCTCCATCCAGCGCCGACTCGCCCCCAAATAACGCATGTCCCGGTCAAACATGGCGATCGTGGCAGGGGCGTGTTCGATGAACAAACGAAACCGCTCTTCGCCTTCACGCAGTGCTTCGTTCGCCCGTTTCTGGTCGGACACGTCGATCTGAAATCCGATGAGCTCGAGCGGTGCACCTGCCTCATCACGAAGCAGGCGGACCTCATCTCGAAGCCAACGATAGGCCCCATCCTTATGCAGGAACCGGTATTCGTGGATATGACGACCATATTCAAAGGCCCTCGAAAGACCAGCCAACACATACGCACGATCATCGCGATGGATATGACTCATCCAAAAGTCCGCGTGACTCGTGAAGTCTTTCGGACTGTGCCCGAGCTGCTCCACCACGTTCTCACTGACAAATGTGGCGGCATAATCCCCGTCTGCCTTACAGGCGTAGAGCACCACCGGAGTGGACGTCAGCAGAAGTTGTTGCCTGGCTTGCACCGTCCTCAATGCCGTCGTACGCTCGTCGACGCGCTGTTCAAGCGTCTCGTTCAACCGGCGAAGCGCCTCCTCAGCCTGCTTACGTTCCGTGATGTCATTGCCGATCGTGAGGATGCACGCCTTCCCCTTGAGGGTGATCATGTTCGTGGTGATGAGGAACTGTCGGCATTCTCCATTCCTCATCCGCATGGAGACTTCATGATTCCTGACCGCCCCTTCAGCACGAAGCCGATCGACGAGTCTCGCACGATCGAGAGGATCGGGCCAAATTCCCAACATCAACGTCGTCTTTCCGATGACTTCGTCTCGACGAAAACCGAAGAGCTCGAGACACGCGTCATTGATCTCCAGACAGCGTCCAGTCTCAAGTTCCGTGATACCGATCGGGTGGGGACTCAGGCGAAAGGCTTCGGCAAAGAACTCATCCGTTGCCGATTTGGCCGACCGTTCCTGCCGATCTCCTGGGTGAAGGACCGGTGAAAGTGGCCTTGCCCTTACCCAACGCTTTTTCTTGATGGCCTTGGGTTTCATGGCGAGAGAATTTGATTCTAGTCTTCTTACGTAGGTCCCGCAAGCCCTCAATTTTGGTCACGGACATCTCCCTTTAGGCACATATGAGAACGATCGGAGATCAGCATGCCCCGATGAAACTGTACAGCTCCGCTACCTCAGGGTTTCCCTGAGATCATCAATATGGGAAGTTTACGGGCCTGAGAAAAGCAACGACGAGGCAAAGAGAGACCGGCTGCCTGATGGCTCATGTAGACATCCAGCCTTCATAAGATGGACGAGTCGGGTTTCTTGACTTTGAGGGGTTGATCGCGCGTCGAAGACTGTTGCAGCTCGGCCAATTGTTGCATGAGTGCACGCTCACGATCCGACAACTCGGTAGGCGTCCGTACCTCCACCACGACAAAAAGATCGCCCTTTCCTTTCTCAGCGACCTTGGGCATGCCTTTCCCGTTCAGCCGAAGCGCCGTACCGCTCTGAGTTCCAGCCGGGATCGCGACCTGAAGTGTCTCTCCTCCCAACCCCGTCACGCGCAACTTTTTGCCGAGCGCCGCATCAGGAAAGGTGATCGATCGAACTAGATAGAGATCGTCGCCATGACGTTCGATCGAGGAATGCCGCCGGATATGAGGACTGATGAGAAGATCCCCTGGTGGTCCGCCGTTGGCGCTGGCCTCACCTTGGCCAGATAACCGAATGAGCATGCCGTCGTCGATCCCAGGCGGAACTTTCACTTTCAACGTGTGCGGGAGAAATCGATAGCCGCTGCCCTGACAGGACGGACAGGGAGATTCAACGATCCGCCCCCGTCCCTGGCAACGCCCGCATGTGGTCAATGTGACCAGTCGTACATCCTTCCTCATCTTCACGTCTTGCTTCTGTCCAGTTCCTCGACAATCGGGACAGGACAAGGGTTTCGTACCGGCCTTGGCCCCGCTGCCTCGACAATCGGCACATTTTTCGGATCGCGTGAGGTGGATCTCCCGCTCTCCTCCGCGGGCGGCCTCCTCCAGCGTCAGTTCCACGTCGTAGCGAAGATCCGCCCCTCTCGCCGAGTCCGGTCCTGGCCTCATACGCCGCCCAAAGAAATCCCCAAACATGCTTGACAGATCGCCAAAGCGACCCCCAAAGAAATCCCCGAACTGGAAATCCCGCATGAGGTCGTCTGCCGACCACCGTTCACTGACACCGGCATGGCCTGTCGTATCGTATTCTTTTCGCTTGGTATCGTCGGACAGCACGGCATAGGCTTCCGCAAGTTCACGGAACTTTGCCGCCGCATCGGGATCCTTGTTTTTGTCCGGATGGTATTGCAAGGCTAACTGCCGATAGGCATGCTTGATCTCATCGCGAGTCGCGGTTCGATTCACACCAAGCACTTCGTAATAATCCCTCTTCGTGTGGACCTCGGGCACTGGGTTGGCTCCTCAGCCTCTTAGATGAGACACACGATCGTCATGCCGTAGCCTCGTTCTTCGATGTCATCTTCTCCTTAATCCATAGGGACTCCAATGCGGAGACCCCCAGTACGGTCCCCAATAGGCACCGAAGTATGGATAGGGATGGAACCAGAAGACCGGCAGCTTGGGAGACCAAACCGTCAACGAGGCGATATCGATTGTCGGATAGGGATACTCAACCTCGTCCAACATCTGCGTCGTCGAACCGGTCACTTCGCCCACCACCGTGACTCGTGTCCCGGTAGGAATCGTCTCCGGATCGAGGAACCCTTTGTGGAACGCGAGGAAGCGCCCACCGGATTTCGTCAAAGGACCTTGGGGTTCGTAATCACTCGAGAGCGGAAGCTGGAGAACCTGGATTTGCGTGCCGTTCTGTTTGAGCGGCTTGACTGAAAGCACGGTTCCTCCAACCACGACGAACTGACCTTTGTAGGAGAGCGGCGAGTCTTTTATTTGCTGAAATGACACATCTCGCTTGATTTTTTGCTGACGATCGGGTGGCACAACCGGCACACCGCCGCATCCCACAACCCCTAGGATCGAGAGAACAGCCGCAATTATTCTTGTGACGCTCGTCGCACGTCGAAGATCCATGCAACCTTTGTTCAGCAAGAGGAATGCCTGACCGAAACACGAGTGAGCTCGCGAGCGGAATCTTATGTGTCACCGGCAGAAGTTTGAGGGAAAGCCGCTTGTACCATGATGGATGGCCTGGACGGGAATTGGGGGAGATTGCCCCAATTTCAGACAACAACTGCTGCGCGATGGGGCAGGGTTCCCCGACTAGTTGGATTTCCCTCTCCACCAGAAAGTCCAAAACAGCACAATGGTAACCACGACCGCGAGAATCGTTTCAAACGAGTATTCAGACATTGGGTCACGCATGAGGTGTGAGCCTGTCCCTTGCGCAGTTCCAAGTGCTTGAGTCTGTGCTAGCGCAAGCGCCTCGAGAAGTTTGAAAGCTGGCCATCCAGATCTCGTACCTGGACGGCTGGCTCCGCGGATTGGAAGGCGAAGAAGGTGTCCTGCGTTGTGGCGCTGATAGAGGACACAATCACGTCTGCGGGTCCTTCGCCTTTGGCAATCCTGGGTGTCGGCGGCTGACAGAGGCTCACACTGAATACTCCTATCACCAACGCGCACAACCCAATCATGAATCGAAGATTCATACGCTCCGACCTCACACAGTACTAATCGATCTTCACTGAGACGGATTTCTTCTTCGCTTCCTCTGTCTTCGGCATCCGGATTTCCAATACACCGTCCTTGAAGGAAGCCTTGATCTCGTCGCTCTTCACTTCACAAGGCAAACCCACGTTCCGCAAGAACGACCCGTAGGATCGCTCACGACGATAGTAATTGTCCTCCTTCACTTCTTTGTCATCTTTTTTCTCGCCTTTAATAGTCAAGATTTCCCCTGCGAGATTGACCTCGACATCTTCCTTCTTCATCCCGGGAAGTTCGGCCTTGACCACCACGGAGTCTCCTTCCTCGTACACGTCGAGCGAGGGCATGCGCACCGACAACGGATGGAGAGGCAACCAACGGTCCCGTCCGAACAGGTTCGGAAATGGACGCCGCCACATATCGTCCATGAAACGCTCCATCCAATGCTCGATGTCCTCCACTCGCGACGCGATTTCACCAGGTTTCTTAGTGGCGACGGCTTTTTCTTCTGCTTTGGCCATGACACATCCTCCTTGCTGGGGGTTCGTTGTGGTTTCTATCTCAGACGCACTGATCCCGGATTCCGCAGTTGATTTGAGTTGAGGTAGAATCGTCAGCCAGATTCTCTTGGTTACCCAGGAGGTTGGTATGCGGGTTCGTCCGACTCCGGCCTCACCGTTCTACCCCCAGCTCCGCGTTGCGTTTACTGACCATCCAATCACCGTGTGGGCGGGGGTGATTCTGCTCCGGCTGTATTTCGAACTGCTCGGTCTGCGAGCCGCGCTCATCCCGCTGCTGGAGCCCTTCGCGAAGACCTCAAATAATCAGATTCCGGCCGTCGACGTGCTGCTAGCCTGGTGGTACGGACTGGCGCTGGGTGCCGAACGGTTTGAACATTTGACCCGCTATCGGCGCGATCCGTTGCTACCCCGACTGCTGGGGCTGCCGCGGTTTCCTTCACCCGATACGGTGCGGCGATTCTTCGGGCGGTTCACCTATCACCACACGACTAACGTGTCGGAGGCCCTGATGCGGCTGTCGTTGCAACGCCTGCGGCCGACGTTGCTGGGCCATACCCTGGATCTGGATTCCACCGTCTTCTGTCGGTATGGCGAGCAAGACGGCAGTCTGAAGGGACATAATCCCATCAAACATGGGCGGCCTTCCCATCATCCGTTGATGGCGTGGTTGAGTGAACGGCGGCGGCTCTTGTGGGCGACCTTGCGGGCCGGCCATGCAGGGACGGCCAACGGTGTGCGAGAGTTTCTCGCGCAAGCGCTGACCATGTTGCCGACGGGACACCGGATCAGTTTAGTACGCGCCGATGCGGGCTTCTGTGTGACGTCGTTTTTCACGGCGTTGGAGTCCCGCGACCTCCCGTACATCATTGTGGCCCGGCTCACCCCACTGGTGCGGAAGCTGGTCATCCACCGCATTCCCGACGTGGACTGGCAGCCCATCACGCGAGACATCGCGGTCGCGGACGTGAGGGCGACACTCCCGTCCTGGCGGGGCCAGGCGCGCCGGTTTGTCTGTCTGCATCAGACCCTGACGGAACGGCCCACCGCCAGTGGGCGGCGGTTGATCGAATGTCCCGGCTACACATACCGGGTGTTCATCACCACCATCCCCTTTGCCCCCGAATTGGTCTGAGGTAAGCTCGAAAAAGTGGATGCCTTCAACCTACAATGAGAAGGCTGGAGGTGTGAAATGGAACAGGTCCCGCGGCAGCAGTATACGAAGGAGTTCCGGGAACAGGCGGTGCGGCTGGTCTTGGAACAACAGGTGACGATTCCGGAGGCCGCCCGACGCCTCACCATGTCGGGCAGAACTCTCGAGCGCTGGGTGGGGCGAGGGCGGCAGGGCCAGCTTGCGACGCTGGGAGAAAACCGCCGGCCTGTGACAGAGCTGGAGGCTGAGCTGTCCCGACTCAAACGGGAACTCGCTGAGGCGCGGATGGAGCGCGACATCTTAAAAAAAGCCACGGTGAGTTCAACCGGTCACAGCAACACCCTTTGTTCTACTATGGATGCAAAGGGGGATCTGTATGGGGAAGATGGGACGTCCGGGGTTGTCTGCGGTCCAGAGAGCGGATTTGTGGCAACGATGGAAACAGGGGCAGTCATTGAGCGAGATCGGCCGAGCCCTCGGCAAACACGCGGGTTCGATTCATGGCCTGGTGTCCTCGAATGGAGGATTCATTCCTCCCGTTCGGCAGCGGGCGCGCTGGGCGCTGACCCTGGCAGAACGAGAAGAGATTTCGCGTGGTCTGGCAACGGTGTGCTCGATCCGGCAGATCGCGGCCACGCTTGGGCGAGCGCCGTCGACCATCAGCCGGGAAATCCATCGCCATGGTGGGGCCCCCGGCTATCGAGCATCGGTGGCTGACGGGCGGGCGTGGGAACGCGCGCGACGCCCCAAGCTCTGTCGGCTCGCCACCAACCCCACGCTCCAGCGCATGGTCGCGAGCAAATTGGCGTTGGAGTGGTCTCCAGAACAAATCGCGGGATGGCTCAAGCGGGAATTTCCCGCGCAAGACACCATGCAGATCTCCCATGAAACGATCTACCGCAGCTTGTTCATTCAAGCCCGAGGCGTACTCAAGAAGGAATTACTCAGACATCTCCGATCTCGGCGCATGATGCGACGCGCCAAACGTGCGAGTACAGCAAGCCAGCCGCGCGGACAGATCATTGATGGGATCTCGATCCGTGATCGCCCCACGGACGTAGAAGACCGCGCGATTCCCGGTCACTGGGAAGGGGACTTGATTGCCGGTTCCAAGATTACACACATCGCCACCTTGGTGGAACGACAGTCGCGCTTCACGATGCTGGTGAAAGTGCCCGGAAAAGACACTGCCAGTGTGGTGACGGCGCTGAGCCAGCAGATACGACGACTCCCCTCGGCATTGCGCCGGTCATTAACCTGGGATCGCGGGATGGAATTGGCCCAGCACAAACGTTTAACGATCGCCACCAACGTACAGGTCTACTTCTGTGACCCGCAAAGTCCCTGGCAGCGGGGCACCAACGAAAATACGAACCGCTTGCTGCGTCAATATTTCACGAAAGGCACCGACCTGTCACGCTACTCCCAGGCAGACTTGGACAGGGTCGCGTTACGGTTAAATCAACGGCCGCGGAAGACATTGGGATTTCAGACGCCAGCGGCTATATTAGGGGTAGGTGTTGCGCACACCGGTTGAACTCACCGTCGCGTACTTTGCCAAGGCGCAGCTGCCCGGTACGCGCTGATGAGGACGCTGCATACTCACTATCCGCTGAGTCTGTTGTGCCGGGTGCTGGAGGTGTCTCGAAGTGGGTACTATGCCTGGCTGCATCGGCGTCCGTCAAAACGAGCGCGGGAGAATGCACGGCTGGAAGTGGCGATTCAGGCCGCCCATGTGCGGACTTGCCAGACGTATGGTCCGGAACGGTTGCAAGCCGAACTGCGCGAGGACGGATTCCCCGCCGGAATCGGGCGCATCAAGCGGCTGCGGAAGAAACTGGGCCTGCGCTGTCAACAAGTCCGCCGGTTCACGACGACCACGGATTCGACGCACACACTGCCGGTCGCGGAAAACGTATTGGCACAGACCTTTGCCGCCACACGACCGAACGAGACCTGGGTGACCGACATCACGTACGTGCCGACTGCGGAAGGCTGGCTGTATCTCGCGGGTATCAAGGATGTGTTCACCTGCGAGGTCGTCGGACATGCGATGGGGGCCCGGATGACGACGGCGTTGGTGAGCCAGGCACTGGGAGCGGCGGTGTGGGCGAAGCGCCCACGCCCGGGACTGATCCATCACTCCGATCGTGGCTCGCAGTATTGTGCCCAGGCCTATCAGGATCAGCTGCGGGAGTTCGGCCTGATTCCGTCCATGAGTCGAAAGGGGAACTGCTATGACAACGCCCTGATGGAGAGTTTCTGGGGAACGCTGAAGAATGAACTGGTGCACCATCGTCGCTACGAAACCCGTGAGCAGGCTCGGCGCGAGATCACGGAGTACATCGAGCTGTTCTATAACCGTCAGCGGCGACATTCTCGACTGGGGAATTGCTCGCCTGCGGCATTTGCCCAGCAGTGGGCCCGTCAGCAGTCGGCGGCGTGAGGCTGCGATTCATGGCGTCCACTATTGATAACCGAGGTCAGCCGGGCCACCTCCCTCTCCATCGTTCAGTATGAAGAGGGAAGTGACGGCTCCGCTTCATGTTTCGCCGCTATCCGGCAACAGAACTAGCGCCGTGACTCAATGGTGACCGTGCCATCCGTGCCGGACTCCGAAGAGGCGTCGATCACGCTCCTGGCGTCTCTATGAAAGGCGCGGCTCCTGATGTGAATGGTTCCACCGTCGCCCTCTGTTGCGGTACTGAGAATCTGACTGTTCCTGAGCGTAACGTTCTTCGCGTCCACGACGATCCGACCTCCAACCGTGTCTGGGCCACCGGAGACCGAGGTCGTGAGCTGACTGTTCGTCAACGCCACCTGCTTGGCGTCCACATCGATAGTCCCGCCGTTGCCCTGTTCAGCTTGAGTGGAGATGGTGCTGTCACGGATGACGACACCCTCCCCCGCTTGGATCGCGATATGGCCGGCATCACCGACATCGGTGTGGTCGGCGGAGATGAGGCTGCCATTGCGAAGCTCAATGGATTTCCCGGCGCGGAGATTGACATTACCGCCCTCATCCGCACGCGCGGTGATAGACCCTTTGTCCAGGGTCACGGTCTCAGCAGCATTGATCACCATGCTGGCAGTTCCAAAACCACTGCTTTCGACGCTGGCGCCTCGGAGGAGGTTTAACCTGGCTACATCTAGGATGATGGGGCCCTGATCACCCGATGAGAGGCTTGTGGTGCGGACAAGGGCACCATCTGACAGAGTCATGGTCGGAGCTATAAGATGAATACTTCCTGTACGACCTTCTGAAGAGCTGTTGATTCCGCTATGGAATTCTAGCCCTCTATTGTCCACACCCACCCCAGCCATGGAGATTGATTGAGACGCCACAATGTTGATATTCGAGGAGGATCCCCCAAAACTAGCTCTGGTACTGATTCTTCCTCCATTGAACATGTTCAGGGTTCGCACATTCACCGAAATATCTCCACCCCGTGGGCCATCGACATCGGTCCTAATACTGCCCAAGTGAGTGAGTGTCAGGTGGGGGGTAGAGACTGTGATCGATCCGCCATCTGCCCTTCCTATCCCGCCCGCTCTGACACCACCGCCGTCAATGAGAGTGGCATCCCTGGCTGACAGACGGATGTTGCCGCCCCCTCCTTGGGCATCCCTCCCCTCCGTAGAGATCGCTGCGGCCTTCATGGTTAATCGTCCGACATCGAGGACAATATTTCCGACCAGGCCTCCGCCCTCAGAGCTAGTGCCAACAAATGAGTTCGTGAGCGTCGTCCGGGCGGCCCGCACCGCGATCTCTCCTGAGCCGGTAAGGATGAAGCTATCCCGAAGCGTAAGATTGCCGGTCGCAGAGAGGGCAACCTTGCCGGCGCCAGGGCCGGAGGGGAAGACAGAGGGAGATGGGTCGGTACTAATGTTGAGGCGTGAGGCGCTGAAGTTTCGGACGTTGATGGTTACATCCCCGGCCAAGCCACCCCAGTTGCCTGTCGTGTCAATGGTCACATTGGAGGCTCTCACCGAGGGTGAGGTCAACGAGACAGATCCTCCCTCAACAGTGATCCGGGCGTCGGACTCTACAGTCGGACCGGTATGCAAACCTGTGTTGTCCACTGTCGCAGACTTTGTCGCTTCGATCACGATCGCTCCGCCTGTTTGATTCGCCGCTTTCGCCTCCGTCGTGATCCCCGCCCGCGCGAGCGAGAGCCGCCCACCACGGATGACGACGGCACCGCCTTGTGCACTTGATGTATCGAGTCGGACGACATTCTCTGGTTCGGTTCCTCCCTTGATCATGATCTGGCCTCTGGGGATCGTTCCCGCGATCGTGATGCCAACAGGAGCTATTCGCGCTTCGCCTCTTCCGGCGAGACTCACCAGGTTGATCTGCCCGCCTGGGGCTGTGATTGTCGTCCCCCCTGTGATCTGAGTATTGCCCCCAACCAGTGAAATCCCTTTGCCCTCTGCCACCGACAGCTGACTGCCCAGAACCGTAATTGCTCCGGGAGTAGAGCCTAAGAATCCAAAGGTGGCCACGGGCACCGCGCTCAACAGTGTATCGGACGTGGTATTAGCCAGCGCCTTAAACCGCACCCCATCGGCTAGCTTGATGTAGTCCGCCGTCGTGAAGGTGACCGAACCTCCGACGTTCAACGAAGCATTGGGCCCGAAGACAATCCCGGCGGGATTCATGAAAAACAGGTTGGCATTCCCAAATCCCGTGGTCTGAATTGTGCCGAAGATATTGGAGGGGTTGCCGCCGGTCACTCGGCCAAGAATGTTCGAAGTGGGCAGACCGGAGTCATTGAGAAAATTCGCAGTATGATTAGTCCCGACACTGAAGTCTCCAAAACCATGAAAGAGATTCGTGTCGTTGCCCGGGCGCGTGCCGCCGGTAATATCGTAGTTCGGCTGGCCAGCCACATGCGAGACCTGGGTGTTCAGCCCTGAAGACGTGATCGACGTGGTCTGCCCCGGGCTGACCGGCACCCACAGCAGCGTCAGCACCCCAACCAACGCCATCGCCCTAAACCAGCACATTGATTGCACCACACCTCTTCGCTTGCCCATTGGTGTCTCCTTTCACGATCGCCTGATTCGAGCACTTGTGGTTTTTTCAATCGAATCCGATCACGAATCCGTTCGCACACGGAATCGTGGTTCCAGTGCCTTCAGATTTTCCATGATGCCGGTGTATTCCAACTCCGCCATGGGCAGCATGGCCGCACCAAAGAACCCTTGGCGTCGCATGCCGATGGCTTTGTCGGAGACGGTATCCCGCACTCGGTTCCAGAACGGATGGGCAAACGTGTCCGCCGGTTCGGTAAACCGTCCGTCGTGCATCGCGAAGGCGGCACAGGTAATCACCGGAGGGCCATCGAAGTAACTGATGCCTGACTGAAGCGGGACCGGCATCAAGGGCATCTGGTGAGAGCCACGCATGCCACCTGCCACATACGGACCGACTGCATAGGGCGCGATGACTTCGCCCGTTGCCGGGAAGTCCTTCTGAACCCGCACCAGCATCACCGGGTCGTCCTTGCCGGTATACTTCCCAGCAATGTTATGCAGTCGTGAGGTGGATGCCACCACGGCTTGTTCCCCGCTGGCGACGGACCACACCGACTCCACGACGTACCGTTCGGTGTCTCGCAGCAGCGCGGCGATTTCGTACAGCTCTTTCTTGGTATTGAGCTCGATGATCCGGTCGCCTTCCGTATGATTAACATCCATGATGACGAAGCGAAAGCCTTGCGCCATGCTGGGTGCCAGGATCAAGCCCGGTGTATTCATGGGATCTGCAAAGGCCATATAAAGCGGAAGATTGAAAGCGCCGGGATCGGTCTTGTCGGCCGCGAAAAAGAGAAAGGGTTCATTCGGCCGCTCGTTGAATTCCATCTCCGCCACGGCCGGTCCCATCCCACGCACATTGCCTGAAAAGGCATCTTTCAACAGATCTTGACCGGCACCGTACAGCCCCTGCTGTTTGGCCACTGCGGTCCCGGCGAGGAATGCATCCCAAGCCAACTTATGGACGGCTTCGTGCCCCGTGCCATGCTTGTGGCTCATCAAGATCGCAATATCGTCACCGGTACTGCTGACGTAGTGGTCGATCAACAGGGCGGAGCCATGCTTGGCAATATGATTCCGAACGCTTTCCAGCACTTGTCGCGAGGGACAGATATGGCCGCCGATCGAACCGATATCGGCTTTGATGATGCTGAGGGTGACTTTCATGGTGATACTCTTGTTCTGAAGTACAACGAGCGCAGTTCTTACCTGAATATATGGCCGAGCAATCCCGATGCCACAGCGTTCGTCAGCAGCTTGTTCAGAAATTACCATGACTTGGTGTATGGAGAGACAATGCACAGACGTTGGATGTTTGGGATAGGCGTCTACAGGGAACTAGGGTTCGATGAGGCAAGATGCGACAGTAGACAGGGTCCTTTCCTAATCATGAATTAGATGAGGAAAGCTCTGAGAACCAGCAGCTCATGCCTGTGGCTAATCGTTTCGATGACGAGAGACGATGGCACCCCCCTCCGAGCTCATCTTGTTCGTTCCTTCTGGCCTTGTTTAGAATGTTGTATCCGCGAGGTGTGTATGCCTCAGCTTCTCACTCCCGGCCTTCTTCTCGTTGTTCTCCTCACGCTGGGGTCCTGTGGAGACTCCGGTTACCAGCTCCGTCAACCTCTGGGCTATGGCGTGATGCCTCCCGGAGAAACCTGGGTGGCCATCGAGAGTGCCTACCAGTCCCCGGCACGTAACATGGTGTACGTTGATCCGTCGACGATTCGCCGTGATGGAGACCTTGTCACGCTGTGGCAGTTAACCGACTATAAGATGATGCAAGGGAACGCACCGTTTGGTCAGTTCATGATGGGTCCCCACCGGTTTTTCTCGACGAAGTCACAGAAGGAATTTGACTGCGCCAACAAACGTGTTCGCTTATTGGCGTCCTCTGAGCACTCTCAGCACATGGGCACCGGCGTGCAACATGCGGTGGCGGTTGCTCAAGGCTCTGGGCTTCCCGTCGAGTCAAACACTATCAACGAGGCGCTGTGGAACATAGTCTGTGGCAAATCAGAACAAGGGAAGCCCGAGTGAGCCCCTTCCTGTTCGCAACTGCCGATGAAGATCTCGAGGGTGAAGGACCAGGACGGTCCTCGCAGAACATGCTCGGCACACCCAGGCCGTGACTTGTGCCCTCTTGCTACAGGTCATCGTCGCTCCTTGTAGCAGAGTTCCCCAATCCTTGCGTTCGCCATTCCTCCCCTTTCATCTAACCTCCCGAGATATAGCGCAAAGATCAAACCTCCCCCTGAACAACGTTGGCCTCGACCTTGCTGAATATCTAGTCAGACATCGGTTGATGAACTATCACGAGCGCTTATGCGCATAACGGGAAGGGAGGAATCCTATGTCCGTCGCCAAGATCATCGAGATCAGCTCCGATTCACCCACGAGTTTCGAGGATGCTATTGTCCAAGGAATTGCCAAAGCATCCAAAACCCTCCACGGGATCAAGTCAGCGTGGGTGGCCGAGCAACATGTCGTGGTCGAAAATAACAAGGTCACCTTGTATCGCGTGGATCTGAAGGTCACGTTCGTTATGGATTGACGATTTGCAGAAAGACGATCGACTCGCGTCACCGCCTGATCCCAAGAGCGATACGACGGTGCCGTGGTGCTATCAACAGACCCAGGTACTCGTGGAGGGGCTGTGTGCTTGACAAGCACCCACAAGCGGGAGTGATGAGAGAGCGTCTGCGCGCAGCTATGGGGGGCTTCGCCCTTCATGCTGCGGTGCAGCTCGTTCTCATTTGGCCCGTCGTCCTTGCGGCGGCACCCGGATCTGAATCACCCACCGAAGCAGTTCGCGGAACGATCACCCAGGTCATCCGAATCCTCGAAGACCCGGCACTGAAGGACCCGGCCAAACTCATACCTCGTCGCCACATGCTGGCGAAGGCTATCGCCAGTAGATTCGACTATGCTGAAATGTCGAGACGCTCGTTGGCCGCCGAGTGGAAACCGCTTACCACGGCCGAGCGTACGGAGTTTGTCGAGGCCTTCAAGGGTTTTCTCATCGACCGGTACGCCGAACGGATCGAAGGCTATAGTGGCGAGCAAGTGGAATATCTATCGGAACGTACCGAAGGAACCTATGCGGAAGTCAGAACGGAGCTCGTTTCTGACAAGACGACCATTCCCGTCGACTACCGCCTCCTCATGAATGAAGGCCGGTGGCATGCTTACGACCTCGTCGTAGACGGAATCAGTCTGGTCAAGAATTATCGGAGTCAGTTCCAGAAGATCATTCGTGAGACTTCCTATCAGGAATTGATCAAGAAATTGCGCGAACGAACGGTGGCCAACGAACCAACATCCTCACAATGAGGCTTAACGTTCTCATATCGCGATGTCATACCTACTTACCGATGTTCCTTCATCCCTTCAGCATCCCTGTAGACACCTTGCATCATCATATGCGAGTTTCTGATGCGGTCGTCTGATAAATGTCTCTTCCGAATTCCGTCCTTTGTCGCCATGATCAGCCTCGCGACCTGCACCGCTTCATGTAACGGAGGTCGGGAACGGATTCTTCTCCCATGTATTACAATCGCGAAACCGAGCGCAACCGAATGGTTGATCAGTACATCGTCCCTCACGGCATCAAGGATCCCGCCGTGATTGTCGCGATGAGGCGTGTGCCGCGCCATCGCTTCGTCCCGGGGAAGTATTCCCTGTTCGCCTACATCGACGGACCCCTGTCCATAGGCCACAGCCAGACCATCTCGCAACCCTCTTTGGTCGCCGAGATGACGGATGTCCTGAAACTCAAAAAGACGGATAAGGTTCTCGAGATCGGAACTGGATCCGGCTATCAAGCCGCTATCCTCGCCGAGCTGGTCGACAAGGTACTCACCATCGAAATCGTGGAGCCGCTGGCTCGTCAAGCGGAACAGACGCTGGCAGAGCTCGGCTACAAGAATGTCCACGTTCGCGTGGGCGATGGGTACCAAGGGTGGCCCGAGGAGGCCCCCTTCGACGCCATCATCGTGACGGCCGCACCGGATCACGTCCCGCAACCGCTGCTCGACCAGTTAGCGATCGGTGGTCGCCTGATCCTGCCGGTCGGCCGAGGCATCCAAACACTAGAGCTCTATCACCGGACAACAGAGGGTTTTCAGCGAAAGACCCTCACCCTCGTGCGGTTTGTGCCGCTGGTTCGATCCGAAGAGAAATAGGGACAAACCACCCAAATGAACACAGCCGAGAACGATCCGTCCTCACTCCCGCGTCGCATCGGCTGGTTTACCGCCTTTTGCGTACTCGTCAGCAACGTCGTCGGCACAGGCATCTTCACGACGACAGGATTTATGGCGCGGGATCTCGGCCATCCCGGGTGGATTCTTTTCATCTGGCTGATAGGAGGACTCATCGCCCTTGCAGGCGCACTCTCCTACAGTGAGCTTGGGACAGCCCTTCCGATGACCGGCGGAGAATACGTCTACCTCCACCGAGCCTATGGTCCCCTCATCGGGTTTCTAAGCGGGTGGACTTCCTTCGCCGTCGGCTTCAGTGCCGCCATTGCGGCAGGGGCGATGAGCTTCGCCGCCTACATGAATGGGCTCCTTCTCCTTGATGGCACTCTGAATCTCCCCTCAACAGTCATCGCTCTTGCTCTCCTCTGGTCCATCACCGCATTTCACCTTGCGGGAAGAGGGGCAGGTGGCTTGTTTCAACGAACGCTTACGGTGGTGAACATGGGAGCCATCTTCACACTGATCGCGGCTGGCGTGATGGGAGGGAAAGGCGACTGGACACATCTCAGTATTTCGGACACACAGACAACCCCAAGCATGGGGCTGTCCATCGTGTCATTGATCTTTGCCCTCTACGCCTATTCGGGATGGAATGCCGCAGTCTATCTGGCCGGAGAGGTCAACGAGCCGGCTCGTACCATTCCGCGGGCCTTGATCAGCGGCACCGTGTTTGTCACGCTCCTCTATCTTGGGCTGAACCTGCTCTACTTCTACGCGTTGTCCATCACAGAATTAGCCCAACCACCGATTGTACCTGTTGCAAGCAAGGTCGCAGTCGCGCTGCTGGGCTCGGACGCTGCACGGTTCGTCACCATGTTGCTCTGCCTTTTAATTACAGGGGCAATCAGCGCCATGATCTGGGCTGGACCGCGTGTGTATTATGCGATGGCAAAGGACGGGCTGATCCCAGCACACTTTTGCCGAACGTCTTCCACACGCGACACACCGGTCAACGCAATTCTTCTCCAGAGCCTGTGGGCCTCAGTCCTGATCCTCTCTGGGAGCTTCGAGCGGCTGGTGATCTATAGCGGTACCGTGCTCACGCTGTTTGGTGCGCTCGCGGTAGGAGCAGTCATGGTCCTACGTCTCAAAGAGCCTGATCTTCCCCGTCCCTATCGCACACCGCTCTATCCCATTGTTCCCGGATTCTTCATTCTCATGGCGATGGTGATCACCTGGAACGCAGTTTCAGAGCGACCCTGGGAAGCAGGGTTGGGACTCGCGACCGTCGTGACAGGACTACCTTTGTACTTTATCTGGCAACGGTTGAATACCACTAATAGATGACAGGCGGCCGTTTCTGATCGACGATCAACATGAGCCGACGATGCTTCAAGGGTCGCTCCGGGTCTCGCGTATAATGCCCAAGGTCCTCCGAAATTTCCGTGATCCGGAGCGGGACCGAGATGCGCTGCGTGATATGGGGTGCCTTGGTTTCAATCGAAAGATCGACTAACTCCTCCGTCGTCCCCGTCACCTCGGCGTTCAGGTCCTTCTCGTCCAGAAAATGGACGGTCACGCGCTCCTCCGGATCGATCCAGGGAATAATTTTCTTTCGCTTTTCATGATTAGTCATAACAGTGGCTCCGCGTCTTGAACTACAATTCACGCAGGGCGAGGGTTCACGCGCTACGTTCGATCATCGAGCCAGCCGTCGGATATAGAGTAGGACATTCTGCTTGTCCTGTTCCGACAGCTCCCATTTCCAGGACCCCATCGCTGTACCCCGTTCACCTTCATGAATCGTCTGAGCCAGCTCGGCATTCGACTTCTGCTGGACTGCTGGGCTGGTAAGATCCGCAGGTGGAGGCGTCACGTCATAGGCGTTTCCTTTCCCCTGGTCTCCATGACAGAACCGGCAATATTGCTCATAGAGCCGCTTGCCTTCTTGTAGCTCGTAGTGTTCGCGCAGCGCCTTGGCATGACTGCTCTCCCCCTCGGAAACCTTGGGCGCAGTGATGACGACTGCTAGACCCAGCACAACCGACAAGATGAGAGATTGTGATGACGACCTCATTCTAAGTGCTCCTTCTCCTATCTTCGCGCAATCCTCATGCCAGGCCAGCCACCACATTGGTCGCTTCGCCCAGTTCAAAGCTATCGGATGTACAGGGATTCTTACAGCTCAGGGGAGAGTTCTTCCCGGTCACTGGGAAAAACACCACGCATGTTCGTGAGGCGCTGTTGCAGAATGCTACAACCGAGGGGAGATCTTTCAATTTGGGATAAGTGGATTCTCGTCTTGATTCACTATTAGCAAATTCGTGGCAGTTGCTCGCCTGACAATAGATCAAGCACACGATGTGTGCCCACAACAGTCCGTAGGACGACCGTGGACGGGTCGCGATCGGTCACGACGCCGATATGAGTTGCCAGGGCGGCTGCTTTGTGTCGTCGCATGACAGTCAGCGCGACCTCGGCCTGCGATGCCGGTATCATCACGACGAAGCGTCCTTCGTTCGCCACATAGAGTGGATCGAGCCCTAAGAGCTCGCAGGCTCCGCGTACCGGTTCGGTCACAGGAACGGCGGACTCCTCCACCGCGATACCTACCTTCGCTGCAACAGCTAGTTCGTTCAACACACTGGCCAGCCCGCCACGGGTGAGGTCACGCAGGCAATGGATCTCAATACCGCTCTCGATCAGGTCTGCGACGATCCGATGCAACGGCGCCGAATCACTTTCGACATGGCCGTCGAACGTCAGCCCTTCACGCACACTCAGCACCGCCACGCCATGGGAACCAAGATCACCACTCACCAAAATCGCGTCACCTGGCTGGATCAATGTTGGCAACACACGTACGCCGGACGGGACCAGCCCTACGCCGGACGTGTTGATGAAAATCCCATCGCCCTTGCCTCGATCCACGACCTTCGTATCACCGGTCACGATCGGCACACCTGCCGCCTGGGCAGCCTCGGCCATCGAGCGCACGACCCGCTGCAGCACCTCCATGCTGAGCCCTTCCTCCAGGATAAATCCTGCGCTCAGGTAGAGCGGCCTTGCCCCACACATGGCCAGATCGTTGATCGTGCCGTTTACCGCCAGACTTCCGATATCGCCGCCAGGGAAAAATAGCGGACGGACGACATACGAGTCAGTCGTGAAGGCGAGCGTACCTTTTTCAACCGGCCAGGTCGCCCCGTCGTGCAGAGAATCCAGCATCGGATTGTGAAAAGCCTGTACGAATAGGTCTTGAATCAGCTCCTGCATGAGTCGACCGCCTCCACCATGCGCAAGTTGCACAGTGTTCTTTGTCGAGATCGGCAATGGACAGGAAGGCTCAAAGGGTTGGTCGTTGCTCATGGTCATTCTCTCGCGCACAGCACCTAGCCTCTAGCTGTAGCATGTGAGCGGTAGCGATAGTAAGCGGCGCAGGCCCCTTCACTCGACACCATCGGCGCGCCTAACGGTCGCTCCGGTGTGCAACGGGTCCCAAAGGCAGGACAGTCCATCGGTTTGAGCAAACCCTGGAGAACCAGCCCGCTCTGACATTCTGGATCCTCTTTCCCTTCAGCAAGCTGCGACAGTTCGCGCTGAAACTTTAGCTCTGCGTTGTAGGCGCTGTAGTCAGATCGCAGCCTCAGACCGCTGGCTGGAATCTCGCCGATTCCTCGCCAGGCCCTCGACGCCGGTTCAAAGACTTCGCTGACGATGGTCCTCGCCTGTCGGTTCCCCTCCCGGCTGACCGATCGCACGTACTGATTCTCGACTTCGACCCGTCCTTCTTCTAACTGACTCACCAGCATGGCCACCCCTTCGAGCACATCGAGCGGTTCGAACCCAGTCACGACAATCGGCACACGATACTTCTGTGCGAGCGCTTCATATTCTTCATAACCCATCACGGTGCAGACGTGGCCAGCGGCAAGAAACCCTTGGATCCGATTCTGCGGCGAAGAGAGGATCGCTTCCATCGCCGGAGGCACCAACACATGGGCGATCAACAGGCTGAAGTTGGTAATTCCTGCCTGCTTTGCTTGTGCGACCGCCATGGCCCAAGCCGGAGCAGTCGTCTCAAATCCTACGGCGAAACAGATAATCTCGCGATCGAGGTGCTTTCGAGCTAGATCGAGCGCATCCAACGGCGAATAGATAATCCGGACATCCCCGCCCGATGCCTTCACGCCAAAGAGGTCACCACGAGAACCGGGAACGCGCAGCATATCGCCGAACGAGCAGAAGATCACCCCTGGCAAGGAGGCGAGACAGACGGCTTGATCGATTAGCGACACCGACGTCACACAGACCGGACAGCCTGGTCCATGGACGAGCGTGAGGTCTTTCGGCAGCAAACTGTCCAGCCCGAATCTCACGATCGAATGGGTCTGCCCCCCGCAAACCTCCATGATCGTCCAGGGCCGAGTGACCGTCTTCTTAATCCGCTCCGCCAACGCCGCCGCCACCGCACGATCGCGAAACTCATCCACGTACTTCATGATTGTTGGATAAAGGGACTAGAGAGCATAAACTGATTCCTTGAGCTCCACCTCTACTTCACCCGCTCGCTTCGTAAACTCACGAAGTCTGTCTAGGTCAACTGTTTTCTCTCGTTGAGAGTACTTCTCAATGTTGATCATGAGCTTTTCCGAATCCAGATCGACCCATATTTGCCATGGGTTGTGAACAATGATATTGCGTCTATCCGAGAGCTCCTCTGCGACCTTAATAGCTGCATACGCTCGCTCTTTCTTGTTCTGCGACGAATTTTTCGCATTAATTAGGCGGCGAAGGATTGCCGTTCGGTTGCGGAAGTTGAGATCACCAACCAACTCGTCTAGACAATCTCTCGAAAGACCACGTAAACAGGAGTACGTCAGCCATTCGATTCGAGCGAACGCCCATACCGCATCGCCAAGCGCAAGTGCGAGTTCTTTGTACAACGTTTCAAGGTAGTGAGGCTGTTCGCTCATTTTGACATGACCTCTGCTCTCGAACGGCCATACGGCTCAATGGCGTGCACGGAACAACCGAGAGTGGCGCAGCGGCTAACTAAAACTTCAATTGATGCCTAGCAATGTTCAGGCTGATCCGCGTCAGAACCAGATCTACCGATCTCTGTATGCCTAATACGCTGCCGAACATTACGAGCATAAAGCCATAATTGTTGGCGTTTCAATGATATGAGACAGGACCTGTGAACTCAGCTATAATTATGCTGCCAACTTGACGGCAACGGTCAGGCCAGCCTTAGCGCAAAGCCCCACTAGGTAGTCGAGGGACAACTTGTCGACCTTGTTGCACGCGATCTCGGAGATGCGCGGTTGAACCACACCTAGACGTTTGGCCGCCTGTGCCTGGGTTAATCTTTCGCGAGTCATCCACTTGCGCAGTGCTTCCGCAAGCTCGCAGCGCAGCAACATGACGGCTGCCTCGTGTGGGGGAAAGCCTAAATCCAGAAACACATTCCCGCTGCTTTGTGTGATACGTACACGTGGTCGTTTCATAACTCCTCCGTTATGAGCTTGTAACGCCGTGCTGCCAAATCTATGTCCGCTTTCGTGGTCGCTCGTGTCTTCTTCTGGAACGCATGCAGGACGTAGACGGCGTCATTGAACTTTGCCACGTAGATGATGCGGAATGCTCCAGCCTCGTCCCGCACCCGGACTTCATAAGCTCCAGCTCCGACGTCCGGCATCGGCTTGAAGTCCAACGGCGTGCGTCCGATTTGCACCATGAATAGCTCGTGTCCAGCACGGCGTCGTGCCGTTTCCGGGAAGCGTGCCAAATCTCTGCGAGCCGTGCCGACGAAGTACGTGGCCTTCATATGAGGAGATTATACGAATATTCGTATTGTGAGGCAAGGGAGTTGGTTCTGAGGAAGATGGTCAGAATCCACAGGAGCAATTTGTCAGGCAGTTGTCCTCCTGGCTGCTTTCTCAACGACCTGCCACCATGCCTCGATGGTGTCCGCGGACAAGTCGGCCCCACAATCCCATTCGACAAAATACCCGCCATTGACGACCTTCTTTAATTCGGTCTCGTCTCGAAGCGCCTCGTACTGCAGATAGAGGCTCATGTCAAGCCGCACAACCCGGCCGTCGTCTGCCATAATTGAGAGCACCCAGTTTGGTTGTGCTTGGAGTTCCACAATTCTCATTGGTCAAGTCCTTTGATTGGGAAGGGCGTCTTACCGTTAACAGCTAAGTCCCAGACAGTCCTGCTTTCCCACGCCCCATCAGTCACCCTCTCAGCCCTCCACCCTATTGGGGAATGACACCTCCAGCACCACACATCCGACATCGGTCTTAAACGGACCATGCCGTTCGCCGGGAGGGCGGCTTGCGTACTCCCCTGCTTCCAGCCAACGATCGAAGGCATGGTCGTACAATCGTCCGCTGACGATAAAAATCTCCTCAGGGTATGGATGGCTCTTTGCCGCGAACGCCGAGGTATCAGCACCAGGAAGAAAACGGGTGTGCCTGGTGTATTCGCCCATCACGGGATCGATGCTCAGTGTGATTTCCTCGGCCACCCCTTCCAGGCCCTTGATGGGAGTCCAACGGTTCCGTTGGTCAGGAGCTAACGAGTTCCAGTAAGTGGTGGTCGTTTTCGACATTTCCAGTCCGAGCACAATTTGACAGATGGAACCTACACTCTGTCTAGAGGGATTGGCCCGTTTGGACGCCCCGCTCACTCATGACTTCTGATTTCGAATGATCAGCCCGAGCATGACTGGAGAAACCATGACATAAAACAAGAGGAACCCTCCTACCAGGAGCTGTCCCCGAAGTTGTATCGGATCCACGATGCCGTCATGCCCCTGCATCCAGAGATGCCTGGTCATGAGATTGCAAGCAAACCCTGCAATGAATAGCGCATACCAGAACCGCCACCGCCGCGATGTGTAAAGTGCCTGCTCTCGTCGCTGGATCAGGATGACGTGCGCAAGAATTCCAGCAAGGGCGAGGTATTCCGTCCACTCGGGAATCCCACGGGCCCCCGCCAGGACAATCACAGCGAAGTTCATGATGAACACGAGAATGGTCCCGAACAGGAATCCCTGTCGCGACGCCGAGAGGCTCGCGTCAACGCTCTGCGTCCCGTATCCCATCGCGTAGCTCAATGATTGGTTGTACTGGGGGATCGTCTCCGCTTGGTCTTCCGAAATTCCCACGGGGGGATCGGCTCAGGATCTTCCCACAGCCCCACCTTCGCCTCTCTGGCTTCCAGCTCAAGCCGTTCCAGTTCAGCGTTGTTCGGTGCAAACTTCCGAGACCACCAGCATCGACCTTCCTTCACCAAGGTGTGATTTACGTTAGTCCCGTCCGCAAGTAGCACCTCGGCCAGGATTCGCCCGGACTTGTCCTTTCCACGAGGCTCGACCGTGACTTCCATGGCAAAGACAAGGGCCGAGAGCGCTGGTTTCACCTCGTCGCCGTAGGGTTGGTCCTTCTCGGGACAGTCGAGGCCATGCAAGTGGATGCGTTGCGCCTTCCCCATACGCACGACTTCGATAGAACTCCCCTCAAGAACTCCGACCACTTCAGCACTGAACGGAAATGCCTCGACTGAGATCAGGAGAAGGAATAGCGCCAGAGGGAGAACGCGTCGCATCGGCACGTATGCCGCGGGGATGACACCCAGAACACGATCATGGTGGTCGAGAGCAAAGGGCATGTTGAAAAGCCTACGTGAATAGCAAACCGTATTGTACGGGGGGTACTCTTGGTGGTGCAAGAAGCAGTGACCCGATTTATGTCGCCCTAGCGCACTCCATTTCCTCGGAATGCTCAGTGCAGCGCCCATTGAGAACAAGTTATGTGAAGAACGCTGAATCTTGCCATTCTTTGCACTACACCTTACCTACGGCGCCACCTCAGCTTTGTCGGACTTTTTCAGAACAAACAGCGTGTCGTTCTTGATAAAGAATCGATGCGGTTGCTCTCCCACGTAGTCTCCCCTCAAGTTCTTGGCATCGATATTCACGTGCACGAGGTACCCGAACAGGGGAGGCTTCCGCCTGCCTGAGAGATAGGCATAGCCCTTCTGCGGCTCTCCAACAAATCGATAGTGAGCCGAGGATGGCTCAAGCAAAAGAGGTTGCATCAAGCGCTTGATGGCATTCTGATACATTGGTGAGACCGGCACTGATCCATAATCGGCACTGGCGATTTCTTCGGGCGTCACGGGTGTGACACACCCTACTGTGAAGACCAGAAGCAGCGCGGGAAGACTTCTGAGGGAGGCGTTCATAGGATCATCCTCTCACCTATGGAATCATTCAGCGCACGAGACCTTTGCCTTCACTCCTTGGTTGCATCTGAAGATCGAGTCGCCGCCAGCTGCGCGTAGGTCTCCAGCGTTCGCTTGGCGGCTCCCTCGTCCAGCTTACTGATGGCAAAGCCGACATGGACGATCACGTAGTCGCCGACCCCGGCTTCCGGCACCAGCGCTAGTGAGACGGATTTCGTGACGCCGCCGAACGACACGGTCGCTGTGCGAAGGGTATCTTGTCCAACCTTCAGAACTTGTCCAGGAACTGCGAGACACATCCTCTTGCATACCTTTCTTACTGAGCGTTATTCAGCAAGTGTGCTGCCACCACCGCTTGCCCGAGTGAAAGCCCGCCGTCGTTAGGCGGAACCAAACGATGACTATACACAGTGAATCCTGCCGCCTCCAATCGATGCCTCACGAGTGATAGCAGCAGCCGATTCTGAAAACACCCGCCGGTGAGGACGACGCGTAGAAGACCAGCCGCCTGCGCCACACGAACAACTCCTTCAGCAAGGCCGACATGAAACCTGGCAGCAACCAGTTCAAGATGGTTACCCTTGCGAAGGTCATCCAGCATGGCACTCATCATGGGCCTCCAGTCAAGGATCCACTTGGTATCTGGATTATCACTAGGCATCAGATCCATCGGATATCCTTCTGCCTCCCCTCCACTTGTCTCCATTCCTCGCTCGGCAGCAAACTGGACAGCCATCGCTGCTTGTCCTTCAAATGACGTGTCGCGGCAGAGCCCTGTGAGGGATGCAACCGCGTCGAACAGCCGCCCCATGCTCGTGGTCCAGGGTGATGCGATGCCGGACTTCAGTACGATTGCGAACTTCTCACGCTGACCGTGTGAGACCTGCCAATATGGAAGCCGGTGCCCCAGAATCTCTTCTCCGATGAACTCCCATAACAGCGCAGCAGCAGATCGGCTCGGATCTTTCATGGCCGCTTCTCCGCCCAACAATCGAAACGGTTTGAGGGATGCCAATCGCGTGAACTGCCCGTAACTCGCGATCAGAAACTCCCCGCCCCAGACCTGACCACCTTCTCCGTAGCCGGCCCCGTCCCAGGCAATACCCAGCACTTCGCCGTCCAGTTTGTGTTCGGCCATGCAGGAAGCCACGTGCGCATGGTGATGCTGCACCGGAATGAACGGGACAGACAGAGTCGCAGCGAGTTCACGTGCGAAAGTAGTCGAGCGATAGTCCGGGTGTAGATCACAAGCGATGGCCTTCGGTGTGACCTGAAGCAGCTGTTGAAGATCGCTGATAGCTTGCCGGAAGGCTCGATCTGCCTCGATAGTAGAGAGATCGCCGAGATGATGGCTGAGCACAACACGATCCTTCCTCAGCAGAGCCACCGTGTTCTTGAGGTGTCCGCCCACGGCAAGGATCGGTCCGTAGGCTCCGTCTATCAAACCATCACTCCAGCGAATAGCTTGAGGCACATAGCCCCGCGCCCGTCGAAGGATCATCACATCGCCCTTGGGTTTTCCCGTCTCGTCCCTGTCGTTGCGATCCGGGATACCATCAATCGCCAACACCACCGAATCATCAACCGGCCTCGCGATCGGCCGATCATGCACGAGGAATGCATCGGCAATGCCCTTGAGACGAACCAGCGCCTCTCGCTCATCCGTCACGATCGGTTCTTCGGAACGATTGCCGCTCGTGGCCACCATGGGCCTCTGGAACAACGCCATCAAGAGATGGTGGAGCGGCGTTGTCGGCAACATCACACCGAGATAGGGATTACCTGGTGCCACGGCATCGGCGATGTCCGTTTCTTGGCGTCTGCGTGTCAAGACGATCGGGGCTTGCGGTGTGCAGAGTAGCGCCTCCTCGTCGGAAGACAACACACAGAAGTCTCTAACCATGTCGACGGAGGGAAACAGCACGGCAAAGGGTTTCTCCTTTCTTCGTTTCCGATCGCGTAACCGCCGGACTGCTCCCTCTGATTGTGCATCGACCCACAACTGGAAACCGCCCAGCCCTTTCACTGCCACAACGAGTCCTTCTTCAAGCATCATCTGGACTCGCTGCAAAGCATCTTCGCCACCTGTGAGTTCATCACCCTGTTCATTCCACAATGACAACCGCGGGCCACAGGCAGGACAGGCGAGCGGTTCTGCATGAAAGCGCCGATCTGATTCGCTGGAATATTCGGCGCCACATTTGGCACAGAGTTCGAATGCGGCCATGGTTGTATGGGATCGTTCGTAGGGCACCGCTGTGATCACGCTATAGCGAGGGCCACATTGGGTGCAGGTGATGAACGGATGTTGAAAGCGGCGGTCCTCTGGATCGGCGAGTTCGCGGCGGCAGTCGGAGCAAGTGGCAAGGTCCGGTGGAATCACAAGAGCCTGCTGACCGGTCTCCGTACTTGGGGCGATGGAGAAGTACGTTTCGGCAACGACTGGAATGATGCTCGTGTTCATCGCTTCAATCATGGCTGAAGCCGGCGCCTCCTGCTTCAGTCGCCCGAGAAACAACTCGATATCTCCGGCGTCTCCTTCTGCCTCGATCAGCACACCACTTCTTGTGTTTGTCACCCACCCGGACAGCTCAAGCTCACGTGCAAGCCGGTAGACGAATGGCCGAAACCCGACGCCTTGCACCGTTCCTTCCACCGTGATCTGCACACGCTGAAGAGAGGATCTCTTCATTGTTGTACTACCAGTTCGTGGACGACCACTTCCGGTTCCTCTGAACCTGCGACCGTCGAGGCTCCGCAGGAGGAACAGGCATCGTCCGGTCCTGTCATCGCCGTCTCTCGTTTACAACCGGGACACCAGGCATTTCCTGGGATGGGGATAATCTCCAATGTCGCGCCTTCGGCCTTTGTGCCACGAGCAACCATGTCAAACATCATCTGCAATGCGACCTGGTCATGGGTCATCACATGTGACAGTGCGCTGACCTTCAGTCGAACTGCGGATAGCCTGCCGTTGCCTGTTTCACCCAACCGAGCTTCCACGGCCTGCACGACTTGCGCCATCAAATGGAGTTCATGCATGGCACGCGTCACATTCCTGGATAACCAACCCTACGACTTCGTCCAATGCTTTGGCGACCTGAGGCGACAACGGTTGTCCCGCTTCCGTATGCCCTACTTCGATTCCGTAGACGATCACCGTCGTCGGGAGCACACCAAGTGCACGAGCCAACTCCAGTGCCTCCGATACCCCGAGCGCATGACTCGAAGACGGAAACATCCCAACCCCGATCGGTCCCGTCGAGGCATCGAGGCGATGAAGGGTCCCGGGGCGTTGCCCGCTTCTAGCTGCATCGATGAGGATCGCAACACCTGCCCCTTTCATCAACTCTACGATGTCGACTCCGGCCATTTCTGCCTCGATCACATCGGCACGGTCTCCTAGGTCCTGACGGAGTCGACGGGCAGCCAGGAGTCCGACTGCATCATCTCCTCTCATGAGGTTCCCGAGGCCGATGATCCGAATGGAAGAGCCAGGGTGGTTCTTCTTCACGTCTCGCTCTCTCGCGTGATCTCAAGATTCAGAAAATGCGTCGCGCAGGAGATACAGGGATCGTAACAGCGAATGACTCGCTCGCACCCAAGTGCCGCTTCCTGATCGGAAAGATGCAAAAGACGAGGCAGGAAGAGACGCAAATCTCGCTCGATGCGAGATTGATTCTGTGAGGTCGGCGGAACGATTTTGGCTTCACGGACGATGCCGTCACCATCTACCTCGTATCGATGGTAAAGAATTCCCCGTGGGGCCTCGGTACAAGCCATGCCGATGCCCGGTCGAACCGCGACGGGTGCTGCCGAGACCGGGGGAGGTTCGTACCGCTTGATCAGTCGTAACGATTCTTCCAGTGCGTAGAGGATTTCAACCGAACGCGCGATGATCCCGTGGAACGGATTCCGTAGCGGGAGCGCAACCCCTTGGTCAGCCAAGACCTGCTTGGCTAACGGTGTCAAATGCTCCTGATTCAGGTTCACACGAGCCAGCGGACCGACCAGATAGGGCGCGCCGTGCAGGGCACAGTGGAGGGCCGTGGAATAGCTTACTTGATGTTCGGTGAAGTGCTCTTCGAATTCGTTCACCGTGAGTTGCAATCCACTTGAGGCGACGATCTGCCCTTCATTGAAGGGATACTCATCGGGGTGACGAAGCGCGACGTAGGTATAATCGGGAACGAATTCCGGATAGTCGAACCCCGAGACCCATCGCACGGTCTCGACGGCCGCATCACGAGCCCACAAGAGTTCGTCTTTCAGTCCCTCCAGCTCGCGGCGCAATGGCACCCGCGAGAAGCCGCCGACCTTCACGGAGACCGGATGCACGGAACGGCCGCCCAGCAATGTCATGATCGCGTTGCCGGCTTTCTTGAGCCGCAAGCCGCGGGTCACCATGGCCGCATGGTCCTTTGCCATGGCGATGCCGCTCGCGTAGCCGAGGAAATCCGGAGCCTGCAGCATATACACGTGCAGCGCGTGGCTCTCGATCCACTCACCGCAATAGATGAGCCGGCGCAGATCACGCAACGCCCCTTCGATACAAAGTCCGAAAATCTGCTCGAGTGCATGAACCGCACTCATCTGGTACGCGACCGGGCAGATCCCGCAAATCCGCGCGACAATGTCCGGCACTTCGTCGTAATGCCGGCCCTGCAAGAACGCTTCAAAAAACCTGGGAGGTTCGAAGATCTTGAGTTGTACGTCCTGGACGGCATCGCCCTTCACCGTGACACGGAGCGCACCCTCACCCTCCACGCGGGCGACCAAATCGACGGCAATCGTCCTCGTTCGCGTTGTTTCTTCAGCCATTCAATCCTCAACGCTCCCAAGAGAGATGTGTCATGTCTTTTTTCCCCAGATCTCACTCTCTGTGCGAAAAGGCGACACAGACCCATTGATGCCCCGAAATCGGCGCACGACCTCGACCGGGATCAGTTGCAGTTCCTGATAGAAACGCGTTGCAAGAGAGTCCGTGTTGGGTGGAAGACCCGGTCCTTTCCGCTCGCCCTCGCTGGGCCCAAAGCAGCCGTAGCAGTCACGCCCCATGCCGGGGCAGATGGCTCCGCAACCGGTCCTGGTCACAGGCCCCAGGCATGGGATCCCCTTCGCCACCAACACGCAGACATGTCCTCGCCGCTTGCACTCCAGACAGACACTGTCGCTCGGCAGGCGAAGCTGGACTCCGATCACGAGATCAGTAATGACACGAAGCAGCTGATGCTTATCGATCGGACAGCCCCACAGCTCGAAATCCACATGGACATGTTCAGAAATGGGAGTGGATGTACTGAGGCTCTGAATATATTCCGGGCTGGGATACACGGCCTGTTTGAACGATTCGACATCGGCCCAGTTGCGCAACGCCTGAATCCCGCCGGCCGTCGAGCAGGCTCCAATCGTGATCAACACCTTCGTCTGTTGCCGCACCGCGAGAATACGATGAGCATCCTCTGCGGTAGTGATCGACCCTTCGACCAGCGCGATGTCGTACGGGCCAGGTTTCATATCGCTGGAGGCTTCGGGGAAATAGGCAAGATCCAGCGCCTGCCCTATGGCAAGGAGATCCTCCTCGAGATTCAGGATGCTGAGCTGGCACCCGTCGCAGGAGGCGAACTTGACCACTGCCAACCGTGGCCGTTGTCGCTGCGCGTCTGGCTTAGACATGGTTGCCCCTCACACTCCTGTTCGACCCAACCACTGTTCGACTCGATCGTAGCGCATAACCGGGCCGTCTTTGCACAGAAAGTACGGACCCATCTGACAATGACCGCACAGACCGATGCCGCATTCCATATGCCGTTCGAGCGACACATAGACGGCCGTCGCCGGAATCCCGCGCCTCATCAGAATCGGCACGCCAAGGCGCATCATGATTTCAGGCCCGCACATCAGGACGATGGTCTTCGCTGAATCGATCGTGACGCCCTCAAACAACTCAGTCACCACACCGATGTGATAGCTCCAGGTCTTGTCCGGCTGGTCGCTGGTCAGCAGCACTTCGGTATCGGGAGCGCGGCGCCAGTGATCGAACCGCTCGCGATAGAGGAGGTCGTGCGGCGTCTTGACGCCATGGAGAATCTTGATCGATCCATACTGCGCTCGCCGCCGGAAGATGTACTCGATCGCCCCGACGACCGGTGCACAGCCCAGACCACCGGTAACAATCACGACGTTCCGTCCCTTTGCCTCTTCCAGTGGCCACCCTTCTCCAAACGGACCGCGGATGCCTAACACCTCACCAGGCTGAAGATCGGCGATCGCCTTGGTGACCCGTCCTACGGTTCGGATCGTATGGTCCAGGATCTGCGGTTCATCGGGGTCGGACACGATGGAAATTGCCACCTCGCCGATTCCAAACCGATAGACCATGTTGAACTGTCCGGCCTGGAATCGAAATAGGCGCCGGGTACCCTCATCAACAAGCTGCAAACGATACGTATTGATGTCTTCTGATTCTCGGATCTTCTCCACGATCGTCGCCGGATGGATAACATAGGGATTGATCATTGAACCAGCCTTTGACATCACAGCTACGTACTGTCCGCCTGTGGATGAGTGATTGACGGCTGGACACTCGGCGTCAGCAACGCCGTCAATTCCTCGGTTAAATCGATCCCCACCGGGCACCAAGTGATACATCGCCCGCAACCGACGCAGCCGGATGTGCCGAATTGGTCGATCCACGATGCGAGCTTATGCGTCAGCCACATCCGGTACCGGTCCTTGATCGTCGGACGGATATTTTTCCCATGGATATATCCATGCTGTTGCGTAAAGCAGGAGTCCCACAATCGGACATGTGCGCTCTGTTGGTGCATGAGGTCCGGCGTTTCTTCAACGGTATGACAGAAGCAAGTCGGGCAGACCATCGTGCAATTGGTACAGGCGAGGCAGCGTGCCGCGACCTCGTCCCATCGCGAATGTTCTTGGGCATCATAGAGGGCTTGGGGCAAGCGAGCGTGATCCAATCGTCGGGCTTGGCTCCGAGCACAGGCTTCGATACGCCTGCTGGCCCCACCAGTGAGGTCTTCAGAAGCAGAGGGCAGCGAGAGGCCTGAGAGAACATTGCAGCCGGCCTCGCTGCCTGCTTCGACCAAAAAGCTGTCGTCCACCTCTGTCAACGCAAGATCAAAACCATGGTGAGCACGAGGGCCGGTCTCCATTGATGCGCAGAAACACGTTTGCAGGGATCTGGTGCAGTTCACAGCCACCAGGAAGAGCCCTTCGCGGCGGGCAGCGTAGTAGGGATCGCGGTAAGCGTCCTTCAGAAAGATTTGATCCTGAATGGCTAGTCCGGCGAGATCACAGGCACGAGCGCCGATGACGGCCACTTTCTCCGAGGGAGGAAACGTCGGGCTAGTGGTGAATCCATTCTTGCCTCGTTCGATCTGCAAGAGTGGCTCACGCGGTGCAAAGACGAAGGGCTTCAGCGATTGCGATCCATGGACGACACCGAAGATTTCGTTGGATCCGGTGTGTTCCAGCCGATAGCGTCCCGGTTCCTGCTGATCACGCCAGCCGATCGGTAGATCCGAGGCCCGTCCGATCGTCTCCCAGACAACGGAGCCATCGCGCACGGTGGGCCCGACCACTCGATATCCCTTCGTGCTCAACGCATCAAGCAATCGTTGGAGGTCGGGTGCCGGTAGGACAGCGTGTGTTTCCGAGGCACTTCTCATGGCCGCCTTTCGTTCCGCTCGATGCGCACCTTGTCATCCCTTGATGCAGATGAGCGGTTCGAGCCTTGCCACTTTCTTCGCCAGCTTCGCATCATCCGCCGCGTCGACCACTTCGCTCACATCTTTATAGGCACCCGGTGCTTCTTCGGCAATTCCACGCATGGACGGACTGCGAATCAGAATGCCACGGCTTTCCAAGTCCTTGACCACGTCACGCCCATGCCACCGGCGTAGCGCTTGATGCCGGCTCATACTCCGGCCGGCTCCATGACAGGCAGACCCATAGGCCAACGCCATGCTCTCCTCGGTCCCCACAAGCACGTACGAGGCAGTTCCCATCGTGCCACCGATCAAGACCGGCTGGCCCACTGACCTCAGAGATGGTGGAAGCTCGGGGTGGCCTGGACCAAACGCCCGTGTCGCCCCCTTGCGATGGACGAACAGGCGAGTTGGTGTTCCCTCCACAACATGGTCCTCGACCTTGCAGGTGTTGTGAGAGACGTCATACAGCAACGAGAGCTGGGCCTCCGGCAACAGGTCCGCAAACACTCCTCTGACGAGATGCGTGAGGATCTGCCGATTGGCAAGGGCGCAGTTGATTGCGGCGCGCATCGCCCCAAGGTATTCCTGACCGATCTCAGAATTGATCGGGGCGCAGGCCAACTCACGATCCGGCAGTTCGACTCGATAGCGAGCCGCGCTGACGGCCATGCTCTTCAGAAACTCGGTGCCGATTTGATGCCCAAGCCCCCGCGATCCACAATGGATACTCACAACCACGTCGCCTTCACGAATTCCAAAGACTGCGCCGACCTCTGCATCATGTACCGTCACCACCTGCTGCACTTCGAGATAGTGATTCCCGGAACCGAGTGTCCCCATTTCATCCTGCTGACGCCTTTTTGCACGGTCTGAAACCTGTTCAGGTTTGGCGCCAACCATACGCCCCTGTTCTTCGATGAATTCCAAATCCTCGTGTGCCCCATAGCCCTTTCCTACTGCCCACCGTGCGCCACCGGCGAGCATGGCCTCCATATCATGGTTGCTCAAACGAACCTGGCCGGTGCTTCCCACACCGGCAGGAACGCGGTGAGACAAGGAGTCTGCGAGCCGCTTTTTCACCGGCTGGACCTCCTCAACCGTCAACCCGGTGCGGAGCAAACGAACTCCGCAGGAAATGTCGAAGCCCACACCGCCCGCTGAGACCACACCACCATGATCAGGATCGAATGCGGCGACTCCACCGATGGGGAATCCATAGCCCCAATGGGCATCCGGCATCGCATAAGACGCGTTGACGATACCGGGCAGCGTGGCCACGTTGGTGACTTCCTCGTACACTTTCTCATCCATATCACGAATCAACGCTTCGGTGGCGTAGATCACGCCCGGCACACGCATCTTGCCACGCGGAGCGATATGCCATTCATCATGTCCGCGGCGTTTTAATAGGTTGAGGTCCATTATTCACCTCGCGACTCACTTCTCACCGTGAGTCAGACATCGACGACACACTGGGCAATCCAGCGCCCTTGCTTATCTCGTTTCACCGACAACTCAGTGTAGGTGGCACCTTTGACTTCAACCGCCGGCTGATGCCTCACCACTTCGACGTGCTCTCCCCAGGCCGTCGCGTGCAATGAATGGTCGTTGAAACGAACAGTGAATCGACTGAACAGCATGTTCCGCGTCGCCATTTCATAGACGAGCGCATTCAACCAATCGACCAACAGCAACTCCTGGTCAGGAGCCTCGCAGACAATGGTTACAGCTTGCATAGGAGAGACCGAAGCCGGATCTGTGACGACTGCGGTCAAAGCCAGTCCCGCCTCTTCAAACGCCGCTTCTTTGGTCGAGCCGATCCCCCTCACCCCGATATCGGCCTCGTGCGTAAAATGTTCCCAACATGTGTCCGGACCCACATCGGAACTAGGGGACTGCATAACCGGCCCTCTCTCAAGTTCAGCAGTAATGCCGGCCCATAGAAGACGTGTTCGTCTCGCCTGTCCACATCACGTGATGGCAACTATTCCTATACGATTCTTGAACGCAATCTCTACTCCAAATGTGTTGCCTGTGAGTCCGGTGACGTCAGCACCCGATCATGTGTGATCGGGCTGTGAGCTCCCAGTTGTTCGCTGATGCTTCTGCGCCAGGGCTTCGATACGAATTTTCACTTGTTCGGGATCACACAACCCTCGCAATAAGAGCGTTTGATCGGGGATGCGCGAATGGATAGCCAGCGTCGCGATTCCGAAGTACTGCGCGACGAGGCCCTGCCGCATCGTCACTTCGCGAATATTGCTCAGAGGAATGGATTGAATTACCCGACCTGTATAGCCGTTCCGCACCAGGACCTGCTCCCTCGTGAGTTCATAGTGCGCCCAGTGTCTCACGATCGCGGCGCAGGCAAGCAAGACCACGGCCCCTATCACCCACATTTCCCATCCGCCCACGCCGAATCTATAAAACAGGCCCCCACGCAGGGCGGCAAGCGCGCTCATGAAGTAGAGCCAACTGAACTGCACCCAGGAGGGAAACGCTTCCCAGACCACCATTCTATCCGGTTCCAACCTTTTCATGAACGAGTGCCCACCAGAGCCAAAATCAGACGACGCGCGCCGTCATGTGAAGGAGCAAGTGAAGTGCCAGCAGTGTCATCTTCTTCCTTGTGAGCGTGCACGAGGGTATACAGAACAACCTAGCCGACTTCGAGGGCTCGCCACGACCTGGAATTCTGAGATTCAAGAATTACCGGCCTTCACTGCTCTAAGAATCCATGTGCCATTTCGCAACATCTGGGCGTGGAGCGTTGTAGCGGAATTCCTCAGCACGATTCGCATCCGATAGTACCAGCTCAATCTGATATCGCTGTTTTCAACCGGTTACGTACAAATCCCCTGCGGTACATTCCGTGGCGCTCTTCTTGCCAAGATTTCCATATGATTGGGACAGGCCGCACCGAATCGTCGGTACGGAGGGAAGGTGGCTACTTATGAAAACAAGCGTGTGGCTGCTTGCCGTGGGGTTAGCCTGTGAATTGGCCGGTACCGCAATGTCCGTCGCGAATTCCTCGACAGAGGAACTCCAGCGAACGGTCCAGGGGACGGTGCTCGCCGTGAATGTCGACACGGATCCCCAGATCATCGTTGTAGAAGTCATGCTCCCTCATGAGGTAGAACTCGTTGTGGGAGCCCGTGTGTCGACTGACACAACGATTAAAAAGGGCAAAGAGGCCGCTCTCTTAGCTGATGTCCAAGTCGGTGAAAAAGTGAATATCACGTATCTGAAGACCTCGGTCGGTTTGATCGCCCAATCCATTCAGGTTCGATAAGGAGGAGGAATGATGTCACCACGTGTTCGTCGTCACGGTTATGGGTTTGTGCTCTGGTTGATTTTCGTCATGATCGTCTCCGGATGTAGTGGGCGAACAATTGTGACCTCGGGAGAAGATCAAGCGGTCCAGGCCAGTCCTCCTCCTGCACCTGCCACAGAAGAGACGAAAGTCGTACCCGTACCAAAACCGGAAGAACCGGAATTGCGTGTAGAAGAAGAGCCTATTGCGCCGGTGCCGGACACACCGGTACCTCCACCGGTCGACCCACTGTCAGAGCTTTCGGACGTCTATTTTGATTTTGATCGGTATGCGATCCGCGTTGATGCACGATCGACATTGAACCGTCTTGCTGATCTGTTTAATTCGGAACCGAATCAAGAACTTATCATTGAAGGCCACTGTGATGAACGGGGGACTAGTGCCTACAACCTCGTCCTAGGGGAACGGCGCGCTCAGGCTGCCAAACAATATCTGGAGAAACACGGTATGGCCTCCTCTCAAATCAAAACAGCAAGTTATGGAAAGGAACGCCCCTTCTGTCTCGAACATACCGAGGCATGCTGGCAATCAAACCGGCGTGTACATTTCAGAAAACCGTAAGCGACAATATCGAAGAGGCGGTTTTCATCGTCTATCCGGCCCGCCACAGTGGCGCGCGATGCGATGTGTGTATCATTGCTCAGTCTGTCGGCTGGCCTCGCATTCCGGCGAACGCCGGCACCGCGGCAGCAATTCTGGCGCTGTCAGGCAAAATGTGATCGACGTGCTGAGCGGGATGTCCCGCATAGCTTGCGAACCACCGCCTCCCTTCGGGAAATAGGTTGATTCCTCACAAAAGGCGGTTATCTCGTCATTGAGCGGAGGCCTCGGTGAGAGGAACACTAAAGAGAATCGAGGTCGAGCGTTGGGGCGGTGAGCAGGCCCGCCGGTAGCAAGCGGGAAGCCTAAACTCCTCCAAGACCTTCAGCTTTGACAAACAGCTCTCTAGACCCGCCTCCGCCTTGCTTTTTATCCCCACCGCATAATCCAAGCTTGCCAGGCACCTAGTGGGTGATCAGGTTTTCGTGTAAGAGACCACTGTGTGAAAGTTATCTGTGTGTAGAGGCAACTGGCCGTGCTTGGCGGACTGTTGAAAAAGGCGACAGCCTCCTTCACTGTCACTGTCCCGTATTGCCGCAGATCCTTCGCCCGCTCAGGTAAACCCGACCTCCCTGAGCATCTAGAACCACGCATTTTATTGTGGAACCGCTCAATCTTGGGCGTTGGCACCGTCAATGCACAACCCGGCAGTAGAGGATCCACCCCCTCATCAATCACATAAGGAGGCATTGGCCATGAGCTCACTGACACGATGGGAACCGACAGCACGATGGAATCCGTTCAAGGAACTCGAGGAAATGGAGAAACGACTCTCGACTCTATTCGGCCGCACACCGGCTCCGACCGGCGGCGATAAGAAGGAAGCTATCACCGTCTCTGAATGGTCGCCGCTCGTAGATATCTCGGAAGACGAGAAGGAATATATCATCAAAGCGGAAGTGCCCGAAATGAAGAAAGAGGAGATCAAGATCAACGTCCATGACGATGTCCTCTCGATTAGTGGCGAACGGAAATACGAGAAGGAAGAAAAAGATAAAAAGTACCACCGCGTTGAGCGAGCCTATGGGAGTTCCATGCGGAGCTTTACCCTTCCCGAAGATGCCGACGGGTCGAAGGTCAATGCGGAGTATAAGGATGGCGTCTTGAAAGTCCATCTTCCAAAGTCTGAGAAGGCAAAGCCAAAGGCGATCGAAGTGAAAATTTCGTGAAGCTGGGCATTGAGCGAGCGAAGGGACACGTGTGATGTTCAGAAATCGTGAAGAGGCTGGGCGTCGACTCGTGGAGCGACTCATCCGGTATCGGGATGACCCCACAGCCATTATATTAGCACTCCCGCGCGGAGGGGTCGCTGTCGGTTATCAGCTGAGCCTGGGGCTTCATCTTGCGCTGGACGTCTTTATCACCCGAAAGCTGGGAGCGCCCGATAACTCCGAGTATGCACTCGGCGCAGTGGGTGAAACCGGGACGGTCTATCTGAACCCTGGGGCAATGGCGGCCTACGGCTTTTCTCGGACTGACATCGACGGGCTGGTTCAGATGCAGCAACACGAGATCGCTCGACGGCAGAGTATGTACCGCCAAGGTCGGCAGATGCCCACGCTTGCCGACCACAGCGTCATTCTCGTAGATGACGGGATCGCCACCGGCTCCACGTTTTTCGCAGCCGTGCAGTCCATCAGACAGCTGAAACCTCGCCGCCTGATCGGAGCTATTCCGGTCGGCCCTGTCGACTCCGTACGACAGGCACGCGTCCAGGTGGATGAGTTGGTCGTCCTCGCCACACCGGATCCATTCTGGGCTGTGGGTCATCACTATATCGACTTCGCCGAAGTCAGCGATCACGATGTGGTGGAGTATCTAAACCTGGCAGAAGAGTCGCAGTTGGAATGGAAAGAGCAGACACATTCTTCGACGGGCTCACCGCCACAATAGCAAGGAGGCTCGCTTGAGTGGACGAGGTCACCCAGCATCGACGGTTGTCTCACTGGTACTCCTGATCGCAAGTGTCATCGGACCGGGCACGGCATCGGCGAACATCGTCGTTCCATCCGGGTCGGTGATTGAGGTCGACGAGGCGACGGTCACTAGCGTTGTCAAAGCCTTTGAGCGGGCGGAGCAAGCGATCAAAGCCCATGACCTGGAACAGGTCATGGCCATCTATTCCTCCCGGTACAACTACCATGGGTTTAAGAAGGACGATATCCGCAAGATCTGGAAAGATCTCTTTGATGAGTACGAGGAGATCGCCAGCACCCATCTCTTCACGAAGATGACCAAGCTCGGAGCAGGGAAGGATGCCGTGCTGGAGGTCACGTGCACAGGGCACTTGTGGGCCAGGTCAAAGACCACCGGCCTCTATGTCCCCATCGACAGTTGGCATGAAGAAGTCCACTACCTCGTCCCGGAAAACGGCTCGTGGCGTCTTCGCGGCAATCTTGGCGAATCACCACTGGTGCTTCCGTTCGGCACCGCACCACATCCGCTGTTTTGACGGTCGGATGGGAAAGGTCATGGAATGAGAGTCGTCATCGGCGTCGATTGGTCCGATCAGGCGTTTGCGGCAGTCACCCACACGTTCCAACTCTATCAGCCGTCGGACGTCACGCTGGTCCATGCGGTCGACTTGGGAATCCTTCAAAATCCGGTCGTGGCACAAGCGGGCAACGTGCAAGGGTACGAGGATTTCCGTCGTGCGATGGTCGATGCCGGGCACAAAGCTCTGGATCACGCCGCGACTATGGTTCCGCCGGAGATCAAGTCCATCAGGAAGGTCAATGAAGTCGCTAATCCCGCTCAGCTCCTCCTTGACACTGCTGAGAGCCTTTCAGCCGACCTCGTCGTCGTCGGTGTGCGTGGACGAAGCCGGCTCTCGGAGATGGTCCTTGGAAGCGTATCCCATCGGGTGCTCTTGCACGGCTCGCGCCCAACCTTGATCGTCAGGGGTGCATCGCGCAAAGTTCAACGAGTGCTTGTCGCCATCGAGGATCGCGATGATGCTGACCGAATCGCGACATGGCTCACGAAACATCCCTTCGTCGACCCTGCTGAACTCTGCGTACTCCACGCCGTCGTTCCGATCGGAGTGGATGATCCGTACGATGCCATGGGAACCAGCACATGGTGGGAGGGAGCTGAGCGTTATGCGGAGGAACTCGTCAAGTCGACCGCCCGCAAACTCATGACCCCCCGATACTCGGTCAGCACGAAAGTCACCACCGGTCATGCCGCCTCGGTGATCGAAGAAGAAGCAAAGGCTGTGGACCTCGTCGTCATCACCTCTCATGGACGGACGGGCATTTCTCGCTTCCTGTTGGGGAGTGTGTCCCATGCCGTCGTGCATCATGTGACGTGTCCGGTGCTCGTACTGCGGTGAAAGGAGCGACGATGAAACCGACGATTCTCATACTACTATTCATTGCCCTCTCAACATCTGTGATCTTCGCTCAAGGAATTCGAGGAGATTCGAAAGCCGGACAGGCCGTGTATGAGCGACAGTGCCTCCGCTGCCATGGGGCTCAACTGGACGGGAATGGGCCGGACAGCCAAGACTTGATCGTCCAACCGGCCGACCTTCGATCTCAGATCAGCCGTTCGAAAACGGATTGGGAATTACTTGTGGCAATTTCAAACGGCGTCTTGTTCAGCCCAATGCATGGCTTCCGTGGCAAGCTGACGGATGAGCAAATGCTGGATGTGTTGTCGTACATCAGATTCATGTCGCCACCAGATATCACCAGTTAGACTAGGTGTCGGGTCAGCGCATATTGTGGCGCACGTTCTTCCGCCGACTCGCCACCCACGTCTTCGTCATCGTGCTCGCTCTCCCGGGCAGCACTTGCGCAGGGGAGGCCATTTCGGATATCGAGGTTTTTGTTCGAGCCGGTTGTCCCCATTGCGAAGCTGCAAAGACCTTTCTGGATCAGCTTCGACAGGAACAACCTTCTCTCCGCATTATCTTCTACGACATCGCAGAAGACCATGCCGCGCGACAGCGACTGGCCACATTGGCGAAGAACCAAGGCATCACCACCATCGGTGTTCCGACATTTCTTATTGGCACAGAGATCATCGTTGGTTTTCGCTCATCGGACACGACGGGCGTGGAGATTCGCTCCAAACTGGAGCAGAACGTGCCGGGTGCCACCCATCCAACGGCTGAGAGCATCGAGACGGGATGGTTCGGCCCGCTTCGTGTCCAGGATCTGGGCCTTCCATTGTTCACGGTCGTCATCGGTTTGCTGGATGGCTTTAATCCTTGTGCGATGTGGGTCCTGCTCTTTCTCCTGTCGCTGCTGGTCAATCTCCAAGATCGCCGGAAGATGGCGCTCATCGCCGGAACGTTCGTCATCGTCAGTGGATTGCTCTACTTTGCCTTCATGGCGGCTTGGCTCAACCTGTTTCTCGTGATAGGGCTGTCGCGTGCCGTTCAGATCGGGCTCGGCGGCATCGCGCTCTTCATCGGACTGGTGAATGTGAAGGATTTCTTTGCGTTCCATCACAGTCTGTCTCTGAGCATTCCCGAGTCCGCGAAGCCCGGCCTGTATGCTCGCATCCGCCGCATCCTCCAGGCCGACAACCTTGCCGGAGCCTTGGTGGGCGTCATCATTCTGGCCGGGCTGGTGAATACGATTGAATTGCTCTGCACAGCCGGATTTCCTGCTGTCTACACACAGATCCTCACGATGCATCACCTATCGACATGGGAATATTATGGGTACCTGGGATTGTATAATCTGGCCTATATTCTAGACGACAGCCTCATGGTAACGATCGCGGTGGTCACGCTGAGTAGGCGGAAATTACAAGAAGGGGCTGGACGCTGGCTGAAGCTGGCCAGTGGCATAGTGATGGCCGGTCTCGGAGCCATCTTGCTGCTGGCACCCGAGTGGCTGATCTGATCGTGCGACTCGGTCAACGAGCTGACGTTTACTACCTACAGTGGGTGAATCCTAAAAGGAGTTTACTGTAGCCTCCCATACACCTCACCGAAAACATTTCCGAGATCAATGAGCTCAATCTGAACCCGAGCTTCGGGTTCCCATCCGACCTGCGGTTTACAAAACTCAGAGCGCCCTACCTCAGACAACCTAACCCCACAAGAAACAACAACTCAACAAATTGGCACGATTGCTGCCACTAGGGCTAGTTTGTCCTGTCCTGGAAGCAGCGTGGTAGCAGAAAGTCAGTAGGAGAATTCTGAGTTGGCCCCGCTGACTAAGAGTCTCGACGAAACCTTACCTCATAAGACTGAGGACAACGAATCCTTAGAAAAAGGGAAGATTCGTGATGGGAAACCTCATCATGGACCATGGTGTGTCAGGGTGTTTTGGCCCCAGCTTGGCACAAGAGCTTCTTCCAACTCTGATACATAGTAAGCTAGTTCTCAATATGGTAAGTATTGTGCTCTTCTTGATCTGATTTACCGCTAGAAAAGCAATGGGTAAACCGGATTCCTCCGAACTCACAACACATCTTCGAACGGTACACTTTTCTCTAGTCCTCGTCTGTGTTTTAGTAGGAATCTCGCTCCATGGGTATTCATTGAGTGAACCGAGTGCTATTTATCGACAGTTCGAATCTATTTCAAGAATCAAAGTAGATTGGAATTCCTGGACGAAGGATTTTGGAACCGAACAGATTAAATGGCTCCAAGACCAGGGTTTGGGATGGCCTGAAAAGATACCTGGCGAACTCTACTTTCCCCCGGAAGAACTAACCCGAGAAAACCTTCCGCAACGGGAGAATGGTTGGTTAGCAAGACCATCATACATTCCGATCTATCTCTATCTCTCAGTAAATCTTCCTTCAGGTTCAAGGCACGAAATTCTTGGTAGGGGGTGGCCACGGGAAGACGAAACAGAATTTCTTCCTGGTGGTCTCGATGCAGTGGGAAATCCGCAACTTGATACCATTGATGAGTTCAGGCAATTCTGGAACGCTTCAGACGAGGTGGTGGCCTTCGTCGTGAAGGACATATCGGAAGTTGCCTACATCGCCTCGGACGGTGGGGTAAGAGCAGAGTTGCGGTGGATTCCGAGACCGACACTTCCCAACACGGTTAAACTGAAACTCGGACGTATGGATATTGGATTGAGGGAGGACGGAGATTACTGCAAGGGCTTTAAAGAAATTTTAACATCGAGGTGGAGTCTACAGTTTAACGTGCTTTTCTGTGGCAAGGTACCACTGAGGCCAAATGAACAATCAGCGCAAATCCTGGTTCTTCCAGCAAAATACAAGAAACAACCAGTCCCTGTAAATTTGCGAATCTGGTTAGCTGATCGCTTTAAATTTTCGGCCAAGGGTGGGAAGTTTGAGGACACTTTTCCGGAACTTTACGAGCTGATGAAAACGGATAGGCAGATGCGGTTTGAAGACGTAGAGCGGCATCTTCAGTCTGAATTGCAACACCAACGGTCTAGCGAAAAAGTGGAGGTACTTGGTCTTAAATTTCGAGAAGGGGATTTGGCCACTTGGGGGGCAATCTTTATCGTGGTTGTTCAAATTTATTTTGTGATTCACCTTCGAGAACTTAGTAAACGGTTACAAGCCACTGATGAAATTCCCAAGGTGGCATGGATTGGGCTTTATCCCGATTGTATTGCAAGAACCGTGTCGCTTTTTACCGCATCGTTGCTCCCCGTTCTCGTCCTAATTTATGGAAGCGTCCAGTTGGGATATTCATGGTTGATGATTGTCTTATTGACGTTCGGCGTTGGATCGGCCATTAAGACTGTTATGCTCTTGTCGCGGTTCCAGCGTGATCGCAAAGGTTAAATCCTACCAAGTAGAATCCGCTGATTGTGCATTAACCGGGACTCTCTGAGTAGGCATTCCCAATATGTTGACCTGCGGTTTCTTGGGTCGCTACCGCTTAAAATCGTTCTGGAGAATCTAGAGGTCTGATTTTCCTGGTAGTGGCAATATCCCTCAAGAATTTGGCGATGCACGCGGTATCGCTATCGGCCTCTTCCAAACAAGCCTCATGCTTGTCGTCATTTTCTATCGAATATGAGGATGTTCGCCAATATCATACCGAGTTGTTTTCGCTTTGCCCCTAATGCCTTCGCGGAATCCAGCCATCACGCTGCAAACTCGACACGCACTTTCCGCCCGATTCTTGCTTCAAGCGTGATAAGCCTTTCCAAGCTGAACTTGTCCCATTTTCCGCGTACGAGATCAGACACGCGGGATTGTGCAATGCCTAATTGCTTGGCAGCCTGAGCCTGAGTCAGCTTACGCTTTTCAATATAGAGACGAAGGTCGCTCATGAGATTCGTGCGCATCAGGAGCACGGCGGCTTCATCTTGATCGAAGCCCAGATCAATAAAGACATTGCCGCTGGATCTGACCACCTTCGTCTTCACAGATGCCCTCAATCCTTTCCTCAGGCAGAACTAGGACGCCCACTTCATGTGTAGCTTGCGGTGGTGCATGGCACAATCTCGCAGATAGAGGTTGATCAGGCTCTGATAGGTAATACCCATTTCCTCGGCGAGGGACTTGAAATAGGCGACCGTATCGCGATCGAGTCGCATCGTGACGGGTTGTTTCAAATTCTTGATATACGGGTTCTTTCGCCCTTTCATTTTTGGAAAATCGTAACGGGCTCTCATCGCCTTCTCCTCCAATATTCTCGTTCCTCGCCCTTGTCAGCCCGCCTCGCTGAGAAAAGCCTCACCACCGTTTCACTCTCTCGGAAGCAGTGACACACGACGATCACTCGCAACTTGAAGCTCATTCCCAGCAAAATGAAACGGTCTTCGTCTTCCGAGTGATCTGGATCAAAGAATTGAACGGCATGTTCATCAAAAAACTCCGTTTGCGCCTTCTCGAAGGAAACTCTGTGTTTCCTACGATTGGCCTTCTCCTTTGCCTCATCCCATTCGAATCGCATGTGATGATCCGTACACTGTGCGGGTCAGTTCCCAGCTCGTCAAGACACCACACAGTTAGGTCCATTCTCTGACTTGGAAGCGGAGAGGACGATCCTCAAGGAGGGTCTAATCGCGTGACGTATGGGCCTACTGCTCCGGATTCGGATCTTTTCTGATGAGTGCGAGGTAGAGCAAGATGTCGGCGAGATTTTGATCGGTCATCGTGGTATCTGGAAACATACCGGTGCCGGGATGACCTTCCCTGATGGCGCGGGCCCGTTCTTTGTTGGTTTTCAGGCGAAGGGCGTTGGGATTCCGTAGGTCGGTGGGAGGAGGGTCTAGCTTCGCGATGAGTTTCGCCGTGTCCGCTTCCAGTCGAGGAATCTTGTGCAGATACCCATCAATACCGTGACAGTAGTAGCAGACCCCTTTCCCATTAAAAATCTCCCGGCCTTCTAGGATATTGCCTTTGAGCGTTCCAGTCGGCTGCGAGGACGACGTCTCGGCCAACCCGTCACGGGTCATGGTTGTCGACTCCACTCCCAACCATCCCGTCAAACAGAGACTGAACAAGAGTAACCGGCGGTAGCTGATCTTTGAAACAAAGCCCCTGAGATCGCCTCGCCCTCGCCTTTGATCACTGTCAATGCTGACCACAACAGGCATTGCCCCGGTCCTCCGGAATCGTGTTCATGTCGCTGAAGACTTTTGCGCACTCGTCCAGGCTTATGACGTTGTCAATGGCGGGATACAGCGCACGTTCTTCCTTCCTATTGTGAGAGCCCAAGAGGTTCAACAGCGCCTGTTCCTCTTGATCGGTCTCGATATTGTGTGCCTCCACCTTTTGGTGAATGGCTTCGAGGAGCTTCTTGATCTGGTCATGTTCAAAACGCATGATGGGCGTCGGCCCGTCCTCGATCATCCCGGTTTTCTCTTCCCAGATCGGGAACAGCAGCTCTTCTTCCCACACAATATGGCGCTGGAGGCCGATCTTGAACTCCTTGAAGGCTTCCTTCGCCTTGGGAAAATCCGACCGTTTCGTTGTTTGAAAGGTCTTAAACAACTCATCCAGGCGGTCGTGATCCTTTTCATAGAATGTCGTGATCGTCTGTGGTTCGCTCATGATCCCGTCCTCATCACATGAATTGATAACCGAAGAAGATGGACATGACGTAGTGCCCCCCTCTTCGTGATAGCCGAACATACCTCGATCCAGCGGCCAGAAGATAGCACACTCACTATCAGTCGCGGTACTTATCGATTCTCTCTTTCACCGCCTCCCGACCTGCTCTCACGGCTGATTCGACGTCCGCTCGTTTTTCATCCACAAAATGCTTACCTCGCTCAATCACCTCATCCAGGGCCGCTCGTGCTTCCTTGGCTCGTTCGATGAGATCCTCCTCCGTCCTTCGCGCATGGGTTTGTATCACACGCCGGGTTTCCTCACCTGATTTGGGAGCGAGAAGGATCCCGGCGATCATGCCCCCGATTGCCCCGCCGAGAAATGCGAGGAAAACCGTTTCAGGTGAGCTTCGACCATCCTGATGTGTCATGGTGATCCTCCATCTGTGAAGAATGTTCCTGTCATCCTATCACTCCTCCTTCTCCATGACCAAGCGGGCTCTCCCCTTCATTGATACGACTAGCCGACGGGATTGAACGGAGCCACGCTGCGAATGTATCTCAGCACATCTCGGATCTCCTGATCCGACAAGCGATCGGCCCAGCCGTGCATCGGGCTGAAGAGGACCCCCTGTTTGATCGCGAGGTACAGTTCCATATCGGTTCTGGTGCGCAATTTCGGCGCCCGAAAATTCGCAGGCGGAACGATCAATTCCTTGATATCAGGCCCCAACCCATCACCGGCGACTCCGTGACAGCCGACACAGTGTTGTTGAAAAGTTCTCTCCCCATTCTTCGGATTTCCTGTAAGGCTTTGAGCCATCACCCACGAAACACTCAAGACAACGACGGCGAAGCTAATCACGATACGCAAATACATAGCAATCCCTCTTCATGACATCAGTATGGTACACACGATCACGTGGTCATTCACACTCCATCGGGGACAGCTATCGATGCGTACTGTTAGTGTTGGTGTTCCTGACCTCCGCCGGATCCTCCACTCCCATGATCGCCACCGTCATGTCCGCCTCCCATCATTCCACCTCCCATGCCCCCCATCATGCCGCCTCTCACGCCCATCATCCCACCTTTACCCATCCCGCCCATGCCGCCTCCATGCTGCCCTTCACTCTTGCTCTTCATTTGTTCATGATGGGCACGGTCCTTTTCCCGTTGATCGGGGGTCAACAGGGCCATGGCGGTGCGCTTACTCTTGATCGCTTCGAACAGGCAGGCGCCTTCCGCTTTTTTCAGTTGCTCGACCTTTGCCTGAATCGCCTTCAGGTCGATCTGCTCATCATCCAACAGCGCGTCTAGTTCGAGCTTCGCCACCTTGGCGTCGGCTTCCAACCTTGCCGCCGAGCGTTTGAAGTCAAGCTGGATGGCCTTGAGCTTGCCGATCTGTTCCTGCGTCAACTCAAACTCCTTGGCATGTTTCAATAAATGTTTCAAATAGTGCCCACTGTGATCGACCTGTTCTTCCTGATCGTGGCTACTATGCCCTTTCTTCCCATGGCCCTCGTCGGCAAAGCTCGGTGCGACCAACATGGCGGCGATCACCCCAATGCCTCCGACTACGATCATCCATCGCCTTATCCGCTTCGTCATAACTTGTACCTCCGGGTTGTGATCATGTGACACACTATTCACCCGCGCCTTCCATCTACTGAGAGCGTGCTCACCAAGATTGGATTCAGATCAATTGCGAATCTCGAGCCGCTGCTCAGACTCATGAGGCCTGAGAAATATGTTCAGTGAAACAGTAGCTTATGGTTGGTAGCTCACGCAGGAATGGTTCGATGTGATGCAGGAATACTCACGGTCGGATCGTCAGATGGGGAAAAACGCTACAACGGTTAACCAGCGGAACTGCCCAACGACCGACCAAGATCCAGCTGGCACCAGCCTGGTCAGAAGAAGTAAAGGAAGGCGACCGTAACGAGAGGCTCACATGTTACTCATCCATCTCATGCCCTTTCCCTCCATGTCCCATGCCTTTCATTCCACCCCTACCGCCACCAGATCCTCCCATCGGTCCCATACCACCTCTATGACCTCCCATTCCTGGTCCGTGCATACCCGCGAAGGTTTGTTCGTACTGAATCAGGGCCCAGATTTCTTCATCCGACAGGAGCTGGCCAAACCCAATCATGCCGGTTCCTTGAGATCCATGCTTGATGACCCAGAAAATTTCTCCCTCTGTGCGGTGTCGCCAGAACCCATGATGCTGGAAATTCCGAGGGGAGGGATTCAGCTGGGCGCCCCCTGGCCCTGTGCCGTCTCCGTTCACTCCATGACAAGTGAAGCATGTGCCTTTACCGTGATAGAGCGCCTTCCCTTTTTCTACGACCGCTTGAGATGCCGGGAGCGGGCTCCTGAGCGCTCGAGCTTCGGCCAGCTTATTGGCCGGCACGACCGGTTGCATCATATGCCGTTCTGCCCCACTGGTAGAAACTCCAAAGAAAACCATAATAGCCAGTACCGAAAACATCTTCGTCTTCATCGGCCTGCTCCTTCATCGATGTGACCCACATGGAATCCATGAGACGCCTTGCCGAAGCTGTCACAGATCCAATTCCACCATCTTGCGGTGGAATCGAGTGATAATGTTCGGGTCGGGTGTCAATCTGATCTGCGCTTCTTCCTTCCCTTTGTAGGGCAGCAGGTTCAACACGTATCGCAAGCTCTCGAGACGTGCCGCCTGCTTATCGTTCGCCTTGACGATGATCCAGGGACTGTACGTCGTGTGCGTCTTGCTGAACATCTCTTCCTTGGTGCGGGTGTATGCATCCCACAGTTCCTGCGCCTTCTCATCGACCGGGCTGAGCTTCCACTGTTTCAAGGGATTCTGTCGTCTGGCTTCGAAGCGCCGGGCTTGCTCGTCTTTCGAGATGGAGAACCAAAATTTGATGATCGTGACCCCGTCCTCATAGAGCATGTGCTCGAATTCGGGTACTTGTTGTAGGAACCGCTGATGTTCCTTCTTGGTGCAGAATCCCATCACCGGCTCGACCACCGCGCGGTTGTACCAGCTCCGGTCGAAGAAGACGATTTCACCCTTATTCGGCAGCTGCCGGATATACCGCTGGAAATACCACTGTCCCCGTTCCTCATCGGTCGGCTTGGGCAACGCCACAACACGCATCGCACGGGGGTTCAGGTGTTCGGTGAACCGCCGGATCGTGCCTCCTTTCCCCGCTGCATCTCGGCCCTCGACCAGAATCGCGATGCGTTCTCCCGTATTTTGGATCCATCGCTGCAACTTCACCAACTCGACTTGTAATTGCCGCAACTCATACTCATACAGCAACCGCTTGCGGACGTCTTGAAGATCAACACCTCGGTTCTCCAACAGCTGAAAGAGGCCTTTCCTCGTATTGATTCTTTGCAGATCATCTTCAGTCAGGGTGGAGCCTGGATCCCCGATTTTCTTCAATACCCTATCGATGGCCGCACCGCCCGGCGGTATATATCCGTCTCCCTCCACCGGAATGCGTGTAGGGATCGCCTCTAGATCGTTCTCATCCGCTCCATCCGTCCGTCTCGTGAGTTCGTCGCTCTCCGACTCCTCTCGAGCTTTTCGAGCTTTAGACTTCCCGGTCGATTCACCATCAGCAGGCATTCGGTCCTCCTCATCTCCAGGTATGGAATCAGAATGCGACGCTTCGATCTCGCTCAGCCACGGCCTTGATGTAATCCGGCATACCTTTGATCGAGGCGCCGGCCACGAGATCGGCAGTGCTCACTTGTCTGGCGACCGCACAGGCCCCGCAGACCCAGATCTGGACTCCCGCCGCCTGTACAGCCGCGAGCAGGTCCTTGAGTGGCGTCAGGTTCACCCCGATCACATGATCGGCCACGCCTTTGCGTCCCAACGTAACCGCCTCATTCCATAGCCACAGCACCACATCATGCCCCTGTTCCTTTGCAGTCTTCGCCGCCATGAACGGCAGCGTTGCCATCGTTGGATCGTCCGTTCCTCGGCTCCCTGAAATAATGAACGTTGCCACTAGTGCCCTCCTTGGTTCAATCTTCGGATTTCGTCATTCGTGTCGTACGAGCAACGCTTCACATATTACTTCGCCAACGACCGAATGTAATGAATCAACTGCCACACCTGTTCGTCCGGAAGACCGGCAAATGCCATCATCCCGGTCCCCGGCGACCCATTCTTGATGATCCAGAACAGTTGGCCATCTGGTAACTCTCTCATCATCGCCCCACAGCTAAAGTTCCGTGGCGGCGGCACAAAGGCCCCGCCCATTAACCCCTTCCCATCGCCTAGCTCACCGTGACACATCACGCAGGCCACCGGTTGCGCACCTTTCAAGAACAACTCTTTTCCTGCCTTGATGGAACTGGATGACGACGGAAGCGGATTCGTCTTGGCCCAGAAATCTGCCGGTGCTTTGGCTGTCTTGCGGGGTTGCACACAGGCGGCACCTGACGCACCTTCACCCGCAGCGGCCACATCAGGAACCCCCTTGAAGGTGACCTTCATATAGGCAATCACATCCGCCACGCCCTGCTGGCCGATCGTCAATCCCCAGTAGGGCATATTTGGTGATTTGCCGATAGCCGGCCCACCATGGTTAATCACTGTGTAGAGGTACTCCATCGGCAATTTATCAAACGGCATATTGGCGTGAATGGCAGGCTTGGGCTCCAAGCCTGAGGCGGCTGGGCCGTCGCCTTTGCCGGTGAACCCATGGCACTGGGCGCAGTATTCCTTGTACAGGGTCTTGCCTCGATCCACACTTGCGTTGGCGAATTCCTGACTGGTCCAGGGTTCATAGTAGGTGAAGTCCTTCACGCCTTGAACGGCCAGGAATCCGATCACGGCCCGTAATTGCGGGTCAGTCGCATCGGCCAAGAATTCTCCGGTATGGGCGATGAAGTCCTGCGGATTCTGTCCAAACCGATAGAGCCAGTCCATATTATATCGCTGACCGGCATTCTTCAGAGCTGTGCTCTGTGGTCCACCAATCAGTTTACCGTTCTCCTCGATCGTGTGGCAGCCGAGGCAGGCATGGGCTTTATAGGCCATCCCGCCGAACGTCGCCTCGTACTTTGTTACTTTGGACGGATCAAACGCACCGACCGTCACGCGCGGATCCTTGTGGTGTTCGGCAAAGTAGTCTGCGATGGCGTTCGCCTCCGACTCCGTCACCATTGGGTGCTTCGATGGTACGTCCGTTAAGTCCCACCGATACCCTTTGGCATAGAGCGGAGCTTCCTTCCCTGTGAGCCAACGAATGAGCCATGATCGTTGATATTTGCTACCGGCCCAGATCAAATCTGGTGCTTGCAAATTGAACCGAGACTCAGCTGTCCCTTCCAACCGGTGGCATTGGACACAGGTCTGTTGGATGAGATCTTTTGCGCGAACTTCGTCGCTTGCGAAGGACAGTCCTTGAAACACGAGCACCCCAACGATCACGATCCCTGTCGCGACGATTCCTACCCTCATGCTTCCGACACTCATGTCGCCCTCCTCCTCTCCATACGATCACGACACACATTTCTCGTTCCCTCTTGAGGTACGTCTTTGAGACCGGTTGGATTTCTGATGAGTGGACAATGGCCGTAGGCGTGATCTCGCTCCGATCGACCATTTCAATATGGAGCATCCGCCGGCTTGCCACCCTTCGGCCAATCATGGATTTTGTCGGGATAGTCGGGACGTGACTGGGTATTGACATAGGCCGCTACATCAAACGCTTCATCGTCCGTGACGGTCCACCCCCATCCTCTTGGCATATTGGCCTTGATGAACGAGGCTGCCACGCTGATCCTCGCCATATCCGAACCGATGTTGTACGAACGCGGCCCCCACACTGGCGGCGCCGTCATCGTTCCCTGGCCCTCGGATCCATGACAGAATACGCATTTTTGTTCATATACTTTCTTCCCGTTAAGCGGGTCAGGCTGATGGGTCGACGTCAGGCGTGGGACTCCCCGCCACGGCACGGTACTGCCGGCCGGCATATTCTGCGACAGCCATTCGATGTAGGCCACGATGCCCGTCAGCTTGACACTGTCGGGAGGAAGTGATTTGCCGTTCATATTGCGTTCGAAGCACTCATTGATCCGATCCGCAAGGGATACCTGTCGGCCGGTACGCTCGTGATAGCGCGGGTAGAGGAGACTAATACCGACAAATGACGCCGCATTCGGGTTAAGGCCGGCATCCAAATGACAATTGGTGCAGTTCAGCGCATTCCCAACGTACCGTTTCCCGTACCCTTGCGTGTCGACCACCATCATGTAACCCAACCGGATTTGCTCTCCCCGAAGATCGCCGGGAATAGTTTCGGGTGAAGGCGGAGCAAACAACGCGTTAGCGGCTGCCTCCGTATTGGAAGGGCCAATGGAATGCTCTCCGTCGGTCATCCGGGGGGGTGGAGCACAACCGCTCGCCATCAACACAACAACCGCCACCACTGTGCTTGCGATCGAACGCCTATGCATTCACCGGCCTCACTTTTTCAAATTGGAAGGAGGAGAGCAGGTGTTGATTCCCAGCAAGGTGAACAACGGGCAAAAACCTACCACGCCGGTCAGCAGCAATATGGCTCCGATGACCACGAACGCGCCGGCAATGGTTGATGAGAGTCCGGCAAAAAGACCGATCGCGATCGCCAGCACCCCAGCCCCAATCCGTATCGGTCGTTCAATTCCGCCCACATTACATGTCATGGTCGCTACCTCCTTGTCTCAGGGTTGTCTCACTCCCTAACAGACCCATATGAGACAACTTTTACCGGTTGGATTCATCTCTTATGGCTGCCCCTCAGCCTCGCCCCTGAGTGTACGGACATAGGCCAAGACATCCCAAATTTCTTCATCGGAGAGTGAATGCTTCCATGCCCCCATGGCGGTATTCGGTTTGCCTTCATGAATGCGACGGAACAACGTCCCATCAAGACGACTTTGCACATCGGAAGCGGTGAGGTCTGTAGGCGGCGGGACAAGTTTGAGCCCCAAGGTTCCCTTGCCGTCGATGCCGTGGCAACGGATGCAGGTGTTGACGTAAATCTCCCGGCCACTGACTGGATCGCCACCTTTGGCTGAGGTCACTAGTTCTTCTACTCCGAAATTGCTGAATCCCAACCCCTGTATACCAGCCAACAATGCGCAAAAAAGAAGCACTCGTCCAGTGATCGGCATGTTTTCTCCCTCACCAGTGAGAAACTTTGCGAGCAGTATGCCATGTTCCACGAACACAGACTGACAGCATTCTTATTCTAAACCAATGCCTTACGACATTTTCAGAGTATGGCCAGTCGGGATGTAACTCGATCTGATGAAAAACGCCTCAGGACTGTCTTACCCAATGGCGCAAGATGCTACAGCCCCTTATTCCCAAATTGTGAAGGCCACACATCGAGTGGATATGCAATCTGTTGTCGGGTGGCCTAGTCCTCAAGCATCCTCGAAACCGGTTGAAAAATGAGAAGTTCTTTGAGCTTTTGCCCGAACCCATTACGCTGGTCTTTCAGCAACTCAATCACTCTTGGGAGAGCTTCCTCCTGGCATGGTTTCCGACTGGCGCTGTACGTAAATGTCGCAAGGTCCCTCACCCCATATAGACGACCTGCCAACACTTTTTCAGCTCGGTTGTCGGACGAATCCGAGCAACCTGGCCTATGCATTCGTCCGCGATAACCTCGAGGTTGAAAGCCACGTCACGTTCGGCCAGCTTGAACGGTCGGTTTATTCGCTTGCCGGCCACCTCGCACGTGAGTTTCCACCAGGAACCAGAGCGCTTCTCCTTTACCCCCAAGGGCTCGACGTCGTCTACGCTTTTTGGGCCTGTGTCTGTGCCGGCCTCGTTCCGGTTCCTGCTCCGGCTCCTGACCCTATCAGGCGGAAACACAGCCTCCATCGACTTCGCTCCATCATCGATGACGCTCACATTGCATTGATCCTCACCACATCAGGTCTTGAAACCACGGTTTCGGGGCTTGCGCTCACCGAGGATTCCAGTCCACTCACCTGCATCGCGACGGATCACGCCGATGAGGCAGCCGATTCAATGAGGTTGCCTGATCATCGCCCTACTAGTCTTGCGTATCTGCAATACACATCGGGATCAACGGCCACTCCTCGGGGCGTCATGGTCACTCATCAGAACGTGCTGGCTCATTGCAGAGCCCTGAGCCTGGCGGGAAGTGTATCGACTGGGAGCCGATCACTCTGCTGGCTCCCCTATTTCCATGACTATGGATTAGTGCATGGAATCCTCGCCCCGTTCTATGCCGGGATTCCTGCCTATCTGATGTCCCCCCTTACGTTTCTCAGACGGCCATTGCGGTGGCTCGAAGCGGTGGACCGATTTGCAATTACCCACAGCGGCGGACCGAACTTTTCGTACGAGTCCTGTATCCGAGCCGCACAGCAACAGAGGGAGTGGCGAGCGAACTTAACGACGTGGTCGGTCGCAAGTTGTGGTGCGGAGCCCATTCACCCGGATACGGTCAGGGGGTTCATCAAGACCTTCGGCCCACGAGGCTTCCGCTCAACCTCGTTTGCACCGGCCTATGGACTCGCGGAAGCGACCCTTTTGGTGACGATGAAGCGGGTCGATGCAGAACCGAGTTTCTTGAACGTCGATGCTGAGGCGCTGTCTCACGCGGTCGTGAAGGAGTCTTCTGTAAGCGAAGGCGCCATTCGGACATTGGTCGGATGCGGGGAGCCCCTCGAGGAGACTTGTCTTAGGATTGTAAATCCTGAGACCCATACCGAGTGCCAACCAGGGACGGTCGGGGAGGTGTGGCTGGCCGGAACCGGAATCGCATCTGGATATTGGGACAAACCTCAAGACAACGAAGCCGTGTTTCAGGCCACTCTCGCCGGATCAGATGGAGGTCCCTATTTGCGGACAGGCGATCTCGGATTTCTCCACCACGGAGAATTGTTCCTCACGGGACGTCTCAAAGACCTCATCATCGTACGAGGACGTAACTACTACCCCCATGATGTGGAATGGACGGCAGGAAAAGCGCATCCGAGCCTGCGCCAAGGAGGTGGAGCGGCCTTCTCAATCGAAGGGGAGACCGGAGAACGTGTCGTGCTGGTCCATGAAATCGAGAAGCGTTTGCCGGAATCGGACATGATGGAAGTCATACGTGGCATCCGCCGGGCCATCGCAGACGAGTATGAACTGGAACTCCACACGGTGGTCCTGGTCAAGTCTGGTGCCATCCCAAGAACTTCCAGTGGAAAAATCCAGCGGCGTGCCTGCCGAGATGCCTTTGAATCCGATCATCTCACGGTCGTCGCAACCCATACGCTCGACCAGGATGTGGACGCTGTCGCCCATGTGTCGGTGACGGACTCCCCACAAACCTCTATCGAGCAAAAGATGGCCGAGATCTGGCAAGAGGTGCTTGGAGGAGATCTTCCGCATCGCCATGCAAACTTCTTTGTACTCGGAGGCAATTCGCTTCTCGCAGCACAGATTGTTACGCGCGTTCTCGAGACGTTCCACATCGAACTCCCCCTCAGTACGCTATTTGAATATCCGATATTGTCCGCACTCGCCGCACGAATCGATGAGCTGAACAGGGATCCAGGTGTCGCTGGATCGGAGGCACGGCACGATCAATACGCAGATGGTGACGGGAACGCACGGACGTTGCTGGTTCCACGTTCCTCCGGATCCCCACGGTCAGGCAAGATTCCTCTCAGTCCAGCACAGCAACGGCTTTGGTTCTTGGAGCACGTTCATCCTGGAAGCGCGATCAACCATATTTCGATGAATGTACGTCTATGGGGGGCCATCACTCATGAGGTGTTAGAGCGGTCCGTACAGGAAATCGTCCGTCGTCACGAGATTCTTCGAACTCGTTTCGGATCAGAGCGAGGCGAAGGGTTCGCGGAAGTATCCTCTGAGACAATCGTCGCGATCAGGCAACAAGACTTCCAACGATTGGATGCCGCGGAGCAGGACCGTCACGTACAGCAATTCCTGGAAACGGAGAGGACCCGGCCGTTTGACGTACGACAGGGACCGCTTTTCCGAGTAGCTTTGCTGTCGCTTGAACAGGGTGTGCATGTCCTGGCCGTGACATTCCACCGTCTTGTCGCCGACGGATGGTCTCTCGGGATCTTCTGGAAGGAATTAGCCCTTCTATGGGAAGCCAATTGCGAGGCACAAGACGCTCGGCTTCCTACAGTGGCGGTTCAGTACCTGGACTATGTCGATTGGCAAAGAGCCAGGCTCGATCAGGGCCTTGCTGAAGTCCAGCGTTCCTATTGGATCCGACAGCTGACAGGTGCCCATCCGCTCCCGGAGCTCCCAGTCGACCGTCAGCGACCGCGAGTGCGCACGTTCGAAGGAGGCGTGCGATCACGATCACTCTCTCCGGAACTTTCAGGAAGCCTTGCTCTCTTCTGTCAACAGCAGCACGTCACGACCTTCATGGTGCTGTACGCCATGTTTGCGACCTGGTTGCATCGCTACACACAAGAATCGGATATCGTGATCGGCTCGATCGTGTCAGGCAGGCGTCGGAGAGAGCTTGAAAACGTAATGGGCTATTGCGTCAATACCGTGGCGTTGCGGGTAGAACTTTCAGCTGAGTTGACCGGATACGAGCTGCTGATGAAGGTGCGCCGTCTGGTGGTTGATGCCTACGATCATCAGGACCTCCCATTCGAAGAGGTGATCGAGGCGCTGTCACTCCATCGCGAACGATCCTTATCTCCACTGTTCAACGTGATGATCGTAAGTGAAGAAGACCCCTTGGCCACGTTCAACGCCAAGGGCCTTAAGGTCACGCATCTCCCCTGGGAACCGACCGCCTCGGAATTCGACCTCGTGTTGATGGTCATCAACAAGGTAGACGGCTTGGAGTTGGCGTTTCTTCATGACCCCACGATTTTTGACGACTCGACGGTCGACCGGATGTTGGGACAACTAGAAATTCTCCTCGATGAATTTCTCAAAAAGCCTGAGGCGCATCTTTACCAACTTTCATTCCTGACCGCCGAGGAAAAGCGTACCATTCCACTGACATGGAGCGAGCCGCCTTCTACGGCCGCCGGGATCCATACGCTCATCGAGGCGCAAGTCGAGCGGACTCCGGATGCAGTCGCCGTGACCTGTGGAGGCCAATCCATCAGCTACCGAGAGCTGAACCGCCGAGCGAATCGAGTCGCCCACGCACTACGGCAGTTAGGGGTGGAGGAAGATCTCCCGGTGGGTCTCTGTGTCGAGCGCTCAGTCGCTGCCCTCGTGGGCCTTTTGGGTATTCTCAAAGCCGGAGGAGGATACGTTCCCCTTGATCCATCCTTCCCCAGCCACCGTCTCCACCTGATGCTGGAGGATGCGCAGGTATCTATCATAGTGACACAGGCGCGCCTTCGTCACCACGTACAGAACTACCGTGGCCGAATCTTGGACGTGGAAACCTTGGATACTTCTCCCATCGGCGGATCAGGGGAGGAGGAGCAGAACCTCGCACGAGCCGTTTCGCCGGATCAGCTCGCCTATATTATTTACACCTCGGGCTCGACCGGGAGACCCAAGGGTGTAGCCGTGACGCACCGTGGTCTGGTGACCTCTCTTCATGCCAGGCTTGAGTACTATCCGGAGCCGATCTCTCGCTTTCTACTCACCTTCTCTCTAGCGTTTGATGGGTCTGTAACCGGCATCTTTTGGACGTTGCTGCAGGGGGGAGAACTGGTCATCCCGTCTGAGACCACCCATCGCGACCCCGCGGAACTTGCAGCCCTCATCGCACATCATCACATCTCGCATGTGGTGTGGGTCCCATCTTTGTATCAGGCTGTGCTCGGTGAGGCATTGAGTACTCAACTGGAATCCCTTCGTGTCGTCATTACGGCCGGAGAGAGCCTACCTCTAGAACTCCTGCGACGACATTACCAGCTCCTGCCTCATGCCACGCTTTATAACGAATACGGCCCGACGGAAGCTACGGTTTGGTGTAGTGTGCACCAAACCACACGTGAGGAAACTGGGGCACGAGTCCCGATCGGCAAACCTATCCCCTACACGCAGCTCTATGTGCTGGATGAGCGTCTGCAGCTGGTGCCGATCGGGATGCCGGGAGAACTCTATGTCGCAGGAGACTGTCTCGCTCGCGGCTATGTTAATCAGCCACACCTGACCCACGAACGGTTTCTGGCGAATCCCTACGTGGCCGGCACCAGACTGTATCGGACCGGAGATCTGGCTCGGTATCGAGCCGACGGCAATGTGGAGTTTTTGGGGCGGGTAGATCAACAGGTGAAGCTGCGTGGTTACCGGATTGAGCTCGGAGAAATCGAATATGCGCTGAGCAATTTCCCCGGGGTCCATCATGCCGCGGTACTGCTTCGGGAGGATAAGCGGGACCAGCACCGATTGGTCGGCTATCTTGCCGGGGAGTCGTCGCTCAAAGAAAAACACGAAGAGGTCCGCAATTATCTCGCCGCGCAATTACCGCACTATATGGTGCCCTCCGTCATTCTCTGGCTTGACACGATGCCACTCAGTCCAACCGGAAAAGTGAATCGAGAGGCTCTTCCCGTTCCGGAACGCACAACCGGTCGAGCAGCAGCCAGAATTGCTCCGCGAAATGCAGTCGAAGAAGCCTTAGCTGAGCTATGGAAGTCCGTGCTGGAGGTGCCCGAGGCGGGCATCCATGACCATTTCTTTGAAGCGGGAGGCCATTCACTCTTGGCCACCCAAATTATCTCCCGGATACGCGAGCTCTTCGAAGTCGAGATCTCGCTGCAGATGCTGTTTGAACGACCGACGATCTCGGCCTTGGCGGAAGAAGTGACGCGATTGCGCCAAGGGGATCGGCAGGCGCCTGCCTTGCCACCGATCATTCCGGTGCCGAGAGATCAACCACTCCCCCTGTCATATTCTCAGCAACGCATGTGGTTGATGCATCAGCTGGCTCCTGAGAGTACGGCGTATAACATGCCGTTTGCCTCACGGCAGATGGGGCGACTGAACAAGGCGGCGCTGCGGAGTACGATCGACGCCATCTGCAACCGGCATGAGGCATTTCGAACAATGTTCATGATGAAGGGGGAGGGACCTGTCCAAATCATTGAGCCCTTTCGCCCTCCTCATTGGGTCGAAATGGACCTCACGCACCTCCCATCGGCACAGCGCCAAGAGCAGGCAGCTCGGCTCGTCGAGCAGGAAGCGAATCGGCCGTTTGACCTAGAACAGGGACCTCTCGCACGGTTCCTCTTGATTGAGATCGAGCCCGAGGACCATGTGTTGGTACTCACGATGCATCACATCATCGGAGACCAGTGGTCATTCGGAGTCATCGGCTATGAGTTCGCCTTCTTCTACAACGCGTTTTGTCGGGGAGACGTCCCGTCGGCTAAACCGATCCTCCTTCAGTATGCCGACTACGCAGTCTGGCAACGACGTTGTCTGACCGACGATTGGCTCAGCGTACAATCGAACTACTGGCAGAAGAAGTTAGCCGGGCTCTCCAAGCTGTCGTTGCCGACCGATCATCCACGCCCTGTGACACAGACCTTTAACGGCTCCCATCGCATGCTGGAGTTCCCCACCTCGTTGATCGAACGACTGAAACAATTCAGTGCGGAACACAATACGACGGTGTTCATGACTCTGTTGGCTTGTTTTCAGATTCTCTTGAGTCGCTATTCCGGTCAGACGGATATCGCCGTCGGCTCTCCGATCGCCAACCGAACGCAATCCGCAGTCGAGTCGATCATCGGGTCCTTCGTGAATACACTCGTCATGCGTACCGATCTTTCCGGCGATCCAACGTTCATCGAGTTGCTGGCACAGGTGCGTGAAACCGCGTTAGAGGCCTATGCTAATCAGGACTTCCCCTTCGACAAGTTGGTCGAGATGATGCACTCCGCTCGCGATCAGAGCTCTGCTCCGTTGGTGCAGGTCCTCTTCAATGTTCCGAATGCGCCGATCAGGGAGATCAACGTGCAGGGTTTGAGTTGGGTGCCCTTCGAGGTAGAAACGCAAGCCGCACAATTCGACTTGAGCTTGACGATCGAGACAGAGTTCTCCCGAAAAGCGTACCTCACGGTCAATACGGATCTCTTCGACCCTCAAACCGCCGAACGGATATTGGGACAGTATAAGGTTCTGCTCCAGTACGCATTAGCCAATCCCCATTGCAGGCTGTCCGAGCTCCCGACAGTGACGGCAGCCGAACGTCAGCAGATGCTCAAGGATTGGAACCATACGCAACGAGATTATCCGCAGGCTGAGTGCTTTCCCCAACTATTCGAAGCCCAAGTCAAGAGGACGCCTGACGCCGTCGCGATATCGATGGGAACAAAGTTTCTGCAGTACGATCAACTCAATGCTCAGGCGAATCAGCTGGCACGTTATCTCCAAACACTGGGTGCCAAACCTGGAGCGACGGTGGGAATTGGTTTCGATCGATCTCTGGAGATGGTCGTCGCGCTCCTGGCTGTGATGAAGACCGGTGCGGCCTATGTCCCGCTCGATCCAGAGTTTCCTCGAGATCGGATTCGTTTTATGGCTCAGAATGCCTCGGTCGCCGCCGTCCTGACCACCAGCAAGCTATCCGATCGATTTGATACTCGTATCTGTCGCTTGCTGTGCCCTGATCGCGAAGCGGAACGCATCGCGCAAGAAGCTGAACACGATCTGTCGCCGGTTGCCACGCCTCAAGACCTCGCGTACATCCTCTATACGTCCGGTTCGACTGGACAACCCAAGGGAGTCGAAATTCCGCACCGAGCACTGGTCAACTTCTTGTGCTCGATTCGGCAAGAGCCGGGATGTTCGCCACAGGATGTCTTACTCTCCGTAACAACCATCTCTTTCGATATCTTCGGTTTGGAACTCTACGTGCCGTTGCTGGTCGGAGCCCGTGTCGAAATCGCCAGTCGAGCCGTCGCCATGGACGGACGACAACTCCGTAGCCTCTGTGAGGCCGTACGGCCTACGATCATGCAAGCGACTCCGGCAACATGGCGCATGTTGATCGAAGCCGGATGGCTGGGCGGTACAAACTTGACGGTTCTCTGCGGTGGAGAAGCGCTCCCTCCAGATCTGGCCACAGCGTTGTTGGATCGAAGCCTCGCCTTGTGGAACATGTATGGACCGACCGAGACGACGATTTGGTCCACCATCGAGAAAATTGAACGGACCGATCATGAGATTACTATTGGGCGACCCATCGCCAATACGGACGTGTATGTGTTGAATCAATTCCTCCAGCCCACTCCAATCGGCGTGTCCGGTGAGCTCTATATTGGTGGCCATGGGCTGGCTCGAGGCTATCGAGGGCGGCCAGAGTTAACACAGGATCGGTTTATCCCTCATCCGTTTTCTCCCGACCCGACGGCGAAACTATATCGAACGGGGGATTTAGCACGATATCGTCCCGATGGACGCATCGTGCATCTCGGACGAATCGACAACCAGGTGAAAATTCGAGGGTTCAGAATCGAATTAGGCGAGATCGAAGTTGCGCTGAGTCGCCATGCCTCCGTCCGTCAGGTAGCCGTCACTGCGCGTGAGGATCGGCAAGGGATGAAGCAGTTGGTGGCGTATGTCGTCTGCCAGGATGGACTCGTCACAAATCAGGAGGACTTGCGCTCGTTTCTGCGATCCGCGATTCCAGAGTATATGGTTCCTTCGCGGTTCGTCTTTCTAAAAGCCATGCCCTTGACGGCCAATAACAAGATTGACCGGAAAGCATTACCGTCCCCAACTTCTTCCTTCTCGGATGAACCCGTCCGCAGCAAGCCACGTAGTGGGATGGAAATTCAATTGACGGCCTTGTGGCAGCAAGTGCTCGAGGTCTCAAAGATCGGAATTCATGACAACTTCTTCGATCATGGTGGGCATTCCCTCAAAGCAGCCCACCTCTTCTTTCTTCTCGAACAGGTATACGGCAGACGCCTTCCGCTTGCGACACTGTTTCAAGCCCCTACCATTGCAGAGCTCGCGTCGGTACTTTCGCAGGAGCACTGGACGCCGCCATGGCAGTCACTTGTCGCCATTCAGCCGAGCGGGACCGCGATACCGATCTTTATGGTGCCCGGAGTAGGGGGAAATGTATTGATCTTTGCTAAGTTGGCAAAGCTGCTGGGGTTGAATCAACCATCCTATGGGTTACAGGCTCGAGGACTGGATGGGAAGGAGCCGCCATTTACCTCAGTACCAGAGATGGCACGTCACTATATTGCAGAGATCCGTCGTGTTCGCCCCAGCGGGCCATATATCGTCATTGGTAGCTGTACTGGTGGACTGATCGCATATGAAATGGCACAGCAACTAGTTGGACAGGGGCAGGCCGTCACACTGGTAGTAATGGACACCTGGCATCCGTCCACGTATGGCTCACATGGCTCTCGACTGCCGATGCGCTTTGGACTACCGCTGTTTCTGCTCTGGCGGGGAATGCGCATACTCCTCGCACTTGAGGAGTTGCCGATCAAAGACTGGGCTCCCTTTATCCAGCATAAATACAGGAGATTCATTGAATTAGCGCGGCCCGAAGAGGGGACCAATGAGCTCATGGTCGACTTCCAAGTAGAGCAAGTGACCCGAGCTACGCTCCAGGCGGTAGCCCGCTACGACGTTCGTCGATATCAGGGCCAATCCTCAATATCATGGCGTCACGGCGGTATGTCGCTCCGTCGGTAGCAGATACCAGACATGTCTGGCATGAGCTTGGAACCCAAGGAGGTCGGATCGTTCAGGTCCCGGCTATCAATTCCGGACAACTTCTTGTCACACCACACGTGGAAGAAGTCACGAAACATCTCCAGACCTTCCTTGCCGGATCCACTCATGGCGAGGGACGATCAGAGGCCGCCTGATGTGGATGGATACCTCTCATCTCTTTGTCCGCTGACTGGAAAGATCGTTAACGATGCGGTTCGGACGCCTTCTTCGCTTTGTCGCGCAACGGTCGAGATCCATGGCTTGGATCATGGTCAGTGTTGGTCTGTTGTCGGGTTTCTTGAGTGCGGGTGTCTTGGCGCTCATCAATCATGTGCTCCATCATCCCTCCGAGCACACTCTCCTTTTTGCACTAGGGTTTATCAGCCTTGTGGCGGGAAAGATTTTGGCCAACGTCGTGTCTCAAATGCTGCTCGTCCGATTCGCGCAAGACACAATCGTGGATATCTCACTATCACTCTGTGCGAAGATCGTGCGAGCTCCGCTGCGTCGTTCCGAAGAACGAGGACCTGCCAATATTCTTGTGACCTTGACGGATGACGTCAGTTGGGTGACCTGGTCGGTCCAATGTTTTCCGAACTTCCTTATGAACATGGCACTGGTATTGGGGTGCGGGATCTTTCTTGCCTGGCTATCGTGGAGTGTCTTTCTCGGAGTGGCCGGAGTCGCTGTCTTTAGTCTCGTAGGACATCAGTGGCTACACAGCAGTACCCGCAGGCTCATCGAAGCATCGCGCGAGGCCAGAACCGAACTGTTTCATCGTTTTCGCTCGCTCACGGATGGGCTGAAGGAACTCATGATGCATCGGGCGAGACGGGAAGAATTCGTCAATCAGGAAGTGCGCGGGGCGGCAGAGTATTATCGAGAGACCGCGCTCAAAGAGAGGCGGATACGCGCCATCCTAGGAGTGTGGACTCAAATCTCTTTTTACTCCCTCATCGGATTCCTCATTTTTTTCTTCCCGACACTCGCGACCAGTTCTCCTGAGGCTCTGACGGGCTATATCGTCGCCGTCATCTACGTGATGGGGCCTCTCTCAAGCGTCATTGAAGTTGCGCCGACCCTCGAGAGAGGGCAAGTGGCCCTCGACAATATTGAGCGATTGGGTATTTCGCTGGATACCGACCACGATGACGCCCAAACGAAGGAAGTGGTCGGCCCAGAGCCTGCAACCTCTCCGATCGTCCAATGGAGCAAGGTCGAATTCTCATATGGAGGGGGAGACGCGGTCGACACACCGTTCACGCTCGGCCCAATCAGTCTCGAGCTACATCCAGGTGAGTTACTGTTTATCATCGGAGGGAATGGAAGCGGGAAATCCACGCTCGTGAAAGTGCTCGCTGGGTTATACCAACCGTTACGGGGAGACGTGAGACTAAACGGAACAACAATCACCGATGACAATCGTGAATGGTATCGCGAACACTTCTCGATCATCTTTTCGGATTATCACCTCTTCAACAAACTGCTCGGTCACCCTGACTCGCAGGTGGAGACGCTCGTACCTCAGTACCTTCGATTACTGCATTTGGATCAAAAAGTGACCGTACGAGATCGAAGGTTTTCGACCCTCAATCTTTCGCAGGGGCAACGGAAGCGGTTGGCGCTTGTGACGGCGTACCTCGAGGATCGTTCCATTTACGTGTTTGATGAGTGGGCAGCGGATCAAGATCCACAGTATAAGGAGATCTTTTATAAGACCTTGCTGCCAGATCTACGCGCTCGTGGGAAATCAGTCATCGTCATCACCCACGATGATCGGTACTTCCACCTCGGCAATCAAGTCATTAAATTAGATGATGGCAAAGTCGTGGAGCATCATGTGAAGAATGCTAGGGAAGATAAATATTAGGCGTAAAGCTAGCGACTGGCCGTCGCACACGCGTATTCTGGACCCACTGTGCGGATCATATTTCAACCGATAGAGTGCCTCACCGTTACTCACCGGCAGGATGAGACCCAGCTTGAACCGAAGGCCATTCATCTTTGGGGGATCACACTCGACGGATCATCGCACTCCCTGAAGCGATGCGGGGAGTGGTTGGATGAGCGAGAGCGAGAGCGTGCCGCTCGCCTTGTTCGAGAGCAGGACCGGACACACTACGTGCTGTCGCACGGAGGTCTCCGAGCAATACTCAGCCGATATCTGAATGTCGGCCCTGATTTGATACGTTTTGATCACAGCGCATCGGGCAAACCCATGTTGGCAAAGAAATGGCGCGACCGATCCGCGATCACATTCAATCTGTCTCACGCCCATGGACGCGCGCTCGTGGCAGTCTCACGAACCCAAGAAGTTGGAATCGATCTCGAACTTGTTCGTTCAGATATCCAGGTCGAACAATTATCCAGACGTTTTTTTACCCCACTCGAACATAGGGCGGTCCTACAATCAGCCGCAGAGCAGCGCATCGCCGTATTCTTCCGCTACTGGGTTGCAAAAGAGGCGGTGCTCAAGGCGCAAGGCATCGGGCTAAGGGGATTGGCCGGGTGCGAGATCACGCTTGAGGCCGATCATGGCGGGAAAGTCTCCGAAGTCCGAGTCGATTTGAACCCCCTCGATAGGATGAACGTCAAACTTTTAGTCTGCGACAACGGGTGGGAAGCAGCCGTCGCTGCCCAGAACCTAGATCGAGTGAAGCCGTGTGGTCCAAACTTGAAGTAGGCAGGGGCGTTTACTCTGCTACCGAATGACCGGCTCGAGCGTGACCGCGGCCTTCATCGAATTGGAGATCAGGCAATTCCGCTCGGCTTTTTCGATCAGCTCCTTGGCCTTCCCCACATCCTCCCCTGACTTCACTGTGATGGAGGGTCTGATCGTGATGGCAGTGAATTGGAATTTTCCCTCCACCAACTCTAGCCGACCTTCCGCCGTACTTTCGTAGGCAGAGAACGCGAGACCGGCCCGCTCCGCTACAGCAAGAAACGTCGTCATCAAACAAATGTTGGCGGACGCCACAAAGAGATCCTCGGGAGACCAAATACCCTCATGCCCCTTGAATTCCGGAGGCGTGGCCACGTGGACCTCCGGTTTCCCGGCACAGGACATGATTGCCTTGCGCTGCTCCGTCCATTTCACGGCTGTCTGATACAGGTACACTTTGCTCTTCTGTTCCATTCATCCTCCCATGCATTGGATATCCATACACCTTTGCTCATCAATTCACGTCAGCAAAACCCTTCACCCAATCTCCGACTGCATGTGTCATTGCCATCACACACAGGGCGATGAGGAGATGCTCTCCGATCACCTTCCAGGGAGCGGTCACCTGTGCGCGAGCGATGTAGAAACTCAGGACTGTGAGCAACAACAACCCCCAAGCCATGCTGATGACTATCGCCTGATCGAGCGGACCGAAGAGGACCGGAATAACGAAGGTCGCCGACACAAGAAATTTCGCTGCGAAGGTGGCGAGCGTCGCTTCCCAGACGTGACTCGCTGGGCCGCTGTTCTTTGATTCTTCGGACACATGGATGCCGAGTGCATCCGACATGGCGTCGGCAATGGCGATTGTGAGAATACCGCCGAGTACGATGGCACGCGAATGAGTACCGGAATGCAAACCTACCATCAAGCCAAGTGTGGTAATGACCCCCGAGGTTAATCCGAAACTGATCCCTGTTCTCCAGGATGGTTTCATGCGGCTTCAGTGACCCCTGTCAGCGCGGGAAGGTCAGCACATAGGCGAGCACATCGCGGATGGCCTCGTCTGATAGTTTGGACTGCCAGGCATCCATGGCCGTATTCGGTTTGCCTTCATGGATGCTCTTTAAGAGACGAGAATCCGGTTTGAGCAGCACATCGCTTGAGGTCAGATCCGCCACAGGTGGGACAAACTGCGTCGCTCCGCCTCCTCGACCCTTTGGGCCATGACAAGCCAAGCAATACTTCTCGTAGAGTCTCTTGCCTCGTTCAAGGTTTCGCGCCTCCTCGGCAAAACCGAGTGAGGGAATCGAGAGCCAGCTGATCAGAGTGATTCCGCATGCAATACGGAAACCGGTGCTCATCACTGCTTGTCCTCTCGATTGGGGACAGGAACCACCCTATGAACGGTCGCACTCCGGTGAACGTCGAATACATTGCTGAAGCCATGACACGATCTGATCGAGCACACCGGCGACCGCTCGATTGGCGGCCAGCACACCTCCATAGGCATTCTCGCTCGGAGCATTCTCCACGGCCTCGAAAGACCGGGTGCTGACTATCGTCGACTCCTTCAAGTCGACAAGCTGCAGCCGGGCTAGAATCCGGACTCGACTGGGTTGTTGGATAAACTCATGCTGCAAGAGAAATCCATACGTATCAAGGCGATAGTCCCCTACGATCGAGCTCGGGAGTGGGATCACGGCGTGCCACAGCCCGCTGTGAGTCAGGGCATGGACCATCAGCGGAGCAAACATGCGCACTGGGGTATCAGCCCATTCATTCACCGCAAAGTATTCGATTTGGAATGGACGTTTGACGTACACCATACGTTGCGTTTCAAACCCCGGCTCCGCTTGAGGGGGACTCACGAGCAAGACCGGACCACCGGGCGATTCAGGCCGGACTTGGCCCCGCGGTTCATCAAGACTCAACTGATACGTCTGGATTTCCGGTGAGTCCGATCCGGGCGACAGACAGCCCGGTAGTGCGGAGACCCACAGAGCGCACATGACATGCAGGAACCAATACTTCTTCATAGCCTGATCGTTCAGGAGCTTATTCACCAGGACCACGTGGTTGTGCCTTCCGTCCAAACACCAACGAGCTTGGTTCTCGCTCCAACTCTCGTGCCACACGAGTCAACGTACCGGTGAGCTGCCTGAGCTCCGTGACCAATAAGCCGGCTTCGGGCAGTGTGCGTTTCGTGAATTGCTGCAACTCCGGTTTGGATTCATTGACGACCGTTCCAATGGTCTTACTGGTCCTAGCCAGCTCGTCGGTGGCGGCACCGAGTGTCGCGACACTCTTGTTGATGCCGGCAAGCAACGGCGGAACCTCCGCATTCAACGACGCCGTCAGCTTGGATAAATTCTCGGCACTTTTGGCTGCACCGGTGAGGCTGTGCTCAATCTTGGCCTTGTGGCTCGCAATGATCTGCGCGACATCCGCAAGGTCCTTAATAGTTTTTGACAACGTGGTGCGATTGTCTTCATCCAGGACGTTCGCCACCCCTTTAGCCGCTAGATCGAGATCGGCCAACAGCTGGGCCAGCCCCTCTTCTGAAAGGAGACGGGAGGCCGTCTTGTCCAACCGGGCAAACAGGGAGGGGGCCGTCTTGATGACCGGATAAGGCTGCCCTGCCTGAGCTTGTAATGAGGGAGCCTCACGGCTCCCTCCAGTCAAATTGATCGTGGCTAGGCCGGTCAACCCCTGTGTTTCGAGCACGGCAAGGGTATCGTTCTTCACCGGTGTGCCTCGCACAATGTCCAGCGTCAGCAGAACTTCCTCGGGATTATCAGGACGCAAGGTAATCGCCTTGACCCGACCCACATCGACCCCTCGATATTTCACACTGGAGTCGACGCTGAGGCCTGCAACGGATTCCGTCATGTACGCTTCGTATCGATCGTAGGCCCCTCGGTAGTCGCTCTTCCCCAGCCATAAAATCCCGGCGAGGACCGCCGCGCCCAAAAGCGCGACGAACGAACCGACGAGCACGTAGTTGACTTTTGGTTCCATCTTTCCTGTCTTCAGTCGCTCAGCTTGGGGGAATGGTCGAGTGTGAGGTTGCACAGACACTCACTATTCTTCTCCTCACAACGAAGCAGGTGGCATGTGACGACCCATACATACGTGTCACGCGTCACGTCCTGCGGTCTGCCGCGCCGCCTGTTTGCGTGCCTCGCGCCCGCGGTCGCCCTGAAAATATTCACGGATGTATTGATCGTCTGATTGAAAGAGCTCCTCCATCGTTCCGATTCCGAGGACCTTCCCATACCCTAGCACAGCCACACGATCGGTGATCTGCCATAGGGAATCCAAATCGTGTGTCACCATGACGACGGTCAGCCCCAAGAGATTCTTTAACGACTGCACCAGCTCATCAAACCCCGAAGCGATGATGGGATCTAACCCAGCCGTCGGCTCATCGAGGAACAACAACTCAGGATCCATGACGAGTGCTCGCGCGAGCGCAGCCCGCCTTCTCATGCCGCCGCTGAGTTCGTTCGGATATTTGGCGGCACTCCCAGGTGGCAATTCCACCATCCCTATTTTGGCCGCTACAATATCATGAATCAGCATTTCACTCAGTGTCGTATGCTCGCGTAACGGGACGGCGACATTCTCGGCCAACGTGAGCGAGCTGAAGAGGCCCCCCTGCTGGAACATGACTCCGAATCGGCGATGGACGGGGTGGCCGTCGCCCATTTCTAACTTTCGGCTATCGATTCCAAACAACCGTATCGTTCCGGACGACGGCACAATCAGGCCAATGATCTCGCGTAGCAGGGTAGTCTTGCCACACCCGTTTCCTCCGGCGATCGCAAAAATTTCTCCCCGCTGGATGGACAGACTGATGTCCTCATGGACAACAGCCTGTCCAAATTTTGTGGTGACATGACTGACTTCTATCACCGACGTCTCAGTCTTCATGGCAGACGGCATCACGAGCCATTCACTACATGAACAAGGTCACGATTCGGACCACGATCAAGGTCTCGTACACACGCACGCGCTGAGGCTTGACCCTAGCCTCAAGCTTCAGACACAGCAATCCTAGAGGTCCCACCAATTGAGAAGAATGCTGCAAATCGCATCGAATACGATGACAAGAAAAATCCCCTGCACGACACTAATCGTCGTGTGACGACCCACGTCGTCCACACCACCTCTGATTTGAAACCCTTGATAACAGCCGACCAACGCAATGAGAGCCGCAAAAAACGGAGCTTTGCCCAACCCAATGAGAAAATGTCGCAAGGGGACGGCTTCCTCGAATCGAGTGACAAACTCGACAAAGCTAACGTTGAGCTCTCCCAAAGCGATCAGCATTCCACCAAAGACGCCCACGACATCAGCATACACCGTGAGCAGCGGGAGGGCGATGATCAACCCAAGCACGCGCGGCAGCACAAGCAAATTCATCGGCGAGATGCCTAGCGTCTGCACCGCGTCCAATTCTTCGGTCACCTTCATGGTGCCGATCTCGGCAGCATACGCCGAGCCCGATCGCCCGGCAATCAAGATCGCTACGATCAATGGTGCGATTTCACGTAACAACGAGATGCCGACCAGGTCCACGATAAAAATGTTCGTGCCGAATTTTTTGAGCTGCTCCGCTCCTTGGTAGGCGATGACGATCCCGACCAGAAACGTGAGAAGCCCCGTGATCGGCAGGGCTCGCACACCGTCCAATTCCACGAACCGCATCAGCGACTTCCAGCGAATAGATTGAGGTCGCGCGATTGAGCGGAAAAAGGCGAGCGTACTTTCCCCGAGGAAGGCGAGCGCACGAACAGCAGAGTCTTGCCGCGAGTGGATTACACGGATAGGACTGTCGACCCATTTCACTTTACGGACGGCAGCCTTATTGCCGGCCTGAGTTGGCTGCGCTTGTACTCGTTGGAGTAGTTGTGCAAACTCAGGTTTTAACCCTTTGAGAGACGTCTGATGCCCCTTGTGCTGTAGGCCGTCGATACAGCGCCGCAGCATGAGCGCACCACCCGTATCCATAGCGGTCACTTCGGCGGCATTGTAGAGGACGGGAGAAGCATCAGGCCATTGAAGCGTTTGGCCTCGTCGCTCCAACTGAGGCAGGTTCGGAAGCGTCCACGCGCCCCGACAGTACACCACGTTATTCTCGACTGAAATGGTTGCCTGTTGTTCCATCAGCCTCACTGTGTCGATGATTGAGCGACTCCCATGCGTCCGCCTGATCCCCGCCTACACTCCTTCTAGGATCGCCTTCAGCTCAGCCCCGGTAATCACCTCGCGTTCGATCAGGAGTTTCGCACCCTGGTGGAGTGCGGCTTTTCGTTCCTCCAACATCTGTTTGACTCTTCCGTACTGCTCGTCGACGATTCGCCGTACTTCGCAATCGATCTCGCGAGCGGTCTCTTCCGAGTAGTCTCCTCTTTCAGACGCGACAGGAAGCTGGAGAAATTGTGGCTGTCGCTCTTGCTCCAAGGTGATGGTGCCGAGCTTGTCGCTCATCCCGTACGCCTTGACCATGCTTTTTGCGATATCCGTGGCTTTTACGAGATCGCTTTGCGCTCCCGTGGACGCTTCGCCGAAGATGGTTTCTTCAGCAATTCGCCCCCCCAATAATACGGCCACTTTATTCTCCAATTCGGATTTCGTCATCAGAAACCGGTCTTCCGTCGGAAGCTGCAACGTATAGCCGAGCGCCGCGACACCGCGAGGAATGATCGAAATCTTCTGTACCTGGTCGGTGCCCGGGATGGACAGCGCGATAAGGGCATGACCGGTTTCATGATAGGCCACGCGTTCTTTCTCCATTTTGTTCAGCACGCGATTCTTTTTTTCCAAGCCCGCAATGACTCGCTCCACCGCCTCTTGCAATTCGGCGATGCCCACCTGGTCTTTCCCGCGACGAACTGCGAGCAGAGCCGATTCGTTGATGACGTTGGCCAGGTCCGCCCCAGAGAATCCTGGGGTCATCGCCGCAATTTGCTCCAGATCTGCATCAGGATTTAACGCCACCTTCTTCGCATGAACCCGGAGTACATCCAGACGTCCCTTCTTGTCCGGACGATCGACGGTCACATGGCGGTCGAATCGCCCGGCACGGAGCAAGGCCGGGTCAAGGATTTCCGGCCGGTTGGTCGCAGCCATGAGGATGACCCCGACGCGTGGATCGAATCCATCCATCTCGACCAGCAATTGATTGAGTGTTTGTTCCCGTTCCTCGTGCGCCATCGGGCCCATACCCCTGGCTTTGCCGAGCGCATCCAACTCGTCGATGAAAATGATGCAGGGGGCTTTGCCTTTCGCCTGTTCGAAGAGGTCACGAACCCGTGCCGCGCCGACTCCTACGAACATCTCGACAAATTCGGATCCACTGATGCTGAAGAACGGCACCGACGCCTCTCCTGCCACGGCACGCGCGAGTAGTGTCTTCCCCGTTCCAGGCGGCCCAACGAGCAAGATTCCCTTGGGGATCTTGCCTCCCAGCTTGGTGAATTTCTCAGGCGTCTTGAGGAATTCAATCACCTCTCGCAGTTCATCCTTGGCTTCATCCACTCCGGCGACATCCGCGAAGGTGACCTTGACGTCCTTCTCCATGTAGATTTTGGCCTTCGACTGGCCGACCTGCATGAAGCCGCCCTGAGCTTGCCCTAATCGTCGAAAGATGAAAAACCAGATGCCGACAAAGAGCGCGACGGGGATGATCCATGACAAAAGATCTCGCAGAAACGTGGATTCAATCACCCCGGAGAAGGTGACTCCGTGTTGGTTCAGCTCACGGACAAGATCCGGGTCATCAACCCGGATGGTCTTAAACGCTTTCTGTTCTTTCGTGTCTCCCTCCGGCTTCAATTTCCCGGTCAACACGTGACTGGTCACAGAAACTTCTGCGACCTTCCCGTCCGCAACCAGCCGTTTGAATTCGCTGTACGGAAGTTCTTCGACTTGATTCAGAGCCAGAATGAAGTCGTGTACGATCACGACCGCCATGATGGCGAGCAACACATACCAAATAGAAAAGGAAACCTTCTTGTTCATCGCCCTTACTCCTCGTCACTACAGAACGAACCGCTCGTCCGCCGAACACCTCAACAGCCTAGAACATGAAATACGCGCCGGCTCCGAATGATTCGGTCTTCTGCGAATAGAAGAACTGCCCATATGGATTATACCCATGATAGTAGTTGAAGAGAATCCGAACGCGCTTGAACGAGCCGTAGCGAAACACATCGAACCCCATAAGCAGATTTGTATTGATGTACCACTGTTGGTGTTCGAGGGACTTAAAGTCCGCTGTCAGGACGGGTGAAAAGAGGATCGGATTCGACAGCAGACCGAACAGGTGGGACCGCGCCAGCGGCCTCGCGGTTCGTGCCTCGAACCCCCATTGTCCAGTCCAACGGTCGATCGTGGACGGTTGGCGGCTGACCATCATCGCAGCCCCTCCGTAGAACCTCAGCCACTTTTGGACATCATAGGAAAGAATCAGGTCCACTTCGTTGAACTGGAGACCGATCGATTGAAAGCCGGGATGCGATGCTAAAAACTCATCTCCAATGTGACTGCTCTGATGATAAAAACGTAGGCGCGCAGACCAGTTTCCCTGGCGCCAGGTAATCGGCAAACCCACATTGAAATCGATATTGATGAGCTCTGAATTCGACGTATCGAGGTCAAACTGCGCGAAGATGCCGGTCAGCAAGCTGATCTGCCATCCGTTACACCCCTCGCGCTTCGTAAAGAGCCCGAAATTCTCTCCGATCCCAATAGATCCGACGTTCGCGTTGGTCCGTTCAATGCGTGATTGCTGCGATTGCCAGAGGGCAAAAAACTGTGGCTGTTTTGGATCGGCCAAGAGAGGACGAAACAGATCGTCCGAGGGAAACCATTCATGTTCAACCGCGTCTGCCTTGGCTTGGTGATAGCGGCAATCGAGCCACTCTCGTGACGGTGCGTCCTCCGGCTTCTTCTCGCCCGATTCCTGCCCATAGACGGGAACCGCGAGAAAAGTGATCATGATCCATATTCCAACCATCCACCGTTGATGCGACACATGCCGACCCATCTATCTCCTCCAATCCGATGTTCTTGTCTGATGCCTCCTGGGGGCCCTTCACGAGCCCCTTTCGATAGCATATTCTTGAGAAGAAATTCACGTGATTTTAGGTCGGTCTGGCTGTCTCGATTAGCGACGAAGCGAGGGGTCTTTTCGGGTGGTCCACTTCCATTGGCGGACCTCCGGCATGTCTTCCCCATATTCAGCGATGTACTGTTTGTGCTGGATACGTTTGTCCCGCAAGGCTTGTTTGGCGTAGTCGGCCTGCGAGCCACGCAACGGGATGCGGTCAATGACATCGGCAACCAGATGGAATCGATCGATGTCGTTCATCACCGCCATATCAAACGGGGTCGTCGTCGAGCCCTCTTCCTTATACCCACGCACATGCAAATTCTTGTGATTGGTCCGCCGATAGGTGAGGCGGTGGATCAGCCAGGGGTAGCCATGGAAGGCGAAGATAATCGGCTTGTCCGTCGTGAACAGGGCATCGAAGTCTCTATCCGATAATCCGTTCGGATGTTCCGTGCGCGGCTGCAACTTCATGAGATCGACCACGTTGATGACGCGAACCCTGACATCGGGTAGATAGGTCCGCATCAAGGACACAGCCGCCAATGTTTCCATCGTTGGGACATCGCCGCAACAGGCCATCACGACGTCCGGTTCACTATCCTTATCATTACTGGCCCATTCCCAAATACCGATACCGGCCGTGCAATGGATGATCGCTTCTTCCATCGTGAGCCACTGAAGGGACCGTTGTTTACCGGCCACGATGACGTTGACATGGTTCCGGCTGCGAAGGCAGTGGTCCGTGACCCATAACAAGGTATTGGCATCGGGCGGCAAATACACACGGATCACCTCGGCCTTCTTATTGACCACATGGTCGATAAAACCGGGATCTTGATGGCTGAAGCCATTGTGATCCTGCCGCCAGACATGGGAGGAGAGGAGATAGTTCAACGAGGCGATCGGTCGTCGCCACGGGATGTGGTTGCAGACCTTGAGCCATTTAGCATGTTGATTGAACATGGAGTCGATGATGTGAATGAAGGCCTCATAGCAGGAAAAGAAGCCATGCCGGCCGGTCAGAAGATACCCCTCCAACCACCCCTGACACTGATGTTCACTCAACATCTCCATGACCCGCCCGTCCGGTGCGAGATGATCGTCGTATGGAAGGCGGTCTGCCATCCACGTCCGGTTGGTGACGTCCAAGACGTCCTGCCAACGATTGGAGTTGTTCTCGTCCGGACTAAAGAGACGGAAATTCCGTTGGTCCATATTGAGCATCATCGTGTCTCGCAAGAACCCCCCCATTACACGGGTGGATTCCCCTTCGAGAGTGCCTGGGCCCGGAATAGTGATGGCATACTCGCGAAAATCAGGTAGCCGTAGATCTTTGAGCAGCAACCCGCCGTTCGCGTGTGGATTCGCGCTCATCCGACGGTTTCCTTTGGGAGCCAACTCCGCCAAGTCCGGCCGCAGAGCGCCCGTCTTGTCGAACAGCTCCTGAGGCTTGTAACCCTTCATCCACCGTTCAAGAATCTTGATATGGGCCGGTTTGTCCATGTCGCCCATCGGCACTTGATGAGACCGCCAGTAGTCTTCCGTCCGTTTCCCGTCGATCTCCAGCGGACAGGTCCAGCCTTTCGGTGTCCGGAGGATGATCATGGGCCAGAGTGGTCGCTTCATAGAACCACTTCGGCCTGCATCATCCTTGATACGTTGGATATCACCCACAATGGCATCGAGCGTGACAGCCATCCGTTCATGCATCTCCCACGGATCGCTCCCCTCGACATAATGGGGGCTGTACCCATAGCCGCGCATCAGGTGATCCAGCTCATCATGACTGATTCGAGCCAGCACGGTCGGATTCGCGATCTTGTAGCCGTTCAGATGGAGGATCGGGAGGACGACGCCGTCGGTGGCTGGATTGAGAAACTTGTTGGAGTGCCAACTCGTTGCGAGCGGGCCGGTCTCTGCTTCGCCGTCACCGATCACACAGGCCGCAATCAAGTCGGGATTGTCGAAGACGGCTCCGTACGCATGTGAGAGGGCATATCCCAGTTCACCCCCCTCGTGAATGGACCCCGGTGTCTCCGGCGCCACGTGGCTGGGAATACCGCCGGGGAAGGAAAATTGCTTGAACAGCCGTTTCATTCCGCGCTCATCCTGCGCGATATTCGTATAGACTTCCGTGTAGGTACCCTCGAGATAGGCATTCGCCACGAGCCCCGGACCGCCGTGGCCTGGCCCGGTGATATAGATCATGTTGAGGTCATGTTCATTGATGATGCGGTTCAGGTGTACATAGATGAAGTTCAATCCCGGCGTTGTCCCCCAATGGCCGAGCAGGCGCGGCTTGATGTGGGCCCGCGTGAGCGGCTTCTTCAGTAAGGGATTGTCAAAGAGGTAGATCTGCCCGACGGACAGATAGTTAGCCGCACGCCAATAGGCATCCATCTTCTTAAGCAGCTCTGGACTCAACGTCGTCGGCTTTATACGTTGCATGGTCCTCCTTCTCTCGTGTCGTCACAACCCATCTCTGAGCATCTCCATCACTGACCTGGCAATTTCACTCTCTTCATCTGTATGAATGACCCGCACGGTCACCTGGCTGCTGTTCTTGGAAATCACCGCCTCACCTGCGTCATTGCGTGCAGGATCGATGACGATCCCGAGGAATTCCAACCCTTCACAGATGCGCGCCCGGACGATCGGTGCATGCTCTCCGATCCCGGCGCTGAATACCAATGTATCCAACCCACCCAAGGCCGCAGCCAATGACCCGATGGATTTTTTGACGTGATAACAAAACAGTGCGACCGCCTCGGCCGCCCTCGCATCGGTGCGTTCCTGCTTGAGAAGATCGCGCATATCTGAACTGGTCTCCGAGACGCCGAGTAAGCCCGACTCGGTATTGACCATCCGATGGAACTGATCCACGCTCATGCCTTCCGTCCGCGCCAGATACGAAACGAGCCCCGGATCGAGATCGCCCGATCGACGGCTCATCGGCAGGCCGGAGGTCGGCGTAAAACTCATCGTCGTGTCGACGGGTCTTCCATTGTTGACCGCGGCCATACTTGCGCCATTGCCAAGATGGGCGAGGATGACACGACCATTGATCTCATGCGGAGTCCCGACTCGCTCGAGTTCCCTCATGAGAAACGCATAGGACAGGCCATGAAATCCGTATCGTTGAAGCCCCTGCGTTTCATACCGTCGTGGAATGGCCAGACGACGAGCCACCGTGGGCATATCGCGATGAAACGCGGTGTCGAAGCACGCGAATTGTGAAAGCTGCGGATACCGTTGCGCGAGCGCCTTGATCAGTGCGATCTCACCTGGAAGATGTTCAGGATCGTAAGCACTCAACCGATGTAACTCGTCCATCACAGCCGGTGTCAGCCGTTGCGGGGCACGATAGCGCGGGCCGCCATGCACGACCCGATGTCCGATCGCGACCAGGGGGTGGTGCGTCAACCGGTCTGTGAGACAGCTGAGTAAGGGCTCAATGCAGGCGGCATGGTCTGGTACGGCGACCGCCTGAGCCCCACCGGTACCGCCCCCCTCGGGTGTCCATCTCAGTGTCCCCTCCGCTGATCCGATGCGGTCGAGCGAACCGGACAGCTCACGAACCGGAGCGGATCCCGTATGAAACAACGCAAACTTGAGCGTCGATGATCCTCCATTGATCACCAGAATCAAACCACTACTCACGTCGGAGATACTCCCCGACCAATCGGTATGCATTATGAAGATATTGGGCCATCATCCTCTGAGTATTGAAAAACCCGCCGTTCAACGCAATCGCATGCCGCATGATCTCAATGAAGCGTTCACGATCCTTGTAGAAGCAGGGCAAGACCTTTCGTTCCAGCTTGTCATACAGCGCCGCGGCATGGCAGGCATCCATGTCTCCGCTTGGCTCTGAACAGGATTCGATCCGATCACCGATCGCCCATCCGGTCACATCCTCCACGTGTCCCTCGACCCACCATCCATCGAGGACGCTCAGACTTGGCACGCCGTTGACCGCCGCCTTCATGCCGCTGGTTCCTGAGGCCTCCATCGGAGGAAGCGGCGTGTTGAGCCACACATCCACACCGGCACAGAGCAGCTTGGCGAGCGTCATGTCATAGTTCGCGAGATACGCAACCCGAACCTTCCCCCGCAAGGCATCGCGGAGTTCGTGGATTCGCTGAATAATGTTTTTCCCATCCTGGTCACGTGGATGCGCCTTGCCACCGTAGACGATTTGAACCGGTCCGACTTGTTCGGCAATCTTGGCCAACCGGTCGATGTCCTGAAAGATCAGGGTCCCTCGCTTATAGGCTGCCGCCCGCCTGGCAAACCCGATCGTCAACACATCGCGGTCGAACCCGGTATTCGTTTCGCGATTCACATAATCAATCAACGCTCGTTTAGCCGCGCTGTGTGCCTCCCATATGTCGTGATCGGGAATACTGATCGCATACCGAAGCGAGAGCTGATCACGCCGCCAGTCAGGTAACCGCCTGTCGTAGAGTGATTGAAAAGCGGGAGCGGCCCACGTCACCGCGTGAACGCCATTGGTAATCGAGTGAATCGGATAGCCGGGGAAGAGACTGTGCGACACCTCACCGTGTTTCATGGCGACCCCGTTGACGAACCGTGAGCCGCCGAGAGCCAGTTGCGTCATGTTCAAACTGTGGTCATGCCCGCAGGCTTTGAGCCACGTACAGCGCCGGTCGCCGAGCACCTGATGGGCAAGGTCGGGGGGGAATTGATCGTGCCCAGCCGGCACCGGAGTATGGGTCGTAAAGACACATTGTTCGCGAACGGCGTCGATGAGATCGGCTGGGACTCCCTCCTCATAGGACCTCGACGTCAGTTTTTCTTCCAGCAAAGCGAGCACGAGCAGGGCTGCATGCCCTTCATTCATATGAAATCGGCGGAGATGCCCGTAGCCGAGCGCTCGCAGCATGCGATATCCACCCATTCCCAGCACAAGCTCTTGGCAGAGCCGATAATGATCGTCTCCTCCATAGAGCCGATCCGTGAGCGTCCGGTCCCACGGCTGATTCTCAGGAAGATCCGTGTCAAGCAGATAGACGGGTACCTCGTCACCCAACTCGCCCTTCACTCGATATTGCCAGGCCGCCACATGCACCGTGCGATCCTCGAGTTCGACCGTAACGCGCTGACGTACGGGGTTGCAGAAATCATTGATCGGCCAGGCCACCGGCTCTTCACGCTGACGGCCCTGCTCGTCTAGGCGTTGATAAAAATACCCACGCCGATGCAGGAGTGTGACCGCGACCATGGGAATTTGGAGATCGGCGGCCGATCGAATGGAAACTCCCGCCAACACTCCCAACCCGCCCGCATACGTCGGCATGGCCGGATCAAGACCGATTTCCATGGAGAAATAGGCAACCAACGGGCTTCGTCCTCCCACCATCTCTCCGATTAGTCCGTCAGTCATGACGATATCTCCCACCGTTCTACTCTAAGCAGGTCTCATCCCTAAGACAATCGAAATGCGCAAGTCTCCTCCATGGTTCGAAACCGACCATGGACACCGGACTATACAACCTGCTCATTCCGCAACTTCACGACTAACTCCTTCTTCGTGATCAGAATGGCTCCCAAACCTGTTACGATCGTCAAGATAGTGATCAGACTTCCGACTAACGGCAGGAGAGAAAGAATGAAATAGACGACGAGCCCTACGGCGAAGGCCCTCGCAGCTGAAGAGGAGTCCGACGCCCGTCTCAGAAGTCGTTGACCAAGCCAGACCATGGCGAATACCCGTCCCAGATAGAGCGTCACGACATACATCGCTGCCAGCATAAGCCCTATTGGAACGCCCATCACAGACGCCATGCACAAAAAGATGAGAAGCGGGGTTCCGACCAGCACAGCCCCTCCGACCCCCAGCGTGACCCACGGCTGTTCCTGAATCGTGCTCACAGCTTTTTTCGTAAAGACCGGGTAGATCCGCAGCAGCAGAAGACCGAGCACCAAGGTCGAGACCACACTGACCAATCCGGCAAGGATCTTCATTCCTACAACACCCCGTCGCACCTCCTGTTCCTTTCCCTTGAAGACGTCGGGGATGGGATGTCCTGTGACCGTGCCGAGTACTGTGGCTCCGTCGTCGATCGAGGGTTCGTCCTCGCTCCAATATCTGATGTTCTTTCCGACCGAAGCCCTGGACGTGAGACGAATAGCCGGTGCCGCGACAGCAAGATCGCGACCGATCTTTTTTGACAGTGTGACATTACCGGCTCCGATCCGAGCATCTCCCTCGATCAAGCCCCCAAGCAACAGATTCCCGGCACCGATCACGACACTTCCTTTGAGATGCGAGGAATCCGTCAGATGCACGTCTCCACCGCCGATGGTTGCGTTCCGGTGAACCTTGCCGCTGAGCGTTACCGTCCCTCCGGCTATCCTAGCATCCTGTGTGACCTCACTCGAGACCCGTACCTCGCCACCGGCCACAATCAAATCGCCGTGCACGATTCCGTCTACCAACACCTCACCGCCTGCTGCATAGACATCGCCATACACGGTCCCTGAAATCTCCACCTGTGAGCCAAAGGCAAAGTAATCCCCTTGCACCTCCTGCCCAGCGCTCAATACAACTCGCTTCTGCCCCTCGGCGTGATCAGATGAGTCCTCGGCCTCTATGTGGCTGGCCCCCAACAGACACCCAATCACCGCCAGGATCACGCTCATGATTCTCAGAGAGATGCTCGACACGCTATACGCAGGTGATTCGGCCATCAATGCACCTCGCTTATGGAAAGTGGCTGCCGACTTTGTATTGCGCACAGCACCAAGCACGTTCCATGCTGCCGGTAGTCCACCTCAGGACAACTGTGCAAAGACGACACCTGGGTTTCGACCTACGGTCGGTATTCGAAAGGCACAAGATCGCTCAGGTTCTTCTCAACCTGAAGCACGGAGGAATGGACCGGGGGAATCTTGCAACAGGAGAGGGCTGTGAACTGTTGCAGAACGCGACAGGCTTCCGGGTCCTCAGTCTGTTGCGACACTGACCAGAGGCCAGGAGCGAAGTCAGCCTAATGGCTGTCTTGCCACCAGAAAGGCACCTGTACACAAGGAGCCATTCTCTTATCGATCTTGGGGTCAGAATTCCTTCAGATACGTATGGGTCGTTAGGTATGAGCGGAGCTGGGGAGTCTAGGCCATCAGCTTCTTCCGATTGGGCACGCCGACTTTATCAATAATGCTAGCCAGATGTAGGTCCTAGACCCAAACCCAGTACACCCCGTCAGTATCCAAGGCCATACAGATTTGGCCGCTGTGGATCAGGTAGTTGATGGCCACACTTACTTGCTGCTGCGTCAGACCAGGACAGCGTTCGACCAACTCCTGCACCGGATGATGCAGTCCATCCTGCAACGCCATGAGAACCTGCTGAACTTGAATGCGAACGCTAGACATAGCTGTGAGCGGCATTGGCTTCCCCCAGAACCTTGTTGTTCGGATTCCACTTTAACAGTACACTGTGGCTGTGGGACCTAGGCTTTGCCTAGGTAACGAGAGAACAATTATCTGAAATCCGGCGTCCTTGGACCCATTCGGTTCCTGACCGGAGTCTGGACTGTCAACAGGTTACGGGACCGATCGGCTACAATTAAATCTGCATCCATCAACACTTCACCACCCGCTGCATAGACATCGGCATGCACGGTCCCTGAAACCTCCATCTGTGGGCCAAAGGCAACGTAATCATCCTTCTGCTAGGATGTCGTTAGGTAGTACATTCACAGCCGAGGATTTCCCGCTCTGCCTCCAACCAATCATCGAGCGCGTACCCCTCTCGACACCCATGATCGACATACAGCTCATGAGCTCGATTGGCGATGCGGGCGTGGAGATCGGCACACGGTGAACCAGACTGACTCTGGGCCGGCTCCTTCTCAGAGGAAATCGACCGCTGTTTTTTCATCGAGTGAGTACCCTTCCGTTTACGCGATCCTTTCGACGTCTGTACTTGCATGACTTCACTCCCCCCTTTTTTCTCTCACGCAGAGTGGTTGTAGGATGTAGGGTTCAGCATCGCAGAGAGGCTGGAACCTTTCATGGTGAGTCGGACTTGTCCCCTTCGATTCAGGCGGTTCAGCTCACAAAACACCTGATTCCAGGTCAGGTCTGGACACTCGAGCACAATTTCTTCGAGCTGGTTACCTGGGGAACGAAGAATGACTTCCATGATATGTTTTCCCTTCTGGTTGATTGTGCTCCTTTGATCTCGAAACTACGAAGCTTCAACTGCATCTTGAATGCCACGTATAGTCGCTGATGAGCCAACAAGACGAAACAGCCGAAAATGATGAGACTGTGAGCGGGCGGCGCGAGGATCAACAACCGACTAGTTTGAAGCCTCCCGTCAGGACCTGAGGAATTTTGCAGCATTGCTAGAGAAAAGCCTGTGGCGGAATTCTGCGCTCACCGGGTCACGTCATTTCGACCCCTGATACGGATCATCGAAGACCGCGCCACACTCAAGACAGCGGACCTTGCCCGTACGTTTTCTGCTTCTTGTGAGGACATCATCGATTGCTCGACGATGAACACAAGGACTCGTCTAGACGGGATGGCTTAATGGTTGAACGGAATGGGTTCGATCAGAAGGTTCCATGGTGTCCTCCGCCATAGGTGAGGTCGATACGTCGGCTTCTGAGACAGTATTGTCTTTCTCCATACGTCCTCCGACCAGGGTTTCTGTGATCCCCCGCGCTTGGGCAGGAAAGCAGCGCAGACCCTCTATTCGAGTGTGAGCGTCCGGGAAGCGGTTCAGGGACAGCCGATCCTGCGTCTCTTCGACAGACACTACGCCTTGACCCAATACGTTCTGTCGGCGTCCCGCGTCAGGTGCACCTGACCACTTCGGCTAAGGTAGTCGATCGCCAAAAAGACTTGATCATCCGTCAGCTCCGGACAAAGCCGAGCCACTTCGCACAGTAGGCAGGATGTTGTTTGTTGTCGCAGCGCCGCTAAGACATGCTGGATCTGGACATGATCGATGGAGATGGCCATGGTGCCCACCAACCCTCTTTCTGCTCGGATTGCAGTCTATGCGGCTGGCCTCAGCAGGTGAACTAGCCATTCGCTCTGGAAACAAATCGGAAACTACCTGGGTCCGGCGCTCTAGGACCCATTCGGTTCCTGACCAACGTCTGGAGCATCAAGAGGCGCAGGGAGCCATCTCACGGATGGGAAACGGCCACATCAGGCCAGCAATTTGGAAGGGCACGGGCCACTATGATTGGATGTCGGCGAGGCCGTTGGAGATGACGTAGCGCATCAACTCCACCGTGGTGTGGAGGTTCAATTCCTGCCTGCTGTGCCACATCGAATGGTCATCTCTTGCGCCAACGTTCCTTGAGTTCCAATGACAAGGTCCTCCCTATCATTTCCGCCGTTATATTCATGACGGCTCGTCCCTCGATCGAATCGCACTCTCCGTTCCCTATTTGTCGCGCCCAATGCCTGGACTACTGTGCAAAGACAGCGCCTTGCTTAGTAAGTAAAGATGATGCTTAAAGAGCGCACGTGCACTTGGAATTTTCAGGCTCTGCCGGCATTGGGGGAAGGGGCGGGGGGAATCGTGCTATAGCGATGGATACGAGCACTGTGGCGGAAGACTACTTTCCTTTAGGATAGAGCAATAGGCAAGTGGGCCCCTTCATCATGATAACAAGGATCGTCAATGATCGTGCCGCAATCCAAGCAGCGAACGTGGCCGGTCCGTTTCTCTTTGCCGTTCAGGATCTCATAGATGACACGTCCATGGGGGCACGTCCTCATTTTGGCGTCGATGCTTCGCGGGTGTCGAGGCGGGGTGGCGAAATGATGTTCCGTGGGCGCTTGTTGCCTTATCGCTTCATCACTTTCCGGAGGCTCAAGCAACTCATCCATGGGAACCCATTTCTGCGCTCTATTACGTTTCGGCTACGACACCCACCAGTATGTTCTGTCGGTATCCTCCGTCAGCCGCACATGACCACTTCGGTCGGGGGGCTAAGTCTAGTCCGGCAGAGTCTCCTTGTGACCTAGGGTTTTACTAGTGGTATAGGGATAAATGTACCTGGTAGGCGTGCGATATCGCACTGGGTAGATCGTTGCGGGCAATCAATAGGTGCTGGACGCTAGGATGCCATGTCTTTTTGCCAGACGCACGTGAGGACTGCTCACGCGCATCATGGTTCAGCTCCCAGCTCCATTGAGACCTTCTCCTCTTTCAGGGGAATCCAGGCATGGACTTCCGTCCCGCATCCTTGCTTCGATTGGATACGGAAGGTGCCGTTGAGCATTCCCAGCCGCTCTCCCAGACTGATGAGTCCGAGCCCTTTCCTCCGGCCCGTGCTCTCCTGCGCCACATCAAATCCACGCCCGTCATCGTTGACGCAAAGCCCGACCCCGCCCCTTGTCCCAAGGAGTCTAACCAGCACGTTGCTCGCGTTGGCATGCTTACGCACGTTCTGCAGGCATTCCTGTAGCACCCGATAGAGGCACGTCGCACGGTCGAGGGACAAGACGGCCGGGAAGTTTCTCACCACGACGGCGGTCTTCACCACCGTTCTGGTCTCGAATTCCTGCACAAGCTCCAGGACTGCCGCCTCCAACCCAGCATGTTCTAGCAGTGAGGAATGGAGCTGATGCGCCAAACGCTGCAGATCTGTCGTGATCTGCTCCGCCATCTTGCCGACCCGGTGAAGGCGAGTGTCCGGCGACGGTTCGGATGCTGCCGGCGACCGGCTGAGGCTTTGCAGATCAATCGTCAACGTCGCCATCCGTTGCGTCAGATCGTCGTGTAATTCTCCTGCGATACGTCGTCGCTCGTCTTCTTGTGCCGTGAGCAACTTTGCTGTGAGCGCTTCCAACCGCTCTTGTTGCCGACGGAGGGCTTCCTCATCACGTTTGCGCTGAGTGATGTCTGTAGCCAGCTTCACCAGATAGATCGGAACCCCCTGGTCGTTGCGCAGCAGAGAAACGTGCTTCCGGACCCAGATTGGGTCACCCGATTTTGTGATGTAGCGATTTTCGATCTCAAACGAGGCACGATTCCCATCGCGCAACTGTCGCATCAATTCCAGATTGTCAGCCCGATCGTCGGGATAGATCAACGAGGAGGACACACGATCGACCAGCTCCTCTTGCGAGTAGCCGGTGATGTCACTATACGCCGCGTTACACATGACCATATTGCCCGCCATATCGGTGATCGCAATACCTTCAGCAGCGTCTTCGAAGACTTTGCGAAACCGCTCCTCGCTCTCATGCTTGGCCCGTTGTGCCGCTGCAACCTGATGCGCCGATCCTTTTTGAACTACCAAAAGACTGGCAACAATGATGAGCAATCCTGTGACAAGCATCCGGTCGGCTGCGACGGCAAAGGTGATCTCGCCCAAGGAGAAGGCCAGTCCGAGCATGGTCAGGATGAAGGAGCACCCAGCGATGACGGTGGTGATTCTCGAACCAGGCGTGAACCACGTAAGGAGGATCGGACACACATACAGCATCGGTACGGCGATGCCTAGTGGGGTGAGCAGATCGGCGAGGAATATGGCCCCCACCGTTGTTGCCACGGCTGCAATGACCCACTTGTCTGACTGTGTATTCACAGCCTTAGGCCCTCATCATGAAGTACGGTCTAGCCGCACCGGCAGGTGATTCTAGGCTTGTGGGGATGGTCATGCCAAGAGTCAGGCACACCCAATTCTAGAATCAACTCGCCTCGAGTACTCACTATTAGCCTGCCACCTGACCTCTTTGGACCCTGAGGACAAGGTGGCTCCGAGAGCCATTGCGTCGTGACCATGACAGACAGGGCGTTGTCCGGTTCCGGCGCGCGGAGATGTCATCCGGTTAGGGTTTCAGTACGTCCGGCCGAGGATCCTGAACGAAACCATGCCGGTTCGGCATGGTGATGGCCGGCAGTGACTGAGCATTAAGGACAAGATCCTTGTTTATGATGCCGTTCTGATGTAGCAGCCAGGCCACGACTGAGTAGACCTCGTCCGGTGAGAGGCTTTGGGGAGCCGAAAAGGGCATCGCCCGATGAATATAATCGTAGAGCGTGGTGGCATAGGGCCAGTAACTGCCGATTGTCTTGATCGGTTGTTGGCTCCCCAAGGTGCCGACGCCACCGACCAAGCGATCCATCGGGCCTTCTTGCCCCGTGGCACCATGACAGACTGCACAGCGAGCGCCAAAGAGGACCGCTCCCTCCTGAACCGTTCCCCGCCCAGGAGGCAATCCTTCTCCCGTCGGCGCTACATCAATGTTCCACGCCTGGAGCTCTTGGTCAGTGGCGGCCTGTCCTATTCCATAGCCGTGTGTGGGTTCCTGTCGGTCGATTGGCTCGCCGGCCCACAGGTTCCCGACGCCCAGGCTCAGAATGGCGGTCAGTCCCATTGAGAGGATGTTACGACTGCACATGGCTCACGTGCCCATCTGCGGCAATCTGCCAACTCTGGATCGCATTGTAATGGTAGAAGGAGTTTGTCCCCCGTACCGCCACCAAGCTGGCATGATCCGGCTGCCGGTACCCGGTCTCGTCCTGACAGCGGCTTTGTAGAATCACGTCCTCTCCGCTCCACCGCCAGGGCAGAGAAAATCTGGTATGGCACTTGGGCAACACCGGATCCTGTAAGGCCGCCCGCTGCCAGGATCGTCCTCCATCCACGCTCACCTCGACCTCTGTGATACGGCCCCTACCGCTCCACGCCAAGCCACGGATCTCGAGGAATCCTGGTTGGATGCGTTGTCCACCCGACGGAGAGGTAATGACGGACTTTGCGTCCATGATCATGGTGAATTGGCGCGCCGTACCGTCCGGCATCAAGTCCGTATAGTGTGACGTCTCTTCACGAGTCATGAAAGGTGCCCGGCCGAGCTTCAGCCGTCGCAACCATTTAATACAGGTGTTCCCTTCCCATCCTGGGATGACCAGGCGAAGCGGATAGCCCTGTTCGGGACGAAGCGGTTCGCCGTTCTGGGCGTAGCACACCAGCGCTTCATCCAGGACAGAGTCCAGCGGGAGACTGCGCGTCATGGCAGCCGCATCGCTCCCCTCTGCCAACATCCATGAGGCCTCGGGACTCACGCCGACTTCGCTCAAGAGGGTCTTCAAGGGCACGCCGGTCCATTCACTCGTACTCGTCAGTCCATGGGTCTCTTGCACGGTCTTTCCGGTCGGCCCACGCCATTCGATGGCCGAATTGCCGGAACATTCGATGAAGGCCAGCCGTGAAACGGCGGGGAACCGCTTCAGGTCGTCTACGGTGAAGGTCCAGGGCTGGTCCACCAACCCATGAACCAGGAGCCTGTGGTACGCCGGGTTGATCGTCGGCACGCCATTGTGATGTCGTTCGAAGTGCAACGCCGAGGGAGTCAGAATCCCATGAGAGTCTTGCAGAGGTGTCAGCGAAGCAGACTGGGCACGAAGCATACGGGTGGCCGTTTCAAAGGCTGACCGTTGCCCATATGGCGAGGGAATCTTGCCCGGCACGCGGGTCGGATCGTCCGGTACCACTGGATTGGCCGCCTCCGCAGATCCTGTCACGGATTGCAGCATGATCGTGCCCATCATGCCGGCCGCTCCCGCGAGGAGACTCCGACGATTCAGCAGCGATGCACGTTCCGTTTCAGGTCGCTTCTTGTCTCCGGATGGTTCATCTGTTTCAAGACGTCTTGTCATACCGTGCTCCTGCATGGACCAGTCGCTCTGTCACGCGGCCTGGCAGCTGACTACGGTTCCCAATGAATGACTCCGTCAGTTGATTCTAAGTAGTCGGTGAAGAGGTTTCAACCCTGTCACTCGCAACCCCTTTACCCTCTATGCGAACTGTCTCCGAAACCTCCAAAGGCCAAGACCGAACAACACCCCACCCAGCAGAGCCATGGTGAGGATCGAATCCCACAGCAGCTCAAGTCCGACTCCCTTGAGCAACACGCCATAGGTCACATCGATGTAGTACCGGAGTGGAGACAAGGCCATGAGGGACTGGACCCAGGGAGGCATGGCTTCAAACGGGGTCGTAATACCCGACAGTAGCAACATGGGTGCGATCACCAGCAAAGCGATCATCCCGACCTGGGCTTGGTTCTTGGTGACGGTAGCGGCAAAGAGGCCGAGCCCGGCGATCGTGAAGGTGTAGAGCATCGTCACCAGGAAGAACAGTGCGACGCTGCCCTTGATCGGGACGCCAAAGACCGGTTTGAGCACGGTTACCATCGACAGTGTCGTGGCGGCCAGGATCACCAGCGTCATGGCGAGCACTTTCGAGAGCATGATCTGCAGCGGCGTGACGGGGGAGACGAGCAGCTGCTCAACGGTTCCATGCTCTTTTTCCCGCACCAGCGCCGCGGCAGGAAGAAGGAAGGCGAACAGCGTGATCATGCGCAGGATATGGGAGATGGACTGGAACCACGTCTCGTCCTGATCCTTGTTAAACCAGACTCGATGGGCACTCTCGACCATCGGCATAGGCATCTCATTGTTCGAGGCAGCGCCAAGTCGAGACAGGGCGAGATCAAAGGAAAAGCCTCCGACGATACGCGCCGCATAGGCAGCCGCGGACAGTCCTTGCGGCGCGTTGGTGGTGTCGACCTGCAATTGGACCGTAACCGGCTCCCGACCAAGGATCGACTCATGAAACCGTGGGGGGATGTCCAATAGCACCATGGCGGTCCCTCGGTCGAGCCGCGCCAGGCCTTCCTTCGGATCCGATACATCTCCGTCGAAGCGGAAATAGGGCTCACGGAACCGATGGATCAATTCGCGTGAAGATTCACTGTGGTCGCCGTCATGCACCAACAGGCTGGCGTTACTCAATTGCATCGCAATCCCCGCGCCGCTGATATACACGGAGAGCGAGAAGGAATAGAGCAGAAACAACAGCAACGGAACGTCGCGCCCCAGCTGAAGCAACTCCTTCCTCGTCATCACGAAGAGACGGAGTGCCCACAAGCGCACGACTTCGAAACTCGAACCATCGTTCTTACTCACCCATCCCCCTCACACGAACTCCAGACCGAAACTATTCAGACCTTCGGCCGTTTTGTGAAAAGGCCGTACGCGACCAGCCGCAACACCACAGCGAAGCCCCCCAGGGCAAGCAGATCCGTCCACGTGTCTTCCAGCTCCAGTCCCTTCAGAAAACTTCCGCGCACCACATCGGTGTAGTACATGGCGGGAAACAGATGGGCCTGCATCTGAGCGCCGGGGCTTAACGACGACACCGGAACCAGCAAGCCCGAAAAGAGAATGGTCGGAACCATCGCAATAATGATGGTGATGATCAGCGCCGCCATCTGTGTCCGTACCAAGAGGGAGATGATGAGCCCGATACCGGTGGCGCACAGGACAAAGAGCAGCGAGGCTGTCAAAAAAACAGGGAAACTTCCCTTGAACGGGACCCGAAAAATCAAGACAGCCAGTAACCAGAGCACGACGACGTTGATCGTCGAGATGACGAAATACGGAACGAGCTTGCCGATCAAAAATTCCGCCTTGCTGACCGTCGCGCTATAAATGTTGTAAATGGAGCCGGTCTCTTTTTCTCGGACCACCCCCAACGCCGTGAGCAACGGCGACGCCACCATCATCGAGAACATGATGAGGGCCGGAACCATCGACCAGGTGCTCCGAACTTCTTGGTTGTACAAATACCTTGTCTCAATCGACACCGGCTCCGCGATTCGGTGCGCCTCCTCCGGACCAAGACCTCGTGTGCGCGCCAGGAAACCTGTGAGCAGTTCCTGGGTGAACGCATGGTTGATCGCGATCACATAGCCCTTCAAGGTATCGGCATGCAATGGGAACGTACCGTCCAGCAGGGTTTGGACCGTCACGGGTCTTCCCGCCAAGAGCTGCTCTTGAAACCGATCCGGCACGATGATCGCCATCCGAATAGCCGTGTCACCCAGCAACCGATCGATCTCCCGTGCATCCTTGACGGAGCCGTGGTAGTCAAAATAGCGGGATCCCATGAACCGATAGAGATAGTCTCGGCTCATGGACGACTGGTCTCGATCCAACACCGCGAATGGAACATGCTCAACATCCAGCACTAACCCATGCCCGAACACCACCATCCAGAGCGGTGGCAGCAAAAAAGCCATGAGTAGGAACAGTCGGTCTCGAACCGTCTCCTTCCATTCCTCCGTCGCTACGGCCGGGATTCGCCCCAGGTTCATGCCGCCGCCTCTTGCTTGGCCGCCTGTTCCAGCGCCATGACCCGGTAGACAAACACGTCCTCCAAACTCAGTGGCCGTTCATGGAGCGAGATAACCCGTACTCCGCTTCCTTCCAGGGCGTGACGCGCGCAGTCCCGATCTCGAACCGGGTTACGGCAAAAGAAATGGAGCTTCGTCCCGAAGAGTGCCGCCCCATGAAATCCAGCTTGCCGCAGATGCACCAATGCCTTGGCTGGGTGCTCGGCCACGACTTCGAACAGTCGACCCGCCTCGTGTTCGACCTGGCGTTTCATGTCCACGGGAGAGCCTTCCGCCACGATGTGTCCCGCATACATGAGGGCAAGGTTGTCGCAATGCTCCGCCTCACTCATATAGTGGGTGGTGATCAGAATCGCGACGCCATCCTCACGCGCGAGCCTGGACAAGATCTCCCAGAAGTGGCGGCGTCCGATCGGATCGACCCCGGAGGTCGGTTCATCGAGAAATAAGACGCGGGGGTTATGCACCAAAGCGCAGCCGAGCGCCAGCCTTTGCCGGACTCCCATCGGCAGTCGACCGGTCAAGCTCGATTCGTACCCCGACAATCCCGCCATGGTGATGATCCACCGATACCGTTCAGTCATTGCGCGCTTACTCAGTCCGTACATTCCGGCAAAGAGCCTGATGTTTTCCTCCACCGTCAAATCCAGGTAGAGCGAAAAAGCTTGGGACATGTACCCGATTCGTTCCTTGATGGAACCTGCCGCCGTCCGCATATCGGCCCCCGCCACGCGTCCGGTACCGCCCGTCGGCAAGAGAATCCCATTCAGCATCTTGATGACGGTCGTTTTACCCGCACCATTGGCACCCAACAGGCCGAAAATTTCGCCTTGCTTCACCTGAAAAGTCACTTGATCGACCGCGCGGAAGGACCCAAAATCTCTGATCAGCCCTTCGGCCTCGATCGCCAACCCATCGTGAACATGCACTGTTGTTGATGCCGATAGTCCACTGGACGCCGGTTTCAGTTCGCCATGTTGGAGCAGCAGCGCTACGAACACGTCTTCTAATTCCGGCTCGTCCACCCGGACTGAGGTAGGAGCCAAATCACCCAGAGCGGTTTCGATCTGGAGTCGAGCCTCCGACTGATTCACCGTATGAGCAAAGACATGCAAGAGCGACCCTAATGATTCGACCTGCCGGAACGACTGTTTCAACCGGGCGATCGCCTCGACTTGGGGCGTAGCTTCGAACGTCACCGCAGAGCCGGGAACCAGGGCCTGCACTTCCCTGGGAGTTCCGGAGACCAACACCTTCCCGCCTGAAAGGAATGAAAGCCGGTGAAACCGAGCCGCTTCATCCATGTACGCAGTGGAGATCAGCGCCGTCATACCTTTTTCCGCCAGCAGGTCGGCCAGGATCGACCAAAAATCACGGCGCGAGACCGGATCGACACCGGTCGTCGGTTCGTCGAGAATCGCCAGAGCCGGTTCATGGATGAGCGTGCAAATCAAGCCGAGCTTCTGCTTCATCCCTCCTGAGAGATTTTTCATCGGCCGATCTCGGAAACGCTCCAATCTGGTCATGGCCAGCAGTTTGGACTTGCGTTCAGCCAAGTCTCTGTCCGGAACCAGGCGAAGCTGTGCGAAGAAATCGATGTTCTCTTCGATAGACAGCTCTGGGTAGAGATTCAGCCCGAGTCCCTGCGGCAGGAACCCGATGTTGGGTTTGATCCGTTCGGCGGCGCGCTCGGAGTCGATCCTGGCCCCAAATACGTCGACGGCACCGGCGTCGTACGCCAAGACCCCCGCGATCGCCTTCATCAGGCTGCTCTTGCCCGAGCCATCAGGACCGATCAGCCCGTAGATTTCTCCTCTCCTGATCTCAAGCTCGACCCCGTCAACCGCCACGTCTTTCTTGTAGCGTTTGAGGAATCCGGACACTTTGACGATCGTGTCCGAATGCTGAGTCTGCAATGCCTCCTTGCCTTCCAACTTCTCACCTTTCACATTTTCGGCTTCATCCACGCCGCATCGTCTTTCCAACGAATGACCGCATCGGCAGGAAGCCCTGGCGTGAGACAATGATCAGGGTTCTCGCTGAGATACAATTTGACCGGAAAGATCAATTTCACTCGCTCATCCGGAGTTTGAACTTCCTTCGGAGTGAATTCGGCCTTCGACGCGATATAACGGACCGTCGCGTCAAACGGGCGATCAGGAAATGCGTCCGTATAGATCTTCGCAGGGAGGTCCAGCCGCACCTTTCCGACCTGCACCTCCGGCACATACACCTTGAGATACAATCGATCGAGATTCACCAATTCCAAGAGAGGCGCACCGGTTGAGACGACTTCTCCGACATCGACCATACGCGTTGTGATCGTTCCCTCGGACGGGGCGGTAATCGTGAGGTCCGTCAACACGCTCTGGGCTTCCACGAGTGCGGCGTACGCCTGGTCCCTCCGACGCTCCAACGCCGCGACTTCTGCTTCCTTTGCCCGAATGCGTTTCCACCCCAGCTCGGCTTGCGCCGATTTATTTTCTGCCTTGGCCTGTCCAGCATGGGCGATCGCAATGTCTCTCTTGGCCACGTTCCATCGCATTTCGGCCTGTTCCCACTGTTGTCTCGTTGCTTCGTCCTTTTCGACCAATTCACGAAACCGCTGCGCATCGCTTCTTGCTTCTTTCTCCACCGCATTCGCTCTGGCCACCTTCGCGCGGTACTCGAGAACCTCGGCGCCGGCTGATTCGATTGCCAACGGGACATCCAGGTTCAATACCGCGAGGTCTGCATGAGCCGCTTGCACCTCTGCCTTAACGGCTTCGAACCCGCGCCGCGCTTGCTCGACCCGTGCGATGGTTTGGGCGTCGTCCAGCTTTATGAGAACTTGTCCCTTCGTGACCTGATCTCCTTCGCGCACCAGCAATTCCTGAATGCGTCCGGGATATTTTCCGGCGATCGACACATGGTCGCCCTCGATCCGGCCGTTCACCTGGATCAAGCCTTCCGGCAATCCGCTGTTCAGAACCACACGCTCGAAGGCGACATAGCCACCGATCGCGGCAGCAATGAGGAGCGCAATCAGAGCGAGTTGTTTCCAACCGAGTCTCATGGGCTACGCATCATCTCCGTTCGCCGATCCCACACGCCCTCATCCATCATTCAGATGGATCCCGCTTCGGCAGGATGTGCCGTGGCCTTCAGAAGAGTGTGTCGATTTCGCCCTTGGCACGGGCCAGGTTGATCCGTGAGGCGTTGAAGCGGAACAGGGCCTCGATCAGATTGTCGCGCGCGCGTGCCATGGATGTCTGGGCGTTGGTCACTTCAATGTTGGTCGTCAGTCCGGCTTCGAACCGATCACGAGCAAAGGTCAATTCTTTGGCGGCCAGGTCGATCCCCTTCTGCGCCACTGCAACCTGTTGCTGAGACGATTCGAGCGTCAGGAGGGCGTTCCGGACTTCCAAGTTGACCTGATCGGACACGTCTTTCATACGGATGGATTCTTGCCGAACACGACTGCGAGTTTCTGAGATCCGACTTTCCCGTTGGCCTCCGTCGAAGATCGGGATCGAAAAGGTGAGTCCGATCGAACGCGTAGCCAACGCGTCCTCCGGCTTCAGGCCGATCCATCCATAGTCGCCGGCGAGCGAGAGGGACGGAACTCGTTCGCTGGTCACGGAACTCAGGCTGAGTGCTGCGAGTTTCTGCCGGTTCTCCTGCGCCCTCAACTCCAGCCGTTGCTGGCGCGCGATCGTGAGGACCCGCTCAGTTGACTGAGCCTGCTCCGGCACAAACCGGAGTTCGTCGGTCAGGACCACTCGAACCTCGAAATCGATCCCGAGGGCACGGATGAGGGTGAGCCTCGCGCTCTCTTGATCGTTCTGCGCGACCAGCAATTGCTGTCGATGATTCTCCAGCTGCACCTCTTCTCTGGTCACATCGAGACCGGTTGCGACGCCGGCCGTCCTCCTGTCCTTCGCGAGCTTGACCAATTGTTGGGCCAGGTCGATGTCGGCTTGCCGTGCTTTGACCGCTTCATCGGCCCGTAACGCTTCGATATAGAGCAATCCAACGGTCGCCATCACGTCCCGCTTGGTGACCTCCGCCTCCAAACTGGCGACGTCCACACCGCTTTTAGCGGCACGCCACCGTTGAATCAGACTGAGACTGAAAATGTTCTGCACGAGCGTCGCGCGTGCGTCATACACTTCGAAGGGGTCCGTCACGCTACGCCTGAGGCCTAACGCCGTAAGCCGATTGGATGGCAATCCGAAGGCGCCGAGATTAACGGTCTGGTTTCGGCCACTGACGTAGCCGGACACGTTCGGCAAGAGAGCGCCGAAGCTTGTATTGGCCTGTGCTTGTGCAGCCGCAATTCGCTCTTTCAGCAGCCTGACATTGACGTTGTTATCGATAGCGGCCTGAATGGCGTCGCGGAGGCTCAGCCTGAGTTCGGGTGGGCTTGAGTCAGACGAATCTGCAGCCACAATTCCGACACCCAGCAGGCAGAAGACTGTGGTGAAGACGAGAAAAAGGATAGGCCCTGTCACCGCGCGTCGTCGTTGTATGCCTATGGAAAGCCACATGAACAGATTCCATGCCGATAGAGATCGCTGAACTGCAAGGAAGGAGCCGTTCAGAGAAACCGATCAAATGGGGCCGTATTCGACTGTGAAATTCATGACTTATACAGGAGCGGGAGAGAGGAGAGGTCCAGCACAGGGGAAAGTTGCGACAGGGAGGAGATCTTAACTGTTGCAGAAGGCGACAGGTCTACTCCTATCTCTCACGATGACCATCACTGGATGCGAAACTTGGCCTAACACTACGATCACACTGTTTGAAGCAGAGCGCAGAGCAATTCAACAAGGCACGCGACACTCCTCCAGCAACCTAGTCGCGTCCAGCCACAGGCTGACCCGAGAGACCGGCGGCCGTCTTCTGATCCCCATACTTCGCCAAGGATTCTGTCGGCCAGGGCTTCGACAGGACCCCTCTCGCCCACAGCATCCCTCCACGCGCCACCGCATAGTCGGCCTGCGCCCGATAAAGCTCATACGCCGATTGCACCACGTTCCGCTCCCGGAGGTTCACAAACAGCACGGTGCTGGCACCCAGGTTATATCGCTTACGTTCTCCTTCCTCTAACGTCTTGGCCAAGCGCAGCGCTTCCGTCGCCGCCGTCACCCGATCCCGAGCCCGCACGATCGCCGAAAGCCAGTTATCCACATCGACACTGACTTGTTGCTCGGCGTACAGCTGGCTCAAGACCAATTGTTGCTGCTCCGCCTCCGCGTACAGAACCTTCCCCCGTCCTTCCCGCTGGAACAGCGGCATCGCAAACTGTACTCCCATACGGTACCCCACACCCACCGCCCAGTCACCTGGGGTATCCATCCGTTTTCCATCGACATTCAACTTCGGAAGGAGATAGTTCTTGGCCAGCTTGAGATCGATATTGTTCATCTTCGCTTCGATGTAGTAGTTGCGCACTTCCGGTCGATCTTCCTTTGCCTCGACCTTATAGGCCGCGATGTCCTCTTTGGTCGGCAACGGCGTCTCACCTTGGAATTCCGGCGCCCATTCCGGTCGCGGCGTCACCGGCTCCCCATGCTCCCAGAGAAAGAGCGAGAGCTTGTATTGCTCATACTCTACCTTCCGTTGGGCGGCGATGGCCGCCTCTCGCCGATTCTGGACCTCTTGGTTCACCTCGACGACATCGAGCGGGGCCACCTTCCCGCCCTTCGCCAACCCTTCGACCTGCACCAAGCGATCTTCCGCCACCGCCAAAGCCCGTTGCACAATCTCAGCCTGTTTGACGGCCACTTGCCAATCCCAGTATTGCACGGCCCCGGCAAGATAGAGATCCTGCCGTTTCTGCGCCACCGTGATCTCCGCCATCGGTCCCGCGAGCTCAGCCTTCTGATACTCCGCATACTCGTCGTTGATCATGAGGCCACGCAGGAGCTTGAACGACCCACCGAAGATCATTTGCTGCTGTTCATAGAAGAGATTGGCATCCGTGGTGAAACCGGCAAAATTGTGAAAGAGGCGATCCCCAAAGCCGTTACGGATCCCGCCATGGACCTCGAAGCCCCAGGGATGCCCGACATTCAGCTTGCTGTCGTTGAAGCCCACCGTGTGCTCATGCAAGACGGACAGAAAATTATAGTCCTGATACCGATCAACTTCGGTAAAGTTATTGAACTTTGGTTCCCAGGCCCCGAGGGCCTTCAAGATTTTCGCCCGGGCCTGCATCCGTTCCACCCCGGTCGCCCGAAGCAGGGGATGCGTCAGCTCAATACGAGCCAGCACTTCGCCAATCGTCAATGGTTCGGTACGCGACGCCTGCGCCTGCACGGTACTCGTGTCGATCACCGGTGCCGCCCCGGTGACGACTGGAAAGAGAAGAATGAGGATCAAGACGAGAGTAGCCATGATGAATTCTCCCAATTGGGGGACGACCCAAGAAATCAGGCTGACGCTGCCGCGGGAATCTACAAAGTGGGGGGCGTTCCGACAACTAGGGTTTGGCTCTAATTACGACCTCAAGTCTGCCTGGGAAACATTCAGATATCCTGGCATCAATCAGTTCGCCTCGGCGATTTTGACCCGCTTGCCCAGGTTGGGGTTTCAACAATAGCGCCAAGGTTGATGGGGTGCTGGTGGACTGTTAGGCAGATTGGGGAAGGGAGGGTACGGGTCAACCTTTTAATGGAGCTTTTCATTGCCGGCCGTTCCTCGGCCTTGGACACCTTCTCGATGACTCGAACTCGATACGTTGACGGTGCTTCTGCGAAACATCTCATATAAGGCCTCAGCAATCACACCGTGGACCTCAGCACTTGGATGGTCGTCGAAGGGGCTTACCTTAATGGAGCGAGCATCCTCAAACTTGGTAAGCGATGTTGACAAATCCACGCACAGCAGGTTGTTCGCCCTGCAGAGAGCCAACACTCTGGTATGGATATCCACAATTTCCGGTCGCATGACGGGAGCGGCCCCTCGTTGTAATGACAGATGAGGGTACAGAGCGACGAGCACACGAGGTGTCATCGTCTTCGCCAACATTGCCCAGTCCGAAAAGTGTTGTTCGAACAATTGCCATCCGTCGCTCCCCTCCTTGAACTGATTCGAAAGATAGCTTTCGTATGAAAGAATAGGGGAAGGGAGTACTGTATCGAGGCTGAAATCTACGAAAAAACAAAGGTAGGAGTTTTTCTGCAGCATGGAATAGAACGCATACGGATGCCGCCAGATTCTGTCTGTCCTCGGCCGAAGCTTCTTATCGAGTTCCATGTCATTGATGTACCATTGATAGATGATGACGTCAGGCTGTAACTCGGGACCCCACTTTTTGAGCTGCTGCAGGTGCTCGTCAATCTCCCTCCCAGGCCGAGCCAATACCGCCATGTCAACGTGCCTGTCCATCTCTCGGAGTCTCGTGAGCAGTCGGCTTGAGAACAGCTGCTCCTCGTGCCTCACTCCCTGGCCCCAGGTGATTGAGTCACCCTGGATCACAATTCTGGTGCCTTCCGGATGTTTTGGACCAGATGGTTCAGGCCCTCTGGAGGGACCATCGAACCGATTAAGCTTGAAATCCCGTTCGAGCCGCTGAACCATCGGACCCCGATGAGCGCTAAACGATTCCCCCTCCCAATACACAACCCGAAGGAAGAGCTCCCCTACCAGGAAGAAGATGGCCAAAAATACACCAGCTCCCAGCGCCAGCTTTCCTAGTGCCCCGTCGAAGGTCAAGGAAGCGGTGTGAGTCGGCCGACTCTCCACTCCGCTTGGATCGATCACCAACCCAGCCATGGCCGTCACCAGTACAAAACGGAACGTCTACGGGTTAAAGGAGCACAGTCATCGTGAGAGCGATATTTACTCGAACTGCTCAAACAATAGGAATCTACGAGGAGTGTGGTTTTCCGACAACTAGTGAGAGGCTCTAATTACGGCTCTATTAGTACCTGGAATACAATCAGATACGTTGGCATCACCCAGGTCGCACCGGCGATCTCGACCCAGGGAATGCCCCTGGGTAGTTCGCTCCCAATCCAGGCTAGAGCCTTAAGAACAGAGCCAACGTCGATGCGGTATGAAATAGAGTTTTAGGCGGATTGGGACAGGGTTGAGTCTACTCGGACGCAAGTCCTTGTACGATGGCGTAGCGGACTAATTCAGCTGTGGTATGGATATCCAAATCCTTCATCAGGCAGCTCTTATGGAACTCGACGGTTTTCACCGATAACCCCAGCAATTCGGCGATCTCCTTGGTGGCCTTTCCTTCCCCGATCAATTGCAACACTTCGCGTTGACGAGGGGTCAAGTGCTCAATGGATCCTCTCACCGCTGGTTGTTCTTGGGCCTTCAAGGCCTTTTCTATGACTGGTTTTGCGATAGACGGAGTCAGGTAATATTTCCCCGCCAGAACGGCCTCGATCGCCTGCGGTAATTCCGAGACGGCCGATTGTTTCAAGAGGTAGCCGTTGCCTCCGGCTTTGAAGGCTTCCGTAGCGTATTGTGGACTCGCGTGCATCGTAAGAAAGAGAATCTTCGTCTCCGGGAGCACCTTCTTCAGTTGCCGGGCTGCCTCAAAGCCGTTTAACAGTGGCATGGAGATATCTAATAAGACCAGGTCTGGCACCAAACGCTCCGCCGCAGCGAGCAACGCCCGGCCATCCTCCACCATTCCCACCACCTCATACTGCTCTTCGAGCAACCTGCGCACACCCGCCAGCAGAATGGAATGATCGTCGGCCATCAACACACGGGGCTTTTTCATCATGACCTTTTTGAGTTCACAATACTAACCTAAGAACGGATCCCAATACCAGGACGGATAGATACCGCCTGACCTCAGCGGTTGCGCTCCACCTCCGATATCGGTATCCAGGCATGGATCTCCGTACCGAATCCAAGTGTGCTTTCTATACGAAACGTACCCTGCAGACCCTTTATACGTTCCGCCATGCTGGTCAATCCCAATCCATTTGCATGCGCGGCGTTCTCTGATTGGTCAAACCCGAGCCCGTCGTCCTGGATGTATAGCTCCAAGCCACTCCTGGTGGACTGAAGGCGGATGAGGATGTTGGCAGCCTTGGCGTGCTTCGTTACGTTCTGGAGACTTTCCTGCAACACACGATAGAGACACGTCGCCTGTTCAAGCGAGATCCCCCTCGGCAACTCTCGCATGACCAACTCTGTCGTCAACCCGGCTCTGGTAGAACACTCATCTACACATTCCTGAAACGCTGCTTCCAATCCCACATGCTCGAGGAGCGAGGAATGGAGGCGATGCGCCATGCGTTGCAGATCGGTTGTGAGTTGCTCGGTCTTTTTCCCCATTTGCACCAAGTGGCTCGCAGGGGGTGTGCCCGATTCAGACGCGAGTCGAGCTTGTCTTTGAAGATCGATCGTCAGGGCTGCCAGCTGTTGAGTAAAATCATCGTGGAGGTCGCGGGCAATTCTTTTCCGTTCCTCTTCTTGCGACGTCAGAAGCTTAGCCGTCAAGTCCTCCAACTGCGCCTGATGGTTGCGCAACTCCTGCTCGACCATTTTGCGTTCGGTAATGTCTTCGGTGAAGATCACGATACCACCCACGCGGCCATCAGCTGTCTTCCATGGTCTCACTTCCCAACATGACCACCGTTCGGAAGCATCAGGTCGCTTGAAGCGGTCTTCTTCCTCTCTGACAATCTCACCTCCCAGCCCACGCTGATGAACGGCCCTCCACCGTTCTGGAATCTCGGGAAAGATATCGTAGTGTGACTGACCGATCACGACTCTGTCACTCAGACCATAGTCCGTGATCCATCGGCGACTCACAGATAGATAGTGCATATCGCGGTCGAACATGGCCAGCGCCACCGGTGCATGCTCGATGAATAGACGCAGACGCTCTTCGCTTTCATGCATGGCTTGTTGCGCCGCCTTGACCTTTCGTGTCGATCGCTTTTGCACGATCAGCAGCGAGGTGACGACCAATTGCAAGGTCGCGGCCATGGCCCGTTCCACAATTACGACCTCACTGACTTCTCCCGGTGAAAAAGCCACACCAACAAGTGTCAGGAAGATGGCGCTGCCTCCCATGAGAGCGCTGCTTCGCTCGCCTGGTCTTGCCCAGGTAAGGAAGAGCGGGATCGTATATAGCATTGGCACCGCGACGCCGAGTGGAGTCACCATGTCTAAGGCGAAGATTGCTGCGGTGGAAGCCGCGACAAGCCACCTTGAGGACCATAGCCCGCCCTGCGGTCCTGCTGCCAGCTTGAGTTCGGCTAGGAGTGAAGATACGGTGGGAAAAGAATTCTTCGCTGAGTTAGGATGGAGAGCGCTCCCAGTATCATGATTATGAAGGATGGGCGAGCTCATCGTATTATTCTAGGTATCGAGTGACGCTCGAGCAGTACGCGAATACCCCTCTTAGGCGGTTGATGGTATGTTGAACTCTGAACATGGAAGGCTGGATGTCTCGGCTATAGAGGCTTTCTGTTTCATTTAGAGTCGAGGTTTAAGCACACCCAACACCTCGGCGGTGCCTCGTATTGAATGATGAACTGATACCTTGGGGGGTTAGCGCACAGCTAAACAGATCGATAGGTCCGCACCCTGTAAGTCCCACCGACCTCCAACAGCACCTGGACATATCCTTGCCGACTCAAGTGGTCGATCGCCAGGAAGACCTGACACCAGGTCAACTCAGGACAGAAGTCCACAACCTCATTCAGTGCACAATCAGTATCCAGTTGTTCCAGCGCGTTTCGGACTTGATCAATGGAATTCGTCTGTGCCACATCTCGTCTCATCTTCTTATCCATTATTGGATCTTTCAACATAGACATAGGATCAATCGAGTGTAACTAGGGTGCGGCTCTGTTTTTCATGCGAATATTACCGGCGTCAGCGGACCGGATGGCAGGTAGAAGACAACGGTTTAATTACGAACGCTGACGGCAGGGGCATGAACAGGAGGCGCGGGAGGCACTAAGCATTGTAGGTTATATTCTCTAAGTTTGCGATACAACGTGGTTCGACTCACATCAAGGTCGCGAGCCACCCGTGTCAGATTCCCGTGATGGAGGCTGATCCCCTTAACGATCATCTCCACCTCAATACGCCGCTGGGCAGCTTTTAAGGAATCGAGTGAATCTCCAATCCCGCAGGCAGCCTCACTGGTCAAATCTAGGTCTCGTGCCGTAATCTCCATTCCTTCAGCCATGACGACAGCACGCCTGATTCGGTTGCTCAGTTCTCGCACATTCCCCGGCCAGTGATAGGAGCGAATCGCATCGAGCGCATCTGAACTATAGCCTCGTATCACCTTGGCATTTACAGCGGACGCTCGCGTGAGAAAACGCATAGCCATGAGCAAGACATCTTCACCCCGCTCGCGAAGCGGTGGGAGATGAATGTGCAACACTCCCAGCCGATAGTACAGATCCTCCCGAAACCGGTTCTGCTCCATCGCCGTCTTGAGGTCAACATGGGTCGCACCGATGACACGAGCATCCACATGGAGCGTTTCCTGACCGCCGACTCGTTCGAATGTCCCTTTCTGCAAAAAGCGCAGCAGTTTGACCTGAAGAGACGAAAGCAGATCGCCGATCTCATCCAGAAACAAAGTCCCGCCGGTCGCCGCTTCTACCCTGCCTTTCTTCTGTTGCACCGCACCGGTAAAGGCTCCCCGTTCGTGCCCAAACAGTTCAGACTCCAGCAAGGTTTCTGCGATGGCGCCACAATTGATCGGCACAAAAGAACTCCTCCTCCGGAGGCTCTGCGCATGAATCGCTTGCGCGGCCAGCTCCTTGCCGGTACCTGTTTCACCGGTGATGAGAACAGGCAGGTCTGTCTTTGCTACCTTCATGACCAATTCAGCCACCGCGCGGATGGCGGGGCTTGTTCCGATCATTTCTTCGACTTGTTGCATCCGATCAGCTCCCCCAAATGCATGCTCCTCAATACTGAAACGTTGTGCAATTAGTGCGCCTTAGCATCGAGTTTTAAAAGACGTGGATTTATGGAATCTTTTCCTGGCGCCCACCATCCATATGAACAGCGTGTATCGAATACGATACATTCAAAGTGAATCGAAATGGATTCAGAGAGGGCACCATGGTCACCGTTTCCCTACAGGAATAAGCACCCATCGGATCCAACCCGCTCCTTTGTTTTGATATGACCAAGAGATGCGGTTTCGTCAGTAGGCCCACTCGATGATGAAATCCCCGCTGAGGTTATCCGCGCGTTCTCGAGCTTAGTACTTTGTCAGTTACCACCACAATGCCGGCGGCACCCTAAGACAGTGCTCGTTCAACATGAACTGGGAAACGACCTGGGTTCTGCCACAATTCTTACCTGCCGACTTTGAACAAGCCGCAGCACTCCATGACAGACCCATTCGTGCGCTTGGACAAAGATCCCACGACCCACGCTTGGGGTATGCAAAGGTCTTGAGACGCGAGGCTCGTCTCCGAGAAGGAGGGATCCTGCCTGATGAGGATACAATTAGGCGGAGACTACCCGTGAAGGTTCGCCGTGAGGGTTGGCATCTTCGCTTTCTATGGCCTCGCAACCATCGGCAGGATTCGGACCCGCTGACCTCCCGATCATATGATAGTAGAGCACGGGAATGACGACGAGTGTCAGTAGGGTGGACGCCCCGACCCCGAACAGTAATGAGACAGCCAACCCTTGGAAGATCGGGTCGAGAATGATGACAAAGGCACCCACCATCAGGGCGGCGGCAGTCAGTAGGATGGGGCGCGTCCTGATGGCACCGGCCTTGATCACGGCTTCCGACAAGGAGACCCCTGCTCGTTCTTGAAGTTGAATGAAATCGACGAGGAGGATTGAATTCCTCACGATGATCCCCGCCAGCGCGATGAACCCGATCATCGAGGTGGCAGTAAAGTACGATCCGGTCAGCCAGTGTCCTGGTAGGATCCCGATCAGCGTCAGTGGGATCGGGGCCATGATGATTAACGGGGTGATGAAGGATTGGAACTGTCCGACGATCAACAGATAGATCAACAACATCGCCACGGCAAAGGCCATCCCCATGTCACGGAACGTTTCATAGGTGATGTGCCACTCGCCGTCCCATTTCATGGCAAGCTTCTCTTCCGACCAAGGCTGCGAGGCGTAGTATTGCTCGATCTGATACCCTTCGGCCGGACGAAACTCTTCTAACTTTTTTCCGACCCCGAGCACGCCATAGACCGGACTCTCAGCTTGTTCCGCTCCGGGACCACCGACATCCGCAAGCACATAGACCACCGGTTTCTGATTTTTGTGGTAGATCGCCTTGTCTTGGACCGTCTGCTCTACGGTAAGCAGTTCAGATAGTTGGACGATGCCGCCGGTGTTCGTGCGCATCCCGATCTCCCCAAGGTGTTCCAAGCCGGTCCGCTCGGCAAGCGGGAGGCGCAACACGATTTGAACAGGGCTCTTCTCCTGAGGGATATGGACCAGCCCCACTTTCGCTCCCTGGAGTGCCATGCGGAGGGTATGGACAATGTCCTGGCTGGGAATCCCGGCGAGGGCAGCCTTTGCCCGATCTACCGTGAAGACATATTTCGCCTGCTCCTCTTCAATGTAGTCATCCACATCCACCACTCCGGACGTGGTTTCGAACAGGGTCCGCACCTCACGGGCCACTGCGAGCTGCCTGTGGTAATCCGGACCGTACACCTCCGCCACCAGCACCGACTGCACAGGAGGGCCGGGAGGCACTTCGACGATCTTGACGTTCGCACCAAACTCCCGAGCGATCTCGTGCACAGATGGCCGAATCCGCTGTGCAATTTCGTGACTTTGAACGTCCCGCTCGTGTTTCGCGACGAGATTGATCTGGATATCTGCCTCATGAGGGAGTTCCCGCAAATAATAGTGGCGCACCAACCCGCTGAAGTTAAAGGGCGACGCCGTGCCGACATACGCCTGGTAGTCCCGAACCTCGGGAATAGTCCTGACATAACGGGTCAATGCCTGCGTCACACGTGCGGTTTCTTCGAGCGTCGTCCCTTCCGGCATATCCACCACTAGCTGGATTTCACTCTTATTATCGAACGGAAGCATTTTGACTACGACATGACGTGTGTAGAACAACAGGGTGGATCCCACGAGCAACAGGCCGACCACACCGAGAAACGCATACGCCAGGATGGGATGGGCTAGTAATGGAGACACGATACTCCGATAGGTGCGAGCGGTGAGTCCTCGTTCATCCCCCTCGTGGTCGACGCCGGCCACAACGGCTCCTGGGCGATAACAGGTCTGGCAGAACCAGGGAATCACGACGAACGCGACAAGGAGCGAAAAAAACATGGCGATGGAGGCGTTGACGGGAATCGGTCTCATGTATGGGCCCATCAATCCGGAGACGAAGGCCATCGGCAGAAGTGCGGCGATGACGGTGAATGTCGCCAGGATGGTAGGATTCCCGACTTCATCCACCGCCATAATGGAGGCTTCGTGATGCGACGCATGGCGCAATTTCAGATGCCGGTAGGTGTTTTCGACGACGACAATCGCGTCATCCACGAGAATACCGATCGAAAAGATCAGGGCAAACAGCGTGACGCGGTTGATCGTATATCCAATCATCATCGAGGTGAATAACGTGAGTGCAAGCGTCAGGGGAATCGCAATCGACACGACGAGGGCCGGCCGGAGCCCCAATGCGACGCCGAGGAAGAGGACCACCGCTATGACGGCGATGAGCAGATGCCACAGCAATTCATTGGCCTTCTCTTGGGCCGTCTCGCCGTAGTCGCGCGTCACGGTCACGCGCACGTCCGATGGAATAACAAGGCCTTTCATTTCATCTACTTTGCGGATCACGTCGGCAGCGACGGTCACGGCGTTCACACCAACCTGCTTCGCAATCGCCACCGTCACGGCAGGTGATTCGTGAGTGGTGAGGGGTAAAGGGTCAGGGGTATTGCCATGTTTTTTCGCCTCACCCCTTACTCCTGACGCCTCACCAATTCCGAACCAGACATAGCTCGTCGCTTCCGCCGGCCCGTCGGTCACCTCCGCCACTTGTCGAAGATAGACCGGCCGTCGCTCGTTGACACCCACGACCAAGCTTTCCAGATCGTCCCGCGACCGGATGAAGCGGCCGGTCTCCACGAGGACACTTTGATTGCGGCTGTCAAAGCGACCCGTCGATAAGGCGCGATGCTCCCCACGGACTACGTTCGCAACCTGCAAGGGAGTGAGTCGATACGCCTTCAGGCGAGTCGGATCGATTTGAATCCCGAGTTCCCGCGCCCGTCCGCCGACGATAAACCCAGCCGACGTGCCGGGGACCTTCTTAACTTCCTCTAGGACCTGTTCCGCGAGGCTATGGAGCTCAACGTCTCCATACCGCTCACTGGAAAGGGTGAAGGTGACGATCGGAACGTCGTTCACATCCTTTGGCTTGACCAGAAAGGGTTCGGCACCCGGCGGTAACAGATCTTGGTTCGACATGAGTTTGTCGTAGAGATCAACCAGGCTCTGCTCCATCGGCTGGCCGACGTAGAAACGGACGATGATCAGCGCACCGCCGGGGCGTGAAATCGAATAGACATATTCGACACCTTTGATCTCGGAGAGTTTCCGCTCAAACGGCTTGGTGAGTTGCTCTTCGACGACTTTAGCCGAAGCACCAGGAAATGGCAGCCAGACATCGGCCATCGGGACTACGATCTGCGGCTCTTCCTCACGAGGAGTGCCGATCACCGCAAACAGGCCTAACACCAACACACCGACCATGATGAGTGGCGTGAGCTTACTGTCGATGAAGAGGGCAGCGATGCGGCCACTAAGTCCTGGGCGATAGTTCGTCATGCCTCATTCATCAGACACGAAGATGGTCTTCCCTGAGTATTTCGCTGGTTCCCGGCCAACCTAGAACGACCCACGCAGGTCTATGGCTTGGGCGTGGCCACCGTTTGGGTGATCTGGACAGCCGCTCCGTCAACTCCCTGGCTGCCGACACTCAAGACTCGTTCGCCCTCGTTGAGACCTGAAAGGATTTCCACCTGGTTCTCAAAACGCCGGCCGAGTTTGACCCACCGGAGCCTCGCGACTTGATCCGTTCCTACCGCATAAAGACTGGTCAGTTCGCCTCGTTCGACGACGGTTGCCGATGGAACGAGCATCGTTGACGTAGTCCCCTTGTCGAGCTGGAACCGACCGAACATGCCGGTCTTCAGCCCTCGAGTGTCGGGTAGATCAACTTTGACCATGAAGGTGTGGGTCCACGGATCACCCGCAGGAAGTATCTGGCTGACCGTGCCGGTCAAGACATCTCCTTCTAACGCATCAATGATCACAGGAATCTTGTCCTCATTCGAAACAGACTTCAGATCACCTTCCGCCACAGTGGCCTCCAACCGGAGGCGCCGAGGATCTTCCATTTTAAGTAACGGCTGGCCCGGTGAGGCCAATTCTCCTGCTTCCACGTTCTTGTCGGTGATGACGCCGTCGAACGGCGCTCTCACCACCGTATAGCTGAGCTGGGCCTCTACTGCCTTACGGCTGGCTTCCGCCACTCGGTAGGCCCTGGTCGCATTCTCCATTTCCTGTTTTGACACCGCATCTTGGGTATACAACTGGTCCATACGATCGAGGTGGGCTTTCGTATTTTCGACGTCGGCATTGGCACGGGCCAAATCTGCCTGAAAGTCACGACTATCCAGCCGAATCAGCACCTGACCCTTGGAAACCTTCGTGCCTTCCCTGACGAGGAGCTTGTCGATCGTACCTTGGATGCGGCTGGAAAGGGTGGCCTGAAAAATCGCGGCGACCTGACCGGTCACTTCAACACGGATCGGCACCGTGGTCGACTTCACCTCGACCACTGAGGCCTGAATGGTTTTTTCTGGAGCGGCCGACACCATCGCTGTCGGCGGTTCCTCCTTGGGCCCACAACCGGCCAGGAGCACTATAGCAACGAATAGCCGTATCACGGATCTGCCCGTCATCGGTGACGTACTTTCATCTTGGCTCACTGTCCACCAGTGGCCGCACGAGCATGGTCCTCACAGTGATCCTCCGGTCGTGCAGGAGCCCCCTTGTGATCGTCCCATACCCCACGCCTGGCCCCCAATTGGCGAAGGAGACATTCGGCCGTTGCCAGCAGCTCCTCAAGCTTGCGATCCGGAGTCGCACCGTACTGTCCGCGATCGAAAATAGGGATCTGAAGGCACACCTCGGCACGATTCCGCCGTTCCGGAGAATACATGATCCGATGCATCGGCGGTTCGGGATGTTCGCAGGGCTTCAGCAGGTCCAACGATTGAAAGAACACACGACAGAGGCGGCGCAGCTCCCCGATTAACTCGCGCAGCTCCGGGTCTTCCCCTGACGGCAGATGCCGGGGATCCTGAAAGGCTGAGTAGAGATTCAGCTGAAACCCGATTTGAATGATCCGCCCTGACCCATCTCTCACATAAAAGGGATTGTGATCAAAGCAGACCTTTCGACTCACAATCATGCCCCGTAGGGTCTCCTCGCTGTCAAACGCACCTTCGAGATTGAGAGGTATGGTCATAGTTGGTTCCCGATCATCGAATATCACGCTAGGTTGACGGCAGGATGGTCAAAACGTCTTTCCCGCAAGGCCGCAGCGAGCAAAGAGGCGAGGAGGTACATACCGCACTCCGTGTGACCCGTTCACCCATCGAATTGATCGTAGTGAACGGATAAGCCCCACCCGTATGATTCCTCCTCACGGTTGAGCCTCTGAGCGATGTGAGAACGGAGCGGGAAGACGTTTTCACCATCCTGCTATTCTTGTACCCCGAGCTTGCGCAACAACGCCATCATGGGGCACCAACCTGTAAAGGCCGATTGGATCAGGTTCACCGCCACAAAGGCGGCGAAATAATTCCAGTACGGATGGACTGTTGCACCTAAGCCGACAGCGACAAGCACGAATACACCGGCGATTAATCGGAGTTGTTCATTGAGTTTCATGGTTGTTCCCTCCTTTGCTTCTTGCTCATGAGAGACTGACCCAATGCAAAGGATTCACACAGACCCAGAAGCAAGCCTCTGCCAGCTGACAAACCCTCCGGTCAGGTTACGAACAGCTGTCACGCCTCCCTGCCGGAGTACTCGCTCGGCAAAATATCCACGCTGACCGACCGCGCAGTAGGTAACGACCAGCCGATCCGTCGGCAGTTCGCCCATCCTCGTGCGCAATTCCGGTAACGGGATGTTGATCGAACCAGGAATATGGTCTTCGTCGAACTCAGCGGGACTGCGCACGTCGACCACCATCGGTGGGGTGGCCGTCTCCAATGTAGCCCGCAACTCGACAGGCGTGATCGGTATTGTTCCGCCGCGCACTACATTAGCCCCCTGGAATCCCGCGAGGTTTATGGCATCCTTCGCACTGCCGTATTGTGGGGAATAGCACAGTTCGGCCTCCTCTAAATCGAAGACCGTCGCGCCCATTTGAATCCCCATGGCCAGCACGTCGATCCGCTTATCGACCGCCTCTTCACCCACAGCTTGGGCGCCAAGGATTCGCCCTGAAGACGCTTCAAAAATCAGCTTGATCGTGAGCCGCTTCGCTCCAGGGTAATAATGGGCATGGTGATAGGGATGCACATAGATCACCTCATAGTCGCGATGCCGCTCCTTGCCGGCCCGCTGAAGCGCCTTCTCGGACTTCCCAGTGATGGAGGCGGTCAAGTCAAAGACTCGCACGATCGCGCTTCCCTGACTCCCGCGATATGGCGGGACAGAGTCGACCTTTCCCTGTACCCTGGCTATGATGTGATCTGCAGCTAACCGACCCTGGCGATTTGCAGGACCGGCCAGTGGAATGTGGGTCAATCCTCCCAGTATCGGATCCGGCACCTCGATGACATCGCCGACCGCATAAATGTGTGGGTCATTAGTCTGCAGATACTCGTTGACCTTCACCGCACCGCGATCGTTGGTTTTGAGACCAGCAGCCTGAGCTAATAGATTTTCCGGCTGCACCCCGATGGCCAGAACGACCACATCGCCTTCCAGGACACGCCCGTCGGTCAGGATCGCTCGTACACCGTGGCCGTCAGGTTCAAGATCAACCACGGCGTCGCTGAGATGCAGAGCAACACCCCGCTCGACCAACGCCTGCTCGAGCGGCACGACCATTTCTGCATCGAATGGGGGTAACACTTGCGGATTCTTCTCGACCAAGGTCGTGGCTACGCCTCGATGGACGAGTTGCTCGGCGACTTCGACTCCGATAAACCCTCCTCCTAGGACGATTGCTTTCTGAACGCCACTGTCCACAATCCCCTTGAGCTGGTCCACATCTTCCAGGTTACGGAGGCTCACGACACGCGGATGTTTCAACCCGACCTTGGCCAGCAGGTTGGCAGGCCGAAGCGGAGCAGCCCCGGTTGAAAGGATCAAGAAGTCAAACGGCTCACGATACCTTCTATCCGTCGTAAGCTCGTGCACGTCGACCTCTTTCGCCACCCGATCAATCGCAACCACCTCCGTTTTTGTCCGAACGTCGAGCGCGAGTGATCCCTTGAGAGTCTCCGGATCGGCCACCAGGAGGTCATTGCGATCTGCAATTTCGCCGCCCATGTAGTACGGCAATCCGCAGTTGGCGAAGCTGGCATGGGAGCCACGCTCGAATAATACGATATGAGCTGACTCATCAAGTCGCCGCGCTCTGGCTGCGGCGCTGGCTCCGCCTGCGACTCCGCCGACAATGACGAGACGGAGCGGTCGAGTTGAGGTCATAGGTCTGAATGTTCCCTAGAGCGCTTTCTCACGCTTGGTGATCCCCATGCCGTGAAGAATCGCCTTTTCGAAGAACGGCTCACTCACGCCCTTTTTCATTTTCATCAGAAAATACTTTTCAAGGGCGATTTTTGCAAGGTGCACCCATTTGCCCTTCCTGGCCCACGTGACGTTGCGTGGAGCCATTTGTGGCAGCGCTACGAAGGCCATTCCCGTATCTCCCATGTCCGCGAGACAGATGGCGTTCCAGGTGGCAGTCTCCTTCTTTGGATTGTTCTCGATATCGGCTTTAATATTGTGAACGGCTGCCGACACCATTGATTCGATCATGTACCCGGTTTTGGGGGCGCCGGTCGGCACCGGCGTCTGTTCGACCGGTGGGATCGCAACACACACGCCGACCGCATAGATGTTCTTATACCGTGGATTCGCCTGATATGCATCGATGTTGACGAAACCTTTTGGATTGCACAGACCGGCGGTTCCTGCCACCGCGTCGACTCCCGTGAATGGTGGGATCATCATCGAGTAACGGAAGGGAACCTCCTCGCCGTCCTCCAACAGCATCTTCCCAGGCTGAACCTCCTTGATCGACGCATTGTGAAGCGGTTTGATCGAATGCTCGGCAAACTCGTCTTCCATCAACCGCCGCGATTTTCCGACTCCGGCAAGCCCCATGTGGCCGATGTATGGTTCCGGTGTCACAAAATAGATCGGTACCTTTTTTCGGAGTTTCTTCTTCCGCAAGTCGGTGTCCAGAATGAACGCCATTTCATAAGCCGGGCCGAAACAGGAGGCACCCTGTGCCGCACCGATCACAATCGGGCCTGGGTCCTTCAAGAAACTCTGGTAGGCGCCCCAGGCCTGTTCAGCGTGATCCACGTTGCAGACCGACTGCGTATACCCGCTCGGACCGAGACCTGGCACAACGGAAAAATTGAGCTTCGGCCCCGTAGCAATAATGAGATAGTCGTACGGCACTTCTCCTTTCGCCGTGACGACACGGTTCTGTTCCGGTTCGATTCGATCCGCCGTGGCGTGTACGAATTCAATCCCTTTCTTTGCCAAGACAGCGCCTAACTCAAAACTAATGTCCTTACGCGTACGCCAGCCGACCGCGACCCATGGATTCGAGGGTACGAAGTGGAACGAGCTCACGTTTGAAACGACAGTTACTGTATGTTTCTTGTCCAACAGCGCCCTGGCTTCATAGGCGGCAGGCAGGCCGCCGATCGATGCACCTATGATGACGATCCGTGACATCGCTCACCTCCCATGCCGAGTGCTGAGTCGAGCCAACAACTCAGCACTCAACTGACAACGCACTGAATTCGCATTATCACCGGCCACGGGCTGCTCCACCGCGCTCAGGCCGTTCTGCTCTCTCGTGCTGAGGTTTTTCAGGACGCTCCGTGCGAGTCTGCTCTCGGGTCCGTTCGCGTTCCCGTGTTCTTTCCTGCTCCTTGAGCTGATCCTTTTCTCTGAGCTGATCTTTCGTCTGCAGCCTGTCCTGATCGTTGAGTTGTTGCTGTGTCTTGAGTTGATCGCGGTCACGGTCGCGATCTTGTGCCGACCCGACAACTACAAAACCCGGCAACAACAGCATGGCTGCAGTCAGAGCCGCACGCGTGATAATTCTGGATTTCATAAACACCTCCGTGATGACTTTACCGGAGCAACATTGCTCTCGGTTGTGGCGGATTTCCCGCCGCTAGGGTTTCGTGCCATCCGGCCATGACAGGTGATCTCAGTTCTGTGGGAGTCTCGACATCGGAAATGGATTCGTCTCTCTTCCCATCTCCTCTCCATGACTGATGGTCGACTCCTGAATACCGGTCGCCTTTAGTTCGCACTCAATCTGTACATGTCGTGACAAGCCGTACAACGGGCCGTCATGCTCGACAATCGTTGTAAGAGTTGTTGCGGTGTCTCATGCTGTCCAATCGCATTAGCCAGCGCATCCATATCCTTGTGGATCGACATGCCCAGCTGTTTAAAGGGGAGCGGCAGCTTGGCCATCATCGCCGGCTCCACGTCTGCGGCCATGTTCATCCCAGCCCCTCGGGCTGCTGCTTCTATTGCTTTCAGATCAGGTTTCGGTTCTCCCAATCCCCTGATGATGCCGTCTACCGCTTTCAAAAGTTGCCGCATCTCCCCGAGGATCTGATCCCGCTCAACCGGCGCCAAGTGGATTTCAGTCCGCCCGTCACTTCCCTCCGTCGTCCACCCCTTCACAAAGAGCCATCCCCCGAAGGCCACTGTGATGACCCATAAACAGAACACGACAAAGCATAGGCGACTGTTCATCTGACTCCTTTTGAAAATCGTTCTAGGCACAACGAACCCTTCCCTCCAATGCTGGCAGGCAATTGCAAGGAGAGAACCTAGTCCGTTCAGTTGAGAGCCTGAAAGATTTCAAGAAGATACAAGGGAGGGTAAGGATGGGAAGCGTACGGCGTGACTGTCTGAAGGGGAGCCTCGCAACAGGGTAGGCACCATCGCTGTCGCAAAAGGCAACAGATGCATAGTTTTAAGACCGTGCCAGCATCGCCGCTACAATGACCACTGCGAGCGCGATGAGCAATGAGAGTCTCGGCAACACACGTGCGCTCTTGAAGACGACCTGCTCTCCGGCTGTTCGCTTGGATTCCGGTATAGCACTGACTCGGCTGACCTGGGGGCCGAAGACAAGATCATGGAGCAGCGTCAGCACGACCAGCAGGCCGACCAGCGTCAATTTTGCCGTCACGATCCCTGACCATGAGGCCGGGCTAGTCAGCTGGACCCCTCGTTGTGACAATAAGAGGGGACCTGTTGTAAGCAATACGGCAATGGCAACCCAGACAGTAGGGCGAAATCGCAGGGCCGCAGACCGAAACAGCGCCATGAATTCCGGTACCGCTTTCCGCCCCCTCACCAAGGGGGCCAGGACCAAGGAGAGGAAAATCATCCCTCCTATCCAGGTCATGGCAGCGAGTATGTGGAGAATCACAAGCGTGACGTACATGTTGCATCATCAATCGTGTAGGGAAAACCGTGATGTCTTGCTTACCTAGTCCTGTAACCTGTTGTACTCATCAGTTACTATTTGGCTGTGGACACCGTTTCTCCGACCGTTGACCCCTCTCCGATGTTTTCCTCACAGAAACTTGCGACTTCTTCCCTTCATCGGATCGACGCCATGGATTGAGTTCATCTCATAATAGTAGTTCTCATCAAGCTCTACGAACTGCCTTTGGGTTCCAGGCTTCAGCCTCATGATCCATCAGGATCTCTCACTCATTGGCCGACACCTTCCCATTCAATCGGTCCTCCTCTTCTGTTCCATCTCCGGACTTGGCGCACCGGAACCCGGTTAGGTAGCTCTTCCGATCGGGAAGACCGGCATTACGACCGGCTGACCGAGCCACTTCCGGATCCTCATTCCAAGAGCCGCCACGAAAGACTTTCAGTTCTCCGGTTATAGGCCCTTGCGGATTCCTGTCTTGAGTATGGCGGTAGTACTCGGGGTCGAACCAATCCGACACCCATTCACTAACATTGCCTGCCATTTGATAGACCCCATAGGGGCTTGCCCCCTTGTCATAGCGATTGATATTGGCCAGCGGCGGATACTTGAATCCGCGCTTCGATCCGGGATGGGCGATATTGCTCTTCATCCACCCGGCCGGCTCATTCCCCCAGGGAAAGATCCGTCCATCCACCCCGCGAGCCGCCTTCTCCCATTCGGCTTCAGTCGGCAATCGCTTCCCGGCCCATCGACAGTAGGCATCCGCCTCAAGCCAGCTGACATTGATCACAGGGTGGAGCGCATTCTTTTCCGGAAATGGACTCTCCCGCCAAAACATCGGCCACTCCGCTCCCGTCCCAAGCACGAACCTCAGGTAGTCGACGTTTGAGACCTCATACCGATCTATCCAAAACGCGTCGAGGTGGATCCGATGTTGTGGGAACTCTTGCGGACCAGCGGCACGATCCTTATGGGGATCGCTCCCCATGATGAATTCTCCGGCAGCCACGAGTACCATTCCATCCGGGATGTCCATCGTCGCGAACCGTTCGGGATCATCCAGCGGCGTCCAGAGCGGGGGTTGCTTTGAGCTCTCATGGTCGGCCGTTGCCGGTGCGGGAATGAGCAACATCATTCCCCACAACGCCATGGCAAAGGCAGCTGCAGTACGCTGCCCCAATGAGCTCCGCACACACATCGATATGGTTCATCCCTTTCGTATGGACCCTCGCATCGGCTGCGTTATCCTCTCACCGTTGTTGCTTTTCAAGCATCGGTTCGATCTCTTTTTGCGCCTCCTCGGTTACGTTGTAACGAATATAGTCGTGTTCCAACACCTCGTTGGCATAGAGCCGCCCCGTCGGAGCCTGAATCATGATATTCGCTTCCACGGTCTCGTTCTTCCCGACAACCACCGTCTGCTCATTGGTGGTCCTCACATAAGGATGCCAGACCACCAACTTATAGGTGCCTGGCGGCACATCCGTGATGCTAAACCGACCCTCCTCGTCTGCCTTGGCAAAGTAGGGATTTTTCACCGCCACACCCCAACTCTCCATATACGCATGGAAGCCGCACTGCATGACAAAGATCCGACGGTCCTTGCTGAGATTCACCAATTGCTTCATCGGTGCCCCAGCCATATGCTTGTGGTACATCGCGGCATCGCTGCGATCTTTGAAGTTGCGAGGATGTTGAGGGTTCATCGGCAGCGGAACATTGAACAGCACTCGTGCACCCAGATGGGACGTTTCATAGGCTTGAATATCGTGCATGACCGGGTCCATGTTGACGACCGTCACCGATTGGTCGTCCCTCACCACCGTCGTAAAGGGGAGGAACAGGCAATCCTTTGCTTCAATCTGCGGAACGCCTCCCTCTTCGAACCGCTTTCCCTTTTCGACCCCTTCGAGATAGACCACGACCTCCCGAAATTCCCCCTTCGGCCCGACGTTGAACGGCTGCAAGATGCGCCAGCCCTGTCCGTCTGAAATACGTCCGCAATAGAATGCATCCGGCAACGTGGTCAAGTTGTAGCCTTTCGGTTTCGGCACTTGGCCTTGCAAACTCACGGTACCCGTGATGGTTCCACCTTCAGAAACCGTGATTTCCTCATAGGCCACTGCCTGACCGCTCAGCAACATGACGGCCAAGCCAGTCATCAATCGCGTGATCCGTGTAACGTTCATTATCGCCTCCTTCCTGAACCTGCTCCATCGAGTATTCACGGTATACACGATAGAGGCGTAACGACCAAAAACACAAGTGGGGGAGTCGTGTGAATGACACGACTCCCCCACCTGGATTTCAACCCCTTCCCGTCCGCTTACTTCATCGCGGTCGGAACGGCTTGTACCGCTGGTTCTTCTTCAACTCGCTTGCTGCCGGCTGAAGCACTGCCCAACGGTTGGATTCTGCCATCACCCACCGGCAAGACCCGCAGATACCCCCACTGCCCTGACTGCGTGTACGGCAGCCGCTGGTTGGACCACACAAAGTCCCCAACCTGGCGATAGGGTCCACCTGCACCGCCTCGCAGGAAGACATCGTGTGTTTCAGAACCTGCGTACTCGACCACGCTGATCATGTCGGCTCCGGGCATATACGGTTCGATCGGCCATTCATGACCCTCGACCCCGAACATCCCGTTTTGCTCGCTGTTGGCTCCGATCAGATGAATTCTGACCGGATCACCGGCATGAGCTTCGATCAGTGGTGTGACCGGATCTTCAGGTTTATCTACCACGCAGGGCTGGAAAATCTTGCCCAATGAGCAACCCTGCTCTTCGCGGAACAGGTATGGCTCAGCGCGGTAGTTTACTGATGTTAACCCCGCCACATTCTGCACATACGGCATGAAAGCGGTTCCGATGATGTTGTCCTCATCCTGGAAGAAGAGAGCCACATCACGGTAGTTCCGCTTGCCCACATTCTCCGGCAGGCTCGCATCGACGATGACGTCCGCTCTCCAGCTATTCTTCTGGGAGAGGTCCGCACCGCTCACCGGATCGCGATATTGAGATCCACGCGGACCGACGATGATGGCACCGTACAATCCATTGCGCGGATTGACCACGATGTTTCCACCGTCCCACACCAACGACGTCGTCTCCTTATTGTCGGGATGCGCATAGTAGGTGTAGGTGCGGGCTTCGCCAGGAGCGACGGTCTGATCACCGCCGTTCTTGCCGACGTTCAGCCCTTGGCTGTCCTTCGGACCAAAGGCCAAGCCCGGTGCGAAGAACGAGGCCCGGCTCGCCTTCATCTTGTTCTTGAGATTCACTTTGACGCAGTCGCCGAGATTCACGCGCAACGTCAATGGATGCGGCGTGGATCCTGAGGCAACCTTCGTCGCTTCCTCTTCGAGCGCGAAGATCTTGCCTTCCGGCATGGTCATTTCGATCTTTCGCTCGAAGTCCACTTCGATCGCGTCCGGTGCCTTTGGATTGAGCTTCATCGGCCGATCGACTGCCACGACGTTGAAGTTCTTCATCGGGGCATCCGCCGGGCATACAGAACCCGGTGTGGTCGGAATACCCTTCGGATTGGTGCCCTTCGGCAAGGGCTTAAGATCGGACACTTCCTTATCGAGCACACGTACGATTCCCCATCCACCCTCGGCGAAATGTGACGTCCGTCCATTAAAGTGGATGTAGTCTCCAGGCATGCCTTGGAATCCGCCGGCTTTGGTCACAAGGTCGTATCGCTCGGCAATTCCGACGTGGATCGAGTTCTTCCGGTTGGCATCAGCCGCGTACCGCTCCGTGAGGAAGGTATGCCCGGCGATCGTCCACACATGCGACTCGTTCATCAGCTGGTGCAGCAGACGAAACACCATGGTGTCTCCCGTGTACGCCCGTAAGAGAGGCGTGTCCGGGTCCCCATGGATCGCACTGCTGAACAACTTCGACGTATCCGGATTGTTCGCCAGCCGTTGCGCAAACGGTTCGGCACGGAAGTTAAACCCGCTACCGGTCGTATGCGTTCCCCCGTTGATGTAGGGGTTCGGTGACTTTAGTATTTTCTCCGGCATTTGGAACGACACGGTCTTTCCTGCCTCCAACGCAACTTCGACCGGCTGTCCAGGGGGATTTCCGGCTTCAATCACGTTGACGGTATGGGGCACCGTATCATGGATGGAGACCATCAATTCACGGAAACTCCCACTGACCCCGGCACCGATCGGCTCATTGCTATGAATATCCGCAATCGGGCCGCTATAGACCAGCTTGCCGTTCTTTGGATCATGATAGGTCGACCCAAAGGGCTCCACGATCGTCACGCCGAACCCGCCGTGAGGCCAAGTCGTCGCACCGAACGCATGGTCATGCCAGAAGACGGTCCCCATGTCGACGTCCACCCACCACCGGTACCGGACAAATTCCGGTGAGACCAGATCATTGGCCGGGTGGGTATGTTTTAAAGGCTTGAAGAACGTGAGTTGATCGCCCTTGATCTCCTTGATACGGGCGACTTCCGAACAGCTCTTATCCCGCGGAAGCGAGGCCGTCGGATCGTTCCCTTTCTGCAAACAGTCCATGCCCACCATGACTTCGGTATTCACATGGAACTTGCTCGCACCGGGAGCCATCTGAATCTTGACCGACTTTGCACCGGCCTTTGCTCCACCCACAAGCTTCGCTACCATCGGCGCAGGAAGTCCGTGCTTGGTCTTCTTGCCCCACATGGTGAACGGCCGCACCGACATTTCATATTCGAACCCGGAAATCACACCATCTGAGTTTCCGGTATCGAATTGAAAGAAGTGCGGGTGGATATTGATCTTGGACGACTGGAAATTTGTGTAATCGTCGTCGTCCCACTCGCTGGTCAGAACCAAATCGACACAGTCGTACACGTTGGCGCGAATGACGGCCGGAAGTTTCAGGTCATCATTCGCCCGCGTCAGCCGTTCTTCTTCATGCAACAGGTAGATCAAGCCGTCTTTGTCGACGATCGGTGGCTCGTTTCCCTGTTTCTTGGAGAGAGTGATCGGCATGCGTACGAAGTGAATGTTGTAGAACTTCTGATTGGCATTATCCGGGCAGAGACTCCATCGACCCTGCTCTCCCGGCTTCGCCGGCTCAGAGGTCCGTTCTCCATTCTCATCCTGGTGGATCGGTTCAAGCCATGGTGCTCCGCTGTGATTGGCGGAGAAGGGCACCCGCTTCCCAAAGTGTGGCTTGAACAACGGCCACGCCATCTTACCCGTCGTCGGATCGAACAGAATGGCGGGTCTGGTGCTGTCATCCCACTTAGCCGCCCATTTGTATTTGGGATTTTGTGCGGTGCTTTCCCGCTCGCCGACAGCGACGTTACCGTTCCACTTCCAATCCCACACGGTCGCATCATAGGCCATGATTTGGCCCTTCTCATCGTCCGCATGGCCTGGCTTCCCTTGTGCCGGCACAAACATCTCGACCCAGTCCTTGATATTCACAACCACCGGATCGGATTTCCAGTTGGTCTTTTGCTTCTTGTCGACAATCTTGAAGGTCTTGCCGAACCAATCAACCGTCGTCCCGATCAGCTTGTCGGACGACACACCGAGCTTCATTCGGCCTTCACGATCGGGCAATTCCCGAAGGTCAGGCATGCTATCCGTATGGGCATCTCCGACCTGAAGCGTGTTGTAAAACCGCCCATACCCCCACATGCCGGCAACATAGTGATGCGCCACGTGGCAGTGATAAAGAAACTCACCGGCCAAGTGTTGGCATCCACCACCGCCACACTCCGGCTCGAGGTCCAACGATTCAGACGGGCCGATGACTTCCACGTCCACGCGATCAGACTTGGTCCGAACGATCGGATACTTCACCGGACCATCCGAACCCATCGCCCAAAGGTTGTTCGGTTCGGTACCAGGGCTGCGCTGCCAGCGGATGGACCCGCTATGCGGATGGTGCGAGTGGAACACTTCCGACCCGCCGTGAACCAACCGCCACTTGACCGGATCACCCAAGTAGCCACGGGCAATCGTGGTCGGCGTATCGCCGAACGTATAGGAACTGTAGGCAAGTGATTCATCCTCGAACCCGAAGTACTCGTGCTGAAGATGCATTTGATCGATGCCGAAAGGTTCGCTCCGGTAGTTGATCGCGCGCCCACCCGGACGGTAGGCGTCGGTCAGAGGATCCCGTTGAGGAAGGAAATCGCCCTTCTTATTCAATGGGCGGAACGCCTCGTCACCGATTTCATGGTAGAAGAGCACGAACTCTCGGAAATCCGGTCCTGAGCCGTTATCAATATTAACCTGCCACCCACTCTTCACCTCCGGCGCAGGGCCCCCGCTCCCGATCGAATCAAGATACTTGGAACCCTTTGGTTCCACAATGAACGCACCGAAAAGGCCCAAGACCGTCAGCTCGCGGTCATGGCTGTAGGAGTGGAATTGCCGCACACCTTCCTGCATGTGCGGATGGATGTACCATTCAAATTCTTGAGCTTTGCCCGGTGCGACAATGGAATCTGGGTTGGTCGTCGTCGCCGGCTTCCCGGTCGCACTCACGATCATGCTGGAGGCCTGAATGAAGAGACTGCCGTCTTCGCCCTCCATCTGATTGCGCAAGGTCATCTTGATGCAATCACCCTGATTCGCCCGGAGGACCAATGGTTGGATCACATCGCCCTGAAGGCCGGTGGTCACCGCCCCAGGATCGAATCCATCTTTTTCACGGGCTTCCTTGTTCTGGGTTTCTTCTGCGCGAGCTTTCGCAACATCTTCCGTCAGCACATACATGTACCCCGGATAGAAATCGAGCCAACGATTCAGCGTAATCTCGACGTTGATCATCGATACATCGAACTGTTTCGTCGGCACACCGGCAGGGCACCGCCCCCCTGAACTCATGACCGGTTCGCCTTTACCAGAATCCGTCATGAGCAGGAAGCTGCTTCCATCCTGCCCCATGTACTGGTGCATCATCGACATGTTGTTGAACATGCCGGATGTCTGCTGTGCCTGTGCATCTTTTTGCGCCTGCTGCCCCAACTTCTCCATCAGCCGATGGTGCTGCATCTCCATCTTTTGTGCGTTGTCGGCGTGCCCCTCCATGGCATTCTCCACGACCGTCTGGCCCTTCAACTGTTGGGTCCAGCCCGGCATGGCCACCTGTGTCGCATGAGCCCCATGCTGGCCATCACCGGCTTCCGCCGCAAAGACCGCAGGCGTGATCACCAGACCGCCAGTCAATATAACGGCCTGGAGTATCAGCGAGGCGCTACTGAGCCTCCGCCTCATCCGTTTAAGAAGAAAAGTCCTCATAACCTGCCTCCCTCACTTAGGTCCAGCTTCAGAGGCTGGACGGTTGTACGGTGTGCGCGATACGAACAAATGCCGACACAATGACGGTACTTTTCTATGGACTCTCCGCACCAATTTCCTGAAACATTATGCGGCCACCTGTTCGTCTCACGGCTAACAACTATCTTGGCCCCGCCGAAGAGGATACGCCCCGCGCGGGAACAGCATAATGCCTACGTCTGCTTGGCGTAACCGGCCTCCCGTGTGACCCCGGCCTCTTTCGCTCACGCACTCAGGAAACGAAAAGAGCTGGTGAGGGGCTCCTTCTTACGAAGGAATGGGTCATTCGGAGGCCGGTCCAAAATCACCCAAACCCCCACCAGCGACTTCGTACGAATGCAATCATCATGCTTTCTCGGTTTTGACAGTCGTACAATCAG
>BQXA01000004.1:0-199626 GCA_036984345.1 Nitrospira sp. | reverse complement strand
CACGCGGATGGAATCGAGCAGATCCTGGGCCATTGCGAAGTCCCGGTGTACCTTGGTCCTGAAGACGAAGAGTTGTTGAGTTGGCGACCACGGGCAGACTTGCTCGTGACGCCGGTCGATGGAATGGTGATTCGCGTCGGTAGCCGGACGGTCCGATGTCTGACAACCCCAGGGCATACTCCGGGGGGCGTCTGTTATCGCCTGGATCATGAGAAGCAGCCGGTCTGTTTCGTCGGCGATACGCTCTTCGCCGGGTCCATCGGTCGGTCCAATCCCAAGGAACTGTACAGGACGCATCTCAATTCCGTTCGCGACCGTCTGTTCACGCTCTCTCCGGACTATCGTCTCTTTCCCGGGCATGGCCCTGCCACGACAGTTGAGGAAGAGCTTGATCACAATCCATTTGTATGGATTCACTGAGCAAGGATGTCATGAATGGGCTGAGTCGTCACGAACATCGCGAGTTCGATCGAGAAGTCCTTCTCGATGCGAGGCAAGGACCGGATTCGCCTGCCATCGACTCGACGGAGAGAGAAGACGACGTGGAGCCGTCTTTTTTTTCGCAGTGGACGTTGCCTCTCGTCCTCTTTCTCCTGACGGTGTTTACCACGTTGTGGGCGGGGGCCTACCAAGCCTACACCGGGCCGGTGCGTGGCCCATTGAACTTTCTTCTCTCCGCACCTGAGACGCTGTGGCGAGGCATTCCATTCGCCGGGGCCTTGCTCTTTATCCTCACCACGCACGAACTGGGACATTATCTGCTGTCCAAGATTCACCGGGTGCCGGCTTCTCTCCCGCTGTTTATTCCTGGGCCGCCGCATTTTATCGGCACGTTCGGCGCGATTATCCGCATGAGAGGACCGATTCTGAGCCGTCGCGCCTTGTTCGACATCGGCGTTGCCGGTCCCTTGGCGGGTTTCGTGGTCGCCGTCGTCATGCTGATTGTCGGACTTAACCTGTCCACGGTGGTCGATCGATCGGCGACGTACGGCTTGCACCTCGGCGAACCCTTACTACTCCAATTCATGTCGTGGCTGGTCATCGGACCAATCGCGCCGGAGGCCGATGTGGTGCTCCACCCGATCGGCTTTGCCGCTTGGTTTGGGCTGTTCGTGACTTCGCTCAATCTCCTCCCTATAGGCCAGCTCGATGGTGGCCATGTCGCCTATGCCCTGTGGGGATCACGACAGCGATCCATGGCACTTGCGTTTCTCCCGATCTTGATAGTCTTAGGATTCTTCGGCTGGGCAGGGTGGTTTCTCTGGGCCTTTATGGCGGGGCTCTTTGGCGTCGGCCACCCACCGGTCATGGATCCCGATGCTCCGCTCGGCCGCAACCGGACGATCGTCGGCTGGATTGCTCTTGGTGTGTTTGTGATTACCTTCGCGCCGGTTCCTTTTTCTTTCCACTGACAGGTTGTTGAAAAGTCCTCCAGCTTCGTTCACGCATCGCTCAAAGCCTCAACGTACCAGACGCGTGCGCCTCAGCGTTTCGCTTGCTGCGGCCTTTCTGGAAGTCTTTTTTGAACATCTTACAGCTAATTCAGCCTACGACCTCTGTGGTGTTCAGAGCCGTCGGTCATCAAAAAGTCTTTCGATAGCGACTAAGCGATTCCGCGCTGCTTCTGTTTTACTCGCGCAATCTCCTAATTTCCTTGTCCGAATCTGCCGTCGATCCTAGAGTTGGGACATGATCGGCAGGGAGGCAACTACGACGCATTGCCCGAAATGTCATGCCGAACGACTTGAAGAGGCGACGGAGTGTGTGCGTTGCGGGATTATCTATACCAAGTACCGGCCAAGTCTGGCGAGAGTTCCAGTTTCACCACCTTCGACCTCGATTGCGCGCTCTCCGTGGCTAGTGACGGCCAAGGCGTGGTTAATTGAGTCGGATACAACGACCGAATCCACGACCTTGTATGGCCGATCCGCTGTGTTCGCGGCCATGGTCTGGTGGGGGTGGAAGTTCATCACCACACCGCTCGAAACAAATTACACCGGCGAGTCGTTCCTGCATTTGATCAATCTGCCCTTTCATGAAGCCGGCCATGTGGTCTTCATCCCGTTCGGTCGCTTCATGACGATTTTGGGAGGAACGCTGGGCCAGATTCTTATGCCGATGATCTGTCTGGGCACCTTCCTGATCAAGACCCGTGATCCCTTCGGCGCTTCGGTGGCCTTGTGGTGGACAGCGGAGAGTATGATGGACATTGCTCCCTACATGAACGACGCGCGAGCGTTGGACCTCATGCTCATCGGCGGTGTGACAGGAAAAGAAACCGACGGACATGACTGGAATAATATTCTGACGATGCTGGGCTTATTGGAATGGGATCATCGGCTGGCGTATCTCACCTACAACTTCGGAATCGTGCTAATGCTCATATCCTTCGTCTGGGGAGCATTGCTTTTGGTGCGCCACTACCGGCGTCTCCCGAGGTAGCCCTTTCCGTTTCAGGCTTCTGCAATACGGATTCAAAACGATTCCGATTCAATCCCTCTTTGACATGTCTTCTCCCTGACACTACCTTACCTTCTGCCGCTCATTTTTATGCGGTCTTAACAACTTCCGGTTTCGGTTTAACACCATTCTAACGAGCGTCTTGATAAGGTTCACCAGGTAGGCAAGGAATCAAGACAGCGTAAGAATAACCGTGAGGATGGAAGGCAGGAACCGATGGCGAAGATAATGTGGCGGTTGACGATACTTGCGATGTGTGCGGCATGGCAGCTGACGACTCCGGCCTGGGCCGAGGAGTCTAAGGGCCTGGTCGGACCGGAGGATCAACTAAATCGTGATATCAACGGATCATCCGCAGAGCGCACAAATCAGCCGTTTGAATTTCACTACGGTGGCTTCGTGGACTTCGGCTATTCGGTGAATTTCAACTTTCCCGGCAATCACCTGTTTAGGAATCGCAGCACGACGCCGCGAGTCAACGATCTGGAACTCAACATGGCCGGAATTTATGGCCGGAAGGATCCTTCAGTAGATTCTCGATGGGGCGCGGAACTGCTGCTTCATGGGGGACAGGATGCTAGAGACTTTGGATACGGGGTCAACCTTCCGAGATTGCAGGGCTCCGATGCTGTCCCACTGAGACATTTTGGGCTGGCCAATGTCTCTTACCTCGCTCCCGTCGGCAAAGGACTGATGCTACAAGCCGGATTGTTTCCTAGTTTTATCGGATATGAATCGTTATATGCGAAAGATAATTTCAACTATACGCGCTCATGGATTGCCGACTATTCACCGTATCTGATGTTCGGAGTCAATGCCCGATATACGTTCAACGAGCAATGGAGCGGCGCGTTCTTCGTCATTAACGAGTATTTCCATCTCCAGAACTCAAACAGTCTTCCCAGTTATGGCGCACAGGTGGCTTACAAGCTCACCAAGAACTTGATCATGAGACAAACCGTCTACTACGGCCCAGATCAGGAGGACACATCCCTCCAATTTTGGCGGCTGTTTTCCGACAGTATCGTTGAGTGGAGGATTAACGACGACATTATAGTCGCCACTGACTATCAGATCGGGACCCAGGAAATGGCGTCCACGCCGGGAAATCCTCGGGCCTTCTACATGGGTGCCACATTGCCGATACGGTGGCATATCAGCGGGCCCTGGACCGTGGCGGTACGACCGGAGTTCTATTGGGATCGAACCGGATTCCACACCGGCGCCGAGCAATTCATTAAGGCGGTCACGACGACGGCCGAGTATCGCTTTCAGTACAAGTGGACCAACATGATTACCAGGCTCGAATACCGCTATGACGAATCCACCGGCGCGAACGGCGGATTTTTTAAGGGGACCCAGAATGCGCTGGCCTCCGGGCAGCACATGGTCATTGTCGGCCTGATCTTGACGTTGGATTCTCCATGAAGGAGGGCAAGTGTGTATCGTGGCAAGGCGATTCTTTGACGATGTGAGGGTGTGGCGGGCTGGGGCGACGCACGCGGGAAGTCATTCTCTGCCTGGACTATTACGGCCGTCGGCTCGGAGACGATCCAAGAACGACCTGAAACAGGCGTTGCGCGAGCTGAAGCGTCTGCAGGCATCACGGCCTAAACAGACACCGACGTCGCGGGCAGCGTGACGTGATTCGAAAACCGAAGGCCGACCGGCAGGGAGCAATTTTTACACCGTTCTTACAGCGAGCTTGGTAGGGTAATCGGCAAGAAAGGGACTCACCCATGGACTTCGTCACCTTAGCACTGATAATCGGATTTTTTCTCCTTTCCGGTTGGTTGATTGTTGGTTTGGATCGGCTGTAGCGGGAGGCATTGATACGTAGGAGCATGCATATGAGCGCAATGTACATTTTGGGCGGAATGGCCTCGATTGGGCTGCTGATCTATCTCATGGTCGCATTGCTGAAGGCGGAGTGGTTCTAATGACGACGAATGCAATCTTTCAAGTGCTCGTATTTTTCATCGTGCTGCTGGCGTTTGCCAAGCCGCTAGGCTGGTACATGGCGAGAGTGTATGAAGGCAAATCCTGTGGCCTGGATCGTCTCCTTGGTCCCGTTGAACGAGCTATGTATCGACTCTCCGGCGTTCGATCAACCGATGAGATGGACTGGAAACGCTACGGAATGGCCATGCTGCTTTTCAATGCCGCCGGGCTCTTCTTTCTCTATGGGTTGCAGCGGCTGCAGAGTCTCTTGCCTCTCAACCCTGCCGATCTCGGTGCTGTCGCACCCGACCTGGCCTTCAACACGGCCGCGAGTTTCACAACCAATACCAATTGGCAGGCCTATGGCGGAGAGACTACGCTGAGTTACTTGACACAAATGCTGGGCCTGACGGTGCAGAACTTCGTGTCCGCCGCCACGGGAATGGCAGTGCTTGTGGCCTTGATCCGGGGCTTGAGCCGCAGCACGTCAACGACGCTTGGAAACTTTTGGAGCGACTTGGTCCGCAGCACTCTTTATGTACTTCTGCCTTTGGCTCTGCTGTTATCCGTTCTCTTGGTATCTCAGGGAGTCGTCCAGACCCTCAATTCGTATCAGACCGCGACCCTGCTACAGCCGTCCGGTTATGACAAGCCCGTGTCTGATGCGAACGGCCAGGCCGTGGTCGATGAACAGGGGAAGCCAAAAACCGAGCCTGCCACGGCAATCGAGCAGATCTTGGCAGTGGGCCCGGCTGCATCCCAGATTGCCATCAAGCAACTCGGGACGAACGGCGGAGGATTCTTCAACGTCAATTCATCCCATCCATTCGAGAACGCCACACCGTTCTCCAATTTTCTGGAAGTCCTGGCAATTCTCCTGATCCCGGCCGCGCTTTGCTATACATTCGGCAAAATGGTCGGGGATACCCGTCAAGGTTGGGTGCTGGTCGCCGCCATGACCCTTCTTTTGCTCTGTTTCGTTCCCCTTGGGCTGTGGGCTGAACAAAGCGGCAATCCGCTTTTGATGGGCGTCAATCAGCAGGTCCAAGCCGGGCTGTCGGGGGGAAATATGGAAGGGAAGGAGTTGCGCTTCGGCATTACCCAGTCGGTCCTGTGGTCCGCCGTGACGACCGCCGCGTCCAATGGCTCGGTGAATTCAATGCACGATTCGTATACTCCGTTGGGCGGGCTCGTGCCGCTGTTTCTTATGCAGTTCGGCGAAGTGGTCTTCGGCGGAGTCGGGTCGGGGCTGTACGGCATGATCGTTTTCGCCATCATCGCCGTGTTCGTTGCGGGATTGATGGTCGGACGGACACCGGAATACTTGGGGAAGAAGATCGAGCCCTATGAGATGAAAATGGCCGCGCTCCTCATTCTTATCATGCCGATCGTCGTCTTGGGTTTCACCACCCTCGCGATCAGCACTGAGACAGGTCGATCGTCTCTTTTGAATCCCGGTCCTCATGGGTTCAGTGAGGTCCTCTATGCCTATACGTCCCAGGGTAACAACAACGGCAGCGCGTTCGCTGGGCTCAATGCCAACACCCCTTTTTACAATCTGACGGGCGGCCTTGCGATGTTGATATCTCGGTTCTGGCTGGCTATCCCAACCCTTGCGCTTGCAGGGGCACTCGCTCGCAAAAGACTGGTGCCGGCCGGCCCCGGAACCTTGCCGACCCATACCCCGCTGTTCGTGGTGCTTTTGATCGGCGTTGTGGTGATGGTCGGAGCACTCACCTTCCTTCCAGCTCTGGCCTTAGGTCCGATCGTCGAGGAACTGATGATGAGGGGATGATAGCAAGGAGTCACACACAATGAGTATGCCGGCAACAGCACATAAGTCCCAGTCTCTCTTCGACGCAGCAGTGGTACGCCTGGCGTGGCGTGAGGCCGTCGTCAAACTTGATCCTCGCCATCAAGTCAAGAATCCGGTCATGTTCGTGGTGTGGGTTGGGAGTGTCTTGACAACGCTGCTGTTTCTGCAGGCGATGGCTGGAGTAGGGGAAGCCCCGACTTGGTTCATTTTTTCCATTGCCCTCTGGCTCTGGTTCACCGTCCTGTTTGCGAACTTTGCAGAAGCCATGGCGGAAGGACGAGGCAAAGCCGAAGCCGATTCGCTCCGACGCGCACGCCGAGAGCTCACCGCCAAGAAGCTTGGCACAGTCGATCCGGGAAATGAGCACTATGCCGTCTGGAACAGACAGTTCCATCGGCGCGATACGTTCAGCGTAGTGTCGGCGAATCAACTCAAGAAAGATGATGTGGTTCTCGTCGAGGCGGGAGACTTCATTCCGGCCGATGGCGAAGTCGTGGAGGGCGTCGCGTCAGTGAACGAGAGCGCCATTACGGGAGAGAGTGCGCCCGTCATACGAGAAAGCGGCGGCGACCGCAGTGCCGTCACGGGAGGCACGAAGATCCTGTCCGACTGGCTCATCGTTCGTGTGACGGCCGGCTCAGGAGAAAGCTTCCTGGATCGGATGATCGCCATGGTGGAAGGAGCCAAACGCCAGAAGACGCCGAATGAAATCGCCCTTACCATTCTCCTCGCTGCTCTCACCATCATCTTTCTCTTGGCAACGGTTACCTTGTTGCCCTTCTCTCTGTACAGCGTGCAGGCCACGGGGCAAGGGACACCGGTGACGGTTACCGTGTTGGTGGCACTCTTGGTGTGCCTGATTCCGACTACCATTGGGGCGCTCCTCTCGGCCATCGGGATTGCCGGCATGGACCGCATGGTGCAAGCCAACGTTATCGCGATGTCGGGAAAAGCCGTTGAAGCGGCGGGGGACGTGGACGTCCTGTTACTGGATAAGACCGGCACGATCACGCTTGGAAACCGTCAGGCGACCGACTTCCTTCCGGCGGAAGGAGTCGATACCCAGACCCTGGCAGACGCCGCTCAACTCTCATCGCTGGCGGACGAGACACCGGAGGGGCGCAGCATCGTCGTCTTGGCGAAAGAGAAGTATGGGTTACGCGGCCGAGACATCCGTCAGATGGGCGCCACATTTATTCCCTTTACGGCCCAGACGCGGATGAGCGGTGTCAACCTTGATGGACGGCAGATCCGCAAAGGATCGGCAGAGGCAATCGAAGCCTATGTGACATCGCAGGGAGGACAGTTTTCTCAGGTTGTCCGGCTGAACGTCGAGACAGTCGCGAAGCAAGGAGGAACGCCTCTCGTGGTGGCTGAAAATGCCAAGGTGCTGGGCGTGATCCGGCTGCAAGATATTGTCAAGGGAGGGATCAGGGAGCGGTTTGGTGAACTGCGCCGGATGGGCATCAAAACGGTCATGATCACCGGCGACAATCCTCAGACGGCGGCGGCCGTGGCGGCGGGGGCTGGGGTGGATGATTTCCTGGCGCAGGCCACACCGGAGGCCAAGCTCAAGTTGATCCGCGATCTTCAATCCGAAGGCCGTCTCGTGGCTATGACGGGCGATGGAACAAACGACGCCCCGGCTCTAGCGCAGGCCGATGTGGCGGTCGCCATGAATACGGGAACGCAAGCAGCTAAGGAAGCCGGAAATTTAGTCGATTTGGATTCCAATCCGACCAAGCTCATCGAAATCGTGGAAATCGGGAAGCAGCTGCTCATGACCCGCGGCGCGCTCACTACATTCAGCATTGCGAACGATGTGGCCAAATACTTCGCCATCATTCCCGCGGCCTTCGCTACGACCTATCCGGTTCTCAATACATTGAACGTGATGCAGTTGGCCACTCCCCAGAGCGCGGTCCTCTCCGCCGTCATTTTCAACGCACTCATCATCATCGCGCTCATTCCGCTTGCGCTACGCGGTATCAAGTATCGACCTAGTGGAGCAGAAGTCCTGCTGCGACGGCATCTCTTGATCTATGGATTGGGGGGGATGGTGGTGCCCTTCGTCGGCATCAAGCTGATCGATATGATTCTGGTAGCCTTGCATCTTGTTTAACTTGGGAAACGATTCGGTTGTGGGGAGACAGGAGACGGCTATGAAAGACCAAATAAGACCCGCCCTGACCATGCTGCTCATTCTGACTGTGCTGACTGGCCTCGTCTATCCTCTGACGGTGACCGGCCTGGCCCAACTGTTTTTTCCGGATCAAGCGAACGGCAGCTTGATCGTGCGGGAAGGGAAAGTGATCGGGTCCAAGCTGATCGGGCAGTATTTTGACAAACCGGAGTATTTCTGGAGCCGTCCATCGTCCACATCGCCGTTCCCTTATAACGCCGCTGCGTCGAGCGGGTCAAACCTTGGCCCCACCAATCCGGTGTTGATCGACGCGGTTAAAGCGAGAGTGGCCGCCTTACGAGCTGCAGATCCAAGCAATGATGCGCCTATACCGGTCGACCTCGTCACGGCTTCGGGAAGTGGGCTGGATCCGCACATCAGCCCGGCGGCTGCTCTGTACCAGGCGAAGCGGGGAGCCCGCGCGCGGGGCCTCGATGGGTCCATCGGACAAACCCCTGTCGCGGGGCACACAGAAGAACGTCAATTAATGTTGCTTGGAGAGCGGAGAGTCAATGTGTTGCAGGTAAATCTTGCGCTCGATGCGCTGCGTTGAAACGTTCCGGCACTCGGAAAGGAACGTTGCATGGTCATCGTTATCCTGTTTCTGATTACGCTCTGGGCAATGGCCTGCATGATCTGGCTGTTGTGGAAATGGTTGCATCCAGGCAATGACGTACGCCGTCCGCCCGGAGGTCGCTTCGGCGAGCCGTGAGGAATTACGATGGGTCAACACAACCTTGAACGGATTTCTCCCAATCGTCGTATTCTTGCCCCTTCTTGCTTGTCTTACAACCCGGCCGGATTCGAATATGGTTCGGCTTTATGAAGAACGTCTGCCGCTAGCGCGACGTGGTGGCGCTATCGTCTCTATTCGGTTGAGTGGTAGCGGCCTCTCTCATATCGAGTCGCACATCACCAAAACCGGGATGTCGAATCATCACGACACTCCACATGATGAGCTGGATCAGTCCAATACCGCATATTCCAACAATAATTAGCGTCCCGAGATCTATATTTTCCATGGTGGTCCTCCCTGTGCTGTTAAGAACAGCATAATCCTCAGCCCATCAAGATGGGGTAAGAAGACCACGAAAGAATGTCAAAATGGCGTAAAATGCACCTGGTTGCCCGGGAGGAAACTTTTTACATGGTGTTGTCAACCGTTAGTTTTGTAGGAACATTCCGAGCAACCAGGGACGTCAATCAGTGATGGACACTCAACGACCAGATCCGGACGCGCTGTTGAGACGCGTGCAGGCTGAAGAGGCCAGACAAGCGGAGGGCAAGCTCAAAGTGTTCTTCGGCGCCAACCCCGGCGTGGGGAAAACCTATGCCATGTTGGAGGCAGCGCAGGAGCAGCGACGTGATGGTGTTGATGTGGTTATCGGGGTCGTAGAGATACATGGTCGGGCGGAGACTGAGGCTCTGGTCGACGGACTCGAGGCCCTCCCGCCCCGCGCGGTCGAGTATCGCGGTACCCAGCTGCAGGAATTCGATCTCGATGGGGCACTTGCGCGACGTCCTACCGTTATCCTCATCGACGAACTCGCACACAGCAACGCGCCAGGCCTTCGCCATGCCAAACGGTGGCAGGATGTCCAAGAATTGCTCAAAGCCGGCATCGCGGTCTACACCACCTTGAACGTACAGCATCTGGAAAGCCTGAACGATGTGGTCGCGCAGATTACCGGTGTGCGGGTTCGTGAGACCATCCCGGATTCCGTACTTGAACGGGCGGATGATGTTGAGTTGATCGATCTTCCTCCTGACGACCTGCTTCAGCGGCTCAAAGATGGCAAGGTCTATGTCCCGGAGCAGATTCAGCATGCGATTCAGAATTTCTTCGCCAAAGGCAATCTGATCGCGCTTCGTGAGCTCGCCTTGCGCCGCACGGCCGAGCGGGTCGATCAGCAAATGGAGGTCTATCGTCGCGACCATGCCGTCGTACGTACATGGCCGGCGGCGGAAACCATCATGGTGTGCGTCAATATGAAGTCACGCGGCCCACGCCTGATCAGGGCTGCCCGACAGATGGCTGCCGATCTCCATGCCAAATGGATCGCTGTCTATGTGCAGATCCCTCGGCATCTTCGCGTACCGCAAATGGAACGAAATCGCTTGGTGCAAACCCTGCGGCTGGCGGAACAGCTGGGAGCAGAAACGGTCACGTTAACCGGCGAGAACATAGCCCAAGAGATTCTTAGCTATGCGCGGAGCCGCAATGCCACAAAAATTATCGTCGGAAAGCCACTCAGATCTCGCTGGAAAGAATGGTTGTTTGGGTCTGTCGTCTCGGACCTGGTCCATCAAAGTGGAGAGATCGATATCTACGTCATTACGGGAGCCGCCGGTGATGGACAACCGCTCGCGCGCCGTACACTTCGAAGTACCAGCGATACCTTCGGATATGTCTACGCCTTGGCAGGGGTGTTGACTGCGACGGCGGTCGATTGGCTTATGTTTCCCTATTTCGCGGCGGCGAATTTAGTCATGACGTATCTGATCGCCGTAATCGTCATCGCGATTCGTTGGGGTCGTGGGCCGTCGGTGCTGGCTTCAATCTTGAGCGTCGCGGCGTTTGATTTCTTCTTCGTGCCGCCTTACTTCACCTTCGTGGTGTCCGATGCTCAATACCTCCTTACATTTGGCGTGATGCTGGTGGTTGCCCTGGTCATCAGTAATCTTGCCGTTCGTCTCCAAGAGCAAGCCGAGCTGGCTCGCTACGGGGAAAGACGGACAGGAGTGCTCTACGCCATGAGCCGAGATCTCGCCACTCATCGCGGAACCGGCATGCTGGCACAACTTGCGGCCCAGCATCTTCGAGAAGTGTTTGACGCACAGGTAGCGATATTCCTCGCGGATGCAGACAAACGGGTACAGCTGCAACGCGGGGAACTCTTGTTTTTTGAGTTGGACCCAAAGGAGGCGGGGGTGGCTCAATGGGTATACGACCACAGCGAGCGAGCCGGGCTCGGGACCGATACGCTTCCGGGAGCCAGCGCACTGTACTTGCCGCTGCTGTGCTCGACCGGACCGATCGGAGTCATCGCGCTTCGACCGAAGAGCGCCGCGCTCCTGCTGGACCCGGAGCAATTGCATTTGCTGGAATCTCTGGTGAATCAGGTGGCTTTGGCACTCGAACGGACTCGTTTATCGGACGAGGCGCAACAGGCTCACGTGCGCGCGGAAACGGAGCGTATGCGGAATGCCATTCTCAGCTCGGTGTCTCACGACCTGCGAACGCCACTCGCGACCATCACCGGTGCCGCCAGCAGTTTGGTGGATGGGCAGAACGAGCTGAATGCCGCTACTCGGCAGGATCTCGCTCGATCTATCTATCGAGAGGCTGATCGACTGGACCGTCTGCTGAAAAATCTTCTCGATATGATGCGACTTGAAGTAGGAGCCATACGACTCAGCAAAGATTGGCATTCGCTGGATGAAGTCATTGGTGCGGCGTTGGCTAGACTGGAGGGTCGGTTGCGCGATCATACCGTCAAGACAGCGATTCCAGCCGATCTGCCACTGGTGCTGGTCGATGGAGTGCTGCTGGAACAGGTGCTCATCAATCTTGTGGAGAATACCGTGCAGTATGCGCCCGCGGGAACCACAATAGATCTGGCCGCGTCGGCGACCGATCGCCAAGTCGTAGTCGAGGTGGCCGATCGAGGACCAGGAATCCTCCCTGGCGAGGAGTCCCGCATCTTCGACAAGTTCTATCGCGGTAGGCTTGCACGAGAAGGAGGGGTTGGGCTCGGGCTGACGATTTGTCGCGGTATCGTCGAGGCACATGGTGGACGCATTTGGGCGGAGAATCGATCGGGAGGCGGCGCCCTCTTTCGCTTCTCGATCCCGCTGCCGGATCGGCAACCGTCTGTGGAGACAGAGAAGGGGGAGCCTCGACAAGATTGATCTTTTTCAATCGAAGAGCGGTATTTGAGCCCGCAGCGTTCTATGTCACAGGAAGCCACGATACTCCTGATCGAAGATGAACCGGAGATTCGCCGGTTCCTGCGGACGACGCTGCCTGTCCATGGTTTTCGGTTGTACGAGGCTGCAACAGGGCGGGACGGGCTTACCGAAGCCCAAGCAAGAAACCCTGACCTGATCCTTCTCGACCTCGGTCTGCCGGATCTCGAGGGGAGCGAAGTCATTCGTCGGGTGCGGGAATGGACCGCTACCCCCATCATCGTGCTTTCGGCTCGAGATCAGGAACAGGTCAAAGTGGCGGCACTCGACCTCGGCGCCGACGATTATGTGACCAAGCCGTTTGGAGTCAACGAACTCCTTGCACGGATGCGCGCAGCACTTCGCCACGCTGTTCGATCTGCCGATACCCCTGAGTCGGTATTCATGCTTGGCGATCTGAAGGTCGATCTGGGGCGGCGACAAGTGTTCGTCTCAGGGAAGGACGTTCATCTCACACCGATCGAATACAAGCTCCTTACCACGTTGATCAGGTATGCCGGCAAAGTACTGACTCACCGTCAGCTCTTGAAAGAGGTCTGGGGTCCGCTCCATATGGAGGAAGGACATTATCTACGGGTCTATATGCGACAGTTGAGAAACAAACTGGAGAAAAATCCCGCTCATCCCCGCTATCTCGTGACGGAACTGGGAGTTGGATATCGACTCCGTGCGGAATAACTTACCTCTTTTCCCTTTGTGCTCCTTGTCCGTTCGTTCCTTTGGTTTTTATCCCGTTTTGATATCTGACGAAGTACAGTTTGTAAGTTGGGCGGTCACGTCGACGGTCGAATACAAGTTTCCGTATCGAGGGACGAATACGGTCGTGCGTGTCGAACACCGTTACAATGAATCGACTGGAGTCGGAGGCGGATTTTTCAAAAACGGTGAAAGCCGCCCCTGTGTCGCCGGCTTTCGCCTGGCCAACATTTGCTTTTACCGGGGTTCTCGTGAGCCTTGACTCACCGTAACTGGGAAAAAGGAGGCGGAGACTCTTGCATCCAGAGTCGGATCTGTTCGACGACGTTTGTACTGAGCGCTTGGATGGCGTGCTCCTTCGCCCTTTGTAGGGCGGCGCTATCTTCAACGAACACCGCCGATCCAACTATCGTTGATACGCCTTCGGCTGTCCGGATGGGAGCGTGCCAGTCGGAGTGCACCGCCCACAGATTGCCCGTGACCATTACGAGGGCAGCGCTTTCAGTGCCTGGCACGAGATAGGCACCAATCAGCGTGGGGTATAGCCAGGCATAGCGGTTGTTGTACCGATCGATCGCCCCAGCTGCATCGATGACCAACACTGCGTCGGCTCCGTACCGGGCGCCGGCTTGCCTGATCCCATCAATATTCCCCGCCTGAACAGTGGAATCCATCAACACAAAGATGTCTGTCACCAGCTCCTGATCTCGCAAAGAAGCCAAGCCCTGAAGGAGCTGTTCCCGATCTGCGCTGAGCCACTCGACTTTTCTCAGAGACTGATGGTTTGGGAATTCGTGATCTGGAAAAAAGACCGCGAGCCGAACCGGCGGGGAGAGGGCAGAGTTCTGGGGTGATCGGTCACGATTCCCGCCGTCTGAGGAGGAGGTGATGTGGAGGACCTCGGTCATCGCAAACCGATCGAATCCTTGGCTGCCGGCACAGCCGGATGAAAGCACCACCGTCAGCCAGAAGGCTATCTTGAAAGGTTGTCGGATCATCTTCGACGTTCAAAATCCGCTTCCACCGCCGCCGCCGAATCCTCCGCCGGAAGATCCGCCGGACGACCGACCGCCACCGAATCCGGAGCCACCTGAACTACGTGGCGCAGCGGTCATGACCGTGCCGACCGCCGCAGACATCTGCGAGATGTTCCCGATAAAGCGACTCGGCCTGAAGTCGGCGAGATTCGATCCTTGATACCAGGTAGGTGGCTGGGTGTAAATGCCCTCGAAGGCCCGGACCCAATTCTGTTCGACTCCCAACGCCATCGCAAATGGTAAGAACCTTTCGAACAGTTGGGGTGTCTTGATCACCCGTGCAAAGCGATCCGACTCAACACGAGTCAGGAATTCCTCAAACCCGAGCACTTGCTCAAGCACTCGTGTGCCCTGTATCGTTCGAGCCGGCATGAACCATCCGAATCCTACAATGATGAGTCCTGACAACAGCCCTGCCGCAAGACCGGTCTGGAGTGCGATGCCATAACGTTCCTGGATGATTGCAGCTCCGTAGAACGACGTGATGGTCACGGCAATGCCGATGGCCACATAGATATATCTGACACGATCTGGGCGAGCTGCATAATATCCCTTCTTTAGGAGTTGGTCGAAGAGGGAGGATTTGATTCCATCCAGATAGATGTAAAAGCGATTCTTAAGATCTGCTAAAGTGATGACGGTTGCGTTCCCGTTTGAAAAGATTCCGTTCATGATCGTTCGTTCGTGCGGTCTTAGTTCTACCCACTCGGTGCTGCTCCTTGTAAGATGCAGAGCAAACGACGTGGTCGACCAGAGGCCGAGGAGTTGAGATTCCTGGCGCTCCTCTATCCGGAGAAACCCTCGAACAGCGAGGTCCACTAGTGTCGCAGTGATATCACGCAGATCCGGTGAACTGTCGATGAGCGTCCCAAGTTCGGCAGGAGTCAGCTGTGCCGGTGGTTCATAGGTGACGATAATGGGGCGGAGATGTGGGTCGCGACCGCGCACGTACCACAGCCGCCACATCAGGCCGCAAACAACCATGGGTATGGCCACCGGCCAGTTGGATCGCAGGAATAGGCCCGCCAGTTGTAGTGAAGTGGGTTCGGCGACGGTTCCCTTGTCCCACCCGACAACCGCGGTGAGCCCCTCGCGAAAGCCGAGTGGCCGTGCCATTTGATAGAGAATTTCCGGGCCGGTGATGTGCACTTCGGCTTCCTGTTCTCTTGCCCCATAGGCTCCGCTGAATGCCAAGGCCTTGACGCCGGTCGCCGCTGCAGGAAGAAGAATTCTGGCTGCTGCCGATTCGATCGGCACGTCCCATTCGTCACCCGTGATATTCCAATAAAGTTCGTCATGTTCCTCGAAGTATTTCAACCCATTCGATACCCGGTACGTCAGGATCAGCGTTTTCGTAGTGTTCTGTGCACCCTGCAACCAGACCTTGAAGGTTCGATAGTGTCGATCGCGGGAGGCCTCGTACTTCAGCGGAATGAGATGTTCGTCTGTTACGCTGATGAGATCCAGCAACAAGGTGTAATTGAAACCCTGTGGTGTTCGGTATTCGACCGGGATGTCACGCTTCAACCCGTTCCACGATCCCATAAATCGAGGGCGAATAGTTTCAGTGACAATGAGGTCTCCGTCTGTGAGGACCTGAATATCAGCGTGGAACTGTTCGATGACCATCGTACGAGCCTGCGCCGGAGCCTGGGCGATGATGAGCAGGCAGAACGGAAGCAGGATGGTGCTGAGAAGGGGCAGTGAGCGAGGAGCGAGGTTGAACGGATGAAATCTGGTCACGGGATCAATCAGCGTGTCTGTTCGAAGCTGACTTTCGGGACGGCTCGCTCTGCGACATCAGCGATCTCGAAGAATTCGCGTGTCTTGAAGTTGAAGAAATGCGCAACCATGTTGGAGGGAAATTCCTGGATCCTCGTATTCAGGTCTCGAACTACGGCGTTGTAGTACCGACGGGCATTCTGCGCGGCTCCTTCAATCTGGTTCAGAGAACCCTGTAGTTGCGTGAAGCTTTCCACAGCGCGCAGTTGCGGATAGGCCTCTGCTAGTGCAAACAAGGACTTCAGCGATTGAGCAAGAATGCCTTCGGCGTCGGCTTTTGTGGAAGGAGTGGTCGCCGACATCGCGCGATTGCGGGCTGCGATGACGGCCTCAAGGGTCTGTTTCTCATGACCGGCATAACCTTTCACTGTTTCAACGAGATTCGGAATCAGGTCGTGGCGCCGCTTCAGCTGGACGTCGATGTCTGCCCAGGCGTTTTCAGTCTGAACCGTCAACCGCACGAGACTGTTGTACATGCCGATCAAGAGCACTATGGATATGGCCAAGACGGCTAGGGAAGGTCTGATTAATTCATGGTTTCATTCAGAAATCTGGTTCTCGGGTCATCCCCAGGTCAAATTCTGTGGGCATCCGCTCATCCAATGGCCTGTGCAGGGGGAGGGCCACCGTCTGATGGTCCGTGGGCGGCCTCCGGCCCCACGTTCCCTACGCTCCCGCCATAAGCCGCCGCCGCGCGACATAGAGGTTCGCCAACCCGCAGCTGATATACAGCCAGTGCGTATTCTTCGCCAGCCCGCGGTACCGGACTTTGACCCAGCCGAAGATCCGCTTGATGACCAAGAAGGCATGTTCGACTTTCGCCCGCACTTTTGATTTCGTGCGGTTCCGAGCCCGCTCCTCCTCGCTGAGTGGCCGATGCCGATGCGCTTTGGCCTGCACGAAAATTCTGGCCTTGGGAGCGTGCTGTCGAATTACGTCGCGCTGTCCACTGTAGGCCGAGTCACCCCACATCCGTGTCTCCTGTCCATGCAACAGCTTGGGCAACACCTGACTGTCATGCACATTGGCGGCAGTCGCTGCCACTGAATGAATCAGCTTCGTCTGGCTATCCACACCAATATGGGCCTTCATGCCGAAGTACCACTGGTTGCCCTTCTTCGTCTGATGCATCTGCGGATCCCGCTTCTTCTGGCGATTCTTCGTCGAGCTCGGCGCACTGATGATGGTCGCATCCACGATAGTCCCCCGGCTTACTTGCAGGCCCTGTGTCGCCAGGTGCTCTCGAATTTTCGCAAAGAGCTGTGCGCCCAACTGATGGGTTTCCAGCAGATGCCGAAACTTACAGATCGTCGTCTCGTCGGGGACCGGCTCGCGCCCCAGATCAATCCCCACAAACTGCCGCATGGCCCGTGAGTCATAGAGCGCTTCCTCCACCGCCGGATCGGACAGACTGAACCACTGTTGCAAACAATGCAGCCGCAGCATGCGCTCGATTCCCACCGGCGGACGCCCCGGGCCGTTGGCCTTGGGATAGATCGGCTCGATGACCGTCACCAATTGCGCCCACGGCACCACGCGGTTCATGTCGTTGAGAAACTGCTCGCGGCGAGTGGGCTTGCGATACTGTTCGAATGGAACTTCTGCAAAGGTCTGCTGGTGCATGCGCGTGTCTCCCGTTCAGTGCCGCATTCCTCATAGCACATCACCAACAGGGAATAAATCAGACCTTCCCTAGGATGATCCACGCCATAGGGCGTCTCCAGTTTTACTTGTATTGAAGAGTACTGAACCTGACGCGACTATATCTCCGGCGTGAAGAGCTGTAAAGCAAAGTGGTGATACCGGCAGGTGGGCTAATTGTCGATGTTACTCAATGAGCGGAAGGATGCGATCAGCCACGGCCTGCACGACGCCCTCTTGGTCAGTCACCGCTTTCAATCCTTTAAAGCTGAGATAATATCCCCCGTGACTCGGCGCCTGGATCGTTGCGCTGACTTCGATGCGTTCCCCATCCTCGATGTCGGGGTCTCGGACCAGTGGTCTTCCGCAAATGCCCAATACGGCCACCGGAATCGTCGCCTCGTCTTCCTCTAAGCGAAACAGATACGCGCCGTAACAGTTGTCTCCGTTGGGAACCGTGTAGGGCGCGAGCGGCTGCACATCCCGCGCTGTGCCGTGCATGGTGACGTGCCTCAGGTGGTAGACTCGTGGCTCCTCGAGTATTTGCTGGATGGCGATGGGTTCCTCCGCTGACACAAGCCGCGGCGTGACACTTTCGAAAACTGCCACAGGGATAACGGCGAGGACCCGAGTCCATTTCCTCATGTGGACGCATTCTATCATCTTCTTCGCCTAGCCCCGTAGTGACTTTCTCTTCCTGGACATGGCAGCTATAATCCCCTGTCTTTTTGTTGCGGAGGGTCATGCCGATGAAAAATGAGCGGCAGCTTCAAACGTTCATTAGCGAGTCACGGCCGGCATTTGAGGATATCTTGGGGCAGATGGTAGAGGTGCCGTCGATCAGTATGGACTCATCCCGAAAGAACGATATCCGACGCATGGCGGATCTAGCCGCGCAGTATCTGACGGGGATAGGCGCCCAAGCTCAGGTGGTCGAGACCGGTGGCTGTCCCCTCGTCTCTGGTGGCTGGACAACAGGGACTAACTACCCAACCGTCACTATCTACAATCATCTGGATGTACAGCCTGCGCAAGAACCGGAATGGAGGCATCCTCCCTTCGCGTTCGGGAATAAGCACGGCATCTATCAAGGCCGAGGTGCCACCGACGACAAGGGGCCGGCCCTGACTGCTTTGTACGGTGCCCGCTATGCTATTGAACAAGGTGTACCGATCAATATCCGTTTTCTGTGGGAACTGGAAGAAGAGATCGGGAGCCCTCATTTTTGTACAGGGCTTCGAGACCGCAGCGCCGTTCCACGACCGGACTCAGTGGTCGTCTCGGACACGATCTGGATTTCCAAAGGCAAGCCGGCCGTGCCGTCCGGCCTGCGAGGGTTGCTTGGGGCACGGTTGACACTCCGAACCGGAGAGAAGGATGCCCATTCAGGTGTGACGGGAGGGGCTGCGCGAAACCCACTGGCTGAGTTGATGGAGGGCGCGAATACGTGTCTTGATGCGAAGACCGGTCGAGTGAAGATCCCAGGATTTTATGACGACGTGGTCGAGCTGACCAAGGAAGAGATCAAGAGCTTCCTCAAGTCCGGTTTCCAGGTCAAACGTTTCAAAGATGCCTATGGGTTTCGATCTCTTCGCGCGGACAATCCAGTTGAAGTCATGCGTCGGATCTGGGCATCGCCAACCTTTGAAATTCATGGCTTAACCGGAGGCTATCAAGGGGAAGGTATCAAGACGGTGGTGCCCGGTCATGCTGAGCTGAAGGTCAGCATGCGGCTGGTTCCAGATCAAATGCCTGAGCGGATATTTGCCAAGTTGAAGAATCATGTTGCCAAAGTGAATCCAAGCGTGAAAGTGGAACGAGAAGGCATGCTTCACCCGTTCAAGGGCAGTTTTACCGGATCTTATGTGGAATGTGTGAAACGGGCTCTCAAGGCAGGATTCGGTAGAGATCCTGCCTTTGTACGAGAGGGGGGATCAATCGGTGCGGTCGTAACGATGCAAACCACATGGAAGGTTCCGATTCTCTTCATGGGATTGAGCTTGCCGGAACATGGGTATCACGCTCCTAACGAGTATTATGATTGGGGCCAGGCCTCAGGCGGCATGAAGGCCTTCGCTCAGTACTTCTCTGAGCTTGCCAGGATGGGAAAATGATATAAATGTGGCCGGGTTGTGGGAAAACCTGATTCACGGCCTATTGATGGGCCGTTCTTGAACAGTGCCTCACAAAAATTGGTTAACCGTGTCGTTTGTCAGACAACTCCCAGCTTCAGAGTCCTTCCATTCAACAGACTAAGAGTTCATAAGCAATTGTAAACTAAAGGAATGTTCATTTATGAGCATTTCCCGTTGGGCATAGATGTTGCTCAATGGAATCATTAGAAACCGGGAGTAATAAGCCATTGAAGTTGATTGTAGATAGGCCATTGAGTATCCTGGCTTTCTGATGAAGGCTGATCCGGTCAATGAGGTAGTTGTTATGGTCACTACTTCCAACCAAGATGAGGCGGCTAAGATTGCCGAGCATGTGGTACGTGCTCGTCTAGCGGCCTGTGCGTCAACCATTCCTACGGTGCGTTCGACCTATTGGTGGGAAGGGAGGATCATGAATGATCAAGAATCGCTCGTGTTGATCAAAACGACATCTACAAAATACCCTTCTCTTCAGGCTGCGATTGAAGAGCTTCACTCCTATAAGGTGCCGGAAATAATAGCGATTCCTGTAGTGGAAGGGTTGCCTCCGTATCTTGAATGGGTGAATCGGGAGACGTCCTAGCCCATGCGGGTGAAACAGCATTGCAAGCACACTTTTTTCGGTTGACCACCAGGAACGAAAGTCGGTAATTTACTGGGCTGAAGAAGGCAAGGCCCAGCAGGATGATGGGGGGCGGTAGTTATGGCTCAGACGACTACACAAGATGGCGATTCCTACACAATTGTAATCTTTAGGGGTTCTACCGCGAAGCCCCTTCGTTTCAGTTTTTCGAGAAAGCTCCTGCGGCGTTTGTTGGTTTGTGCTGGGCTTCTGGCACTTATCGATCTGGCCGTCGTCTCCCATTATGTCGTGCGAACGGGAGAAGTCTGGGAGTTGGCCTCGTTCCGTAGCGAGGCGATGAGTGCACGGGAGCAAACTGCAGCTTTCACGACGGCCATTGATGATTTAAAGAAGCGTATTGGAGCTATGAATGAGGTCAATCAAAGGCTCCGGGTCATGTTGGGTATAGAAGTTCCGAAGTCCGGCGACATGGTGAATGGTCGAGGCGGCGAGGAGGTACCAATTTTTGAAGAAGGGGCTATGCCGAGTCCTATTGAGAACAATAGTACGAGCATGGGCTCAATGCCTGGCGGTTCAAAGGACGGGGTTGAAGGAACCGACCAACATTCGGCTGTCGGTGTTGTACCGTCGAAGAGTCGTCTCGAAGCAGTGGCGTCGGTAAAGGACGGACTAGACTGGCTTGAGAGGGCGGCCACCGCGCAAGAACGTCTCCTCAGCGAATTGTCTGAGGCGGCCGAACAGCGCTCGACTCGATGGGCGTCAACACCCTCTATTTGGCCGGTCAAAGGTTGGGTGACATCGGGGTTTGGCCCTCGCATTTCGCCGTTCACCGAAAAACCAGCTTGGCATGATGGGTTGGACATCGGGGCTGCGCCAAATACTCCGGTTCGTGCTCCTGCACAGGGACGGATTACGTCGACCGGCTATGATCCTAAGCTTGGGAATATGGTCCGTGTAGACCATGGGTATGGAGTCGAGACGCTGTATGGGCATCTCGCGAAGGCGGTTGTGAAGGAAGGCCAGAGAGTTGAACGCGGTGATGTCATAGCGCTTGTCGGAAGCTCAGGACTTTCCACAGGTCCCCACCTTCACTATATGGTCAAGGTAAACGGTCAAGCGCTTGACCCAAGGAAATACATTCTGGAGTAATCGTTCGTTCGAGCCATAGGCCTGCTCGAAAGGGAAGAACAAGAAGCATCCTTTCCACCATTAGGCTGATCCGTACGAAATTATTGTGTTTGACCTTGATCCAACCAAAGTCACCGCAAAGATAGTCCCTTGACCGACCTCGAAATCGCGCAGTCCGTTAATCCTCTTCCCATCACTGATATCGGTTTCCAGCTGGGAATTCATCCTGAGGAACTCACCCTCTATGGTAGGGATAAGGCTAAGGTTTCCCTCAAGACTTTGGATCGGCTTAAAGATCAGTCAAAAGGACGATATGTCCTGGTCACTGCGATTAACCCCACCCCTTTAGGAGAAGGAAAGACGACGACATCCATCGGCCTCGCGATGGGGCTTTCGCGACTAGGGTATCGGACGGCGGTTACTCTGAGGCAACCCTCCTTAGGTCCCGTATTCGGCATGAAGGGCGGTGGAACGGGCGGCGGGCGCGCCCAAGTCGTTCCTATGGAAGATATTAATCTCCATCTGACGGGTGATGCCCACGCTGTGGCAGCTAGCCATAATCTTCTTTCTGCGTTCCTCGACAACCATGTGTTCCATGGAAACGCACTGTCGATCGATTCGGATCGAATTCTGTGGCCACGATCGCTGAGTATGAATGATCGCGCCCTTCGGGAGATCGTACTCGGGGAAGGCAGTGGCGGTCGTCGAGGTCAGTTCGTCATCACCGAGGCCTCGGAGGTCATGGCGGTGCTGGCGCTGGTGAAGGACCCGCGTGATCTCCAAGAGAGGCTTGGCCGGATCCTTGTAGGGCTCGCGAAGTCCGGCAATCCAGTTACGGCCGCACAGCTTAACTGTGTAGGGTCAATGGCCGCTCTCCTGAAGGACGCACTCATGCCGAATCTGGTTCAAACGCTCGAAGGCACTCCCGCGTTCGTTCATACCGGACCATTCGGCAATATCGCCCACGGAAATTGTTCGATTATTTCGGATGCGATCGCCCTTCGATGTGCGGACTTTGTCATAACCGAAGCTGGTTTCGGGAGCGATCTGGGGGCAGAGAAGTTTTTTAATATTAAGTGCCGTACATCTGGACTTGTCCCAGCTGTCGCAGTGGTTGTGGCCACGCTACGAGCTCTGAAGCTACATGGCGGCGGAGGGGTTGCCAAGTTTGGGGCGGCACTGCCATTGAGTTTGACCGGACCAAATCAGGAAGCGTTATCGAAGGGCATTGCTAATCTGGACCAGCACATCGCCAATGTTCGCGCTCATGGGGTGCCGGTGGTGGTTGCGGTCAACGCCTTCAGGGATGACCCTCAAGACGAATTGGATTGGGTTCGGGAGCAGTCGCTGAAGATGGGGGCTGTCGATGCTGCGGTCTCAACACATTGGGCTGATGGGGGGAAAGGTGCCGAACAGCTGGCCGCGGCGGTGGCTAAGGCATCGGAAAAATCGTCTCAATTCCAGCACCTGTATGAACTCTCTTGGCCGATCAGGAGGAAGATCCAGACCATTGCCATACAGATGTATGGAGCAGAGAGGGTCCGATTTGAGCCGGCGGCGGAGCGTCAGATTGATATGGCGGAAGCCTTGGGGTTTGGAGGGCTACCCGTTTGCATGGCTAAGACTCCATTGTCTTTGTCACATGATCCTACACTCAAAGGGAGGCCGACCGGGTTCACAGTACCGATTCGTGAGCTACGAGTCTTAGCTGGAGCCGGATTTGTCACAGCAGTGTGCTCCGGGATTCAGTTGATGCCGGGATTACCCAAAAAGCCATCCGGTGAGCGAATCAGCCTTGATCCGCGGACTGGGAAAATCGTGGGGCTGTCGTGAAGAGGTCAGCGTTGCTTCAGATATCGAAAGAATTCAGAGTCAGGACTCATAACTAGCATCGACCCGTCCTTGAACACATTTTTGTAGGCTTCCATCGAACGGGTGAACTCGAAAAACCGCTGATCCTGCTGGTAGGCATTCGCGTAAATCCGAAACGCCTTGGCATCGCCGCCGCCACGCAGTTCTTCTGATTCTTTATAGGCTTGGGCGAGGATAATTTCGCGATCTTTTTCAGCTTCAGAGCGAATTTTTTGTGCTTCTTCTGCCCCTTCAGCTCGATACTGCTTGGCCTGCCGTTCCCGCTCCGCTTGCATACGCGCAAAGACAGCTTTTTCATTCTGTTCCGGCAGGTCTGCCCGCTTAATCCGAACATCCTGAATCTCAAGGCCGTAGGTCGAAGCCTTCTCATTGGCTCGTTCGGTGACCACGCGCATGATATCGGCTCTGGTACTGGAGACGATCTCGATTAAATCATGTCGACCCAGCTCCACGCGGAGCTCCGAGTAGATGATATCGTGGAGACGCTGAAGGGCGCCGCGTTGGCTCTGAAACGCCTGATATACTTTTAGAGGGTCGGTAATCCGCCATTTTGCAAAGTTATCCAGCAAGAGCGTCTTTTTATCTTGGGTAATGACGTCTTGCGCGTTGGAATCATAATCGAGCAACCGCTTTTCAAAATACGTGACTTCCTGAACAAACGGCACTTTCATGTACAGCCCGGGTTCGGTGATATTGCGGACAGGTTTACCGAGCTGCACGACGATGGCGTTCTGGATCACGTCGACCACGAAGAGTGGTGAGGCGCCGAGCACGAACAATCCAACGATCACGGCCAGGAGTGTGAGGAGCAATCCCTGCTTTGTCATTATCGGCTCCCTCTCGGTTTCAGCGTCGGGAGAGCCTCTGCTCTTGGCTCCTCGATTTCGGATTGAGGGGCTGGTTTGACCACGGCCGCTGAGGGTGACTTGGAGAGACGATCTAGGGGAAGGTATGGCAGTAGGCGATCGCCGCCCTTGCCGTCGATGATCACCTTTTCCACATTCGGCAATATCTCTTCCAGCGTTTCAATGTAAATGCGCTTGCTGATGACATCCTTTGCTTGCTGATATTCCTTCAAGGTGGCGAGAAAGCGGTTCGCCTCTCCCTGGGCGCGATTGAGCCGAGCCTGAGCAAACCCTCGTGCTCGATTGACTAGTTCCGCGGCTTCACCTTTTGCTCTAGGAATAATGTCGTTGCGGTAGCCCTGGGCTTGATTGATGAGCTTTTCCCGGTCTTCTTTGGCGTTGGTCACATCCTTGAAAGCGGCGGCAACCGCGTCCGGGGGGTTGACGTCTTGGAGTTGGATGGCGGCAATCTGCACACCGGATTTGTACTGATCCAAAATGGATTGCAACAGAACCATGGTGCCCTGTTGAATTTCGGCCTTGCCGGTCGTCAGGACCTCGTCGATTTTGCTCTTACCGACCACCTCACGCATAGAGGCTTCGGCCGCCTTGCCGATGGTTTCATGGATATCTGCCACATTGAAGAGAAACTCCCGGGCTTCTTTAATCTTATATTGGACGATAAACTCAATTCCGAGAATGTTCATGTCACCGGTGAGCATTAACGCTTCTTGGGGAACCATTTGCTGACGCCCCTGTTGGCTGGTACGGAAGCCCACCTCGACTCGATACAGCTTGGCGACTTTGGGCTGCAGGACGGTTTCGATGAAGGGGATCTTGAAGTGTGGCCCAGGCTCGACGGCGCGGACAGGTACGCCGAACCGTTTCACCACCCCCTCTTCATCGGGCGCCACGATAAACACGCTTTGCCAAACCAGCAGGATCAGTAGACCGGCAATAATGATATTCCAGCTGCCACCAGCGGGGAGGAGGCTCTTCAATCCACCGGGTGGAAGGAGATCTTTCAGTTGCGACTGAGCCTGCTTGAGTGCCTCCTCAAGCGGGTCAGACTTCTTACCCCATGGATCTTTTGGGTCCCAGACCATAAAGAATAATGTGTGAGTTGTATTGTTGTTAATGACTGAAGGTGAGGCGATACCTTAACAGACTGAAGTGCTGGTGACAAGGCTAAAAGGTCTGGAGGGTCGTGGAAAGAATAAGCATGAATCGACAAGGCACAATTTACTGCTCCTCTGTCTGATCCCTGGCTGGAAATAGTCCCACATCAATGAGGAATGAGGCTACACCCCTTATCCTCGCATTCCACCGATATAGGCCGCAGTCAGTGGCTCGCGAGGCTTCTCGAATATCTGTGTGGCGGTGTCTGTTTCGATGAGCCGCCCCGCTCCATTTTGCACCCAGAAGAAAGCCGCATAGTCAGCGATGCGTCGAGCTTGTGCCAGATTATGGGTGACGATGAGGATCGTGTAGCGCCCCCGTAGGCTGACGATGAGATCCTCAACCACGCCGCTGGAAAGCGGGTCGAGAGCGCTGCATGGCTCATCCATCAACAATACTTCCGGGGAAAGAGCTAAAGTCCTAGCGATACATAGACGTTGTTGTTGACCGCCAGACAAGGCCAGCGCTGGCGTGTCCAACCGGTCTTTGACCTCATCCCATAGTCCAACATCCTGTAAAACCGTTTCGATCGTCTGCGCGACCTGTTTCCGATCGCGTATCCCGTGCTCGCGGAGAGGGAACTCAAGGTTTCTACGGATCGAAAGTGGGAAGGGATTCGGTTTTTGGAAGATCATCCCGATGCGGCGGCGCAGCTGGACCACATCGATGCTAGGTGTGCACGCATCCAGTGTATCGATTGTGATCTGTCCCGTGACCCGACACCCGGAGATAAGGTCCGTTAGGCGGTTGAGGCATGTCAGGAAGCTGGTCTTCCCACACCCAGACGGTCCCATGAGAACCGTAATGTACCCCCTCTTGATCGATAGGGTTACATCCTGAAGCGCTGGTTTGTCGCCGTAGTACAAACTGAGCCGATCAACCTCAATACTCGGACGAGGCTCACCATAGGCGAGCGAGTCGTTGAGCGAGTGTCGAGAACGTGGCCCTGTCAGAGGGTCGACCAGCGTCATAAGAGTCACAATCTTTCGGTGGAGGCCGTAGGTTGCCAGCCAGGATGCGGTCCCGTTGATGATGAGCAATAAGACGACTAAGACCAGCGCTGAGGCATAGGCATTCGCGTCGCCACCGGAGACATTCATGGAAAGGTCGAAGATGTGAATGGAGAGTGCCCGACCAGAATCGAGAAGCGATTCCGGCATCCGATCTACGTAGCCGCTGGTGAAGATCAGCGCCGCGGTCTCGGCGATTGCCCGTCCGATCCCCAGGACCAGACCGACCAAAAGTCCCGGCACAGCTGCTGGCAGCAAGAGGTGAACAAGCGTCGTGGTACGCGATAGGCCGAGCGCTGCAGCGGAAAATCGGTAATAAGCAGGCACGGCGCGAAACCCTTCCTCAGTAGAGCGGATCAGGATCGGCAGCACCATGCAAGCCAGAGTCAGTCCCCCGGAGAGGATCGAGAAACCGAGCCCTAGCGTCTTGCAAAAGAACGCGTTACCGAAGAGTCCAAATACGATCGAAGGGACGCCTGCAAGGACGTCGAGGCTCCGGCGAGTCATCCGTCCGAACAGGCTTTGATCCGAGGTAAATTCGGCCAGGAGGACGGCGGTGCCGATGCCGATGGGAAGGGAGACGGCGAGACAGACTGCGAGAATCAAGAAAGTCGAAACTAAGATTGGACCGATACCGCCTCGACGACCGGCGTTCTCCGGGGGGGCTGTGAGAAATGTCCAGGAAATATGGCTCAATCCGTGCCAGATGATATCTCCCAGGAGCCAGCAGAACATGGCGGTCACAAGAACCGCAGCTCCCCAGACGGACGCGAAGGCGAGCCACTCGCGAGGACTCTGTAGAGGTTTCGAGGCCTTAGCCATAAATTCTCCCACGACTGATCCATTCTGCCGAGACGATAAGCACCACGATCATGGCCATCAAGACCAACCCGCTGACGAAGAGTGCGGCGCGATGGTCGCCGAGTGCGTAGGCCATTTCCAGGGCAATATTGGCGGTAAGTGTACGGACCGGGTCGAAGAGGCTGGAAGGCGTCTGGACTACATTCCCACAGTCCATCATGATCGCCATTGTCTCACCGATGGCACGGCCGGTTTCCAGAATCACGCCGGTGAACAGCCCTGATTTTGCCGCCGGAAACACCACACCTCGGATCGTTGCCCACCGCGGAAGTCCCAATGCGGCAGCCCCACGCAAATAGTATTGAGGCACGTTGGCGAGACTCGCATCGGCCGACAATGCAATGGTGGGGAGAATCATGATGGCGAGGACCAGAATGCCGGCCAGCAAACTGGGCCCGGTGGGGTGGAGCTCTCCGATCAACGGAACCAACACGACAAGTCCCCAGAACCCGTAGACCACGGAAGGAATGCCTGCGAGTAGTTCGATCAATCGACGGTAGGGACGTGCCACGGTCGGCGGCGCATAGTAGTGGCAGAACACGGCGGAGAGAATACCTAACGGTGTCGCAATCAGTACGGAACCGGCCATGGCGAACAGCGTTCCCCACAACATCGGAGTCAGATTATAGAACCCTTCGGCTGGATGCCAAGCTGGGTCCGTAAAGAACCGAACTAGCCCGATGTGATGAAGCGCAGGAAGTGCCTCCACGATCAAAAAGATGACGATGAGCAGGACGAGCGTGCCAGCGATGGCCGCGATGCCACGCAAGAGCCAAAACAGAAGATCGTCAATTGGCCAACGGGACGAAGTATTGCTGTTTAATGATGTCATGAACCGCCTTGGACTGCGCGAAGTCTATAAAGGCTTTGGCCGATCCTGCCGGTGCAGTCCGAGTGACGATGTGCAACGGACGGGAGATCGGAAAGGTTCCATTCTGAACGGTTTCAGTAGAGGCTGGAATGCCTCCCACAGGGAGGAGCTTGATGGGCACCCCCTGCGATGCATCATATTCCGCTGTTCCGATGGAGACATATCCGATCGCGTTACGATTACCCGCGACGGTCTTGACGCCTTGCTCGTTGTCGCCGATCACCACCTGCACTTTGACGTCCGTATTCTTCAGCTTAAAGTAGTGCAAGAATACTTCGAGCGTGGACCGTCCCTCGGCTTTGTTCACGACGGTGATGGTTGCGTCTCTTCCTCCGACATCCTTCCAATTGGTAATCTTGCCCGTGTAGATCGCGATCACTTGCTCGTCGGTGAGGGTCTGGACAGGATTGTCTTTGTGAAGGATGATCCCCACTCCATCGCGGGCGAGGGGAAACGCATGTAGATCCTTCTCCTCGTCTTTCATCGCCCGCGAGACCATGCCGATATCTGCCAGACCCTGGCGCGTGTCGGCGACCCCACGCGATGAGCCGCCGGTCTGCACATCGACCCGCACCTTGGGGTAGAGACTCTCGAAGCGTTTGCCGATCTCGGCGATCAATGGAGCGAGGGTGCTGGCACCGGTAATCACGAGTTTGCCGGACAGTTGATCGGACGTGCCTATTTGGGCCATTGCCGATCCCGGCATCCCGAAGAGAGAAAGCAGGAGGCACGCTGGGAATACGCTACCGATCTTCCTCCGGTAGACATCAAGACATCTACACATAGATACATCTCCATATGATCGGCGCAGATTATTCCTCATGTGACCGTTCCACCACAGGATGACCCGGAACCAGCCGTGCAACCATAACAATGGTTGCGGGTGACGATCCGGCGATGGTGAAGCTGAGTTAGGTCGAAGTCTCGAATATGCGACGGCGAGCCATGGTCGACCGGAAGGTCGAGCATTTGGTTGAAGTCGCAATCGTACAGTCGGCCATCCCAGCCAACTGAGAGGGTCGAGCGACACATCACACCCGCGGCAGCAGTAGGGTTGAAGGCGTTGGCCAACCGCGTCATATACTGGTCATAGTTCCCGCTCTCGACGAGGAACTCTAAGAACCGGCTGATCGGCATATTGGTAATGGTATAGAGCCGGTTGAACTCAACGCCGTGTCGAGTGCGGAGTTCTTTCTTAAACTGCCCTTCGATGGCATCTTGCTTCGGAGGCAGGAACGCGCCGACGGGATTGTAGACCAGGTTCAGTGAGAGCCCAGTATCCGGTCGTCCGTATCCCAGCCGGTTCAAGAGTCGAAGCGCGTTCATCGATTTCTCAAAGGTGCCATCGCCTCGTTGTGCATCGGTCTGGCTCGCGCGGTACGATGGAAGTGAGGCGATGATTTCAACTCGATGGTGGGCGAGAAATTCCGCCAAGTCGGCCTGCGAGGGGATCAGCAACACGGACAAGTTGCAACGATCGATCACATGTCGGCCCAGTGCCTGTGCTTGTTCGACCAGCCAGCGAAAATTCGGATTGAGTTCCGGTGCACCACCCGTAATATCGACCGTGGGAATATCGGTCTGGGCAAGGGCGGCAACGCACAGCTCCGCGGTTTCTCGTGACATGATTTCGGTGCGGTCGGGACCCGCATCGACATGGCAATGGCGACAGGTTTGGTTACAGAGTTTGCCGACATTGATTTGAAAGACGGTGATTCCGGTGGCATGCAGGGGATGCAATCCGGCTCGATCCAGTTGTGTCTCAAAGGGGAGGTGGGAACCGGATTGTTCCAATACTTTGAGTTGCTCGGAGGAGGACGCAAGGGGATTCTGTCGTCCCAGCAAAGTCAGCGGCATGGGTGTGCTCGCACCACCATCGGCAACATCGGATGAACCTTTCACGAATGAATCATATGCAGCGCGCGAGACTTAGCCGTCGCCAACACCCACTCGGGAAACCGCAGTTCACAACATCCGAAGTTGAGGGCCTTCCCCTGGCGGTCAGCGAGCACTCGCCGCATCACCGGGGTGATCCGATAACACACTTGTTTCCCTTCACGAATCCCTTCCACCACACCAGAATCCCGAAGAATACGCAGGTGATGGGATGCATGTGGCTGAGGACAGCCTAGTTCCCGTACGAGATCGGTGACACATTTCTCTTCGACCAGCAGTGACTCGAGAATGCGCAGCCTCGTTTCGTCGGCCAAGGCCTTCAGCACCGTGGCACATTGACGCGGGCTCAGAACATCCGTTTCCGATGCAGATTTCATCAGCAGCAGGCTCCTTTCGGCGAGCAGGTCACAGCCTCACCACTCACACGCTCGCCGGCTCGATTCAGAATGGCGAAATGTGACCGGTACCCCTCGGCCTCCAAGACCGCTACAGTCTTGGAGCAGATCTCCAAAGGCTCTCCTCGTCGATAGAGATGGTGGTCATCGTCTGTGGCTTCGATGAACGGGCCGGCGAGCAAGGCATAGTGCCCCTGCCACGTACAGGGAGTTTGGGCAGGAAGCACGGCCGTCCAACGTGGATCATTGTCAGCAAGGTGAATCGGCTCGTCGCTCAGGAGAAAGTGTTCGGTGAAAGGGGAGGAGCTCAGCAACAGCGCCTCGTCTGGCTTGATCGACTTTGGAACGCCACGCTCATACCCCGTACCTCGTTCATCCGTGACTCGGCTGAATGGACCGCGGAGAGTGGCGTACCGGACTGCCGAGGTCGCCGTCGCTTGAGGTAGTTTATAGCCGGTCAAGGTCACGGAGAAAAAATGGATGCCGTCGATCACCTGCCAAGGGGAACTTTTCACCAGATGAATTCCCAGAAAGCCGGCTGCCGTCATGCCGTTCATGTAGTCGGTCAGCGTCAAGGCACCGGAGAGGCAATCTCCCCACTTCTGAGTATCGTGGACGAGGTATTGCGGGACAGTCTGATCCGCGACGATATCGGAGATGGTAAACCGTCCACCTGGTTTGGCGACCCGATACATTTCACGAAACACCTTTGGTTTGTCCGGGGCCAAATTGATCACGCAATTCGAGATGATCAGGTCGATGGTGTTGTCTTCTACGGGCATCGCATCGGCGAGGCCTTTCCGGAACTCTACATTTGAATGGAAATAACCGAGGTTCGTGGCCACGACTGCCGCGTTCTTCCGTGCGATCTCCAGCATCGTATCGGTCATGTCGAGGCCGATTACGTGGCCTGAGGGACCGACTAAGCGCGAAGCCTCAAAGCAATCGATGCCGCCGCCAGACCCGATGTCCAAGACCGTCTCACCGGCCCGCACCGTCTTGAGGCCGGCCGGGGTGCCGCAGCCGTAGGAGATCCTGAGTACTTCCTCTGGAATAAAGGTCTTGAGATGCCCCATGTCGTAACTGGTGGGGCAGCACATCTGTTCGCCGCTACTGGCGGCTTTGGCATAACGGTCGCTGACCTTTTGAGTAATTTCGTCTGTGGGCATAGCCGGCCTTCTCCTTCTGAATGACGTATGGAGCTGTGTCTATGTATCAATCCTTCAGATCGACGTCAATCTGGTACTTCATGGTACTCTCGATCAAAGGGTGGTAAACAGCACAGAAGAGGAACCATGCGCCTGCAACGTAGCTGACCCGGACGACATGTTCATTGAGCGTTATCAAAGGAAATTACAGCCTGTGTATCGGTCGTCTGAGGAATGACATTATTACAACACCATCGGAATAGAAAGCTCACCCTGCCTCTATCACGAAAGCCGGGAGAGATCTTCGAGAAGAATAGAAGCTCTTGAAGGCATTCACCGGACGGGAGGGTGCTGAATGATCCTCCCGTCCTTCAGAGCTTCCGCCAAGGAAAGGGTAAAGAACAGTCTGCGTAAGTTATACTCAAGCTCGGCGAACGAGTGCCCCTCCGCCCAGAAGTCGGGGTACTTGCGTAGACAACCAAGCCACCGCTCCTCATCCTCCAGGAAATGGTAGTTCACCTCTTGGATCAGAAACGCGCCTGAGCGATGAGCAGCCGCATGCGTGTGCCAGACTATGTCATGCTGTAATGCCATACTAAATTCGAACACACGATGGTCTTATGGTCAAGCAACCGTGAAACCAAAGCCTATGGCCGATTCACGGAGTTTATCGAGGGACTAGCGAGAACAAATCAGAGGTGGGATGGCGGTTGCACTCAGCGATTGCTGATGATTGCAAAGAGGAGCTGTTCAATCCGGGCCCGTCGCTGGATATAAGCTTGCGACACGGGTCGTGACATAGTGGGGGTGTGGCTGTGGTGCCGGTCATGTTCTGTGGTCAGGCACTGGTCTTGTTCGCGCTCTTCGGATTGAACGGAGAACTCTTGGTGCAGTTGCCAGAGCTTCACCTGGAGTTCTTCGAATGACTCCCCCTGGACTTCATACTCGGGATAGCCTTCCAGGTAGCCGCGCCAGCCGTCGTCGTCTTGCCAGAGGATGTATTTAGAGGAGCGCATCAGAGAAAGTATAGCCGGAGTTTTCATATGCGCAAGTAAAGAGGGGAAACAAAAACCATCAAAAGGTGATCGGATCGATATTAAGAAAGCCAGAGGGTTAAACCTGTGCCGTTCCTCCTCTTTTTCCTTTATTTCAATAGATCTCAATTGCAGTGGGGTCAGTCCTCATAGAAAATAGCGACCCAAGGGCTCGGAGGCTGGCTATCTTTGAAGACTTCGATCGGGTCGTTGAAACAATCGCCGATAGCAAAGCCGTCTGTTGCCTGATTGGTCCACGGCCTCCCTATACACCTATACGGATGTGTTCAGTGCGAAGGCGACGGCTGCGATTATAGCGGCGATGAAGCAAACGGGTCGCAATCGGTTGGTCTGCCAAACAGGTGCGACCATCGAGCCCGCGCCAAACCGAACTTCCACCACTCGGCGTCCGCTTCTTCCGGAGCGGCTCGTATCATGCCGTTGGGTGACTCGATCACGGAATCATCCAAACGGATGCCGACCTATCGATATTACCTCTGGAAGCTCGCGCGTGCCCGTGGATATCGGATCGACTTGGTTGGTTCCCAACGCGGGGCAATGGGAGGGACGCCGTTATATTCCGACTTCGATATGGACCATGAAGGACACAGCGGGTGGAGAGCTGATCGAATCTTAGGCAAGATTGCACAGTGGAGTGCAGCCTCACGTCCTGCTTTTGTCCTGATTCACCTCGGGCACAATGATCTCTGCCAGGGGCAAAGTGTCTCCAGCACCGTTGAAGAGCTGGGCGCCATTATCGATGCTCTACGGGAAGCGAATTCTCATGTTGTCATTCTCTTGGCCCAGGTGATTGCATCCAGCGCGCCCTGTATGTCCCAGATTCCTGTGTTCAATGCACAACTACTCATGCTGGCAGATAAAAAGATGCGCCCTTTCTCACCGGTCGTAATTGTCGACCAACATTCACGCTTCGATCCGCATTCCATGACACGTGACGGGATCCATCCCAACGCAAGGGGTGAATCCCTAATGGCAGATCGGTGGATGGCATCGTTGGCACCCTATCTTGATAAATTCTTCGCAGCTCCAAGGGCTCCCAATTCTCATTGATGTCTTCCGCATGGGTTGCGGCGTCGAGCGAAGAATCACCTCTGCTACCCATCAGTTGGTATCTGCTTGAGGCTCGCCCGCTCGACGCGTGAGACGGATGCCGGGAGCTGAATCTCCACGTGGATGAGATCGCAACGGGTCTTGTTTCATTGGCGCAAAAAAGTCGACAAGAATGACTTTCGTCGCTACATTTCGAAATAGACGTTCTGAAAATTCCATTGTGACCCTCAATCGATCGAAGGGAGGAGGCGAATGATGATGCCAACCCAGACACCGACAGATGAACAGTTAAAGGATCAAGCGATCAGGCAAGCGCTTTCGGGCGATTCGATCGGCGCGCGAGAAACCATCAGCGGAGTGGTCGATAGGCGATATCTCCGGGATGCCTGGCAAATGATGCTCTTTATCGAATCGGAGCGAGGGAACGTCCAGGCCGTGAAAGATACGATTGTCTCGTGCCCGGATCGTTCATTGTTGGCAAGTCACTTTTATCTGGAGCTTCCGCAAGTGTTCGTCAAGGCCGGAGATCGGTCCGGGGCCATTGAGATCGCCAAGGCCATGGGAGAGGCCGGCACCTTACCGCTCATCGGTGTTGCCGCCCATCTCGCGCAGGACGGGGATGGTGCAGGAGTGCGCGTAGCGCTTTCCAATCTTGAGGATGAAGACTTGCGAACCATGATTCTGCGGAAGGTGAGCAGCCTCCAACCGAAGGCTGAGCAATTCAACCTCCGTGAGCCGAGTGCAGGCCAAGCCTCTCATTCCGGCTCTCTGGCTGCATGATCGCTTCTATCATGAAGTTTTTCAGTTCCAACCGCTGCTGATTCCCGGTCGTTCGCGACAGCACTTGATGATGGTCAACGGACGTCCGTTGCTTTGCATGGATCGAGTGCTGCTCGCGTGTCCCGGGTAGCTCGACTTGCACGTGGCTGCTCGTCTATACTTCGAGCGCATCGATGTGTGTGCCATTCCATCCTTTTAGTTCAGCTTTCCTGTGGATCCTCTGATTCGACAGCTTGAGGAACGGTTCGGATTTGCGACATTTCGTCCGGGCCAGGAGGAGGTCATCCGCGCCGTGTTGGCCGGGCGCGATGCCTTGGCCGTCATGCCGACGGGGCAGGGAAAATCCTTGTGCTACCAACTCCCGGCGACTCTCCTGCCAGGCCTGACCGTGGTGATTTCCCCGCTCATCGCGCTGATGCAGGATCAAGTGACGGCCATGCGGCAGCGGAAGATTGCAGCGGCGGCCTTTCACTCCGGCCTCACCACATTGGAGAAGAACCGTGTGATGCAAGACCTCCATCACCGGCGAGTTCAGTTGCTATATCTGGCACCGGAACGAATGCAGCACGAAGGGTTTCTCCAACTGTTGCGCTCACTCTGGGTTTCGCTGCTGGTCGTAGACGAAGCGCACTGCATTTCTCAATGGGGGCATGACTTCAGGCCTGATTTTCTCAAGATCGGTCGTCTTCGCCAAGAACTCACCAATCCTCCCTGTCTGGCTCTGACTGCCACGGCTACTGCTCGGGTGCAACGCGATATCTGCCAACGGCTTTCGCTTCGAGAACCGTTTCAGCTGGTCGCGGGGTTTCGTCGGGCGAATCTCGCTTTTTCTGTTTATCTTTGCCAGGTTCGCCAAGATAAGCTGGCCATGCTGGGGCGTCTGGTGTGCAAGGCGGAAAAGGGTACGATTCTCGTCTATTGCGCGACTCGCCGAGCCGTGGAGGAGGTGGCTGCATGGTTGGAACAATCTCACACCGCCGTCGGCTACTACCACGCCGGTCTCTCCGATGAGGAACGTCGGCTTGTGCATGACAGTTTTCGGCGGGGCGCTTTGCGAATTCTGGTTGCGACGAATGCGTTCGGTATGGGCATCGACAAGCCAGATGTCCGCTTAGTCGTCCATTTCGACGTACCGGGAAGTCTCGAAGCCTACTACCAGGAAGCCGGCCGCGCCGGCCGAGATGGGCGGCGTGCCTCCTGTGTCCTGCTGTTTCATGAGCGTGATGTGGCCACGCAGGACTACTTCATCGAGCAGGCTTCAAAAGATCACCAGGACACTGATCGTGCTCGGCGAATGAAGACGCTCTTACAAGAAATGCTGGGATTCGTTTCGACCTCGACGTGCCGACAGCTCGCCATTCTCGACTACTTCAGCGACGAAGCCGAGCGAGCACTGGGTTCGTGTGGCCTGTGTGATCGCTGCGTTGCACCGGTTCAGCATTCAGACCGGATGGTCTCCCAGGGACCGACCGTTTCGGCACGAGATGTGCTGGAAACGGTCTCCTGGTGTGGAGGGCGGTTCGGTGTGAATCGAATCGTCGACATCCTTCGCGGAAGTCGCTCGAAAGCGTTGCTGGCTTGTGGGGCCGACAACTGTCCGACGTATGGACTCTGCCGTGCACAGACGAAACCATCAGTGACCGCGCGCGTGCAGGGCCTCATCAACTCAGGACATCTTCAGGTTGAAGGGACGGAGTATCCCACACTCGATGTGACGCGCAAGGGACGAGAGGTTCTGCAAGGGACCAGTGTGCTAGGGATGGAACAGACGGAGGGTGACCGGGTCGGAGGGTCAGGGCAGAAGCCGTCTCGCTCTTACGCTCAACATCTGGATATTGTGCAGACTATGCCGACGGATCGACAGCTAGTCGAACGGCTCAAGCGACTCCGCTTGGAACTGGCTGAGGAAGAGGGTGTCGCGCCGTTCCTCATTTTCCACGACAAGACGTTGAAGGCGATCGCCGGTTTCAAACCAGAGACGACCGCGGCGCTGCTCAAAATTCCGGGCATCGGCGAGATGAAAGCGGAACGGTACGGGCGACGAGTGTTGGCGGTGGTCAGTGGGGGGCAATAGCTTGATGATAATCGCTTGGAGACAATAGGATACTGGTCTGACACAGTTCTCTGGCCGTGCATGCTCCGCATCGATGTATCGACACCGTTCTACTCGGCTAATTAACGGGGATGCTCAGTCGAGCGACAGATGCGTTGGCCATCGTCCTATATTTCGCTCTCCCGAGCGAGAGCGTAAGGATCTTGTTCTGAGGTCGTCGAGTCACTTCGTCCAATGCTTTGCAATGACGATGGCCATTGAACTTCTGAATTATGTGCGCCTCAAGCCTTCCCCGATGAAGCTGACCCGAGCACTCTCCGTAGGCAGCGGGGTGGCCTCTAGGCTGCCACTGCCGGTCTGTTCGCCTTTGTTGTCAGACGTGTCGCGAGCTGCCGGGCTCTTCGAGCACGTTGGGTTGTGCGATTAAAATGGATCAATGGGTCTACGATATTGCCACAGGCAAGACACCGCATAGCCTGCATCCACATCGGTATGTAGCTCTCCTGCATATCGAGTAAATGATCCGCAACCATGAGCCCACTGCATCGTGCGCATTTCATATCAGTCCCTCCATCGTTTTCAATCGAGCAGCCTTGCTCGTCTTTATGAGTTGCTCGTATCTATAGGCAATGATGATGCCAGTGAGGAGGCTAGTCCGTTACGCTGGCGAAGATGCTTGAGAGATGTGCGACTTAAGGGGATTTCTGATATCCGATCATCGGCTGCGGCGGCACAGATTCAGTGCCGAACGTATCTATAGTGATACGCCTAAAGAGACAAAACGATACAGGCTTATACATACCGACCCACCCTTGCATGACGCGGCAGGAAAGATCCTGAACATGTCATTGACGGAATTGGTCCGGGTCCCGATAATGCGCAGAATGGTGGCATCCCTGGATACACAGGGTAGCGGGACAGAGAAACATGGTGTGGGAAAAACGGTAAGTCGACACATAGTCTTTGATGTGCAGTGGGAATCTAGTTAGCCTTCGATGACGCTTGCCCAGCTTGCCAAGGTGCTCCTGGTTCAGGCCTGTGAAGAACATGATCCCGATCATAAGTTTATCTTGCGGTATGAACGGGAGCCTCCTCGGCATGGAAACGATCCACGAGACTATGCTTCCGCTGAAGATCCCGCGCGTACCGGTGAGGCTCGGGTTATTGAACGGGCTGAACGAATCTCCGAGCGTTTGACACAGAAACATCCCGCACTGACCTCAGCGTTCGCAGTACTACAGATCAAGACGCCGCTCGCGTTGCTTATCGGCTGTGCCGTGGTGGGGGGCTTTGTCGCCGATCCTTTCGGACCAGCCGGGCACATCAATCTTCTGAATTTTCCTCTTCTCACGCTCCTTCTCTGGAATGCGGTCGCCTATAGTGGTTTGCTCTACAACACGATCCTTCCTCGGTCGTCACGAGATCGGTCGCAACCAGGATTGCCTGGTCTGGTGGAATGGCTCATAGGTCTTGATATGAAGAGGCGGCTGAACAGCCTTGGCTCGGGCCGCACTCAGGGTCCTGAAGAAGCGCAATGGATTGCCACATCGCTTGCATCTTACACTGGGCGCTTCCTGCACAGCGTTCGAGATCGCTTGATTACTCATGCGCGGTGCTTGCTCCATGTAGCTGCGGCAGCACTGGCGATCGGGGTGATCACCGGGCTCTACCTGCGTGGGTTCAGCTTTCTGTACAAAGCCGGATGGGAGAGTACGTTCATGGACGCTGAAGGGGTCCACACCTTCTGTCTCTCCTGTTCACCGGCGAGCTGGCTCTTGGCAACTCCGGTCCCGGATGTAGAGGCCATCGCCGCTCTCCGCGGGACGGCCAAGGCCAATGCGGCGATTTGGATCCATTTCTGGGCGGTGACGACGGTGTTGTTTATTGTTGTGCCCCGGACGGTGCTTGCCGCAGCTGCATGGATGCGTCAGGCCCAGCTGGCTGAGGTGATGCAGCTGCCGAGCGACGAACCGTATTTTCGGCGTCTCCTGAATCCCTATCGTGGAAAGGGGTTGCACGTGGAGGTGCTGGCCTATAGTCATCGCGTCAAGGAGGCGGATGATCGGCTCATGGCGTTTCTCAGCGACGCTTTCGGTGTGCTGGCGGACATTCATGTCGAGGCCTCGGTTCAGTATGGCGAACGTCCTCCACACTTTTCTGTCGACTCCGATCGAGGCCTGTGCGCCGTGGTACTGTTCAATGTGGCTCAGGCCCCTGAAGAGACCCACAGCGAATTTTTGGAAGAATTGAAAGCCATGATTCAAGAGAGAGGCCGACCGAATATGCTGCTGGTCCTATTGGATTGCGGAGCTTATTCACAAATCGACCATGAGAAACGTCTGAAGGAACGGTGTCAGGCCTGGACCACACTCGCAAAGGAGTGTGGCGTGCAAGCCCTGACATACCAGGGTCCTTCCGGATCGCCGGACAGAGAGCTCCGGGCTTTATCTGACTGTTTGTGGCCGGGCGATTTTCGGGGAAAACAGTGAACACCAAGAAGTCGCAGATTGCCCTCTCGTTGATTTCCCATACGAATATCGGGAAGACCACGTTGGCCAGAACGCTGCTCCGGAAGGACGTTGGGCTGGTCGCTGATCGAGCCCACGTGACACTCGAAAATCAAAAGTACACGGTGCTCGAAACAGAGGCGGGTGAGTCCCTGCAGCTCTGGGACACCCCCGGCTTTCCCAACTGTCGGAAGATCCTCTCTCGGGTGCAGGGGGTCAAGAACCCGATCCTTCGAATTTTGACGGACGTGTGGGACCGATTCCGTGATCGACCATCCTGGTGTGCCCAACAGGCGGTGCAGAACGTTCAGCAAGATGCGGACGTCGTGCTCTATCTGGTAAACGCGACCGAAGAACCGACGATGGCCGGGTACATCGCTCCGGAACTGCAGCTGCTCGAATGGATCGGGAAGCCAGTCATCGTTCTCCTGAACCAGACCGGCCCACCTAAGGAACTCGAAGAGCAACAGCGTCTTGAACAGCCCTGGAAAGACTACTTCGCTCCCTATGGATTTGTGAAAGGTGTGCACAGCCTCGATGCGTTCAGTCGCTGTTGGGTTCAAGAAGGGATTCTTTTCGAAGCCATTCAATCGCTCCTGTCTCCGGAAGACCGTCAACTCATGACTCGACTGTTTTCTGCGTGGCAGAAGGCCAATCTCACTTTGTTCCATTCGGCCATGGAGCAGTGGGCCGTCGTGGTGGCTCGTGCCGCGAGTGCTCGAGTGATGACCAAGGGGGATGGTTCGCCGATGGAGATACAGAAACAACGGGCTGTCGATGGACTATTGAGGGAGTTAGTGAACGAAGTCGGAGCGACGACCAAAACAGTTATTGCGTTGCATGGTCTTGAAGGCGATGCGGTCGGCGCGATCCAAGCCAGGATGGAACACGTCGAAGTACAACGAGGCTCTCAGGGGATGGGCGAAGCGACGCTCAGCGGCACAGCCATCGGCGGGATCGGCGGAGTCTTGACCAGTGGGGCCTATGCCGGGCTCCATCTGGATGCTGCGACAGGCGGGCTCAGTATGGGGCTGTTCACCGTCGCCGGGGCGGTGGTCGGAGGCGTCCTCGGTTTTCTCGGAGGGGAGGCGTGGGCGGAACGGAAGAGTACCCACACCCAGAGTCCGGTGACCTGGTCGGATGACTATCTCGACGTACTGGTTCAAGACGTCGTGATCCGGTATCTAGCGATCGCCCACTTCGGCCGAGGTCAGGGCCAGTATGTTGCGGACCCCGAAAATCCCAGGTTCTGGGTCGAGAAGGTGAAGGACTCCGTCTCCAAGCATCGCCCCACGTTGCATCAGCAATGGACACGTCTTCGTCTACAGAATCCAGTTCCCAAACCAGGGGAGCATGCGAAGCCACTCACTGCGCTCCTGACCTCAATCACGCTCGAACTGCTCTGGAACACCTATCCCGCCTCCAAGCGATTTCTGAACCGTTCGACAGGAGACTGGCACCATTGAAGTAACGCTCTCCTTGGTTGACAGGTCCTCGCCCCACAAACGAGAATCAAGCCCTATGTCACCGAAAGAGATTCCGATGGTTGGTCAGCCTGCTGCAGCTGAGCAACAAGATAACGATGAACCAACGTTTCCGCCATATAAGGGGCCGGCCTTCTTATCGTATGGGTTCCGACCGTTCTTCCTCGGTGCGGCCTTGTTCACTGGTTTGGCTGTTCTCGCCTGGGTTGCCCTCTATGCAGGCAGAGCGTCGGTGGACTTTCTCTATTCTCCACGTGAATGGCACGTCCATGAAATGCTGTTTGGGTACTTGCCTGCCTTGATCGCCGGGTTCTTGTTGACCGCCATGCCCAATTGGACGGACCGGATGCCCTTGAGGGGGGTGCCGCTTCTATTCCTGTTCCTGCTGTGGTTAGTAGGGCGGTTCCTCATAGCCTTCCCATTGGCAGGCGCGACGACGGCCGCTGTCATCGATGGGGCCTTCTTGGTCATCTTGGCTGCCTATGTCTGGCGCGAGATTGTCGCAGCAGGCAGTTGGGATCGGACACCGATCGGCGTCTTAGTCAGCCTGTATGCTTGTGCCAATATTCTCTTCCATGCCTCTGCCCTACACGGTTCTCCCACCGACTCACCTGAACGCTTCGCATTGTCGGTCATGACGCTGATGTTGACCATCATCGGTGGACGGCTTGCTCCCACCTTTGCTCGAGAGTATCTGGAGGACCGGAACATCACTCCTTTACCAGCCGTATTTTCTCGGGTCGATGGTGGTGCGATTGCATTGGTATTGCTGGGTGTAGCGGCCTGGAATCTCCGACCTGAGAGTCTCTGGACTGGATCCCTACTGATTATGAGTGGGATTGCAAGTCTGATTCGATGGCTACGGTGGGGAGGGTGGAGAACCTGGCGGGAGCCATTGGTGTTGGTCCTCCACATCGGCTATGCCTGGATCGGCTTGTTCTTAATCGGCCTCGGCGCCTCCATTCTTGGGGCAGGATTTACCCCTGAAAATGCGGTTCATCTATTGACTACCGGCGCGATGGGCACGATGACGCTGGCGGTGATGACTCGCGCGAGCCTGGGCCACACCAGACGGCCTCGGCACGCAGATCGGCTGACTGTGGTGATCTATCTATTGGTCAACGTTGGGGCATTGCTGCGGATCGTTGCTCCGAGTGCCGGTAATCCCACGGTGCTTACACATACGATACTTGGTCTCTCCGCCCTCTGCTGGAGCGGGGCGTATTTGCTCTTCGCGTTCCACTATGGGCCATACCTTGTCGGCCGGAGCCTCGATGAGTAGAGATTTTAGACGAACAAAGAACGCTGTCCTTTGACGAGGGTTCATGGGAGAAATCCTAGACAGGTGGCACTCCCATTGATCCGTGCGGTATGATGGATATCTAAACGAAGCTGAGCTGGCCAAGAAGCCTGCTTATCCCAGGCAGGTTATTCAAAATGGCCCGTTCAGCAAGGCAGCACCAAGCGAAGAGGCGGGACGTACTGTGGTATGTATGTTGAGCCTCGGAGTGAAGTGAGAACGCAGCCAGAAGTCTTTTTCAACATCCGAATGAAAGGGGGCGACCGGTTTCGACGGGGATACTGAGGTCACTGTCGCATGTCGAGCTCTCGGGAACTCGTAAAAGTCCGAGAAAAATGCAACTGCCAATCAAGAACTGGCACTCGCAGCCTAATTTAGGCTGAGACGTCGTTCCATCTGAGGCCCGCGGGGGTGGAATGGCGTGATGCAGCGGGCTGGTCCAAAGTCGGTGCTCAGCGGCTGCGGACGAGAACTTTCTGGGCTAGTAGCTGTTCTAAGCCTGCCGATGGGCGTGGATGGCTGCGAACCTTAAATTGTCGGCTACACATGTAGACACAGTGCACTGACGGTCTTCGGACAGGGGTTCAACTCCCCTCGCCTCCACCAAACCGCACTTCGTGTGAGCCGCGGGCCCTTTTTCGTTTTATCGAATCAGTGCCCGCGGATAAACACCACAGTAGTCCCATTCCTCCTAATCCCTGGCGTGCCCGTACCGGCAGCTCTTTATTGTAGTATCGAGATTGATGGCCCAGGATAAGCTTCGCTAGAGTTCATCGTTCTTTCTCGCCTCGCTCGACCAGGAGTTATACAGATGGCTCTCGGAGACGGGCTGTGACTCCTCCAGCAACTTTCCTCTAACTCCCCACTTCCAATACGTTGTGCGTACCGCCCTCCCTTTATCGCTCCATCGCAATGAAGCCAATGGACATGCATATACTTCTTCCCGTTCGAAGCGAAAATTTGAATATGGTATGACAAATAACCTAGGTATCTGACACGGGTATATTTAGTCTATGTGTGCAACGTACACTAGTGGCTGTATATGAGACTTTCACTGCGATTCATCATCCCGTTGGCGTTCGTGTTGGGCTTTATTGCCTATGGGGTCATCAGCCTCGTCGATTCTCTGGAGCGAAAATGGTTCGTTCGAGACCTCGACCTGCGGTCCAAGCTGATGGTCGGGACGATGGAACGGCCGCTCGCCGACCTCGTCGCGACGAATGCCAAGAACAAGATCCGAGCGTATTTTACTCGTATCGTCCAGGATGAACGGCTGTACGCGATCGGCTTTTGCAATCGCGAGAACCGCCTGTTGTACGAGACCCAATCCTATCCGGAAGACGTGACGTGCCAGGCAACACTGAGTCTCTCTCCAGGCTCGTCGACTATGATGTCACTCGGCCATGGGCTCGTTCACATCACATCGGCGACGATCGAATCAAGCGGGCATCCCATCGGACGGCTGGTTCTGCTCCATGACATGAGTTTCATCGAGCAACGCAGCAGTGACACTCGGTGGTATATCTTCTATTTTTTCGTGGGACTTGCGGCGGTGATCTCGCTGATCACCGTGTCGGTTGCACACATCAGCTGGCATGGGTGGGTCGTGAGTGTTCGAGCCATGCTGGGCGGGGAAGGGCTCCTCGCTCGTCTGAAGCACGAGGACCATGCGCCGGAACTTCGGCCCCTGGCGAAAGATCTCAGATCGTTGGTGCAAGCGCTGGAGACCGATCGCCGCATGCGCGATGAAAGCCAGGTGTCGTGGAGTCCAGCCAGCCTCAGGTCGATCCTTCATGAACAACTTGCCGGGGACCAAGTCCTGATTGTCTCCAATCGGCAACCCTACGCCCATAATTGGCACGATCAGAACATCGTCGTGCAGGTGCCGGCGAGTGGGCTGGTGTCGGCGCTCGAACCGGTCATGCGGGCCTGCTCAGGGACGTGGATTGCGCATGGAAACGGGTCGGCTGATCGAGTCATGGTCGATCAACGGGATCACGTTGCTGTCCCACCTGCCCATCCTACGTATCAGATTCGTCGGGTATGGCTGACGCCGGGAGAAGAAGCTGGATACTACTATGGATTTTCCAATGAGGGGCTCTGGCCGCTCTGTCATATCGCCCATGTCCGGCCCACATTCCGGTCGTCTGATTGGAAGCAGTATGTCGCCGTCAACGAGCGGTTTGCGCAGGCCGTGTATGAGGAGGCGACGACCGACAATCCGGTCGTGCTCGTGCAGGACTACCATTTTGCCCTGCTTCCGAGGCTGATTCGAGATCGATTGCCGAATGCGACGATCATCATGTTCTGGCATATCCCCTGGCCGAATGCCGAGAGTTTCGGGATCTGTCCCTGGCGGGAGGAAATTCTCGATGGTCTGCTGGGAAGCAGCATTCTGGGATTCCACACCAGAGTACATTGCAATAATTTCATCGATAGTGTCGATCGGCTGCTCGAAACACGGATCGATCACAACAGCTCGACGATCTCCTTCGGGGGCAAGATGACCGCGGTCAACCCTTATCCGATTTCCATTGAATGGCCTATCCAATGGCTGGCAGACCAGAAGCCGGTGCCGGAATGCCGAATGAGTCTACGAGAGCGCTACGGGATGCCTTCCGATCGCCTTATCGGGCTGGGAGTAGAACGCCTGGACTACACCAAGGGGATCATTGAACGGTTTATGGCTGTGGAACGGCTGCTGGAACTTCAGCCGGAGTGGATCGGGCGATTTACTTTTCTTCAGATCGCGGCTCCCAGTCGGTGGGTCATCGAACAATACAACAGTTTTAACAAGCAGGTCTTGGCGTTGGCGGAGCAGATCAATAAGCGGTTTGGCCGAGCCGGCTATCAGCCGATCGCTTTAAAGATCCAACATCATGAGCCGGCGGAGGTGTACGAGTGTTATCGGGGCGCGGACGTATGCGTCGTGAGCAGTCTCCATGACGGCATGAATCTCGTCGCCAAGGAGTTTATCGGTGCTCGTGATGACGAGCAGGGCGTGTTGATATTGAGCCAGTTTACCGGTGCAGCCCGTGAGTTGACGGAAGCGCTGGTGATCAACCCGTACGACATCGATCAATTTGCCGCCGCATTACACCTTGCGTTGACGATGCCCACAACGGAGCAACGAGCCCGCATGCAAAGCATGCGTGGACTGATTCAAGAGTTTAACGTCTATCGCTGGGCTGGTCGTATGCTGATGGATGCCGCTCGCATGCGCCAAAAGGAGCGCGTGATGAAGCAAGTCGGGCAGGCAAGTGTGGTGAGCTGATGGCGTGGTGATCGAGCGATGGACTACCTCCTGTCTGAAAAAGGAAGACGAGAGCTGGAGGCGCTCTCGAAGGTGCGATGTCTGTACGCGTTTGATTTTGACGGCACCCTCGCCAAGATCGTTTCCGATCCTGGTGGCGCTCGACTAGGCCGCTCCGTCCAAGTTTGGCTCAAGGCACTTGCGAAACACGCGCAGACCGCCGTGATCTCAGGTCGTTCATTGGAGGACCTTCGCTCTCGCGTCGGAGATGAGGTCTCTTATCTAGTCGGGAACCACGGTTCAGAAGGTCCTCATGTGGTACCGGAGGATATGATCCAAGTCCAAAAGACCTGTCACGGCTGGCTTCAACTGATCACCGATCAATTTCAGGCTGACCTAACTCAATCCGGAGTGTTTGTCGAAAAGAAGTCGTACTCGCTCTCATTCCACTATCGAACAGTTCAACAGCGAAGCGAGGCTCGGGCGCTGATCTCACGGGTTGTTGCTGCATTGGCTCCCACTCCCCGGATCGTGCTGGGGAAATCGGTGGTCAATGTCATACCGACAACGGCGTGGCACAAGGGAACGGCGTTGCAGAAATGCATGCGCCATCTCGGGTGTACGACCGCCCTCTACGTGGGTGACGATGTAACCGATGAAGATGTGTTTGCTCTACGAGATTCTCGGATCCTTACCGTGAGAATCGGGAGGAAGAAAGCCTCATCAGCCCGGTTTTTCCTCAACCGCCAACCAGAAATCGTGCAGGCCTTACGCGTAATTGTTGAAATGGCTGGGTAAAGAACTTTGAGGAGCATCTGCGTTACTCTGCTAACGGAGATCGTGCTCGTCCGAGAAGGAGATCATAGGGAGCAAAGTCGTCAGTCAAGACGACACCGGCAGGCCAAGGTTCCGTCCGGCGGGTACTCAGTAGCGCGATGGATTCTATCGGTAGGCGATGGCTCTGCGCCATCTCAGAAATCCGAGTTTCAATTTCCTCAGTCGGTGCAGCTTCGATGGGACGCCCCCCAAAAAAGATCAAGTTTCTTGCCGGCGTCATGCTGGTCCTCCATGGTCCTTCGACTGCGAATGTTAGGAGAGCGGGGAAGGACTGGCGCATCGTTTGTACAACGGCGGCGGCTCGGGCAAGGTCTCCTTCCTTGCTGGATGAGGCGAGGTTCACCGCGAGGACTCCGTCCGGATTCAGGCGCGTCCGCACTAACGAGTAGAACTCCGCCGTGGTGAGATGGAAAGGAATCATGTCTCGCGCGAAGGCATCGATCCACATGAGGTCGTAAGTCTGCTCCGTAGCATTGAGAAACGCCCGCCCGTCTTTGACGAACACATGATGATTCCCCGGGGGGTGATAATCGAAAAAATCTTGAGCCATTTGAACCACCACTGGATCAAACTCAACGACATCGAGTTCCAAGGTCGGCCAATGTTTGGCCAACCATTTGGCTATGGAGCCGCCGCCATGCCCAAGGATGAGGCCGCGTCGTGGTTGTGGGGTCAGTGCCAGCGAAGACACCATCATTTGACTATAAGGAAGAAACAGGTACGTCGGGTCGGCTTTCCACATGGTGGCATGAAACGTTCGATCCAATACCAGATACCGAAAGAGATCATCTTCTCGAATCCGAACCTGCTGATACGGACTTTCTTCTTGGTGAATCGGGACTTTCAACCGTTCAATCTGATGGAGGGCGGTCGCTCCTAGAAGGGAGCAACATCCCAGAACGATCAGCAAGATGAGGCGGCTGGCCGAGGTCCCCTTGACGAGCCATAAGACTCCGAGACCGACCTGTATCCCGCCGAGCCATGCGACCAGGGAGTGGGTTCCGAGCCAGGATAGGAGAAAGAATGCCGTTCCCCAGGTGCCGGCTAGACTTCCCACGGTCGACAGGGCGATCATCCGTCCAGTCTGCCGACCGAGGTGATCCATGTCGGCCACTGCCAGTCGCAACATGGCCGGTAACACACCGCTGAGCCCGAACGCAGGTGGGGCGAGCAGAATGGTTGCTGCGAGACAGGGACCCCAGCGAGGGTCCTGGACCACTTTTTCGATCTCAAAGAGAATGGGCTGGTTCGCCCAGGCGATGAGAAAGGTCCACGCTCCGGAAAAAAGCAGTAATGCCGCCAGCACTCGTCCATCCGTGTAACGATCGGAGATCCACCCGCCGAAAGCGTATCCGCTGCTCATGGCGGCCAGAATCACTCCGATTAAGGCGCCCCACACAAACAATGAACTGCCGAACACCGGTGCCAACAGACGACTGCCGAGGATTTCCAATGCCATGACCACTGCGCCGGTCACCAGAGCGGTCAGGAGCAAAAACCAACGGGGAATTTGAGGAATCCTTGGAGGGAGCATTGATTAAATCGAAGAGATACAAAGGCTCCATACCGGCACGAAATTCGTTGGATTGTACTCAACGTGTTTTTCGAGAGTCAACGAGATCAGGATACGGGCATGCTCAGGACTAATCCGAGAGTTCGTTGCTCGTGGTGATTCAGGTTGCTATACTCAGACTCGTATTACTTACTTAGGGAGGGTGGGGCATGCATATCAGTGTCATTGGAACCGGTTATGTGGGACTTGTTACTGGGGCCTGTTTTGCCGAGTTCGGCGTTCATGTTACGTGCATGGATAACGATGCCCGACGGATCGAGAAGCTTGAAAAAGGTGATGTTCCGTTTTATGAGCCAGGCATCACCGAGCTGGTGGCCAAAGGGGTTCGAGAAGGTCGACTGAGTTTCACGACGGATATTGCCAAGGCGGTCGACAAAGCACTGGTCATCTTTATTGCGGTCGGAACGCCACCCAGAGGCGATGGTTCGGCTGATTTATCCTATGTCGAGGAAGTGGGTAAAGGGATCGCACGCCACATGACCGGATATAAAGTCATTGTGACGAAGTCCACGGTGCCGGTGGGCACCGGCAAACGACTCCGCGACGTCATCAAAAAGTCACAGACGAACGCGTATCAGTTCGACATCGTATCGAATCCGGAGTTCTTACGAGAGGGGTCGGCGATCGAAGATTTTCTGCGTCCGAATCGGGTCGTGATCGGAGCCGATAGCGATCATGCCGTTGCGATCATGAAAGACTTGTATCGCCCGTTATATCTGATCGAGACCCCTATTGTGGTCACCGATATTCCGACGGCAGAGCTGATTAAGTATGCGTCGAATGCGTTTCTTGCCACCAAGATTTCATTCATCAACGAAATGGCCAATCTCTGTGAGCGTGTTGGTGGCAACGTGCAGATGGTGGCCAAAGGGATGGGACTGGACAACCGTATCGGCTCGAAGTTTCTGCACGCCGGGGCGGGATTCGGCGGATCGTGTTTCCCGAAAGATTTAGCGGCGCTCATTCAGGCCGGAGAGCGTGCTGGGTATCCCGTGCAGATTGCACTCGCTGCGTCCAAGGTGAACGAGGATCAGCGGCATCGCATGGTGGAGAAAATTCGGGATGCGGTGGGCGGACTCGAAGGCAAAACGTTGGGGATGCTGGGGCTGTCTTTCAAACCCAACACGAACGACCTTCGAGAGGCCCCTGCGCTTGCGATCAGTCAACAGTTGCTGAAGGAAGGGGCAAAAGTGCGGGCCTATGACCCGATCGCACTCGATGAAGCCTGCCGGACACTCTCAGCGCTACAACCGTGTTCAGACCCGTACGATGCGGCAGAAGGAACCGACGCATTGATCATCATGACCGAATGGAATCAATTCAGAAACCTGGACTTTGAGCGATTGAAAGGGATCATGAAAAACCCGGTGCTGATTGATCTCCGCAATGTCTACGACCCCGATCGTGTCGTGAAGTTTGGGTTCCACTACATCTCAGTCGGCCGTCCCAGCGAGCGGCCTTCCGCAGAGGGGTAGACGGAGTCAGACTAGGTCAGTTTTGGCAACTCGGTCTTGACTGAGTCCTTCGTTTTCGGTTTGTATCCCATTCGGTCAAGAACCTTCATGATCCGTGTCTTCAGCCGGTCGTCGGCGTCGGTCAATGCGGTCGCCAGCGGTTCAACGGCCGGTTTCCCGATCTTCCGAAGGATCTCGGTCGCCGATTGGCGGATCTCGTCTTCTTCGGAGACCAGCAATGGAATCAGGGACGGGACAGACGGGCCGCCCAGCTTGATCAGTGAATCATAGGCTCGTTGCCGGACGTCCCCGACCTCGTCATTCAACGCCGCGACCAAGGGATCGACGGCGCGCGGGTCTTTCAACTCGCCCAACACTTCTGCCGCATACTTGCGGTTCAACCAATGTGAGTCATTCAGGTCGAGCAGCATCGCGTCCGCTCTGGCGGTGTTCGGATCCTTTGGCCGGATCCTAAAGTTTGTGGCGACGCGCTTCCCACCTTCCTCCACCACACGGATGGTCGCTCCATCGCCGGCTTTGAGTTTCTTCAGATCTTCCAGGGCCTCCTCAGCGACATCGAGGACGACGGTCTTGCCGTCGTAGGCCAGGAGTTCAACTTCGAGCTGCCGACTTTCCAGATTGACGGCAACCACTCGTTCCGTCACCAGATTGAAGCCATCTTTCTTCTCTCCACCTTTCGGAGCGATCTGAATCAGCTTTGGAGCTTCGTCCGCCATGGGTCGTTACCTCTATGAATAATGAATTATTGTGCTGTTGGTTTCCATCCAAGACTCGCGAGGACTGCCTCGACAGTTTCTTGGACCATCGTGTTCTCGTCTTCAAGTAACGGCAACAAGGGCTGAACGGCGACTTTTGCGCCGAGTCGTGCCAGTGATTCCGCGGCATTGCGTCGGACCAGCCAGTCCTCATCTTGCAGTGAATCGATCAACGGGGTGATGCCTCTTGGGTCGCCGATTTTTCCAAGCGCCTCCGCTGCATGACGGCGAACCATCCAATTAGAACCTAAAAGTCCGTCGATGAGGGCCTCAACCGCACGTACATCGCCGATCTTTTTCAGGACTCGAGCGGCATCCTCGCGTAAGGTGCTGTCCATGAGTGCGTCGACGAGCCCAGGCCCCGCTTGTGAATCTCCGATACGCTCAAGAGCCCAGACGGCTGCCGTGCGGACCGCACCGTCTCGGTCTTTTATGGCTCTGACTAGCGGCTCCACGGCACGTCTGTCACGCAATTTTCCGAGTGCCGAAGCCGCCTGTTCTCGGATCGCCCATGAATCATCCTGTAACGCCCCGATCATCGGCTCGACGACGGATGGCCCCATGCGGACAACTGCACTGGTCGCGGCTTCTCGGATGACGGCATCTTCATCGGACATCAAGTCGATCAAACGAGGTAGCGCTTCCTGACCAGCCTGGCCAAGGCTGGCGATAGCATGATCACGAAGAGCTTCGTTCTCGTCCTGCAACGCCTGGATCAGCTGTTCAATTCGACCGGATGCTCCCTGTTCAGTCATGCGCCGTGTCCTCTGGGTGGGTGTGGGTTTCGCTGGCCGTGATCGCATCGAGCTTGTCGGCGATGAGGCCGGCATTGTAGGAGACCAGTCCATCACGATCGGTTTTGAGCTGATCAAATAACTCTTTATGTGGGCGTAAGATCCCCACATCCTTGATCTTGGCCAAAGCTTCGATCGCGTACACCCGTAAGGGTCGGATCGGAAGGGCGTCAAGATAGAGCCGGCTCGGACGGGCATCGCCGATCAATCCGAGCGCCTTGATCGCCAACTCTTTCACGCCGGTATCCTTGTCATGTTCCAACCGTTGCATTAACGGTTCAACCGCCCGCACATCTCCGATTTTTCCCAGGAGGTCTGCTGCCGCCTCGCGGACGAGCCAGTCCTCGTCTTCCAAGTATTCGATAAGGATCTCAACGCTCGGACGGCCGATCCCAAGCAGACCGATGACCGTCGCCATCCGTGCTTCCTCGCGTTCGCTGGCTCCTTCGATCTCCCGTAATTCGTTGAACGTTGTGTCGATCCGCTCGCGGATCGCGCTCAATTTCTTCAAGGTCCCGACGGCGATGTTTCGTACGGCAGGCTGACCCATCGCCTCGATGAACGCATCAACCGACCGAGGGTCTAGTAGTTGATCCAGCATCGAAGCGGCGGCAACCTGTGCCTCCGTGTCGGGATGTTTCAGCATCTCACAGAGCGGAAAAATGGCCGTTGGAATCGCCCCGATCAAATGGGTCAGCACCCCTTTCCGTTGATCATCGGGTGCGTTCGGCAGCAAGGCCACCAAGGCACGGGCCGTCTCCGTATCGAGCATTCCCGCCATCTGTTCAAGGGCTGCCGCACCGGCACCTCGGACAGCCTCCTCATCATGTTCAAGGAGTTCGACCAACGCCACGCCGGCTTGCGGATCCTTGATTCGAGCCAACATCGCGGCGGCTTCTTTCTTGAGCTCCGTTGACCCAGACTTTAGGGCCTCGACTAGCGCTTGGACGGAGCGCGGTCCACCCGCCACGCAGGCTGCTGTAGCCCGCATGCGTCGCCAGTCTTCTTCATGCACCAGTTCGGAGACCAGTGTTTCGATGGTTTCTTTCGACATGGTGTTTAGGAGTGAATGGTTGAAGCCCGTCGAGGCCGCCATCCTGCTAGGGTCAACGTCTCACGAACATGGAATTGAACGTTCTCGTCTGTCGAATCGGTTAACAGGGGAATCAGAAATGGAATAACCTTCGTTCCGAATGTGCCCAATGCTGCCGCCGCGTCCGCACGGGTATAAGTCGGGCCCAGTGCGTCCACCAGCGAAGGGATGGCCGCTTCGTCGCCGATCATGCCTAGGGCGCGTGCCGCCGCACTTTGTGTGATGAACTCTTCATTCCACTGATCTCCACAGCCAGCGACGGCCCTTGTCGCTTCAGGAGGCTTGGTTCCTGTGAGGACTTCGATCAGGGCAGGAACGGCGCGTGTGTCGCCGATCCGGCCGAGTGCCTCAACTGCCAAAGTTCGAAGTCCTGATTCACGCATGGCTGTCAATAAATATTCCACGGCGTTGGAGTCTCTGATTTCTCCTAACGCCCGTATGGCATCTTCTCGAACCGCGGAATCTTGATCGTTGAACAAGACCGAGAGCAACGGTTCAACTGCGTGTGCCGATCGGGTCTTACCTAAAGCCTCTACGGCATGGAGGCGAACGAGCCATTCTTCATGTCGCAAGGCCTGTACCAACGATGGAATAGCTGGGGCGCCAATGGCGGCCAGTCCTGCAGCCGCTTCCTCACGCACCGCTTTTACTTTGTCCTGGAGCAGTGGGATGAGGGGGACGACTGCGTCGGTATGGCGGATCAATCCCAACGCCTTGGCTGCGTGCATCCTGACGATCCAATCGTTGCTCCGGAGGGCCTTGACGAGTGAAGGGAGCACACGTTCATCAGCGATGGTTGACAGAATAGCCGACGCTGCCTCCTGGACTGACAAGTCAGGTTGCGCGAGACAGGCACCGACTGCCTCAACCGCCGGTGTTCCGATCGAGCGCAAGGCCTCAACCGCTGCTTCGCGGACAGAGCGATCCTCATCTCGGAGCAGGGCAACCAGAGGAGCGACTGCTCGCGGGTCCTTAAAGGTGCCGAGAAGACTGGCAGCTTCCTGGCGGATCGCCCAGTCGTCGTCTTTGAGCGCCGCAATCTGCTCTGTCACCGAGTTGCTCACTTGATCCTCTCCAGATAGCACGCACAACCCTAACATGGCGTTTTTCGCGGGGTCAACGAAGCAGAAACGTGACGTTCACTCAGACTGTAGGAAAACCCTCTGCTTATCCTTTGAATCCCTCGGACCTAACGGAGCGGTGAGTGAGGATGCTGAGTATGGAGCGCGAACCAGCCTGGAACGTGTATGGGCTTATGGGCTACAGTCTGGCGTGGGCGACTACCAACCTCAGCAAGTCAATGCTCTTGCCGGGACACGTTGCTCAGATTGAAACGATTACAGCTATGGCGTATTGTCCAAGAGCCGTAATGGCGTGTTGTACGGACAGGAACCAGCTGACTCCGCTTTTATGTGGGTCGGACTAAACATTGTTCGGGCGACGCTTCGCGTCCCCCGAAGGGCCCGATGTCGTTATCAATCAAAGAGCGCAAGATCCTCTGGGCACGGTCGGGCAACGTCTGTGGATTTTCGGGATGCAGCGAACTGCTCGTTCAGTGGCTAGGTCAAGACGATCAGAGCACGGTTGTTGGAGAGGAAGCGCACATCATTCCTCGCAGCCCCGATGGACCACGTGGGGATGGAAAGACCGAGGCAGAGGAGTCAGCGACCAACTACTTGCTAGTTTGTCCGACTCATCACCGAGTCATCGATGAACGGCCGGACGTCTACGATGCGGCGAAACTTTTCGCAATCAAGGAGGCGCATGAAGCGCAAGTGCGTCAGCGCCTGGAGACCTACCAGCAGGCGCTATCGCTTTCAGCAGCTGAGTATCGCAGTGTCTGTGCAGGCAACCGCCCCGTTCAAGCGTGGCGGCTCGGTTTATCCACTCTCATCGTGTGTTCGTTCGGTGGGGACCCGGAAGCCGCAGGCGATGGCCGCTGGACAGGTTCAGGACTTCAGTTCCTTCGCCTCCACGACTCAGGCGCAGAGCAGCTATATACCAGTTGGGAGGTCGATCCTGACATTCTCTACTGGGTTCAAGATGTGGTGTTGCACATAGTTCAGCACACCTATGATCTTGCCTCACAAGGCCACGCGCCATTTGTCGAACACCGCTTCAACCTGGAGCGTGCCCCCGCCAGCGTATCGCGTCGCGTTCTTCTCGCCCCGCCGGCTAATGCACTCGAGCGGATCGACTCGCTGCTCGCAACGCTGAATTCGCCCGTGGGCAGCACGTACTCAGGAGAACACGAGATCGTCATATACGAACTCCGGAACGCGGGGCTCGTTGACCCTGCGCGCGTGATTGCCGCCCTGGAGGCATTTCGCTCACAACTGTGGTGCGACGGAGCGATTGCCGAGACTGTGACTTCTGTACAGGACGAGCTTCGCCTTGTCCAGCGCGTCCGCGCAGCGGTCTAATCGCGCGTTGGAGCAGACGGACGCAGACCTGTCGGTAGCCTCCGCTGCGCGCTCGCATTCGATTTGAGCGTTCGCAGCTCAACGCTTTCCGCTCGGTGGCACGATGGGGGACGGTGGGAGTGGCGGTTCATTGAGTTGCTTGCGACCCATAATGGACGTCCGTCTGTAAGATTTCTCTAAGCCGCTGACCACCGCAGGAGTCCTCCGCAACCATTAGTCTTAGGTGGATTGAGGGGTATCGATAGTCGGCTGAGCTTCCTGCCTATCGTATTGGTGCTGCTGATCGCTGACCTTATCCCCTGGTCTTCAGCCATCGGATTCGGCCGGAATTCGCCCATTTGAGGAACTGACCGGATCCAGCTCCTCACACGAACCGGTCGCGTTCGGCTGGGGTCGGAACACGACAGGTGTCGGCTTTCCCCATCCACCGGTAGCGACGGCGGGCGACATAATCATAGATGGCGTCACGGAAGGGGCGGGGAATCACGATGCCGATATAGAGCAGCGACCACAGACCGGATAACTGTCTCATAATCTTAAGAGCCGCCGTAGATTTGGTATAGACGCGACCTTGCTCCAAGAGCAGAAAGGTCTCGAAGCCTTCGGTGGAGAGGCGAAGCGATGTCAGGATCTGTTGCGCCGGTTCAGACTGTAGTGTGCCGAATTTGAATTTCGCATGGGGGTCGTGCGTGATCGTGAAATCGACCCAGGCGTTGCACCAGTTGCAGACCCCGTCGAATACGATGAGCCGTTCCTCCTTGGCCCATTCATGGGATGTGGGGGCAAGCCGTTGGGTATCCGTCACACCGTGTCGCCGGACGGGCCAAACCGTCCGGTTTGGCCCAATGGCCGATCGATACGTAGATTGTCCGCTTGGCTGGAGCTGATCTCCACCTCCTCATCGGAAGGTGCCCAGCCAAGTTTCTCCAGAGTTTCGAGCGCGATCTGCTTGAGAGCGTCTTTTGCCGTCAGACGAACGGAAGCATAGGACAACACACGCTCCTTTTCAGCCTCAACTTCGGACGCTTTGGGGTCATAGAGAAAGGCGATCAAGGGCTCGATGGCGGCATCGCCGATGACGGTCAGAGCTGCCGCGGCCTTTTCCCGCAACACCCCGTCTTTTAGCAACATGATTAAATCCGGAATGACACGAGTGTCGCGAAATTGTCCGAGAGCGGTTGCCGCCGCTTCTTTGATGAAGGCGTCTTCGCTAACGATGCATCCAGGTGTCGGTGAGCCCTCTTGCTTGATCCCTTTTCCTCTCAAGGCGTCCAACACGGCGGGCAGTGCGCGGGAATCGCCGATCATGCCTAGAGAGGCAATGGCATGCCGCTTCACGGCTCCGTCTTTCATCGCTTCCATTAGCGCATTAATCGCTCGGGAGTCGCCAATCATACCGAGCGCAATCGTTGCATCTTCGCGAACGGCGCGATCCGAATCTTTCAGCGCGGCAATCAGGGCATCGACCACCTTGGCATCGCGGACCCAGGTTTTGCCGATTTGATAGTCCGTCGACATTCCGCCCAGCGCGCGCGCAGCGTGGCAGCGAACCACAAAGTCTTTATCCTTTAAGCTGTCGATCAGCGGATCGACGGAAGGATGGCCGATGTACACGAGTGCGGTTCCCGCTGTTTCGCGCACGATCTTGGAAGAATCTCGGAACAGTTTGACCAATGTCGGAACAGCCTTTGGGTCGGCGATCCTGCCCAATGCTTCCGCTGCAGCGCTCTTGACCGCCCCGTCACGATCGCGACAGGCGAGGATCAAGGCGTCGACCGCTCGTGCGTCCCCCATCTTGCCGGCGGCTTTCGCGGCATGTTCGCGGACGCGCCAACGTTCATCCTTTAGACTCGTAAGTAATCGATCGAGCATGCTCGGGCCCATTCGCACCGTTGCGTCCACCGCCTGATCCCGAACTTCCATGATGGGATCGTTGAACAGCTCGATCAGGGCTTCAAGGGCTTTCGGCCCGCCGATTTTTGACACCGCACAGCCGGCGTGAGCCCGAACGGACCAGAAGTCATCGCGGCATGCGCCGATCAGCGCATCCAAGGTCGTGGGGTCGCCCAAGTCGGCCAGGGTCTTTGCCGCTTCCTCTCGGGTGGCATCGTCCACGTCTTCAAGGGCTTCTAGGAGATCTTCGAGAACATCAGCCATGGTTAGGGATCTGCTCGTAGTATGGGTCAGGTTGTCCGCCGTGAGGGTATGTCCGTTTGCACAGGATCACCAGGGTCGCGGTTCCTCGGCCTTGGACGCACTGGTCCAATGACGTGGAGAAATCGAGTGTACCGTTCAGATTAACGGTAAAGGGAAAGTCGAAGGTGAAGCTGATGAACTTGTACTTTCCCGGCCGTAAGGGGAGTTCACGACGTTCCGATGTCTTCGGGGCATCCAATGACTCGGGATCGGAGTTCCAGATGGACGGGGTGATCCCCGGTACTTGCCACCAAGAGGTCGGTACCAGCTTCGTTGCATCGATGGTAATCGAGTGTTGTTTGAGATGAGCAGGAGGCTCTCCTCCATAGCTCCATTGTGCGGAACTGATCATCAGCAAGATGGCCAATGTCGATCCGAAGGCCAGGACCCGTTGTTGTATTGCAGCATTGTCGTGCATGGTTCTTAACGTTTTTTTGCCCGAGGCATGGGCTTCCGAGCTGTTGCCGGCGGTTGAAAAACTTCTTCCACGACTTGACTGTCCCATTCGGTGTGGGTCTCAAGCTTGAGAATCCGCATCACCGTGGCCCCCGTGTCGATGATGGATACCGGCTGATTGATGGTTTGGCCGCGCTTGATCCCCGCGCCTGAGACGATCCATGGAACGACCGGTGCCTCACTGGTCGGCGTCTCGCCTCCAGGATCGGTACCCTTTCCACTGAGTGCTGTGACAAGAACGGTGGTCCGGTCCAAGAGTTTGTGATGTATGAATAGATCCAGTACGGATTTCATGGACGCGTCGACGGCCTGCAGGGCGTCTCGATACTCCTTCGAATCCCATCCGTGGGTTAGACCGGTCCTCCCTGCTTCCGGAAGATGTACTACCAACAAATGGGGCAATGAGAGGACGGCATGACCATAGCCATGCCCGCTGGTAGCCTTCTGGAAATACTGCCGGATATAGGCGACGAGTTTTTGCGGGCCGCATTCAGGCCGCAACGCCCCGCAGAGTTGATAGTCGGTATAGGGAGTCGGTTTAGCCAGCTGGTAAAGGGATTCATCCATAAAGAAGATGGCACTATCACGGCCTCCGCTCAAGTCCAGGTAGTCGAAGAGACTGGGTGGGCGGGGATAGCCTCGGCTGAACTCAAACGAATTCCAGGTGATCCCATGCTTCTCCACCGGCATGCCGGTAATCAGTGAGGCCATGGTTGGCAGTCGCAGGGCCGGTTCCACACCTCCTGCGGTCCAGGTAACGGACCCTTCCTTGATCAGCTTCTTCAGGACCGGCATCGTGACGCCCTTCAGCGAGTCGTGACTAAACCCTTCGAGAACGAACAGGACGACATGTTCGGCCTGAGGGGTGGGTGGGGTGGTCCCTTTGCCGGTTGATGGCGCTGCATGACTGCTGGCTGAGATCCCGATCTCGAGAGAAAGGGCTACCAACCCAAGAAAAATCAGAGAAAAATACCGAAACGGTAGTTGCATGACCAAGAATAAACCTCAATATGTACCAGCCGATGACCTGGTACCCTAACATGCAAATTTTCTGGAAGGCAAGGTGGGGCAATGCTTTCGCAGAATGCTGGCGAGGCCGTCGTCCTGCTGTTATGCTGGATGGAGAGCGTTTTTGCTAGGCTTGTACCTAAGCCGATTGTGTAAAGGGAGAAGCTGAGGTGATGTTGAACGGCCTGCCATGCCAACTCGTTCGCGTCCTTCCTTGTTGCGGCGCGCTCGTCATGATGTCTGCGTTCCAGAGTCCGGCGCTGGCCGACATCCGAGTCGTGAACGCAGAGGGTGACCATCGGATGGGAGATCGTGATACTCGTGAAGATGCGATCAGGCTCGCCGTCGAAGCTGCCAAGCGAAACGCGCTCGAACAAGTGGCGGTCTATCTGGAGAGTGTCACCGTCGTCAGTGATATGGATGTGACGAAGGATGAAATCCGTACCTACACCGCTGGATTGGTCATCGTGCTCACCCAGCAGGTCAGGACGACCCTCGACGGCGATGTCGTGGTGATCCATGTGAATCTGCTTGCACAGATGGACACGGACGAAGTGGCGCGGGCGATCACGGCTCTTCGGGAAAACGAAGATGCACGAGCACAACTGGCTGTGCTGAAAAAAGAGAATGAACAACTACAAGAACAGTTGAATGCTGTCAATCAGACGTTGGGTACTGCGGTCACTCCGGAACAAGTCCAGCAGGCAGCTCAAAAGCGGAAGGAGATTCTCGATCGGGTCCAGTCGAATGCGATGGTGTCGCAGGCCTGGACGAACTGGGTGCTTGTCTCGCCAGGCGGTATTTCTCAAGGTTTATTGAACAGCGCGACCGGACTCTCACCCGCCAACCCTCATATTGCAGTCGCACAGCAAATTATCGCCTATCGGCAACCACGGGTCCCTGGACAACCTCCTAGGCCAGGAAGCAGGCCACCACAGATGCCAAAACACGAAATGATTCCACCACCCGGCGCATCAGGTGCTCCGCGCACGCTCAACGAAATGATCCATCGTGCTCCGACGAGGCCGCCTCAGTTGAACCATTCGAGGGGAGGTGAACGACGATGAAGAGCCAGGTCGGGATTCTGATCATCGTCCTTGGGTTCTGGATCAACGGAGGCTGGGTCCTCAACAATCTGGAAGCAGCGGCATCCGACAACGGTGGCTACTCTACAGATCAGTATTGGATTGGTAGGGGACAGGGCGATCTCACAAAAGGGAAGGTGGTTTGCCAGCGAGTGTCGGAACTTTCGGCTCGAACGGATTTAGCCAAGCAGATTCGTGTGCTTGTGAAGGAACACCTGATCGATCGTGTCCGCGAACGATCCGGGCGGGAGAGCGAGCAGGATATCGAGCTGACTCGTGAAGAAATCGTGCAGGAATATCTGCAAGATGTGAAGATCATCGATCGTCGAATCGATGAAGCGAATAAGATTTGTACTGCGACCGCGATCATGTCCAAGAACCGTGTTCAATTGACCCCCGCGCCCGATCAAGAATCCGCCCCTGCTCGTCTTCCCTAGTCGTCCTCAACACCCTGGTTGCAGCCTCGAGCCGATATCGGCTATGTAATCCGACATGCCGGTTGAAAATAATTTCCAGCACGACGAACTGTCGCGGAAGAACCCCGGTGACCGACTGAAGGTTGCGGAGCTGGCGGATGTCGCCCCGCCGGAATCGCCGGCTTGGATCGAGGCCATGGCCACGTGTGGGAGTGGCCTTTCCCGGGCAGGAGTCGCGGCCGTCGTCTTTCTCCATGGCTCGCTCCACGGGACCGATGTTTTTGGCATGCAGCGGTTGGATGAGGCGGGAGGGCTCAGGCGGGGCTATTCGCGTGGCGTGTCGGGGCTCGATGCATTACTTGCCGCGATGCGTGAGGAAAGCAATGGGATTCCCTTGCTCCCGGGTGGTTTGATGCCGCCGCTTCTGGACGATGATGCCACAAAAAATGTTTTGGATCACCAGGTCGGGGATGCAGGGAATTTCACCGGCGAGAATATCCAGTCGTTTAGCCAGGCCATCAACCAGCGTCTGACTCAGCCAATTTTGTGTATTCGGTCCGTCTGGTCATCGGACCACCATCACCTTGCCAGAGCATCGGCCGCCATTTTTCTGCTTGCTGAACTCCATAAACTCTGTACAGAGCGAGAGTTCGACAGAGGAAGCCGAATTCTGATCCAGGCGCATGGGCAAGCTGGGCTGGTGCTGGCGCTTGTGTCGAATCTTCTCTGTCCGACCCCGATCACCGGGCGAACCAAGTTGTTCGAAATTCTCACCGAATATGCCGACCAGACGACTCAGCTAGAACTTGCCGCTATGATCAAACTGATCGAGCCCTTGCTCGCGACGGGGACCCTTCTCAACGGAACCGCGCTCGACATCGTGACCTATGGGACGCCGGTTCGCTATGGGTGGGATCCGTCCGGGATCGGAAACCTGCTCCACATTGTGAATCACCGCAACCTGCGAACCGATGGAAAAAACTGGCTGGCCAAGATGGAGCTGCCTCAGATTACGATGGAGCTGCCGATCGCGTGGGGTGGAGATTATGTGCAAGAACTGGCGGTTGCAGGCAGTGACGCTGTCCCAGGGACAGAGGCGGCTAGAGCGGCAAACAAACGGGTGTGGGAGATGGCCGAGCCGTACGATGGATTCGGGCGCTGGTTGGAATGTGCCAGGCGCGCGGTGCGCTTTCCGAGTGAAGGGCGCTGCCTTCTGGTCGATTACAAAGACAGTACCGGCTCGACCAATCCACGCGACCATTACTATGGCCACGCCGTCTATACCAGACAGCATGCCCTACTGTTCAACACGACGCAGATTGTTCGTACCTTCTATGAAGTTTAAGTATCGCCCCTGTCGGTGCCAGAGGTTGTTAAAGGGTTACTGCCACTGCCGACCGAGGCGTAATGCGAATCCGGATTGAAGGCTGCCGGTAACACATCTTCGATTCGCTCAGCCAGGATAAAGGTCATCTCGTCGCGTACTTCTTGCGGGACATCCTTGAGATCTTTCTCATTCGCTTTCGGCAGGATGAGGCGCGTGATGCCGGCGCGATGGGCCGCCAGCACTTTTTCTTTGATGCCGCCAACCGGCAAGACCAGTCCGCTGAGGCTGATTTCGCCCGTCATGGCTGTATCGCTTCGTACCGCTTTCCCTTCATAGACCGATGCCAACGCAGTCGCCATGGTGATGCCGGCTGAGGGGCCGTCCTTCGGAATGGCTCCGGAAGGCACGTGGATATGCACGCCGTTCCGTTTGAATCGCGAGATGTCCAAGCCCATGCTTTCTGCATGCGACCAAAGGTAACTCCGTGCGGCGCGCGCAGATTCTTGCATGACATCGCCCAGTTGTCCCGTTAAGGTCAGATCATGGCTGCCCGGAAGTAGGGTGGTTTCGATATAGAGCACGTCCCCACCGGTGGGAGTCCAGGCGAGACCGGTGGCGACTCCGGGCGGAAGGTTTTTCCGAGCCTCCTCAGGCATGAATCGCTCAGAACCCAACCACTCAGCAAGCATATCGGTCTGCATGGTTATCGGTTGGCGTGCCTGGTCTTCCGGGAGGTCGGCAAACGTCAATGCGACTTTTCTAGTCAACCGCCCGAGCATCTGTTCGAGTTGGCGTACACCGGCTTCACGAGTGTAGCGCGAGATGACGAGATTGAGGACCTCGTCTGTGAGCACTGCCTCGCTATCCATGATGCCCGCCTCCTTGAGCCGCCTTGGCCACAGGTAACGACGGGCAATTTCGGCCTTTTCTCGCTCACTGTAACCTTGAAGACGAATAATCTCCATGCGATCCAATAACGGCTGGCTGATCGTGTCGAGAGTATTGGCCGTAGTGATGAAGAAGACCTTCGACAGATCGAACGGCAGATCCAAGTAGTGGTCGCGAAACGTGTGATTCTGCGCTGGGTCAAGAATCTCCAACAGCGCGGCTGCGGGATCCCCTCGGAAATCGCGCCCCATTTTATCGACCTCGTCCAGCATTAGAACGGGATTGTTGACGCCGGCTCGCCGGATCGCTTGAATAATGCGGCCCGGCAATGATCCGACGTAGGTGCGACGATGGCCTCGCAGTTCCGCCTCATCATGGACGCCGCCCAAGCTAAAACGTTCAAAGGTCCGCCCCATCGCCCTTGCGATCGATTGCCCTAGGCTGGTTTTTCCCACACCGGGAGGACCGACCAGACAAAGAATCGGGGCTTTGGCCGTCGGGTTGAGCTTCAGGACGGCCAAGTGTTCGACGATCCGCTCCTTGACTTCCTTAATGCCGTAATGGTCTTCTTCGAGCACCTGACGAACCGTGGAAAGGTCGAGATGCTCTTCTGAAGCCTTTCTCCAAGGGAGTTCAAGAACCAGTTCCAGATATGTCCGAAGGACTTGATGGTCCGGTGATGTCGGGGGCACCTTGCCCAGCCGAGTGACTTCGCGCTCCACTTCTTTACGAATATGTTCAGGCAGATCGGCTTCGGCGATCTGCTTCTTCAGACGCGTCACCTCGTTTTCATCATCTTCGCCTTCACCCAGTTCTTCCTGGATGGCTTTCAGCTGTTCGCGCAGAATGTACTCTCGCTGGCTCTTTCCGATCTTTGTCTGCGCATCCTTCGCGATCTTATCCCGCAGTTGAAGGATTTGAAGTTCTTTGGAAAGCGCGGCATAGAGACTACGTAACAGGTCGAGCGTTGAGGTACATTCAAGCAGGCGCTGTTCCTCGACGACATTCAGATTCACTAAAGACGCAATGCGATAGGCGAGGGACAGAGAGTCGTCCTCATTACTCAGGACGGCGCTGACTTCCTGGACGCCTGGTGCTTGGATGAGCCGGGGGAGGTCGGACAGCAACTCCTGAATGGCTCGATGTAGGGCTTGGACTTCCGGGCCGCTGTCGGAGGGACGCTCGAGCGTTCGAACACGAACCGTGGTATAGGGGGTGGACTGTTCCTCTTTCAGGACCACGACACGGTCCAATCCCTGGACGAGGGCGTGAGTCGTTCCTTCCGTCGACTGGCCCAATTGCTTGATCATGGCCTTTGTGCCGATAGAGTACAGATCCGATAAGCCAGGTTCCTCGGTTTGAGGATCTCGCTGAGCCACGACGACGATCATCTTTTCTTCCGTCTTCATAGCCGCATTGACGGCGGCAATCGACCGTTCGCGCCCGATCGTCAAGGGCATCATCACCCCAGGAAACAGCACCGTACGTTTGACCGGTAATATCGGCAATGTGGATAACACATCATTATTTACCATCGTGCCCCATCCTTGCTGAGAGTTCACAACATTATAACAACCTGATAGGGTTTCTCGCACGGAAGTCAAGAGATCGGGGCCAAGCCAAGGTTGGAGCCTTACGTGCAAAGTGGGGGCATTTGTGCTATCCATGCGTGGTATCTTGGCGTTTCACACTGCGTCTCTTGCTTCAGGTCAACGATCTGGGGCTCCCTGTTCGTATGAATTACTGTAGCCACTGTGGTGCCTCTGTCACACGGAAGATTCCTCTTGGCGACAATCTGCCTCGACATGTTTGCGATCGATGTGAGCAAATTCACTACCATAATCCAAAAATCGTCGCAGGCTGTATCCCGGAATGGGAAGACCAGATACTCCTCTGTCGTCGGGCGATTGAACCGAGGCTCGGCCTCTGGACCTTTCCCGCCGGGTTCATGGAGCTAGGAGAGAGTACGGAGCATGCCGCGATTCGCGAGACTCAGGAAGAAGCCCGTGCTGACGTGACGATTACGGGATTGTATGCGGTGCTGAGCCTTCCAAAAATTGGGCAAGTCTATTTGGTGTTTCGTGGTCGGATGAAGACGCCGGAGTTTCAGGCCGGACCGGAGAGCTTGGAGGTGAGACTGTTTCCCCTTTCAGCGATTCCCTGGGAGACGATGGCGTTCCCTGTGGTCAGTGAAGCCTTGAGACGTTATGTCACCGATGCGAAAAGCAGAGAGTTTCCGGTCCACCTCGCCAGCCTTCCGGACGATCCGGCGTTTTAAACAGGGAGGGAGATTTTTGCCCGATGATCGATGAATGGTGGAGGCGTGTGACGAAGAAGTAGTTCTACTCCGACAGATACTCCAGCCATTCCGGGTCTTTCGTTCGGTCGGCCCGCAATTCAACGCCGAACCGTCGGCCGTCGACCCAGGAAACGGTGGCCTGAGGGATGCAAAGTGGGGCGTCGAGATCAGGTAGCTCAAGGAATAGGCCTAGTTCCATCCCTTCCTTGACACGCTTGTTCCCCTGAATCCCGAATCCGTACCGGCTCAGATCTGTGATAGTCCCGTTGCCGATAAGAATGGTATCTCCATCGGAACCGGAGTAGCGGACCTTAAACTTTCCCCCGATGCGAGGCTCCCGTCGTCGGTCAGAGCCGGGACTCGTTGATTCTGATCGGATCTTCGCTGAGGATTTCCACCAGGTCACGGGTCGCTCCACACCAAAAGCACAATGCTGAATCGGCAATCTGGTGCCGAAACTTGAGACAAATCAGAAAATGCCATTTGCATCACCTCCGGCAGCGGAGGGAGGAGTAGGTCTAGAAAAATTGGCATGGACTAGGACCTGTATCCGACGAACCAGTGATCGAGCTCTATACTGAAGAAAGCAGAAGGTGTTCGGAAGTGATTTATGTCTTGGGAAGCTCTTCTTTTGGAACGATGACGGCCTGGCCCCCCGTCACGGAAAGCTGTTCAACCGCCCGTTTCAGCCGTTCTTGTTCAGCAGGTGTCATTGAGGAAAATTCGACGCCGATTCCATGGGACCCTGTCCAACGGACGGTCGCCTTGGCAATGTGAATCGGGGTCGCCTCACCGGACAGGTCAAGAAGCAGTTCCAGCTGCATGCCGGTGAACGGTTTGATGACACTCTCCAGCCGGCAACCTTTCAGTGAGAGATCTTTCACTGAGGCGTTGTATCGAAGCTTGTCTCTTTGAACCAACGTGCTAGAAATGGCAACCGGATAGCGAGGGAATTTCCGAACAACCATGCCTATGTCCTCATCTCTTGTCGCCGGGCACTCACCGGCCCGCGAACACGGTGGAGTTTAGTCTGAAGAAATCGATGTTGTACCTATAGTTTTCTACTAAGCAGCCTATTTGTCTGCACCCTTCTTGTCAATGAAAAGCTAGATACTGACTGCGCTGTGAGGTGGAGAGGCGAGCGTGTGAGTGTTCTCCGTATATCCAGCGACGTGTACCCGCTACCAACGGTAACCCCAATATCCGTAATGGCGGTGACCCCAAAAGGGTCGGTAGTAGGGTCCGTAGTAGGGTGACGCATAGATTCCAGAGTTGCCAAACTGGAGCCCAAATCCAAGGCCTAGGCCGAAGGGGTATCCATACGAGTAGGGGACGGGAATGACACTGGTAGTCGGTCGTTCGGCCAGTTGCCGTTGCAAGTCAGCCGCCGCAGTTGATTGACGATCGAGCTGACTCTTCAGCTGGCTGACGGTTCCTTCTTGGGCTTGCAGCTTTCCTTCGAGCTCAGCGATCTTTTTCTGCTGCGCCTCTAGGAAGGCGTTGATGCAGCGTGTCTGTGCATCACCGGTATAGGTCGAGCATTCCCACGGCACCTGAAGGGTTTCCGCAGTCGACAAATTCGGAGCACCTACGGTGGTCAAACTACCGATCAAAAGGGAGACTTGTATCAAGGGATAGCGAATGCTTTTCAAGCTCATGGCCGCCTGCTCCCTCACGTAACTAGAGCCTACCACGAGGACATTATTTTGAACAGATTGGCTAGGAGTGTGTACGCGCGGCCCTTCGTGCTGGGCGTGCCAGACGGTGTTTGATTTTTGTCGGATGGGACTTCTACAATGCCACCGGCTCAATAGTAGTGGTGGGAAGGCATCGGCACATGCCAGCGCGATCTCCGTCCAACAAGAAGAAATCTCGCAAGGCTCGATTGCCGGATCCTTCTACGAGGCGTCGATTTCAACGACGGCTTTTACAGTGGTACGGAGACCATGGCCGCGATCTGCCGTGGAGAAAAACTTCTGATCCCTATCATATACTCGTCTCCGAAGTGATGCTGCAGCAGACGCAAGTCGACCGAGTCATCCCCAAATACCATGAATTTCTGGAACGGTATCCGAGTCTCGAGCATCTCGCCGAGGCGCCGGTGGCGGAGGTCAAAAAAACGTGGTACCCCCTAGGCTACAACATTCGGCCTGAACGGTTGCATGGGATCGCTTGCGAAACGGTGGAGCGGTATGGAGGGAAATTGCCGAGTGATGCTGATGAGTTGCTCTCGTTCAAAGGAATTGGGCGGTATACTGCCGGAGCGATTCGCTCATTTGCGTTCAATGAAGATGCGCCGATTCTGGATACGAATGTGATTCGGGTGTTGCACCGAATCTTTGTCGCCGAGGGTGACCCAAAAAGTCAGAAAGCAAAGCTATGGGAATTGTCGGAAGCCTTGATTCCATCTGGGAAAGGTTACGACTTTAATCAGGCCATCATGGACTTCGGGGCGATGGTATGCACGGCCCGTGATCCCTACTGTCTCCTCTGTCCTATGAAATCTATTTGCAAGACATACCCGTTCTCTCGGACCTCGACGGAACAATAGCAGGCTGACTATGCGGGTCATTGAAGTTGCGGCAGGGATCATCCATCGTCAGGGACGGTATTTGATCGCTCGCCGAAAGCCCGGCGTCCATTTGGCCGGGTTCTGGGAGTTTCCAGGCGGGAAACGAGAGGTCGGAGAATCGTTGACGGAATGTCTGCAGCGAGAATTACTCGAGGAGCTTAGTGTTTCCATCGAGCTGCCGATTCCGTATCAGATCGTTCGTCACGACTATCCGGATAAAATCGTGGAATTGCATTTCTTTCGCTGTGCTATTCAACAAGGAGAGCCGGTTCCTATCGGCTGTGAGGAAGTTCGATGGGTGTCCGCTGAGGAGCTGGCGCGGTTTACGTTCCCTCCTGCCGACCAGGCCATCATTCAGGCCCTGCAGCGTGATGTATTAGGAGTTTCTCGATGAAGGTTGTGCTTGATATCGAAACGGTGCAGGCTCCTCGCGAAGAGTGGGCTCGTCTTGTAGGGAAGCCATCCCCAAAGGATGAAGCTTCTCTGACGGAGGAACGGTACGATCTCTTTGCGGCCGGAGCTGCTGAGGAGCAGCGTCGTGCGGAGGATGACTCCTATGCCAAGTCAGCCTTTGATGGGACATTCAGCCGCATTGTCTGCATCGGTCTGCTGGAATTTTCCGATCAGATGGAAGCGCGGAGCGCCGTCGCTTGGTATGGGGCCAACGAACGCGAGTTGCTTCGCCAATTTTGGGCTCGTCTGGCTCAGGACCGCCCAACGTTGTACATTACGCACAATGGGCTTGGGTTTGATCTTCCGTTCATCAAGAAACGATCGATCATCAATCAGGTAAAGCCCAGTCTTGAGATTAATCTGGCCAAATTTCGTAGTGAACCGGTCTATGACACGATGGCGATCTGGAGCAATTGGGATATGCGGGGGTGGGTCAAGCTCGATGTGCTTGCCCGAGCGCTGCAGGTGGAAACCAAGTCGGGCAGCGGGGAACAAGTGGCCGAGATGTGGGAGAAGCGGCAGGGACGTGAACTGGCCCACTATTGTTTACAGGATACGTATGTGACGTATGCGTGCTACTGCCGTATGAGCTTTCGCCAGCCGTTATCTCGAGAGGTCGTCTTGTTACAACCCGAGCTCCACGATGTGGGCTGATTCAAACGGGGATCACCGGACCTTACGGGCCTCAGCGGACTTCTTTTTCTGGGCTGGTTTGGCCGATGCCTTGGTAGCCTTCAACGCTTTCACTTCCTCCGCACGCTGACGGAGCTCTTTCTTCATTCGGGCCGCTTCTTTTTTGAGGGTGGCGATTTCAGAGTCCTTCAACTTGTTGGCCTCACGTGCGTCGCGCAGTTCATCCAGCTTCTTGTTCAATAGCTCATCGCCGTTCAATGCGGCAGATTCTGAATAAGGAAACGCATTCGCTTGGAGGTCCTGGCCGGCGGCCATCGATTCCTGTTCCGGTGCGGTGCTTTCAGCAACGGCCACTGGCTCAGACGCAGGCATCGGTGCCTTTGCGAGAGCCTGTTGGTCGATGATCATCGTGACCGCACTACTTCCCATTGCAACAAAGGAAGGAGCCTTCTCAATGCGGGCGACAGCGTTTGGGACGAATCCAGATGCCCGATTATCTTTCGAAGGGGCAATGGTCAGATGGAATGATCCGTTACGGATGTATAGGGTGCCCGCAGTGGGTTCAGCGCCTGACCCTGCCGATGAAGACACCTTGAAACCGACAATCTGATCCGGTTTCGCTTGCGATAAGCTTTGGGCTAGCAGGGGAGCAAGAAACGCGGCGTCCTCATCGCTGAATACTCTCATCGGCTTGCTGCCACTGGCGGGCATTTGCGACGCACTATCAGTCACCACGCCTTTGACGACTTTCAACATAGTCATGTGGTCGATCACGGCAGGATGACTGGCTTCAAACGACCAATCTGCGACTTCCTTGAGATAGACGGATCCCTTTGCATTCTTATGAACCTTCGTCTCTCCGGAAAACATCGAGCATCCACCTGCGAGCAGGCTAAGGCACGTCAGCACACCGACGTACTGGGTTCTCCGAAGAGTGAAGTAAGCGCGCATGTAAGTTCTCCTCATTTTTTGGCCTGCCTGGTTCTGCGTAAGAACTGTTTGGCTCAACAACGATTTGCCTCGATCTGTCCGTGCCGAACAATCACCGTCGGAGTTACCAGATATCGAGTCCCATGAGGACCATACCTAATGCCAACCATCCAAAGACCCCGACGGCAATGATCACTTCGAGTGTCATGCGGGAATCGGGAGGAGTGGAATTTGGCTTTGAATCCGGATCAGCGGGCTTCATAACGAGAGGTAAAATTCTACGTTTCTACAATCGACAGTCATTCAATCCAAGCAAGGTTCATGCCTCTTAAGATCTTGGGTACACTCAGGAATAAGCAGCGCAATACGGAGGTGTGATCTTGTCAAGGCTGGAAGGTTGAAAGGTCTTTGAGAAAGGAAAAACCAAGATGACGTCAAGACCATTTTTCATTAATGATCCTACTGTTAGGCGGGGCTATCATTTTCATGCGGAGGTAAAAAGGTCTGGAAATATTTGAGAGCGAAGCGGCGATCAACGCGACCCAAGGCAGAAGGCTAGGTACGAACAGCCCAAAGAACCGTCAAAAGAAAGACGGTGGAACCGTCAGAAAATGTTCGGTTCTAAGGTTGGGCGTACAGAATTGCACCGAAAAGTGAGACAGGTGTCTCATAGGGAGAACAGTTCAAGTGTCTCAGGTGGTCATTTTCCGTAGAGGGTTGCGGCCGAGGCGTCGAAGATATGTTTCCTCACCATAGTGCCTGGATCTGGGTGACCGGTGCTCTTGTCCCAGACCACCGTGATGTTCCCATCGGTTTTGCCCATTCCTTGACTCGATGAGCGGGTGGCGTCACCCTCGACTAAAATCGCTACCTCTTTGCCGATATAGCGGCGGTTGCGGTCTGCCGTGATCGCCCGTTGCATGTCGACGAGCTGGGATACCCGCCGGCCCTTTACCTGGTCCGGCACATCGTCGGCATATTTTCTCGCGGCGATCGTATTTTTTCGTTCCGAATACTTGAAGATATAGGCTGAATCGAGCTGCGCTTGCTCCACCAGACGGAAGGTAGCTTGGAAGTCGTCATCGGATTCGGAACAGAACCCACAGATGATATCCGTGGTTAGGACGATATCGGGGATAGCGCATCTGATGCGATCAACCAAGGCCAGGTATTCGACTCCTGTATAGGTCCGCCCCATCAATTCGAGGATTCGATCACTTCCCGACTGAAGCGGGAGATGGATGTGTTTGCAGATTCTAGGGTGTGTGGCAATGGCTTCGATCAATGCGGGTGGAAAGTCTTTGGGATGGGGAGACGTAAACCGTACCCGTTCGATACCTCCCTGGTCGGCGACGGCTCTGATGAGCGCGGCGAAGTCCCACTCGCCATGGCGGTAGGAGTTCACATTTTGGCCGAGCAACGTGACTTGCCTAAACCCACGGGTGGCAGCATCACGAGCCTCGTCCAAAATGGATTCCGGATCGCGCGACCGTTCACGTCCTCTGGTATAAGGAACGACACAGAACGAACAAAAGTTATCGCAACCACGCATCACAGTGATCCAAGCGTTCACCCCGCTGTCGCGGTCCGGCAGGATTCCTTCATAGGTTTCATACTCGGAAAGATCGAGTGCAAACCTCTTCTGAGCCAGCCCCTGCTCTTGTGCCTCAAGCGCGGTGGCGAGCAATGTAGGGAGTTGTCGGTACGAATCTGGGCCGGCGAGGACGTCGACGATGGGTTCCTTGTCCGCGAGGTCGGTCTTTAAGTTCTGGGCCATACACCCAAGCACACCGACGACGAGCGGGCGTTGTTTCTTGACCGCTTTCAACTCCGAAAGATGGGCGTAGATCTTATTATGAGCATTCTCCCTGATGGCGCAGGTATTGACCAGCAGGACATCGGCACGCTCACGGTCTTCCGTAAAGACAAAGCCTTGCTGTTTCAGCAATGAACGAACCAACACGCTGTCGGACTCGTTCATCTGGCAGCCGAAGGTTTCGATATGAACGTGAGGGAGAGGTTTCAGACTCATAGCATTGCCATCGCGGTGTGCCGTGGCTGGGTTGAGGTAATATGGCCGAATGTGCACCGGTCCGTCGCGGCAGTGATCGTCACCGGTATGATGTGATTCCGAAGGTCTCGGTCGCCTGTCACCGCCACCTTTGTGAAGTTTGGGGTCGTGCCGATGCGGTGGGAATCTTTTCTGCCGGACTCGAAGAGAACCGGGAGCGTTTTGCCGATCTGCCGATTGTGAAAGACAAGGCGTTTGGCGCGATCCAAGTCCAGCAGAATGTCCGTGCGTTTTCTTACCATCGCTGAGGAGACTGGTTGTTTGATCCGAAGGGCAGCAGTCCCAGGTCGCGGGGAGTAGGGAAACACATGGAGATAGGAGAATGGGAGGTCAGTTGCGATGGCCACCGTGTTTTGGAAAGCCGTTTCTGTCTCACCGGGGAACCCGACCATGAGATCGGTTCCAAGCCCGAGGTCGGAAATCTTGGCGAGTGCCGTTTCAATGAGCTTGCCGTAGGTTTTGACCGTATGCCGCCGGTTCATGGCTCCCAAGATTGTGTCGTCGCCGCTTTGCAACGGGATATGAAGATAGGGGCAAAACTTTTTTGATGATGCCAGAAGATCGAGGAGTTCCTCTGTCACGGTGGTGGGTTCAATCGAAGAGATACGGATTCGCTCAAGATCGGCGATTTGCTCGAGTTGCCGAAGGAGGGAGCAAAAATCCCGCCCTTGCTGAGTGTACTGGCCGATGTTCACGCCGGTGAGCACAATCTCTCGATAGCCCCGATTTGTCAAACTCTCGGCTTCGCGCACGATGTCATTGAGGCTCCTGCTCCGCTCATGTCCCCTGGCGAACGGAATAATGCAGAAGCTACACATGGCGCTGCAGCCGTCTTGTATTTTGAGCAGGGCGCGGGTTGAATCCGGCTCCGCAAAGTGCGGATGGTCGAAGTCGCTCCGCGACATCGTCTTCGTGTGGTGAATCTCGGCCGCCGACCGCTTGCGTAGCTCGTGCGCAGCGGGAAGGTAGGTTGGCAGGTCGAGCTTAAATTGGTGACCGACAATGAGATCGATTCCGGCCTGCTGTTTTAGGGTTTCCACCCCGGTTTGTGCGTAGCAACCAGTAACGGCGATAAAGGCATGGGGGGAATGTTTGAGGGTCTTCCGAATGAGATAGCGCGAGGTCCGTTCCGCATCTTCGGTCACGGCACAGGTGTTGAGGATCAGGAGGTCTGTCGGCTGGCCGAATTCGACCAGCTCGAAACCCTTCCGTCTAAGTCCTTCTCCAAGGATCGAGGTTTCGGCTTGATTCAGCCGACAGCCAAGCGTATGTAGGGAGGCACGGGAGGTGACCATAAGGGTGGCATTATAGGGAGTCTATGCCTAGTCCGGCAAGGTCGCGTGCGGGGACCAATAGAGCTTCCCCTTGGTCGTCAATTCCTAAAAATCCTGTGTGAAAACGGCCGATTCAAGTCGTCGGGGGGACGGTGAAGCTTTTCCGTCTGCAGAGTCTTAGTTTCGTGCTTGCCTGCTTGCTCTGGAGCCATCCGGTGCCGGGATGGAGCATCGATCACCTTCCAGTTGAACCCGATCTCAATACGCGTATCGACGAGTTGTATGACCATGAGGCTCGGCTCTTCATTATGCTCTATTCACTTCACGGGAACGGTCAGATCGACTATGTGACAGCTCGACTGGTGCAGGACTACTCCCGCAGCAGCTACGGCAATCCCATCTACCAGACCGAATCCCAACCGCTGTTCTATTGGTGGAACCACACTATGTGGAACGACCCAGAGCAAGACGGGGTCAACGGTAACGAGAGGGTCTATCAGGAAAACACTGAGTTCGACCTCTCGCGGTACAAGCCTTGTCTCTTCAACGGACAACCCTGCTGACAGGATGCTGAAAAAGGCCGCCAGCGGTGTTCTCGTGTCACTCAGAGGCTCAACGTATTGAAGGCGAAGGTAAGGAACCTATCCGCTCGCATGTGATCGAAGCGAACGGTTCAAGCGAAGCTCGGTATGCACCTCCTCGACTTTTCGTTTGCTGCGGTCTTGCTGGACAGCCTTTTTGAGCATCCTGAAGGAATTTCGGCACGAGCACCTAAAGAAAATTCTCGGCCATCTTTTTCTCACTGACCAGGCTTTCCGTGGCTCGTTAGGTCCTAGCTGAATGGTGGTGCCGATGCCGCGTGTTTTGTGATTCTGCTGAGTCGCAACGGGCGGCGATGGTATTCTGCGTTCCAACCGATGGATTGCTTGCTGCGCAAAGATCAGTTTCATTCACGCCACGCTCATAAGGCTGCGCTCCTGTGACACAAGGGTCGTTCAGTTTTGCTGCGTTGTTGAATCGGCGCCTCCTCGTGATGTTGCCGTTGGGGTTTGCCTCCGGTCTGCCACTTGCCCTCACCTCCGGGACCTTACAAGCGTGGCTGACCGTTGAGGGGGTTGATCTCAAGACCATCGGCATTTTCACGCTGGTCGGGCTTCCCTATACACTCAAGTTTCTTTGGGCGCCGGTGATGGATCGAGTGGTTCCGCCTTGGTTGGGGCGGCGTCGTGGCTGGATGGTCCTGACGCAGCTCTGTGTGGCGATCGGCCTCGGGCTGATGGCCCTCACCAATCCCAAGATTCACCCTGGATGGATGGCGGGCTATGCCATACTCGTCGCATTCCTCGCCGCATCCCTTGACATTGTCTTCGACGCCTATCGAACAGACACACTACAGCCTCACGAACGGGGCCTAGGCGCAGCCGTGTGGGTCAATGGCTATCGAATCGCCCTCTTGGCTTCGGGAGCGGGCGCGTTGGCGCTGGCCGACTATGTCGGTTGGCAGATGACCTATCTGGCGATGGCCGCCATCATGATTGCGGGAGTGGTGATCACCTTGGTCAGTCCCGATCCGACGCGCGTCGCTGATGCCCCAAAGAGTCTCAAGGAAGCTATCGGAGCGCCACTGGCCGAATTTTTTTCCAGGCCTACGGCATTGGGGTTCCTGGTCGTGATCATCTTGTACAAGCTTGGCGATGCTTTTGCGTCTGCACTCCAGACCGCCTTTTTGATCGGAGGGTTAGGCTTTTCCGCCACCGAGGTCGGCGCCGTGAAGGGGCTCGGGATTTTTGCCACATTGGTAGGTGCCTTCGTTGGTGGACTGTTAATGACAAGGTCCGGACTCCTGCGCTCGCTGTTGATCTTTGGTGTCTTGCAAGCTGTTTCGAATCTGGGGTTCGTTGTGCTGTCGGTGATGGGTAAGAGCTCGGCTATGCTGACGGCAGCGGTGGTGATTGAGAATGTGACGGGAGGTATGGGTACCGCCGCGTTCGTGGCCTTGGTCATGTCGCTCTGTGATCCACGCTATACGGCGACCCAGTTCGCGCTGCTGTCTTCATTGGAAGCGTTGGGCAGGGTCTTTGCCGGTCGTCCCTCAGCGGATCTTGTCGAGATGGTCGGATGGACACAGTTTTTTGCTTTGACGGTGCTGGTAGCTCTGCCAGGCCTCTGGGCTGTCTGGCGGATCCGGCGTTCTATTGAACCAGAACGGAACACAGTCGCTCCCGCCTCAGTTGCGGAACCGGTCGCTTCACCGATTTCAGAACGACTATGAAGACAATCGCCGTTGCAGGAAGAGCACGAAGATCATGAGCGTGGGGAGCGGCGCGACAATGAACGGCACCAACCAGAGCCAGACGTTCTTGCCACGGACGCGCGCTTGGTCGATCATCCAGACGAAGAGCCAGACCAGCAGGCAGGCATAGTTCAAGATAATCCACTGCGTGGTGTGAGTCTTGAGGACGCTCGTGCTCTCCGACGGGCCTTGGAACAGGAAAATGGCTAACAGCAGCACGAACGCGCCCAACAGGCCCCCGATGAGTTTCTTGCTCCAGACGAACATATCCGCCTCCTGGCTCAAAGAATGTGGGTGCGAAACCGGGGTAAGCTAATGGCCGGATCGTCGTTTGTCAAATCAGCAAATCGGATTGGTCTGTTGACCTGATCACCAATTGTGAGAGGAAAGGTCCGGAAGCCATCATGAGTCTTCTTCGTCTGAGCGTGATCGTCGTTGTCCTTGCCGGAGCGGTCGGCTTGGCATGGTCCAACCCGACCATGGACGACTATTTGGGCTTCGTTGAACGGGAATTGGGGAAAGCGATAGACCGAATGGACCAGGGCACACCGACTCGGGAGCAACAATTCATTCGTCAGGTGTTTCGGTCGCAAAGTAAGAAGCTCCTTGAATCATTCGTTCGGCCGAATACGGCGCGACGCAATTGGGGTGTCTTGAGCTACTTTGAGACGCACGTGGCGGATACGAACGTTGTCGTCCTTGGTGTCGGTGGCCAGTTCGTTCCCCTTCAGGGCGTAGAAGAGGCCGCACTAAAAATCGGCCGAATGGCCTTTTAGAAAGAAAAAATGGCTGGGGTCATCTGCGGCGGCCTCTTATATCGACATATTTTTGTGGATAACCTCCCTGAGAAATGCCAAAAATAGGCTGTGAGATTCGCGATTCGGCTATTCACAGCTTTTCCTCTCTGTTCCTAAAGATCCACAATACTTGGTGTTGACAAAAAAACATGCTAGCTATATGTAGTTGACTGCTGGTGACAAACACGTTTTATGTAGTGCACATGACAGCGAACGGCAGCAATCCACAATCCATTGCCTACCAGGGGGAGGACCACCGTGAAAATTGATCGGAGATTTACTCGTCGCGGAGTGAGCCCCTACGAGGGGTTGCCGTTCGTGAAACGGTCGTCCGAGATTCGCAACCCCGACGGGTCCACGGTGTTCAAGCTCGAAGACATTGATGTGCCTGAGACCTGGTCTCAGTTGGCGGTCGACATTTTGGCACAAAAATACTTTCGGAAAGCCGGAATTCCCCAGTGCGATGAGAACGGGCAGCCACTTGTCGATTCAGACGGTAAGCCGGTGCTCGGAGGCGAGCGGGATGCGCGTCAAGTATTTGAGCGCATGGCAGGGTGCTGGACTCACTGGGGCAAGTCCCATGGGTATTTTAAGACCCCTGAAGACGCCGAGTCGTTTCACGACGAAATGTGCTACATGCTGGCGTATCAAATGGCCGCGCCCAACTCTCCCCAATGGTTCAACACGGGCCTGCACTATGCGTATGGCTTGTCTGGACCCGCTCAGGGGCACTATTACGTCGATCCCCAAACTCGTGAGGTGGTCAAAGCCACCAACGCGTTTGAACATCCTCAGCCCCATGCCTGTTTCATTCAATCGATCGAGGATGATCTCGTCAACGAAAACGGGATCATGGACCTCTGGGTTCGGGAGGCTCGGTTATTCAAGTATGGCTCCGGAACCGGGACGAACTTTTCAAAACTGCGAGGAGACGGGGAAGGCCTTTCCGGCGGTGGCAGGTCGTCGGGTCTGATGTCCTTCCTCAAGATCGGAGATCGGGCGGCAGGGGCGATCAAGTCCGGCGGGACCACGCGTCGCGCCGCGAAGATGGTCTGTTTAGACCTCGACCATCCGGATATCGAGGAATTCATCGATTGGAAGGTCGTCGAAGAACAAAAAGTTGCGGCGATGGTGACGGGTTCGAAGATCTGCGCGCAGCGCCTCAACGCAGTTTTGAAGGCCTGTCATACGGTCGACGGTGACGGGGCTCTCAGGCTGGATCTTGATCACAAAACGAATCCGGTCTTACGCGAGGCGTTGACGTTGGCCCGTCGTGACCTAGTGCCAGAAGCCTATGTGCAACGGATGTTTTCGTACGCGCAACAAGGGTTCACGCACTTTGTCTTTCATGAGTACGACACCAATTGGGATGGCAAGGCGTATCAGACGGTCTCCGGACAAAATTCGAACAACAGCGTCAGAATCCCCAATGAGTTTTTCGCCGCACTCGAAGCCGACGGGGAGTGGCAACTCAAACGCCGCACAAACGGCAAGGTGTGCAAGACCGTTAAGGCCAGGGACCTGTGGGATCGGATCGCCTGGGCGGCCTGGGTTTGCGCGGATCCGGGAACACAATACGATACCACGATCAATGAATGGCATACCTGTCCGGAAGATGGCCGGATCAATGCGTCCAACCCCTGTTCCGAATACATGTTTTTGGACGATACCGCCTGTAATCTGGCGTCTCTCAACCTCACCAAGTTTTACGACGCGGACGGGCAGTTCGAATTAGAGCATTTCCGCCACGCCGTTCGGTTGTGGACGATTGCCTTAGAGATCAGTGTCTTGATGGCGTCGTTCCCGAGCCGCTCGATCGCCGAAAAGAGCTATCAATTCAGGACGCTGGGGTTGGGCTATGCGAATCTCGGCACCGTGCTGATGCGGTTGGGGATTCCCTATGATTCTCAAAAAGCGTTGGCGATCTGTGGCGCCATCACGTCTATCATGACCGGGGAGGCCTATCGTGCCTCGGCTGAAATGGCTGCCGAATTGTCGCCCTTTCCTGGCTATGTAAAGAATCGGGAGCACATGCTCCGCGTGATCCGCAACCACAGGCGTGCTGCGTATCAGGTACCCTATACTGAATATGAAGGGTTGACGATTGCGCCGATGGGAATTCGTCCCGAACACTGTCCTCCGGACATGCTGCTTGCCGCTCGAAGGGCGTGGGACCATGCGCTTGAGCTCGGGGTGGCGTATGGATACCGCAATGCACAGGTAACGGTGATCGCGCCGACCGGCACGATCGGGTTGGTCATGGATTGTGATACCACCGGGATTGAGCCAGACTTTGCGCTGGTGAAGTTCAAGAAGCTGGCGGGTGGAGGGTACTTCAAGATCATCAATCAAAGCCTGCCGCCTGCGTTGACCAACTTGGGCTATACGGACCAGCAGGCCCAGGATATCGTCCGCTACTGTGTCGGTGCGCAGACGCTCAAAGGCGCGCCCTTTATCAATCATGACACCTTGCGCCAGAAGGGATTCGACGATGCGGCCTTAGATCGACTCGAGGCTGGGTTGCGGCAGGCGTTCGAAATTCAGTTTGCCTTCAATAAGTTTATTCTTGGGGAAGCCTTTTGCGTGGAACAGCTCGGTCTCACCGAGGGGCAACTCAACGAGCCGAATTTCAACATGCTCAAGGCGCTCGGCTTTACGCAAGAAGAGATCGCCGCCGCGAACGACTTCTGTTCAGGGACGATGACGGTGGAGGGCGCGCCGCACATGCGAGCCGAACATCTTGCGGTATTCGATTGCGCCAATCGATGTGGTCGAATCGGGCGACGCTCCATCGCCGTCGATGCGCATATCCGCATGATGGCTGCGGCGCAGCCGTTTATCAGCGGTGCGATCAGCAAGACCATCAATATGCCGGCCGAAGCCACCGTGGATGAGGTCAAGGCGTCGTATCTGCTTGCCTGGAAGAGCATGGTGAAAGCAGTGGCGTTGTACCGTGACGGGTCCAAGCTCAGCCAACCATTGAGCGCATCGACCGACAGTGGGAAGGCCATCGAAACCACTGCCGGTATCATCGAGATGGCTGAAAAAGTGACCGAGCGAGTACTCGTTCGGTACCTTGCCAAACGTCGCCCACTGCCGAGTCGGCGCAACGGGTACACGCAAAAGGCGGTTGTCGGCGGACACAAGCTGTATTTGCGAACCGGTGAATATGAGGATGGGACCGTCGGGGAAATCTTTTTGGACATGCACAAGGAGGGGGCGGCGTTCAGGAGTCTCATGAACTGCTTTGCGATCGCCATCTCGCTTGGGCTTCAGCACGGCGTCCCGCTGGAGGAATTCGTCGAAGCTTTCGTCTTCACTCGGTTCGAGCCGAACGGTCCCGTCAAACTGAATGATCGAATCAAGATGTCGACCTCGATCATCGATTACATCTTCCGCGAACTTGCCGTCACCTATCTCGATCGATATGATCTGGCGCAGGTGAAAGAAGAAGATCTGCGCATGGATTCAATGAAGAAAGACGATATGGACCCTGAATGCTTCGAGGAAGAAGCCGACCTTGACGCATTGGCGAAGTCTTCTGTGGTGACAGAACACCTTCCGATTCGCCGAAACGGCGGAAAGGGAAATGGCCACGGAAACGGGTATGGGATTGCTCGACAAGTGGAGCTGGTGCATGAGACATTGACCCTGACGGAGATCCAAAGCGCCAAAGACGCCAGAGTCAAAGGCTATGAAGGCGATCCCTGTCCGGAATGCAAGCAGTTCACCATGGTTCGAAACGGCACCTGTCTCAAGTGCGTCAGTTGCGGTGCGACAAGTGGATGCTCATAAGGGAGTGAGGCCATGCAGAGTAAATCTCCATCATCGTGCATCTGCTGTAGAAAACGGCGTTTCCAGCGCAGGCGATGCGGCACGGCGGCGCTTGCGATCCGACGGGTCAGGACTCGAAAATTTTTCTCGAAACCGATAGACTCTTACAGGAATTGTGAGCATCGGAGGGGGTGGTCTCCGTTGCAAGTAACTCGCTTGGCGAGGCGCAGACGGTTGTAACGGCGAAGAGTTCAGAGGAGTTCGGCTATGCCGGTCGCGACGCAGCTTGTCATCAGCGGTCAAAGTAAACCAGGTGCTCTCGCCAGAGTGACGGCTGTGCTTGGCGAAGCTGGAGTGAACATTAAAGCATTTTCAGCCCCGGAAGTGGCGGGTACGGGAAAGTTACGCTTGCTGGTGGCGGATCTGGATGGCGCTCGCGCGGCTCTTCGCTCGGCGAAAATCAAGTTCAGCGAAGAAACGGCCCTGCTGTTGAGCCTTGAGAACAAGCCCGGCGCATTGAAAAAAGTGGCCGAGCTGTTGATGAAGAGCCGGATCAACATCAAGTGTGGCTACTGTACGCCCTCGCGGGAAGGGAAACGGGCGCTTGTCGTCCTGACGGTTTCCAACACCGATAAAGCGCTGACCATTCTCCGCAATCAATCCCTCGACGAGTTTTGATCCATGCGGCCGTCGCCGCACACGGGCATCACTTCGACGATTATCCTCATAGGTCTGGTGGGAGGGCTTCTCGCGCAAGGCTGTGCGGGACCGCCCCGTCAGATCAATCGATTCCCCGGGTATCCAGTAGGCGTGGTGGAGCGAGGTGAGGCCTCGTGGTATGGCCCAGGTTTTCATGGAAACAGGACCGCGAATGGGGAGCGGTACGATATGCATAAATTGACGGCTGCGCATCGGACGCTGCCGCTCGGGTCTGTGGCAGTGGTTCGTTCCTTGACCTCTGGGCGACAGGTCACGGTTAGAGTGAACGATCGGGGGCCGTTCGCAAAGGGGCGGATCTTGGATCTTTCATTAGCCGGCGCTCGGGCGCTGGATATGGTGACGAACGGAACAGACCGAGTCGAGCTTCGAGTCGTTGATTATGTTGCCCAACCGGAAGGAATGGGGCCGTTACGAGTTCAAGCAGGAGCATTTGCAGACTACGAGAATGCACGGGCGTTGTTGGTGCGAGTCCGGCGAGATTTTCCGGACGGACGGATCCTGCATGTTGATCTTCCCGAGGGACGCCGTTACCGTGTTCGGTTTGGTCAGTTCCAGTCTGAGTCGGAGGCGCAGCGATTTGCAGATCGGTTCACTCGAACCTTTGGCCTTAAATCATTAGTGATTCGAGACGATGGTTAGACTGAGGGCAAGGCCTGAGCGGATGGGCTTGAGCCGACTCTTGCAACAATGGTGTTTTGGAAGTATGTGATTTTGCAGTAACGTTTTTCGAACTGCTTGCCTGCTTTTGATCCCTATGGTACATGTAGCTACTGTGACTCCTATGTTAAATCGTTCGGTCATTCTAATCGTAAGATCCTCTGAAGGGTGGACGAAGAGATATCCTCTGGGAGACACCCGGCTTCTCATCAAGCCAGCCATACTGGTTCAGCGTCCCTAATATAAGACGGCGATGGACATCCTCATCCTTTTAGGGTTGATAGGGTTATCCGCCATTATTTCTACTGCCGAGATCGGCTTCTTCTCGGTGAACGAAACACGTCTGAGAGCGTTGGCTCAAAACGGCAGCAAACGAGCCGAAAAAGCGTTACAGCTCAGGAGCGACCCACAGCGACTGTTTTCGACCATCCTGGTGGGCGATCGACTGGTCAGCACGGCCATTCCGATGTTTGCTACCTTCATCACCTTGAATGTCTATGGTGAGAAGAGCATTTTTGAAGAAGCCATCGCGGTCATGGTCGGCATCCTGACCTTCGTGCTTTTGGTCTCCGTCGACGTGATTCCCAAGACGCTGGCCGCAAAATTTTCCGTGCCTGTGACCTTGACGTTGGCCTACCCGATTTCCTGGGTTCAGATCATGTTGCAACCGATTCTTTTCCTGATGGTGCCCCTGATCTATAAGTTGACGGGGGGCAAGGGATTAACGCATCCCTTAGTCACGGAAGAAGAGCTGAAGATTATGCTTGATCAGGGGGGAAAGGCTGGGGAGTTGGAGTCCGAAGAAGTCAAGATGATCAAGAACGTGTTCCAGCTGAAGGACATTACGGCGGAAGACGCGATGACGCCGCGCATCTATGTTTTTTCGCTCGACGGAAATCTTCACCTGAAGGAAGCACAGGAGCAACTCTTTAGTTCCAAGTATTCTAGAATTCCGGTCTACGACGCGACGCTCGATAACATTACGGGCATTCTCTCTAAGACCAAGGCGCTCACCGAGCTGGCAAAGGGACGAACTGAGTTGAGGCTTCGGGATATCGCTCAGCCGCCGATTTATGTGCCGGCAGGCAAGACGGCCGACGATCTCATGAAGCAGTTTCAGCAGGAGAAGCGGCATATGGGAATCGTCGTCAACGAGTTCGGGGGTGTCATGGGTCTGGTGACTCTTGAGGATCTTCTCGAAGAAGTGGTCGGTGAAATCGTCGATGAAACGGATATTACGGAAGAACTCATCAAACGTATCGGGAAGAACCAAATCCTGGTTCATGGACGGACCGAAGTGCGAAAGGTGAACGATTTCCTCAAGGTCGAGCTTGGGGGAGATGAGGCGCTGACGATCGGAGGCCTAATCCAGGAGAATCTCGGTCGAATTCCTTTGGCCGGAGAAGAGATCCGAATCGAGAATTGCCGCTTGGTTGTTCATGAGGCTGATCCTCGGTCGATCCGAAGCGTGCATATTTTTAAAGAGGAGAAGGTGGCTGTTCCGGTCGAAGCCTCCGTTGGTGGCTAGGTGTTCCCAGACCGATTCACCAAGCGCTCAAACTCTTCTTCGTTGAGCACCTGCACTCCTAATTTCAGCGCCTGATCGCGCTTGGATCCCGGCTCGTCCCCCACCACCACGTAGGTAGTTTTTCTGCTGACACTGGATGATACGGTGCCGCCGAGTCGTTCGACGAGCGAGGCGGCCTCGTTCCTCGTCATCCGAATCAAGCCTCCGGTGAAGACAAAGCTTCGCCCCGAGAAGGGTAGATCTGTTGAGCTGGAGAGTGGTGGTCTGCTCTGAATCGAAAGGCCAAGCTTCTGCAACTGGTCGATGACTCGCCGGTTCGAACTTTCTTGAAAGTAGGAACATAAGCTTGCCGAAATTTCAGGCCCGATCTCTCTGATCCGCTGAAGCCGATCCTGATCCGCCGACATGATGGCTTCCAGCGTACCGAATTCCCGCGCGAGTACCTTAGCAATATGTTGCCCAACTTGACGGATCCCAAGCCCCATCAAGAACCGGTCGAGAGGCATCGTCTTGCTCTGCGCAATGGCATCGAGCAACAAGGTTGACGAGCGTTCGGCAAATCCCTCGAGCTGTAACAGGTGCTCTCGATCGAGTCGATAGAGATCGGAGAGATCCTTGACGAGCCCTCGATCTACCAACTGTGCAACGGTCTTCCTGCCGAGGCCTTCGATGTTGAGCGCAGCCTTCGATGCAAAATGTTCAATCGCACCCTTCAGTTGAGCCAGGCACGAGGCCTGGCCCGTGCAGTAATAGTAGGCGCCTTCTCTGGCGACGGCAGCACTGCATATCGGGCAGGCATTCGGCATCTGGAAAGGGGCCGACCGGGTTTCATTGGGAACTGGAATTCGCTCCGCGATCGCCGGGATCACGTCCCCGGCACGTTCGACCCGCACCGTGTCGCCGACCCGGATATCTTTTCTTGCGACCTCGTCGGCGTTGTGGAGGGTTGCGCGGCTGATGGTCACACCGCCGACTTCAACCGGTTTTAAGAGCGCCAGGGGAGTGAGTGTCCCGGTTCGACCAACCGATATGGCGATATCCTGTACCTCGGTAATTTCTTTTCGCGGAGGAAATTTGAAGGCGATAGCCCAGCGAGGACTTCTGGATTTCATCCCCAACCGCGCTTGCCAGCCCCCACGGTTGACCTTCACCACCACGCCGTCGATTTCATAGGCAAGATTGTCACGTTGGTGTTCAGTGGCGCGATGAAACTCCAAGACTTGATCGATGGTGTCGCATCGACGTCTCAGTGTGGGAACAGGAAGCCCCCACTGGGTCAATGACTCGAGTTCGTCCCAGTGTGATTCTGGGTGGGGTCCCGTCCTCGCCATCACTTCATAACACGTCAGAACGAGCGGGCGAGAGGCGGTAATCTTGGAGTCGAGCTGCCGAAGTGAACCGGCGGCGGCATTGCGAGGATTGGCGAACGCATCCAACCCGCGTTCCGTCATTCGGCGGTTGAGGGCGTGGAAGTCACCAAGACGCATATAGACTTCTCCACGCACTGCCAGATGATCGGGCGGATTCTTGCCATGTAACTGAAGCGGCAATGAACGAATCGTTCGGAGATTAATGGTAATGTCCTCACCGAGACTGCCGTCGCCACGGGTTGAACCACGATCAAACCGTCCATGATCATAGACCAGCTCAACAGAGAGGCCATCGAATTTTGGCTCAACCGTGTACTCAATCTGGTCCGTTCCAAGCTCTCGCTTCAGCCGTTGGTCGAAGGCCAGAACCTCGGTAGGATCTACCAGAGAATCAAGGCTCAACATGGGGCGAACATGTTGAACCTTTCCAAACTGGTCCAGGGGCGGTGCGCCAACTCGTTGAGTGGGAGAATCGAGTGTGATCAGTTCGGGGTGGTTCTGCTCGAGTTCAACCAGTTCACGAAACAGCCGGTCGTATTCGCCATCGGAAATCTCCGGCTGGTCTTTGACGTAATAGAGGTAGTCATGATGCCTGATTTGAGCCTTGAGGTCTGTGAGTCGGTCTCGGTCAGTCCTGGATATTTCCGGAGAGGAGGATGAGTCTGGGTACAGTGAATCCTGTCGCATCGCGGTCCTTAGGGATGAGGAATCTGTAAGATCATTTTTTGGATGCAATGGCGGTCAGCGTCGGGCATGAGTTGGGAGGGAGGCCTGAACGAACGCGACAGTAGCATAGGTAGCGAAACCGGTCAAACCGACGCACTCTTACGTACTTTGACTTTATTATCGATGGCCACTATCCTAGAATCCTATTTGTCTATGGAGAAGGGGAAACAGGTAAAGAGGAGGATCTATGCAGAAGGATGAACACCCTGTGCATGAGCAAGTGATAAAGTTCGCTCTCCTAACTGCCATGTTGTGCAGCGGGTCGCTGCTGAGCGGGTGTGTAGTGTTGGAAGAAAAATACAATGCCGAAAAGGCGCGAAGCTTGAATTTTCAACGTCTTCTAGCGCAGGAAGAAAAGCGAACGGCTGAATTGGATAGTGACGTCAAACGCGCGAAGGCCGAACTCGCAGAATATGAGGCGAGGAATCGAGAATTATCGTCTCAAGTGCAGATGGCACGCGAACAGATGGGCCGTCTCCAGGAAGAGGCGGAAGCGATTCGCGAAGCTACGGTGCTCGAACGAAAAGCGTTGGAAGATATGCAGCGGAAAGGCCAGATTTCTCCACCCAAACAGAAGAAAGTGAAAGTGCGTAAGCCCGCCCCGAGCGAAGTGGATCGGAACCGTCATGCCGATGACGACTTGTCGATCAGTGCCGACACAAAGGTGCATGTGGTGAAGCCGGGGGAGACCCTGTTCGGCATTAGTCGACGGTATGGGATTGAGATGGGGACGTTGAAACAGATCAATAAACTTCCGGATGACATCATTGAAGTCGGCCAAAAGCTTCTCGTGGTAGAAGAATAGCTGGAAAGACATGCGGTCCGAGACGTATTCGCTCAACCTGGACGAGTTCCGCTCCTACGCGAAGGAGGGAAATCTGATCCCGCTGTTCCGTGAAATCCTGGCGGATCATGACACGCCGGTCTCGGCGTTCGCAAAGATCGACCATGGCCCGTCGGCCTACTTGCTGGAAAGCATCCAGGGCGGGGAAAAATGGGCGAGATACTCCTTTCTTGGGAGCGGGTCTCCCCTTGTCATCTATGAAGATCGTGGAGACCTGTGCGTAAGGAAGGGGACGCATCGCCGACGCATCCCGAGCCGGGGAGCGCCGTTGGATCGCCTGCGGGAACTTATGGAGACCTATCGGCCTGTCACGGTCCCGAATCTTCCCCGCTTCGTCGGGGGAGCTGTCGGCTATCTAGGCTACGATATTGTGGAGACCTTCGAGGAGCTCCCGTCTCGCCGAAAAGAGCACCTTGAACTTCCCGACTTTGCATTTCTGTTGACCGAAACCTTGCTGATTTTCGACAACGTGTCGCAAAAGATCAAGGTGGTGGCCAATGCACATGTCAAATCCACCTCCGAGCGAGATGTTCGTGCGGCATACCGGCAAGCGACCGGACGAATAGAAGCCATGATCGACCGACTGCGCCGGCCTTTGAAACGCCAGAAGCCGAAGCGCCGACGATCTCCGCTTCGATTCACGGCCAATATGAGTAAGGCTGACTTTGAGAAGATGGTGTCTCGTGCTCAGGAATATATTAAGGCCGGCGATATCTTCCAGTGTGTGCTTTCGCAACGGTGGGAAACCAGTCTCCAGGCTCCGCCGTTCCAGCTCTACCGAGCCCTTCGCGTCGTCAACCCCTCACCCTACATGTACTACCTGCGTATTGCAGGAGTCGAGTTGGTCGGCTCATCCCCTGAAATTCTGGTTCGATGCGAAGATGGGTTGGCGTCGGTGCGTCCTATCGCCGGGACCAGGCGTCGCGGAACGACGATGGAAGAAGATGCGGAACTGGAGCGCCGACTACTGGCCGATACCAAGGAACGGGCGGAACATATTATGTTGGTGGACCTTGGCCGCAATGATATCGGCCGGGTCGCTGAACGAGGCTCGGTTCGCGTTGAGTCGCTGATGACGGTCGAGCGGTACTCGCACGTCATGCATATCGTGTCGAATGTCACGGGCACATTGGGTACGGGCAAGACCGTCTATGACGTGTTGAAGGCCTGCTTTCCTGCCGGAACCGTATCAGGGGCCCCGAAGATCAGAGCCATGGAAATCATCGAAGAGCTTGAGCCGACCACGCGTGGGCCCTATGCCGGCGCGGTAGGGTACATCAGTTTTTCAGGTAATATGGACATGTGCATCAATATCCGAACGGTCGTCGTTTCCCGACATCGGGCGTTTATCCAGGCTGGTGCCGGTATCGTGGCCGACTCCAACCCCGAGCACGAATACGAAGAAACGTGCAACAAATCACGTGCAATGATGAAGGCTATTGAGTTGGCGGAACAGGGGCTCGAGTAAGGTTCGTATGCCACCAGTCGGAAATCAATCGACCGTGCTTTCCGCTCGACGAATATCTACAAGGTATCGGGATCCCCATGCTACTCGTCATCGATAACTACGATTCGTTTACGTACAACCTCGTCCAGTATCTTGGGGAGTTGGGCGAGGACGTCGAGGTCTATCGTAACGATAAGATTACGCTGGATGAGATTGAACAGCTGCGCCCCAGCCGTCTTGTGATTTCACCTGGGCCATGCACGCCGAAAGAAGCTGGTATCTCCGTCGACACGTTCCGTCGATTCGGAGGCAAGATTCCCATTCTCGGAGTCTGTCTAGGTCACCAATCAATGGCCGTTGCTTTCGGCGGAGAAGTGATTCGAGCACAACGTCTGATGCATGGGAAGACCTCCCAAATTAAACACGATGGGAAGACGATCTTTCACTCGTTGTCCAACCCGTTCGAGGCGACGCGCTATCATTCCTTAATCGTGAATCGACTCAATTTGCCAGAGTGTTTGGAGATTTCCGCTGAGACGGCTGAAGGCGAGATTATGGGACTTCGCCATAAGACGCTCGGTGTCGAAGGAGTTCAATTCCATCCGGAATCAATTCTCACGAGCGTCGGGAAAGATCTCCTCCGCAATTTCATTCAACTCTAATCGCAATAGTTCTGTGGAATCATGATCAAAGATGCTCTCGCCAAGTTGGCCGACAGAACCGATCTGATCGCACAAGAGGCCGAAACTGTGATGCTTGAAATCATGAACGGAGCCGCGACGGCTGCGCAGGTCGCGGCCTACCTCATGGGTCTCAGGCAGAAAGGCGAAACGGTTTCCGAGGTGGTCGGTTCCGTTAAGGCGGTGCGATCGCAAGCCACCAAAATCCGTGTCGGCTCACCGGTGGTGGTAGATACCTGTGGAACCGGCGGCGATGGGGCCAACACGTTCAATATTTCTACGGCGGTGGCCTTCCTGGTTGCCGGAGCGGGCATCACGGTGGCCAAACATGGCAATCGTTCAGTTTCGTCCAGATCCGGCAGCGCCGATGTATTAAGCGTCCTCGGGGTTAAGATCGATCTTGCGCCTGAACATGTGGCGGATTGCATCGACGAAGTCGGCATCGGGTTCTTATTTGCGCCGCTCTACCACGGCGCGATGAAGCAATGTGCCGCTGTGCGACAAGAGATGGGGATTCGGACGATTCTGAACGTGGTGGGTCCGTTGGCGAATCCAGCCGGCGCCACCCATCAAGTGCTGGGAGTCTACGATGCGAAGTGGACGGATATCCTGGGCCGGGTGTTATTGGAATTAGGGTCGCAACATTGTTTCGTGCTTCACGGGATGGACGGCTTAGATGAAATCACCCTCTCGGATCGAACCAGAGTGTCGGAAGGAAAATGCGGAGTGGTGTCGAGCTATTTTGTCGCACCGGAAGAATTTGATCTCCCGCGTGTCTCAAAGAAAGAATTTGCCGGTGGCACGCCGGAGGACAACGCGCGTATCATATACGACATTTTGCAAGGTAGGAAAGGTTCAAGACGAGACATTGTCTGCTTGAATGCTGCGCCCGCCATGGTTGTAGGACAGAAAGCGAAAACGCTCAAGGAAGGGTTCCTGCTGGCTCAACGCACAATCGACACGGGGGCTGCGGCAGAGAAGCTTGAGCGACTCATTGCGTTTACGACGAAGCACGGCTAACTCATGATCCTCGATCGTATCCTCGAACATAAGAAGGCGGAACTGAGGCATAAGCAGAGCCGGTCCTATCTAGCGGATCTCAAGGCGGGGATTCGCGACGCGCCACCGCCGCTTGGCTTTGCCGTCACGTTAGATGCGACCAAGTCTCCCTCTAGCCCTGCCTTGATTGCCGAGGTCAAGAAGGCCTCACCAAGCCTAGGGCTCTTACGTCCTGAATTTGAAGAGACGTTTGATTATCTGGGTTTTGCTCGAACCTATCATGAGCAAGGGGCATCGGCTGTTTCCGTGTTGACCGACAAGGATTTTTTTCAAGGCGACCTACGCTACCTCAAAGAGATTAAACAGGCCTTGCCGATTCCTGCGCTCAATAAAGAGTTCATGGTCGGCGATGTGCAATTTTATGAAGCACGTGCGTACGGTGCCGATGCAATCTTGCTCATCGTGGCGGCATTGGAACGGCGCCAGTTGATGGATTTTTATGCGTTAGCCACGGAACTCGGGATGGATAGCCTCTTCGAAACCCATCACGAACGAGAGTTGGATACGGTCTTGGAGTGGATTCCTACTGCGAGAATGATTGGGATCAACAATCGAGACCTCAAGACCTTCACTACCGACCTCAACGTCACCTTTCGGCTGGCAAAGCGAATTCCCCCGGAGAAGCTGATCATTAGCGAAAGTGGGATTCATACACGTGATGACGTGGTGAAGTTGAACGAGGCAGGCATCCATGCCATGCTGATCGGGGAATCGCTCATTCGCGCCGAGGACACATCCGAAAAGGTCAGGGAGTTGCTCGGGAGCGGATCCAATAGCGCACAGTCTGCCTAGGCCAATCACGATGAAAGTCAAGATTTGCGGGATTACGAACCGAGAAGATGCAGCAATCGCAGTGGCAGCTGGCGCTGATGCATTGGGCTTTGTTATGTATCGAAAGAGCCCGCGTTTCGTGGAGCCGGCGGTAGCGAGAGCGATCATCACAGGACTTCCGCCCTTTGTGCTGGCAGTCGGGGTGTTTGTTAATGAAGAAGCCCAGCGGGTTCGGGGGCTCGTCGATGAATGCGGCTTCGCCCTGGCCCAACTCCATGGAGACGAATCAGCGGGCTATTGCCAACAGCTTGGTCGCCCAGCGTTGAAGGCCATTCGTCTGAAAGATCGCGGGACTTTTCTTGCGCTGGGTGAGTTCCAGGGGAGGGCGAATATCCGCGGATTTCTCCTCGACGCCTTTTCCGATCAGGCCTATGGTGGGACAGGGCAGACGGTCGATTGGACCTTGGCGAAGGAAGCCGCTCGCTCGACACCTATCATCTTGGCCGGTGGACTGACTCCGATGAATGTGGCCGAGGCCATCGCCCATGTGCGTCCTTACGGGGTCGATGTGAGCAGTGGTGTGGAACAGAGTCCCGGTAAGAAAGATCCCGATAAAGTGAAGGCGTTTATCCAAGCGGCCAGGCTTGTACCGGTCTAATTTCCATGGCTATACTCGCCGCAAGCTATTTATTGAGGAGGGTTTGATTTCATGTCGATGCTTCCAGATAGCCATGGACGGTTCGGACCCTATGGTGGCCGGTATGTACCGGAAACACTCATGCCGGCGCTCTTGGAATTGGAAGAAGAATACGCCAAGGCGAAGAAGGACCGACGGTTTCAGACCGACCTTGCCTACTACCTGAAACAGTATGTTGGGCGTCCAACCAGCCTCTATCGGGCCGATCGACTCACCAAAAAATTGGGCGGCGCCAAAATCTATCTGAAGCGGGAAGATCTCTGTCATACCGGTGCGCATAAGATTAACAATGCCATTGGGCAAGTGCTGCTGGCCATGCGCATGAAAAAGCGGCGCATTATTGCTGAAACCGGGGCCGGTCAGCACGGTGTGGCAACCGCCACGGCCGCGGCGATGTTCGGACTGGAATGCGAGATTTATATGGGCACAGAAGACATGCAGCGGCAGGCCTTGAACGTCTTCCGCATGCGGTTGTTGGGTGCCAAAGTGATTGGAGTTGATGCCGGCAGCCGCACATTGAAAGATGCCATCAGTGAAGCGATGCGCGATTGGACGACCAATGTCCGCCCAACCCATTACATCTTGGGCTCCGTGCTTGGAGCCCATCCCTATCCCATGATGATCCGAGATTTTCAGGCGATCATTGGAAAAGAAGCGCGAAAACAGATTCTTGCCGCGGAGGGCACGTTGCCGAATTATCTTGTGGCCTGTGTTGGAGGCGGGAGTAATTCGATCGGGTTGTTCCACGCCTTTCTGGAGGATCGCAAGGTCAAGATGGTCGGGGTCGAAGCCGGAGGGAGCGGAATTGTGAGCGGTAAACATGCTGCGCGGTTTTCCGGTGGTAAACCAGGGGTCTTGCAAGGCACCATGACCTATCTGTTGCAGGACGAGAACGGGCAGATCAATTTGACCCATTCTGTTTCAGCAGGCTTGGACTATGCCGCGGTGGGTCCGGAACACAGTCTCTATCACGATCGAGGCCGTATCGAGTACACCTACGCCACCGATAGTGAAGCGATGGCTGCGTTTGATCTGCTGGCACGGGAAGAAGGGATCGTACCGGCATTAGAAAGCGCTCACGCCGTTGCGCATGTCATCAAGCTCGCTCCGAAACTGAAAAAGTCGCAGGTGATCATCGCCAACCTCTCCGGTCGTGGGGACAAAGATGTGCAACAGGTGGCGAAGATGCGGGGGGTGGAGTTATGACCGGTCGATTAGAGGCGACCTTTGCCCGTCTGCGCGCCAAGAGAGAGAAAGCGCTCATTGCCTACCTCATGGCGGGGGACCCAGGGTTACCTGAAACAGAACAACTGGTTGTGGCGCTAGAACAGGCGGGCGCCGATATCATCGAGCTGGGGGTACCCTTCTCAGATCCGATCGCCGATGGGCCGGTGATTCAGCAAGCTGCCGAACGGGCGCTGAAGAGCGGCACGACACTACGGAAAATTCTCACGTCCATCAGGTCGCTCAGGCAACGTACGGAGATCCCGATCGTCCTCATGCTCTATTACAACTCGATCCATGCGATGGGGTATCAGGAGTTTTGTACTGCGGCCAGCACCGCCGGGGTTGACGGCTTGATTGTGCCGGACATGCCGCCAGATGAAGCGGGGCCGCTTAAGGGCCCGGCAGATGCCGCCGGACTACCGCTCATCTTCTTGCTTGCCCCGACCAGCACAGCCAGTCGGCGAAAACTTGTGGCGGAGGAATCGCACGGCTTTGTCTACTACGTTTCATTAACGGGGATTACAGGAGCGAAGCTCAGCAATGTGACGGACATCCAAGATAACGTCAAAAAGCTCAAGAAAGTCTCTGCCTCTCCCGTCGCGGTCGGGTTCGGCGTGGCGACGCCGGAAGATGCCGCGCAAGTCTCCAAAATGGCCGACGGCGTGATCGTCGGCAGCGCCATTGTGAAACGTATCGCGTCTCTCCGGCAAGATTCGGCGATGGTCAGGCAGGTCGCCGAGTTTGTGCGGTCGCTCAAAGCTGCGATGGTCCCAGTCTAGTCAACTGCCAAGGCTTGACTCCCTAGCCGAAGACCGAAGCTGACGCAAAGAACAAGACGCGACTGCGGCATACTGGTTTCAGCAACATCCTCTCCACGTGTCTACTCGCGCTCAGTGATCTGACCCGATCAAATTGAAGGAATAGCCCGTGGGTATTAGATTGAAGCCGATGGAGTAATTTACGCTGTTAAGCCGGACACCAAGAAGCCAGTCGATACACTTCCACCGCAACCGCTAGGATTTCCGCTCATCCCTTTCTCTCATTAGAGGATATGGAATAATTCTGGTCAGGCGAATGGATGGAATGGAACAGCTCTGAACTTGGTTCTTGTACACCTAGTGAGCCAAGCTCTCTTGCATCGCTCAGCCACTCCATACCGAATATTCTTAGGCGCTCTCTTCCGTCATCGTCAGACGAGATTTGCGAAACTCTTTTTGGAAGGCGATAAGGATAGCTAGGGGTTTCTGACGCCTAGCCGCAGCTATTCGTTCACGCAGGATGAGATAGCACTTCGCTCTTGTGAAGCAAGATCAATTCGATTCCTTTCACGCCTTCTGTTACGTAAACGTGTTCGTCTAGTTTTCTCTCAATGCTTTGGTCATCTGGGTTTTGTTGTTACAGTAGTGAAACTTTTGAGATTTGGTGTGTCCTGTTCTTAGACTCCCGGCATCAGCATGACCAGCGCGCTTCTCTACGACCGGCTTCAATTTGCCTTTACCGCCACCTTCCACTATCTCTTCCCACAGCTCACAATGGGATTGGCTTTTCTGCTGTTCTACCTGCGCAGCCGAGTGCTGCTGACTGGTGATGCCCATACGGAAGAAGTCGCAGACTTCTGGACCAAGATCTTCGCCCTTAATTTCGGTTTTGGCGTCGTCACTGGGATCCCGCTCGAGTTTCAGTTTGGAACCAACTGGGCTCGCTTTTCAAACTATGCGGGAGGCGTGATCGGGCAGACGCTCGCCATGGAAGGGATCTTCGCCTTTTTCTTGGAATCCACGTTTCTCGGATTGTTGCTGTATCGCAAGCGATTCAGTCAACCGGTGCAATGGTTTGCCACCTTGATGCTTTTTCTGGGGACTTGGTTGTCGGGGTACTTCATCCTGGCCACCAACGCATGGATGCAGCACCCCGTCGCCTATAAGGTGGCGGATGATGGCCGGGTCTTCGTCACCAGCCTGAGGGGGTTGCTGACCAACCCGTGGCTGTTCTGGCAATTCGCCCACAACATGACGGCGACGGTTGTCACAGCGTCTTGCGTCGTTGCGGCGGTGGGCGCCTTCTATCTCTTATCCGGCCAGTATCTGTCCCATGCCAAGACATTTCTCCGCATCGGGGTGGTTGCCGGCGCGATCGCGTCCGGGCTGATGATATTCCCGACGGGGCATGGGAACGCCGACCAGGTGTTCACACATCAACCGATCAAAGGCGCGGCATTTGAAGGGCTCTTCACGACGGAACGAGGGGCCGGTCTTTATCTGATCGGTCAGCCCAATCTCGAAACGATGACGATTGATAACCCGATTGAAATTCCTGGCGCGCTCAGTTTTCTCGTGTACAACGACCTCTATGCCAAAGTGAAGGGGCTCGATGCGTTTTTTCGCGACGAGTGGCCGGATAATCTTCCGCTCCTCTACTACGCGTACCACGTCATGGCGGGATTAGGGACGATTTTCGCCTTGCTCTTTGGCCTAGCCCTGCTTTCTCTGTGGCGGGGCTGGCTGTTCAACATGAAGTGGCTGCTCTGGTGGCTGATGTTGTGCGCGTTGTTCCCGTACATCGCCACGTCGGCTGGTTGGATGACTGCCGAACTGGGGCGGCAACCTTGGCTGGTGTATGGCCTACTCCGGACGTCGGACGATACCTCGCCGCTCGTGCATTCAGGGAATGCCCTCTTTACCTTGATAGGGTTTGTGGGATTGTATTTGTTCCTCGCCCTGCTATTTATCCTGCTTGTCAGCAACATCATTCGCCAGGGACCGACCTCGCTTGATCCACCCACGATGAATGGTCCTCACGGAACGAGCTATTAATGGAAACGACGTGGTTTATCATCGTCACGGTGATGCTGGCCATGTATGTAGTGTTGGATGGCTTTGATTTCGGCGTCGGTATCGTCTATCCGTTCGTCGCTCGTACGGAAACAGAACGCCAAACCGTGCGCACCTCGCTCGGCCCGGTATGGAACGCCAACGAGGTATGGTTGATCGCTGCTGGCGCTGTTCTGTTCTTCGCCTATCCCAAGGCGTACGCGGCTGGATTCAGCGGTTTCTATCTCGCGCTGATCTTGGTGCTGTGGCTGCTCATCTTTCGCGGCTTGGCGTTGGAATTACGCGGGCAGGTCAACCATGTGCTCTGGAAGCAGGCGTGGGATATGGCCTTTAGCACGTCCAGTGCGCTCCTGGCGATTGTCTTTGGTACGGCGTTGGGCAATTTGATTCGTGGGGTACCGCTCAATGAAGATGGGTACTTCTTTGTTCCGTTCTGGACGGACTTTCAGCCTGGATCAGCGCCCGGGATCCTTGATTGGTTCACGGTGCTGCTCGGACTGACGAGTGCGGTGGTCCTGGCGTTCCATGGCGCGAACTACCTCGTCACAAAAACAGAGGGAGCTCTCTATCAGCGGGCTGTCTCGGCCGCTTGGGTTCTCGGGTGGGTGTCTGCCGGGTGCACGGCGCTGACTGTGATGGCTGTACCGATGGTTCAACCGAACTTGAGTCTCAACTTTACCCGTCATCCGGTAGTGTACCTTGCGCCGGCCATCGGCATTATCGCGCTTGGATACAGCCTGTATTTCAGGCTTTGCCGACGCGACCTCTCTGCATTTCTTGCATCTTGCGCATTTATTTTCCTCATGCTCTCCAGCGTGATGTTCGGCATGCATCCGTACATCTTGGTCTCCACGACGGATCTGATGTTCAGCCTCACTGTCTACAACGCAGCCACCAATTCCTATGGATTATCCGTCGGGATTGTGTGGTTCGTGGTTGGGGCATTGCTTATTCTAGCCTGCCAGATCTATCTCTATTCGCGCTTTCCGGGAAAGACTCAGTCGGATGATGCGCACTGATGGTGTCACGCGCATCCTTAAAAACCTGCCGTAATAGGCAGCCAGCTACAGTCCCGCTATAACCGGGGATTTTCTCTAGATCAGCCCTATTGACCAAGTTCCTAACGCATGCGGACTGCTGTGCTCGAAAAACCATAGAAATACTCTGAAGGCCTTTCCCCTTGGAACGGTCACTCTTTGACATTCCCTCCAATTTCATTCTGTTCTTCCTTATACAGGTGTCGCTCAAGTCGAGGGAGGGTCATCGCCCCATCAAAAAGCGGAGGACTCACATGTCCCTAGCTCTCGCATGGCGACAATGAAAATGTGAGACAGGTATCACAGCAGGAGTGAGAGGGTAAGAAGAACAGCAGCGAGTGTCAGGGCTTGGCCTGCGGGGGCATGTATTTGATCATCTCGTCGGCTAAGTCCTTGGCGATTTGTTTGAGGCTCGGCTTGATGAACATATAGCTGTTGGACCGTTCATGGCGCGCCTTCCAGATCGTTGTGCCGGTGGTGGCATCGATCAGCCGTAGGCTCAGTCCAACACGGCCGACGTTATCGCCTTCCTTCCGCACGTATTCCCAGGAATTGACCCTGACGACTAGGAACGAATCGACATTGAGCGACTTCCCAAGTTTGACGGCGGAATCTTTATCGGATTGACCGGTCATCTCAAGGCGGGAGAAATAAAATACCAGTGAGTCGAAGGCCTCTTTCGAAGCCTGAAAGATATCCGTCACGTTTTCCGGTGATACGACCCGTTCGATGCGACCCTGCCGAGTGAGAGCGACAGCCAAGACCTCTTGAATGTCTTCACGGGCGCTGTCGTACTGACTCGCCATCGGAGGTAACACGGCGATGCTCTGGGCGCGGAACACCCTGGCGCCGGGGCCTTCCCACACCTCCTGCAGGCCACCACAGCCGGTTAGCAGGAAAACGAGTCCGACAAGAACGAACGTCTGTGGATATGTTCGAGACAACATAAAACTAGTATACCATCAGAATGTAAAGGAAATGGAAGCGGAAACCAAGGCTCCTTTTTCGCGGAAGTCATATCCTCCCCCGGCATCTGCACGGAAGTTGAACCACCGCATGCCTAACCCTGCCGTGGGGACGAACGGGGTCGATGCGTCCTGCATGTTCTTGAACGTTCCAACCCTGAACGACAGAAATTCGGTCAGGATCGTTTGTTCAATCCCGAGACTCAAGAGCTGGCTCTTCATTCCTGGTACAAAAGTCTTGTTCGAAGTGACATCCACGTCTGCCGTCAAGGTCAATGTGGAGTAGGGATTAATCGCGACACCAGCCCTGACCTGTGGATCGAGTTTGAGTTCTCCTCCACCGGCTGCATCCAACGTCGGTGTGTTGATATCCTTCGCGACGATGCCGAACCGAATCAAAGACGATGGTCGGTAGATCGCCCCGATGTCAATCCCGTAGGTCGTGGAGATTGTCGGCTTGCCGAAGTGGTCGATCGTGCTGACACCGCTTCCACTTTGAAGAGTAGTCGATCCATTGTATGAGGCGCCTTGGATCACTTTCGCCGTAATGCCGATGGAAAATGTTTTGTCGGAGAACGCATAGGCATAGGAAAACGCGAATTGTCTGGCCTCAAGGCCGCGTAGCGCCATTTGGCCTGCAATCGTGATGGGTGTGCCGACTCCGCCAGGTTGGGTGGCTTGCACCGGCGTGGAGACGAATCCGCCGCCGGTTGCGACGTCCGAGACGCTGAATCCGAACGCATGCTCGCCGAGGTGCCCTTTCAGGTACAGCCCGGCGGACCCGTTGACCGTGACAGCGGCGCCTGGTTGATTCACGCGAGCTGCAATCTCTTGAGCCTGTGCGAGATTGGCCGGAGACATGTCGCTCGTGTTGAATTTTTCCAGGTCGTTCAACGCATCACCCATCCCGAGGCGATCGATCGCCAGGCCTCCTCCCTGAGCACGGATATCCACGGTCTGCGTCATGGCCAATCCGGCAGGATTCCAATAGGTCGCGAGTGCGTTCGTTGTGACGGCAACTCCGGCTCCGCCCATGCCCATGGCACGAGGACCGGAAATGACAAATTCCGTCGCCGATACCTGAGGTGGAAGCGCTGAGGTAGCCAGCAACACGCCTATGCAAACCGACGGCGACCAGCGCATCTCAAATCCTTGGCCAGAGCTAATTTAGGGAGTCTAGAGAAGGAATGGTGGTTCGTCAAGGATTGCAGGCCTTCCGGCTTGCTCTCTGATGGCGTGGGGCCGGACCAAACGGGATCGAAAGTGAGAAGCCTGCTGGATCGACTCAAGCAATCTGGCCGTCCTGCATGTGAATGATGCGGTCGGACTGGGCGGAGAGTTTGTCGTTGTGGGTCACGATCACAAACGTGGTTCCTCGCGTCTTGTTCAAGGTACGCATCAGCCCGAACAGCCCTTCCCCGCTATGGGTATCGAGATTCCCGGTCGGTTCGTCGGCCAGGACCAAGTCAGGATTCTGCATCAATGCGCGAGCCATGGCCACTCGTTGTTGCTCACCACCGGATAGCTCGCCTGGCTTGTGGTGGAGGCGATGCCCCAACCCAACCTCAGTGAGAAGCGTGGTCGCATCGGCTTTGACCGACGCAGGCTCTCGACGTTGGACAAGCGCCGGCATACAAGCATTTTCGAGTGCGGTGAACTCAGCGAGCAAGTGGTGAAACTGAAATACGAACCCAATCCGCCGATTGCGGAACTCCGCCTGTTGGCTGTCCGTCATGCGAAACAGGTCTTGCCCATCGAACGTCACGGTCCCACTGCTTGGTTTATCAAGGGTGCCGATAATATGGAGCAGAGTGCTTTTGCCGGCTCCAGAAGCCCCCACGATCGCCACCAATTCACCGCGTTGGATCTCAAGATTAATCCCCCTCAGTACGGGTATCTCAGAAGATCCCATCGAAAACGATTTGTAAAGGTTGATTGCCTTAATCATGCTCAGGTGTAAGTTCCGAGGGCTGAGACTCGCAGTGGGTCAAGAAGAGCCTACCTCCGTCCGTCCTCTCTATTCATAGCGCAAGGCAGCGACCGGCTCGAGCTTTGCGGCTTGGTTGGCCGGATACACGGTTGCCATAAAGCTGATGAGAATGGCAGAGCCGGCCACCATGAACACATCTTCCGCCAGGACGTGAACCGGAATGGTCGAGATATAGTACACCGATGGATCGAACGTCCAGAATGTTTGGATCAGCCAGAGAAAGGTGTAGCCCAACGGAATGCCGATGGCCGTTCCGGTAAACCCGATGATCAATCCGTTCAGCATGAAGATGCGCCGGATGCTGCGCTTTGTCGCTCCCATGGCCTTCAAGATCGCGATTTCTTTTTGCTTCTCCGTGACGATCATGGTGAGGGTGCTGACAATATTGAATGAGGCCACGATCGTGATCAGGACGAGCAGCAGAAACATCATCGTCTTCTCCAGCTTCAAGGCCGAAAAGAGATTCCGGTTCATCTGCATCCAGTCTCTTGCTCCATGGCTGAAGCCGAGTTCCTGTTCGATTCGACGAGCGGTCTCTGCCGCTTGGAACACATCGGTTACCTTGACTTCGATCCCAGAGACGCTTCCATTCATGTTGAAAAATTTCTGAGCTTCGTTGAGCTCGATATAGGCCAGCGAGGAGTCGTACTCATACATGCCGGAATGGAAGAGCGCGACGACGGCAAAGGTTCGGATTTTTGGCACCATGCCCATCGCGCTGATCGGACCAACGGGTGAGACCACGTTAACCGTGTCGCCCACAAATACGCCCAACCTGAGGGCCAGCTCTTTGCCGAGAATAATGCCGGGTTTCTCCACTGGACGGAGGCTGCCGTGAGGGTCATCGGCCGGGGCTTGCAACACCTTCACGGGCACGAGGAGATCGAGCAATTGGCCGGATGTAATGTTGTTCGAGAGTTCGGTGACATTGGCTTCTCGTTTCGGGTCGATCCCTCGAAGGACGATTCCCTGCACACCTGATTGAGTGGTCAGCAAGACTTGCCGAAGGACGAACGGTGTGGCGGCGACGACGTCAGGGACCGTTTGAACTTTATCGGCCAGACTGTCGTAATCGGACATATTCTCCTTCATGCGTTCTTGAACGATGATATGGGCCGTCGTGCCGAGAATCTTGCTCTGAATATCCTCCCGGAAGCCGGTCATAATCCCGACCGTGCCGATAAGGGCGGCGACTCCCAGCGTGATGCCGGCGATGGAGACGAATGTGTTCAGCGAGATCGTTCGGTTGCGACGCTTGGCGCGCAAGTAGCGGAGCCCGACAAAAATTTCATAGGGCAGGGCCACGCTTAGGCTTTCTCCGGTCGGAGCTGAGGAAAGAGGACCACGTCACGGATCGAGGCCTGATCGGTAAACAGCATGATCAACCGGTCGATGCCGATCCCCTCTCCGGCAGTTGGAGGCATTCCGTACTCCAAGGCGCGAAGGAAGTCCTCGTCGACGCGATGGGCTTCATCGTCTCCGGCCTCACGCTGGGCGGCCTGGCCTTCAAATCGTTCGCGTTGGTCCAACGGATCGTTCAACTCTGAAAAGGCGTTGGCAATCTCCCGTCCGGCGATGTAGAGCTCGAACCGGTCGGTCAAGGTTGGGTCCGCATCCTTTCGCCTGGCGAGGGGTGAAATCTCGATGGGATAATCGGTAACGAACGTCGGCTGTTGCAAATTCGGCTCGACCGTTTCCTCAAAAATCTCGTTCACGATGGTGAACAAGGAGGCCTTGGGGTCCACCGGGACGTTCAGTCGTTTGGCAGCCGCCAGTGCTTTCTCTCGATCCTGCAGCACCGACGGCTCGAGGCCGTTCACCTCGAGAATGGCCTGGTGATAGGACCATCGTCGCCACGGAGGCGTGAGGACAATGTCCGTTCCTTGATAGGTAATGACCGTCTTGCCGAGGATTTGCTGCGCCAGATTGGAGACCAGCTCTTCGGTGAGTGCGATCAAGTCCTGGTAATCCGCGTACGAGACATAGAACTCCAGCATCGTGAACTCGGGATTGTGAATCGTCGAAATGCCTTCGTTTCTGAAGTTCCGATTAATCTCAAACACGCGTGGGAACCCTCCGACGATCAAGCGTTTGAGATAGAGTTCCGGCGCGATGCGTAGGTAGAGATCCACGCCGAGCGCATTGTGGTGCGTGACGAACGGCTTGGCCGTGGCGCCTCCGGGAATGGGATGCATCATGGGGGTCTCGACCTCCAGGAACCCACGGTCGATCAGAAACGCTCGGATGCCGGCAATGATACGGCTCCTGGTCGAAAAGATCTGGTGGACTTGCGGGTTGGCGATCAGATCGACATAGCGCTGTCGATACCTGGTTTCGACATCCGTCAGACCATGCCACTTTTCCGGAAGCGGGCGGAGCGCTTTACTGAGAAACGTCAGCTGATGCACCTCAACCGTGAATTCATTCGTCTTCGTACGGAACAACGTCCCTGTGACACCGATCCAATCACCGAGATCAAGCTGTTCCACCACGGCGTAGGCCTGTTCGGAAAGCAGGTCCTTCTTGAGGTACACCTGCAGGCGGTCAGCGCCATCTTGCAGGACCGCAAACCCGGCTTTCCCGAAACGCCGTAGAGCAACGACCCTTCCGGCGAAGGTACAGGAGACTTTCTCTTGCTCTAGGGTTTCCTTGGGCTTCTCACCATGCACCCTGAGCAATTCACCCGCTCGATCTTTGACTTCAAATCGGGTGCCGTAAGGGGCGACGCCGGCCCCTCGCAGCAGGTCGAGTTTCTTAATCCGCTGTTGTCGCTGTTCGTTCAGTTCGTCCATGGTGTCGCCGAGTAGTCCCTAGAGGTCCTCTTCCTCTCCTCCGACGGGGGAGAGTTGTTCACTTCCCTTTCCGAGCTTCTTTTTCAAAAACGCTTCGATGAACCTGTCGAGATCGCCGTCCATGACGGATGACACGTTGCTGACTTGATGGCCCGTTCGATGATCCTTCACCATCTGATAGGGTTGAAACACGTAGGATCGTATTTGACTGCCCCACGCGATGTCCTTCTTCTCCCCGACGATCGCGTTAAACTCTGCTTCCTTCTTCTTCTGTTCCAGTTCGAAGAGGCGAGCCTTCAAGATTTTCATCGCGCCATTTCGATTCTGGAGCTGGGACCGCTCGTTCTGGCATTGGACCACGATGCCGCTAGGCAAGTGTGTAATGCGGATGGCGGTCTCAACTTTGTTGACGTTCTGGCCTCCAGCGCCACCGGCCCGAAAGGTGTCGATCCGGAGGTCTTTGTCTTCGACCACGACATCAATATCTTCGCTCAGCTCCGGATACACGAAAACGGACGCGAACGACGTGTGTCGCCGCTTGTTGGAGTCGAACGGAGAAATGCGCACCAAGCGATGTACTCCGGCTTCGGCCTTGAGGTAGCCGTAGGCATACGGACCCGTGATCGAAACCGTTACGCTCTTGATCCCCGCTTCATCGCCGGGTAGGAGGTCCAACGTTTCCACCTTGAACTTCTTCTGCTCCGCCCATCGCACGTACATTCTGAGAAGCATCTGTGCCCAATCCTGAGACTCCGTGCCGCCAGCGCCGGGATGAATCGCCAGGATCGCATTGTTCGGGTCCAGATCGCCCGAGAGGAGCAGTTCCAGTCGCAGGGTGGCAAGGCGCGGCTCTAACTGACTCAGCTCACTCGCCAATTCGGTCTCGAGCCCTGCGTCGCTGCTTTCATGTGCGAGTTCCAGCAGGGCGCCCAAATCATCCATCTTGGCTTCAATTTCACGCCACTGCTGGAGTTCACGTTCGATGGTGGCCTTCTTTCGGCTCACCACCGCCGCGGTGCGGGTGTCGTTCCAAAAATGCGGCTGGCCCATCTGGGCCTCAAGTTCTTCCAATTCGGCGGTCATGTGAGCGAAGTCAAAGATGCCCCCGTAATTCCGAAACTTGCGCGGTGAGGGCGCGAACGCGAGCTTCTACCTCCTCTAACATGGAACGATCCTCCTTCCGTCATGCCGGCGTGATAATCGTTAGGGCTGGTTCCTTCGTGCGGAAATACCCGAACAGGCACAAGAGCGCGCAGATTATAACACAAGCGTAGGCAAACACATCGCCATAGTAGCTGTAAAATGTGCGGGAATATTTAATGGGGATCGTTGCGTGCAAAGCCAACTCTGTAAAAAGAGGCGTGGCCTGCGTGATTTGTCCGAACGGATCGACGAATCCGGAAATTCCAGTGTTGGCGGCCCGCGCAAAGGCAAGATGATTTTCGATCGAACGAAAGACGACCATTGCAAAGTGCTGCGCCGGTGCGGAAGAGGGACCGAACCATCCGTCATTCGTGATTGTGACCAGAAACTCGGCCCCGTTTGCAGCGAATTGGCGGACGAGGTCCGGGAAGATAACTTCGTAGCAGATCGCGACACCGAACTTCACAGACCGGGGGCTGCTGCTGGTCTTGTCGTGTCTCAACGACTTGGGACTGAACGACAGGGTTTTCGATCCCGGACCCGGCTCAAAGTCACCGATCCCTTCGACAAGTTTGTCGAGAAAGAATAACAATGATGACTTGAGCGGGATGTATTCTCCGAACGGGACAAGATGGTGCTTGTCATACCGGCCGAGAATCGTCCCGTCGATTCCCAGCAGGTAGGCGCTATTCAGGAGGTATGGTCGGCGATCCGGGTAAAACCGCAGGGCCGGACTCCCGAGCAGGAGCGGAGCCTGAGCGCGTTCCGCCCACGAGATCAGTTCAAGCTGAAAGTCCTTTTCCCGCTCCAAGATGAACGGAGTTGCGGCCTCCGGCCAGACGATCAAGTCGGTATCGGTGCTCAGTTGTCCTGTCAGGCGATCAAGACGACGCATCGTCTCTTCGCGATACGATGCATCCCACTTCACAGCTTGATCGATGTTCGGCTGGACGACACCCACCGTGATATATGGGTGAGTCTGTTGGACGTTTCTATCGCTGAGGACTGCTGAACTATAAAACCAGGAGAGGACCATACAGGCTGCCGCAGTTGTGAGGAGTTCCCACGGCAGTTTAACCGGATGAAAGCCGCGGAAAAACGGCATGATCCACAAAATCAGTTCGGCTACGGCTACATTCACCAGGACCACTAAAAAGGACACTCCGTAGACACCGGTCAGATCCGCTACCTGAATCAAGTCCAGTTCACGGTATTGGGAATAGCCCAGGAGACACCAGGGAAGGCCTGAGAGCAGATAGGTTCGGAGGAATTCAAGTGCGACCCAGAAACAGGGTGCGAAGAAAATTCCATAGCGTGGGATGAGCTCGCGGAGCCAGACGAACGCAAGGCTATAGAGTGCGACATACAGTCCGAGATAGGTGGTGAGGAGTAACAGAATGGCGTAACTGATCGGTTCCGGCACCTTGCCATAGGTTGTCATAGCCGTGACCACCCAGGCCATGATGCCGGTGAATCCGATGACACCGCTGAGCCAGCCGATCCAGAATGCCCGCTGTTTGGAACATTGATCGAGTGCGAGATGGAGGGGAATGAGCGCGACCCAGGCCAGCAATCCTAGGTCGAACTTTGGAAAACAGAGGGGTAAGAGCAGCCCGCTCGCGCAGGCAAAGATCAGTTGGCGCGAACGAGCTCCATCCATCGTGCCGTACCTTAGCGAAAAGATTCGCCGACTTGCAAGAGAACGGCTGAACAATCAGTGACTTGAGCCGTTTGCTAGATGCTTTTGGGGGTAGAGATAGGGTATTCTTGATTCATATGGAACGGCGGCAGCATCGTCGAGTGTCAACGCGGGTCAAGAGCCTGCTGCGGGCCAACTCGCACGAGGTGGAGGGAAAGGCTATTGACCTTTCCATGGGTGGTGCCAGGATCGAGAGTTCGCTGGACGTTGAACCGGGCAAGTCGATTGTCGTGAAACTCTTGATGCCGGGCGATGACGTTCCGATCGTAATCGAGCAGGCGCAGGTTCAGTGGAGTGTCGATCGGACGTTTGGCGTCAGATTCCTGGATGTACAGCAACAGGATCGGGACGAGTTGGAAGCGTTGATCGACGAATACATTGTGCTGGATGAAGGGAAAGGGACATGAAACTGGTGAGCACGCAGAATGAACCTCAGAATGACGACCCGCGTAGTTGGATGGGGGGTGAAGCGACGGTCGGTTCGCAAGCCCGCAGATACATTCGCCGCCAAGCTGGACCTCCAGCCTCCTTGCTCGGCGTCATCCTCGGCCTCACGTTCCTCGGCGGCCTCGCCCTCGGCAGTTCCTTCGGTCTGCTCTGTCGGAAGAACAACAAATAGGGCCACTGGTACGGCCCTACTTCGTGCTTCGGTTTCGAAAGACTCCCTCCTTCGATCGAAATTCCGCCTTTCGCGAGCCTTTCATTGGGTATATGATGAGATTTTGCGACATTCCCGTTTGTTGGCTAGCTGTATCTGGGCCTCGTCAATGCCGATTTCCATATTAGTACCCATCCTTGCCTGGATCTTTGTGATCGCGTTGCCGACACCTGGTGGGGCGCAGCCTGAACCGGATAAAGGTACTTGGCGTACAGCCGCGCTGATGCCGACGAAGCGAACGGAAGTGGCGGCTGCGGCACTCGATGGAAAAATCTATGTAGTCGGTGGGTTTGAAAAACCGAGCCTGGGCAATGTAATGAGTTTTGCGATCACGTGGGCCGTTGAAGTGTATGATCCCGCGACAGACCGATGGACTTCCAAAGCGCCGTTACCGGTCGGTCTACATCATGTCGGAATCGGTGTCGTAGATGGGCGGTTGTTTGTCATTGGGGGATACACGAAGTCTGGGCTCAGCGTTTGGAATCCGGTGGTGACGGTCTACGCTTATGATCCGGCAACGGACAGTTGGACGGAACGTGCTCCGATGCCCACGGCGCGAGGCGCATTGTCCCTAGCGGAGCATGAAGGAAAGCTCTATGCCATCGGCGGCTTCGACCGGGAGACCAACAACAAGCAGGTCGAAGTATACGAGCCGGTTCGAAATGAGTGGACGGCAGCCGCACCCCTCCCGACTCCCCGTGATCACCTTGCGGCTGCCACGGTTGCCGGAAAGATCTATGCGATTGGCGGGCGTGTGAATGGAGACTATTCGCAGAATCTTTCCGTTGTGGAAATGTACGATCCTGCGATCGATCGTTGGAAAAGAGTCTCAGATTTACCGACCGCGCGTAGTGGCATCACTGCCGCCGTGGTTGAAGACAAGATCTATGTCTTTGGTGGCGAAGGAGCAATCGAAACATTCAATGAGAATGAGGCCTATGATCCATCGCGTGATACCTGGCAGCGGCTGTCCCCGATGCCCACGGCACGTCATGGTCTTGGTTCTGTGGCCCTAAATGGTCGCATCTACGTGATCAGTGGCGGACCGACGCCAGGCGGTTCCTTCAGCGATCTGAACGAAGTCTTTATCCCGTTGTCAGGGAATAATAAGAAAGCCGACTGATTTCGTGGTCTAGATAGAGTTCAATCGGGGGTTTGCTTCTCGCTCTTGCAATCGATTTAACGTGAATGTTCCCAAGAAGCTTGTCCTCTGCTTTGATGAGCAGGGCGGTGGCTACCTATATCCAGCTCGGACATTGGCCTGCAGTTAGCGCTCTTTTCCGAGTAGATCTTCGATTTCACGGGCAACCCGATCGTAGTGAGTGTCGCGTTCCCACCGAGCGAGTGACGCGAGGGGCGTATTGGGGGAATTAATAGCCTGAAAAATGTTCAGGTGGGTATCACGAGAAAATCTGCAGGGTCTGAGAATCAAGGGGAGTATTGTCACGCCCTCGTCCTTAGCCTTTTTAAGGAGGATCGGCAGTTCATTATCTACGATGAAATCTGATGCCAAGTAATCTGGGGAGATCAGAAGGACCGCAACATGAGCTCTGTTTAGGGCAGATTCAATATCCTGCCTCCATTGAGCGCCAGCCTTGATTCGATCGTCTGGCCATACATCAAGTCGTTGAGATTTTTCCAAAGGTCTCAGATGAACTTTGATCTCATCTAGGTATTCCTTGTCTGTGCGGCGATAGCTAATAAAAACATTTTTATGCTCTGCCTTCCAGGTTTGATCAAGAGCAGGATCCTTGTAGCGGCGTGCAGTAAAGGCTCCATTGGTCCCTGTAGTGGATTGCCACCGTCCCGTGATTAATTCATCGTGAACCAAACTGCAACTCACCGTAATGACACCATAGGTAAGGTCTTGTATTTGTCTTATTGGAGACAGCTGAAACGTGGTAGGTGGGCCCGCTTCCCCGATAATAGCGTATTGGCTCAGACCAAAGGCAGGTTCATGGATTGAAGCAAAGCCACTAAGCGTCTTCTCTTCCTGTCTGATATTGAAGGTTAGGCCTCCGGAGTTTGTTCCTTCGAACGACCCTGTCCAATATCCTGAAAAATTCTCCACTCTTTTGTGGCTCACTTGAAGTTGCTGAAAGGAAACCTAGGGTGGTGGGAGTATATTCTGGTCGAACATGAAGATAAAGAGTCAGAGCTGCAAAGGACCTTTCACATACTGACCCAAAAATAACTTGAAGGTTCAATCCTTAGCAGAAGACAACCGCTCAACTTTTGATGCACCCATCTGGTGGGAGTGGCTGCAGTGGAGACAAAGGCTTGGCCGAAGCCTAACACGAAGTGAGCTTCCGTAGGCTGCAATTCCAAAATCGCAAAGGCGTGAAACACAAACATCATCTCGGCTTGCTTGCCGACCGCCTTCAGTTGTTTGAGGACAGAACAACCCTCGGGGTTCGGCACGACACAGTCGACCGAAGGGCTATCTCAGCTGGAGTTTAGTGGGTGGCACTACCAATGAGAAGAAAGTAGCCGCCATTATAGAAAACATGCAGAATGATCGAGGGATACACAGATCCGAAGCGATCTCGTACGAAGCCGAAACAGAGGGAAGGAAGAAACACGAGCAAGGACCAGGAGACGGAATGGTTGGCTAGATGAGCCAATGAGAACAAACACGATGTCAGCAGATTAGAACTAGACAGACCCAACCATGTGTTCTGCTTCGGCGTAGATTCCAGCAAATGCCCTTGGATGAGGCCACGAAACAGCAACTCTTCGCACAAGGGCTGCCATAGGGCAATGGAGAGAAACACAGGTGACCAGAACGCATGCCGAGGGTTTGGTTGAAGCGCAAAGAGCACTATCATAAACAACCACACCGCTGGGCCAAGAGCGAACAAGAAAAGAAATAGCGTATCCCGATGAAAGGGATGAGTGCATTGAAGGCCTAGTAATGCCATTCCCTGCGCTGAACGGCTCATTCCGCTCACGTCCTTGGACGTCATCTTCTGCTGTGGCGACACGTGTTGGATTCCGAAATTCGGCCTCATCGACGATTTGTTCTCCATAACAGAATGGCCAGAGACAGGACGAGGATGGCGGGCAACAACGCGTCACCTGTCGCACCAGGGGCGAGAGTGCAGCCTCCTCCTCCGACACCATCGCTAGGGGCTGGAGAAGATGACGCAATGTTAAAGATTGCAGTAACCGTTGCGTTTTGAGTGAGTGAACAGGAATTTGTTCCCGCGCAATCTCCACTCCACCCCGCAAAGACTGATCCGGGATCAGGTACGGCAGCGAGGTTGACAGGGCTTCCTTGCAGGAACTTCCCATCGCATATCGTCCCGCAGTCGATTCCAGGGGAGTTCGATGTCACTGCGCCGGTGCCTGGACCTGCCTTGTTTACGGCAACCGTGAAATATGCGGCCACACTGGCCAACGCGGCCCTAGCATTGATACGCCCACGTGCGGACACCTTTCCACTCAAGGACGGCTTCCGATCGACTGTACTCAAGATGGCGTTTCTGAGTTGAGAGACCGTGAGGTTGGGATTAACCGAGAGCAACAATCCGGCGAGTCCTGCTACATGCGGTGTCGCCATTGAGGTGCCATGAAGAAACTGGTAGTCCGTCGTCCCCGACGGTGACCCGGCAATGCAGGCAATACGGATATCGTCTAAGTACACACCATCGAAGGCTTGACGGTCATCGGATAGAAATCGAAAGCGAAACTGTGATCTTGTCATTCCATCAGCGATGTCCCCCCAGGTGAACGAAACAAATTGGGCGTTGCTATCTCCTGTGATCAGATGAAGAGGCTCCCAAGTCGTTCCGCTGTTTCTAGATGTTTCTAGCAATACACCGTCGATATCCTGTTCAGTTTGTAGACGGACCTGACTGTCAAGTCGGCATCCTCGGTGTCCTTCGGTCGTGAACACAGGTCCCGTCGCAAATGAATCAGTATTGTGTTGATAGTTTCCGTTCGGACTGTCGGTCAGGCTGTTCGGCTGGCTGGATGATGCGGATTTGGTGATTCCCCATGTAGAGTTGATTCCTCCAAAGACATACCCGAGTCCGGCTGGGTTGGAATCAAAGTTATGGAGGAGCACATTTGTAACATTCGATGTTGGTTTCGTGTTGATGATACTCACTCCTGGTGCAGCGACTTGGACGGTTGTAGCTCCGAAATTCGAGAAGGTCGCCAATTGATCATTCTGGTCCGTGGCCGCCACCGCGATCACGTTTCCCAGTGCAGCCTTCTGTTGTCCATCACACGTCGAAGGGCCACTGAAATTCGCTGGGAAGTTCGATATGTTGTCGTTATCCAATCCCTCATTTCCTGCGGCTGCAACGAACAGCACACCTGCTGTATTGGCGGCACTCACCGCATCGTAGAGAGCCAGACTGCAATCAGGTCCGGCAAAGCTGGCGTTGATTACCCGGGCGCGATTGGCGACGGCATAGTGGATCGCACTGACAATGGCGGTGGCAGATAGGGATCGATTTACTCCTCCAGCTTTCAGGGCCATGAGCTTCGCGGTCCACATCACTCCTGTGACACCAGTTCCATTATTCCCGGCTCCAGCGATGATTCCCGCCACATGCGTGCCATGCCCCGGGTTCCCTCCGGGATTGAGATCCAAGGGGTCCATCGGGTCACTGTCATTTGCGCCAAAATCCCATCCATGCACATCGTCTACGAATCCATTTCCATCGTCATCAATGCCGTTTCCAGCGATTTCTCCGGGGTTCGTCCAGATATTCGGAGCGAGATCAGGATGGTCATAGGCTATGCCTGAATCAATTACCGCGACAATGACATCAGGGCTTCCCGTACTGATATCCCAGGCTTCAGGTGCATCAATATCGGCATCCGTCTTTCCCGCCGTTCCACCCACGGTTTGACCGATGTTATGGAGTCCCCACAACGAGTCAAACTGCGTATCGTTAGGGATGATTTGGAGCCAATAGAGGTAGTTCGGCTCGGCATACTCGACAGCGGGATCCCTTCGATACTTCAAGACGGCTTCGTCGACTGACAAGGCACCATCCAATTTGTACCGGTGAATCACCGTCGCATTCACAGACATCGCCCTGACTTCTTTGGCACCCACATCTGCGCTGAGTGATGCAATTGCTGAACGCGATGCCTCGTCCTTGAACTTGACCAGCACTTCTCCTGGGACGTAACGGGCTGGTTGTCTTGCCTGTTGGGATAGCGCGGTCATTCCACGATGGGCCTGCTTTTGTTCCGCATGCGCCAGGGAAGTTTCCAGTAGGAGACCCGACAGTACGATTGCGACAGTTGTTATCTTGAAAATGCTCCTGCCGAAACGGACGGCATTTCTCATCACACTACTTCTGTATCTCATATCGATGATTAGGCTCTGCATACTCGATCTCTTGATACGACGTGAGTTGAGTGATCGCTGATTCAACCGAGCGATCATCCGAGATTCTGACGTGATACAGGCGTCCAGATTGAATTTCAGTGAGGATGTCAATCCGATTATGCTTCAGGATGAATTCAATTCTCTCTCGTGAAATCCCGTTCTTGAATTTGACGAGCAATTCATGCGGGATGAATCGTGGCACGGAGGATTTCTCGGGGCGTTCAACGGTGGATGTCGGTGTCGCATTCCGGTTCATTGACTCACAGGATGCGGAGGACCATAAAACCGATGCACACAGCATGATTGGGCCAAGTCGAATCGCTTGGTCAGGCAAAGAGAGCAAAGACCTCATCGCCTCCCTCCCTAAACCAGGGTCCATCAATCTGCGGATAGGTGACAAAGCCCAATTCATGTTTAAGCCGAGCAGCTCTTCCGCCGATCACGCTTTCTTGCTTGCGGGCCGCTCTACTTTCTGATGCACCCATCTGGCAGCAGTAGGAGCGGTCGAGATGAAGGATTGGCCAAAGCCCAACACGAAGTGAGCGTCCGCAAGCTGCAATTCCCAGAGCGCAAAGTCGCCAAACCCAAACATCATTTCGGATTGAGGGAATCGTTCGAGATAGCGCCGTTTGACCTCGTCATAGGTCGGTGCATCAGGAGAGAGTATTGCAGCTTCACCCTGTAGATTCAGGCGTCGTAGTGCAAGCGGATTTTTTTCCGGCCCATCCGGTTCCGCGATGAACAACGCAACCTGGGGATTCTCGAGGAGATGTTGCGTATGGAGCGCCAACCGGCTGAGATGCAAGTAGGCCCTGGTCCAATCCGACCCAAACACATAAGGCACATGCGATCCGAACGGTCGCTCATTTCGTAGCGTCAACAGGACTGCCGTTCGCACATCTCCCGCCAATGCGGCCCATGCGTGATGGACATCCTGACTCGTGAGGGCTGTGGCCATCGTCGTTTGCTCCAGATCGGCAGAAGCTCCACGCTCAGTCACAAATGCCTCGACAACATACCATCCGGTTGAGGCAATCGCCACATGACAAAAATCCAAATCATCTGTACCTCTTGACTCACTCGGACATGAAGCCTATCGTACATGAGTGGGAGGAGTTAACGCCCCGAGGGAATATGGTTCATAAGGGGATCGAGCGTGGGGACGGTGTGCAGGACCAGCTTGTACTGGGAAGCCTAAAGTCCTCCCAAGATCACCGCCGTACCTAATCGTCCTCGGTTAGGTGCGTGCTCCTCCCACCTTAACGTCCAGCGTGGTTGTAGCTACTCCCCCCATTTCAGGACCTACCGACTGATTCTAATTAAGCGATCGTCGTGCGCTACGCGGCCAGGCATGCGTAGGCCCGCCTGCTATACTTTGGTTTATTGACGCATCACCTCGCTAGTGCGGGGATACGGCAGCATGAAATTCCTCACGTTGAGCATCATTACCGGGCTTCTTCTGTCACCGATTATCGGCTCAGCAGAGCTGTATAAGTGGACAGATCAGCAGGGGCAGCTCCATATTACTGACGCACCGCCTTCGGCGTTGCAGAAAAAACCAGATTCCTCATTCAAGCCCAATGCTCGTTCCGTTCAGCGGATGAAGGCTACTCGGAGTCCATCAGCACCGGAGCACTCTCGATCCGAGGTTCGTCCGCTACCGGAACAATCGGCGTTATCTTCACCGACGAAAGCTGACGCCACTCAACCGAGCCTGGAGGGGCTCAGTCCCAATCTCGCAATACTCACAAGTGCCTGGCAAACATTCGATGATTCCCAAGTGATTGCCAAAGTGCCGGTCGAACGCTGGAAGGATGAGCGAGGTCTCGAGCATTTCGTGGACGTGCTTCCCACAGCGAAAGACTCAACCGGCGTTGAGGCAACACTCAGCAAGCAGCGACTGACGGCACCATAACAGTTGTGAGGGACAGAGGGGTTGGTAAATCTCGTGCGAATCGCCACGCGGTCGATTGCACCTCTCAATAAAGAATCGTATGTGAATCGTGGGGATCCTTCAATGAGCCGGCTGAAAATCCTGTCACTAGCGGTCATGCTCCTGCTTAGTCCGTCGATCCAGCAGGCGCAGGCTAGCCAGTCACATGTTCCTACGGCGTTCTCGGAGGATGGGCGTTTCCTGTTGATCCAGATGGACGACCTGGTCCTGTGGGATCTTGAATCCAAGACGCTCGTCGCCACGATGCCGCTCGCCTCCTGCCACCAGATCGCTCTCCTGAAACAAGATGGTTGGGTGCTGTGTGTCAAGCACGACGTCGTCATTTACGATTGGAAGACCCACGCATCCATAGCGACGATTCCACAGGAATCACGTCAGTCCTACACCTTGCTTGCCTATTCGAATCAAACTGATCGGATGGTGCTCCGTCACGGAAACGAGGCGGTCTCGGTTTGGCAAATCGGAAAGAAGTTGATCCCGCTCAAGCATATTCCGTTGGATACCAAGGCAGAGATCCAGTCGGTGGTTGCGTCGTCTGATGCGATGTTGCTGGCTGTTGCCCAGGGAGGCGCGATTCGCGTACATGACCTCATGGGCACGACGATTCGTGACATGAGCCTCAAAAGTGGAAAACCGCTCGATCTCCTGTTCGCACCGGATAGGTCGGTGTTGGCTGCCAGCATTGGAAGCACGGTCCTGCTCATCGATCCGGTAGACGTATCGATCCGGGGACGAGCCACAGTGACGACTACTGGGGGAGGAAGCGGGCCTCTCACACTTCATCGCTTTTCGCCCGATAGCCGCCGACTGGTGGCAGGTCATGGTACGAAGAGTTATGTGTTGTTCGACTCCGACACGGGTGAGTTGGTATCCTCGACCCGCCTCACCAGTCCCGAGCAAGGGCGAGATGAGCCGTCCCCTATGAATCTTGCCACTGTGGATGTTTCAAGCGATGGGGATTATCTGGTTGGACAGTCTGCACAACTCGGCACGATACAGATCTGGGACCTGCGCACCGGCGCCATGTTATCGGATCTCTGTGACCACGATTGCCGAAACAGGGATCCGCGGATCTCGTTGTTGAAGTGGTCGCCGACCGGATCGAAGATCATGCTCGGGCTCACGGGTGGCCTGAACCCGGATGTGGATGGCCATATCTCACTATGGGATGTCGAGACCCGCTCACCGGAGCTCGTATTGGATCCTGCTCAGCCTCAGGCAAAGGTGTTGGCCAAGCGCCCCACACCGCCGGTCACAGATGCTGCGTCGTCCGCAAAGCTTCTCGCGCCAGCAGCTCCCGGAACCGGTCCTGCATTTGTACACGCGCGAGCGGTACGCGCACTGGTCACTTCTCCTAGCGCTAATGTGCTTGTCACAAGTAGTGATGACAGCTTGCTCAAAATTTGGGAGCCGGGACAGGGAATGCTTCTACGCCAGCTGGTCTTGTCTGCGCCGGCAAGCGCGTTGGCGTTCAGCGCCGACGGTGCGATTCTGGCCGCAGGGACGACCCAAGGAGAGATACGGCTTTGGGACACGCAGACCTGGAAGGAGTTTCCGTCCTATGCAAGCGGACAGGGACAGATCAACGCCCTCCAGTTCCTCACCGGCAACCGATTTCTCGTCATTGCCGGCAAGCAACCGGATGTCCACGTGGTGGATGTGGTCACCAGAGCAGTCATCAAGGAGCTGGTCCATGCCGGCTACTCCCTTACCTGTGATCCGAAAGGTTGTCTCAGGAAGCGGGCGCCCCAAGGAGACATTGTGGAGACGCTGAGCTTGCTGGATGGAAGCCGGTACCTGCTCACGATATCCCGAACCGGCCGTGTTGTTTGGGATATCTCGACATGGAACCCGGTGGAGGAGCCGGTCGGACTGCCTGCGGTCTGGGCCGGACTCGGATGGAATCGTCCGTTTGTTGCGACGACGATGCGGGCTCGCGAACCCAATACGTTGACGCTTGCGCTATGGGATACTGCTCAAAGCAAAGTTATGGCCAGGTTGGACACCTTTACAAAACGGGATACCGAAGTCCTTGAGAAAGGACCGACGGTCGCATAGGGGGCCTCGATGGCTGTTGACCCATTGCATCGATGGGTGGCCACTCGGGTTGGAGAACGACTTGCCGTGTGGGATCTTCAATCTCAGGTCAAGCGAAAAACCTTCCACATGAAAACCCCCTATCATCTGCACTGGACGAGTGACGGGAGCTATTTGATTGTCGGCACGCTCGACCGGAAAGTGCTTGTCTGGTCTGCAGAGACGATGGAGCCTGCGCATTACTTGCGGGATCCCTCCGTGATCCACTAAGGCGCTTCGTTGCACGTCTAGGTCTTTCTTTGTTCTACCTACGCGCCATTCGGTCCCATTGTTTCCTGGAAAGTTTTATGATACCAAACACTCAACGATTGTTTGATGAGAGGGTGATTGGGAAAAAGGTAAGACTCCGCATCAGTATCTGATTCGAAATCTTCCACACCTCGAACCAACCCTGAACCAGCCGCAAAGAAGCCAGCCGCCGCGAAAGCAGCCGAGCGGGTCACTGCGGTTGAGATGGGAGCGCGTCAGCGGGAAATTTCCGTCTCGGAATTTTTCACGAAGAACCGGCATCTGCTCGGATTCGACAATCCGCGCAAGGCACTGCTGACCTGCGTCAAAGAGGCGGTCGACAACGCGCTCGATGCCTGTGAAGAAGCCGGGATCCTTCCGGATGTCACGGTCAATCTCGAGGTCGTGTCGAACGGGGCGCCGGTGGCACCGAGCCAGGCGAATCGGTTTCGCGTCACGGTCACCGACAACGGACCGGGCATCGTGCGTCAGCAGATCCCACGAATTTTCGCCAAGCTGCTCTATGGCTCAAAGTTTCATCGCCTGCGGATGAGCCGTGGCCAGCAGGGGATCGGCATTTCGGCTGCCGGTATGTACGGACAACTGACGACCGGCAAGCCGGTGAAAATTATTTCGCGTATCGGGCCGAAGGCCGCCGCTCATTTCTTTGAAGTTCAAATCGACACGAAGAAGAATGAGCCGCTGGTTCATGAGAACAAACAGATCGACTGGGAGCAGCCACGAGGCACCCAGGTGACGCTGGAAGTCGAGGGCAAATATCAAAAGGGCCGAGCGTCGGTCGATGAGTGGTTGGAGCAGACCTCCATCGCCAACCCTCATGTCAAATTGATCTATAAGACTCCTGAAGGAGAGACAAAGGAGTATCCTCGGACCTATCACGAATTGCCGCCTCAACCGCGCGAGATCAAGCCGCATCCCTACGGGATCGAGTTCGGCATGCTCCTCAAGATGTTGCAGGACACCAAGAGCCATACCGTCTCCGGTTTTCTCGCAAGCGATTTTTGTCGGGTGTCTGATCAGTTGGCCGACGAGATATGCAAAGCGGCGAAGATCTCCCCTGAGGACAAGCCTCGTGAGCTGAAGGGACTGGTCGCAGAGACGCTCTACAAGACACTGCAAGAGACGAAGATCATGGCCCCGCCGACCAACTGTATTTCTCCGATCGGCGAAAAGGCCATTCTCTCCGGTCTGTACAAGCAGATCAAAGGGGAATTCTATACGGCAGTCAGTCGGCCACCGGCGGTCTATCGCGGCAACCCATTCATCATTGAAGCAGGCCTGGCATATGGAAACAGACCGCAGGACCAAAACAAGCCGCAGCAACCGGCGATGCCGAAGGCGGAAGGGGAGTACGAGGAGGAAGATTCGGAACTCGCACGAGTGATCCGGTACGCTAATCGGGTTCCGCTCCTGTATCAACAATCTGCCTGCTCGACCTTCAAAGCCGTGCTGAGCACGGGATGGAAAAACTACGGTTTGACCCAGTCTCGTGGCGCCCTGCCGGGTGGACCGATGGTGATCTTCGTCCACATGGCGTCGGTGTGGGTCCCCTTTACCAGTGAGTCCAAGGAAGCGATCGCGGATTACGATGAAATTCAGAAGGAAATCACCCTGGCCCTTCGTGAGTGCGGGAGACGATTGGGGCTCTTCGTGCGGCGGCGTGAACGGGCAGCCAGCGAATTTCGGCGGCGAAACATTTTTGAACTGTATATCGAAGAAGTCGTGGAGGCATGCAATCGGCTCAAGGGAGGAAAGCTGCCGAAAGAAAAATTGAAAGAACAGCTTCAAAAGATTGCCTCGACCAGAACCGGCGGTCAAAAAACCGACGAAGCCTTAGGGAAGACGGGAGCCGGGCCTGCAGGGTTGCCTCATTCCATCATCGTTACAGCCGAGGGCATCGAGGGAGAGACGGCATTGGCGACACAGGTCGAATCGGATCAGGGACTCGTAGCCCAGGCCGAAGGGCCGGAACTCCTCGGTGTTACACCGTCTGCCGATGCACCTTCTTCGAAAAAGGACGCCGCCAGCCAGGCGAGTCGAGCCAAACAGCTCCCGAAGAAGACGGCTGCGAAATCCGGTCAGATCGTGACCCGTGCCGGTGCGTCTAAGGCCAAGCATCCGTCCAAGTCGGCTAAGACTGCAGCTTTGAAGAAACACAAATAGGACACCATGGCGACCAAAACTAAGAAAACCACGCTGGTCGAAAAAAAGTTGATCGGTCTGGCGGATATTGTGATCCAATCGGCTGAACGATCAAAAGATCCTACGTTTCAGATCCCGATTCGTGCCCTCTCAAACGTCTCGTTCAACGAGCGTAAGGGCTTGATCGAGATGGGCAGTAAAAAGCAGGAGCGCTCGTTCTTCAACGTCGGAATGGCGAAGAGGTTTATGCAGACAGTGCTGGTCGCCGATGCGCTCTCCGAGTTGCAACGGGCCGATCTGACCACCTCGCTTCGCGAAATTTACTACCGCACGAAACACACGATTAAGGGTTCCCATGAGAATACCTTTGATGCGCAGGATGAATCCGATCCCGTGATCGAGGATCTCGAGGTGTCTCTTGCTGCCCTTCGAGAAGAACTCCATGTCAGCGCCGAAAACAGAGGTAGTATCGTCGGGCCTGTGATTTTCGGTGACGATGGCGATCGTGTCGACTGTTCCAAGCTCGGAAAGGGTGGATATTCGGTCCCGTCGATCGTGGAGCCGGAGTATTTGGAGATCCGTCGCTGCACCGCGGATTTCGTCCTCCTTACTCGTCGAAAAGGGAACGCAGTGGAATCGGCTCTCGGAGGACAAGTTTTGGCGACGGTACAACTGTATCTTGCTCACCGGGAACGGCCAGCCTCCTCGTGGCGTGCGGCGCTTGGCTTGTCGGCTGCATGAGGAACATCGATTGCCGGTCTACGTATTGGTCGATAACGATCCGTGGGGGTACTACATCTACTCTGTCGTCAAACAAGGTTCTATCAACCTCGCATTTGAAAGCCAGCGCATGGCCATTCCCAAAGCCAAGTTCGTCGGTCTATCAAGTGCTGATCCAGAGCACTATGAACTGCCTCGCAATGTTGGAATCAAACTCAATGACAAGGACATCGCGCGGGCCAAGGAATTATTGAACTATCAGTGGTTCCAGAAACCAGCCTGGCAAGCAGAGATTAAGCGGATGTTGGCCAGCGGTTTGAAGTACGAACTGGATGCGTTGGCCAATAAAGACTTCCAGTATCTCACCAAGAAGTACCTGCCGAAGAAACTTCAGGAACGGGATTGGCTCGACTAGTCTCTTTCCCGGGAACTGATCACGCGACGTATCGGCTATGAAGACATTGCCCGCTTGGACGGCGCCCCTTCGTGACTGGCAACGCCGTGCCTTGGCCGCGGTCTGTGGCCATGAGGTCAAGGATTTTCTGGCGATGGCCACACCCGCCGCGGGAAAGACCCGCTTCGCCTTGCGTGTCGCCCACGAATTTATGACCAAGCAGGTTGCGGTCAGGGTGCTGGTGGTCTGCCCGACCAACCACCTTCGCACGCAGTGGTCTGAAGCTGCGGGGAAGACGGGATTGCAGCTCGATCCGACCCTCACCAATGAGCAGACATCCGAAGCATCGGATTATCACGGTGCCGTCGTCACCTATCAGCAAGTCTGTCTGGCTCCGGAAATTTTTCAGCGTGTCTGTAAGAGCAAGAAGACGCTGCTTATCTTCGATGAGTTGCATCATGCCGGTGATGGGAAAAACTGGGGAAAGGCCCTGCGCTCGGCATTCGACCCAGCGGTCTTTCGGCTGATCCTGTCCGGGACACCCTTTCGCTCGGACAACAATCCAATCCCGTTTATTCGATATGAGCATGGAGAAAGCCGAGCGGATTTCGCTTACGGCTATACCGACGCGATTCGGGATAACGTCTGTCGGCCGATTGTCTTCCCGAGCTACGAAGGTGAGCTCAGCTGGCTGTCCGAAGGCCGTGAGCATCAGGCGACGTTTGAGGATGGGTTGACGTTCAACCGGCAACGGGAACGGTTGAAAACCGCACTGCTTCAGGAAACCTGGCTTGGCCCGGTGATCACCGATGCCCATGCGCAACTCACGCGTCTTCGCCAGCAGGAACAGCCGGATGCCGGTGGCTTAATCGTCTGTATGGATCAAGAACACGCTCGATGGGTTGCCGATCTTGTCGGTCGCATCGTCGGCACGAAAGCCGCCGTTGCCGTGTCGGACGACCCTGCCGCCTCGCGCACGATCGAAGAGTTTGCGGGCCATAAAAAACAGCAATGGCTGGTCGCGGTGAATATGGTGAGCGAGGGCGTCGATATTCCAAGACTCCGAGTCGGTGTCTATGGGACGAACGTCATCACAGAAATGTATTTCCGACAGGTCGTGGGTCGATTCGTCCGCATGCAGGAGGGTTTTCCAAAACCACAGCGGGCGTGGTTGTATCTGCCGAAAGATCCCATCCTAGTGCACTATGCCAAGCAGATCAAGGCGGAACGCGACCATGTGTTGGAAGACATCATGCCGCCTGGGCAGCGAGACCTGTTTGGCCGTGTCACGGTCTCGACGAATGAATACATGCCGCTCATGGCCGTGGCGAGGATGGATAGCCTGATAGGGGAAGACGAGACGCGCGGAGAAGGTGATGCGGCTGTCGTTCCAGCACCAACGGTGTCTCTCCACCAGCAGAAGTACGAGCTGCGGGATCTTCATCGGTTGCTTGTTAGTGCCGTTTCTAGGAGCAGCGGGATCGATCATCGACGACTCAACGCGGAATTGATCGCCCGCACCGGGAGCCGTGTCGATCAAGCGACGGTCGAGCAACTCAAGAAACGGATTCAATTGCTGGAGCGGTGGAAAGAGCGGGGCTACGATGGGAAACGGTAAGTGGGTGTAAGTCGATCAGCTGGTGGCCACTTCTTTCTCGCGCAGGTGCTTGTCGAACACGAATGGTCCGAACGGGAGAAGCGACGCCAGGAAGGCATAGAGGGAAAATCGGTTATCCCATTGATATGTGGCTCGGAGCTTGGCCAATTGGGCGACGTAGAGCAGGAACAATATCCCATGAATTGCTCCCACGGCCGTCACGACTCTCGGCATTCCCATCAAATACTTCATCGGCATCGCGATAAACAGCAACACAAGAAAAGAACTGCCCTCGGCTAAGGCGGTCATTCTGAATAGACGGATCTGGTTCATTGATATCGACCTTCTTGTATCTTGAAACACAATGCAGCTGGTTCGAGCCGAAACAGGTGTGCATTGTCTGGGACAGTATGGGCCAGTGTCAACGAGGAGTGTTGGGCCGATATCCTGAGCTGATTGGTACAGGAGCGTAAATGGCAGTCACTATTCGATGTGAGTTGTGAAGCCGTCGGCGAATGTGCTGGCCAGGACCTCCCCTTACTTGCCCCGAAAAAGCTCGGATCTGCAGCCGTTTCCTCTCAAAAGCCGGTTACAGGCTGAACAATCGGCCATTGAACAGAAAGATGACAAGATCTAGAATTAAACAGCTGTTCATTCAGCCGAGCATGTAAACTAACCGATTTGGACCATGCGTATCATCCTGCAGAAGGCAACTCATCATTGGACCGGTTTCCGTTCTTCGAGGAGGCGCACGTGAAAGCTAAATATTTCATCGCCATCTGCGGATTGTTCCTTGCGTCGCCTGGTCATGCGGCGGGACCCATGGCCGCACAAGTATGCAACCAACTCTCTGACCCTTCGCTGGTTTCCGTTCAGGCCACGATGGGTAGTGGACAGGGTTGTGCCTGGCAATGGCCAAACGGGCAAGCGCTATCCATGTATGTGCATATCGAGCAGCAAGACGAAGCAGTGGCGTCGATGAAACAGGTGATGGAGATCAACTTAAAGAACCCAGCCTTTAAACAAACAACCTTCCCCGTCTGCACAGGCGGTGACATGGTGGTCGGCGATTTCAAAAACAAGAGCGGTCCGGGTGGAGCAGGGTATACGCGATGTTCGGGGTTCGTGCTGACCTTTGGCTTTCAGGGAGTCGATGCTGAAAAAGAGTTACCGAAAGTCGCGAAGAAACTCGCCGGAACCCCCTTCACGAGATAACCATGACCAAGAGGCTGGATAATAGTTTGAGGACAGAGTGTAATTGCCAGGTTCTCTTAATTCCTCCCATGCTCTGGTAGACCGATCTGCCGGGGACCTGACTTTGGCCGAGCGCCTGTCTTGGAGAAGTAGTTTATTCGAGGCCTCTCGACCGGCGCTAACTCTATATCGGCCAGCACACCGCGATGGTCTGATGGCCACAGCGCATCTCCGTTGGGAAGGCGGCCGGGTTGATCAAACGCCAGGCGGCTGGTGCGCACGATCGGATCCTTCCCGTTTGTTCCATCCGCCAAAAAAATAAAATCGACGCGACGATCGGCGGTGGGCCATTCGACGTGGATGTTTTGCCAAACGGTACCGCCGGATAATCCCGGATTCGCAACTCGGAAGACATCAATGAATCCAGGCTCTCTTTGCCATTCAGCGAGAACAGCAGACTGTTCGCTGGTGTTCAAGTCGCCCATCAGAATCGCTCGTCCCGTTCCTCGATATCCACGGAACAGCTCTCCGACTCGTTCGAGTTGGCAGTCATCTCCTTTCGACGTATGGGCAGAAAAGACCTGGATCGGTCCATCCGGGGCGTCGATGGCAGCGCGCAGAAGAATGCGGGGATCCATGCGCCGTTCGCAACGAGGCAGATCGTAGACTTCCCAGGCCATGATTGGATAGCGGCTTAATATTGCCGGTCCTTCTTTGAAACCGATGGCTGAGGTGATTAGCCGATCAAGGAAGCGGACCCCGGAAATGTGTTGGGTCGCAGGCTCGAACACCATCTGATACCCAAGCGCATCGGCGATCCGTTGTGGGACGTTGCCATGCGTTCGGCTGATCGATGCCTCTTGAAGCGCGATCACGTCAGGTTGCAAGCGCTGCAGCTCCTGAATGGTCATATCGAGCCGCTCTTCGAGGTGGGTGCCTCTCTCGAAGAATCCCGACCACGGCCCACCATGCAGTAGGTTGTAGGTAAGGACACGCAGCGCGGACGAATCTTGTTTGTTGTCCTCAGCAACAGCCGCAGAATTGAAGAGCAATACTGTGACGACGAGCCACAGGAGGATGTACCCGATGCGTCTACGCATGTGTGATGTGTACACCATACGCCTTTGTGATAAATCTTTCCACGGCCAGCTGTACCTAGTGGATAATGAAATTTGGAATGAGCTCTCTCCCATCCTTGCGTGCCGTTTTCCGCGGGTGCTAAGATCTCAACATCATACGATTCAGGGAAATGTTTCAGGGAGCACTATGCCAAACATTACCTTGCTGGTCTCGCCCAGCTGCGGAGCCTGTCCCTCGGCGAAGAGCCTGTGGAAACAGTTGCGTGTGAAATACAGCTTTTCCTATCGGGAAGTGGATATCACCACGAAGGACGGTCAGGAGTTGGCGGACCGCCATTCTGTCCGGGCCGTGCCTGCGACAATTCTCGACGGAAAGCTGACGTTCGTCGGAGTTCCGAGTCGGGAGAGCGCAGAAAAGGCCCTTCAACTCAAGATGAAACAACGGGAAGGCTAGGAAGTGATGGACGAAGACGATAACGAGCTCCCGGATCTTCTTCCCCTCATGGCTAAGGGACCTCCGCCGGATTGCCCGATCTGCGGCGATCCCATGTCGTTTATCGACGGCGACTGGGCGTGCGTCGATTGTAACGGCGAGCTCTTGGGACCGGAGACCGGCTAATCGCGTCGTTCGCCACTCGCCGTTCGTGAAGCAAAACTCAATGAGGGTGCAGATCGTGCGGATGTTTGTACGCATCACGCATCACGCTTCACGAGATACGCCGTAGATGCTCCGCGTTGTCACTGGGCGATTCCACCCCTCTCTTGAATCAGCCCTCGTCGATCACGTCCGTCATGCCAAGACGGAGGACCCCTTCGCCCCGGTTGCGATTCTGGTCCCATCGAGCACGTTGCTTGATCGCATCAAAGCTCTGTTTAGTCGTGAACGACAGGGTACACTCCTCAATGTCCATTTTCTCACCTTTCATCAACTCGCCCTTCGTCTCGTGGGTGAGATCCGCGGTCAGAATCAAGCGGCGGGCATTCGGGTTGTCGACGATCTGTTCTTTGAGCAGCTCGTCCGCCATCTCACAAGACATCACCCCTCTGGATTAGCACCGCTTCAACGAATCGGACATGCGTCCGGGACATGGGCGGCCCTCTGGTCAACCATTCGTGATCTGAAGGATGCCGGGGTTGATCCTGCCGCCGCCATCCAAGGAGTCACAGAGGGCTATTTCGGCCAGGATGAACCCGATCAGCTCCAAGCCCTGTTCTCCTTGTATGCGGCTGTGGAAGAGGTCGGCCAAACATTTGGGGTCGGGACCCCTGATGATTTCGCGGAGTCCTTGATTCCGTTCATTCCATCGTCTCCCTTCCTCGCGTCACTCACCCAGCTGTTCTACTATGGATTTTATGATCTCACGCAAGTGCAGCTCTCGCTGCTTGAGGCAGTGTGTGCCAGGGTGCACACCACGCTCCTCTTCCCACTGGAGGAACACCCTTCCTACAGCTTTGCGCAACGCTTCTTTGATCGGCATATCAGTCCACTGGCGGCAGGTCCTCACGCACGTGTGACAGTGCCGCGACCGGATGAAACTGTCGGTGCCGACCCAGTGACCTTGTCGGTCTCCAGTGTCATTGGGGCGGAGGAAGAAGTGGCTTCCGCCTGTCGCCACATTCTCGATCTCGTCGAAGCAAACGGGTATCGATTTCATGAAATCGGTGTCGTGGCCAGGACCTTGGAACCCTACAGTGGGTTGTTGCGAGAGGTGTTCGATCGACACCGTATTCCCTTCGTGACGAATGGAGGTACCCCTCTGATCCACGAGCCGCTCTGCAAGCTTCTGTTGCAGCTGGCTTCCCTGCCCAGCAACGATTTCTACGCTACGACAGTACTCGACATCATGACCTCGCCCCTGTACCGATCGTCCCAGCCATTAGATGAGAGCCCTCACTATCGACCTGAGCAATGGAAGGCGATGGTCTCGGCCCTTCGGATTACCCATGGTCGTGACGAATGGGAACGAGTGAAACGGGCGAGCCGGTCGGCGTTGATGTTACAGGATGAGGGGGATGAGGAGGTCCAGGGAGGCTCGCTTGATGTGGCGCCGGAAGTCGCGGCTCTGTGTTGGCAGGTCGTCGAAGAATTGTTTCAATCCTGTGAAACAGTCCCCACGCAGGGAACGATTCGAGAACTCGTGGATGCGCTTGAACAGCTGGCTGCTTACCATCTCTTTCGTCCGGAGAAAGAGGGGGCTGAGCAGGAGAGCTCTGGCGAGAGGCGAGTCGATTCGATTTGGCAGGCCATCGAACAGACCTGGGACAGACTGCGAACGCTCGAAGTGCTGGATGAGAAATTGTCTTGGGCCCAATTTGTTGAACTGCTGGAGCATGCGATGGAGCGTGTGGCTGTGCCGATCTGTTCTGTTCCTAATCAAGGCGTCGTCATCCTCGATGCGATGGCAGCCCGCGGGATTCCCTTTAAGGCATTGTTCGTGCTGGGAATGAATGAAAAGCACTTCCCTCGATATATCCGCGAGGATCCCTTCCTGCGAGATCGTCACCGCGTGGTGCTCGCGAGCACGCTGGGGTTTAAGATCGATGAAAAGTTAGCCGGTTATGACGAAGAGACGTTGCTGTTTACCTTGCTCTGTCAGGCTGCAACCAAGCGACTGTTTCTGTCGTATCAGCGTGCCGATGAAAACGGCCGACTGTCCGTTGTCTCGCCCTACCTCGCGCAGGGGGCTGAGCAGCTTGGGTTGCCTGACTGTCCGACAGAGACCGTTCCACGGCGCCTGACGGATCGAGTCGCCCACCGGCCTGCGATACGCCAGTATCTTTCTCCCAGAGAATTCGCACGATGGATGGTGCTGCAAGGGCAGGATCCAGCTGTGTTCTTGCAGGCCATGGGGCACGATGCCGAGTTGTTCACCCATGCGATCACGGCAGTGTCGGCGATCGAGCAGGATGTGCCGTCGCTCACGGCCTTCGATGGCCAGATCGGTCCGCTTCCATCCCATTGGTCGCGGGTGATGCGACGCGGGGTGGCTCCCACTCCTCTGGAGCGGTATGCCCGTTGTCCGTTCCAGTATTTTGGAACAGACGTGCTGCATCTTGAGCCGGTTCGTTTGGCCATCGGGAAAGAGCCGGACGCGTTGGTGCTCGGTATCCTGCTCCACTCGGCACTCCGTAGCGGGTATGCGTCGCTTGTTGGAAAGGGATGGCCTGCTACCGAATTGCTGCCAGAGACCATTCGCCGAGCAGCCGAAGAAGCCGTGGCAAAGGCAGCTGTGGAGTGCGAACGCGAGCATCCACCTGGACATTTTCTCCTCTGGGAGTTGGCCAAGGAACAGGCTGTTGCCTTAGTGCTCGCCACAGTAGCTTCGGATCAAGCGGCCTATGCAGAATTCCCCTATCAGCCGATTGCCTTTGAGCAGGAGGCGACCGGCACGTTGCCGCTTGTGGTCGAGGAGGAATCAGTCGAGCTGAAGATTCAGGGCCGTCTAGATCGTCTCGATCGACATCGAGACAGCGGCGCGCTGCGTATCATCGATTACAAATACAAGACCGGCAGTGCCATGAAGACGGAGGACCGGAATCTTCGCCAGTCGGCGGTACGAGGCTATCGGCTGCAGCCGCCGCTGTATGCTCGTCTGGATGTCGCTGGCTTGAGCACGACCGAGGAGGTGCAGTTGCTATTTGTGGCGCCCAATTGGTCGCGCCCCATTGAACGCTCGATCTTCACAAGGCGGGACTGGTCCGGACAGGCCGGCTCATTGATCCAGGACACGATCGAGCGGCTGGTGACAGGCCTCAAGGCCGGGCAGTTCTTTATCCTGCCTGGCACCTATTGCCAGACCTGTGAGTATCGTGTCGCCTGCCGGCGTGAACATCAGTTGACCTGGTGGCGGTCGTATCGTGCAATGGAATCCAAAGATCTTCGATCCTTGCGGACGATCAAGGTGCAGGATGAGTAGTCTCCACGAGATTCCCGACCGTGCCGCTCGTGAGGCGGCTGAGACGACGTTCGATCGGAACGTCGTCGTGATTGCCGGGGCGGGAACCGGCAAGACGACGCTCTTGGTCAATCGGCTCGTGCATCTGGTGATGAAAGAGCCACGCCCTGTGCTGGTCACGCAGGTTGTCGCACTCACGTTTACAAACAAAGCGGCCATGGAAATGAAGGTGCGTCTGCGTGAGCGGCTGATGTGGTTGGCTGATCCGAGGACCGATGAGGCACGGGCGCGAGACGGAGGAGCCGTTTCGGCTCAGGAACTACAAGAACGGTACGGGATCACCAGGGGAGAAATTGCGGTTCGAGCCCGGGCCGGGCTGGCGGATATGGAGAAAGCCCAAATCGGGACGTTGCATAGTTTCGCCGCCCATCTGCTCCGGCTGCATCCCCTGGAGAGTGGTGTCGATCCGGATTTTCAAGAAGATGACGGCTCGCGGTTCGAAGAGCATTTCACGCAGGCGTGGGATGTGTGGGTCGATCAGGAATTAAGCCGACAGGGTTCGAACCATGATCAGTGGCGTCGTCTGTTGGGAGTGACGACACTCGAAGAGGTCAGAACCCTCGCCCATGCACTCTGTAGCGAACTTGTGGATCTCAGTCTACTGCAGAAACAGTTGGCTCAAGACTCTGTGAGTCCGAACGTGGTTCGGTGGGTTGGCGAGCGGGCAGACAGGGCTCACGCGCTACTGAGGACGTATGATCGCCCCAAGCGACGAAAAATTGAAGAAATGCTTGGGGCGAGTGTGTCGTTGCTGACACAGGTGGCGAGCCAAGGCCCATCCGCTCTCCAACGATTGGATGTCTCGACCCGCGACTGGCTCAGCAAGGATGTGGGGAGTAAAGTCAAGGATTGGGATGAGGCAGAGTTCCAAGAGGCCAAGCGACTCATTCAGGCCGGCCAGTCCCTGTTGGATGTCGATCATGTGCTGTTTGAGGATCTCATAAAACTCCTCGGTCCATTGGTTGCGTCCATCCGCTCATCCTTTGTGGATAAAGGGTGGTTGTCATTTGACGGTCTATTGGCGAGGGCGAGGGCCCTTCTTCACGAGCATCCCCGCGTCAGGGAAGGGATCAAGCGAGAGTATCGGGCGGTGCTGGTCGATGAGTTTCAGGATACCGATCCCATTCAGTATGAAATCATTCTTGCGGTGTCGGAACAGCTCGGCTGTTATGAGACCGCATGGCAAAACATGCGGCTCGATTCCGGGAAGCTCTTTATTGTAGGCGACCCCAAACAGTCGATCTATGCATTTCGCCGAGCAGACATTGAGGCCTTCGATCGGGTGGTCGACAAGATCACCGAAGGCGGTGGTGTCGTCCAAACCTTAACGACGAATTTCCGCAGTGCGGCAGCCGTGCTTGAGCCAGTCAACGACATCTTTGACCGTCTCTTTGTTCACCACCCGTTGGTGCAGCCGGCCAATGTCAGACTGGAAGTGCGTCCTCACCGTCGTCCGCCAACGATGGAAGCCGGAGTCCAGCTCCTGGTGACGACCCCAGCGGACATACATGAATCGTTTGATTCGGATCTTGCCGTTCGAGCAGAAGGGGAAGTGCTGGCCCGGTGGTTGAAGGATGAGATCCTCTCGCAGCCCAACATTGTGGCCGGTCAGGTGGCGTTGCTCTTCCGAAAGCTCACCCAGGCCGACGCCTATCTGGATGCCTTGCGCCGGCACAATATTTCCTATGTCATCGAAGGGGAAAAGCATTTTTACCGTCGGCAGGAAGTGATCGATCTGGTTAATGTGCTTCGAGTGCTTGACCATCCACATGATCGCATTGCCTTGACCGGACTCTTGCGTACCCCACTGGGTGGGTTGACGGATCGCGAGGTGTTTGAATTTCACGAAGCCTCTCAGTTGGAGTATCGGCTCTGGGCAAGCCTCGACTCGTTCGACCATCCGCGCGCTGCGGCGATTCGCCGTCTCTATGAACAGTTGTCTTGGCTCCATCAGGCCGTTCCAGCGGTTCCACTGGCTGAGGCAATTCAATTGATCTTTGATCGGCTTCCTCTTCTGGAAAGCGCCGCCGCTTCACTGCACGGCGAACAGGCTGTCGCCAATTTACTGAAGGTGAAACAGACGGCGGCCGCCCTTTCAGATCGGGCCACCATGACGTTGAGCGCGTTTATCGAGCTGATGGTGCAACGATTGGAGGAGCAACCGGAAGAGGCAGAGAGTCCGTTGGCCGAAGAGTCGTCCAATGCGGTGCAAATTTTGACGATCCATAAGGCCAAGGGGTTGGAATTCCCCATCGTGGTCTTGCCGGGATTGCACCAGGGAACAGGGCGGGATCGGACGGTGTCGCATGTGGCTCACGATTGGTCGAGCGGCATTTATGGATTGTCCCTCGGGTCCAAACGAACCATTGGGGCGGTGCTGGCTCAGGCAAAGTTTGCCGTACGAGAAGAGGCGGAACGGCGGCGGGTGTTCTACGTCGGCATGACGAGGGCCAAGGAACTCTTGGTGTTGTCTGGGGGGAAGGTCGCCAGATCGGTCGGAGAAACCACGTTTGAATGGCTGCAACAGATTGGTACAGGGCAGGTCGGCGAGATGACCACGCAGCAGCTCTCTATTGGAGCCAGTACGATTCCCCATCGGGTGGTTCACGCGCCGGAGCGAACCTGGCAGCGCCAGTCATTCACAACAGAGAATCCGGCGGTCTCGATCGAGATGCCTTCGATCACCCAACTATGGAAGCAGCGGAAAGAGCGGTGGAGTACTGTAGGGGAGACCGAATGGCATCTGACGCCGACCTCGATGGTCCAGCGGGAGGGGAGGCGTCGTGCTCCGTCTCGTAGCAATCTTCAGCCTCCTGAGGTCGGGCGCCTCACGGGGATTGCCGCGCATCGACTCTTGGAACGATGGAGTTTTTTGTTCCCGCCGTGCGGGTTGGTGGAACAGATCGGTCCAGTCCTCCAGCAGATGCTCCAATCAGAAGAACAGTCGCTGGTGCCTATCATCACGGATTCGCTTCGCGAACTCTTCACGGCCTTCGGTGACTCGAAACTGTACGGCAGGCTCCAGTCGTCCCAGATTCTGGGTCGCGAAGTCCCATTCATCATGCCATGGGGGGACAGGCAAGTCATGGAAGGCGTTATCGACCTCCTCTACCGGTTTGATGGAGAGCTGTGGATCGCCGACTACAAGACGGACCTGGTATCGGCTGATCAGGCGGTAGATCGTGCCGAACGGTACCGAACGCAAAGCGAAGTCTACAAGGCCGCTGTGAAACAAGGACTGGGAGCTGAACCACGGTTTCACTGCCTTTTCCTGTGGTGTGGCGTCGCCATAGAATTGTAAGGCTTGTGGACTATCAACATGGCTCGACGAGAACCGATCTCTTCCGAAGCATTTGCAGAGTTGGTCCAACAGGCTATTGCGGATCTCCCACCTCCCTATGCCAAGCTCATGGAGTCCATTGCCGTGGTTGTAGAAGAAGAGCCGTCCGAGGATGTCTTGCGAGATTTAGAACTGGACGAAAAGGATGATCTATTGGGCCTCTATCAAGGCCAATCGCTCGTGGATGACTCGTTCTTCAGGCCGGGCGGTGAACCACCACCACGGATTTCCATCTATCGTGGACCGATCCTCCGGATATGCCAAAGTCCGGAGGAGGTGGTGCAGGAAGTGTATGACACAGTGGTGCACGAACTCGGGCACCATGTCGGTCTGGATGATGATGAAATGCCCTACTGAATGAGCATCGATCAGTGTTCTTATGAGTACGCAGGCTTTTGCCTGGCTCGCTGGTAACCCAGCACGAGCATGATTATTCCGATCAGTACCATCGGCAGGGAGAGAATCTGTCCCATAGTAATGGGGCCGAAGATAAAGCCGAGGTGTTGATCCGGTTCACGGAAGAGTTCAACGATCAGTCGGCTGGTACCGTACCCGGTCACAAAGGTCCAGAAGATCGTCCCGGGAGGAGTCGGACGTCGATCGATCCACCACAACACTGCGAACAACGTGAGCCCCTCCAGCATGGCTTCGTATAGCTGTGAGGGGTGGCGACAAACCGGACCTCCGGTCGGGAAGACCATACACCACGCGACGTCGGTCGACCGGCCAAAGAGCTCTCCGTTGATAAAATTCCCAATCCGGCCGCATCCTAACCCGATCGGGGTGACGGAGGCTGCCAGATCTGCGATGGTATAGGCAGGAATCCCATGCCTACGGCTGAACCAGATCAGTGCGACAATTGTTCCGATGAGCCCACCGTGGAAGGACATTCCTCCCTCCCAAACTGCGAGCAATTTCAGAGGGTTCTCGATGTAATAGGAAAAGTTATAGAAGAGTGTATACCCGATCCGCCCACCCAAGAACACGCCGAAGGCTGCGTAGACGACCATGTCATAGATCTGGTCCTTCCTGATTTCCAGCCCCTTACGGCTCACCTTGTGCTGAATCAAAAAGTAGGCCGCCGTCAGGCCGATCAGGTACATCAGTCCATACCACCGTAATTGAATGGGACCCAGAGCAACAATGACGGGATCAATATTTGGGTACGGTATCGAGGCTAGTGAACTCATGTAGTCTCTGTCAGGAGTGTGCTCCGAATGGCATCGTTCGTATTCTGAACAGCTTCAGGATACGGTGGTAATAGGTGCCTTTTCTGTGACCCATGAGGCAGCATTGCCGACGGATCATACGGGGGCTCACGAATCAATGCAAGCGGGTCTGCAATGAATAGGATGATTGGGACAGAGTCCTGGGAAAACCTTGCCTACAAATCATTTCCCCGGATCAAAGGTGTAGAGGTGTTGGATTTCTGAAACGGCTGTGCCTTCCTCTGTCGTGAAAAGGAGACCCAATATTTGTCACTTCTAATCAGCGTGCGTCGCCTCGTTGATTTTCCGAGGAAATCGCCGACCGTTAGCCATGCCTCCTGCTGGCACAAAGCATGCTGATACCCATTCATCAGAAGCACATTTGGATGGTTGTCCGCTACATCATCACCATTATGAGGGAGGTTCACCATGTCGGAGCAGGGGAAGTACGTCGCCAAGGCAGCTGCATGCATCGTTGGTGGAGCCGTCATCGGAGCGGGACTGGGGCTCCTCTTCGCTCCACAGACTGGGTCTGATGCACGTCGGAGTATCAGCCGATATGCTCGGAAGGCACAGGCGCAGACCAATCGGTGGGGAAGAGCCGTCAAGTCCGGTGTGAAGGTCGCGTTTGACCATAAGCCACCGATCGTCAACAATTGCGAAGAGCAGATTCCACGACTCGCCGCTGTCATGAATTGATTCCCGCTGACGATCATCGGTGGCAGATCCACCCGTTGTGTCCCTCCTCCGTTGCGGCTGGATCTGCTACCGATGGTCCGCGGGGATTTGAATGCTGATGGCACCGGCGAGATCGCCTGCCTGAGCGCCTTCTCTCGGGTAGCCGGAGATATCAAGGATCCCTTTCGGGTTTCCGTGGCACATCAGGCAATCTTCTGAATAATAGATCGGCATCATCGTCCTGAGTAACCGTCCACCGTTGACCCATTCGATGATCGGCGTGGTTGAGGCCGGTTGGTGGGCAAGTCGCGTTAGGACCGTTTCCTCATACGTGTCAGGCGTGTTTTGCAGGTTTCTCGGATCGAGCGTCGTCTGTTTTATGGTGACCTGCGATTGCTTGGAAAACCTCCGCGCGGCTTGGCTTCCGAAGGTGGCCGGGATAAAGTTCTTATATCCGATCCCTCGCTGATTGATCACAAATTGCGCATCCGCTACGACCTCCTTACTGGAGTGGAGCAGTCGTATCAACAGATCTCGTGTGTGGGGAGGCAATGAAGAAGCGGAGCTCTTCAGGTCGATCTGAGACTGGCGAAAGAATTCAGCGAGGACCAGCCGCTCAAAGACGTCGGGCGAGAAGCCTTTATCACCTTTTCGTGGATCGTTGATCAAGGGTTGATGTTCCTCGACAACGACACGTCCGGCATCCAGGAGGGTCGCCAGCAGTTCGGCCGTTCTCTCGGTTTCATTGTGAGCGGTCTGCGCCCAGCTGTTTGGGGAATAGACAAACAGCCACAATAGACCGAACAGGAGGAATAGCTTCAAGGGTACGAGCATGGCCCCCTCCGTTTTGTCATGAGTCTTCCGCCAAGCGACAGTGCCCCTGGTCATAATGCTCTGGCACCTGTGTGACTTCAAGCGGCAACCCCTCCGCTGTGGCTCGCCTGGTGGGGGCATATTCTTCATCGATCCAGCGCGTCCGCATCTTAGCCAACCGCCCTGATTCCTGGAGCTGAAAGAGCAGATTATTGAGGAACCATTGTAACCGTCGATGCTCATCGCTCGTGACGACGGAGAGGTCTGCATGGGTCAGCATCAAGGGGGTCCCGTCGGTGCGTGTCAGGAGGTGCCAGTCCTGCCAGACCCGCTTCGTCACGTACTGAAGAATGGAATGCTCCGAGAGAATGACATCGATTGTGGGGTCTTTGGTTTCGATCGCGGCCGGAATCGAATCACAGATGACCAGGCGAATGTGTTTGAGGTTGGCTTGGGCATAGAGGTGAGCGGATCTCCCTTTTTGGACCGCCACTGTCAACCCGGCAAAGCTTTCTTGGACGGCCGCGAGTGAGTTCCAATTCCCCTGTTGAGCTCGGAATTGAGCCCACAGGCGTTCGGACACGTCGGGCCGTTGGATGATGGCGGCGATCCCGTCGTTCCGGAAATAGGGAGCTGAAAACCACAAGCCCGCTGGTCTTGTCCCAGGAACGGTCCCGCTCACGGACGAGACAAATAGATCGAGCTGTCCTTCATTCATCCGAATGAACAAATCGGGGAAGCGGGTAACGTGCAAGGTTGAAACGATCGGATGTGGGCCGTGACAATGTGCGGTCAAGGCGTCGGCGACTTCCCGGATCAATTCGATATCCAAACCGGTAACCCGAATGCCGGCATCGGTGTAGACCGCAGGAAAAATGAACGGGCGAAACGGTTCTACGGCGATCCCCACACGCAATCGTTCACGGGCGCAAATGGAGGACAGCTCATCACGGTTCAGCGGCCGTATGGTCGTCACCGCATCGTAGATCAGCCCACAGCCCTGCAACAGCAGCATGGCCGCTAGGCCGATGCTCCAGCCCTGCCGACCGCCAGGCTTTCGTTTCTCACGCATGCGAGGGGCTCGTCTTGGTTGTCCGATCAATTCCATGGCTCGTGTTCCATCACAGTCTGATCCCGATCGTGAACAGCCATTGTTCTGAGAGATCGGACAGGCCCTTAAAGTTGATTTCAAACCGAGTGTACTGAAGTCCCATGTCGACCGAAAACCCGCGAGCGACCGGAAATCGCACGCCTACTTGTCCACCATAGAGGTACCCCGGAGAATCGGGGGCCCGGCCAGGAAGCGTTCCACCGATCAAGGTTCCGATGTAGGGTACCGCTCGATCTTCAAGTGGTCCGAAGAGCACATGCCGAATGACTCGATTGATCGGTGTGGTCTTGGGGAAATCGAGCACGTCGATGAAGTTGTTCCAGCGAGGGTTTAAGAACAAGGAATGTTGGTCCGTCACGAACGTAGGGGTGTGGTGGCTGTAGTATTGATAGACCGTCCTCATCTCCAGAGGCCCGTATCGCAGGGCGGTGATGCCGACCTGAGCCGCAATGACTCTGGTTTTTGGTGCAAAGGTACGCTGGTTGAACGAGATATCAAAGTTAAAGGGACGAAGCGGGAGAATATCGAGTACCGCTTCTTGCCCGGCTGCTGATGGTGGCAGCGCTAGAATGAGGATGATCGCACCGAGTAGGAGGCCAGAGATATGTGTGGGCAGGAGGGCACCTCTCTCTAGGACTGTCGCGCCAGGTACAATAAGCCGCCAAGTGACATATTGTATCGCAAAAGTTTGTTCGTGTGCAGAACGCCGGACTGGATCGACAGCGATGGCGAGGGAGCTACTAGCATCGAGTTAGGAGAAGTAGCGTACGGCGATAAGCCGGATTCATGTCGACCATAGTTCTTGTAGACGTGCACCTGGAAGGCCGTCGGCGGTGCGAGTTTGACACAGTTTGTCGCCGATACGAGCAGACCTGGGTCGGTCTGGGGCCCTGATAAAAGTGGCTGTGGGGACGGATTCGCTATGCTAAAATCCGCCTTCTTGCCGGAGTGGCGGAATAGGCAGACGCAAGGGACTTAAAATCCCTCGGACTCACAAGGTCCGTACCGGTTCGATCCCGGTCTCCGGCACCAGGTTCAGCGGGTAACGACGAGTCAACTATGATTCGTCTGGTTTATTTGACCTTCAACGTAGCGAGAGAGGGATTCATGATCGGTAAGAAAGGATTAGTGATCATAGTAAGTGCGGTTCTAGGGGTTGCAATCTTCATCGGGGGAGCATGGATTGTGACCGCGCCACCGGACAACGTCGAACCGTGGAAAGAGAAGCAATGTAACGAATACGTGGAGGAGTTGGACGCGCTGAATCGGTACAAGATGTTCTGGTCCTTTGTCCAACAGCGCGTTGCGTTTAACGACTGTTTGAAAAAGGCTGATGAAAATGCCCAGAAGCCGTAGCTCGGTCGAGGGTCTTGTTGTTCTGTACAGGGTACAGACCCGTTCTAGGTGTCGCATCTTTGTGCGTCACCCATGGGGAAGCTCATTGGTGAGAAGGGTTTGTCTCTAGCGCAGTCGGTCTGAAATTTTGTGGGCGGGAAGGAGTGATCGAGTATGAGAGTAGATTTGTGACTCCATCACAGAGATACGCTTTCCCGTCCACACTTCCAACAGTTGGAAAATTGGCTCTCGTGCTGTTCTCCACATCCGGCGCATACCCAGGCGTCAGGATTTGATGGTTGTGAGATCAATTCTTCGTCGAGGACTTGCCGCGCCCGATAGGCATCCTCGTCTTGGATGACCCAGAGTTCCGGGAAAATCTCCGCAAAGGGAATCTCTCCTGCCAGTCCCGATAACCGTTGATTCTTGATCATGCACCGAATGCCGGCCTGCTCAAGCCGCTCCTTGCGCATCTCGACATCGATCAAATTCTGCGAGACGAAGACTTTTCTCATGGAGGCGATCCTTTGAAGAATTTCTCTTCTATTACAGTCAATACCATCGCAAAGGGCTGTAGTCTATTCTGATGAAAACAACGCACAAGCAGTGATTGTACAAAACCAAGCTGTAAAGGATCAGCCTCTTCGTCTTTTTTGTTTTGAGCGCTAAAAGGCCCGCTGATTAAGAGTCAGAGAGCAGCGATCGCGCGAGACAGCTATGAATCCAGAAAGCGATGGCGTCAACCTAGAACTTTACCCTCTCAGCACTCATCAGCTACTGATGCTTACTTCTTAAAAATCAGCCTCGGCTCCGTCATGTCCCCCATCGATACCGAGACGAGTTCCCAGCCAGCTGCTCCAAATTCGTTCAACTTGGTTTGCATATTCTGAGTGTCGGGAAGGACCTCGATGATTCTGTACTGAAACCGCTTCGGTTCCTGCGCCTTGACGGCGAACGGTTGGCCAAGGATAAGTACGAGCCCCAAGGCCCCAAGGCTGAGCGCAGCTATCATCCACGCGACAGAGATTCGTATGGTTAGCATAGGTCACCTCATATTTGTTGTGGGCTAGGGTTGTGGTACTCCCAGTTTGTCTAAACAGGAAACTGCTTGTTCGGGTAGGGAATGCAAAATGGAGAACAAAGCGGTGGCTCGAATTTGCACTTCGTTATGAAGCGCGAGCTTTAGTAAGGGACGGTGAATGTGCTTCTATCTTACGCATCGCTTCACGATCGTAGACCTTCTCGCCGCAAATCGGACATTCATGAAACTCTAGCCTTGGTACCGTGTAGGTCTGCCCATGTAACTTGCCGGTCCATTTCCGACGGACTTTCTTAATCTTGTAGCTTCTACAAGTAGGACATTTGGTAATGGTAAGCATGGTTTGGGCCTCTCAGATGGCCTTCTTGGATGAAATGAGGAAGTAGTAGGTTTCTGACTCAGCTTCGATAATGAGTTTACCCTTCGTATAAATAAGAAGTCCACTTAGGTTCGTGCTTTGAATCACATAGAGCCGTTCGCCGGCCTTTTTTCGGCTGGCGCTAGTCGAGCGAATGACTTTCGACACGGCTACCGAATTGAGGATCGATTCAGCCACATCGAGTTCCGTGAGACTATCGGCTTCCATCTCAAGGCGGGCCTTCTAGCTAAAGGCATAGTTGCCAGCTAACACCGCTCGCTTGATACGGACAAGAATATCGCTCATGGATGCGCAACCCGCCAGTTCTTCCCGATGCCTAAGTCCACTTTGAGCGGGACCGAGAGGCACAACTGTTTCCCGACGCCTTCCATTTCCTGCCGTACCAACTGTTTCGCCTTCTCCAGGTCATGGTCCGGTACTTCGAAGATGAGTTCGTCGTGAACTTGGAGGATCATCTTGACGTGTGGCAGCTCTTCGCGGAGTTTCTTGTGCACGTTGATCATGGCTACCTTGATGAGATCCGCGGCGGAACCTTGGATGGGGCTGTTGACCGCCATACGCTCGCCGAAGCCACGCTGCGCTGGATCGCCACTCTGTAGCTCCGGAATCGGCCGTCGGCGGCCGAGGATGGTCGTGGTATAGCCCTTCTCTCGTCCTTCGGCGATGTTCTGATCCATGAGGGCTCGCACCGCCACAAACTTTTCGAAGAAGGTGTCGATATATTTCTTAGCCTCGGCCTGGGGTACGCTCAGGTTCTGTGACAAACCAAACGGTCTGATGCCGTAGACGATGCCGAAGACCACGGTCTTGGCGGCGCGGCGCATGTCTCTGGTGATTTGATTGGAGGGGAGGCCGAAGATCTCCATGGCCGTGGCCATGTGGATATCCTCTCCTTTCGCGAACACGTCTCGTAAGCGAGGATCGTGCGAAAGATGGGCGAGAATGCGCGGCTCGATTTGGCTGTAGTCCGCGCAGAGGAGTTCATGGCCCTTGGGGACGATAAACGCTTCGCGGATGCGCAAGCCATACTCGCCTTTGACGGGGATATTTTGGAGATTGGGATCGGTGGAGGAGAGGCGTCCCGTGGCGGCGACGGTCTGGTTCAATGAGGTGTGGAGCCGTTTCGTCTCCGGCCTGATAAGTTCGGGGGGCGCATCCACATAGGTCGACTTGAGCTTGCTGAGACTTCGGTAATTGAGAATTTGCGCGGGCAGCTCATGATGTGTGGCGAGTTGCGTCAAGGTATCTTCATCGGTGGAGTAGCCGGTTTTTGTCTTGCGGATCGGCTTCAACCCGAGTTTGTCGAACAGGACTGTCGCGAGTTGTTTCGGTGAATTGATGTTGAACTCGCCGCCTGCGACTCCGGCGATGGTCTCCATCATGCGATCGAGTTCTCGCTCGAGTTCCTGGCTCAGTCCGTGGAGTCCTTCGACATCCAGGAGGAACCCATTCCGCTCGATGTCAGCCAAGATCGGTACAAGCGGCATCTCCACGTCGGTGAACAGCTTCAAGCTCCCTTGCTCTTTCAACTGCTCTGTCAGGATCAAGCCGAGCTTCGGTAAGGTACTTGCCGCGGTTGCTGCCGTTTCACGTGAGCCGGTATCAACCTCGAAGAGTGACCGTGTCCGGGCCTGTTCATGGCTTCGTGAACTCAATCGTTCCCCCAACCGTTCTACGGCAATTGTCTCGAGGCTATGGTCCCGGCGATTCGGATTCAGCAAATAGTCTCCAACCATCGTGTCCATGTAGGGCGGGGCCAGGTTGACGCCGATGCGATGGAAGGCCAGCAGGGTACCTTTGAGATCGTGCACGACTTTGGTCCGGTGTGTGTCGTGTAGGAGTGGGAGGATCGGTCGCATGAAGGTGTGCACGTCGATCGGAATAAAGGCCGTTTGACCTTCGGTGGAGAGGGCCAGGCCGAGTACGTCTGTGTGGACGCCTGGTTGGCCGGCCAACAAACAGTGCACGCCGAGCGGCGTCTTTTCCGGCAAACCACTGATGAATCGTTGGGCCGCTACTTCGTCTTCGATGATGTTGGCCTGTGTCTTCGAGTCTGATTGCTTCGGCGATGATTGTAGGCTCTTAAGCAGCGATGTGAATTCGAGCTCCCGCAGCAGCTCGGTCAAGTGCGCGTCATGTGGCGGTTGGATTCGATAAGAGTCCGGATGAAATTCAACAGGGCTCTGTGTATCGATCGTTGCCAGTTTCCGGCTGAGCCGCGCAGTTTCTGCCTGGTCGGTGAGGAGCGTCTTGATTCGAGCGGGTGCGACCTCGTCGAGCCGACGCAGTAGCTCGTCGATCGTTCCGAACTGCGTGACTAGCTTGATGGCGGTTTTCTCTCCGATGCCTTTCACGCCGGGAATATTGTCGCTGGCATCTCCCATCAGCCCCATAACTTCAACCACGCGTCCAGGCTCGACACCGAACTTCGCGACGCATTCCGGCTCGCCTGACCACTTGTCTTTGACCGGATCGTAGATGCGAACATGCGGGGTCAGTAACTGCAGCATGTCCTTATCGCCGGTGACAATCACAACGTCGTAGCCGGCTTGTTCTGCCTGCCGGGCCAACGTGCCGATCAGATCGTCCGCTTCATATCCGGCCTGCTTCACGGCGGGAATGTTCAACGCCTCCACTACCCGATGGATGTACGGGATCTGCGCTTGCATGCCGTCCGGCATCGGTGGTCGCTGTGCTTTATATTCTTTGAATTCCTCATGTCGGATTGTCGGGCCCTTTTCGTCAAAGGCCACCGCAAGACCATCCGGCTTGTGTTCGCGAATAATCTTGAGGAGGGTAGTCATGAATCCGTAGATGGCGTTGGTCTGGAGGCCTTTTGAATTGTTCAGGGCCGGCAGGGCGAAGAAGGCTCGATAAATATATGCGCTGCCGTCGATCAGGTAGAGAGTTTTCCTTGACTCGATTGCATCAGACATGGAGGGAGGCTTTCCTCAGAGTTGGTGAATGTTCAGACATACGCTTTGACGACTATTGAGGCGTGATCGGGGAGCACGAATGGTTTGTACGTTCACAGTTGTGGCGCAATGGTGAGCGGTGGCTTGCCGAACTTCTGGCGCATATTGTTGATGGTGTTCAGCACAGCCGGTTGGCCGATCATCCTCGCCTCTAGCCTTCGCTTGCCGGGAAAATCCAACATGGTCACACCGATCAACATCGTAAGAATGCCTTGGCCCGGCAAGAATAACATGAGGAATCCGGCGAACAGAAAGGTGGCTCCAACCACATTCTTCGCGACGTGACCGAATAGTCGAAGCACTGGGTGGTGATTTTCCATCCAGCGGCGCGGAACCCGAGTGTCGAAAAAATCTGTTGGAAGCCGAACGAGGATGAACGGGATGGCGATCAGCGATCCGACAAAGAAGATGATCGAAAGCGCCGTTAGGGTCACCAGGGTTTCAGTTGAGACGTACTGTTGAACCGTGGTCAGTAGCCAATCCATCAGGCGGCATCCTAGCATGCGCCTGCCCGCCTCTCAAGGCGAAGCAGATGGAAAGTCTCGTGTTTACGCGGTTCGGTGTGCCCGCTATAATTACCGGGCCTGGAGTCGCCATGTGAGTCTCTAAGGGAGATTAGTCCGGCCACTGCCGATTATACAAACAACCTGAAAGCCTGAGTGCGGAAGAACTGGCCATGTCGACCACACGGAAATTCGTCATTTTTGCTCACAATGCGACGTATGACAAGCTGCACCAAGTTGCGACACTTGGCATGACGGCTGCGGCGATGGGTAAGGACGTGATCGTGGTCTTGTTGTTCTGGACGATCAAAAAACTTGCCGAAGGCAAGATCGATCAGATTGATTTCCCACCGGAATATGCGGGATCAGCCGAGGAGGTAACTCGGTTGCTCAAAGAGAAGAAGGTGCCGAGGATTTCCGAAATGTTTCAGGATGCCAAGCAGGTCGGAAGGCTCCGGCTCATCGCCTGCAGTGCGGGGTTGGAGTATATGGGGGTGGATACGGCCGCGGTCGAAAAAAATGTCGATGAGATAATGGGGCTACCGGCCATCCTTTCGCTGACTGCCGAGGCAGAAACAAAACTATTCATCTGAGGGATGTGGAAAGTAAAACGTAAACGGTGAGAGAAGTAGGTTCCCGGTTCGGTATCCTCTCGCGTTTCACCGTTCACGCTTAACGTGACTTTGTGACTCCTACTCGATCACACAGCCTGCTCAACGTGCATCGGCTGCAGAGCGGAGAAACCGGAAAGCAGAGATTCTGTCCATAGGGGACGAGGAGATCGTTGTAGGTGATCCAGTACTCTTTGGGGAGCTTACGTCTGAGGGCCTGTTCCGATTCTTCAGGAGTTTTCGTTTTGATATAGCCCCACCGGTTACTGATGCGATGGACATGCACATCGACGCAAATTCCAGGCTTTTGAAATCCGACGGTGACGACCAGATTGGCGGTCTTTCGTCCAACTCCTGGGAGGGTTACCAGTTCGTCGATGGAGTCCGGGACCCTGCCTCCGTATTCATCGATCAGCTGATGGCAAATCTGATGAATTGATTTGGCCTTCGTTCGATAGAATCCGACCGGATAGATCGCCTGTTCGATCTTGTTCAGGGGCAGCTTCAGTATTGATGTCGGTGTGTGTGCCAGGGCAAACAGCCGATCACTCGCTTCCCTAGTGGTCTTGTCTTTCGTGCGAAGGCTCAGGAGACAGGAGATGAGGATCAGAAACGGATCTCGGTTGGATTGCTTGGCGACGACGCCGAGGACCGGTTCTTGCCATCGGCGGACCTCTTGTCTCACAAGTCGGATCGCCTCATGGATGTCATCCCGGCGCATCAGACTTAGATCAAAACAAGAAGCAGGATGACCGAGGGGGATACGAACACGGTTGGGATAGGGCTAGTCAGGTCTTCGCTTGGAAAGCCATTTTTGACGACGCCTCTGTGCCTCACGCTGTTTGGCTTTCTTCCTGACACTGGGCTTCTCATAGAAACGACGGCGCTTGAGCTCACGGAATAGCCCTTCTCCCGCCAACTTCTTTTTCGCGACCTTCAGGGCTTTTTCGACGTTATTGTTAAAAACCTTGATTTCCATTCGCGTGACTTTCGACTTTCTCAGGCCAGGTTAGCCTGCTGCTTAGGGTTTCCACGAATTCGGCGTCGGAGTCTAACATAACCTTTTTAGTTCCTCAAGGTTTTGCTCTGATTGCTTGATCCTGGGCCGCAGTGAATCGATAAGGTGTTGATTTAATTGCAATTTAAGGTTGACGCTGACGGTGTGGAGTGCCGCATGAACCGCCGCTATCGCCATCGTCATGCCTACCGTAAGATCCGAATGAACGGCTAGTTTTGCTGAGGGAAGGGCGGAATGAATAGACCTTCCCACCTCACAAGAGAGTTCAGCAATCTCTAGAGGTACTTCTGTAGCTTTATGGAGAGCTGTCGAAACCGCCATCGGACGATCTGGGTGTTGCTTAGGGATCTTGTAAGCATTCATTAACTCTTCATAAGCCGCGGTATCTTCTTGAACAAGTTGATGAAGCCGTTGGCTCAAGAAAAGCAGGCGTTGTTCGGTATCCATGTGGCGACCAAGACGTGCTCCCATCACTCCAAGAGAAGCCGCCAAGGCACCAACGAGCGCCGTCACACTGCCACCCGCTCGTGTAGGCGTGGCCTCTGCTACCGTAGCGAGAAAGTCCGATACGGTCTCGTCCGTCTCGTTCCTACTCTGCAGAGCTTCGGCTATCCGGGTTTCGAGTACCTGACCGGAATCGAATCGATTGAGCTCCAACGAAGTAGCAGCAGCTTGGTCCAATGCCGCCTGTGGCACCAGGCCGATCAGTTCACTTCCAGCCACCTCGATTCCATGCGTTGCGGCTTCAGTCTTAACCGACTGAAGAGCGGTGTGGATCGGAGTGACCTGGTAATCAGTCAAATTCATCGCGATCTGGACCATGCCACGGCTGGGTAATTCCACTCCGATTGCTTTGAGATAGGGTAACCCTCCGCTTGAATAGCGGATACTCCTCGCGATCGACCGAGCAACCGCAACGTCCGTTGAGTGAAGGTTCACATTATAGGCGATGAGGGGAGGGCGTGCGCCGATCGCGATCGCTCCCGCACTCTGATGAAGTCGAGCTGGGCCGAAGTCCGGCGTCCAATCGGGATCGGAAGTCATGCGGAAGGCTAAGCCTTCAAGCCCTCCTCGTCGAACGGCCTCCAGCGGGGCATGGTCGATGTGAGCTGCCGCGCGCTCGTATAAGAAGACCGGGATCTGGAGCTCGCGTCCAACTCGATCTCCCAGTTGTTTGGCGAGCTGAACGCAGTCTTGCATTGTTGTGCCTTTGATCGGTATGAACGGCACCACGTCCGTCGCTCCGATGCGAGGATGGACACCGCCATGGGTACGCAGATCAATCAGATCGGTGGCGACTCGAATCGCACGAAAAGCGGCCTCGACCATGACCGCAGGAGCTCCGCAGAACGTCAACACGGCTCGATGGTGATCCGTGTCCATTGAGTGGTCCAGCAGCACGACACCTTCGGTCGATGTCACGGCACCAACCAGCGCCTGAATCGTCGTTTGATTCCGGCCTTCACTAAAGTTAGGAACGCACTCGACGAGTTGCTTCATATCACCGTCATGAGTCCACACAAAAAGCCGGAGGACTAACCATCGTCCCTCCGGCTTTCGTGCTCTTCGAGTCTTGAAAGATCAGACTATTTGGTTTTCTTGACAAAAGCCTTGTAGATCCGCCCCGACTTCGCCTGCTCCTCTTCCAAGCCCATCATTTGATGGCCAGTGGTCTCACACCAGGCGGGCATGTCTTTCTTGATGCCCTCATCATCCGAGACGACTTCTAAGACTTGCCCCAATGCCAACTCTTTTATTTTTTTGGACGTCAGGATGATCGGCATCGGACAGAAGTACCCCAAGGTATCGAGTTTGACATCGGCTTGCATCATCAACGCCCTCTCGCTTCAGTTGACGGTTCAGATAAATAGATTGACGCTGCCTTGCTTGGCTTCCGCCAAATAGGTCGTCACGCCAGCGAACTGATCGATGCCGTCAACCAGTGTGTCTTTGGTGATACCCATAAGACCCATCGTTGTGGTACAGGCGATAAACCTCACTCCTAGATCGAGGGCCGTCTGCATCAACTCCGGAACTCCCGGCATCCTATTTTGCTTCATGACTTTCTGCATCATCTTGGTGCCGATCCCCCCAAAATGGAAGCGGGAGAGGGGGAGCGTATCGGCACCGCCCTTGTTGAGCAGACCAAACATCCGTCGGAGCCAATCTTTTGCGGAACTGGTTGCTCCCCTTCTTCGGATGGCATTCAGTCCCCAAAATGTAAAAAACACCGTCACGCGCATGCCCATGGCGGCGGCACCTGTCGCGATAATAAACGCGGCCATCGCGCGATCGAGATCACCGCTCAGCAACACGATCGTGACACTCTCCGGCTTCGATTCCTGTAGCTGTGCCAATGTTGCCGTTGGTTCAATTTGTGTCGCTATCATCACGTCACCTCTTCTATCGATCAGAACCTTCGAAAGGCTCGAAATGTTCGCTATAAGAAGAATAGTATGTGATTGTTTGGGGTGTCAAGGAACAGGGCAACTATGCGTCCTTTGCCCATTGCCTGACCTAGTCCTTTACCCCCAGTATAGTCCTGTCCATTACCATGATGCCTAGCGACTGAGTCTCCTACCTTGCGAATGATCGAACAGCCATCAGGTGAAAGCACGGTTTCGCGGAGTGCTCCTCTCTTTGGATTTTGGTATCCGGCTATGCCGAGTCATACCTTGCGTTCAGGGACGATGAAGGCACTTCAGATGTTGGGATTACCGATCGTGCTGTGCCGTGATCGGACCGGCATGCTATCAGCCATGCGTGATATCTGCCCTCATCGGGGGATGCCCTTGTCGTTCGGCCGATTCGACGGTGAGCGAGTGGAATGCCCATATCATGGTTGGCAATTCGATACAAAAGGGCGTTGTCAGCGCATTCCGGCTCTTCCAGATGAACCCATTCTGAAGACCGATAAGATCGGCATTGCCACGTATCCGGCGGAAGAAACCGATGGGATGATTTGGGTGTATCTCGCCGATGAACGCGGAAACCTCGATCCCTTGCCGCCGGTTCCACGCATGCCGCTTCCCTCTGAACCTCGGCAAACGTTCCACATTTCGTTGACCTACACCTGCACGGCTGACGACGGCGTCATCGGTCTGATCGACCCAGTTCACGGGCCGTATGTCCATTCCTGGTGGCGCAGTGATGCTCGAATGCACGAGAAGACCAAAATTTTCGAGCCGATTCCGAACGGTTTTCGGATGACCGCTCATCGGCCGGCCAAGAACAGCGGTCCGTTTCATTGGATGGAACGGATCTACGGAGGACCGCTCAGCACGACCATCGATTTCGTACTGCCGAATCAACGGGTTGAGCTTATGCAGTGTGGAACCGCATGGCTGGCCAATCGGTTGATGGCAACCCCCGTGTCAGAGATGGAGTGTCGGATCGATTTTTCAGCCTATTGGCGCGGCCTACATTGGTTGCCGTTTGGAAATTTGATCTTTCGGACGTTGACGAAAATGTTTCTGGGGCAGGATGAACGCGCGATGAAGCACCTTGCGGTGGGCCTCCGTCACAAACCGTCGTCAATGTTCCTTGGCGATGCCGACATGCCGGCCAAATGGTACTACAAGCTCAAGGCTGCCCATCTCGAGTCGGTTCAGACAGGGCGACCTTTCGAGCATCCGCTCAAGGAACGAGTGACGCTTCGGTGGCGGAGCTGACTCGTACGCTAGGTTTCCGGTTCACTAGCCAGGATGAACCCCATTGCCCTCTGGATCTCATCGCGCGATCCGAGCAGTACCACGATATCCCCTGCAAAGAGCCTGGTTTTCTCCGATGGGTTGGATTCGGTGACACCGCCTCTGGTCAATGCGATGATGGAGGCACCGGTTTTTGGTCGTAGTGCGAGTTGGAGAAGTGTCTGGCCGACCGCCGGGGAATGCTCCTCGATCCTGCAGGTTTCGACTTCCACATCAGTCAGAGTGCCACCGCGAAGGTGGTGTGCCAGCTCGGGCAGTTCGCTTCGTCGGAGGAGAGCGTACCCCTCTCGACGGACCTGCTCGGCCTTCCGCATGACGAAGTCTTGCGGCATGTTGTAGGTACGCAGCACGAGCGCGAAGATCTCGATGGATGTCTCAAATTCTTCAGGTACCACATCATCGGCTCCCAGTTGGTGGAGTTCTTCCAACTCGCGCAAGTAGCGGGTTCGCACGACGATATGAATCTTGGGGTTCAAGCTTCGGGCGACCTGTACGGCCCGGCGAGCCATGAAGGGGTCGGAAATCGCGACGACTAGTACCCGCGCATTTTCGATCTTCACGTGCCGTAAGACATTTGGATTTGTGGCATCTCCATAGTACAGTGGGAGTCCGTGTGCCGCCTCTCGGCGGACAGTATCCCCGTCCAAATCCAATGCAATATAAGGGACTTCCGTCTCGCCCAATACTCGAGCCAGATTCCGCCCGTTTAATCCGTATCCCACGATGATGACATGGTCCTTGATCCGGAGATGCCGCCCTTCCGTTTCCAATACATGGGCCGCGGTCTGTCTGGGAAACCAGTGACGAAGTCGCTGGATGGCCTCGACCCGGCGACCGATATGCGGCGATAGTTGCATCAGGAACGGCGTGATAATCATCGAGCAGACCGAGACGGCCAGAAAAATCTGATAGGGTGCCCCCGAGAGGAGATTGTCGTCTTGTCCCACCTGTGCCAGGATAAAGCTGAATTCACCAACCTGTGCCAGAGCGATTCCGGTCATCACGGCGGCGCGAGGCGGCATAGATACAGCCAACACAGCTGCCGCTCCGGTGACGAACTTCACAAGAAGGACGAAAATCAAGAGGCCGATGACCAACATGGGGTATTCAAGCAAGATGCGCCAGTCCATCAGGATCCCGATGGAGACGAAAAATAGGCTATTGAAGCTGTCCCGAAAGGGAAGAACTTCGGCAATGGCTTGATGGCTGTACTCAGACTCCGAAATGACGAGTCCGGCGATGAAGGCACCCAAGGCCAGGGAGAGGCCTCCGAGTGAGGTCAACCAGGCGATTCCGAGGCACATGACGATGACAGTTAGGAGAAATAGTTCTCGGCTTCTGCTACGAACAATGTGTTCCAGAAGTTTTGGAACTGCGAACCATGCGCCTGCTACGATACAACCGACCACCACGATGGACTTGCCCAACGTAAACAACACAGAGTTCAGTGCACCGTCGCTTGGGCTGGCCAGAATGGGTGTGAGCAAGATCATGGGGACCACGGCTAAGTCCTGGAACACGAGAATACCGATCGTGGCCCGTCCATGCGGTGAGTCGCTGTCACCACTGGCCGCCAGCGCTTTCAGCACAATGGCGGTGCTGCTGAGTGACAGGAGGAACCCCCAGAAAATGGCCTGCGGCGCCGGCAAGCCAACCAACAATCCTCCTGCCAACGCAATGGCGATGACGCCTCCGACTTGAATCGGAGCCGCGATGAGGAGGAGTCGGCGAAGCGAGGCCAAATGTTTCAATGAGAATTCAATGCCGATCGTGAAGAGCAGCAAGACGATCCCGATTTCCGCCAAGACCTGTACCGTCTCGATATCGGAAATAAGGTTCAGCCCATGTGGGCCGATCAACGCTCCTGCGACGAGAAATCCGGCGATCGATGGCAGCCGAAATTGGTGGAAGAGGAACACCACGGCGATCGAGACCGTGTAAATGAGGAGTAAATTTCCGAGGACACCGTAGTCGGTCATCTTACTGGTTCATCTCACTTGTGGTAACTCAACGATTCTGCCGATTGATGGTTCTTCCGCAACATCGTTCCAACCGGAATACGCACACGATCGATCAGCTATCACGGAAGTGATACGCAGGATACCTGAGCGCGCCATGTGGGACAAGGCAAAGCTGGATATATGGGTGTGAAATGCGTGTGAAGAGAGGGGAATTCTTCTAGCCTTGACGCTGTTCCGTTGGCAACAACGAAGCATGGGTAGGCGTAGAAGACAAAAGACAGGACGGAAAACGCCGCTCCAGCTTGAGTTTCCCCCTCCAAAGAGGCATAGACGAAAAAAGAGGGCATTCCGTAGGGTGTGGGCACCATAGACTCGGCAACCACGACATGTGCTTCGGGATCTGGAGGTGCCACATGCGACTGTACCATTCATTGTGTCTCTCGGCAGTCATCTTCGCAGTTGCCTCTGGTGCCGCAGCCTTCGATGATTCGACCTCCGGAAGCGCGACGACCTGGGAGTGCCCACAAACAGACGGTAGCTATCTGTATACCAACAAAGGGAAAGATGGATGTTCTGCATTGGCACTCAAGCCGATTTCCGTCGTACCCGATTTAGAGACTATGCCCACTGCTCCACGAACTTTGATCACCGGCGCCTCCCACTATGAGGTGTCCCCTCGCCAGGATCATGCGTCTGAGATGATCATACATCAGGTGCCGGACTGGGCGCGTGACTGGCATGCAGGCATTGCATCATCCGGCTCTGTTCAGCAGGAAGTCTGTGCGCTCTATTCAGAATGGATGCATCTGGTACAGAAGACGCGGGGAGGATTTTTCTTTGGGTCTGATCCGTCCTATGGAGGAGATATTACCGGGCGCAATCAGCGCGGGCCAAGCTACTCATTTTACGATAATGCCCGCTATATTGCCCTGTCGAGACTGTTCGGGACGGGATTTGTGCCAATCGGATGTTATTAAGCGCCGATTGGCTACGTCAGGTTCGATAGAACTCCCGATACCACTCCACAAATCGAGGAATTCCCACTTCGATTGGGGTGGTCGGTTTGAAGCCGACATCGGTGGTGAGATCGTCGATATCGGCGTACGTCGCTGGAACGTCTCCCGGTTGCAACGGCAACAGCCTCTTTTCAGCTTTCTTCCCCAATGCCTTCTCCAGCACCTCGATGAAATGCAGCAGTTCAACCGGCCGGTGATTGCCGATATTGTAGATTCTGGCTGGCGCCGAGCTCGTTCCTGGATCCGGCTTCTCTCCTGACCATGCTGCGTTCACCGTCGCTGGATGATCAAGCGTCCGGATGACACCGTCGACGATGTCGTCTACATAGGTAAAATCGCGCTGCATCTTCCCCTGGTTGAACACATCGATCGGTCTGCCTTCCAAGATCGCTTTGGTAAAGATGAAGAGGGCCATATCGGGCCGTCCCCAAGGACCATAGACGGTAAAGAATCGAAGACCGGTGCAAGGCAGCCGATAGAGATGCGCATAGCAGTGTGCCATCAGTTCGTTCGCTTTCTTACTGGCGGCATAGAGCGACACCGGATGGTCGACGTTATCATGAATAGAAAACGGCATGTGCGTGTTGCCGCCATACACGGAGCTGGAGGACGCGTAGACGAGGTGGTCGATCCTAGCGTGTCGACAGCCTTCGAGAATATTCATAAACCCTTCGATGTTGCTCTCGGTGTAGGCATGAGGGTTCACGAGTGAATAGCGCACACCGGCTTGAGCGGCGAGATGCACGACTCGTCGTATCGTGTTGTCGGTGAAGAGGTTGCGCATGCCCTGTCGGTCAACAAGATCCAGTTTGACGAAGGTGAATCGCTCGCGTGCCTTCAATTGGGCGAGGCGAGCTTCTTTTAGCCGGACGTCGTAGTAATCATTGATGTTATCGAGACCGATAACGTGTTCGCCTCTGTCCAGCAGACGATTGGCCACGTGAAATCCTATGAATCCGGCGACTCCCGTGACCAGAATAGCTGGTTGTTGGTTGCTCATGTACGATTCTCCTGCAATGATGAAAGCTTAGTGCTGTTTTTCATACTTCATGAATGGCGGGTTGCCATGGTCGAGACAATACAGATTGAGCGGAGCGAGGGCATCCGCCGATGAGATGACGTGAATCTCGCTTTGACTCGTTGCCCGATAGAGATCGAGGGCATGGGCACGATGATAGCGACATTCTTGAGAATCAAGAAGGCCTTTCAATTTCTGGGGATCTTCCCAGTGAGCCGTCAGGAGTGCGGTTCTGGCAGGATTGCGGTGGCTGAACATGAAGGACAGGTGATCCGGATACCAGTCCGCGCCTCCGGTCGCATAGGAAACAAACATTCGCGCATGGGCGGCGGCACAGAGTTCGGCAAGGTAGCCGTTGGTGAGGTAGCCGTTCTCGCCGACATCCAACCATTTCCCGGGGTGGGACAGCGGTGCGTGAGCCGCATGGCTTCTGATTTCCAGCAGTTGCTGCTGCGAGGCGAGCACGAGGGAAATCGCCCCATACTGTTCAACGAGTCGATGAATGACATGGTCCTTGAGCGCCGATCGTCCGCTGTTCGTCGGACCGCTATCGGTATGAACGAGAACATTGTACCCACGATCAGAAATCAGGTAGCAGTTTCTCGGCATTTCTAAGTCGCACGGATCTTCTCCATAGAACGGGACCGAGACGACTGCGCCACCTTCAAAGGCCCAACTTTCGCCATGGCCTAGTTCCACGACTTGGTCAAACCCCAATTCTGTGAGCAGGGCTCGATAATCAAAGTACAACTGCTTTCGGTTTCGTCGACTGGGAACAATGATCGGGGTGTCCTTTGGTAAATGGAGCAAGGTGCGAGGGTCGACGTGATCGTCGTGATCGTGCGTGAGAAATATGGCGGCAGGCTTCGGTAACAGCGGACCCCAGAGCGACGGCAACGGTGATTCGGCAAACCAGGGCAGCAGCCATGGATCGAATAAGAAGACAGACTCACGTTGTCGATAGAGCAAAGCCGCGTGTCCCAGATGGACTGTGTCCTGATCCTGGACGACCTCGAACCAATGTCGACGGACCAACGCTGAAGGCGAAGTGGCCAGGCATCCATACTGCTGCAGTGTTTCGAGCAATTTCATGAGTAGGCCTTGCGCATCGCGAGGCATAGCGGCGATGGCGGATCGTAGCGCATCGGCCGTATGAGTGCCGTCGAGTAAGCCGAGGAGTTTCCCTACAGATGGGCTGAGGCGACGGTCATTGAAGCCTATTGGCAGCGCTTGTCGGTTGACCGCATGAAAAATGCGAAGGCCACCATTGGTGACGGTGGCCGATTTGGTCGGGTCGATCGGGTAATCCCAATGGTATGTCCCCTCTGGCCGACGACCGCAGTGAATGTGCTGTTTAAGATAGGGACGTGCATTGACCAGTTCAGCGTAGGCATCTTCCAGCCGTTGTCTGCGATCAGGATCATCGAGCGGCGCCCGTTTTGAGAAGACATCGCTGATCGCCGTATCGATGGCACTTGCCATAAGGCTATGGGCCTCATGGAGACTGGCAACGACTTCAGGGGCGACGCCACCGATGAACGGAAATGGGCCAGGAGGCGCCGCACTCTCCAATTGGACCCAACACCAGGGGACGAGACCTACGTAGTGGTTGTGCGGAATAGCGGTCCACATCGGGCTTATGGGTTGGCGGTGAACCGTAGTGCGCTGATTGTCGGTTCGTACAAGGCCTGGATCATGTTGCCGTCGGGGTCGGAAAAATAGAATGAATAACTGCCGTCACGGTGCTGCTTCGGTTCCTTGGCGATGCGTCCACCCATTGTCTCAATCCTGGGCGCGATGCTCTGGTACATCTGATCGACTGCCTGTGGGCTCTCCAAGATCACTCCGAGATGATCAAGCAGTTGGGTCTTCGAGGGATCGTAGGAAGCTCGTTCGGTCTTGGAGATCTGATGAAGGGCCAAGTTGTCATTCCCAGAGCTGAAATACACATTGTCCGGATCCGGTTCCCATACAGGATGAAAGCCGAGGAGCTCCTCATAAAATCGGCGCGAGCGAGGGAGGTCCATCACGCGCAGTGCTAGGTGGCGAAGGCCTCGATGGAGTGGAGTGGCCATGTCGGTGCAACGAGTGAGTAAGTCAGAGCGAAGTCTGTATAGTAGGGAGACGACCGCTAAGCCGTCAATGATAAATGCGCTCGGACGGTTAGGGTTCTTCAGCTATGGTACGATCATAACCTCCATGGCATTCAACGGCATGACCATAGCTGCGTTCGAAAGTCGGATGGCCACTGAGATCACCCGTCTGATCGAACGCTACGGCGGGCGGCCACTGGTTGCTCCGATTCTGCGAGAGGTCCCACTCCAAGACAATCCAGTCGTGCACGAGTTCGGGGTACGGCTCATGGCCGGCCGCGTCGACCTGCTGATCCTTCTGACCGGTGTCGGGACAACAACATTGTTCGATCTGCTCAAGACGCGTTTCTCATGGCCATCAATCATGACGGCTCTCCAACTGACGACCCTTGTGGCACGTGGCCCCAAATCGGTTGCAGCTCTCAAAGCTGTCGGTCTTCACGCGACGCTCACGGCCCCGGAGCCCAATATTTGGACAGATGTGATTGCCGTGCTGGATCAACATCGGTCTGTGAAAGACCTGCGAGTTGCTGTACAGGAATACGGAGTCTCTAACCCAGACCTTGTGCACGCATTGGAGCAGCGAGGTGCGCACGTGTTTCCGGTTCCGATCTACAAATGGGCTCTACCAGAAGACCTGAGTTCCATACGTCATATGCTCGACCAGATTACAGCGGGGCGTATTGATGTAATCCTGATCACCAATGCGGCTCAGGTGGACCACGTCATGCATGTCTTGGAACAGGATGGACGGGGACGGGTGGAGGCCTTTCGCACGGCATTGAAGAAGATGGTCATTGCTTCGATCGGTCCCACCACGAGCGAGCGGCTGCGGCACCATGATTGGCCGGTTGATTGTGAACCGTCGCATCCCAAGATGGGAATCTTGGTGAAAGAAGTGTCAGAGCAGGCAGCGAGTATGCTCAACCGAAAGCGATAAGGTTTGCATGGGTGTTTCAGCCAGACGTTGCAAGGGGTTCAGAAGCTTGCCAGGGAATATATCCGGGTATCCCACGATTGTGTAGGAGGAGCTGTTACTGGAAGTCTAGAACCCAGGGGGTAGCCAACGTTCGGTTCTTGCGCCTCAACCGGGCACTAGCTCGCTTAATCATGATCCTCGCCTAGGCCCCCTCCGGTTCGCATCGCCGGGGAGAATTTCTCAAGCTGTTGATTATATTAATTTCTTTATTCTGTTTTCTAGGGGGAGGTTCATGCTAGGATTCGGGAGCTGCTTTCTTCATGCCAAGGAGTCTCTCCTGGTGCGAAGGAACTGGGGGGGGTGATGTGGTGATCACCTCCCCTTTCTTTTTCTGCCCGCTGCTTGCTTGTGGTGTGCTCAGCCTACCGGCAGTTCCGTCGTCGTTTTCTGAATTCCTCATCTCATGTGGCTCTCTTCCGCAGTGAATCCGGTTGCACCTGAGCACCTTTGCCGATTTTATCCCGTTGGAGGGCTGGTCAGTGAGCGGAAGCTCTCGTCGGTAGTTGTGAATTCTGTCTGGGACAAGTCTCTCGGACGCGTTGCCGAAGGAGCGTTCGTTTGGGCAACGATTTGTGCAATGTGGTGCGGGGGTGAGGACGATCGAGAGTGCAGGATGGTGAGGAGGCGATCTGGACGACGCCTCCTCACAATACGACGACTACTTCTTCTTCTTGGCTGGCTTCTTGGCCGCGGCCTTCTTGGCCGGCTTCTTTGCTGCTTTCTTCGTTGCCATGAGTACTCCACCTCCCTTCGATTTTAAAAAATGGTGATTGTGTATGTGTGATATAGCAGAGTTTGTGCTGCGAGTAAAATTTTCTCTACACAATTTTGTTCCCGTCTCCGGATAGCGGGATCAATTTTGCCATGAGCGTCCCCGTTTTCTGAGGGGACGGAACGTAAATTCATGGCTGAAGAAAGCAAAAGCACACTGAAGGCGGGTGCGAAGACCAGTCAGTTATTGCACGTCCTGATTCACATCGTCAGCACCGCAGCGCCTTGAAAACTCCCCGCTTTCAATTCGCGTAATGCGCGGTTTGCCTCCTCAAGTGGAAAGCGGACCGTGTGTGGTTTGATCGGGATCACAGATGCTTCGTGTAGGAGATCGATTCCGTCTTGCCTGGTGTTGGCGGTCACGCTGCGGATGACTCGTTCGCCAAACACGTCACGGTCGTAGTCCAATGAAGGAATGGGCGACATGTGGATACCCGCCAAGGCCAGTGTTCCGCCTCGGTCGAGCGCGCGCAGTGCCGGAGGCACGAGCTCCCCAGCTGGAGCAAAAATAATCGACCCCTGCAGTTTATCGGGTGGCATCTCCGTCGCCCCGCCGACCCAGACCGCTCCCAATTGTCTGGCTAATTCTTGATGCTCGTGTTTGAGCGAACTGACATACACCTCACAACCCCAATGGCGTGCGATCTGGATGGCGATGTGAGCCGATGCGCCGAAGCCATACAACCCGAGGCGCTGACCAGGCTTGATGCTGCTTAATCGTAACGCTCGATAGCCGATGATTCCTGCACAGAGTAAGGGCGCGGCTTCATCATCCGAAAAGGTCGAGGGGATAGAGTAGGCGAATCGAGCAGGCACGACGGCATATTCGGCATATCCGCCGTTGACCTGATAGCCGGTGAACTTGGCGTTCAAACAGAGATTTTCCCGTGCACTCGTGCAGAACTCGCATTGACCACATGTGTCTTGCAGCCAGGCAATCCCTACGCGATCTCCTTCCTTGATCTCTGAAACCTCTCGGCCAACTTGCACCACCGTGCCGACAGCCTGATGACCAGGGATCAGCGGCAGTGCAGGGTCGGGAAGTTCCCCTTCCACCACATGGAGATCTGTGCGACAGACGCCACACACGTGAATTTTCACGAGGACATGACCAGGCTTGAGGGTAGGAATGGGCTGATCTTGAAGGTGCAAGGGATGGCTCGAGACAGCGCCTGCCTTATCGAGGACCATCGCCTTCATCTGATTGACACCATATTTATGGTGCGGCTGTTTCAGCGTTGCAGCTCTGTGGGCTACGAGGCGGTCTTGGCCTTAATGCACTCGATGTCCAAGTGGATGTGGACCTCATCTCCCACCACGAGCCCGCCGCTATCAAGGACGTTGTTCCATACCATGCCGAAATCCTTGCGGTTGAGGGTGCCGTCGGCGCTGAACCCGGCTCTTGTGTTGCCCCAGGGATCCTTGGTGACGCCGTTGAATGTCGCACTGAGTGTGACCTGTTTGGTCACTCCACGCAGGGTGAGGTTGCCGATGATTGTGTAGGTATCCCCTTGCTTCTGGTACTGCGACATTTTGTACGTCATCGTTGGGAACTGTTCGACATCCAAAAAATCGGCATTGCGTAGGTGCGCGTCGCGTTTGTCATGATTGGTATCAATGGACCCTGCCTTGATCGTGGCCTCAACGGATTTCAAGGCCTTCGTGTCCGCGTCCATCTCAATGAATCCCTGGTAATCGGTGAAGCGCCCCGCTGTTTTGGACACTACCATATGGGCGACGCGAAACTCGATCGCCGAGTGGTCCCGATCGATAGTCCAGCGGGCCGTTTCCGCTCCAGCTGCGATTGGGGACCATGCGAAGAGACTCACCATCACCATGCTCGATGTCCAGCGCGACCTCAACCACGTCTCTATGCGATGTGATTTTTGCATGACATCCTCCACATGAGGGGCCGGTTCAGTAGTTCGGCGTGCTGGCTGATCGTCCACGTTGCTGAGGGGGCACGGTGTGAAAGTCCCGTACCCCGGATTTTGAGCCGGTCTGTAATTGCACATGAATATCGGTCGGCTCGCTTCCGACGCCCCGAGGGAAGGGCGGGAATGGCTGCGCATCGGCAATCGCCTGTATACCGGCCTGGTCAATCTCAGCGGCGCCCGATCCGTCCGTAATCTGCAGCAACTGGGCACGTCCGCCAGGGTACAGCCGAAATTGTACGTGCACGGTGTGGAGAGACAAGGAGGTCGACATGTGCCCGATGGCATGGCTCCAGCTCCGGTCTAGGAGGTCACGGACTTGGCTCCAATAGGTGAGGGTCGGTTGTACAGAGCGAGACGGTAGGAGGTCTTCCTCTACCACTTCGTCGTTGACCAGAGGAATCGCACCAGGCAAAGGCCCGACTTGGCCCGCGGCCAGATCAATTTCGCTTGAAGGGTCTTCGGAAGGGGCTTGATGGGTTGTGAGCGACGCGGGGCTCTCACCAGCGGGCTTGGAGTCACTCGTTGTAAGATAGATAATCCGAGTCAGTACCCGTTCGAATTTCGTGTCGGTTGATCTCGCGAAGGTCACATGGAGCCGAGAAACCCGTGGGTCGTGCGCCAGCCGATCGTGCGGCACGGGCATCAGGGTTGCGACTGCATTCATCAAGGGTGAATGAGGATCAGGTTTCAAGGGTACGATTTGTGATTCAAAATCTGCCGATTCACAGATGGCCACAAAGGGCATGGGGCCCGATGAGATTCCGCCGAGAGTAATCGACAGCTCAATCGGTTGACCAAGTTGGAGGTTACCGGAGCCGTTCGAGCCTGCGAAATCGAACGTCGCCCATTGCTCCTCAGAGGAGACAGCCGGAAGTGTGACGGGACGGGGCTCAGATGGCCTGTTTGCCTGCGCCAGGCCTTGATACGATGGCACACACAACAATCCAGCGACCACAAGGAGACCTGTCACAATCCGATGAATCATTATGCGGGCATCCTACCCACCACTGGATTTCGGCGCAACCCGTTTCTTTCGCTGAAACATAGGGTCCAATGAGCGAACCTGGTATAGAATGAATCGATGCAAGCCCTCGTTAAAACGACTGCGGGACCAGGCTTAACCCTGACCGAATGGGCGGACCCAACTCCTGGACCGCACGACGCCGTGGTGAAGGTGGCGGCGACCTCGCTATGTGGAACCGACGTCCATATCTATCAGTGGGATGAATGGGCGCAACGACGTGTGCAACCACCACGCATCATCGGCCACGAGCTGTGCGGCCATGTGGTGGAGGTGGGGCGGGACGTCTCTCTCGTGAAAGTTGGGGACTATGTCGCCGCCGAATCGCATTTGACCTGTGGGGCCTGCTTTCAATGTCGCACCGGCCAAGCTCATGTGTGCAAGAACTACAAGATTCTCGGGATCGACCGGGACGGATCGTACGCGCAGTATGTTGTGCTTCCAGAAGGTGTCCTGTGGCGTACGGATCCTTCGATTTCTCCGGAGTTGGCCTGCGCGCAAGAACCGCTTGGCAATGCCGTTGACGCGGCCCTGATTGAAGACTTAACCGGGCAGACGGTCCTGATTACGGGTTGTGGGCCAACGGGACTCTTTGCCGCCGCTGTGGCGCGAACGGCCGGTGTGGCCACGATTATCGCTTCAGATGTGAGTGACTATCGCCTTGGATTGGCGAAACAGGTTGGTGTGGACCATGTACTCAATGCCAAGGTAGACTCGCCTGAACAGATTGCAGCAAAGATCCTCGATATTACAGCTGGGGAAGGAGTTGATGCCGCGCTGGAGATGTCAGGAAACCCCACAGCGTTGCATCAGGTCTTCCAAGCGGTGAAGAATGGGGGGCGGGTGACGCTCTTCGGCATTCCGACCGGTGCGGTCCCATTCGATCTGCCGAATGAAATCATTTTCAAAGGGATTCGTGTCTATGGAATCACCGGACGACGTCTCTTTAGTACGTGGTATCGCCTGGCAGGTCTCTTCAAGGCAGGTCTCGACATTCGGCCGATCATCACGCATTCGTTGCCGCTGAAAGAGTTTGCGGTTGGGTTCGAATTGATCCAGTCAGGGCGTTGTGGGAAGGTAGTCCTGATTCCGTGATGGTAATAGTAAAAGTAAAAGGTGAAAAGTAAGAAGTAGTAGCATGACGTTTCCTCAATATTGACCTTCCTGCCTTTTTGCTTTTCACATTTCATGTTTTACGAAAGCCATGGCCTATTCGTCCTTTAAAAACGCTCTCGAAATCCAGCTCGGCGATATTCGCGCCAAAGGCATCTACAAGTCTGAGCGTCGATTGATGGGCCCACAAGGGGCTGAGATCCGTGTGCCGCAGGGTCAGGTGCTCAATCTCTGCGCGAACAATTATCTGGGGCTCGCGAATCATCCTGCTATCGTGCAGGCAGCGGAACAGGGGTTAAAAACACACGGCTATGGCATGGCTTCTGTTCGCTTCATTTGCGGCACGCAAGATTTGCACAAGCAGCTGGAACAGGCCGTCAGTGGGTTTCTCGGTACCGAGGACACCATCCTCTACAGTTCCTGCTTCGATGCGAATGGCGGATTGTTCGAGGTGTTGCTGGATGAGGGTGACGCCGTCATCAGCGATGCCTTGAACCATGCGAGTCTGATCGACGGCATCAGACTTTGTAAGGCTAAGCGGTTCCGATATGCCCATTCCGATATGGCTGAGCTTGAGGTGCGACTCAAGGAGGCGAGCGGCTGCCGTCTGAGGCTGATCGTGACAGATGGGGTTTTCTCCATGGATGGCGATCTTGCGAAGCTGGATCGAATTGTTGAGATGGCAGAACGATACGATGCAGCGGTGGTGGTCGATGACAGCCACGCTACCGGCGTGCTAGGTCCTCAAGGGAGAGGGACACCGGCTCATTTCGGCGTGGCCGACCGCATCGAGATTGTGACGAGCACTTTGGGGAAGACGCTTGGTGGCGCAACCGGAGGATTCACCTCCGGCAAAGCCGAGGTGGTTGAGCTCTTGCGCCAACGATCGAGGCCCTATCTGTTTTCGAATTCAGTTCCTCCTCCTATTGCTGCCGGTGCGTTGGCTGCGCTCCATCTTGTGGAGCAAGGTGACGACCTCAGAAAGCAGCTTCGCGCGAATGCTGTTTTTTTCCGGGACGAGCTGACCAAGCTCGGGTTCCGACTTGTTCCGGGCGAACATCCGATCATTCCCGTGATGTTGGGTGAAGCTTCCCTTGCAACTTCAATGGCAGAATCGTTGCTGAAGGAAGGGGTTTACGTCGTGGGCTTCAGTTATCCGGTGGTTCCGCAAGGGCAAGCGAGAATCCGCACTCAAATGTCGGCGGCGCATACGACGGCCCAGCTCGAACGAGCCGTCGCCGCCTTTGCCAAGGTGGGGCGAACGTTAGACATCATTCCGTAAACCGGTTCAACGGCAATGAAACGTAGCCTGTTCCATTTTCCCCTCCATTTCTTGGCAGCAGCGCAAGTTTAGAGATCGTTGTTGCCAGAGCGTATGAGCATTCGCTAGCTTAGGGGCCGCACAGCTTACCGCAGGAGGAAGATGTGAATATCACAAGGCTTATGCTGTCCTGTGTCATGGTGGTGGGCCTAGGCATTGTTGCTCTGCCGAATGCCGAGGCACAACACAGATCAGAGACCGACTACAGCAGTGTCAAAGTCGCAGCCAGTGAGGCGCAGACCACTGACGCCGAGACGACGGAGCACAACTCGGCTCCGGCACGGCCGCGCGAAGGTCTCGGTCCTGTCGGAGTTCTGCTGCTCCTGGTTGTGCTTATTGCCGCGACGCTCTTTTACTTTCTCAAACTACAGCGGCCCTCTCTTCCAGACTTTTCGGAACCCATTGGACAAGGTTCCTCCAGCAAGGAAGCATTGAGCAAGCACCCTTCCAGGGACCGACAGAACTTGTCGATTGACAGTATTACTTCCGCCGACAAGGCCGCGTTTCAGCAACTTCTGACCGACGTGTATCGAGCATGGAGTAAGCCGGATCTGCAGGAATTGCGGCAGTTCGTGACGCCGGACATGCTGAATTATTTCAGCGCCGCCCTCGCCGATAACACAAGCCAAGAGCTTCGGCATCAGGTGGAGGATGTGGTGTTGGGCCGTGCAGAGATTGTGGAGGCATGGGTCGCGCAGGAGACACGCCATGCATCAGCGAAACTTCGATGGAGTGCCCGTAACTATTATGTCTCGCTCACGAAACAACCTGGCGACTCAGGGTACGTGGTGAAGGGCAGTGAGAAGAAATCGACGGAATCCACGGAAACGTGGACGTTTACACAGTCTTCAGAAGGCATGTGGGTGATCTCCGCGATTCAGCAAGCCAGATAACATGATCACCACGTCGTTGGCTTCAGGTATCCCGTCGTTCCGGAAGGGTAGGCGAGAATCCGAGTCCAAATGTCGGCAGCCCACACCCAGGGTCCAACTGGGAAAAACTGTAGCAGCTTTTTTTTGGGTGGGTCGTGTGCCGGGGATAATTCCCTCCTAAACACCGCATGGTGTGAATGATATGAGGGCTCGCGGTGCAGCCGTAGCATCCAGCTGGTCGATGTCGACGACGGCGAGCCATGCACCACACGATCCGGCCCTAAATTGCGATGCAGACCTCGCCGTGTTGTTCTACTCCGCGATCGCCGTGATCCCCTTCAGTATCTGCCGTTCCGCTTCGTGGGTCGGCTGGCAAGTTCGCCGGGGTGTGTCGTATTCCGGCGCCGTATCCAGCTCCAGCGTATGCGCCTTGTTCGTCGTGAACTCCCAGCGATACGTGAGAGACCGGCCCATTTCATTTGTCGTGTTCATGTTGACCAGGTACAACGTGTTGATGAATACGCTGGTTTTGCCGCCTTCCTCCGCCTTCGCGCGAAGATTGACCTGGCCGTTCAGCGTCAGTCGCTGTTGAAATTCCTTGGCATAGGGTGCCGTACGCTTGAGCTGTCCGTCACGGGTTTTGAGCTGCCACGTTCCGCAATCGACGAACTTCGGGATGTCGTGCTCGCCAAACTCGAGCGTCAGGAGACCCGAATCTTTTTCATAGGTCTTGATCTTGAAGAAACTCGACGAGACGTAGTCGATCAACGCCGTCCAAGCCTTACTATATTCCACCGGAATCGTCTTCCGCTGGTCGACTTGGGTCGGCAGTGGTGCCGTATAGTATGGCCACCAGCGCTTCGCCGCCGTGCCGGCGATCTTATACACGTTGTCGTAGCAGACCGTTTTCATATGCGGCAGCTGCCAGAACGTGATTAGGACCGTATCGCCGCCAAGGCGCGCCGTCGCATTCTTGATCCGGACCTCTACGTCGTCCCGATCGCCCCGGTGTCCGTACAAGCCACAGCCAGCTCCATCCTCCCCGGACACCGAGCCTACGCTGTCATACTCGAAATCAGGTTGGAGGTCCGGCATTTTCCGGACATCGATGAATTGCACTCGCTCCGCCCCCGGCTCCAACGGAACGCTGGCGCAGCCAGCGACCCATACGCTGAGGACGGCCATGAAGGCGAGTCCCCACCGGCGAAGAGAGTTCGCAGGGCGAGACGTGGACGACCGGTTCACCCTGCAGAGACAGTTCATGTTTCGCATGAGGCCACTCCTTTATGACAACGGGGCGGATCGTTGGGCCGCACGAGGACTGGACGAATGCCCTGAGCGATGGCATGTTGATCTGGAATAGGAACGGAATGACTACGCTGTAAGGATACACACCGGAGGATCACACCCGTGGCGGTAGACGGAGCTATCAAGCGAGACTGGAGGATAGCGCAGGCTGTGGGAGTGATTCAGACTGCGAATATGGACAGCCATGCGATGTTACCCTGTAAGGGGCCTAGTGAGAGAATCAGGTGAACGCCCAAGTCTCATAGAGGAATAAGCCTTCAAATAGCAACCCCCCCTCTTATTGTAGGGTCGAGTAGGTTGTGGGAGAGATCGGGAATGTCCCACTCCATAACGGTTGGACGGCGAGTAGGTGATGCTATCTATCTGCGAGATCGAATTATGGTAAGGCCATAAGTCTTCGTGCTCAGACCGTCCGGTGCGATGACCGTGATACCGATCTCGGTGCGCCTTCCCCTCACGCGAACCGACAGTTGTCCCGTTGGGGTCCCTGCCGAGGCGATCACTGAACCCGACGAGGACATCACGGCATTCGGGTCGGACTTCGTTGCGGAGATGACCACGCTGTCTACGTCGTTGGCGACAGAAGCTGTGTAGTTCAGGATTCCTGGATCAAAGTCTGGCTCCAATGAGCCGGGAGTCACTGTTAAGCCGGACAAATTACTATCGCTCGATGGTGCTGCTCGATTGATGGTGATGGAATAAGCTTTTGAGGTTCCGTCCGGTGCAGTAACAAGAATGGACACAACTTTGGTGGTTCCCGGACCGTCGAGTTTGATGGTCGCCTGTCCTTGGTCGGGCACATCACCCGACAGCACGGCATTGGCGTCAGATTTGGTCGCTGAAACAGTCACTTCTGTGACGTTGGTGTCTACATCGACTCTGTAGTCTTGTGTTCCTGCAGAAAAGGCAGGAGACAAGATGCCTGAGGACACAGCCAAACTCTGAAGGGTGTTGTCTCCGCCAACGGCTATTGTCCTGAGCGTAATGGTGTAGACCTTCGCTCTTCCATCGGGAGACGTGACGGTCAGGGAGACATCCTTGCTTGACCCTGGTCCGGGTGACGGAATGACCGCCTGCCCTGTCGTTTGCCCTGCCGGGAGAGTGATCGCGCCAGATACCACATCACTAGGATCAGATTTCGTGGCTACGACCGTTATGGCTGCCGTGGTGAGGGGTAGATCGACGTTGTAATGGGTTGTTTCCTTGGTGAACGGTGGTTGGAGTGAAGTGCCGGGGACCGATAGGCCGGCGAGTTGTGGACCTGGGTCGATCGATCCTGTATCTGTACAGCTATAGGTGGCGATGCCGGTTGTGATCAGAAAAACAGCGGCAAGATATCGGGTGGCAATAGTGAAGCAAAGTCTCATGATGAACCCAACTCTGTTCTCTAGATCTTGCTGGATAGTCTGTTGGGTCCAGCCACCCATGTGAAAAATTCGGGTAGGTCGTGATAGTACGAAAAGCCATCCTGACCGGTCTATCCCTACTTGAGTACGGATAAGCAGGGCGTACACGGGATGCCTCTATGAACGAAAAAACGAGGCGGGACCTAATCTTGACCGTCAAGCATGGTGAGCTAGGATGACCATTAGACGAGGGAAAAGGGTGACGAGAGCCGTTCAGCAGATAAATAAATGGACATTCCTATTGTGGATCAGCCGGAAGGTTTCGGAATTGACATTTTGCAGTTGGGTCAGTATTCTCGGCTACTTTATCATGTGAAGGAGTAGGGGTATGAAAGTCATTCTTCAAGAGACCCTGGAAGGGGTAGGACACCTCGGCGATCTCATCAACGTCAAGGATGGATTTGCACGGAACTATTTGTTGCCGCGTCGTAAGGCTGTGGAGGCCGACAGCCGGAGCATCAAGGCGTTTGAACATGTCAAACGGGTGGCAGCCGAGAAGGCCAAGAAGGAAAAGCTGGAAATCGAAGCCCATGCCAAGAAGGTGTCGGCGGTTTCGCTGACGATCGAGATGCAGGCGGGTAAGGACGACAAATTGTTTGGTTCCGTCACCGCCAAAGACATCGCAGAAGGGCTAGCCGCGCAAGGCGTAACCGTGGATCGCCGTAAGATCCAACTCGCTCATCCTATCAAGGAGCTTGGGACCGTCGCCGTGCCCATTAAGATGCCGCGGGATGTGATGGCCACCGTGAAAGTCCACGTCGTGAAGAAGCAAGAGGCTGAAGAGGCCTCGGCGGAAAAATAGAATCTGGAGCACGGAGACGATGAGCAGCGATGCGATGGGTTCATGGGATGCACTGAAGACGGCCGATCCCGACGTCTACGCCGCAATTGAAGCGGAAGAAGTTCGGCAGCGCGAGAAGCTGCTCCTGATCGCGTCGGAAAATTTTGCCAGCCCGGCGGTGTTGGCGGCACAAGGGTCGTTGCTCACGAATAAATATGCGGAAGGGTACCCAGGCAAGCGGTACTACGGTGGATGCCAACATGCTGATGCGGTCGAGGACTTGGCGATTCAGCGGTGCAAGGAAATCTTCGGAGCGGAGCACGTCAATGTGCAACCTCATTCAGGTTCGCAGGCCAACATGGCGGCGTACTTATCGGTGCTGAAGGCAGGAGACACCATTCTAGGGATGGATCTCGCTCAAGGCGGACATCTCACGCATGGCAGTAAAGTCAACTTCTCCGGCATCCTGTTCCGCGTCTTCTCCTATGGCGTTGATCGTCAGACGGAAACGATCGATTATGATGCCGTCCAAAAAGTCGCGGAGGAATGTCGTCCCCGTATGATCGTTGTCGGGGCCAGCGCTTACGCGCGCACTCTTGATTTTCCACGATTCCAACAGATTGCTAAATCGGTCGGGGCCTATCTGTTGGTAGATATTGCGCATATTGCTGGGCTGATCGCAGCGGGTCTGCACCCCAATCCTGTTCCCTATGCCGACTTCGTAACGACCACGACCCATAAGACGCTGCGCGGCCCTCGTGGCGGTGTCACGATGTGTCGAGCTGAATATGCCAAGGCAGTCGACAAGCTGGTCTTCCCCGGGCTGCAGGGTGGGCCGTTGATGCACGTGATTGCCGCCAAAGCGGTGGCCTTTAAGGAAGCGTTGTCTCCGTCTTTCAAACGGTATCAGCAGCAAGTTTTGACCAATGCCAGGGCACTGGCCCAAGGGTTTGTTGATCGTGGCTATAAGATCGTCTCGGGTGGAACGGATACCCATTTGATGCTCCTGAATCTCACGAACAAAGGGATCACGGGGAAAGAGGCCGATGCCGCGCTTGATGCGGCGGGAATCATCGTCAATAAGAACGCTGTACCCTACGACGAAAAACCGCCCGCCATCGCCAGCGGCATCCGTTTAGGGTCACCCATCGTGTCCACTCGTGGCATGCGCGAACCCGAGATGAAGCAGATCGTAGAACTGGTCGACCGTGTTCTCCAGCATCGGCAAGAAACAGAGGTGTTGGAAGATGTTCGCATACAGGCGAAAGCGTTGTGTGCCCGGTTCCCGATCTTTCATCCCTACTAGTCGGTCCCGAGTGAGAGAGCAGGTCGTTTCCAGTGAAATGTCCCTTCTGCGATGAACTCGAAGACAAGGTGGTCGATTCCCGTATGGCCAAGGAAGGCGAAGTTATTCGCCGCCGTCGCGAATGCCTTGGGTGTAAACGTCGCTATACCACCTACGAACGTGTCGAAGAAATTCTTCCGGTTGTCGTGAAGAAAGATGGTCGTCGTGAGTCGTTCGACCGCACGAAGATTCTCGCGGGACTCAAGAAAGCCTGTGAGAAAAGGCCGATCAGCACCGGGACCATCGAAGCCGTGACTGATCGAATCGAGAAACGGATTCAGGAAATGGGCGAAACGGAGATCGAGAGCCGAGTGGTGGGAGAAGAAGTCATGAAGGAGTTGCACCAACTCGACCAGGTGGCCTATGTCCGGTTTGCATCCGTCTATCGGGAGTTCAAGGACATCGAGCAATTCATGGACGAGTTGAAGACCTTGGCTGACCAACGACGCGACCATTGATCTCAGACCGTTATCCCGCTCACCGCTCGTTCTCAACGTCGTTCGAGATTTTCCCTTCCACCTTCCTTCCGCTAGAGACACAGATGATGACGATCGGAGCATGGTACAGCTGATGACCGCACCACCCTCAAAGCGTGGGCGACGAGACACGCCGTCTCCAGGGGCGACGAGTGTGGCGATCATAGGCGCTGGTCGCGGGGGCACCGCCTTAATGGAAATTTTTGCGAATGATCCGCTTGTCCAAATCGTTGGGGTGGCGGAGGTGGTTCCGGACGCGCCGGGGCTGGATCTTGCCCGACAACTGAAGATTCCGATTACCCAGGATTATCGGCAGTTGCTCACGATGGAGCATGTGGATTTGATCATCGATGTGTCAGGGGATCCAGACGTCTGGAAATTTCTTCAAGATTTCCACCGGATGGGTGTGACCGCCATCGGCGGCGCGAGTGCAAAGTTCATGTGGGAATTGATTGAAGCCCGCATCCGCGCGACAGCCGAGATCGAAAAGACGTTGAATAAATATCAGTCGCTCTATCGACTCTATGTGAAAGAAACAGGCGCGGCCGTCACGGACGAACGGACGAGGATTGCCTGTGAGATTCACGACGGATTTGTGCAGATCCTGGCGGGGGTGAATTTTAAGCTGGATCTTTGCCAGCAGCTCATCCGGAAGAATCCTCGAGCCAGCCTTGCTACCCTCAAGGAGAGCAAGGCTCAATTAAAGCTGGCCATACAAGAAGCCCGCCAAGTGATCTTTAATCTGCGTCCGCTTCACTATGACAAGATGGATCTCATCCCTGGCCTCACGAACTATTTCGCCTCATACCAAACGCAAACTCACATCGCCACGAAGTTTACGGTGACAGGAGATGAACAAATCTTGTTTCCCCGAACCAAGATTTTTCTTTTTCGCATTATCCAGGAAGCGTTAAGCAACGTCGAGAAGCATGCGAAAGCCGACCGGGTGGCGATCAAGCTGGATATCGGTCCAGACCGGTTACGGGTCACGATTGCTGATAATGGTGTCGGGTTTGACATGGAGGCAGTGCTCCGAGACCCGGAAAAATGGGATCATTTTGGCATCAAGGGGATTCTGGAGCGAACACGACTCGTCGGCGGCGAAGGTCGCGTGGAGTCCAAACCAGGGAAGGGCACCAAGGTCGTTGTGGATGTACCAATGGGCAATAAGGAGGAGATACACAATGGAGAAGATTAAAGTCCTCATCGCCGACGACCATCGGGTGGTCCGAGAAGGGTTAGCGGCTATTCTCAAGACCAAAGAGGACATCCAAGTCATCGGTGAAGCTCAGGATGGAGTCGAAGCCGTCGAAAAGGCCAGTACGCTTCTTCCTGATGTGATTCTGATGGATGTAAGCATGCCCCGCATGGGTGGGGTTGAGGCGACTCGGCAGATCAAACGCGAGCTCCCACATATCGGCATCGTCGCGTTAACCATGTACGAAGAACAACAATACATTTTTGACTTGGTCCGAGCGGGCGCGACAGGATACTTGCTGAAAGACTCCGAGTCGTCTCAAATCGTGGCGGCCATTCGTGCGATCTATCGCGGCGAATCGCTCATTCATCCATCGGTCGCCAGCAAGATCCTGGCCGAGTTCTCGATGATGGCCCAAAAGAAGGGGAAGAAGTCGGCGTGGGCGGAGCATGATTTGACGGAGCGGGAGATCACCGTGTTACGGCTCGTCGCGGATGGGAAAACCAACAAAGAGATCGCCAACAGTCTCGACCTCAGTGAAAAGACCGTGAAGAATCACGTTCGAAATATCTTCCATAAACTGCAAGTCTATGATCGGACCCAAGCAGCCATTCTTGCCATACGGAAGGGGCTGATCGAACTGGATCCGAAACGATAGAATCTTCTGTGTCGCGAACCTATGTTCGGGACAGTTGCCATCGGCTGTTCGCGTCAAGAGAGGAGATCGGTCCGGGAGTCTCTTGGTGGCTGGCGGTGCTATTGGCTCTTCGCTACAAGGGCGGCAGGAGAGCTTGTATCAGCAGAAGACCTTGCGCTGTGCTAGCGCTCTGGTCGGAAAATGTCGATCGTGTATGTCTTGCGGGTTGTTCCGTCCTGTGCGGTCACGAGGATCGACACACGCGTGGTTGTGTTCCGACCGAGCGTGACGGTTACACGACCTATTGGGACGCCTGCTGCGGCGATGACCGAACCCGCTGCGGACAGCACGGCGTTCGGATCGGACTTGGTTGCGGAGACGGTTAGGCTGTCAACGACGCTGGCGACGTTCACGGTATAGGTCAGCGTACCCGCGTCAAAGGCCGGATCTAAGGAGCCTGCGTTCACGATCAAGGCAGACAGGTTATTGTTGTCTGTAGGCATCGCTCGTGTGATGGTAATGCGGTAGGTTTTTGCATTTCCATTTTGAGCCGTGACGGTCATCAGCACATCTTTAGTCGTTCCTGGCCCACCGAGCGAGATCACAGCCTGCCCGGTATTTGGCACATCACCAGAGATCACGGCGTTCGGATCAGACTTGGTCGCGGACACGCTGACCGTGGTGACATCGGTCGCCACATCCAGGGTGTAGTTCTGCTGGCCCGAAGCGAACGCCGGAGTTAATGGGCCAGGTATGACCCCTAACCCTGACAAGTCGTTGTTCCCTACCAATGAGGCCGTGTTGAGAACCACAGTATAGGTTCTCGACTTGGTCGTCGATTCGGACACTACGATACTGACGACCGTGGGGGGGCCTCCTGACGGGCTTACGGTAATCGTGCGACTTGTCGTCGCTTGACCATCGATCGTCACCGTGTCGCCGGGCACTCGCGGCTGCGCGGCAATGGTCACACTTGTGACGCTGGGGGAGAGATCGACGCTGTATTGAGTTGTTGTGCTCGCAAAGGCCGGTTGCAGTGTCCCAGAGTCTATGGTCAGGCTACCAAGTTCTACTTCCGGGTTAACCGTCGCAGAGTCGCCACAGGCGTGGATACCCCACATGGCGGCGAGAAGAGACGCGATGGATAAACCTCGACTGACAATGCTGGGATTTTGTTTCAAGGTGCTAGTCCTTTTGAGTGGCATATGAACCAAGGAGTCTCTGTGTTCGAGTGAACCCACACGGTAGGTCTTGAGTCTGTGAGAGGGTTCTTCGATCACATTGTTCTTGCTGATGAGATAGTCATTAAGACGTATAGCGAATTTGAATAGGCAAGGTCAACGGCACGAGGAAAAGAAAAGATCGTTCATGGTGAAGGCCAGTGTGACAGGGTTCATTCTTACTGGCGAAGAGTGAGAGCTGAACGTTGTGCATCGGAAGCTTCCACGCTGGAGTGGAACGACCCTACGGTTGTCCCGGTTTAACGATCTGGTCGGAAGACGCTAATCGTATAAGTCTTTCGGGTTGTCCCGTCCTGAGCTGTTACAAGAATTGAGACCGTCGTGGTCGTGTTCCGACCAAGCAGGACGGTCACGCGACCAGCCGGAGTTCCCGCTGCAGCGATGACCGAGCTAGCCGAGGATAATACAGCATTCGGATCAGACTTGGTTGCGGTAATGGTGGTACTATCCACGTTACCTGCAACATCAACCGCGTAGTTCAGCTCGCCGGCTCTAAAGCTCGGATTCAAGGTGCCCGAGCTCACGTCCAAGTTAGATAGGTTAGCGTCCGTTGAAGGCGCCAATCGGATCACGGTGATGTTGTAGGTCTTGGAGTCGCCGTTCGGTGCTGTGACGGCAATTGATACGGTCTTCCTGGTCCCCGGTCCATCGAGCGCAATGTCCGCCCGTCCATCGTTTGGAACATCTCCGGAGACCACAGCATTCGGATCAGATTTGGTCGCAGTGATAGCCACGCTAGTGACCGTAAACGCCACCTCTACGGTATAGGTCAGGGTGCCGGCGGAGAAGGGAGGATCCAACGTGCCAGGGGATACGCTCAAGGTTTCCAGGTTGTTATCAGCCGACAGCGCCTCTCGATTCACCGTGAGGAAGTATGTTTTGGAAGTTCCATTCTGAGCAGTTACAACCACCTCGATTTCGGTGCTCGATGGGCCGAGTGGCAAAGAAATGGAACGCGAACCTACGCTTTGGCCGGCTATAGTCAGACCCGCTGCTGTATCCTCAGCCTCCGCAGTCACAGTGACACTCTCCACCCGTCCACCGACATTGACGGTATAGCTCGTTCTCGCTGCGCTGAATGAAGGAGACAGGGGGCCTGGTGACACACCTAACCTCCGGAGGTTGTTGTTCCCACGGAGGGCTGCGCGAGAGACGACTAGGGCATACTGTTTCTGAGTGCCGTTTGGTGCAGTCACAACCACATTGATGACGGTGTCCAGACCGGGGTCGCGAAGAGCGACGGTTTGGGCTTGTCCGGAGATGGCGGCTTGGTTGTTTACCGTCATCGTCGCAGCAGGATCGTCGAGGGTTGGCGTCACCTGTAGGCTGTTGACGCTGCTGGCAACAGAGACTTGATAGTTCAGGGTATTTGCGTCAAATCCAGGGTCGAGAGAGCCTGACGAAATCGACAGACTCCGTAGCGAGTTGTTACCTGTTAAGCTCGCTTTCGTGAGGAGGACGGTGTAGGTCCTCGAATTGGTACCGGATTCCGATACGACGATATTCACCGGAGTCGTTGAACCGGCTGTGCCGAGGGTGATGGGGCGGCTTGTCGTTGTCTCACCGTTAATCGTCACGCTGTCGCCGGCCACGGCTGGTTGAGCGGTGACGGTGACACTCGTGATGTTGTCGGCAAGATCTGCTTTGTACTGGGTCGTGGCACCAGTGAAAGTTGGTTCGAGCGTTCCAGGTTCGACGGACAGGCTGGCGAGTTCCACCACGGGGTTTACGGTTGCCGAGTCGCCACAGCCATAGGTGCTCAGTCCAACGACAGTGAGAAGACCGATGACAAGACATGGTCCAACGATTGTGACGAAGCGTGTCATATGGAGCCACCCACTTTCTTTTTTACGATGAGATAGGCTCGTTCTAATGAATTCGATCGGTAGCCGGTGGTTCAGGAGAGGGATCAAGGCCGAGCTACCATGGCAGAGATCGTTGTCTAAGCAATCAAACGTATAGCGAATCTGATCGGTCGGGTCAACAGAGCGGATTCAAAGCCGTGAGGGGTAGCAAGCTGGGGGTCTCCGTGAGATATCGGAAGTCAGAACCAGAGCATGCAATCTTCACTTGAGCGCCTGTATCACTATGCGAAGCGACATTGGGACGATCATGACCGTGGCGAGGCGGTCAGATCGTGGGCTTGGCTCTACCTTGGTGGCGAATCGGTACTATGGTGTTGGTGGCGTAGGGGCTCCACTGTTAATCGTCACGGTCAAAGCAGGACTCTGGGGGGACTCGCCTCCCGCATTAGTCACCGTGCTAGTGATCGTGTGGTCTCCGTCAGGCAACGCTGCCGTTGGTGTGAGAGTGTTGGCTCCCTGATCAAACCCTTCCTTGACCTTGGCCCCATCTACATAAAGGCTTGGAGTCTCTCCAGCTGCAGGTTGGGACACTGTGAATCTGGGAGTTGCTACGTTAGTAGCGTTGTCTGACCTACTAGTGCCAGGCACGCACCCATCGGGATCAGGATTACTAGGGTCAGGAGGTTCAAGCAGAGGACATGAGTCATCCTCCGCTATCAGGTCCGGTGCGCTCGCGGGGGCCGCTGGGGCCGCAGGTGCCGCGCGGTTGACGGTGATGGTGTAGTTCCGTCGGTTTTCATTCGGGGCGATCACGACGATGGGAATGTTCGTGTTCGATCCCTGTTCACCAAGAGTGATGGGGGCGCTTGCCACACCTGAGCTAGTGCCCTGTCCATTGATTGTCATGGTTGCATTCGTATCCTGAAGCGTCGCGGTCACAGTTACGCTGGTGATGTCAGTTGCCACATTCACCGTGTTCGAACCATCAAATGGTGCTGAAAGAGGCAGCACTTCAGTACCTGCGGTCACACTCAACGCCGACAGATTGGTGTTGCTCGAGAGCCGCGTTATGGTCAGGTTGTATGTCTTCGGGTTTCCAGTCTGGGGGGTGACTGTGACCGACACAGGCGTCTCTGATCCTTGGATTCCTAGTGTAACAGTGGCTTGCCCGGTTCTCGTCCCAGCCGGAACCGTTACGCTACCATTTGGAATCGTTGCGCTAGCAATATCCATTGCGGCATTCTGATCAGCCTTGGTTGCCGAGACAATGACGCTCGTGGCGTTGGACGCTACGTTCACCCTATAGGCCGTGATATTCCGATTAAAGGGGGATGGAGACAAGGTTTGTGCTGCGGTACCGACTCTCACACTCAAGGCCGACAGGTTGTTGTCGTTTGATGGTGCCCTATCGACAGCGACTACATAGGTGTTCCGATTCCCGTTCTGTGCGGTGACGATTATGTTAATAAGGGTGTTCGAGTCTGGTGGGCCGAGGGTAATGGTTCGAGCCTGTCCGGAGCTAATGTTGGAGGGCTGTCCGCTGTTCACAATTAGGCTCATGCTCGCATTGGAATTAGATGGGAGGGTCGGGCGTACTGTGACGCTCGTTACGGTGCTTGCGACGTTCACCGAGTAGCTGGGTGTGGTAGAGCGGAACGAGATCAGGTTTGCAGTTCCAGTCCCCGATGTTACAGCCAAGCTCTGCAAGGTGTTAACGCTCGATAATCCGCCGCGATTCACGAGAATCGTGTAGCTTTTCTTCGTTTGGTTCTGGGCCGTCACTTCGATCGTAATGAGAGTACTCTGGCCGGCAGGATTCAGGGTGATAGTTTGGGGCTGACCAGAGGTCGCGGCGTTCGTATTCACCGTCATTGTCGCGGCAGAATCCTGGAGAGTGGGCGTTACCTCAACGCTTCCGACGCTGCTTGCAACATCGACTGAGTAGGTGAGGGTATTTTCATCGAAGGCGATGGGCGGAGTTCCGGGAGAAATAACCAAGCCTTGTAACGAATTATTACCTGCCTGGGCAGCTCGCTTGAACAGGACTGTATAGGTTCTTGAGCTCGTGCCTGACTCTGACACGACGATGGTCGCAGGAGTTGTCGATCCAGGGTCCCCAAGGGTAACTGTATGGCTCGTTCTTGGCTGACCATCAATGCTCACGGTGTCGCCGGATACTGCTGCTTGAGCGGTGACGGTCACAGTTGTCGTGTCGCTGGTAAGCTCGACGCTGTACTGAGTGGTTCCACCGCTAAAGCCCGGCTGGAGAGTTCCAGGTGAGACCGTTAGACTCGCAAGGGATACCTCTGGGTTCACGGTGGCTGAGTCGCCGCAGCCAGAGGTTCCTAAGCCAATGGCAGTGAAAAGAGCAACAGCCAGATATCTTCCAAAGAGTAGTTGAGAGTGTCTCATGTCGTACCCAATCACTTTCTCGAATGTTGGAGGTAATAAAACTGGCCGTTTCTGCAAATTTTGAGTTGGGGTTTCAACAGCAACGGCAGACCCAGGATTTGCCTATCCATACCACCTAGGAGCAAGCGGGGAGTTCACATATAGCCGAAACTTGCAAGCAGGGTCAAGAGTCCGAATAGCCCAACGGTAGGTGCATAAGGGGTAGGATGATAGGGATGATATGGTGGTGTCTGTTGGGGGGGTCTACTGGGGATCTGTTCAAATCCCCAGTCTTAGTCGCAGAACGGAGAAGACAGGAGTGTGTCGGAGCAGAACGATTCGTGTTCGTCTACGGGACAGGAGATGCTGGTGCTCGGTTGACGGTAACGGTGTAGTCTTTGAAGATACCATTCGGAGGTGTCACGCGAATGGTAATGACTGTGGGTGATCCGGGTGGTTGCAGCGGCGTAATCTCACGTGCCTGGCCGGAGCTGGTTCCCTGGTTATTCACTTCTAGAGTGGCGTTCGCATCCTCCAGCGTTGCGATCACGGTAACGCTCAAGATGTCGGAGGCGACATCCACCGTATAGCTCAGTGTGCTTGGATCAAAATTACTAATGAGGTTGGGGTCTGACGCGCTCAAGGCTACCGTCAAAGCCGAGAGGTTGTTGTTGCCTGCGAGAGGCGCTCGGTTGACGGTAACGGTGTAGTCTTTGAAGATACCATTCGGAGGTGTCACGCGAATGGTAATGACTGTGGGTGATCCGGGTGGTTGCAGCGGCGTAATCTCACGTGCCTGGCCGGAGCTGGTTCCCTGGTTATTCACTTCTAGAGTGGCGTCTGCATCCTGCGGCGTCGCGATCACCGTGACGCTGAAGATGTTAGAGGCGACATCCACCGTATAGCTCAGTGTGCTTGGATCAAAACTATTAATGAGGTTGGGGTCTGACGCGCTCAAGGCTACCGTCAAAGCCGAGAGGTTGTTGTTGCTGGAAAGCGCTCGGTTGACGGTGATGGTGTAGATCTTGGGCGTTCCCCCATTTTGAGCGGTCACGCTGATCGTGATGTTTGTTGGTGTCCCGGGCCCGTTGAGGGGGAAGGTTTCCTGTCCCGAGGGGGTACCAGCTGGAACCGTAACTGATCCGATCAGCATGACGGCAGTCGCGACAGCCTTTGTCGCTGAGACATCCAGGCTGGAGACGTTGGTTGCTACGTTTAGGGTGTAGGCGGTGGTAGTCGGAGAGAAGGTTGGAGATAACGGTAGAGGCGGGATGGGCGAGGCACTGTCTGACACCGTCAAGGTCGACAGATTGTTGTCGCCCAAGGCTGCTCTGACCACGACCACCACGTAGTTCTTCTGGCTTACCTGGTTTTCTGCAGTGACGACGATATTGATAAAGGTATTCGATGGGGCCGATCCCGACGGATTCAACGTAATAGTTCTGGCTTGCCCGGAGTTGGTGGAGATCCCGTTCACGGTCATGGTTGCGTTAGAGTCTTGGAGGGTTGGTGTTACGACCACGCTGGCCACGCTGCTGGCGACATTGACCGTGTAACCGACTGTGCCGGCGCTGAAGGATGGGTTCAACGTTCCCGGAGAGATAGTCAAACTCTGTAAGTTGGCGTTGCTTGATATGCCTCGGCTGACGGTTACCAGGTAGGTTTTCTGGGTGCCGTTTTGCGCGGTCACCACTATATTGATAAGGGTGATCGACCCGGCTCCGTTCAGCGTAACAGATTGAGCTTGGCCTGAAGCAACATCTTGTCCGTCCACTGTCACGGTGGCGGTAAGGTCTTGAAGGGTAGGGGTCACTATGACGCTACCGACGTTGTTGGCAACGTCGACCGTATAACTGAGCATGTTCGCATCAAATGTAGGAGCCAGGGTTCCGGGAGAGATAGATAAACTCTGCAACGAATTATTCCCTGCTAGGCCGGCTCTGTTGATGAGGACGGTGTACGTTCTTGAATTGCTGCCTGATTCTGATACGACAATGCTGACCGGCGTCGTGGTTCCAGCCGGACCGAGAGGAATAATGCTGCTTGTCGTCGTCACGCCGTTGATCGTCACGGTATCTCCGGCCACGGCGGGTTGGGCGCTTATGGTCACACTTGCAATATTGCTGGTCAGGTCGACACTGTACTGGGTGGTTCCACCGCTGAAAGTTGGTTGCAGGGTGCCAGGGGTAACCGTCAGGCTGGCCAGTTCTACCTCGGGGTTGACCGTTGCTGAGTCAGAACAGCCAGAGGCTCCCAAGCTGATGGCAAGGAGAAGGATTGGTGTGAAAAGCGCCTGGTTTACTGCGGTAAGGATGTATTTCATTGTGGTGCCGCCTGTTTGTGGTTCTGGTTTGCTAGTTTGAGGGATTTGAAACTAGTCCCTCAAAGAACTCACACGGTAGAGGTGCATACTACGGACAGGCCTGAAATCGGTCTAGCCCTACATAGGTAAGGGTTTGCTGGAATGGATGGTGTGACCGATGAGAAGATGGGGGCGATTCTCAACAGATCGGATCGAACGGCCAATGACACAAGAACGTTGAGCTTCTGAAGTGAACGGGTCAGCGTTTGGCTTCTGGACCGTCCTTCGATTGGGTAAGGAGTTCGGTCCTGGATGGAATCTGAGTGAGCAGGTCCGGACGCACTTGAAACACCCCATGGAGCCGTTGGCCGGTCGCATAGAGGAGATCGCCTCCCCGATTGCCGAGCGTTAGCTTTCCAACCGTCTTACCGTCTTTCCCGGTAGCAACAAATTCAGCACTTGGCGCCAAGAGCCCATAGGGGGCCAGTGGAGAGGATTGTTTCAGGACACGTTCTTCAGCCGGAAGGTTCGCTACCCGGCTGACGAAGAGATCGGCAGCTTCCTGGGTGACTTTCATCATGGGTTGGTCTTCGAGCACCCACTCACCGTTTTGATGGATCAGCACGTACTGCTGGCCTCTCGTCTTCACCGACAGCATGGCTATCTCCGTAGAATCGAGTCCGAGGAGGCGCTTGTCCTGAAAGTTGAAAAGGTCTCTCGTCAGGTCCTTGATCAGAACAGGGTTAATGCGATAGAGCGGCCCCTCCGATGTGGTTTGCGCGATCGCCTCACCGCTTTGCGGGTCCGGTTGATAGAGTCGGACAGACTGATCTCCACCTGCAGTGTATAAGGTGATCTTCACTTTTTGCGTCGTGAGGGTCGTGGCGACTGTGTCTCGTTCAGGGCCGGGGTCGATGATGCCGAGTGCTTTCAGATCCCCCAACCGAAACATCAATGACCGAACTTCATTCTGATCGGCTTCGGCTTCGACAGGGTATGTGATCTTCCAGGATGGCCTGGGCTGGCCCTTCGCCGCGTTGGCGATCACAATTTCAGTTGTCGGGTATGTCAGGCGGACTCTCTCAACGTCGTTTTGTGTGAATCGCAACAGCTCCTTCCGGCGAAATGTCATCAATGATTTATTGATGAAATCTTTCGGCGCGAGAGTCGTCAAGACCACGCGCTGGTCTGACGCCCGAAGAGCGTACAGTGTGTTGGAAAGGGGACCGCTGTCGCCGATCGCAATGGTCTCTTGCTGCCCTCCTGCTCTGATGGTCAGGGTAGTCACAGGCTCTTCGAGCCCGAATGAGGCCAAGGTCGAGGATTGTGTGTCGAGAGTCCTAGTGACGGTTCCTGTCACCAGTGCTCGAATAAGTGCCTGTACTTCGCGGGTATCGGCGTCCGTTTGAAGCGGGGCTATGATCGACCATTTCCCTGGGGCGACCTGCTTGAATGTGATCAGTCCCTGGGCGGTCGTGATCGAGAGTTCGGTGATAGCAGTTTCCGGAAAAGGAAGCAGCTGCTTCTGTTCAATTTCTCGTTTCTCTTCCTGCTGCTTGGCAGGAAACTCGACCAGGTAGAGATAGCCACCCAGACCAGCGAGAATCACCAGCATCAGGAGTGTCGAAAGATAACGTGACATAGGCTAGAGGCGTCTGCGCTTTCTCCATACGATGATGCCGGTGAGCAACGTCAGAAGAGGAAGGAAGACGACCTGAATATAGATCAGTGTTCGTTCCTGAGTAGGGTTGGGCGTGAACGGATGCAACGCCGGTTCCCTGGGAGCGATGGAGATCAAGTCTCGTTCCTCGGCCAGCCACCCCATGGTATGGAGAAAAAAGTCGCTGTTGCCGGGGAAGTTAAAGAAGGCATTCGACACGAAAGTCGAGTTGCCGATGACGGCAATGGCTGGGCGAAGGTCGCCTTCTTTTGGCGCCTGCTTAGGAGCCAATGCAGCGGCCATCGGGAGGGGGCCTTTCACATCTTCCTTTTCGCTGAGACTCACGACTCGGCCTTGCATGTTCGTTTCAGCCCAACTGTTCGGGGATGTCCGGGCGAGCGGCACGAAGTCCCAGTCTTTCCCGATCGCCTCGTCGAAGGTCACATGCCGTGAGAGTGGAAACAGTACGGCGGACGTGAGGTCCTGTGTGATCTCATGCTCCGTAAATGTTCGGACGAGTAACGCGGTAAGGTCTCCTTGAGCCAATCGATCTTGCAGATCCACCAGTACACCAGGGCCTAGACCAAGACCCCAATGGGCGAGTAATGATTCCAGGCCGGTCTGGGTATCGGGATCGGCCAACACCAACAGGTGGCCACCTTTATCGACGTAGGCTCGGATTCGCTCCTGTTCGTCCTTCATCACCGTACGACGTGGTCCGGCCAAGACCAGCACCGACGTGTTACCCGGCACGGACTCTTCCTTGAGGAGCGAGACGGTGCCAACGTCGTACCCTTGTCGAATGAGTGCCTCTTTAGCGATCGACAGGCCGTTCCGTTCCTTATCCTCGACGCTTAATTCGCTATGGCCCTCGACAAAGACGATGCGCTTTTTGGAATCCTTGGAGATACGAATCAACGCACCAGTCAATTCGACCTCGGACGGTGAGGTGACGCGAATAGTCTGTCCATCGCTTTCGAAAATGGCGGTATCGGTCCGGAAGATCCCATAGTTCTGGGCCATCTTGGGCTCTTTCTCAGGGTCGATGAACTCCACGCTGAGTTTGGTAGAAGCTTGCCGATAACTCTCCAGCCGTTCTTTAAATGCTTGGTATCCCGGGTCTTTTTCCCGAGTAAACACGGTGATTTTGACGTCGCGCGGCAGCGTTCTGAGGACGCGATGGGTTTGTGGTGCGAGTGTGAAATTCTGATTTTCCGAAAGATCCCATCGAACGGAGTGGCGTGCCGCGAGGAAGTTCACGATGACCAGAATGCCTGAAAAGAGCAAGATCATCAGGACGCTGTTCAGCCCCATCTTCGTGGAGCGCCGTCCGGAGAACGCTTTCACGGTCTCGAAGTGCAAGACGAAGAACAGTACCAAGGATAGAAGCGCCGCCCCCTCCGCAATCGTGACGACCCATAACCAGTCAGGCCGCAGGCTGTAGGCGATCATGCCGCCGATTCCGAGGATGACTCCGATGAGACCGAGAGGAATAGATTTGAGGTTCATTTCCAGCGAGTCGATTCCACAACACGATGTGTGAGAAACAGCATGAGTACAAGTCCGCTTCCGAAGTACACGAGATCGCTCGTATCGATCAACCCGCGGACGAGGTGATCATAGTGCTCCATGTACGAGACATATGAAATAATATGGCCGGCAGTGGTATCGCCGAACAGACTGCCTAGGCCGGCGATCAACCAGATCGTCAACAACATGCCGAAGCTGACAAAGGCGGCGACGATTTGGTTTTCCGTCAGCGCCGAGGCAAAGATTCCCACGGAGAGGAACAAGGCTCCCAACAGCACCATTCCCAGGTACCCAGTCCAGATTGGGTTCCAATCAAAATCGCTGAACAGCATCAAGACGGTCGGGACCAGGACCGTGAATCCCAAGAGCCCGAGATAGATCAGCAGCACACTCACGAACTTGCCGACGATGATGTCGGTGATCCTGATGGGGGATGTGAGCAGGAACTCAAAGGTTCGTAATTTTCGCTCTTCGGCGAACAGCCGCATGGTCAGGATCGGTAAAATGGTCAGCAGCACGATCCGTACGCTGGCGAAGAGGTTTCGGAAGACCAAGTCGTTCAGGTTGATTTGGGCCACTCCTCCCTGCATTTGCATCAGCTGGATGGCTTGTGCCCCGGCAAATCCGACATAGAGATACGAGAGGAGTCCGAAGATGAGCAGAAAGACCGCCCCCACGACATACACGATGGGTGAGACGAAGTACCCGCGGAGTTCTTTGGCGATGACGGCTTGCACAGGGGTCATCGATTCACCTGCGGGTCCGTCCGTTCGGCGGAGGTACCGACCATATCCTCTTCCGGCTCTGTGAGGTGATCCTCGTGGCGTGTGAGTTGGAGGAACACGTCTTCCAATGTCATGGAGATGGTGCGGAGTTCCAGCAAGCCCCAGTTGGATGAGACCACCAGCCGCGCGATCTCATCCCGCAGATCACGGCCTAGCTCACATTCGAGGAGGAAGCTCCCTCCTGCCTGTCCCGGCAGCACATTGAGGATGCCTGGGATCGCGCGAAGTTTCATGTCACAGTCCGGGGGGATGGTCTTGAGCGTGATGGAAACCTTCTCTGATTGACGTAATCGGGCCGATAATTGTTCAGGAGTGTCCTCTGCGACGATGCGCCCCTTGTTGATAATGACGACTCGTTGGCAGACTGCGGTCGCCTCAGGGAGGATGTGCGTGCTGAGGATCACGGAATGGGAACCGGCCAGGCTCTTGATGAGCTCCCGGATCTCGATGATTTGCTTTGGGTCGAGCCCGACCGTCGGTTCGTCGAGGATCAGGACTGGGGGATCATGGAGCAACGCCTGCGCCAGTCCCACGCGCTGGCGGTACCCGCGCGAGAGGTTTCCGATCAGCCGGTGACGTACTGAACCCAGCTCAAGCTTGCCGATGGCTTGGTCGAGCCCTGCTGAAAGGTTGTGCCCCGTCATGCCACGGAGTCGGCCGACGAAGGTGAGATACTCGGTGACGGTGAGCTCCTGATAGACCGGCGGGGTTTCCGGCAGATAGCCGATCTGCCGTTTGACTTCCAGTGGCTGGTCCGTGCAATCAAATCCCGCGACACGAGCATGACCTTCCGTCGCCGGCATAAAGCACGTCAGGATCCGCATCGTGGTCGTCTTGCCCGCCCCATTGGGGCCGAGAAATGCCAACACCTCTCCCTTGGCCACCGAAAAGGTGACGCGGTCGATTGCCGTATGATGGCCGTATCGCTTGGTAATGTTGTGAACGTCGATCACGAAAGTGATATCGGTGCGAACAACTGTGGAGACTGGAGCGGTCTCGCTCTCAAACCAACATCCTTAGCAGTAACCACCGGGATCTTACTCACAACCTCCGAAGCAGTCAATACGGCCATGTGGTTTAAGAGTGCCAGGTGGCTCCATTACGCTGAGTCATCGTGCGAATGGGTTCGTCGTACAGGAAGAGTTCCTCGCCGTTCTGGCTGATTTATCAGGAGTCGTCATCTTGTCATCGGGGGACTCGTCAACTTCTAGTGTTGAATTTCAATCCTATCTCATTTATATCTTAGGCCTAAAGGAGCAGCTCGCTTTCGATTGTGTGTAGGGTGACTCTCCTCACTTTGATCCAACGGGGTTTCCATACGGAGGTGGGGGAGACGGGTACTCCCGTCGGTGTTGTTGAAAGCCCATACCTTTCATACCCTGATCTCCACTCGTCCTAAAGAAGTAAACGATTCCAGTAGAGGGAGGCGGCTCATAGCATGAACACCTACTCTCATCGCACTCGGCTCTCAACCTCACGTTCTTTTGCACTCCTCTTTTGCCTGTCCCTGGGGGCCTGCTCATGGGTTCCTAAGGGAGATGTACAACTTGACGTCGGCATCAAGGATCGAGGGGTAGCATCCTGGTATGGTGCGCAGTTCCACGGCAGGAAAGCGGCGAACGGCGAACTGTACGATATGGAAGCGTTGACCGCGGCACACCGTACTATGCCGTTAGGTAGCGTGGTCCGTGTCACCAATGTCATTAATGGCAAACATCTCCATGTACGGATTACCGACCGAGGTCCTTATGAAAAAGGGCGAATCCTCGATCTGTCTCGCAGAGCGGCGATGCAATTAGGCATGGAGCGTGAGGGATTGACGTATGTGCAGATTGAGATCGTCGGGGAGCGCCGTCCGGAGCTCATGTGGCTTGTAGAGACCTTTACCGGACGAGCGGCTTCGGTGCTTGCAGATGCCAGACCATGGTCCGATCGGACTTCCTCTGGCATGACTGCTCACGCACGAAATCTTCAGGGTGACCTCTGGATAGCCAGGCGTAATCGCTGGGCTCTGGCGATGCTTGCCGTCGATCATTCAGTAGGATCTCCGGTGCCCGCATTAGTGCTTGCCTAACCTCACCGACATTGATTCTATCCTGGTTGACAGTGTGCAAAGGTCTCCACTAGACTGCCGGTTCTCATTCTCAAACGAGAGAACTAACCGATAGCGCGTTCGTTTATCGAAGGGGGAGGCACAGATCGATGGCCAAAAAGCGGGCAGCTGAGCCGGAAGAAGCGAAACTGAAGAAAAAGATTGCCGCCAAGCTCACCGACCACAAGAATCCGCAAGGAGACACGGGACTCAGATCTCTAAAAAAGCGATTGAAAAGAGAGCAACGGAAGAGGCGGGCCCTTGCACAACGAAAAAAGCAAGCGGCTGGAAATAAGGCAGAGGCGGCCACCGCATCAAGTTAGGTATTCGGTTGGTCGGTTAGAATAGTTGCAGCGGGTAGTTCTTCTTATGGAGCAAGATTCAAAATCTCCATTGCCGGGTATCAACCCCCTTGGTCCTCACACCAGTGATACTCCTTTGGGTGGTGATGTGGCTGACTCGATGCAGTCCGAGCCCTTTGCACCTGATGAATCAGGTGCCGTGGGCCAAGAAGCAGTCGCGCTTGAGGAAGAGCAAATCAAGGATGAGATCGATATTCAGATTGATCTCCTTAAGGATCCTGATTGGGTCGTCCGTCGAGAGGCCGTCATCACGCTCGGCGAGATGGGTGATGAACGATGTGTGGAGCCATTAGCCCGCGCATTGCGCGATGGGGATTGGCAGGTTCGGGAAGTTGCGATCGAGGCGATGGGACAGGTGGGCTCGCCCGCCGTTGAGACGCTCCTTAAACTGTTGCGCGACTGGGAAGTGCGCAAATATGCCATTTTGGCGCTTGGGAAGATTCGTGATGAGCGGGTGCTCGATCCCTTGATGCTCCAACTTCGGAACGATGAGTTTAAGGATGATGCCATTCACGCCTTGGTGGAACTCGGTGAGCCGGCGGTCGAAAGGCTGATCGGAGCGCTTCGAGATAAGGATGAAAACGTTCGGAAGAGCGCGGTGTTGGCCTTGGGGCGGATCAAGAACAGCGATGCCATCACTCCGCTCATCACCATGCTCGGTGATCAAGACTGGTTCACTCGGCTGACGGCGGCTGCGGCCTTGGAGTCCATCGGCGATGAACGGGGACGTGAGGCGATCAAACCATTGCTCAAGGACCCGGACATGGTCGTGAAGATGCGAGTCGAGCGTATCCTTGCGAAGTGGAAGAAACCCTCCCCTTCACAGACGGCCAACGCCTGAGTCACTGACTCAGGAGTTGATCAATCCTTACCTGAAGCTCATCTAACTTCTTCAGCGTAACCGCCTTCCCCATGGCCAGCTCCAGCTTCACTTCTTGGAGTGACCCAGCCAGATCTCGTAGGGCCTGCGTCATGGAGTCGACCTTAGCTCCCTTGGTGAGGGCTTCCACCGTATCGATGGCTTGCGACAGCTCTTTTGCTGCGTCGCCGTACTGGCGCTCGACCAGGTGGGCCTTGGTCTGTACCAATCTGGATTTGGCGTCCACGAGTCCCTGACGACGGCGGAGATCGCGCTCGATCCCGAGCGTGGTGTCCAACACATTTCTGGATACATCTTTTAAGGACTGCTGCAGCTCGGCGACGGTTCGCTGCAGCGTCCCGACGGGTCGTTGCCCCATATAATAACCCGCTCCGAAAGCGCCGACGATCAGCAGGAGCACCGTAAGAAATTTCACCATAAAAGATTCCTTGTTAACGGCGGCGTGTTCCTGAAGTCAGTGGGATGATCTGTTGGAGGAGGCTCTGCGCCGACGCGATGCGCACCGCCTCATCGGAGTCTTGGAGCCCTTGGACCAGTACCGGGACGGCCTCGGCGCGGCGCTTTCGTAATGCCTTGGCAGCCATCAGTCGAGGGAGCGGTTGCTGGTCTTGGATGAGGGTGTGCAGGAGCGTCAGGGCTTGCTTGGCCGAGGAGGCACTCAAGGCTTGTGCTGCTGCACCACGAATGGAAGGGTCCTTGTGTCGAGCGAGATCGGTTGTAATTGCCAAGGCCGACGCATCGCCGAGGCGGAACAACCCTTCAGCCGCGCTGGCACGGACGTGAGGATTGGGGTCCCGGGTGAGCGCCAGCAGGAGGGGCCGATTCTCCTTAATGCCGAGTCGTCCTAAACTTGTGGCGGCCACGCCGCGCACCATCCCCATTTCGTCCCCGATGGCATGTGTCAACGGAGCGACACCGTTTGGAGATCCGAATTCTCCTAATGCTCCTGCGGCGAAGGCTCGCACGGATGGATCAGGACCATACACCGCTTGAGACAGGACCGCCAGGCTGCCTGGGTGCTTGAGGCGTCCCAGTGCCCCGAGCGCCGCCATTCTCGATTCTGCATCTGGTAAGGTCGCGGCGCTGGTGATATCGCTCAGCTTCTCGGAGAGGCCCAGTTTGACCAACGCTGCGTAGGCGAAGACGGCTTCAGGTCCATCTTCGGTGCGGGCGACATCAAGGAGCCGTTGTCGAACATCGCTCGCCTTCGCATCACCCAACGCCGTCATGGCGGCAATACGGACGGTCGGCATTTCATCTCTCAATGCGCGGCGCAAGGCACCGGATTTTTCCGCGAGTCCGGCTTTTCCGATTGCTTCTGCGGCTCGTGCCCGTACGACCACCGACGTATCCAGTAATCCATCTTCCAGCAGTGCGGCGGTTTCCGGGAGGCCTAACTCCGCCAGAGCCGAGTAGGCCGCGATACGAACATGTTCGTGGCGGTCCCGGACGTGGCTGGTGATCACACCAAGCGCCAAGGGACGGAGGAGGAAGTAATCATGTGCGTTCCCCGTCTGGTTCAACCTTGCGTAGATGGTCAGGGCATCGTCTGTTCGTCCCAGCCGGACATAGCTCAGCAAGACCAGCCGGAGGAATGACCGTGAGGGAGTTGCGTCGGGAGGCAGCTCTCTGAACAAACTGGCCACTGCCGGGTAATCGCCGGCTTTGAACAATGCTGCAGCTTTGGACTCAACCTTTGAAGAGGATTCTGGAGCTGCAGCATGGAGCACCGTCGGAACGATGAGGCTCAGCACGAGCGTGCTCCATACCAACAGACTGGGTATTCCGTTGTTCCGCGATCGCTCTCGGAGGTGCCGGTTCCTTGCGTCGAACCAAACTACCATGTCGTCGGCATGCGCACCGTCGCGGGACGGTACATGAGACTGACATAATCTTTGAGCATGCGCGTGGTGCAAAACTGAGGGGCGACGGTGCGTATACATTCTTTGACCATTTGGAGCCATCCGCGCGGAATGCCGTCTCGATCGCGCTGGTAGAACAACGGGACGACCTCTTGTTCCAACACGCGATACAGCTCCTCCACGTCGTGATGATCTTGAGCCGGTGCTTCGACCGGCTCGGCGAGCGGTTGGATTCCCCACCCGTTGGCCCCATTATATCCTTCGACCCACCATCCATCCAGGACGCTGAGATTCAGGACGCCGTTGAGCGCGGCTTTCATACCGCTGGTACCGCTGGCCTCCATGGGGAAGCGGGGCGTATTCAACCAAATGTCGACGCCTTGAACGAGATACTTCGCCATATGCATCTCATAGTCTTCAAGGAAGGCGATGTGGCCTCCCAGCTTGTGATCATGACAGAAGTTCAGCACTTCGTGAATGAAGTACCGACCCGGCTCATCAGCCGGATGGGCTTTGCCTGCGAAGATGAGCTGGACCGGACGCCAGCGATCTTGAAGAATGGCCTTCAACCGTTCCAAGTCTCGAAAGAGCAGTGTGGCCCGTTTGTAGGTGGCGAACCGTCGCCCGAACCCGATCGTCAACGCTTCGGGGTCCAGGAGGGTTCCTCGTGTGATCACTTGCGATGGTTGGAGGTGCCCCTGCATCCACCCGTTTCTGGCTCGTTCACGGATGAATCCCATCAGTTTGCGTTTCATCGTCTGTCGAACAGCCCAGAGTTCCTGGTCAGGGACATCCATCACGCGTTGCCACATCGCCGGATCATCACAGGCTTGGGTCCACGTTGGGCTGAGGGACTTACCATATAGGTGGTGCAGTTCCGGCGAGATCCATGTCGGCGCATGAATCCCGTTGGTTATGCTCCGGATGGGGATCTGGTCGGTCGGGAGTCCGGGCCAAAAGTGCTGCCACATCTCTCGTGTGACACGGCCATGCTCGCGGCTGACACCATTGACGTGGGCCGAGAGACGCATCACGAGGGCAGTCATATTAAAGCCGCGCCCGTCTGATTCGGGCGTTTCACCGAGGCGAAGAAACTCGTCGCGTGAGAGACTCAGTTGGTCCCAGTACCCGGCAAAGTATCGGTCCATCAAATGGTGCGGGAAGATGTCATGTCCAGCCGGGACGGGCGTGTGTGTCGTGAAGACCGTGCTCTGACGGACAAGTTCGCAGGCCTCCGCATGGGACGAGCCGTTTTGAACCAGCTCCCGCACTCGCTCCAATGTGAGAAAGGCCGAATGGCCTTCGTTGGCATGCCAGACCGACGGCGAGATGCCGAGCGCGCGCAACATCCGGACACCACCGATACCCAGTAGGATTTCCTGGCAGATCCGCATTTCTTGGTCCCCGCCGTAGAGACGGGCGGAGAGGGCTCGGTTCTCCGGGCTGTTTTCCGGTACATCCGTATCGATCAGATACAGCGTGATGCGGCCCACCAGTACCTTCCAGACCGCCGCCGTCACACGACGACCACCCATCTCGACGGCAAACCGGCAGGGTTCTCCCGATGGAGTGAGTGCCAAATGAATGGGAGACTCGTCACGGTTGAACGGAGCATAGGCCGCCTCTTGCCAGCCTTCAGGGGTGATGCGTTGACGGAAATAGCCTTGCGGGTACATGAACCCGACGCCGACCAGGGGGATCCCAAGGTCGCTTGCCTCTTTGCAATGGTCTCCGGCCAAGATGCCGAGCCCACCGCTATAGATCGGCACAGAAGCATGTAACCCGAATTCAGCTGAAAAGTAGGCGATGGTCGTCTTTGTTAGATCGGCATGGTGCGTTCCGACCCAACTCTTCTTGTTGGCCAGATATTCATCGAACAAGCGAAACACGGCCGAGTATTGGCGAAGAAACGAGGGATCTTCAGCTAAGCGCGTCAACTGGTCGGGTTTGACGTCGGCCAGCAGTTTGACCGGATTGTGGTGAGTGAGAAACCAAAGAGTCGGATCGATGGTTTCAAACAATTGACGCGCTTCCAGCGTCCAACTCCACCAGAGATTCTGGGCGAGCTCGGGTAGACGGTTCAGATTTTGCGGAAGAGAATTGTTCAAGCCATTGGGAGAATCCACAGGCGCTCCTTTAGTCAAGATAACGAATCGAATATCGACAATGATGGGCGATCACTGGTGGGATCAGGCGTGCCCGGCCTTATGCCATGAGGCCCATTCCTTGGAGAATGCCACGGCGGCGTAGCGTTCGCCAAGGATTTTTGCGACTTGGTTGAGCAGTTTGGTGAGTTGCTGCAGTTCGGACGGTGTGAGATCCTCACGAAATCGTGGGTGAAGTCCCCATCGGGTTTCGACTTCCTCGCCCGAGACGCTCGACATCAAGCTGACCAGCTTAATCTCCTGCCCGGTGGATTTCTTGAGATCGGTCGTGGCCCCGGCCGGTGTTGAGACAGACTGTGATGTTTCCTGGGAGGGCGGCGCCTGTCCCTGTAGGACTGCACTGAGGGCCGGCACGACTGCGCTGGCGCAGAGTGTCGCTGCTGAACTGAGCTGCGCATTGCCTGGGGCTCCAAGCGCCTCAGCCACCTTTTCGCCGAAGTCGCGGAACATCTCACTCTTCACCTTAGACTCTTCCGTAATCAGGAACTTGTAGTTCTCGTAAGTTTGCCGACTTTCCGCCACGGTCGTGCCGATCGTCATGACGATTTCCATCTGATCGGTATTGTTTCCAAATGCCGGCTCCAGCGCTCGCTTCATCTGTTGCGTCACGGCGTCTTCCAGTCCGTTCATGAACTCCATCTGGTCTTTCAGTGGAATGTGGAGGGCCACCAGCCGGTCGGTGAGATTGAACATGATCTTCAGGAATTCCAGATAGACACCCCACTCATCCTGCCGTTTGAGCTTCAGCGCCTGCTCGGGGGCATTGCGCTTCATCATCGTGACCGACTCGCCCGACACCGCGAGCATCAGCTCGGCCAACTGGCGAAGGCGTTCCTTATATTCCGTCGTGGTAGTGGCCATGGGTTTCCTCAAGAGCGACGCGATTATAGCGGAGAGTGGAGCAGCATTCAAAGCGCGGAGAATTATGGAAGCGCGACGTATAAGGCAGTTTGCCAGAGGTACCTTAAGCTTCCGTGTTGCCGTTCTTCAACGCCTTCCGATAGAGTAAGCCATGCAAAGGAAGAGTCTGATCCCATATGAAATTCAGCTCGGTGCAGGATACAGAGGCAGAGCCTCGGATCACAGTCTTGCCCCGTGATGAAGGGCGGGAACATCTACTCGCGATTGCGGATCTTATTGCCAAGGTGATGGATACGACGATCAGGATTCCTGGCACGTCCTGGTACATTGGGTTGGATCCGCTTTTGGGACTTATTCCAGGGATCGGCGACGCACTGGCAAATCTCATCGGCACCGTCATTCTTGGATTAGGGACGCGCTTACAGGTTCCTAGGATCGTGCTGGCCCGTATGAGCCTTAATCTCCTGATCAATGGAACGGTCGGCGCAATTCCGATTTTCGGAGATCTTTTCTCGGTCTGGTTCAGGAGTCATTCGAGGAACGCGGCATTGCTTCGCGATGCGGCCTTGAAGCCGGATCGTGAGACCCATGCTGATTGGTTCTACGTGGGAGGAATCATCGGAGGAACGGTCGGGCTTTTATTGCTCGCAATCGCCTTTATGATCTGGCTCGTTTATAAACTACTGGTGATGGTCTCAAGCGGGTAGGAAAGGGGAATCGAGTGTGGTATAGATCGGATCTTCCTGGGCAACAAAACTAGTCGATACCTCCTTCATCATATTTCCATGGAACGAGAAGTTAAAACCTATGTGCTGAAACGGCCGACTGAGGAGGCTGTCCTGCGGAAGTTGTCGATCAACTATGCGGCGGCGCTGAATCCTCAACAGTTGGCTGCGGCGACGGCGGGCGATGGCCCGTCACTGGTCATTGCCGGCGCGGGAAGCGGTAAGACACGAACGTTGGTCTATCGCGTGGCCTACCTGATCGACTCTGGGGTAGATCCTTCGAACATTCTCTTGCTAACCTTCACGCGCAAGTCCGCGCAGGAAATGTTGGAACGGGCCGGCGATCTGATCGGGACGAGTAGCCAAAGAGTCTGTGGCGGGACGTTCCATTCCGTGGCGAATCTGCTCCTGCGCCGATATGGTCGATCGATCGGCATCGAGCCTGGGTTCACGATCTTGGATCGCGGCGATGCAGAAGATTTGATCGCGCTCGTGCGGTCGCAACTGGGGCTCAACGAAAAAGATAGGCGATTCCCCCGCAAGGGAACGATCATGGAAATGATCAGCAAGAGCGAGAATATGCTGCGGAGTCTCGATGAGATCATCCTGGAAGAGTTCAGCCATTTTGCCGATCACTCGGAGGACCTCGGACAGCTTCAAAAGGCCTATGAGGCGGCAAAGCGTCAAAAGCAGCTCTTGGACTACGATGATCTGTTGGTCATGCTGCGGCAACTGCTGTTGTTCGACGAAACGGCGCGCACGAACATATCACGTCAGTATCGCTACATCCTCGTTGACGAGTATCAAGATACGAATCGGCTGCAGGCGGAGGTCATCCGTCAACTGGCAGCGACGCATCAGAATGTGATGGTGGTGGGTGACGACTCGCAGTCTATCTATGCATTCCGTGGTGCGACGTTCAAGAACATCATGGAGTTCCCGCAGCTGTTCCCCGGTACGACGGTCTATAAGCTGGAAGAAAATTACCGCAGTACTCAGCCGATCTTGAATCTCGCGAACTGCGTCATCGAGGAGGCGACGGAAAAGTATTCGAAGCGGCTGTTTACGAGGAAAATCGATGGGCCGTTGCCGTCGCTGGTCGAAGCGGCGGGGGAAAATGCACAGTCACGATTCATCGCACAGAAGATTCTTGAACTTCGGGAAGAAGGGGTGTCACTGGATGAGGTGGCGGTGTTGTTTCGCTCGAGTTTCCATTCGTTTGACCTGGAAATCGAACTCTCCCGCAAGGGGCTCCCTTTTCTTAAACGCGGGGGAGTGAAATTTATCGAGACCGCCCATGTTAAAGATCTGCTGGCGCATGTGCGTGTCGTTTCGAATCCGCTCGATACCGTCAGTTGGCACCGCGTCCTGATGTTGGTCGAAGGGGTGGGGCCGAAGAAAGCTCAGGACTTGCTCGCCGCCATTATGAAAACGGATCGACCGTACGATGTGTTGCGTGGGGTGAGCGGGCGCTCTGGGCCGGGACTCAAGAACCTGGCGAATACATTAGAGAGCTTGGCTGGGTCAGAGGATCGACAGCCTGAACATCAAGTAAGCCACATCTATGAGTATTACCTTCCGATCTTGAAGGACCAGTACGACGATTACCCGAAGCGCACCAGAGATCTGGACCACCTCCATACGATTGCCGAGGGGTATCATGGTATCGACGAGTTTCTGGCCGACTTGGCGCTGGAGCCGCCCGACGGCAGTGCGGTGGATGTGGAAGCGCCTGACCGCGATGATGAACGCATGGTGCTCTCGACGATTCACTCCGCAAAGGGATTAGAATGGCAGTGCGTCTTTGTGATTTGGGTGGTCGATGGCCGGTTCCCGTCGGCCTATTCCTTTCTGACCGAAGACGAATTGGAAGAAGAGCGGAGACTCTTCTACGTGGCGGTCACTCGAGCGAAGCGACATTTGTTTTTGACCTACCCTATCAATGTCTACGACAAGACCAGCGGGATGCTGCTGTCGAAGCCGTCACGGTTTCTGGACCATGTATCCTCGAACCTGATCGAGACGCTCGCCCTTGTAGAAGAAGGCGGGCGAGACGGGTGGGGTATGGGGCAGGATCCATATTTTTGATCGCCGTGTGTGCTCGTCGTACACTCATGTCTTCCCCGATCTCTATCTACCATGTTGCGACTCGGCTGTTCCTGGTGTGCTATTGGGTAATGGGGGTGCAGCCTCTAGCGACATCAGCTACCACCCGGGATGAGGTGGGTAGCGGAGAGCGGATGTGGGCGCGTCTGATCGAGGACGCGGAACGTTTCCAGCTCCCGACAAAGTTTCTGAAAGCGCTTCCGGAAGATTTCATCCAGGTTGAGTTTGATGATCTGCGAACGTATGCCGCGGAGTATCATCCTGGTGAGCATCGAATGGTGCTCGACCGGTCCTTGTCATTCAATGCGGCGGGAAGAGGGCTTAAAGCACTGGACAAGATGACGCCTAAACAATTGGAAGTCTTGTATCATGAATTGTTTCATGCCTATCTGGACTACCTCGTGGTCATCGATGCGCAATCCGATTCGGCTGATCAATTATTACATTTTGCTAGAAGACAACAAGTGTGTCGGTATGGCGAAGTGCAGATCACGCCGATTCTTCAGCGTAAGGGAGAGACGGAATCGCGCTATTTGACTCAGACTGAGTCATGGGAAGCATTGAACGAAACGTGGGCGGTCTTCATTGGTTGGGCGGTCTGGAATCAGCTTGAAGCGCAGCGCGAGACCGACCAGTCAATATTTCAGGGTCAGCGGCAAGCCGGTCACTGGATGCAACGATTCAAAACGGCTTTTGAGAGGGGAGAGTTTCGTGGTTATTATGTTCCGGAGGATCCGGACGAACGACGGCTGGTACAGAAAAGATACTTAGCGCAGCAATCTCAATTGGGTTTGGATGAGGCCGTGGTTTTGCTAGATCAAGTGCTTGGTTTCCAACGTAATTTTATCGAGCGACTGATGGCGCTGGTTGGATCATCGGAGGCGTCGTCCTGTTCTACCGTCGAAGGAAAACAGGATAAAAAGACCGGAGCCGAATTCTCCTCTTGACACGGAGAAAGTTCATCAATAGAATCCAGCATTTCGTAATCTAGCCTGTCCGAGCACACCAGTGGAATCAATCTTGAATGATTGAGGAGTAAAGCTGTGCACGGGTAGGCCTGCTTGTCTTTGTGGTAGGCAAGTCAACGATAACGTCAGGCTGGTAAGCAATAAATTTTCACCCACGTAGATTGATGACTCATTGCGGGCAGGTACCCAAGTGGCCAAAGGGGGCAGACTGTAAATCTGCTGGCTTATGTCTTCCAAGGTTCGAATCCTTGCCTGCCCACCATGCCGAGCTTGCTCGTGTCGGCGAGTTCGAAAGTGGGCGAGCCGGATAACCAGCTCAAGTGTTTTGAGGTTGGTTTGATTTTAGAAGGTCTGTGGGCGAGGTGGATATATACCTTATCTGGTTCGGCGCGATCTGCATATAAAGGGACAGGAGAAAATTAGGCGGGCGTAGCTCAGTGGTAGAGTTCCAGCCTTCCAAGCTGGCTGTCGTGGGTTCAAATCCCATCGCCCGCTCCAAAGAGAAATGGTGCTGGGGCGGTCATATTCGATCTTGTTTGTGGGTGCGGGTATTTCGATGGAGGAGCCTCGGGTTGTCGGTGGGGGTATGACGTGCCGAATGCCCACGTAGCTCAGTTGGTAGAGCACGTCCTTGGTAAGGACGAGGTCACGCGTTCAATCCGCGTCGTGGGCTCCATGCCATGCTTGACTCGGCCGGGAGGGAATGCCTTGTGGGTGCACGGATCAACTCCTCGAGATATGTGGGCTCTTGGATCTAAGCAAGCTTGCTCATGCTACCGCATTCGGAATGGATGGCGGGGAAGGGTGCTGGCGGCGGTTCTAGAAAAGGAGTGACGTATGGCGAAGGCGAAATACGAGCGGAAGAAGCCGCACGTGAACATTGGGACGATCGGGCACGTGGACCACGGGAAGACAACGTTGACGGCGGCGTTGACGAAAGTGTGTGCGGACAAGGGGATGGCGAAATTCATCAGCTATGACGAAGTGGCGAAGGCGTCGGAGAGCCAAGGGCGCCGCGACGCGACGAAGATCATGACTATTGCCATCAGCCACGTGGAATACGAGACCGACAACCGGCACTATGCGCACGTGGATTGTCCGGGCCACGCCGACTATGTGAAGAACATGATCACCGGAGCCGCCCAGATGGACGGAGCGATTTTGGTGGTGAGTGCGGCGGATGGGCCGATGCCGCAGACGCGTGAGCATATTCTCTTAGCGCGGCAGGTCGGGGTGCCGTATATCGTCGTGTTCTTGAACAAAGCCGATAAGGTCGACGACAAAGAGCTCTTGGAGTTGGTGGAGTTGGAAGTGCGGGAGCTGCTGTCGAAGTATGGGTTTCCGGGGGACAAGACCCCGATCATTCATGGCAGTGCGTTGCAGGCCATGGAGGGCAATCAGGGGCCATTGGGCGTCCCGGCCATCATGAAGCTGTTGGAGGCTGTCGATACCTACATTCCGACACCACAGCGGCCGATCGACAAGCCGTTTCTCATGCCGATCGAAGACGTGTTCACCATCAGTGGACGAGGGACGGTGGTGACGGGGCGGTGTGAGCGCGGGATCGTGAAAGTGGGCGATGAAATCGAGATCGTGGGGTTACGGCCGACGCAGACCACGGTGGTGACCGGTGTCGAGATGTTCCGCAAAGTGCTCGACGAAGGGCAGGCGGGGGACAACATCGGGGTGCTGCTGCGAGGGACGAAGAAAGAGGACGTGGAGCGGGGGATGGTGTTATCGAAGCCGAAGAGCATCACGCCGCATACCAAGTTCAAGGCGGAGATCTATGTGTTGACGAAGGAAGAAGGGGGGCGGCATACGCCGTTCTTCAATGGGTATCGGCCGCAGTTCTATTTCCGGACGACGGACGTGACGGGGGTGGTGCAGTTGAATCCGGGGGTGGAGATGGTGATGCCGGGGGACAACGTGAGTGTGACGGCGGAGTTGATCAGCCCGATCGCGATGGATCTGGGGTTACGGTTTGCGGTGCGCGAGGGCGGGAAGACGGTCGGCTCGGGGGTCGTGACGGAAATTCTGGCGTAACGAATCTGGCAGGCGAGAGGCTGGCTGGTGTGGATGTGGCGGTGTTTGCCAGCGCGGTGGCCTGTGAGTTTGTATCGAGGAGAAAGAGATGCGTGAAATTATCGACATGGCCTGTACGCTCTGTAAACAGCGCAATTACTCGTCCATGAAGAACAAGAAGAACGATCCGGATCGGTTGGAGCGTAACAAGTTCTGCAAGTTCTGCCGAAAGCATACGCCTCATAAAGAAGTGAAATAATGTGCCGAGGTATCGAGGTTGAGCATTGAGTGCGTGATGGGGAGTGGAGTGTGAAGGCTCAGTGCTCGGCGCTAAAATGGAGGGGCATGGTGTTAATGGCAGCACATCGGCCTCCAAAACCGAGAGTCTGGGTTCAAATCCTAGTGCCCCTGCCACCACAAGTTTAATTATGCCGTCGGTCTTATTCATGAGGCTGACGGAGAAGTGTCAGTGAGGGGATGGTCGGCAATGCGAGAGCGTGTATCGACTGCTGTGTTGAGGGGAAGGAGCTTCTTTGTAGGGTGAATTTTTAAAGCATTTTAGGTAGAGCTTCGAAATGGATCTCGGGAGACGGAGTTCAGATGTTTACACGAATGACTAGCACGATTCGATTGTTCATGACCGACGTGCGCGCGGAGTTGAAGAAAGTTTCATTTCCAAGTCGCGGGGAAACAGTTGGGTCAACGGCAGTGGTCATTGTTTTTTGCATCCTGATGTCTGTGTATTTGTCCGTCGTTGATTCATTTCTTTCATGGTTGGTCGGCAAACTTATTTGAATCAAGCAAGAAGAGACAGGCTCATCGGCAGTTCATTGAAGTTTGAGGGTGGTGCATGACAAAGAACTGGTACGTCATCCATACGTACGCGGGTTTTGAGGGACGTGTGAAGACCAGCCTTATGGAGCGGGCAAATCAGATGGGGCTTGTTGAAAAGTTTGGGCAGGTGCTCGTTCCGACAGAGGATGTGATCGAAATTAAGGATGGAAAACGACGGACGTCGCGACGAAAGTTTTTCCCAGGCTATGTCCTGATCGAGCTGGAGTCGCCGCTGGAGGATGAGACCTTGCAGATGATCAAGGAAACTCCAAAAGTGACCGGATTTGTGGGGGGGGGTACGGTACCGATCCCGCTGACCAACGAAGAAGTAGAATCGTTGCTCAAGCAGGTTGATGCGGGTCAAGCGGAACCTCGGGAGCAAATCAAATTTATCAAAAGCGACAATGTCCGCATCATTGACGGCCCATTTCTTGGGTTCAACGGCGTGGTTGAAGAAGTTGATCAAGACCATAGCCGGTTGAAGGTGATGGTGAGTATCTTTGGGCGCTCGACTCCGGTGGAATTGGGATTTTTACAGGTAGAACGGATTTAGGCCGATCGAGCACCGTCAGTGTGTGGTCGCCTATGGCGATGACACGCTGATTGCCGGTCGTGTAAGGAGAAAGAGAAACGTCATGGCGAAAGAAGTTTCGGCGCAGATCAAGTTGCAAATTCCGGCCGGCAAAGCCAATCCAGCCCCTCCTGTCGGGCCTTCGCTGGGTCAGCACGGTGTCAACATCATGGAGTTTTGTAAGCAGTTTAATGCCAAGACTCAGAAGGAAGGGGACAGTATTATCCCTGTTGTCATCACCGTGTATAAGGATCGTACCTTCAGCTTCATCATGAAGACGCCTCCTGCATCGGATCTCCTGAAAAAGGCCGCGGGGATCATTAAAGGCTCCGGCGTGCCGCAGAAGGATAAAGTGGGAGCCATTACGCGACAACAGTTGAATGAGATTGCGCGTAAGAAAATGACTGATTTGAATGCGGCTGATGTCGAGGGGGCGGTCAAGATCATAGAAGGAACTGCCCGTAGCATGGGCGTTGTCATTCAGGGATAATCTTAGAGTGAAGGAGCGGCAGGAAATGGGGAAGAAAATGAATGCGGCAGTCAAGAATGTAGAGCCGCGTGTGTATGGGTTGCGTGAAGGGGTTGAGACGGTCAAGAAATCGGCCTTTGCCAAATTTGACGAATCGGTCGATCTTGCTCTCAGGTTAGGGATTGATCCGAAGCGTTCGGATCAATTGGTTCGAGGCACGGCCTCTCTTCCTCATGGAACAGGGAAAAAGGTTCGTGTGCTCGTGTTTGCGAAGGGTGAAAAGGAGCAGGAAGCGAGGCAGGCTGGAGCCGACTACGTCGGCGCGGATGATCTGATGGAGAAAATTAAGGGCGGATGGATGGAGTTTGACTGTGCGATCTCCACTCCGGACCTGATGGCGTCGGTCGGAAAACTTGGAAAGGTCCTGGGGCCTCGAGGATTGATGCCGAATCCGAAGACCGGTACCGTGACCTTCGAGGTTGGGAAAGCGGTTTCAGATATCAGAAAGGGCCGAGTTGAGTTCAAAGTCGAGAAAGCTGGCATCGTGCACGTTCCGGTCGGGAAAGTGTCTTTTGAGCCAACGAAGCTGTATGACAATGCGTCTGCGATCATTGAGTCTGTCCTCAAGGCAAAGCCTGCCTCCTGCAAAGGGCGTTATCTCAAGAGTGCCACGATTTCGAGTACGATGGGACCTGGTGTGCAATTGGATACCGTCGCACTGGCGAAGCAATGGAGTTAATCGAACGACGTCTTTCGTCAGATGGTGGGGGGATGATTTCGGGTGTCTCGATTGACGGTTGGCGATCGTTCGAAGAAGGAGAGCGATGAAGAAGGAAGAAAAGGTTACGGCGATAGCGGAATTGGCCGAAAGATTCGGCCGCGCGCGTCTAGCGATTCTGACGGAATGTGTTGGTCTTCCGGTCAATCAAGTGACCGAGTTGCGTAAGCAGCTGCGTGGGGTTAAGGCGGAATATCGAGTCGTCAAGAACACCCTTGCCGCTCGTGCTGCCGAAGGGACGGCGTTGGCCGGACTTAAGGTACACCTGAAGGGTCCGACCGGTGTCGTAATTGGATATGATGATCCCGTGTTACCGACCAAGGTTTTAAAGGATTTTATCGGTGCGGAGAAGCGGGATGAAAAGATTCGGATGACGGCCGGAGTATTGGAAGGCAAGATCCTCCAACCGAATGAATTGGCAGCCGTCGCGATGCTACCGAAAAAAGAAGTGCTCGTGGCGATGTTGCTCTCGGCCATGCAGGGGCCGATTCGTGGAGTCGTGTACACATTGAACGCGGTTTTGTCGAAGTTCGTACGAGTCATTGCAGCCATTCAGGATAAACGGAAAGGAGAAGGGGATATGCCAGCTACAGAGGGGAAGTTATCACAGGAGGAATTGATCAAGGCGATCGAAAGCATGAGCGTGCTTGATCTTGCTGAGCTCGTGAAGGGGTTAGAGAATCGGTTTGGTGTGACGGCGGCTGCGCCGGTTGCGATCGCTGCAGCACCGGCTGCAGGGGGTGGAGCTGCGGCCCCGGCCGGAGAAAAGACGGCGTTTGACGTGGTGCTCGCGTCCGCACCGGCTGACAAGAAAATTCAAATCATTAAGGTCGTGCGAGAGCTGACGAGTCTCGGCCTCAAGGAAGCGAAGGATCTGGTGGAAGGTGCACCAAAGCCGATCAAGACCGGGGCGACCAAGGAAGAAGCGGACACGATGAAGAAGAAGCTCGAAGAAAGCGGTGCCAAAGTCGAAATCAAGTAACCAGGGAATTCGTCATAGTCGCCAGTTGTGTATTTCGGAGTGATGGAGTCATGTGTCGGCTCTATTCTCACATAACAGGACCGGCGACTGCTGTTCACCGCTAACCGTGTGGAGGGGTAGGAATGTCCGAAACGACTCTGCGAGATTTCGTCGAGCGAAAAGATTTTTCTCGCATCCGAACGAACATCGATATTCCAGATCTGATCGAAATTCAGAAGCGTTCCTATGAGGAGTTTTTGCAACTTGAAGCTGAGCCTGAGCGGCGAAAAGATCATGGATTGCAGGCGGCGTTAGCCAGCGTCTTCCCCATACCGGACTATAATAATACCGCCATGCTCGAGTTCTCGAGCTACACGCTCGGAACGCCGAAGTACGATGAGCGTGAATGTCTCGAACAGGGAATGACCTTCGCGGTTCCCCTGAAGTTACGTGTCCGTCTGGTGGTCTTTGATAAGGAGGATAAGGGTCCTCGCAAGAAAGTGCTCGATGTGCGAGAGCAAGAGGTTTATGTCGGTGAATTGCCGCTCATGACTGAGCGAGGGACTTTCATCATCAACGGGACAGAGCGAGTGGTTGTTAGTCAGCTTCATCGATCGCCGGGTGCGTCCTTTACGCATGATAAAGGGAGGACTCATGCGAGCGGAAAGGTCTTGTATTCTGCGCGAATCATTCCATATCGGGGTTCATGGCTCGATTTCGAGTTCGATGCGAGGGATATCCTCTATGTCCGCATCGATCGTCGACGAAAGATGCCTGCTACCATCTTGCTGAAGGCGTTTGCATTCTCAAGCGACGACCTGCTCAAGATGTATTATCCCGTTGAAGAAATTCGGGTATCGAAAGGCAAGATGTTTCGTAAGCTTGATCCTGAAATCCACCATGGCCTTCGATGTTCGGTCGAGGTGACGGACAAAAATAGCAAGGAACCATTGGTGCGGGAAGGTGCCAGGCTGACGAAGGGAGTTATCGCCAAGCTCAAGGCGTCAGGGGTGAAGGAAATTCCCATGCTTCCCACGGAATTGGTGGGGCGCGCCATTTTGACGGAATTGGTGGATTCGAAGAACGAAAAGCTTGCGGAGAAAAATCAGCGACTAACGCCTGAGATTGTCGAGCAGATTGCCGAGAGCGATGTCGAGGAGTTCAAGGTTATTTATCTGGACATGGCTACTGCGACGCCGGTCATCCTTGATACCTTGGAGATGGAGAAGATCGGGTCAAAGGAAGAAGCGATGGTTGAAATCTATCGTCGCCTCCGTCCTGGTGAAACACCGTCGGTCGACACAGCTCGGGCGTTATTTGACAATTTGTTCTTGAACTCCAAGCGATACGATTTGTCCCCGGTCGGCCGCCTCAAGCTCAATAAGAAACTCGGATTGGACTTGCCGCTTGAGCAACGGACCTTGACGGCTCAGGACATTGTGGAAGTCATTCGCTATCTGGTCAATCTCAAGATCGGGAAAGGCGAAATTGACGATATCGATCACTTGGGAAATCGCCGTGTCCGATCCGTGGGCGAATTGCTAGAGAATCAATTCCGGCTGGGGTTGGTGCGGATGGAGCGAAGCATCAAGGAGCGTATGAATCTCCTCGATATGGAAACGGTACTCCCGCACGACCTGATCAACGCCAAGCCGGTTGTGGCGGCAGTGAAGGAGTTCTTTAGCAGCAGTCAGCTTTCTCAGTTTATGGACCAAACAAATCCGCTCGCCGAGATCACGCATAAGCGTCGACTTTCAGCGTTGGGCCCAGGCGGGCTCACGCGAGAACGGGCCGGGTTCGAAGTTCGGGACGTCCATCCCTCTCACTATAGCCGTATCTGTCCCATTGAGACGCCTGAAGGTCCCAACATTGGGTTGATCACGTCGCTAGCGACGTACGCACGCATCAATCAGTTTGGGTTCATTGAAGCGCCCTACCGCAAAGTCGTGAAGGGGCGGGTCACGGACGAAATTGAATTTCTTTCCGCAATCGAGGGCGACAAATACATCATCGCACAGGCTAACTCGAAGCTTGATGGGTCTGGAAAGCTCGTGTCAGAAACGGTTTCGTGTCGGCATGGCGGAGACTTTGTGCTGGCGGATCCGGATCGGATTGAATACATGGACGTCTCGCCAAAGCAAGTCGTAAGCGTCGCGACCGCTCTCGTGCCGTTCCTAGAGCATGACGATGCAAACCGCGCGCTGATGGGTTCCAATATGCAGCGTCAGGCCGTCCCATTATTGACTTCCGATTCACCTTTGGTTGGGACCGGGATGGAAGCTGTGGTGGCTCGAGACTCGGGATATGTGATTCAGGCACGCCGATCAGGGGTCGTTGAAAGCGTCGATGCGACTCGGATTGTGGTGCGGGCCGATTCGAAAGACGGCAAGAAGGGAAAGGATTCCGGGCTTGATGTCTACGATCTGATCAAGTTTCAACGATCGAATCAGAACACATGTATTACGCAGACTCCCGTCGTTCAGTTGGGCCAGCCGGTCAAGAAAGGGCAAGTACTCGGCGACGGTCCGGCTATTGATCATGGCGAATTGGCGCTGGGTAAAAATGTGCTTGTTGCGTTTATGCCATGGGGTGGCTACAACTTCGAAGACGCTATCTTGCTCAGTGAAAAGTTGGTCCGCGAAGATGCCTTCACCTCCATCCATATCGAGGAGTTTGAGGTAGAAGCTCGGGATACCAAGTTGGGTAAGGAAGATGTCACCCGGGATATTCCTAATGTCGGCGAAGAGGCGCTGCGGAATCTGGACGAGAGCGGCATCATTCGCATCGGCGCAGAAGTAAAGCCAGGTGACATTCTCGTTGGCAAAGTGACGCCTAAAGGTGAAACTCAATTGTCTCCCGAAGAAAAACTGCTTCGGGCGATCTTTGGTGAAAAAGCCGGTGATGTGAAGGATACGTCCCTGACCGTCCCTCCTGGCGTCGAAGGCATTGTGGTCGACGTGAAGATCTTTTCGCGTAAAGGGCTGGATAAGGACGAGCGCTCGAAAAGTATCGAGACTGATGACCAGATGAAGCTGCAGCGGGATCACCACGAAGAGCTGCGGATCATCGATGAAGAAAAGACGAAGAAGATACGGAAGTTGCTGCTCGGCAAGGTGGTGGGCCGAGATCTCATGGATCCAGAGAGCGGTGACGTCATTTTGAAAAAGAAGGGGAAGTTGACGGCGGAGATTCTCAGGCGGTTGCCTGACGACACCGTGCGTCACATCATCCTCAGTGATCCTGATGAGCAAAAGGAGCTGGAGGATGTCGAGCGGCGGGCGAAGGAGCAGATTGAGATCCTCCAGACCTTGTACGATGAAAAAGTTGGTCGCTTGAAGCGGGGAGATGAGCTGCCTCCGGGTGTCATCAAACTCGTGAAGGTGTACATCGCTATGAAACGCAAGATTCAGGTCGGCGATAAGATGGCTGGTCGCCATGGAAACAAAGGTGTCGTGTCACGGGTCTTGCCGGAAGAAGATATGCCTTATCTGCCAGATGGAACACCGGTAGAAATCGTGCTGAATCCTCTCGGTGTGCCATCACGTATGAACGTGGGTCAAATTTTAGAAACTCACCTGGGGTGGGCGGCGAAGGCTTTGGGTATCAAGGTCGCGAGCCCGGTGTTTGATGGTGCAGCAGAGAAGGAGATAAAGGACTTACTGAAGAAGGCCAAATTGCCCATGAGCGGGCAATCTCAGCTCATCGATGGTAAAACGGGTGAGACATTCAGTAGTCCGGTTACCGTGGGGTATATGTATGTCCTCAAGCTTCACCACCTCGTGGACGACAAGATCCACGCCCGCTCAATCGGTCCCTATTCTCTGGTGACCCAACAGCCGCTAGGGGGGAAGGCTCAATTTGGTGGGCAGCGCTTAGGGGAAATGGAAGTCTGGGCGCTCCAAGCCTATGGTGCCGCGTCGACTCTGCAAGAGTTTCTCACCGTCAAATCTGACGATGTACCCGGACGATCGCGCATGTACGAAGCGATCGTCAAGGGTGAGCCGTTTCTCGAACCAGGGTTGCCGGAGTCGTTCAATGTGCTGGTGAAGGAACTGCAGAGCCTGGGTCTCGACGTGGAGTTGGTCAAGACGCAAGACTAACTGCTTGTGTGCCGGCGGAAGACCGGCATCAGAGGAGGTCATTACCTTGGAAGGCGTATATACATTGTTTGAAAAGCAGCGAGATTCGGTGTCGTTCGACTCAATGCGCATTCGCATTGCATCGCCTGAGAAAATCCGCTCGTGGTCGTATGGCGAAGTAAAGAAACCAGAAACAATCAATTATCGGTCATTCAAGCCTGAGAAAGATGGTCTTTTTTGTGCCAAGATTTTCGGTCCCACCAAAGACTGGGAGTGCAATTGCGGTAAGTACAAGCGCATGAAACATCGGGGGATCGTCTGCGATAAGTGCGGGGTGGAGGTCATTCAATCGAAAGTGCGTCGTGAGCGCATGGGGCATATCGAACTGGCGGCACCTGTCGCTCATATTTGGTTTTTGAAGGGGGTTCCGAGTCGCATTGGGACGCTGCTAGACATGAGCCTCAAACAGTTGGAAAAAATCCTCTACTTTGAAAGTTATGTCTGTGTGGACCCTGGTTCAACCGACCTCGCGGAAAAAGAGTTGGTGCCGGAGGACAAACTGCGTACCCTCATCTCTGAGTTTGGAGCGAGCGGATTCAAGGTCGGAATCGGCGCTGAGGCTATACGCGATCTGCTGAGGAAGATCGACATTCATGCGTTGTGGGATGATTTGCAAGCCAAGGCGAAGGCATCCACATCGGCTGCGATGAAGAAGAAATACGCAAAACGCCTCAAAGTGTTGGAGGCATTCCGTAAGTCCGGAAATAAGCCGGAATGGATGATCATGGATGTCATCCCGGTCCTTCCTCCGGAGTTGCGTCCCTTGGTCCCGCTCGATGGGGGACGGTTCGCCACATCCGATTTGAATGATCTCTATCGACGAGTGATCAATCGAAATAATCGTCTCAAGCGATTGATGGAACTGAAGGCTCCAGGGGTCATCATCAGGAATGAGATGCGGATGCTCCAAGAGGCGGTCGATGCGCTTTTCGATAATGGTCGTCGTGGACGAGCGATTCGTGGTCCCAACAAGCGCCCGCTGAAATCGTTGAGCGACATGTTGAAGGGTAAGCAAGGGCGGTTCCGCCAGAATCTACTGGGAAAGCGGGTCGATTACTCCGGCCGTACCGTGATCGTCGTCGGTCCGGAGTTGCGCCTACATCAGTGTGGTTTGCCTAAGAAAATGGCGCTGGAGTTGTTCAAGCCGTTCATCTTCCACAAGCTGGAAGCCCGAGGAGCGGCCACAACCATTAAAAGTGCCAAACGGTTGGTTGAAAAGGAGCGACCGGAAGTTTGGGATGTCCTGGACGAGGTGATTCGAGAGCATCCCGTGTTGCTGAATCGTGCTCCGACCCTGCACCGGTTGGGGATCCAGGCTTTTGATCCCGTTTTGGTGGAAGGCAAAGCTATTCGATTGCATCCGCTCGTCTGCGCCGCGTTCAATGCCGACTTTGACGGAGATCAGATGGCGGTGCACGTACCATTATCGGTCGAGGCACAGGTTGAAGCCCGAGTCCTGATGATGTCGATCAATAACACCCTCTCGCCGGCCAACGGCAAGCCGATCGCCGTGCCGTCGCAGGATATGGTGCTGGGATGCTATTGGCTGACCAAAGAGCGCTTGGGAGCCAAGGGAGAGGGGAAAGTGTTCGGTTCTCCCGAAGAGGTTCGAATTGCCTTCGATGCACGAGAAGTGGAAGAGCACGCGAGGATCAAAGTGCGCATCGAGGGCGTTCTGGTGCAAACGACCGTGGGACGTGTGTTGTTGTCGGAAATCCTTCCTTCTGGCTTGCCCTTTGCGAACGCGAACAAGCTTATGACGAAGAAGGAGATGACGAAGCTGATTGATGCCGTCTACCGGCAGACCGGTCATCGTGATACCGTCGAGTTTTTGGACAAGATTAAAGATCTTGGTTTTACGAATGCGACCAGGGCTGGTTTGTCGATCTGCATCGACAATATGCACATTCCGAGTAAGAAGGAAGATTTTATCGGGAAGGCGCAGCGCGAAGTGAACGAGATCGAGAAGCAATATTCGGACGGCTTGATCACCAATGGAGAACGGTACAACAAGGTGATCGATATTTGGGCGCATGTCACCGAACAGGTCGCCAATGAGATGATGAGAGAACTTGGAGCAGGCGGCGATCCTGGGAAAGTGGAATCGTTCAACCCGATCTTTATGATGGCCGATTCCGGTGCTCGAGGCAGCTCGCAGCAGATCCGACAGCTAGGGGGGATGCGTGGTCTGATGGCCAA
>BQXA01000003.1:0-230039 GCA_036984345.1 Nitrospira sp. | reverse complement strand
ATATGAGCCGTCGAGTTTTCAATCCGATCAAGGTGCACCGGCATAAACCAGGTGTCGTATACTTGTTTCGGTACCCTCCCTTGAATGTACTGCAATGCTTCTTCCCAAACAGTGTCTACACTCATAAGTCGCTCAAAATTCTATACACAGGATTATTCACACTTGTGGATAACAATATTTTTCCGCCTACCTACATCCGCCTACATCTCAGTGCATAACCTGTCACATATCTAAACTTCGATAGTCGCCTATATTGACACCTAAAATTACACCCACAGATATCCCCCACGTTTCACACCCTTAAAACCAAACTATCCCCAAACTTATCCATTCCACTACATATTAAAAAACGATTTATATTCAATATCTTATCTCTTATCCTCACTTTTCACTTTGTTACTCCTAATTCGACTACTACGAATCTTCTTTCTTTAAGAAATATCGGAGCTACAGAGCAATAACCTTTTCAGCCTTGAGCAAAATCTCCAACACTTGCTCATACGTTAACCCCTCATCCCGGCGAATCTGTGATGGTTCACTAATGCGTTCAACCTTTCCTGGAGGGAGCGTCTTATCTAAGGAAACCACAAGCCCAGAACCCTGTTCAAGACAGATTGAGTAGGCAATAGATCGCTCCAGAGGGTGAATGACATAGACAATTGAGCTCATAGCACAATATCTCTTTTAGAAAATAAGGGCACAATCTGTGGATCGGACAACATCCGCAATATGGGCATCAGTATTGTATTGAACTTGAAAATCACTCCGTATTTGGGTGCGATCCTGTGTATCCTGCAGAAGAAATGGAATCTGTAACTGGATGATCGATGGCAGATATTTTTCAAGAATATCAATATCAACAATGTCATCTGTCTCGTCGGTAAGGAGCCGAAAAGAGTCTCCAAGGAGAATCACGGTCGTATAGTGTGACCCCGCAACAAGACCAAGGGCTATCCTCAGCGCTTCAACAGGCCTGTGCGTTTTACGAGGATCTTCTTGAATGACAACGGCAATAGTCTTAGCCACGGGAGATTCGTCGACCAGTCACGTAAAAGACAAGAACGGCTTACAGTTTTCAATAAGTCCTGAGAGCACCACGAGACCACACAGAGACATGTTTTGAGCCACATCGCTAGTCGGAACACCATGCTGCTGGCACCCATAGGCACAGATAAAAATATTTGCGCCTGTTCCCGCAAGCTTTCGATATTCCTCAGTCGGCATGTTCTTAACGCCCTCATCAATAAGGTAGAGATACACTTCATGGCCGGCGTCGAGCGCAGCCTGGGCCAAGCCATGGACGGTTGCAGCGCTTACATGTGAGGGAGGTAAGGCGAGGAGGAACCCTACTTTGTGAGTTTGCTGTGAATTCACAAGATTTTATACTATTAATTCAATATGTTAGGTGTGAATTAGTATCGAGAGAGTACGGGGTTTGGAGGGGAAAGTCAACGTGAAAAATGACGCGTTAGGAGATGGTGATGAGCGGTTGAATCGCAGTGGAGACTGCTGCCAGAGGGAGATCATGCTGGCTCTTTGACACCATATTTCGAAGAATCCCTATGCCTTTTATAACTTCGTCATCACCGATGATGAGAGTAAAACTACAGCCAAGCCGATCAGCCTGCCGCAGGTGAGCCTTTAAAGTAGAAGAACGGAAATCTGACACAGCTGAGATTCCTGAGACGCGAAGGTCCTCAAGTGCTGAGAGACCGGCAAGTGAGCCTTGCTCACCAAAGGCAGCGACGTAGACAACCGCTTTTACAGCTGATGTTCGGATGGCTGAATCCGCGAGCAACATTGCGATACGTTCCAAACCGACGGCGAAACCAACAGCTGGTGTGGGAGGTCCTGAGAGAGTCTCAACGAGACCATCATAACGTCCACCTGCTCCGACGGCGTTCTGTGCGCCAAGATTCATTGCAGTCACTTCGAAGGTCGTGAGATTGTAATAATCTAGTCCACGGACGAGGCGGTGATTCAATGAATATGGAATGTGGATAAGATCAAGTCCGCGCAAGACAGCGGCAGAGTAGGCTCGAGGAGCTTCAGAGAGTGAATCGGCGAGCCGAGGAGCCTGTTCTGTAAGGGCACGACACTCCGGGACCTTACAATCAAGAACGCGAAGGGGATTCGTCTCAATCCGGCGCTGGCAATTCGAGCATAGGTGAGATTCATGTTGTCTCAGATAGGTCACCAGTTGAGGTCTATAGGAATCCCGATCGGCGGGATACCCTAAGTTGTTAATCTCCAAACTGAGGCCCTGGAGACCAACATCACTCAGTAACCGCCATAGCAGGGCAATGACTTCCACATCAGCTCGTGGGTCAACCATCCCAAAGGACTCGACACCAAATTGATGAAATTGTCTTAGCCGCCCAGCCTGAGGTCGCTCGTGCCGGAACATCGGCCCAAAATAGAAGTACTTCTGGGGGACGGGTACTGCCCCGCGATTATGCTCGATATAGGCCCGTACTGTCCCGGCAGTCCCTTCAGGCCGAAGAGTCAGCGAGGTGCCGTCGCGATCTTGGAACGTGTACATTTCCTTCTCGACAATGTCGGTCGATGCCCCGATACTGCGTGCAAATAAGTTCGTCACCTCAAAGATCGGGATACGAATTTCATGAAATCCATACCGGTCTGCCCACCGCCTGGCAGTTTCTTCAATGAAGCGCCACCGTGGTGTCTCCTCCGGCAATAAGTCCTTCACACCTTTGATGCCCTTAATCATCGAAACAGTGATCCCCATCTTAATTAAAAATGGCTCGGTCTCGCGATTCGGCGGACTATAACGGCGCCTTCTGCGGCAAGTCAACGGACTCGACCTTGCGCCATATGGACATGAGAGGTATAGTGCCCGACTTGCGGTTCAAGAGAATGTGGTAGACCCTCTATGAGTCAAGATCAATCGGGACGCCGAGTTGTCGCCATCGCTCCCATGCCACCGGAAAAGTCTGCCTATGCGCTGGCGCGCTATAGCCGATCGCCGGACTCCATCGAGGACAGCATCCGGTGGGTGCATGGTCACTCGTCGGAAAAGTTCTGGGAGCAGTTTTATTTCGATTATGGTCATGGCTCAATCGCCGATCTCGGGCATGTCATCATCTGTTTTGAAGAGATTTCCGAGCTGGCCGCCATTCGCTTAGAGGACGAGCCGCTCTGGGACGGTCAGGCGAAGTCGAGCCGCTATCAGAATTTTGCCTCCAGCCGGTGGTTTGTCCCAGGCCAGATTCGAGGAAGTGAAACAGAAGCGGTTTACGAAGGCATTCTCCGCAGCCTATCCGAGATCTATCGGTTACTGCATGACCCATTGATCGCCTACCTCTCTGAACGCGAGCCGCGTCCGGAGGCTATGAAACCGGTCGACTATCAGCGGACGATCGCGGCACGGGCGTTCGACGTCACCCGGTACCTGCTTCCCCTTGCGGCCAAGACCAACGTCGGACAGGTTGTCAGTATCAGGACATTGGAAAAACAGATTACGCGACTCCTGTCGTCCCAGCTCCCTGAGCTACGAGGGGTTGGGGAAGATCTTAAAGCAGCTTGCCAGCGAGCGCCAGTAAATCTGTGGAGCGAGCTCTGTGGTCAGATTTCGGGCGTGAACGACCCGCTCGCGCCGACCCTGGCACGGCACGCCAAGGCGAATGCCTATCAAGAATCAGTGTATTCTGATTTGGCTCGCCACGCGAAAGAGGTGCTGCGCGGAACGGGACTAGATCAGCCCGGCACGTGGGGTGCCGTGGAGGCGGTCGAGTTGGTGGACCCACATCATCCGCTCGATGAAATCGTTGCGACGTTGCTCTATCGTGTGTCACAGGCCCCGTACCGGAAGATTCTCGATGTCGTCCGAGACTGGTCTGAAAAAGAGAAACAGGCGACCATCGAAGTAGCCACGAAACAGCGTGGGCCTTACGATGACCTCATCAAGGAGTTCCGGAGCGGCTATGCATTCACCTTCGATATCCTGATGGACATCGGGGCGTGGAGAGATATGCACCGGCACCGTCGGTGCCAGCAGGTGCAACAAAACTTCACAACCGTTCACGGCTATGACGTGCCCCCGCCGTTGGTCGATGCAGGGCTGGATACAGAGTATCGACAGGCCATGGATGCGGTGCGCAACGACATCGAACTGCTCAAGAAAAAGGAACAGGAAGCCTCGCTCTACGCCATTCCCTTTGGTTTCAAGGTTCGTTGCCTGTTCAAAATGGATTATGCAGAAGCGGAATATATCGCCAAGCTTCGTTCCGGGGTTAAAGGCCACTGGTCCTACCGAACGGTAGCCTGGCAGATGAAGCAGCAGATATCCAAGAAATTTCCCTTCCTCGGGGAAGGGATTCACGCGACGCCGCCTGATGTCCAAGACGCGCTGACTCGATAGCATCCCCGTCTCATTCATGAGTACCCATCAGCAACAATGCGAAGCGGCCATCGTCGCCGGCGCGTGGGACACCCTGTTTGCCGAGTCGATGGCCTGGAGCCGAGATCCCGACGGGGCGAGAGATCCACGTCCGTTATTCGCCCGCAATGTCGTGTATCTCTTGCAAGGTCGGTTCGCCGATGCTTGGAAAGCCCATGCGCTCTGTCTTGAATCACAGGAACATATCGGGGCGGTAGGGAGTTGGGTGAACGATCTGCTCGACCAGCACGCGGAGTGCGGTTACGTTCATTTGATCAAGGGCTTGTTTCTGGCACAATCTGGTCAATCGGAAGAGTCCATCAAACCATACGGAGAAGCCGCGAAGCTGATCCCGCAGTCGGCCTATCCTCATTACTTTCTGGCGCAGATTCATGAACGGGCCGGTCATCTGGAAATGGCGATTAAGGCGTATCGCGAGGCTGTCCGGCTCGCGCCCGACTTTGCCCCGGCGCGGATGAATCTCGGCGTCGCCTATCAGGATCAAGGGCGGCTGGAAATGGCGATCAAGGAATATCGTGAGGTGATCAAGCTCACCCCGAACGATTCGGCGGCTCACTCCAACCTCGCCTGTGCCCTTGGTGAGCAGGGAAAGCTGGAACTCGCGGTGCAATCCTACAAGACGGCTTTAAGACTGAATCCACAAGATGCCGAAGTGCACTTTGCTCTTGGAGGATTGTACGAAACCCGCGGGCGTCTGGACCTGGCGCAAAAGAGCTACCACGATGCGCTCAGTGCCGACCAAGACTTTGGCGCTGCCCATTCCGCGCTCGGCTGGATCGCATTGGGCAAACATCGACTGCAAGAAGCGGCGGACATGTTCGGCCGGGCACTGAAGTGCAACGAAGAAGATGCGCGGGCCTATCACGGGATCGCCGAAATCTATGCGATCCGAGGCAAACGCCAAAGCGCGATGGAAAACTATTCCAAGGCGTTGAAGTACTATCGCGATCCGGAAAAACGAAATCAGATCATGAATCAGCTCTTCCAGGAAGGACAGGTGGGGGATTAAATGGCCTGCGCCACATTTCCCTTCCGATTAGCCAGACGCCAAACGAAGCCCAGTTCTTGACGAGATCGCCTTCTCCGGGGTAGCATCCATATTGGAACCAATATGGATCTATCTTGAGGAGAATGCCATGGCAACCTTGACCATCAAGAACATTCCGGAGCCGTTGGTGAAACGGCTCAAACAGCAAGCAGCGGCTCAGCACCGTAGCCTAAATTTTCAGGTCATCTCGTATCTTGAACAGATGACACAGAGCATGCCGGTTGATGCCGATATCTTGCTGGCGAGGGCGCGGGCCATTCGCCAAGTCCCAAGAGGGACAACCTTGACCGACCGCCTCCTTAACGAACTAAAGGCCGTTGGTCGGCCATGATCGTGGCCGATACGAATCTGTTGATTTATCTCTATGTCCAGGGGGAAAGAACTGAAGAGAGTGAGGCTGTCCTCGGGCGCGATGCTATCTGGGCTGTACCGTTGCTGTGGCGTTCCGAATTTCGGAATGCCCTGATCGGCCTCGTCCGCAAAGAGTTAGTGGCTCTGGATAAAGCACTATCCATGGTCGAGGAAGCAGAGCGATGGTTGGCTGGACGCGAATACAGTGTGATCTCTCGCCAGGTTTTAACACTGGCTGATCAATCAGGATGTTCGGCCTATGACTGTGAGTTCGTCACCCTGGCTCAGGATTTAGGAGTGCCTTTGGTCACCAACGACCAGCAGATCATCAAAGCGTTTCCTAAGATCGCTGTCTCGCCATCGGCGTTTGCTGGCTGAACGCTATGGAAAACTATTTCAAGGCGCTGAAGCACGTCGCGATCCGGAAAAACGCAATTAGATCATGAACCAAATCTTTCAGGAAGGGCAGGTGGGAGATTAAGATAGCTGGATAATTGATCTTTAGTATTCCCCAGAAATGTGATCAGCTGAGGAGAGAGGACATATCGTTACGGCCGAATAGCAAAATAGATGGCCGCGGCCGTTCCAAACATACCGATGAAGAGAAATAAAACGACCAAGATTCGCTTGCATGAAAAAGATCGATCAGAAATTCGGCGCCCTGTTTCTTCAGACAAAACTCTGCTGCCCAGTTCTTCTCCAATTGCATAAAGCGGGATAAATACTATTGCGAATACGATCCACCCAAGCACACCATAATCCGTGGCTAAATCACTGAACACCCAAAAGAGTCCGAGCACTGACCCGATAAGAATGACTGCCACAGTCTTCGCAGGCCAACTGTTCCAGTTTATGATGTTTATCAACCTCAGCACCCTTGCAACCCCAAGAAATCCGCATATTGGGATTCAGCGATAGACGGGATTCTCTCAGAAAAGAGTACTAGAGAAGTCGGAAGTCTCCAAGTGGAAAGCTGGTCTCCTGATGAGGATGAGTTTCAGGCGTTTGGAAGATTTCGAAGGGTTTTCCACGGAAACTGCCGAGTCTCATGGTACCGGGGGAAGATGAGAGGGGGGTCTAAGGGATACGTTTCACGAACGACGAGGGACTGAATTACAGTTCTCTGATCGCGCCCTGGAGCACGGTGATCTGCGTGGTGGGATCGCCGGTGGCTTTCAGTTCGTTGCGCATCTGATCTTTGAGGTAGGAGGAATACCCGACACGGTCGAGGAGGAGATCCAAGAATCGCTCGGCCGGCAACAGGCTTTGTTCCTTGAGCTCCTCGATGGTGTCGTCGCTCACAGGCACGTATGTGCTACCGATGTGGAAAACCACATTGTAGTGACGGCCAGTGGCGATTCGCTCAAATCGTAAGCCCTTCACGGATTCTCTCCTTGTAAGCCGCTCATTCTAGACAAGATTTGGTCATGAAGACAAGGGCAACGTCGGCGCTTGTTCGGTGGACAGTGCTCCTGATGGACATTTATGATCAGGAAACCGTGGGCCTCGGGTTGTAGGGGATTTCTGACGCAATGACAGCACATGAACTCATAGAGGCCTGTAGCGTCAGCCTTGAAGCCGAACGAGTCCGTCTGATGGAATCGGGGCAGGAAGCGCCCATTCTAGCCTCACAGGGGCGGCTGATTCAGACAGTTGGCGGGCTCCATTTGTATGAATTTATTCTGCCTTCCAACGTTGTCCTCAGTGGTGATCTTCCCTTATCCATCGTGCCACCCGATGAGGCGGAAACGACGGAAGGCATCGTACTCCACCAGGCCGACAACCGCATCCTAGTTCAGCTTGTGGATAACCTCGGAAGCGACCTTCCCCTTGTCACGCTCGTTCCGGACCAAGCGGGTCTTCTCGGCACATCTGCCACCCGGCTGAGGGAGATGTTGGCAAAGCCCGACCTATTTCACTTTGGGCCCACCGAACGGCTGGCTTCGCTGCTGCAGAAGCAAGGCGTCGACGCCCAAACGGGACCTGCCGCATCGTCGGTCTTCATGACCCTGTGGACGGGCGACCGGGCCGAACGTCTTCAAAAGCTCGCAACCCTTGTGGTGGAGCTCATTCGCGCCAATAAGCGCATCCTCTTTCTCAGCCCGAGCCATCACGAATGCGACGAAGGGGTGGGACAGGTCGCCCGAACGATCAACGCCGGCGGTCTGAATTACAAGATGTGGGTCACTCGGTATGAACTTTCCATGGCCACGCAAGCCGGCGGCATCGACCTCCATGAACTGGGATTCGAAGCACAAATGCACCAGTTCCTCGCCAAGTCACAAGCCGACAAGGCTTCTTTAAAGAGCAAATACGATCGCTTCCGCGCGTTGGTGCCGCTCCTGGCTCAAAAGGAAGCGAAACAGAAGGACTTAGATGAAGTCCGTTCGCTCGAATGGCGTCTCGTGACCCAGTTGAGAGAGCTCCAAGTGCGGATGGCTGATGCCGAGTCTACACTCAAGCAATTTGAGACTCTGTCGCTGTTTCAACGTTTGTCGATGCAAGCGCTCGGGAAGAATGCAGAATCGCTCAAACAGTACTGTGAGCTGTATCAGAGTCAGATAGATCAGCTGGATCAAGAGATCGATGTTGCCAAGGCGCGTATCCAAGCACTCGTTCCTGAGGCCGCCGTTCCCAGGGGGAAGCGCGCCGAGTTTGAGGAACTCAAAGAGTTCATTACGAAGCTGGGAGGCGCAAAGAAGGTTCGCGAACTGATGGCAGCGGAGGAACATCCGAACCGCCAGGCCTTCCTCCAAAACCGGCGACTGGTGGCTGCGACGCCCACACGGGTCGCGAGCGACCCCTTGTTCAATCAGGTGCGCTTCGATGTCCTGATCGTCGATGAGGCGCCGAGGATTGCGGCGCCCTCGCTGCTCGCGGCGGCAGGTCTGATCCGCGAGCGAATCATCATCAGTGGCGATCCACAAGACATCACGAGCGCCGGACAATGGATCATCCCTCAGGTCACTACTCAGAATGCAGAGTGAATGGCCGTCCTGTTGCTTGCTTGACGTGAGCAAGGAGAATTCAGGATAATCCGGCTCTTCGGTTGTTCATCACGTAGGCTTAATGTTTGAGGCTGGTCAAAATGGCTTCGAGCAAGGCCACAAGGAGCCCAGGCCCCGAGGCGTACGTCGTTGATACGTTGAGGGGAGTGGGCGACTGAGAACGCCGATCGAAGGCATTTTCAGCAGCCTCTATGCCGAAGTGGTGGAATGGCAGACACGCCAGCCTCAGGAGCTGGTGCTCGCAAGGGCGTCCGGGTTCAACTCCCGGCTTCGGCACCACCAAACCAAACTTCTCTTGACCTTCAGGTAGTTCCACGTCAAAAGGTAACAGACATCGTGTGGATCGGAACCCTAATGGTCCGATTTTAGAGGTGCAGGATGAAGATATTCTTTCTCATAATCCTTGTGATCTTAACCAGTACATCTGTCGCGACTGCGGCGGGATCGTTGAGTAGTGATTCGAAAAAAAGTGGTGATTTGAAGAAAACGGTACCATCGTCGGTACCTTTGTCCGGAGAGGAACCGTACGCGGCCTTACGGCGTGGCGACTTTAGGGTCGCGGCGGCGCTCTTTCTTCCTCTGGCAGAAAAAGGAGATGACCGGGCACAATATAACCTTGGACTCCTCTACGCCAGTGGTCTGGGAGTGATGCATGACTTCAAGGCGGCTATGAAGTGGCATCGGCTGGCGGCAGGGCAGGGCCATGCAGGGGCCCAGAACGCACTCGCGCAGATGTATGCGAAGGGGCAGGGCGTGCCTCTGGATTCCGTGCGCGCGCATATGTGGTACAGCGTGGCGATCGAGTCTTCGATGGCGGGGTCGAAAGACGAGCTGATGAAAGATCGCGACAACCTCGCTTCACATATGGCGCCGGCTCAGATCAAGAAAGCCGAGGAGTTGACGACACAGTGCCTGGAATCAAAGTTCAAGAAGTGCGGTGAGAAATAGCGCTCTTCGCGCATCGGTAGGTACCTCGCTCTCCAGGAATGCTGAGCTACTCCGCGCGTAGATTTCTGATCTCTTCCAGAGTTGTCTCAATCTCGTTCGGTGAGTTGATAAGACTCGGCGCGAGTCGGACGTACTTGGTCGCGTAGGGGGTCACGCTGCCGACGATTCCCCGTTCACGGAGCTTCTCCACGACCTGGCGAGGCTGTAAGCCGTCCACGTCAAAACAGACGATTCCCGCCGAGAGATCCTGCGACATCGGTGTGTGAAGGGTCACGTGGCGCATGGCTGCTAAGCCCCGCTTCAACTGCTGGTTGAGTTCATAAATGCGCTGTGTCACTCGAGCTTTCCCAATGGCTTGATGGAGCTTGAAAGCTTCGTCCAGGGCCCACCGATGTTCGAAGGAGTGGAATCCGCCCGGGGTCATATGAACGGATGGCGGAAGATCCTTCGATGATGTGTTCTCCATCCAGAGTTCGTAGGCCTGCCCGCTAAACGTTGGAATCGTTGCTTGGGCGACCGGCCAGGCGTTTGGGTGCCCCCAAACGAGCCCGGTCCCACGAGGGCCGAACATCCATTTATGTGTTCCGGCGACGAAGAAGTCGCAGCCGAGCTCACTCACGTGGAAATCTTCCACGCCCAAGCCATGGAGTCCATCCACGCAGAAGATCACCCGGTCCTGCTCTTCGCGCGAGCGATTGATGACCTGAATCGCAAGCGCCATCTCGTGGATCGGCAGCTTCAATCCCGTGCTGGAATGGACCCAGGTCACGGCCACGATACGTGTGGCAGGGGTGATCCCTTTTCGCAAGGAGTCGACGATCTCGTCACTGGATACTGTCTTGAGTGAACGATAGAGGGGGATTTGATTGACCATAGTGCCTGTTCGCTCGGCACGAAGGCGCAACGACGTTTCTGTCGAATAGTGATCATGAATCGTCGTCAGGATTTCCTGACCGCTTCGAAGCTGTAACCCGCCATAGAGAAGCCCTAATCCCATGGTCGTGCTGTCAGTCAAGGCGATGTCGGTGGGGTGGGCACCTAGATAGTCAGCCGCCGCCTGGAGGACATTCGCCTCCTGTTTTTCTTCATGCTTATTCCAATAGCCGATGGGGTCGGCATCAAGCCCCGTGCGATACCGTTCGATGGCCTTGCGTACCGGTGTGGGATGGGATGCCAGGAAGAACGTCGCAAGGTGAATGAGACGAGGGGAAAGCGGAAACTGTGCCCGGAGGTCTTCCCAATTCGTAAACGTGTTCCGCGGGGTGTATTGCGAGGCGAACGTTCGAGTGCAGGCCTCAGCCAGAACAGCCGCGCTCAGGGCCAAACCCGTCCGCGCCAGAAAGCTTCGACGGCCGATGTCGCTCATAGTATTTCCTCCTTCGAAATTGGTCTAGGGCACTGTACTGCTTGGCATGAAAATCAGGCAAGAAGCGGAAGATCCGTTCGGGGTCGACGGCCAGGTATACCCTCCTTGGGCTGTGTCCCGAAAACACGTTCGTGGTGAGCTGGTCGAACCATGAACAGAACTGCCAGAAACCGCTTGCCCTCCGACAGGCTCAGGGCGAACGGACGCTGACCGAGATCCTTCAGGACGTTTGACTAGTTCTGATATGTCTCGATCGGAGGACAGCTACAAATGAGATGACGGTCACCGTAAGCCTCGTCGATACGGCTCACGCTCGGCCAAAACTTGCTGTGCCTCACCCATGGGGCAGGAAACGCGGCCTGTTCTCGGCTGTAGGGGCGCTTCCACTCGGTGGCTGTCACAATGGCAGCGGTGTGCGGTGCGTTCTTGAGTAGATTGTTCGTCCTCGGTTGGCGTCCGTCGACAATGTCTTGAATCTCGGCCCGGATCAAGATGAGTGCTTCGCAGAGGCGATCGAGCTCGCTCTTGGTCTCACTCTCCGTCGGCTCGATCATGAGGGTCCCAGCTACTGGGAAGGACACGGTCGGGGCGTGGAAGCCATAGTCCATCAGTCGCTTGGCGACATCCATAGCTTCAACTCCCGCAGTCTCTTTGAACTCACGAAGATCCAGAATGAATTCATGTGCGACAAGCCCGGAATCTCCTCGGTAGAGGATGGAGTAATGCTTCTCCATCCGCTTGGCCATGTAGTTGGCATTGAGGATCGCCACCTGGGTGGCCTTGGTCAATCCATCGCGACCCATCAGAGCGATATAAGCCCAGGAAATCGGCAGAATACTCGGACTGCCGTACGGGGCAGCCGACACAGGACCAATAGCTTCCGGTCCGCCGATCTTGACCACTGGATGTCCTGGGAGAAACGGCACGAGGTGCCGTGCCACACCGATCGGCCCCACGCCAGGGCCTCCACCTCCATGCGGAATACAGAAGGTCTTATGGAGATTGAGATGGCAGACGTCGGCTCCGATGTCGCCGAGACGGCAGAGGCCGACCATGGCGTTCATGTTGGCCCCATCGATATACACCTGTCCACCATGGGTATGGATGATCTGGCAAACGCGCTTCACACTGGCCTCAAACACCCCATGGGTGGAGGGATAGGTGAGCATCAGGGCAGAGAGTCGGTCTCGATATTGAGCCGCCTTGGCCTCCAGATCGGCAACATCCACGTTTCCGTGGCGATCACAAGCCACGACGATGACCGTCATGCCGACCATGGCGGCACTGGCCGGATTCGTCCCGTGGGCCGACACGGGAATCAGGCAGACGTCTCGGTGGGTTTCTCCCTTTGACCGATGGTACGCCCGAATGACCATGAGTCCTGAATATTCTCCTTGAGAGCCTGCGTTTGGTTGAAGTGAAAATGCGGCAAATCCGGCGATCTCAGCGAGCCACGTTTCAAGTTGTCCGAACAGGGTCCGGTAGCCCTGTGTTTGTTCAACCGGGGCGAACGGGTGCAAACAGGAAAACTCCGGCCATGTGACGGGCAGCATCTCAGCCGTGGCATTGAGCTTCATCGTACAGGATCCCAATGGAATCATAGAGTGCACGAGCGACAGATCCTTGGCATGCAATCGATGAAGGTAGCGAAGCATCTCGTGCTCGGAATGATATCGATGGAATACCTCGTGCGTCAGGTACGGGCTGGTCCTCTCTAAGGGGGACGGGAAGTGAGGATCGATAGAACCAGCAAGGTCGGAAAGACTGAACGGCAGCTGATCATGCCCGACAAAGACTCGTAGAAGGCGGTGAACTTCTTCTAGGGAACTCACCTCGTCGAGAGAGATTCCGAGTGAGCCATCCTCACAGTGTCGTAGATTGATCAGCTGTGCGTTGGCCCGCGCTGCAATTTGATCTGCTTGGGTTTTGGAGACCGGAATTCGAATCGTATCAAAGAAGACCTTTGGGAGGACGTCGAATCCAAGACGACGGAGTCCTTCGGCTAAGAGCAACGTGAGGCCGTGCACACGCGTGGCGATGCGCCGAAGCCCTTCTGGTCCGTGGTAGACCGCAAACATGCCGGCCATCACGGCGAGTAAGACCTGAGCTGTACAGATGTTGCTCGTCGCTTTTTCTCGTCGAATGTGTTGTTCTCGCGTCTGAAGCGAGAGGCGGATGGCCGGTTTCCCTGTCACATCCTTCGACACCCCAACGAGACGACCCGGCACCTGCCGTTTATGCTCTTCCTTGGTGGCCAGAAACGCCGCGTGCGGCCCACCGAAACCGATCGGCACGCCAAACCGTTGTGTCGAGCCGACGGCGATATCAGCTCCGAACTCTCCGGGCGAGCGCAGGAGCGTGAGGGCGAGTAGATCGGTGGCCACCACCACCAGCACGCCGGCCTCATGCGCGCGTGCCACTAAGGCGCTGAAGTCGCCGACATACCCATCGGTAGCGGGATATTGCAGCAACATCCCGCAAAATTGCGGGCATAGCCAATCACCCGACGACGCGGCACCGGTGGTGATGATGATTCCCAGCGGTTCCGCTCTCGTCTGCAACACGGCCAAGGTCTGAGGATGGCAATCGCGTGACACGAAAAACTCTTTCCGATCTTGACCGGCATTGCGAGCGATGGTGTAACACATGGCCATCGCTTCCGCCGCCGCGGTCGCTTCATCCAAGAGCGACGCATTGGCCAGCGGCAAACCGGTCAGGTCTGCCACCATAGTCTGAAAGTTGACGAGTGCTTCCAAACGGCCTTGGGAGATCTCGGCTTGGTATGGGGTGTATTGCGTATACCAGGCAGGATTTTCTAGTATGTTGCGCTGGATCACCCCGGGAGTGACACAGTCGTAGTAGCCCATGCCGATCAGCGACCGGTAAACCTTATTCTGAGACGCAATACCTTTCAGTCGTGCTAAGACGGCCTGCTCACCCTCACCTATCGGGATATCGAGGGGTTGATGGAGTCGAATATCAGCAGGAACCGCTGCATCGGCCAACGTACCAAGGCTCTGCAGACCTAAGGTCGCGAGCATTTCTTGAAGGTCGGCTTCTGAAGGACCGAGATGGCGGGGGAGAAAGTCATCGGTCGGTTGCAGCCAATTCTGGATGGTCATGGAGTCCTCAGCCCTCTCGCTAGATTCGGGACAATTGGATTCAGTAATAGTCCAGTCGACCGAGCAGCCTATCATGGGATCGAGGCATTTCCAAGAGACCGGACAGCGACTTTCTGGGGACAAATTAGTTATGGAAGTTGCGACGGCGCTCGAGTGTTGGGGGGAGCTGTGCGGAACGAGTAGATCCCTGTCTGCGGCTTCCCCATGCCGAAGCCTGCTGTTTCTTTGCTTTTGATGTAATTCCGGTTATTGTTAGTTATCCCATGAAGGCTGAGGTTGATCACATGGTTAGTATTCAGCAGGGCGACGATCGGCGAGCAGAGATGGATCGCTCGGCTGGCTTTTCGACGTGGAAGGCCATTATCTTGGCTCTCGCCGTCAGTGTCATGGTCGGTATCGGATATCTGATCTTTAAAGCCCAAGGATCGCCGACCCGTTTGTTGGCTCCTCGAACGTCCAGTACCCAGAGCGAGGTAACTCCTACGAACTCTCAGGCGAAACCCGTTTCTTCGGATGTGCGGCTGACGCGTGAAGGAATCGATGAGCTGCTCAATACTCTCGACGAGGCGATTCGCCGAAAGAACGTTGACGATGTCCTGCGCCACATTGCGCCCGATGCCAGCATCACCATTCATCTGAAGCAAGGCCCACAGCAACAAATGGCTGCACTGACGCGAGAGGAATATCGAAAGACATTGGCCATGGCCTTCGCCTTCCCCAGCGCCAATGACTACACTCGTGCCGGTACGTCGGTTTCGTTGGCTGCCGATGAACGAAGCGCGAAAGTCTCCTTTAAGTCGACCGAGACGTTGCTACAAGCCAATCGAGAACTCAAGACCGAAGGTGAGGAAACACTTGTGTTCGCCGTTCGTAACGGCAAGCCCATGATCACATCCCTCGAGCAGACCTTCCCAGGCGATTCAACCTAGGCATGCCTTCGGGAATGCCTCCGCTGCTGCGTATCTCCCCATGAACGTCATTGCCGGTTATTGGTGTGATTCCAACAACTGTCTTGTGCCTTCGGCTCGATGCGCTGAGACTCGCATCACACGGTTTGGTATAATCATCGGCTGATCAACCTTTGTGGGAGTCTTGTATGCGGGTTCTTGTCATCGAAGATGAAACCAAAGTGGGCTGTTTTATCAAGCGGGCGCTCGAAGAAGAAAGCTATGCGGTCGATCTCAGTGAGGACGGCGCGAAAGGTCTGGAGATGGCCTTGGCGACCGACTATGACCTCTTGGTCGTCGATGTGATGTTGCCGTCTATGTCCGGGTTGGACGTGTTGAAGAACCTTCGTCGTGAACGGATCCAAACACCCGTGTTGATCCTCTCTGCGCAGTCTCAGATCGATCAGCGGGTCAAGGGGCTGGATGCAGGTGCCGACGATTACCTGACGAAACCGTTTGCCATCGACGAGCTCCTGGCGCGTGTACGGGCGCTGTTGCGGCGTGGTGCCACGGAAAGTCCAGGGATTCTCCAGGTCGATGATTTAGTCCTGAATCCGGCGACGCGGGATGTCACGCGTGGCGGGCAACGGATCGAGCTCACGCTCAAAGAGTATGCCTTGCTGGAGTATTTGATGCGTCATACGGGACGTGTGCTGACTCGACCCATGATCTCCGAGCACGTGTGGAACCAAGACTTCGATACCTTCACGAACGTCATCGACGTCTATGTGAACTATTTGCGAAACAAGATCGACCGAGGGCGGACCAAGAAATTGATCCATACCATCCGCGGGAGTGGGTATATGTTGAAGGCTGACTAGGACAAGGCCGCGGCGATCCGGTCGCGTCTTCAGTGAGTAGGAGTTGATCTATGCCGCTGCGTGTCCGGCTGACTCTCTGGTACGGGAGCGCTCTCGCCCTAGTCTTGATTATCTTTTCCGTTGTTCTGTACGCGATGACGGCACGGAACCTCCGCGACGCCGTCGATGAATCCCTGGAGGATACGGCCACCATCGCGGTGCGCTCACTGGAAGAGCGAGGATTTCTCCCTCTCCTCAACGAAAGGGAATTACTCTCTCAATTTCCCGAGCTGGCACGAATCGACAAATTCTTTCAGATTTTTAGCCCTTCCGGCACGATTACCATCAGCTCTCCAAACATCAAGCACCACGACGTTCCGCTCAGCCGCACTGCACTGGAGACGGCCTTCTCCGGGCACAGCATTTTTGAGTCGGCCAAGTACCCCAATGAGCCGCCGTTACGGGTCATTTCGGTGCCGATCATGTATCGGGGCAATCTGTTGTACATCGTGCAGGTCGGGACCTCGATGGAAACCGTCGGAGAGACCTTGCGTCGCTTCCTGATCCTGCTCGTCGTTGCGATGCCGATTGCCTTGTCCGTTTCTCTGGCAGGCGGGTGGTTCTTGGCTGGGCGAGCATTGAGGCCAGTTGATGAGATCACCCTTGCCGCACAGCGTATTGCGGCGGGCGACCTCACCCAGCGCCTTGGGATGCCGCCCGCTCAAGACGAGATCGGTCGATTGGCAGCCACATTCAACAATATGATCGGTCGGTTGGATGCGTCGTTTCGCCAGATTCGTCAATTCACCAGCGATGCGTCACATGAGTTGAGGACTCCCCTGACCGTCATGAAAGGTGAAACGGATTTGATTCTTCGCCGACCGCGTCCGCTGGAAGACTATAAGACAGTGCTGGAAAGCAATCTGGAAGAGATCGATCGGATGACCCGCATCGTCGATGAGCTGCTGTTCCTCTCTCGCGCCGACATGGGTGAGGTGAAGATGGATGCCTTGCCGGTCGCGCTGGAAGCGCTTGTGGAAGACGTCCATCGGCAGGCGCGGTTGCTGGGACAAGAGCGAAACATTGAAGTCGTGCTGGGAACAGTCGTGCCGCTTGTCGTACAGGGTGACGACTTGCGCCTGCGCGAACTCTTGCTCAACCTTGTCGAGAATGCGATGAAGTATTCTCATCCAGGCGGAAAAGTGGAAATTTCGCTGTTACGGGAACGACAGGAAGCACGACTTTCCATTACCGACCATGGAATCGGCATTGCTCCTGAAGACCATAAGCGGATCTTCCAACGTTTCTTCCGGACCGACGTCGCTCGAGCCCATACAAAGAAGGGTACCGGCCTTGGTTTGGCCATCTGCACATGGATAGCAGATTTGCACAAAGGCCGGGTCGAGGTCCAAAGTGAGCTTGGGCAAGGGTCCACCTTCACCGTGGTCCTTCCGCTCGCTCCCCCTGTCTCTTAACGAACTCTAATACCTGATTAATCCTTCTCTCATCCCCGGTTGGTAGGTTTCTTCTGACGGTTCATGGCGTCGTTGATCAGGAGGACCTATGTCGGCACATCTCACAAAAAGAAGAATAGGTTGTGTCATCGGGATCGGTCTCATTAGTGGTGTCGTGGGTTGGGGTGGGTATTGGCTGAACCTGTCTCAGGCATCCAGTCCTCCAACTGTGAATGCTGGGGGCACCACGCTGACGAATCCGGTAAACGGTTTCACCGAAGTCGTCAAGCGGGTGACTCCAGCGGTCGTCAATATCACCACCGTGATTACGGAAAAGGTCTCTGGTCCGGGATCGGGTCAGGAGGATTTACGCGACGGACTAGAAGAATTCTTCGGGCAGCCATTTAACCCTCGACGTCGTGGATCCGAACGCTCATGGGAGCCTCGCGGGTCACGGAGAGGTCAAGGTTCGGGTGTTATCGTCTCGCCGGACGGCGTGATCCTGACGAACAACCATGTGATCGACGGGGCTCGGGACGTGACGGTCACCCTTACGGACAAGCGGGAATTTAAGGGGAAGATCGTCGGTGTTGATCCGAAGAGTGATCTCGCCGTCATCAAAATCAATGCGAAGGAACTTCCGGCGGTCGCGTGGGGGGATGCCACGAAGCTACAAGTCGGGGAATACGTCTTGGCTGTGGGCAATCCCTTCGGGTTGAATTCAACCGTGACGCTGGGGATCGTGAGTGCCGTCGGCCGTGGCCATATGGGTATTACGCAGTATGAAGATTTTATTCAGACCGATGCGGCCATCAACCCTGGGAACTCCGGCGGGGCGTTGGTCAATACCAACGGCGAGCTTGTGGGCATTAACACGGCAATCTTCTCACAGACCGGGGGATATCAGGGTGTCGGATTTGCCGTGTCAGCGACGATGGCAAGACCGATTTACGAGAGTCTGATCACCACGGGAAAGGTCGTTCGAGGATACGTCGGGATCGGCATTCAGGATCTCACTCAGGACCTCGCCATGTCGTTTGCGGTCAAAGATTCCAAGGGTGCGTTGATCAGCGACGTGAAACCCGACAGTCCGGCGGCCGAGGCTGGCCTGAAACAGGGCGACGTGATCGTCGAGTATAACGGTGTAGCGGTTGAGGACGGCGTGGCCTTGCAGCGAATGGTTACCAGGACGCCTGTCCGAACGAAGGTGCTGGTGCGGGTGATTCGGGATGGTCGCGAGCGTGACGTGACGGTCCGGGTCGGTGAACAGCCGGATGATTCGAAGATTGCCAAAGTGGGAACGTCGGAAGGTGACCATGCCTTCTCCGGCATTGAACTCGAGGACCTCGAGCAGGACACCGCCAGAGTTCTTGGATTCGATGGAAAACGGGGTGTGGTCGTGACGAATGTGAAGCCTGGCAGCGATGCCGAAAAGGCTGGTCTGCTCGCAGGTGACATCATTCAGGAGATGAATCGGCGACCTATTAAGTCGGTACAGGATTTTAAGAAGGCGTCATCGGATCTGAAGACGGGAGCCAATGTCTTGATGCTGATCAGCCGGCGCGGGAGTGCCCTATTTCTTTCCGTCAAAGTGTAGAGCGTGCGATCTGAGTTGCGGCACAAGCGGCAGGAAAGAACCTGCTACTTGTGCCATGACTTCGGCTTCGATTCCTGAGAAGCGTGTCAATCGAACACCACGGTCTTTCTCCCATACACAAGGACGCGTCGTTCGATGTGGCGGCGAACAGCTCGTGCAAGGACAATTTCCTCAAGGTCTCGTCCCTTCCGTACGAGATCCTCCACCGTGTCACGGTGCCCGATTCGAATCACATCTTGCTCGATGATCGGACCCTCGTCCAGATCCTGGGTCGCGTAGTGGGCCGTGGCTCCGATGATTTTCACGCCCCGCTCGTAGGCCTGTCGGTATGGATTGGCCCCGATAAAGGCCGGCAAAAATGAATGGTGGATATTGATGACCGGACAGCCGATCTGAGCCAGAAAGTCCGCTGAAAGAATTTGCATGTAGCGAGCCATCACGACCAGTTCCACGCGATGCTCTTTCAACAGGGTGAGGACCTGTTGCTCCTGCTGCGATTTGGTTTCCTTGGTCACCGGGTAGACGGTGAAGGGGATTTTGAAGAGCTCGGCCCAACTCGCGCAGGCGTCGTGATTCGAAATGATCGCAGGAATGTCGATCTGCAGTTCGTCTCGGCGATGGCGCTGCAACAAATCAGCGAGACAGTGATCTTGTTTCGACACCATCATGCCGACGCGTGTGCGCCGGCTGGAAGGATGCACCTCGTACCGCATGTCGTAAACCCGGGAAATCGGCTTGAAGGCCGCCGGGATTTCTTCAGGAGGGATCTCAAACCCTTCAGTAGCGAATTCCATCCGCATGAGGAAATCATTGGTCTCCTCATCGGTGTGGTGGTCGGAGTCAAGGATGTTGCCGCCGAAATCATGAATAAATCCTGACACCCGTGCGACGATGCCCGGGTGGTCCTTGCAATGGATCAGGAGCACGATCGAATCTTGTTTTCGCGCCGCCATCGGTTCTCTCTCCTGTTGGGGGTTGCCGACAGTCTATCAAGAAGGCTCAGAACTCACACTCAATTGGCAGGATGGGTGACAAGGCGACCGACGAGGTCGAATGCTGCCGCATCTGTGATCTTGATCCTGCAGAAATCACCAGTTGTGGGATGCTGAACAGCGTTGGCCGACGCAGGTTGCGTCGTGTCGGGAACTGCGCCTTCATCGATATAGACGACACCGTCTATCTCCGGCGCGAGCCCCTCATGACGCCCTTCTAGGACACCGTCCGATTCTTCGGACCGTCCATCGATCAGCACGTCGAGGACGGAGCCAATCTTGGTCCTTCCCTTGGCGCCCGCAATAGATTCCTGAAGCGAGAGGAGTGCATTGCGTCGCTCATCCATGACGTGCTGCTCGACTTTGTCCCCAAACTCAACGGCTGAGGTTCCCTCTTCGTCGGAGTAGAGAAACGCGGCGACCCGATCGAACTGGGATTGTTCAACATATTCGTACAGTTCCTTGTACGCTGCATCAGTTTCTCCGGGAAAACCGACGATGAAAGCCGTCCTAAACGAGACACCTGGAATGCGCGTACGAATCCGATCGACCAGTGATTCAATTGCTGTGCGGTCACCGAGCCGATGCATACGTTTGAGCATGTGATCATTGATGTGCTGCAGAGGCATATCAATGTACTTGGTGATCTTTTCTTCCCCAGCATACAGATCGAGTAAGTCGTCAGTGACCTGTTGAGGATAGAGGTAGAACGGGCGGATCCATCGTAGGCTGTCGACCTTCACCAATTCCCGGAGGAGCTGAACCAGGCCTTGGCGTAAGCCGAGATCGACGCCATAGTTGATGGTATCTTGTGAAATGAGGTTGATCTCTTTCACCCCTTCATGCGCCAACCGTCTTGCTTCCGCGACAATGGATTCCACTGGACGGCTGCGTTGTTTTCCTCGCATCAAAGGAATGGCACAAAACGCGCAGTTGCGATTGCACCCTTCCGCGATCTTCACATAGGTGCTGTGTGGGGTCCCGAGTCTTACGCGGGGAGCCAATTCGTCATACAGATAGGGCGGCTGACTCATCCAGAGCCGACGATGCCGTTTCTTCGGGGTGAGGAGTTCTCGGCATATTTCGGCAATCTTGCCGAACTCGCCGGTGCCGACCACTGCATCCAATTCCGGCAGTTCCTTCAGCAAATCCCCTTGATAGCGTTGAGCCAAACAGCCGGCGGCTATCAGAACACGGCAGGCCCCTGCTTTCTTTAGATGACCGTGTTCGAGAATCGTGTTGATGGATTCCTGTTTCGCTTCTTCAATAAAGCCACAGGTGTTGACGATGACGACCTCCGCCTTTTGAGGATCGTCCGTGAGCCGGAAGCCTTCCGTGACAAGTGCACCCAGCATAATTTCAGAATCCACCTGGTTCTTTGAACAGCCGAGATTCACGAAGCCGATGGTGGTCGTCGACTGACGGGTCTTCGTCTGCTTCGTGGACTTGGCACGACGGGGAGTGATCAATGGCTGTGACATAGGGGCAGTCTACGGGAGGGTCAAAAAGACTGTCAATTAGACCCTTGCGGGAGATCGACCATTTCCCCTATTGTGCCTCCATGATTCGCACCTTTCAGGGAATCAAACCAACGATTCCAACTTCATGTTTTATCGAGGCGACGGCCGTCGTGATCGGTGATGTTGTGATGGGTGAGGAGTGTAGCGTTTGGTTCAACGCTGTGATCCGTGGCGATGTGCACTCTATTAGGATCGGAGACCGAACAAACGTCCAGGACCTCTGCATGCTGCATGTCACGCATGACACGCACCCGCTGATCATTGGGAGTGGTGTCACGATCGGCCACAGCGTTGTCCTGCACGGCTGTACCATCCGAGACCGGGTACTGGTCGGCATGGGTGCCATCATCATGGACGGCGCCGTGATCGGAGAAGATTCGGTAGTGGGAGCCGGTGCGTTGGTGACCGAGGGAACGATGGTTCCACCAAAGAGCCTGATTCTTGGTTCACCGGCGAAGGTCAAGCGCCCAGTCACCGAGCAGGAGCTGAGCTGGATCAAGGAATCGGCTGAGAATTATGTGCGGTATGCCGGCCAGTACATGTCTGATTCAGGAAAGAATGCCGGTTTCAAGGTATGAGACCCGTTCACCTCGCTACGGTTCCAATTCTCATAAAACAGATGGGATCACCGACCAGGGCTGTGGTGTATTGTTTCCGTTCCACCTGGTAGGGAATGGTGTGCCGGTGGCACCAGTCTGCAATCCACACCACTTCCTCCGTTGACGTCGTGACCACCCCTGGCACAGTCAATTTCGCCATGCAGCGATTCACGATGGTTTGTACGACTCGCCGTTCTGCTTGAAAGCGGGCCGGATCGAAGGTGACCGGATCAGCTCGTCCGTACGATAACGGTGCCAGATGGGGGAATCGCTCAGGGTCATTCAACACGCTGACTATCCAGATATGATCAAACCGACCTTGTGCCGAGGTAGCATCCTGAGCTTTAAACTTTACGGAAGTTGATCGGCAAGCACGATTGAGGACGACCACCTCCGTTCGGCGGAGATTGTACGGTTCAACTTGGCGATCCTGCGCAAGTACTTCCGCGAGTAAGGCTGGCAGTTCCGTCACGCCGGCACCCACATACAGACTTCGCCCGCCAATGGACAATTTCTTCACGAGCGCCTCCGCAACTCTGATTCCGAGCCGTCGGCACGGTTCCCGCTTCGCCTTCCAGAATTCGGCACCGCCTTCGTAACAGTAGACGGACTCGAGCCGCTTGTAATCGAGATGGTCAAAGACCGCCGTGATCGTTCGACGAGTTGAAGCGGAAATGCAGCGCCTTCTGAGGTCCAATTACGATTTCCCCTTCGATTGGAAGCCGATCCGTCGCTTGGGGGCATCTGGAGATTGTAAGAGGGGGAGCAATTTCTCGTACAGGTCGAGCAGCGACGAGTCGTGCTCAAGCAAGGTGCGATCCATTTTAGCCAACCGTTTAAAGATCGCCGCGTTGGCCGCGATCTGCTCACGCATCTGGACGAAGGCCCGCACGACAAACACGCTCATCGACACGGCCTTCGGACTGTTCAGGACCGTGGCTGCCATAATGGCCCCGTGTTCGGTAAATGCGTAAGGCAGACTGTGCGCGAATTTCAGGCGGCGGAGGTGATCACAATGTGTGATCACCTCGGTTTTCTCCTCAGTGGTGAGCCGAAACATGAAATCTTTGGGGAAACGGTCGGCATTGCGTTTCACGGCCTGATTCAAGGTTCGTGTCTCGACTCCATAGAGTTCGGCGAGATCGGCGTCGATCATTACCCTGTGGCCACGAATCGTCAGAATCAGGGATTCCAGGGGCTTTGACGGTTTCATAAAATTGGGCTCCCAAATACGCTGGGTCTGCTCGCTCGGCAGCAGAAAGTCTAACGAACTCTGCCAACGAAAGCTATGTACTCTGCTGACAGGCCAATGTGATGATTGTCGCCGTGACTCCATCGGCGACTGATGCCAAGAAATCGAGGTTCAACGTGTCGAGGGTATCGGTGGGGCGGTGGTAGTGGGGATTCCGAAAATTTGCCGTGTCAGTCAGCATAACGGCGGGGAAGCCTTGCTCCCAAAATGACGTGTGGTCGCTGCGTCTCGCATCCGGTAGCAGCTCTCCGTTGCCTGGCACGACCAGTGGAACGATTGGCAGGTGGGATTTCATGGCCTGAACGACGAAGCCGGTCAGTGCTTGAGATCGTTCGTTTCCGATCACCCCGATAAAGTCACCAGTGGTGGGGATACTGATGGGGAGGCCTGGCGGTGTTTTTTGCGAGTCTTGCTGATGGCTCGCATAGCCGACACACTCCAAGATGATGGTCCCATGGATGGTCTCGCGATTCTCCTCGAGGAACGAGACATAAGCAGAGCTGCCCAGCAAGTTTTCTTCCTCCAAGTTGAAGGCGATGAAATGGATCGGTCTGATCAGCGTCATTCCTCGCACCTGGCGAGCCACATGCATGAGCACGGCCAGCGCGCTGGCGTTATCATCAGCGCCCGGTGATCCTGCGACAGTATCGAAATGGGCACCGAGTATTAGGGGTGGTAGCTCTCCATGTGTGGAAGCAGGATGCGCTGTTGCGATGACATTTCGATAAGTCCCACCCAATGCTTCGAAGTCTTGGGTCGTGACGGCGAGACCGGCCTCTGAGAATTGCTGATGCAGGTAGAATTCTGCTTGCTGTAAGTGGTTCGGTGAGGTGAGAGGGTGACGTTCTCCCACCAAAGCGCGAAGATCTTCTTCGAGGTGGTTACGATCAACAGGCACGGAACTGGTATCCGTCCTTCCGAACGATTAGGTGACGATCTCGGTGCCGATTCCTTTACGTGTGAAGATCTCAAGCAGAACCGCATGAGGAATACGGCCATCGATGATGTGAGCCTTCGCGACCCCTTCGGCCAACGCGTCCAAGCAGGCATGGACCTTTGGGATCATGCCCTCGGTGATTGTCCCCTTCTTCATCATCCGCTGCACATCTTTGCGAGACACTGTGGAGAGGTGGCGCCCATTGGCGTCGCGAATCCCTTTGATGTCGGTCATCATCAGCAGTTTCTCCGCCCGTAAGGCTCCTGCGATCGCGCCGGCCACGAGATCGGCGTTGATATTGTAGGTGTTCCCTTCGCGGTCTGTTCCGATGGGAGCAATGATTGGGATGTAGTGATCCTCCTGGAGGTTACGAAGTAAGCCAGGATCGACCTTTTCGATATCGCCGACCAACCCGAAATCACCCTCTCCATCGTCTCCTACCAAATCTCGATCGAGGCTTTCAGCCCAGGCCTTGGCTGTCAGCGGTTTGCTGAGAATCAACCCGCCGTCTTTTCCGCTCAACCCGACGGCGCTACCGCCATGTCGAGTAATAAGGTCCGTAAGTTCCATGTTGATCTTCCCCGCCAAGACCATTTCCACGATCTCCATTGTGGCCGCGTCGGTGATACGGACGCCGTGCCGGAACTTGGCTTGGATGCCGAGCCGATCGAGCATCTTGTCGATTTGCGGGCCACCGCCATGGATGATGACGGGGTTGATCCCCACATACTTGAGCAGCACCACATCCTGCGCGAACCGTTCCTTGAGAGATGAGTCCATCATGGCATGGCCACCATACTTGATGACCACGGTTTTCCCTCGAAAAGTCCGGATGTAGGGGAGGGCCTCGATGAGGACGTCGGCCTTCTTGATCAACTTGTTCATGCGCAACCCCCAAGGATCGAGCGTTGGAGTCCAGGGTCAACTGATGCTTGATGACTGAAACCCGTAGGGCTCAGAGGATATACCGACTCAAGTCCTGATCCTTCACGATATCCTTCAATCGTTCACGCACATAGGTGGCACTAATGCTGATTCGCTTGTCCGGCCAGCCTGGTCCCTCGAACGAAATGTCCTCGAGCAATCGCTCCATGATCGTGAACAGGCGTCGGGCGCCGATATTCTCGGTCCGCTCGTTCACCTGCACGGCGATCTCCGCGATTTCTTCGAGCCCATCTTGGGTGAACTCGATCGCGAGGCCCTCCGTGGCCAACAACGCCTGATATTGCCGGACCAACGCCCCTTTCGGTTCCGTCAGAATACGGACAAAGTCGTCCTTGGACAAGGGACTCAGCTCGACACGAATAGGAAAGCGTCCTTGAAGTTCCGGGATCAGGTCGGACGGCTTCGCGACATGGAAGGCACCCGCGGCGATAAAGAGGATGTGATCGGTCATGACCGGTCCATGTTTTGTGTTGACGGTGCAGCCTTCTACGATGGGGAGCAGGTCTCGCTGGACGCCCTCTCTGGACACGTCGGGTCCACTGGAACGTTCGCGACCAGCGATTTTGTCGATCTCGTCGAGAAAGACGATCCCGGTTTGTTCCACCTTGTTGATCGCTTCACGCGTGGTGTCGTCCATATCGATCAGCTTTTGGGCTTCTTCTTGCGTCAGGTGTTTCAGCGCTTCGGGCACTTTCATGAGCCGCTTCTTCTTCTTACCCTGGAACATCCCCCCGAGCATGTCACGGAGATTGTTTTCGAGGTCATCCAAGCCACCCACGTTGGAGATGACGCCGACCGGAAGGCCACGTTCTTTGACATCCATCTCGACCGTTCGTTCATCCAGCTTGCCTTCCCGCAACTGGAGCCGCAGCTTCGATCGCGTGGTCTCATGCGAATCGGGAGAGGGCTGAGCGGGTGTCTCACTCGTGCTGTCCGCAAATCCAGGTCGAGGGGGAGGTGGCGGCAAGAGGAGGTCAAGCAGACGCTCTTCTGCCTGTTGCTCAGCTTTTTGCTGAACCGAACCCAAGCGCTGGGTCTTGACCATATTGATGGAAAGCTCCGTCAGGTCTCGGATGATCGATTCCACATCGCGCCCGACGTAGCCGACCTCAGTGAACTTTGAGGCTTCGACTTTGATAAAAGGGGCCTCGGCCAGCTTGGCGAGTCGTCTGGCAATCTCCGTCTTCCCGACCCCTGTCGGTCCGATCATGATGATGTTCTTCGGCATGACCTCGTCGCGGAGGTCGGGTGACAACTGCTGACGGCGCCAGCGGTTGCGCAGGGCAATCGCGACCATGCGCTTGGCATCCTTTTGTCCGATGACGTAGCGGTTCAACTCTTCGACAATCTGCCGGGGGGTGAGACTATTGACGTTCAGCGGTGTGGGATCGCTCGTGAGCGGTTTCATCATTGTGGATTATCCTCGGAGTTCTTCAACAAGAATGTGTTGGTTTGTATAGATATCAATGGATCCGGCAATGGTCAGGGCATCGGTGACGATGACTGGAGCTTCGAGCTGTGAATGGCGGAGCAATGCTCGTGCCGCTGCCAGCGCATAGGGGCCACCAGAACCGATAGCGAGAATGCTGTCTTCCGGCTCGACGACGTCACCGGTCCCGGTAATGATGAACGACTGCTCTCGCCCGGCGACGGCTAGGAGGGCCTCCAGGCGGCGAAGCACACGATCCGTCCGCCAATCTTTCGCTAGTTCGACCGCGGCCCTCGTGAGATTGCCTCGATACTCTTCCAGCTTGCTCTCAAACTTTTCGAACAGGGTGAACGCGTCTGCCGTGGCGCCGGCAAATCCTGCCAGCACCTGGTCATGGTGCAAGCGCCGAATCTTCTTGGCGTTGTGTTTCATCACCGTGGTGCCGACGGTGACCTGGCCGTCACAACCCATGGCGACTCGCCCGTCACGACGGACACAGAGAACGGTCGTCGACCGAATGTTCATGATGGCTTGTCGTCCTTTCCATGTGCGGGACGCGCTGTTCGTGCTCGAGGGTGGGCCCGATCGTAGACCGCCAGCAGCTGAGCCGTCGCCACATGCGTATATTTTTGAGTGGTACTCAGAGACGCATGACCGAGCATTTCCTGTATTGACCGGAGATCTGCCCCTTCATCCAGTAAGTGCGTCGCGCATGAATGTCGCAAGGCATGCGGACTCACTGAACCGCCGGCGAGACGGCTGGAGTACCGCGAGACGATGCGAGCGACACTCCGCGTCGTAATCCGACCTCCGCGATGATTGACAAATACGGGAGCCGATAGATGGATGCTCGGGCTTCGTGTACGCAGCGACGTCCAATAAACCTGAATCGCCTGGAGTGCCACGTCCCCGATCGGAACAACCCGTTCCTTGCGGCCCTTCCCGCGCAGACACACGAGTCCATCCGTTTCATTGAGGTCGCCTCGATTGAGCCCGACGACTTCGCTCACACGCGCCCCAGTCGAGTATAAGGTCTCTAACAACGCACGATCGCGTAACGACAGGGGTGATGGCCCGGTCGGAAACTCCATCAGGGCTTCGGCGTCACCCTTTGTCAGCACACGAGGCAGCGGCTTTGGCAGCTTAGGACTTCGCACGCCTTCCGCGGGATTCATCGGCACGATGCCTTCACGTACGAGAAATCGAAAAAAACTCCTGAGGCACGCGAGCTTTCTTGCTAACGATGATGCCTTGTCGCCCTGTTGGTCTAGGTTGTGGAGATAGGTACGTACATCGTCACTGGTGATCCTGTCTACTCGAGTGCGAGAGGCGTCTGTACGGCGGAGGAACCCCTTGAACTGGAGAAGATCGGATCGGTAGTTGCGGATGGTTTCGTGTGACGCATTGCGTTCCACTTGGAGGTACATTACGAAAGTTTTGATCGCATCGTCCATGCTTGGAAATCCTCAAGGGCTCGCTGGCTCAAGGCGCGACGTTTCTTCTCCTTGTCTCTCGGAGAGTTCGCCAAAGGAGGGAACAAGCCAAAATTGGTGTTCATGGGCTGGAAATGGCGCGGGTCAGATGAAGCGATATGGGACACCAGGCAGCCATGTGCTGTCGTGGGCGGTGGTGTGATCAACGGTTCACCAGCGAGCGCTCGAGCAGCATTGATGCCGGCGATACCACCCATCGCCGCTGATTCGGTATAGCCCTCCACGCCGACGAGCTGCCCTGCGAAGAAGAGGGAGGCACGGGCTTTGAGCTGCAATGTATCCAGGAGTAGCTGGGGGGAATTGATGAACGTGTTCCGATGGAGGCTGCCATAGCGGAGAAACTCGGCCTGTTCGAGCCCAGGGATCATGCGAAACACACGCTTCTGTTCCCCATAGGTCAGTTTGGTCTGAAACCCAACCAGGTTGTAACAGGTACGATGAACATTCTCCGTGCGCAGTTGGACGACCGCAGCCGGCGCGACACCCGTTCGTGGATCCTTAAGGCCCACCGGTTTCATTGGGCCAAACTGCATCGTTTGGCGGCCGCGTTCGGCCAGGACTTCAATCGGCACACAGGCCTCAAAATAAGGCGTCTTCTCGAATTCCTTCGGCTGAACCTTTTCCGCCGCCATCAAGGCGTCATAAAAGGCATTGTACTGTTCTGCCGTCATAGGGCAATTCAAATAATCATCTCCACCCTTATCGTAGCGAGAGGCGCGGAAGACGATGTTCATATTGATCGAGTCCGCATCGACAATCGGCGAGATCGCATCGAAGAAATATAGGTGCTGTGATTTCGTGGCGGCACGGATCGCCTGAGAGAGCTTGTCAGATGTCAATGGCCCGGTTGCAATGATACAGAGACAATCAGTGGGGATCTCGCTGATTTCTTCGTGGAGAATTCTGATATTGGAATGGCCTTCCAGCGCGCGGGTGATGTGTTGAGAAAATAGATCACGATCCACGGCCAACGCCGATCCTGCCGGCACTCGGGCTTGTTCCGCAGCCGCGATGATCAGTGAATTGAGCCGGCGCATCTCTTCTTTGAGGATGCCGGGCGCATTCAGCGGATCAGCGGAGCCGAGTGAATTCGAGCACACCAGCTCAGCTAGGTTGCCTGTCTTGTGCGCCTTCGTCATCTCTTTCGGGCGCATCTCATAGAGCGTAACCTTGGCGCCACGATTGGCCGCTTGCCAAGCCGCTTCCGACCCAGCCAGACCCCCGCCTACGATGACTATGTCGTCACGCATGTGAGTGGAAATTCCTGTCAAGAAAAGGCCTCATTCTAGGAACCGTCTTTTATCGAAGTCAAGGAGACAGACCACATTGAACCAGCCTGAAATCCCGTGCTAGACTCCAGCTCGGTTGGGCGATTAGCTCAGTGGCAGAGCGCTTCCTTCACACGGAAGAGGCCACAGGTTCGATACCTGTATCGCCCACCATCTTTTCAAGCACTTCCACGACAACGCTCTCCGAGGTCTTCCGCACTGTGGTCGATTTTGTGTCACAGCGCTTGTCTCGGTCCAATATCTCCACCCCATCCCGTAAGCTTTCCGGGTAGTGATGGGCGTACCGTTGCGTCATGATCGGAGACTTGTGGCCGAGCAATCGCTGCACCTTGTACAGATCGATCCCGGATTGCACCAGCCTCGTCGCGAAGGTGTGCCGGAGGTCATGGAAGTGACAGTCCACGATCCCAGCCTTCGCCATGGCGGGCCGTAAGGCCCGTCGCAGATGGTTAGGATCGAGGCGTGTGCCAGCCTGACTTGGAAACACGAGACTTGTTTTCAGGTGGCGCACCTTGGCCCTCTCCATGAGGAGCGCCATCGCGGTGTGATTCAACGGCACCGTGCGGCGTTCTCCGTTCTTGGATCGAAAGACCGTGACCGTTCTCCGGAACAGATCCACTGCGCTCCACGTCAGCGAGAGGATCTCACCCAACCGCATCCCGGTATGCAGTGCGAACACCACGAGGTCGCGCAGCCACGGCGGACAGACGGTGAGCAATCGCGCCTCCTCGTCTTCTGTCAACCAGCGGTCCCGTTTATTCGCGCCCTTTTCGAGGGACACGCGGCTCACAGGATTCTCACGGCACCACTCCCACTCCCGCTTGGCGAGATTGAAGGCCTTTCTCAAACAACTGAGCTCTCGATTGATCGAGGCGGCTTGCACCCCAGCCGCATAGCGTGTGCTCTTATAGTCCACGATCAGTCTGGGCGTGATTTCTGCCAAGGTCCGACCTCCGAAGAATGCACGGAAGCGCTTCACGAAGACCTGACAGACCTGCTGGCTTGCCAACTTCACGAGATGCTCCCGTTCGTAACGCTCCATCAATTCATCGAACGTTCGAGTCTTTTCTTCGAGGCGATCAAAATACTGCCCCTCGATCAGCTGAACCTTCACCTTGGCCATGATCGAGTCAGCCAAGGCCCGATTTGCCGTGCCAGTGGACCGGCGAATCCGCTGACCCTCAAAAATTAGATTCATCCACCAGACATTCCCTCGTTTAACGAGCCCCACGGTCTACCTCCCTTCCCTTTGGGCTCGCTGTCGGTGGTTTCCCCGGGGGCGGAGTATAGGCGTCTCGCTTGGCCGCTTCAATGATTCGATCCAGATCCCGGTGACTCACCCGTGACTCTCGCGGGATTGATTGCGGTGAGTTTCGCGCAAACGATTCCAACCATTCTGTCACTTTCACGCGCTCGAACCGGACCAAGCCATGAATCTTCTGACTGGGAATCCTACCTTGAGCAGCCCAGAGGTAGAGCGTTGAAGGTTTGATGTTGAGCCAGCGTGACAGGTCGTTGATAGTCAACAGCATATCGCAATCAATCGGGGGTGTCGTTCGACACCCCCGTACCCCCGTTTCGTGCTCGCGTCAGAACGCCAGCCACTCGGTGGCGGCTGCGCTTCGCGGGGAGCAGCGGGCCAACCCTGCTGCTGCATCCAGGTTCGCCTGCTGCAAGGCGCTGCGCTCAGCGACCGGGATTGTGGTTCCCTGCCCGGATGGGTGGTAGGGGCAGGGAACGGTGTTGAGTTATCGGACCAAGGCCTTCAGTTGGTCTTTCTCCAGCTTGGTCCCGAATTTCCGTTCCAACCGGTCAGCCATCTCCTGCCAGGTTCGGCCAGCGGCTTTCATCTCCTTGAGCACGGTGAGTGCGTGTGCCAAGGAGCGGTCGTTGTGATCTCCTGGGTGGTCGGGGTTCCCTCGTCCTAAGGCCTTGGTGAGCGTCTGGCCGAGGCTGTTGGTTAAAGCCTCTTTGTTCACAGATGTGGTCAGAGACGTGTCGGCCTGCCTCACTCGCCGAGGCTTGTCCCAGTAGGGGCTCTTGCAAGCGGGACACCGAACCGGCTTTCGTGGCTGGCGGGGCCACCATACCTTGCCGCAGCGGTCACAACGTTGCTGGTTCAGGCTGCCAGGCCGTTCGCTTCCCGATAGGAGTACTCTCAAGCGAGCAGGGTTTTCTTCTATCCGCTTGGAAAGCCTCATGGTTTAGTGCCTGGAAATAGCGCCCCCGTTTGACTAAGCGGGGGCTGTGCCTTGATGGGCGGCCGGCGGGCGCCGCTCGCGGCGCAGCGCCGGGCGCTCCGATAGGCCTCGGCCTGACGCTGCATCACGTGATGGACCTCCTCCAGGTCGAATCGGAGCGCCGTCTTGACGCGGATCGCCGGAAGCTCTCCTTTCCGGTAGGCCCGTCGAATAGTATCGGTGCTGACTTGCAGGAGCGCAGCCAATTTTCGAACCGACACGCGGTGATCGTGGGATGTCCCCTTCATGTTCCCCCTCCATAACCAGGACGCATGGAACAGCAATACCTATGTGCCGCCAGGGGCGAGCGTAGCGGACTGAGCGAAGAAAGGAAATTAGGCAGGAAGGGACAGGAGAGGTCACGAGGGGTCAGGAATAGTCACCTCGTGCTCAGGGAGACGACTCTCAGAATGCGTCGTCTAACGCCGAAGCGCCGCTCCTGGAAAGGAGTTTCGTCGATGCAGTGAGTCTGAACGGGGATGAACAAGGAGAAGTTGCGAGACCGGTCTGAAAAAATCACAGGGCCGAGGGCGGTCGTTTGAGGGCTTAAGGACGTGTGATCCCTGCCGAGTCTCGGACTTTCAATATGCAGAATATCTCCGATCTTCGAAGGCTTCCCAACGAAGCGGATTAGCGCTTCAGTGTGTGAGCGGTGATCCACTCCTTTGCCTCGAAGGCGACATTCATGAGGGCCTCCAGGTCGTTGAAAGAAATTCTCGAGGCCGTCAGATACGGTCCATTCCCCAGGAAACCACTACCAGAGCCATATTGACAGAATCCTGGGCCATCGAACGACCCCTCTTGACTTCCGACTGAGAGCATTTATCTCTAAGCCGTTGCTGATACTTAACCAGATGGATTGGTGCACGGCCCAACACTGGCGGAGTACTGGCGGCAGCAATTGCCCCAACCCCTGTTTGGCCTACTCACCGTCCATTAATCTCAACTTTTAACCCATAACCAGACCTCTCGCAGAGAGGAGGAGGGAGTGTTATGAGCACCTACTTACCAAGTGTTGTGTCAACCATGCGAACCGATGCATTCGATCGTCAGATCGATCGGCTGTTCAATGAGGCTGTACGTGCCTTTGATGCTGCGGACCACACGTGGGTTCCCGCCGCAAATGCCTGGGAAGATGAGAACGGGTTTTGTGTGCAGATGGCGCTGCCCGGCTGGGAGCCTAAAGATCTCTCCTTGGAGGTCGATAATCAGATCCTCACCGTTAAAGGTAAGCGGAATGCGGAGCTTCAGAATTCTGGCAAATTCCACCTGCGCGAGATTGTCGATGGAGAATTCACGCGGCGCTTCCGGTTACCGTCCTTTGTCGAGCACGACAAAGCCTCCGCCACACATAAGCATGGCCTGTTGACGATTGCTTTCCCGAAGCGGGAAGAGGCCAAGTGTCGGCGTATCATGATCGAAGCATCTTAATATTCGTTTATCTCCTCCAGTATGGCCTCAAGAGGGACCGCACTCGTGTCCACACGCAGTGCGGCTCCCCCTTGTCCCCCTATTTAACTGGAGACAAGGCACGTAGATCCTGTGTTTAGAGAAACGCGAGTCGGGATATGACGGAAGTGAGCGGGGAGAACCCATGAGATTTCAAAGGTGGTTCAGGCGATGGCGCTCTAACCTCGAAAAGCAAGAACACCCACCGGGCGGGCGTCATGCATTGGGTGATTCAACGAGGCTGAAACGGTTTTGGTAGAGACACCAAGGGAGTCAGTTGCGAGCGCACAACGATCGTTCAGGCAAACAGCGAGCGAGTCCCTTGGCACCCGGCCGTTTCTGAGGCTACAACGGTTTGCGATGAATCCTGTTATGTGATCGACTTTCATGACGGTGAATATTGAACACTCAACACTCAATGCCTAACAGATCCTGCGATCAGGGTTGAGATACGCGGAGGAGACCATGAAGACACAATACTGGCGTACGGCAGTCGCCCTGCTCTGTGGAGGAGCGCTGGCTGTCTCCGGCGTGAACGCATTCTCGTCGGGTTCGAGAGTGGCGGGGTCTCTATCATCAACGGCCCCAGCTCAGCTCACGAACGCACCCACAGCGGAAGAGGCACTGCCCGGGCAGCTCTTTGTGCCAATTGCTAAACACGCTAAGGCTTCTGTCGTCAACGTCTCGTCCGTCAAGAAAACCAAACAGGAAGGTCAGAGCTTCCAGAGTCCTTTCTTCGACGATCCATTCTTCCGCCGATTCTTTGGAGAAGAATTCGAGCGCCGGATGCCGGCTCCACGCGAGTTTCAGCAGCAGGGGTTGGGTTCGGGTGTGATTGTCTCATCGGATGGCTACATCATCACCAACAATCACGTTGTAGATGAGGCCGATGAACTGAACGTCTCCTTACCGGACAAACGAACGTTCAAAGCCAAGGTGGTCGGAGCAGACCCGAAGACCGATGTCGCCGTGATCAAAATCGATGCGTCAGACCTCCCAGCACTCCCATGGGGCGATGCTTCTCGACTAGAGGTCGGTGAAATGGTGTTAGCAGTTGGCAATCCATTCGGGCTGAGCCAAACCGTCACCATGGGTATTATCAGTGCGATCGGCCGCGCCAATGTCGGCATTGTGGACTATGAAGACTTTATCCAAACTGACGCCGCCATCAATCCCGGCAATTCCGGCGGCGCCTTGGTGAACCTCAAGGGCGAATTGATCGGGATTAATACCGCGATCTTCTCCAGGAGCGGCGGCTACATGGGTATTGGCTTCGCCATTCCGAGCAACATGGCCAAGAGCGTGATGCAGAGCCTGATCAAGCACGGCAAGGTCATCCGCGGATGGTTAGGCGTGTCGATTCAGGATGTCACGCCAGACCTCGCAAAGGAATTCGGCGCAACCGAAAACACAGGGGCGCTCGTGGGAGATGTCCTGGAAGATAGTCCTGCGTCGAAAGCCAAGCTCGAGCGGGGGGACATCATGACGGCATATAACGGAGTTTCCGTGCGAGACTCGAATCACCTCCGTGGGTTGGTGGCCGAGACTCCGCCTGGGACGACAGCACGCCTGTCCGTCTTGCGCGACAAGAAACCTTTGGATCTCACCATCACCATTGGTGAGCTGCCCAAAGAATTGACCAAGGCTAGCCGCGACGGAAGCGGAAAAGGGGACCATGCGCTCGCGGGCCTGACCGTGGAAAATGCTCGTCAGTCTGGTCGCTCGAAGGCGTCCTCCGGCGTCGTTGTGACGGATATTGAACCTGAGAGCTCGGCGGAACGAGCGGGGCTGCAGAAAGGGGACGTCATCCATGAAATCAATCGAAAGCCTGTCAAAGACGTGAAGGATTTCGAGCGTCTGACGAGCCAGCTTGCTCCCGGGTCACGTGTCTTGCTGTTGGTGAAAAGGGGGAACAGCACCCTTTTCTTGTCAATCAGCGGAGACCACTGACAGGAAGCGTCACCAGATTGGAGAAATGGCATGATCCAAGTCAGTCATCTGACACGTCGCTATGGGGATCTGACGGCCGTTGATGACGTGAGTTTTGCGATCGGTCGTGGGGAAGTGGTCGGTCTCTTAGGGCACAATGGTGCCGGAAAGACCACCATCATGAAGATGATGACCGGCTTTCTGGAGCCAAGCGGCGGCACCATTCGCATCGATGGGCTTGAGATTGGCCGGGACACTCCGGCCATCCAATCACGTCTTGGCTACCTTCCTGAAAATTGTCCGGTCTGGCCGGACATGACAGTGATTGACTATTTGGATTACCAGGCGGCGCTCCACGGGGTGTCTCAAGAACGTCGACCGCGCGCGATTGCACAAGCGATCCGTAGGACTGCACTCTCAGAGAAGGCGACCAGGCCCATCCACACACTCTCCCGCGGCTATCGCCAGCGCGTGGGTGTCGCCCAGGCCATCTTGCACGAACCGGACATCATCATCCTTGATGAGCCCACGAACGGTCTCGATCCTACCCAGATCCGTCATATGCGAGACCTGGTCCGCGAGTTAGCCGCCAAAGCGACGGTGATCGTCTCCACGCATATTTTGCAGGAAGTGCAGGCTGTCTGCGAGCGCGTCCTGATTCTCCGCGCCGGACGGTTGGTCATCGACTCGCGGCTGGAAGATCTGCAGAGGAGTCAGGCGCTCCTCGTCACCGTGGATGGCGACGCACGCTCCATGCTTGAGTCGATGGAAGGTGTTGCAAATGTCACCGAGCTGACTGCCGACGAAACACGACGGCAGTATCGATTGGGTGTCCCTCCAACGGCCGCTCCACGGGTGGCGGCCGCCCTGACTCAGGCAGGGCTGGGGATACATGAGTTGAGGGCGACGGCACGATCTCGAAACAGTTTTCGCCAGCGTGAACGAGGAGGCCGGGCATGCGTGAATTCCTCCCTGTCATCCGCCGCATAACGAAGAAGGAGTTCCGCGGTTTCTTTTCGACGCCGGCGGCCTATCTGTTTGTCGGCGCCTTCCTGACGCTGGTCCTCTTCATGTTCTTTTGGTTGGAGACGTTCTTTGCCCGCAACATCGCGGACGTGCGTCCCTTGTTTGAATGGCTCCCGCTGTTGCTGATCTTCCTCGTGGCGGCCCTGACCATGCGCAGTTGGGCTGAGGAACGGGTTGGTGGCACCCTCGAAAGCCTCCTCACCGCGCCCGTCCGTCCACTTGAACTGGTCTTAGGAAAGTTCTGTGCCTCCTTGCTGTTGGTCTCCATCGCGCTGCTCTTGACCCTACCCCTCCCGGTGACGGTGGCACTGCTTGGCCCTCTGGATTGGGGACCGGTGATCGGCGGCTATATGGCGACACTGTTCCTCGCGGCAGCCTATGTGGCGATCGGTTTGTATATGAGCGTCCGCACCGATAACTCGATCGTTGCGTTAATCCTCACATCCGTCGTTTGCGGATTCTTCTATCTGATCGGTGCAGAGACCATCACCACGTTATTCGGGCACGAGATAGGTAGCTGGCTTGCGCTGCTTGGCACCGGCACGCGTTTCGAATCTATCAGCCGAGGTGTCCTTGACCTACGGGACCTCTACTATTACGGCTCGATCGTCGGTGTCTTTCTGATGCTCAACGTGTTCTCGCTTGAACAAATCCGATGGGCCGGGAACCCTGCCAGCCGGAGGCATCGCCAATGGGCTTGGGTAGCCGGACTGACTGCGGCGAATTTCATCGCAGGAAATCTCTGGCTTGGGTCGATCACGCACGCGCGGATCGACATGACCCACGGGAACCTCTATTCCCTTTCTCAATCGACGCAACAGCAACTCACGCAATTGCGTGAACCACTCCTCATTCGCGGCTATTTTTCTGCCAAAACGCATCCACTGTTGGCGCCACTCGTACCACGCCTCAAGGATCTGCTCCAGGAATATGTTGTGGAATCCGGTGGCCGCGCTCGGGTGGAGATCATTGATCCTACCCGTGACCGCGACGCGGAAGAGGAGGCGGCATCCCGATATGGCGTTCGCCCCGTTCCCTTCCAGACCGCGGATCGATACCAGGCTGCGGTGGTCAGTTCCTACTTTGACCTGGTGATCGCCTACGGGGACCAATATGAACGGTTGGGTTTTCAAGATCTCATCGAAGTGAAAGCGTACAGCGAAGACGATCTGGATGTGGTCCTGAAAGATCCTGAGTACGCGATTACCCGCGCGATCCGCAAGGTGGCAGGCGCGTACCAGGCTGGTGGGAATGTGTTTGACAACTTGACTCGTTCAGTGACGTTTCAAGGGTACATGTCGTCTGAGAAGCGACTGCCGAAGGCACTCCGTGACCTCCGTACCGACTTGGAAGTCCTGCTGAAAGAGCTTGAGAAGGAAGCCGGCGAACGACTCACCGTACGGTTTGCGGACCCCGACGCCGAGGGCAGTCGGCTCGCCGAGGAATTGCAGCAAAAGTATGGATTTCGCCCACAAATTGTCAGCCCCCTCGATCCCAAACCATTCTGGTTTTACATGGTCCTGGAAGCTGATGGCGAGGTCGTACAAGTGCCGCTTCCGACGACCCTGAGCAAGGAAGAACTGAAGCGTGCTGTGGAGGCGGCCCTCCAGCGGCTAACGCCCGGCGTGCTCAAGACCGTGGTGATTGTGAAGCCTCAGCCAACCGGTCCGGGGGGGCCGCGATACACGCAATTGGAAAAAACCCTTGCCGAAAACGTCCGGCTCAAGGAAGCCGACCTGAAGAACGGTCGAGTTCCGGCTGAAGCCGATCTGCTGTTAGTGCTCGCTCCCGATCAACTGGATGAGAATCAGCGCTTTGCCATCGATCAGTTCCTCATGCAGGGCGGCAGCGTGATCGTCACCACCTCCCCCTTCGATGTCCACATGACCGGTACCTTGACGGCAGCCAAGAAGACCTCTGGGCTTCAGGAATGGTTGGCGCACCATGGGGCCACGATTGAAGAGAGGATGGTACTCGACCCACACAACGTGGCGTTGCCGGTTCCGGTGGAACGGCACCTGGGGGGGATTACCGTGCGCGAGATCCGCATGCTCCCCTATCCACACTTCCCTGATCTGCGGATGGAAGGGCTCAGTCAGGCCTCTCCGATCACGGCTTCCTTGGGCCAATTGACGCTCAACTGGGCCTCACCGGTGACGGTTGATGCACAGAAAAATAAGGAGCGAACGGTGACGGAACTCGTGCGCAGCTCTGCCATGAGCTGGACATCGGAAAGCCAGAACATCCTTCCCGACTACCAAGCCTATCCCGACACAGGATTCCCCGTGGGCGACGAACAGGCAGGATCCCTGATGGCCGTTGCCATAGAAGGGAAGTTCGATTCTTTTTACCAAGGAAAAGAGTCACCGCTCACGTCAACGAATGGCAAGGCCAGCACGGAGCACGAACCTGCCGTGCAAGGAACGGGAATCATCAACCATTCGCCGGATTCGGCACGATTGATACTGGTATCCAGTAATACCTTCGCGTCGGACATGGCGACGGAGCTGGTCTCTCAGGGGCTCAGCACCCGTTACACGAAACCGTTGGCGTTCATCCAAAACGCCATCGACTGGTCCTTGGAGGATCGCAGTCTGCTAGCGTTACGGGGCCGCACGCAGCTGGCTCGTACCCTGGATCCGTTACCACATGGGCGCCAGCAACTCTGGGAGTCGGCGAACTACGGTCTGGCGTTGATCGGCCTCCTGGCGATCTGGATCTGGCGTCGCCGTGTCGCGGTGGCTGACCAACGACGTTATCAGCACATTCTCAGGGAGGCGTGATTCATGCCGAAGACGGTCAGGTGGCTCGGAGCACTGTTGGCAGTTCAGATTGTGATGGCCGTGGGATTCAACCTCTCCACGCTCTGGCCATCGGCACAACCTGGAGCAGCACCGCTGATTGAGGTGGTGCAAAACCAAATCAACCGCATTGTGCTCGAAGGGCCGGATCACACCAAAGTCGTCCTCGTCAAAGAAGGGGAGACCTGGCTCCTGCCGGAACGGGAAAAGTTTCCCGCGGCCTCGAATCGTGTAAACACTCTGCTGGGAAAGATACTGGGCTCGAAACCCGGCGCGCCGATTGCCGTCACAAGCGGAGCTAAAACCCGCTTTAAAGTCAGCAATGAGGCGTTCGAGCGGCGCATGACATTAGCCCAGAACGACAAGACGTTAGCAACCCTGTATCTGGGTTCCTCACTAGGGCCGCGCCGGAGCTACGTTCGTGCCGACGGCCATGACGCCATTTTCGCGCTTGAGCTGGCGGCGTACGAGATGCCGGTGCAACTTGCCGACTGGGAGGATAAGACGATCCTCCAGTTTCAGAAAACTGACATCAAAGCCCTTGAAGTCGCTGGACTTCGACTCGAACAATCCACACAGTCCACACCTCCTTCAGCTGAAAAGGAGACGGACGAGCAGCCTCAGCCAGCTGTCTTACCACTTCTCTGGGTGGCCAGAGAGCTGAACGTAGACCGACGTGTGGAGATCAACCCCGATGCCGTTGAGAAATTGAATCGGTTGCTGTCTGATCTGACCTTCGACAAGGTGCTAGGCCGTGACCTCACTCAAGAGTATGGGCTAGCGAAACCGTTGCTGACGATCACGCTTTCTCGGAAAACAGGCGATACCATGACCTATCTCTTGGGAAAGAATCCCAAGAAAGATGACTATACGCTCAAGGTATCCACTCACCCGGAATATTTCCGATTACCGTCCTATCAAGCCACAGCGCTGATTGAAGCAGCCGACCGCAAGCAATTGCTGAACACCGCTACGGCCGTTCCTGCTCTGACGAAGAGCTGATCCCTACGGATTGATCGACGTAAGGGAGGCCGAGAACGGTGTGATGCCAAGATATCGGCGAATGGCGGTTTTGGACGACAGCATGTCGTCGCACTCACAACGAGGGATCTAGTCTATGGACAAGGCTTCCACCCATCGATTGCGGTAGTTGATGAGAGTAGGATTCTTTCGTGTCTTGGCCCTGACGCTGCCGTACACGCTATAGAGATAGCTGTTGAAGGACACATAGGTCCGTGTGATCTCGAGTTTGGACAAGAATTCCTGCACCCGCCGCCCAGCTTCGCTCACTAGGATGCGGCGCACATTGGTATCATAACGAGCAGTATTCCGGTTGATCACCAGGACGCACGCGGACCTGCGAGGCGACCACGTTGAAAGATCGGACCCCATTCCACGCGCAAACTGTTTGCGGGATAGACAGACTGGTCTAGATAGCTCTCACACAAGCCCTTGAAAGGATGCTCTCCATATCCCGGATCAAATGGGTATGTCACGGTGCTGTACCTCCTAGCAATACTTCAGTAGCCGGTGCATGTCCCGTATCAAGTACCGTACGCAGTAGCTCTTCCTCCATACCTATGTCAGAGTGCGATCTCCGAGAGAGAGATAGATGCATACAGTATCCAAAATGGACACCCGACGGTCGCGTGTCGTTCCCCGGATGTCTTTTACAAAGGGTTCTTCCAGGAAACTGAGGAAGCCACCCAAGGTTTCAGAATGTGAGCGGTCATCCAGTCCTTCACCTCGAAGGCGACATTCATGAGCGCCTCGAGGTCGCTGAGACCGAATGAGGTGCCGTTGTGCCAGGCACCCGATTGATCCTTAAACAGGCGAGAAAAGGTCGTTGCGAAGAACGGGCCCTTCTCGCTGATATTCTGCCAGATCGTGGCCTTGATGTTGCCACATCGCAGCGTTGTCGTTTGCCAATATTTGTCCCAGGTCCCTGATTTCGCTGCATGTTTTAGTCGTACCCGTTTCTGACTTGACGAAAATTATCGAAGCTCGTGATAATAAAGGGCGAAGTCATAGTCGAGTTGAAACACGGGTTCGCTTCGCGTCTAGTTAGCGACGTCGGAATAAAGTAATCAACGTTACTCTCTGTGCCTCGAGTCAGGAACCTTCTACGCGCCTGCAAATATAGGTACTTATACTGTGGCTGTTTTTGTGCCAGAACCGATCAGAAAGCACCAGAAGCAGTGAACCCAGTAGAACAAATAGAACGCTGCGAACTCCGCGCAATTGCTCAGATAAGTGGGGAAACCGTTGCAACAGCGAGCACATTCGAAAACCTATCTTTTTACATTCACACGGAAGAGGCCACAGGTTCGATACCTGTATCGCCCACCATGTTCTCCCTCTACCGATAGCCTATCTACTTAGAAACGTTCACTTTTCATCAATAATCCAAACCGTCGAATTCTGGACAGATACGAAGGTGTCGGCTACACTTCTCATTGTCCGTGTGATGCGGCCAGGTTTGAAACTCCCGTGACGAGGATCGAAACAAGCGAGGTCATAATGATGAAATCGACATCGACGGTGATTGGAATCATGATGCTGGCTCTGGTCGCAACCGGCTGCAGCACGACACATCAACAGGCTGTGGCGGCAGAGGACAAGGAATACACGCCTCCGACAAGTATTTATAATATTCTGGACAGCACCGCATTGGTCTACTCCAATCCGGCAGCGGGATCGGCCATTAACGACCATCCACTGCGGTGGGTCGGGTTCATTCTGCACCCGGTTGGGCATGCGTTTGACTACGGGATTAATCGCCCGATGTATACACTGGGCGGCACCTCTCCTTATCTCCACGGATACACTGCCGAAGATAGTATGCTCGACGCACAACGCCAGTAGGGATCTTAGGGAGTTAGTTGACGATCAGGCCCGCTCTTCTCTGAAGAGCGGGCCTTTTCTTTTCCCCTTCGCGAAGACCCTCTCAAATCGTGTATGGTTCTTCCTAGAGGCTTCGTGTATGAACATCTTAAGGCCACTGACATCGTTCTGCTTGGTACTAACACTCAGCTTACCCGTAGGCTGTGGTTCATCTGCCCCGGTGCGGCCCCCTCTCCCTCCCTCGGCAACCGATCTTGTCTTGTTGGCTTCGACGGCATTGTGTGAGCACAAAGCCGATTTCTTGAACCACCATCCTTCTTCGACGCACACGGTGAGCGATTGGGGAAGTGGTCAGGAGCTCATGATTCCGCCAGAGCGGAGTGCTTCGCACGGAGAAGAATCTTATTTCTTCGATGAAGACGGAGTTTTGGTTGGAGCGTTGTTCTCATTTCCCAGGGGGCTGGATCTCCAGCCGTATTCCGTGCTCCGGCATACGCTTTCTCAGTTGAAACCGTCTCTCGAGTTCTATTTGAACGTGGCTCAACTGGAAGCACGGAAGGACATGGAGAGCAGTGCGCTGCTGGAAACCGGCGATGAGAAGAGTACGACGCAGTATCTGGTTTCCAATCTTCGGGATCATCCGATCCTACTCCAGGTCTCCTTCACCATCGACCCGTATGTACGGCTGTTCTCGCCCTATCGACGTGAGTTTCTGGATCGGCTCCGTAAGCCTGGTGGAGACAAGGGAGGCCAGAACATCGAAAGTCAGGGGATCGAGGACAGCGAACCATTCTCATCGCTTCAACAGTTTGCGCGTGGGCAGACTGCTCAACTCGCCTACTGTGGTGAGAAGAACTATGACATTGCCGCGGATGCCTATCAGAAGTCCATCACCAGCGGATTTACGAATTCGGTGTGGCTTGCGGAAGCTCACCATAAGCTTGGCGTTGCGTGGCAAGTGAAAGGTCAACTTGCGAAAGCCAAAGCCGAATTGCTGCGGTCGCTTGACCTTCGACCCAACATCCCAGAGGTGCTGAATAACCTCGGCACCATCGAGATCGGTCTTGGAGATAAAGCCCGAGGGGTAAGTCTGTTTGAACGAGCTATCGTTCTACGGCCCAACTACGCGCTCGCTCGGTACAACCTTGCTGAGGCGACTGAGATGACGAATCCTAAACGTGCGCTCTCGGAATATGAAACCTACCTCGCTATTGTGGAAGGAATTCCTGATGAAGCTGATCGGATTGCGCATGTGAAGGAACGTCTCAAGGCTTTAAAACAATAGACCGGATTCCCTCCGAAATACGCCGTACTCTCTTCTCCGCAGAAAACGAGTAATTGCTGGACCTTGGTCCACTTTCGGTTAGAGTGACGCTAGTCGCACTCGTCATCGGGGAGGATCATCATGCGTCGAGCTTTGCTGAGAGGCCTTGCCGCCGCGTGCCTGCTGGTTTCGGCAACACCAGCGGCCGCGGAGCGGAACTGGGAGTTTTCCATCGGTGGATACGGCGGATGGGCGTTTCATGGTGATACCACGCTTCAATTCAATCAAGGCACAAACCTTTCCACCTTACAGGTAGAACCGGTCGACGCCAAAGCAACCAATGTTCGATTTGAAGACAATACAACATTCGGCGCAAAACTTACGGCTTGGCATCTACCCAGGAAATACAGCTGGCAGCCACAAATCGGTCTTGAAATCGATTGGACCAGGTTTACCGCAGATGTTCCGTCGGGCCAGGTCGTCCCGGGGTTTGGGACATTCTTGAGCACGGGTACGCCGATCGGATTCGTCTTATTAGGTGTGACGCCGGAATTTGCGGTCGATACTATGGCTGTCAACCTATTGTTCCGGTATCCGATCTGGTCCACAGAAGCCATGCCACAAGGGCGATGGTATCCCTATGTTGGGATCGGCGGAGGTGCCCAGCGAGCTCGTTTATCAAGACAGGGCTACGAAGAGACCAGCTATTCCCCTTCGGTTCAGGCATTGACGGGTCTCAAATTCTTTGTGATCAAGTACCTGGCTGTCTTTGCTGAAGCGAAGTGGACGCAGGGCTGGCACACATTTAAATATGAAACGGACTCCTATTGGGAACGATATAGCATTTCAACGATTCATCTGGTGGGTGGAGTGGCAGTGCATTTCTGAGTCAACAGAACCGAGGCCGCCTCCTCAGCCTCGAGCTTGTTCTTCCTGTTCCTGCAGGGTCTTGCACTCGATACAGAGTGTGGTTACGGGGCGGGCCTTGAGCCGCTTGTAGGGGATATCTCCACCACAATGCTCGCACGTTCCATAGGTAGCCGCATCCATTCGCTCCAGAGCCTCCTCAATCTTTTTGAGTAACTTCCGTTCGCGGTCACGAATTCGCATCGAAAAGTTCTGGTCGATCTCGGCGGACGCCTGGTCGCTGACGTCCGGAAATGCTGCGATGTCCCCGCGATGTGTCAGGACTTCCCCGGCTTCATTGAGGATGGCCTCGCGTTGGCGTTCGAGATCGCGGCGTATATCCGGATATTTGCCATTCTTGGGGATTTTCTTTCGGGGAGTTGCCGAGCGTTTGAAGCGTGCCGACTTAGGGACTTTTGTTGAAGGGGTTCGCTTTTTGGTGGGACGTGCTTTCATAGCCAAGGCTCTACGTCCATGGTAATGAAGGAACTATATCAACCTACCCGAGAAGGGGTCAACGAGTGTCGATGTCCACTCCCACTACAAATCCCGACGACCTTCGATCGATTTCAGCAACGTTACTTCGTCCGCATACTCAATGTCCATGCCCACGGGAATGCCATAGGCGATGCGAGACACACGGATCCCGAAGGGCTTGAGCAATCGAGTGAGGTAGATCGCGGTGGCTTCTCCTTCTATGGTGGGGTTCGTGGCAAGAATCACTTCTTCAACTCCACCGAGCTTGACACGGTCGATTAACTCATCTGCTCGGATGTCGCCTGGACCGACACCGTCGAGCGGAGAAAGCGCACCCAACAGGACATGATAGAGGCCCCGATAGGCACCTGCCCGTTCTACAGCGTACAGGGTGCTCGGTTCCTCGACGACGAAAATCTTGGTTCGGTCACGTTTCGGGTCTAAACAAAACTCGCACAAATCGCCCTCCGCGATATTCCGGCATTGTCGGCAAAACGCCAATCCGTCCTTCACCGCACGTATGGCGTCGGCCAGTCGTAATGCGTCTTCCCGTTCGGCCTTCATCAGGTGAAAAGCCAACCGTTGCGCACTTTTGTGACCGACTCCAGGGAGACGGACCAACTCCTTGATCAGTCTTGCCAACAAGCCTTGTTGATCGACGGCCATCTTTAAAACAAGCCCGGGATTTTCATTCCGCCGGTCAACGCTTTCATTTCACTTTCCATCAATTCCTTTGCCTTACGGAGTGCTTCGTTCGTCGCGGCCACCATCAGATCCTGAAGCATATCGATGTCGCCGGTCTTCACGATTTCAGGATCGATTGCCACGCCGACAATCTGCATCGCACCGTTCGCGGTTACCGTGACAATCCCGCCGCCTGCCGTGCCGCTGGTGGTCTTCGATGCCGCTTGTTCTTGAAGCTTCGCCATCTGTTCCTGCATGGCTTGAGCTTGCTTGAGGATGTTGTTCATGTTGCCGAAAGGGTTTTTCATTCGTGTGCCTCCTGTTGCGCTACAGTCCGAACTTCGGCCAATTCAGCGCCGAAGATTTCGAGTGCCTGCTTCACCATTGGATTCGCCTTTGCGCGTTCGAATAACACCATTCGCTGCTCTTCCTCCTTGGCGGCTCGAGCTTGGGCCATGGTTGGCCCAGGTGGATGGGTATCGTCCAGCTCGACAATGCGAACCCGGACGGGGTGCCCCGTGTGTTGCTCACACAGCTTCGCCAAGATAAGAAGATTGTCCTGTTTTTCCAATCTAGCTCTGGCCAAAGTTGCTTGCTTTGGAAATCCGATGGTGACCACCTCTCCCTCCATCCCAACAAAGCGACCAGCCTCGAGAAACGGTGCCATATTTGGGAAGGAGGCATTGACGTCCTCTTGTACCGATTCCCAATGCAATAGGGCGCGTGGGCCGACGGTTGTGGCCGTCATGGCCGCTGGAGTTGAAGATGCCGTGTTTAAAGGTTTGGGGGTAGGCTGTGGGAGGGTTTGTCCATCACCGCTTTCCTCCTTTGAGTCGTGGCTCTGTCGAGGAGCGAACTTTGCCCCAACAGGCATGTCCTGGCGCTGAGAAGAGGGGGGGCGAGTAGTCGGTGGAACGGGCGTCTTTACCTGCGGCCTCGGGAGATCGGGCTTAGATGGTGGTGTGGCCTCTACAGGTCGGTCCGTGCCACGGTCTCGTTGGCGGAACAATCGTGTGGCTCGGATGGCGGCAGTTTCTACCACGAAACGAGGGTGAGAGCTGAATCGGAGTGAATCTTCAGCCTGAATGAAGACTGTCAAGAGTTCCTGTATTTGCTCGGGCGTCAACGATGCCGCTTCTACCGAAAGCTGGTTCAGGTCATCTTCCGCAGTTTCAATCAAACTGCGTAGTTCGGTTGTACTAGTAACGACTGCAGCCACAAGCAAATTGCGAAGACGTTCTACCACTTCCGCACAAAATGCCCGCAAGTCATGTCCTTGATCAAGCAACCGGGCGAGGCTGGTCAGTGCAGCTGGGCTATCTTGGGCCAAAATCGCTCCCACGAGCGTCTGAACCATCTCTTGGGGCACGGCTCCCAAGATTACTTCAAGTTCGGAATGGCGGATCGTCTTGCCGCCATAGGCGACGACTTGATCAAGCAGGCTCAGGGCATCTCGCATGCTTCCTTCACTGGCTCGAGCCAGGGCCACGAAACTTCGGTCCTCGAGAGTCAACTGATCTTGAGCCGCGACATGTCGAAGCCGCTCGATGATTTCGGCCCTGGCGATACGCCGAAAATTGTAATGTTGGCATCGTGAGAGAATCGTCGCGGGGATCTTGTGAATTTCCGTGGTGGCAAACACGAAGACGACATGCGCTGGGGGTTCTTCGAGCGTTTTTAAGAGGGCATTAAATGCCGAGTTAGAGAGCATGTGGACTTCATCGATGATATAGACGCGAAACTGCCCGCGAAACGGTGTGAACTTGACGTTTTCTCGAATTTCCCGGACATCGTCCACACTGGTGTTGGATGCGCCGTCGATCTCAATAACGTCGACCGAACTCCCCTGTGCGATCTCGCGGCAGTTCTCGCACATATCGCAAGGATGATTGGTCGGTCCTCGCTCACAGTTGAGAGCTTTTGCAAGGATTCGAGCGACCGTCGTCTTGCCCACACCGCGCGTACCAGAAAATAGGTATGCGTGCGCGATCTGCCTCATTGAGACCGCGTTCCTGAGTGTTTGGACGACATGGGATTGACCGATCACATCGTCAAATGTACCGGGTCGATATTTCCGAGCAGAAACTTGGTAGTCCAACGGTCTCTATCCCTTTCCCGTGTGCGATAATTTCAGGATGGAGAGGCACGTGGGAGAGTACAGTGTCACGAGAAGATCCGATGATTCTACTTCCCACAATCTTGAAAAGAGAAGTGGGGCCAGGTGATCCTGCGGCACACAGAACTGGCTGTTTACCGTTGCTTCCTTCCGGACCTGGCGGGGTTCACAGGGTTCCATTGCACAGGGCCCAGCCCCTATTCTCATACGAAGCTCTCCGAATAATAGTTCATCACACTACGGTCTTTGTTTACTCGCACGAATATGACATGGTGAAAAGAAGCGAACCTAACATCACGAAGTGTAATATGGCGGAGAGGGTGGGATTCGAACCCACGGTCCCGTTGCCGGGACGCATGCTTTCCAAGCATGTCGATTCGTCCACTCTCGCACCTCTCCGCGCCGGGAAGTACAAGGGTTGGCATCTTAGCACGCGCGTGCATAGCCAGCAAGGCGAACGGGTCGCGAGGCTATGTTTGGTCATGAGTTCAACGTGAGATCTCCTTTGTAGGTGTGATGGTAAGGAATAGTAGGATAAAGTTCCCTCGGTCGTATGGGTTGACACTTATAGGGGTCCAACGGTACAAAGCTATACAACATTGCCTATTTTTGCTGTCTTACGTAAAGCGGTAGCTCCGCGGACATTCTCCACCATGCGAGAGTGGCGGAACTGGCAGACGCGCGAGACTTAGGATCTCGTGGGTGACCGTGGGGGTTCAAGTCCCCCCTCTCGCACCAATCACTTTAGTCCCCTAAGCTGGGAGCTCGATCTTGACGATGAAGATGGAAGTAACGGAACTGGGACCAATGAAGCGTGCCTTGAAAATAGAGGTGCCAGCTGACGAGGTGAGCCAGCAATTTTCGCGTGCGTATCTGGAACTCAACCGACAGATACGGATACCAGGATTTCGCCCAGGGAAAGCCCCGACGGCAATTCTAGAACAGCGTTATGCCAAAACGGTTGAGGAGGATGTGATTAGAAAACTCATCCCTGATTTTTATGATCGCGCCATCAAAGAAGCAGGAATTAGTCCGGTGCTGGTAGAAATTCCTCCTCTGGACCGCGTGAAAATCAAGAAAGACTCGCCCTTCACATTTACAGCAACAGTCGAAATCAAGCCGTCGATCGCGCTTCACAGTTATAAAGCTCCTGATCCCATTTCGCTCCCAGCTGATAAGCGCACGGTCACGACTGAACAGGTAGATCGCGCTCTGGATGTATTACGTGAGCAGCATGCTCAGTTAGACGCCGCACCAGCGGGTACGGCGTTGACCGAGGATGCCTATGCTATTGTTGACCTTGAGGGATTCCTAGACAGTACACCCCTTGAAGGTGCTAAGAAAGAAGGACAGCTGCATCGCGTAGGGTCAAAGGCAACATTGCTGGGTATCGAGATCGATGCACAGCTTATCGGAAAATGCCAAGGAGACGTTATAGAAATTCCTCAGACCTATCCCGCGAACCATCCGGACCAACGAGTTGCGGGAAAAACCATTAGGTTTCGTCTAGAAATCAAGGGAGTGAAACAGAGGAAGCTCCAGGCCCTCGACGACGAATTCGCCAAAGACTGTGGACCGTACGCCTCGCTTCAAGAGTTAAAAGACAAGCTGCGCGGTGAAATGGAAAAGGCTCTGAAGAAGGATACAGAAGAGTCTTATAAGGATACACTTCTCAAACGCCTGCTCGAAACGCATCATTTCGACCTACCTGATTCACTCGTGGAACGGGAACTCAGTGCAATTGTGCGACAAAAACTCCAAGCCCGGCATCGAGGTAACGTTACTGACACGCTACCTGCATCGGATGCGGAAGAACAGAAGAGAATTCGCGAAGACCACCGTGAGGAGGCAAATCGTCGTGTGAAAGCGGGGTTGATCCTCGAAGCCATTGCTGAGAAAGAAGGGTTGTCGGTGAGTCAGGACGATCTCAACAATGAAGTAACCCGACTTGCCTCGGAGCTCAGGGTGCCGATGGCCGACCTTGTGAAAATGATTCAGGCAGGGGGGCAGGATTCCATTGAGGAATTACGTACACGAATCTTGGCTGACAAGGCGCTGGATTTTGTGTATCGTCATGCGATTATTCAATGACGGAGACAGCCGTTCGTCGCGCCTGATTTCGTCCGACGGGGGCGTCTAGAAGAAAGGAAGTGAGGAACTATGTTGGTCCCGATCGTCGTGGAACAGACCAATCGAGGCGAACGATCCTATGATATTTACTCACGCCTTCTCAAGGATCGCATCATTTTTCTTGGGGCCCCGATTGATGATGTGTTTGCGAATCTAGTGATTGCCCAACTGCTTTTTCTTGAAGCGGAAGATCCTGAGAAAGATATCAATCTGTATGTCAATTCACCTGGAGGGAGTGTCACAGCAGGATTAGGAATCTACGACACGATGCAATATGTGAAACCTCCAATCAACACCATTTGTCTCGGTCAGGCTGCGAGCATGGGGGCTCTCCTTTTGACTGCAGGAACAAGGGGTAAACGGTTTGCTTTACCCAATGCCCGAGTGATGATCCATCAACCGTTAGGTGGTTTCCAGGGTCAGGCGACAGAGATCGACATCCATGCTCGAGAAATACTAAAGATTCGCGAACGTCTCAACGAGATCATGGCCAAGCATACAGGGCAACCTATCGAAAAGATCGCTCACGATACCGAACGGGATTATTTCATGTCGGGTGAGGAAGCGAAACGATATGGTCTCATTGACGAGGTCATTACGCGGCCTCCGAAATTCATGAAGGCAGTGGAGTCCGGCGACGGAGGAAAAGACGGGGCCAAAGGCAAGTAACACGGGGGGGATCCATGGCCAAGCAGGAAAAGATGGACCGACACTTGCGGTGTTCTTTCTGTGGAAAAAGCCGCGATGAGGTGCGAAAACTAATAGCCGGACCGACAGTCTACATTTGTGATGAGTGCGTCAATCTTTGCAATGACATTATTGCTGAGGATTGGGAGGAAGCGAAAGAGGAAATTTCGTCGAAGCTCAAGAAACCCGCGGAAATTAAGCATCACCTCGATCAATATGTCATCGGGCAGGAGCGCGCTAAACGCATCTTGTCAGTAGCCGTTCACAATCACTACAAGCGTATCTCCTCAAAGGAAAAAGGGGTTGATGATATCGAGCTTCAGAAGGGTAATATCCTCATGGTGGGCCCCACCGGGACCGGGAAGACCCTGCTGGCACAAACCTTGGCCAAGTACCTGGATGTCCCATTTACCCTCGCCGATGCGACAACCCTGACCGAGGCCGGTTATGTAGGGGAAGATGTCGAGAACATCATCCTGAAACTCCTGCAAGCGGCTGACTACGATGTGGAACGGGCTGAACGCGGGATCGTCTACATCGATGAAATCGATAAAATCAGCAGGAAGAGCGACAGTCCATCGATAACTCGGGATGTTTCCGGTGAGGGAGTACAGCAAGCCCTCTTGAAACTGATTGAAGGCACAATTGCGAATGTCCCTCCGCAAGGAGGGAGAAAGCATCCGCATCAAGAGTTCATTCAGGTGAATACCAGCAACATTCTGTTTATTTGTGGTGGCGCGTTTGTGGGATTGGAGCAAGTCATCGAGCAACGGCTGAATCGAAAGTCGATGGGGTTTGGGGCGGAAATTCGCGGGAAAAGTGATGTACGCTTGGGCGATCTACTTGCGAAAGTGCAGCCTGAAGACTTCTTGAAGTATGGCCTGATACCTGAATTTGTGGGACGGTTGCCCGTTGTTGCGACACTAGAAGAGTTGGATGACCGAGCCCTTATCCGTATCTTGACGGAACCTCGCAATGCCTTGACGAAACAGTACGAAAAATTGCTTTCCTTCGAAAAAGTCAAACTACGGTTCACAGAAGGGGCGCTGGGGGCTGTCGCACGAAAAGCGTATTCACAGAAAACTGGTGCTCGCGGTCTTCGAGCCATACTGGAAGAGGTAATGCTCGACGTAATGTACGACGCACCGTCCCAGAAACAGATCATCGAGGTAGTCATTACGGAGGATGCCATCCAGGGCAAGAACCCACCGATGCGTATATTTGAACAAGAGAGCGATGCCAAGACAGCGTAAACATTAGTAAATTTCTCGTTCACGCACTAGCCCCCTCGGCATTTTTGAAAGACCTAGGTCGGTCGGTATTCTGGATGAGACTACCGACCGTCTCCTCTCCAACTAGTACTCCTATCCGTTATCTCGACAAGCAGAATCCCTGAGCTATACTTTCCAGGTGTACAGTGTCTGGACGGAGGTCTTGTGAAATACCCTGTTTCTCTGAGTTTGCGCCATAAAGGCAAGGTCCTCGAACTTGACCCAGCCCGGGAAATGGTTGTCTTAGTGGGGGCTAAGGGAGAACCGATCGGCAGTTTAACGTGGGATTTCGTCATCGACCAGATTCTCTCCTATCACAAAGTTTCCGCTCAAAAGGAAGTTCGCTCTGTACCACGTATCGCACTTGCGTTTCGAGTGAGATATCACACCCCAGAGGGCGTGCAATTTGAAAGTCGGGCTGGAGGTATCGGGGGGGGTGGGTTATTTATTGAAAGCCAATCTCCCCTTCCTGTAGGGACGAAGTTAGCCATGGAATTCTCCCTTCCTGAAAAGTCAGAAGAATGGCTGCCGGCTAAAGGGAGCGTGGCTTGGGTTTGTCCTAAAGCCGACCAATATACATTCAGCCCTGGAATGGGAATACGGTTTACTGAGATTGCGGATGAGATACGCGATCGGATCCATGACTTGGTGAAAATTACCCAACATGCGAGTCAGGCAGCCTAGTACCATTTTTCATGTAGCATACTACCCAGAGTCTCGATTCTATGAAACTTCCTGTTGTCTCCACTGCAGGTCATGAAGGCAAGTCTCTCGTCATCGACTCGAAGCTGGAAACGATTACCATCCAAGACCCCTTTGGCCAGCTGTTGGGTGCTATACCATGGGGTGCGGTCATCGAGCGTGTACTCGCCAGTGGTGAAGATGCCCGCTTTGCTCATTGCCGTGCTCAACCGCGTGCACCTCTTGCATTGAAGGTCCGTTACACGACACCAGAAGGTAAGCAGTTTGATAGTCTGACAGGAGGTATCGGTGGAGGTGGCCTCTTTATTGAAAGCGGGGCTCCCTTGAAGCCAGGAACAGAGCTGACGGTCGAATTTGCCCTTCCAGATAAGCCGTGGGATAAGCTGACTGCGAAGGCAAAGGTCGCTTGGGTTCGTAGCAAACCTGAGCGGTACCTACTGTTTCCTGGGATGGGCGTTCAATTCATTGAGCTGGATGAGCAGGTTCAGAAGGAACTAGTTGGGCTGGTTGAGGCACTGAATCGAAGCAGAAGCTCATCATGAAAGTTAAGGGATCTCGTTCGTTTGCAAGTATCCGTGAGTCTCGCATCTCATCGAAAATTTCCTTCTATCCGTACCGGCCAAAACACACCACCTGAAGAAACCCTAACGTCCCACTGAATCTCCAAGGGTCACGATATGAAGAGCGTTTCTTGTGAGTCGAGTGTTGCTGCGATCTGTAGGTCAGATCTTCGAATCTCTGATCCCTGTCCAAGTGTTTATCGCCACCGAGGAAGGGTACCATATGTGGTGAACTCCGCAGGTAGTTAGTTTCCATTGAGAGCTCGTGAGGCCGCCTTCCGCACTGCCGTATCGTCATCCTGCAGAAGCAGTGTCAATCTAGAACGCGTTTCAGGATCCAATTCTGGGAGCCAGCTCAAGCTCCGAGCGGTAGCTTCACGGACTAATGGCTCTGGATCATCAAGCTTTCTTAAAAGCATGGGCTCGGATTTTGGATCACCGATCTTTCCCAAGGCTTCTGCCGCAGTCCTTCGAACAAGTGTGTCGCTATCATCTAGTAACAGGATAAGAAGATCTAGCGCTTTCTGTGGTTCTGGTGAGGGACTATCCTGGTAGCAACCGACGGTTAAAGTGAAGCATGCGAGGAAAGGGAATGTAAGGAGGGGCCTTTTTATATGGTACGCATGTAACGGCAGTCTGGAGAACAACGAGAAGTATGTCACGAGGATTTGGGGCTCTCGTCTTTTTCCGGAGGAAGTTCCTTCGCGGCTTCGATCGATTGCTGGAATTCATTTTGGGCCGCATCCATTTCCGCCTGGATGGTCTGCATCTGGGGGTCCACGCTGTTGCGAACATCGGATACTGCCTGTCGGAATGTTCGTACGACTTCCCCGAGGCCTTCTCCCAGATGTTGCAGGTTGTCTGGAGACATTCCCACGGCTGGTGGGGCCGTTTTGGTTTTGAGTGCCGCTTGCTGCGCCTGCACACGTGCGACGGCATCCTTATTCACGATCGCTGATGGGCGCTTTACGTTGGCCTTGGCATGTGGCGAGGCTGGCAACGGGGGATAGGAGGCACGAGCTGCTGGCGGAGGCATTGCATCCCGCTCCTCCATCGAAATCACCTGATGAGAAGAGGAAGTTTGGATTGGTTGTGGAGGAGTTATCGATGCATGAGGAGTAGGCGGCGAAGTATTGTATAGCAACGAAGCGGTCGTGCCCGGCGTCAATTCAGGCCCTGGTGTGTAAGGGGTATTGGTTCTGGTGGGAGCGGAAGACGGCTCTGCAGCGGAAGATGCTGCCGTCGTATCTGTAGGAGGAGCTTCAACTGACCGTGGTCGTACCGTTTCCTGTTGGGCCTCATTGGGTGAGGAAGGGGAAGCCTCATTGACCTCTTTTCGAAACCCTTTCAAGGCTTTCCCGACGCCCTCACCGATCTGCGGTAGCCGCCCGGCACCAAAAATGATGAGAATGATGATGAGGATGATGATGAGCTCAGAGAAACCCATGGTCCCGAACATCTCTGCCCTCGTATGGAGAACCTTGTATCAAGAAAGATGAGAATTCAATCTATCTGCTGCTAAGAGATTGTGTCAAGGAAGTCGACGCTCAAGGTCTGGTGAAGACTAGAGAATGGGAACGATTTCGGTCTGAAGCGGTAAACCGTACACTACGGCCTCCTGCTCAGAGATATATACGTCGGGCTCGCTCCTGCTGCCGAATTCTCCAGGAAGATAGATGCCCGGTTCAATAGAAAAACAGGTATGTGGTATAAGCCGGCGACCGTCCTGAGTTTCTAAGTTATCGATATTGGCTCCATTGCCGTGGACTTCCTCACCGATCGAGTGGCCGGTTCGGTGGATGAAAAAATCGCCGTACCCTGTCTCCTGAATAGTTTTCCGGCAGATCTCATCGACTTCCCACCCACAGGGAAATCGTCCGTCCAGCACTTGCTTCTGGACAAATGCGAGTGCCCTATCACGGCCACGCCGTACGTAATCAAAGATCATACGATGCCTGACCGGCACCTGTTTTGCTGTGTAACCGGTCCAAGTAATGTCACCATAGACAGCTCCTGGGAAAGTTTGCTTCGCCCACAGGTCGATCAGAACCAAGTTGTCACAGGTTATGGGGGAAGATCCGGATTCAGATGGGGTGTAATGGGGATCAGCGCTGTGTGCATCCACCGCGGCGATTGGGGCACTGGATGTCGTGAGATTTACGTCGCGTATGCGTGAGAGGATGAACTGCTGCAGGTCGTATTCCGTAAGAGGCCGTTCGTGATGGAGGCAGTAGGCTACATGAGCAAAGGCGTCATCGACGATGTGTCTGAGCCTGTTAACAGCGTACTGATGAGATTCGAGCTGTTCGTCCGTCCACACTGCTTCAAATCGTTGCACGAGATCGGCGGACGTGGTCACCTCCAGTCCGAAGCTTCGAATCAACTCAATCGTACCCGCATCGACACGCGAAAGGTATGGAACGGCGTTCAAGGGCGAGTACTGCATGGCGATCTCACGTTGACCGCGCAAGAGGGACGCCAAGAGCAGCCGCTGCTGTTCCCATGATACGTAGTATCGGACCTGGCCAGGTAGCTCATCAAGCACGTGTGGTTCGATTCTGTGAAGAAGTTTGACAGGATCTCCGGTGGCCGGTATCCAATAATACCAACGGCGAGTGACGTGCCGAGTCTGATCGAGGAGCAATACACGATAGGCAAGCGGGTCGCTTCCGCGAAAATCGTAGAACAGCCATCCGTCAACGGTCTGCAAATCTCGAAGCGCTTCTTGGATCGCGACAATTCGTTTATGATGCACGCCGTCTTTCATGGAGGCAGATAATCCTTGGGATTGGAGACGTTAATCAATCGATGGTCTTCACGTGAACCATGGTATACTGAGACCCTATGATATCAGATGCAATGCGGGATCTGTCGGTCTATCGAATCACGCTTTTCTTCGGGCCTGAGCCAGTTGAGAAGAAACCCCATACCGTGGCCTGTGTGTTCAATGTGAAGAAGAGGAGTTGGAAAGCAGGTATCCAGGTAGCGGTGGAGATTCACACAAGTCAGCTTCTGGCACTTCGAAAGACCATGGCACTGAATGATCGGCTCGTGGCAATATTGAAAGAGGCTGAGCAGGATGAAGTCTCATACTATCAGGAGCGCGCAGAAGATGTGTTTGCCCAAGCCCTCTGCCGCTACAAGCTGGTTCTTCGATTAAGCTCTGGTCTCACCCAAGAGAATCAACGAATAGACGCCGATGAATTGATGGAGGAATTGAACGAGGAAGCCGGCGCTCGGACCGAAGAAATTGTTGCTTCGATCATGGACGAACTGGATATAATCCCAAGTTGCCCATCATCACTATGAAGTGCAAAACAGCCTGGGGGCTTGCATTCACATCCGAATTTGTTATAACGCATGTCGGTATCACTCGCATGGTGTGCATGCAGTGATTGAGTTTGTGCCTTTGAAGAGGAAGGAGGGGCATCACGTGAGACTTGCGATGGTGATTCTTGTCGTTATCCTGACCTATTGTTCGATGCTCGTGGCTCCGGCATGGAGTCAATCCTCGTCCGCTGATCAACAACAAGGGACGGCTACCGGAGCCGGTATGGGAGCGGCTTCTGCGGCTGCCACCATATTGTATTTTCCCTTTAAGGCTGCCTTTGCGATCGGTGGTGGGATTGTGGGTGGCCTTGCTTACGTGTTTTCTGGTTTCAGCGAGCCTACGGCGATGAATATTTGGGTGCCCAGCGTGTACGGCACCTATCTCATTACTCCCGAGCACTTGACCGGGGATAGACCAGTTCGTTTCCTCGGTGTTGCCGCTGAAAACGAAGGAATGTCAAACACACATTCAACGCCGTACGAACCACCGTACGAACCAGTGCAGTAACTATGAAGCCTGTCATCGGTGTGACGCCAGACTTTCATGCTGGTGACAGGAAGGATATGGGCGGACCGGAACCTACCTACTTCCTGCGGGCCCGGTACATTCGAGCTGTTGAAGAACTTGGCGGCATTCCTCTGGTCCTACCGCTCGTGGCTGTTCCAGCTGCTCGGAGACGGGTGCTCGACACTGTCGACGGACTCCTACTCACAGGGAGCGGGCCGGACCTTCCCCCAAGGCTCTATGGCGAAAAGAAGCGCTACAGGTTTCCTATGGTCAGCGAGCGTCGAGCAGATTTTGAGTTAGAAGTGATTCGCCAGGCCAGAGTACGAGATCTTCCACTCCTGGGGATCTGCGGAGGGATGCAGGCAGTGAACGTCGCCTGTGGAGGGAGTCTCTTTCAGGACATTCCGGCACAGGTCCCAAGTGCGATGGACCATCGTCAGAAGACAAAAGCGATCCAGGTTTCTCATGGCGTCACCATCGCGTCCAAGAGCCTCCTGAGAAGAGTGGTCGCCAGTGAGACTCTCATGGTGAACAGCTCACATCATCAATCGGTCAAGAGAGTTGCTCCGTCACTTATGGTCAGTGCCCTTGCACCAGATGGGATCATCGAGGCGATCGAGTCACCGCACCATCGATTTCTACTCGCGGTTCAATGGCACCCTGAATTCTTATTTGAGCGGCATGTGGGGCATCGTCGTTTATTTGAAGCCTTCTTACGGGCAGCTCGTCGAACTCGCCAATGACCTGTTCGGACTATTTCACACCACGGTCGCTTATCTGCCTCAGCATGCTCTGGCTAGATACTGAACTAATGAACAGCTTCAGATTATTGATCTCAGCTCGTCAAAGTCGAGCATCATGGGCCTGGGGGCAACCGTGAGCAACCCCCTTCTTCGAACAAAATCCATCGATCAAATTCTGGCCGATGCCGACCAGCCAGAGCACCGGCTCAAAAAAACGCTGACTGCGTGGGATCTGACGGCACTCGGAATTGGAGCGATTATCGGGACCGGCATCTTTGTTCTGGTGGGTACTGCCATAGTCGGCGATGCACATCGCCCAGGGGCCGGACCAGGCATAGTCCTTTCCTTCGTCCTTTCCGGACTCACATGTGCACTGGCGGCCCTTTGCTATGCCGAATTCTCAGCCATGATCCCAGTGGCCGGGTCGGCCTACACGTTTTCCTACGCGACGTTGGGAGAATTTCTCGCCTGGCTGACGGGGTGGAATCTCATCTTGGAATATGGAGTGGCCTGTGTCGCCGTCGCGATCGGTTGGTCCGGATACTTTACCAATTTGCTTAAACTTGCGGGCCTGGAACTCCCGTATTGGGCGACCAACCCGCCGCATTGGGCTGGAGGGCCTGAAGGGAGCATCGCTAATTTCCCGGCGGCAATTATTGTGCTGTTCGTCACAGCTATTCTGGTCAGAGGCATTAAGGAAAGCGCTCGCGCCGCAGGTGTGATCGTCATCGTGAAGGTAGCGGTCATCCTATTCTTTATCGCCGTTGGGGCGCCGGCAGTGAACGCAGAAAATTGGACACCTTTTATGCCGAACGGGTTTGAGGGAGTTCGAGCGGCAGCCGCGATCATCTTTTTTGCGTACATCGGGTTCGATGCTGTGTCGACCGCCGCAGAGGAAGCACGGAACCCTCAGCGAGATGTTCCGTTGGGGATCCTTGGCTCGCTGGCTGTGTGCACCGTACTCTATATATCCGTTGCCGCCATCCTTACCGGATTGGTTCCAGTGGGCCAAATTGATGTTCATGCCCCGGTCGCAGAAGCGCTGAGCGTCGTGGGCTTTAAGTGGGGCGCTGCCATTGTGGCGTTTGGCGCTGTCGCGGGCATCACCAGCGTGTTAGTCGTCATGATGCTGGGACAAATCCGGGTGTTCTTTGCGATGTCCCGTGACCGGCTGTTGAGCCCAGGGTTCTCCAAGGTTCATCCAAGATTCGGGACTCCGCATCGTGCGACGATGCTGACAGGTGTTGCCGTTGCGATTTTAGCCGCATTCTTCCAAATCGGGGAAGCCGCCGATATGACCAACATCGGGACGTTCTTCGCATTTGTTCTTGTCAGCTTCGGGGTAATGCTGCTTCGATACACCAAGCCACATCAATCCCGCCCCTTTCAACTTCCTCTGATGCCTCTCGTGCCCATCTTGAGCATCGGCGCATGTCTCTACCTCATGGTCGGATTGCCACAAGCCACCTGGATTCGCTTTGTGGTATGGACTGCTATCGGGATTCTTGTCTATGTCGGCTATGGTATGAAGCACAGCAAATTGGCTGGACGAGATGCGAATAGTGATGCGTTACCCGGTTGATTCCAATACACTCGTATGGGCTAAGGACTAGGCAGGTTTTCCGGACGGCTGTGCCGGGGGAGCAGGAGCTGTATCAGGAGTCTCTGTAGCCGAGGGTGTTGTTGCTGGAACTGCAATTGTCGCAGAAGGAGGTGATGCGGGAGAGGGAGGCGCCGGAGCGGCTGCTGGTGGAGTTGCGGGCTTTGGTGGTGGTGCCGCAGGCTTCGGCGGAGCAGGTTTCTCTGGCTTAATGCCTTTTTCCCATGCCGGGCCTGAATAGAGATCTGCCGTTAAACCATTGGTTTTCCACTTCTCTTCAAAGTCTGCAGCAGCCTTGTTAGGTGTTTCGCCGATTCCCATGACATCGTTCCACGGGTAGACTTTGGGTCCGATCTGGCACTCGGATTCAGTCCGTCGCAAATACAATGCGATCGGATTACCCCTGTAGGGTCCAAGAAAGATATGGACGGATCCGACGTATTCGAGCAATGAGGCCATAAGGCCCTCCCAAGGAACGCTCATGATGCCACAAGAGGTGACAAGGGGGCAAGTTGCTGGAGTATGGGGTGATCTCAGATCCTGGAGGTTAACGAGAGCTATATTGTCCCTGATCAGATCTCGGTCTTTGCGATCCGTTCACGGGTATGGTGGATAGAACGTAAGAGAGCCTTGTGGCTTCGGCAGCCTACCACGAGTTTCGCATCAGAAATCGTCACCGGCCGATAGGAGTGTAAGAACCGCTCCTTCAATCGGTGGATCCTGGCAAATGATTGTGCCAGTCGTCCTGCAGAAAGGTCACCGCCTGTAGCGGCCTTCTCAACGGCGTGATAGGCAGCAACGATGCCATTACGGTCTTTGCAGATCAATGGCATGTCGCAGCCAGCCTGGATGGCCTGCACGGCCGCATCTCCGATGCCGTAATGGTCGATAATGGCGTGCATCTCCAGGTCGTCCGTGAGGACGACACCATCAAAATACAACTCTTCACGAAGGAATCTTCCGATAATTGCAGGAGAGAGCGTGGCAGGGCGAGTCTCATCAAGTGCCCGATACACGACATGGGCGCTCATCAATGAGGCCACGCCATTAGCTACGGCCTGTCGAAAAGGAGGAAACTCGATATGCTCGAGCCTTGCACGATCCGCCGTCACGATGGGCAATTCTTTATGCGAGTCCGAGGTGGTGTCACCATGTCCAGGAAAGTGTTTCCCACAGGCCACGACGCCATTGTCCTGCAGGCCTCCCGCGGTAGCCAATCCTAATTCGGACACAATACGAGGATCTGATCCGAATGCCCGATCACCGATTATTGGATTCAGAGGATTGCTGTTCACATCCAGGACAGGCGACATATTCATGTTGATGCCGACGGATTTAAGCTCTTTCGCCGTCGTGGCGGCTGCGGCATAGGCTAACTCTGACGAGTGGCAGTAGCCCAGCACTTCACATGGGGGGAAAATCGTGAATTCTTTCGGCAACCGTGAGACACGTCCGCCTTCCTGATCGATAGAGATGAGGAGAGGGACGTGCGGACTGCAACGCTGAAGCTTGTTCGTCAGATCAACAATTTGTGCCGCCGATTCGAGGTTTCTTGCGAAGAGGATGATCCCACCCGGCTTGTATTCGGTGATAAACGAGGCGAGATCCGACGAAACGGTTGTTCCGTCGAATCCTATCATGAACAGTTGCCCGATTTGGTCGCGAGAAACCGTCATATCGTTCAGTGAACGAGGGAGCGATCAATAAGGAACTGGATCAACAGTCTGGTCCCGATACCGGTCGGTCCTTTGGGAATATAGGCACGCTCCCGCTCACTCCAGTCGGTACTGGCAATGTCCAGATGCACCCAGGGGTAATCACCGACAAACTTGCTGAGGAAGAGTGCGGCGGTGATCATCCCACCCCCTCGCCCGCCGATATTTCGCATATCGGCCACATCACTGCGTAGTTGTTCAAAATATTCTTCCCATAGAGGCATTTCCCATACGCGTTCCCCCGCTCGAAGGCCTGACTGACGAATTGCGTCATTCAATTTTGTATCCGTGCCGAACATGCCGATCGCAAATTGGCCTAACGCAACGACGCAGGCTCCGGTCAGGGTGGCGATGTCGATCAGGGCGGCCGGCTTGAACCGAGATGCATAGGCGAGACCGTCGGATAAGATCAGACGGCCTTCGGCGTCGGTGTTTTGGACTTCGACGGTTTTCCCGGAGAGGGTCTTGACGACGTCTCCGGGTCTCATCGCCCGACCACCGGGCATGTTCTCAGCGACGGGAAGAATGCTGATGAGATTCAGAGGAAGCTTCAGGCGAGCGGCTGCGCGTATCGTAGCCAGGACCTCTGCTCCACCGGTCATATCGGCCTTCATATGTTCCATATTCTCTGAAGGCTTGAGCGAGATTCCCCCTGTGTCAAAGGTGATGGTTTTACCGACCAGGACGACCGGACGCTCGTCTTTTCTCTTGGCCCCGTGGTACTCGAGAATAATGAACTTCGGCGGTTCATGGCTGCCCTTGGCAACTCCCAGGAGAGCACCCATGCCCAGGCGTTCCATGTCTTTCTGCTCGAGTATTTTCAGCCTGATGCGCGTTTCCTTGGCCACGGTTTTGGCTTCATGAGCGATCCTCGTCGGAGTCATCACATTGGAGGGATGGTTGGAGAGATCTCTGACGAACACCGTGGCTTCCGCAGTGGCCACACCACGACGAATTCCTTCCGATATCTGGCCGAGGTCGCTGTTATGCGAGATCAGGACCGTCATTGCCGTTAATTCGTTATTCGCGGGCGCGTCACTCCGATACGCGGTGAATTGATAGCTTCCGAGGATAGCGCCTTCGGCCATCGCTTGTGCGACATCCAAGGGCGAAGCATCGCGAGGGGTGAGGCTTGGAAACGCGACTACGAAGGCACGGGATTTTGCACCACGTACCCGTTTGACGGCATGCCCCATGGCTTGCCGAAACTGATCAAGACCCGCGTTGTCCCGCTTCCCGAGCCCGACAAGAATCAGCCGCTTGGCCGGAATCTTTCCGTGTGTATGGAAGAGGACCACTTCGTTGGCCTTTCCTTCGAATTCCTTCGAGTGGAGGAGGTCACGGAGCGCCCCTTCAAGAGATCGATCCAGCACCGCTGCGTCTTCGGCTGAGAGTCCCTCACCCTCACAATGCAGGAGGACAAGCGTATCCGCAGTCTCCGTATCGACGTGACCCTGTTTGGGTCTGATTCGCATGATGTTCATTCCGTTCTCCTTCATGATGCGTCAACAAACTGACCGACATACACGCCGCGCAGATGGTCTCCAAGCTGGCCTCATGACAGTGGGGGAGTGGTAAACCTCACACGCCCCGCATATCAGGGGCCCAGATGTACTTGTGTAGTTGCAACTGAAGTCGGACCGGCAGGCGATCTGCCAAGACCCATTCGCTGAGCTCACGAGGGTCAAGCGTGCCGAATACCGGACTAAATAGGACCGGACAGCGTTCGATCAGCCGAAAACGATCGAGCGTGCTTTTGGCCCAATCGTAGTCGATCTGATCTTGAATCACGAATTTCGCTTCGTCCTGTGGTCGCAGCCGTTCGACATTAGGCCAATGCATCCGTTCCGTCATGCCGCTTCCCGGACACTTTACATCCAAGATGATGCGGACCGATGGATCAACTGCGGTTGTATCCATAGCTCCGCTTGTTTCAAGGAGGACCGTGTACTCTTCTTGGCACAAACGGTGGAGTAAGGCGATAGTCTCTGGTTGGGATAATGGCTCACCTCCGGTCACCTCGACCAACGAACAGCCGAAGGACCGTATCTTTCCGAGGACCTCATCGAGTGAAAGTTCCGATCCTCCGAAAAAGGCGTAGTCCGTATCACACCAGGTGCAGCGAAGCGGACAGCCAGTCAGACGCACAAACACGCAGGGCAGCCCGGCGAAGGTCGATTCGCCCTGAACGCTGTGAAAGACTTCCGTCACGCGCATGAGAAACGTGCCCTACCCACAGCGGTGCCGATGGATGACCGACCGAGCAAACCGTGTGTCCTGGATCAGACCGACGTTTATTCCCATTTGACAATCGGCCATTTCTTACGTCGAGCAATGGAGGCCATTCCACGAATGGGATTCACCACCGTCGGGTGGCCCACGGCTTGGAGCAAGTTGAGATCACCAGGACTGTCTCCGTAGGCATAGCATTGAGACAGATCCAAGTTCAGCTCATGGGTTAGACGATCAATCAGTTGGCGTTTCCCTTGCCCGTAGGGAAGCGGAGGGATAAGAAAACCAGTATAGAGGCCGGTCATCTGCTCCAAACGACTGGCAAAGCATCGATCAGCCTGAAGTGCTTCCGCGACAGGTGCGATCAAGAAATCGATGGACCCGGTCACGAAGACGATGGCATGGCCGGCACGTCGATGTTTCTCAAGCGTCCGCATTGCAGGAGCCGAAACACGGGGACATAATTCCTCTCGACAGAATTCTTCGCCCAGAGGTTGGATGACTTGCGCAGGTTTTCCGGCGAGGTAGAGCTTTCGGGATCGAAGCGGATGTAGCGAGAGCGTCGGGAAATGCCGCAGTAACCAAGAGACACTCTCTCGGGCTTCCGGCCATCCCACGATCCCACGACGCCAGAGCCAACGGAAAAATCGTAGCTCGCTCGCTTCCCCAGGCAAAATGGTATTGTCGACATCGAAGAATGCAACAATGGAAGCGGAGAGCCCGCGCTGATCCGTTTGTATCATGAGCGACTCGTGCACAGAAAAATCGGTGCCGATTTTACCGGACCCTCAATTGATTGACAACAATTTTACCGTACTCCTATAATACAGGCTCCCTCAAGCTCGTTCTTCGTGACTGGTGAAGCGCATCTCGTGAAACGCTTTGCGAGACCAACTCCGGACGAACGACGCTTCACGATCGACATGTCACGCGTTGTTGCCGAAGTGGTGGAATGGCAGACACGCACGTTTGAGGGGCGTGTGGCGAAAGCCGTGCGGGTTCAAGTCCCGCCTTCGGCACCATTTTTTTGACCTTCCTCAAGTAACGGATCCCCACATCCTCAGGCCATTTATATCTAGACTTTTGGCCCTATCCCGTAGGACACTGGCGCCGCCTTGTGCCCATTTCTACACGCCTAAGTGACGAGCGATGAGATCGTCTCATCCCAAGCTATGTTCAGCCGTCCTATCGCGGCTGGGTTCACTCCCTCATGGAAGCGTCATCGCGTCTCCGATCAGTTGCCTCGATCACCAAGCAAGGAGTCTCACATGATGTCTCCTAGTAATGTGTCTGTATCAGAGTTGCTACGCAAACGGGTTGCCGATCTGGCGCGAGAACTGGCCGAACGGGACAGCGTGGTGCATGAACGAACTCGACACCTTCGGGTGGCGCAGTCGCTAGCTCATCTAGGTAGCTGGGATTGGGAGATCGAGAGCGGTGAGGTTCGATGCTCGAATGAGTTGTATCGTATCTTCGGGCGTGATCCTGGGTTATCCCACATGACCTTCGAGATTTTTGTCTCTGCACTGTTCCCTGATGATCACGAGCGCGTTGTCGCCGCAATCAATGCCGCGTTGGGTGGGGAGGTACCATATGATGTGGAATATCGAATCGTTCGACCGAATGGTGATGTGCGGACGATTCATTGCTGCGGCGAGGTCCTCCGAGACGACAACGGCATGCCTTGTCGGATGTCCGGTTCTGTCCTGGACATCACGGAGCGGAAGCGCACGGAGGCGATGTTGCGCTCCTCACAAGAAAGGCTGAGACAAGCCCTCCAAGCATCGGGGATCGGACTATGGGATTGGAATACCGAAACGAACGTTGTGGCTCTTTCGGAGGAGTGGAAACGTCAGCTCGGGTATGAGAAGACGGAGCTCGCTGACACATTCGAGACATGGGTGGCGTTGCTGCACCCGGATGATCACGGTCGTGCCATCGCGTATGTGCAGGAGTATGTGCGGAACCGCCAAGGAGAGTATCGGCAGGAGTTTCGCCTTCTGCATAAGAATGGGACGTACCGATGGATCGAAGCCCGCGCCTCCTTTGTGACGGAACCCGACGGCGTCCAGATCCGCCTGCTCGGTTCGCATACCGACATTACCGAACGAAAACAAATGGAGGAGGCGATACGTGAGGGTGAAGACCGGTACCGAACGTTGGTCGAACTTTCACCATACGGGGTCTTCGTCTTTTCCGAAGGACGGACCGTGTATGCCAACCACACGGGCGCTCTTCTCTTGGGAGCGAATGATCCCAAAGAGATTCTTGATCGCCCCATGTCCGATTTCATCCATCCAGAGCATCACGACGAAGTCCGTGAAAACATGAAACGGCTGCTCACGGGGAGCGTGTCCGTCCATAGTGCGGAACGGGTCTATGTGAAGATGGATGGCACCTCGGTCCCGGTTCACGTGGAAGCCGCACGGATCATGTGGAACGGAAGGCCCGCCATCCTTGTCCTGTTCTCCGATATCACCGATCGACAACGGGCAGAGGATGACTTGCGTCGGTCCCATACCTTTTTGCGGCAGGTGATCGACGCCGATCCAAACTTTATCTATGCGAAGGATCGCGAGGGACGCTTCACAATGGTCAACAAAGCGGTTGCCGATTGTTACGGAACGACCGTGGAGAACCTCATCGGCCAGTCGGATGCCGACTTTAATCCCAACTGGGAAGAAGTTGAGTTGTCTCGTCAAACGGATCTCCAGGTCATGAATTCCTCTCAAGAATGCTTTATTGCCGAGGAAAAGATCACGGATTGGTCTGGGAAGACGCGGTGGTTGCAAACCGTCAAGCGGCCGATTGTTGATACTCATGGGCAGGCCCATATGGTGCTTGGCGCGGCGACCGACATCACTGAGCGAAAGCAGATGGAAGAGATACTTGTGCGACGCGAAGAGGACTTGAGCGTGGCGCTTCAGGAACGCGAACGCATCAGCCGGGATCTCCATGACGGGATTCTCCAATCGCTCTATGCAGTCGGGCTCGGCTTAGTGGCATGTAAGCCAATGATCATGCAGCAACCAGAACATATCGCCGAAAAACTTGTCACGACACTCGATCAAGCGATTGGGCAACTCAACCAGGTGATGGGAGAGGTTCGTAATTTCATCACGAGTCTTGAGCCTCCCCTCATACAAGGGGACGATCTCCCGACGGCGCTGCGAACCATGGTCGAAGCCATGGGTACCGTCGGTTCGGCCAGATGTCGGGTGCGGATTGATGCCACGGTTAGCCGCCACATCTCTCCGGAGCAGGCGGTCCATTTCATATATATCGCGCGGGAAGGATTGAGTAACTCACTCCGTCACAGCCGTGCCACATACATCACCTTGTCGTTGCGACAGCTCATTGGTTCAGTCTGTCTCATCATTACAGACAACGGGGTCGGATTTGATCCACGATCAACTCGAAGTGTCGGTCATGGATTGACCAACATGGCGGAACGGGCTCAAAAGATTGGTGGTTCACTCACTCTCAGATCGGAGCTTCACAAGGGCACAAGGATTGTACTCGATCTTCCAAAGGGTCCCAATGCGAACGCTTACTGATACGCGCGGTTACAGCCTGTGCTGCGAAAGTCGTGCGAGCTCACTTCATGCCTTCCGTTCCATGGATTCCCTGCCCCCTCCTCTTTGTGGGCCCTGAGCCATTCGGATCTAGACTTTCATCGACTCTCGTAGGAGACTAGCCTCCTCGTTGGGACCTTTTCTTAGGAACCCGTAGCCGGGCTTTAGGCGAAGAGTTGTTCTTGGCGGAAGCCGCTCTCAATCAGTGCTTTGAGGTGTGAGGCAAGTCGCTCCAGGGGGCTGAGCCGTTCTTACTCTGTTTGTCGATGTCGCGCAGCAAGGAGCCCGATCATGAGTGCTACAAGCCATCCTCCTGAAATGGAGCTATTGCGGAAGCAAGTTGCCGACTTAGTCCGGGAATTGACGGAACGGGATCAGGCCCTTCGCCTTCACAATCGACAGATGGACGGTGAGCTCCAAGACCTGCGCGAGCAGTCGGAGATGCTTTGGGCTATCGTGGCTGGTACTGCGGCAGAGACCGGCGAGGACTTTTTCAAGACCCTGGTGCTTCATCTGTGTTCGGTGTTCGGTGTGCAGTATGCCATCGTGGGGGAGGTTCAACCAGCGGCCGTCAGGAAAATCCGCACCATCGCGGTTTGCTCAGGAGCCTCGCTCGTCGAGAATTTCGAGTATTTCCTCGCCGACACCCCCTGCGAAGTTGCACTCACCCATTCGATTGCCTGTTTCGACCAAGACGTTCGGGCTTCGTTCCCGACATTTGATCGATTAAATCAGCTCCGTGTTGAGAGCTATTGCGGACTCTCGCTCAAGGGGAAAGACGGGACGGTGATTGGTCTGCTGGTGGTTATGGATACCAAGCCGCTGCGTCATGCCCGCCGGTTGAAATCATTCATGACCGTGTTCGCCTCACGTGCTGGAGCCGAACTCCAGCGCCGTCAGGCTGAGCACGAACTCCGTCATCGGGAACGCCATCTGATCGAGTCCCAAGCGTTGGCACACCTTGGAAGTTGGGATTGGGAGATATGGAGCGGAAAGATGTGGTGGTCGGATGAGCAATATCGGCTCTTCGGTCATGAACCGGAAACCATTCCGGCCACCCGTGATACGTTCTTGCGGGCCATTCATCCGGACCATCGAGACGATGTGAAGAGGGCGAGCGATGCTGCCCTGACAGGCCGAGCCCGGTTCGATATGGAATGTCGGATCGTCCGGCCAAACGGGGAGATTCGTGTCATCAGCTGCCAGGGAAAGGTATTGCGAGACAGCAGCGGCCAACCTATTTCTATGTCCGGTAGCATGCTTGACATCACAGATCGAAACCGGGCGAAGGAGGCGTTGCAGGCTTCTCAGAGTAAGCTGCGGCAAGCTCTCCAAGCTTCAGGTACTGGGTTATGGGATTGGAATACGACCACAAAAGAGGTGGCATTTTCCGAAGAGTGGATCCGTCAACTTGGGTACGAGCGAGGGGACCTTTCGGCTTCCTTTGAGACCTGGGTGAGCCTTCTTCACCCGGAAGATCGGGATCGAGCGATGGCGTATGTGCACGATTACGTCGTCAATCGGGAGGGTGATTATCGGCAGGAATTTCGCCTGCGACATAAGGACGGGACCTATCGATGGATCGAAGCAAGGGCCTCGTTTGTCACGGAGGCCGATGGTAGACGGATGCGACTCCTCGGCTCCCATACCGACATTACCGATCGCAAGCAGATGGAGGAGGCGGTTCGGGAAAGCGAAGAGCGCTATCGCACGTTGGTCGAACTGTCTCCTTCCGGTGTATTCGTTTTCTGTGAAGGGCGAACGGTGTATGTCAACCACACGGGGGCGCTCCTTATGGGAGCCCAGGATGTGCGGGAAATCATAGACCGCCCGACGTTTGAGTTCATCCATCCCGACTACCATCAGGAAGTCCGTGAGAATGTAACACGACTTCTGAGCGGTGGCGTCTCCGTCCATAGCGCAGAGCGAACCTACCTCAAGTTGGACGGAACACAGATTCCGGTTCAGGTTGAGGCGGCACGGATCACATGGAACGGCAAGCCTGCCATTCTTGGTTTCTTTTCCGATATCACCGAGCGCAAGGAGGCACAGGAGGTGGTTGCCTCCCTCAACGCCTCGCTGGAACAGCAGGTGTCTGAGCGGACGGAGGCATTGCGCCAGAGCGAAGAGCGCTTTCGTCAATTTGCTGAGTCAGTCGGCTCTGCGTTTCTGATAGCGGATATTTCGCTGGATGCAATGGACGTCGCGTATGTGAATGCGGCATTCACCTTCATCTGGGGTATTGAACGAGAGGAAATCTGTCAAAATGGGTCGCTGTGGCTAGACTCGATCCATCCAGAGGACAAAGAACGGGTCAAGGCGAACCATGATCGATTTGTTGCCGGCGAGAAGACGGCGGTGTTTTATTGCGAGTACCGAATCATCGGGCGCGATGGGTACATCCGTTGGATCGCAGACCGACGAGTAAGGATGACCGGCTGGGAGAACCGGATTGCAGGCATTGCAGAGGATATTACGCGTCACAAACAGCAGTTTGCCCTCATGCAACAAACGGAAACCATCGGCAAGATAGGAGGCTGGGAGTTGGATTTTGTGACCGACCGCCTTCGATGGAGCGAAGAAACCTACCGGCTGCACGAGACGACACCGGACACGTACAGCCCGACGGTGGAAACCGCGTTGAATTTCTACACGCCTGACAGTCGGCCTCTCATTGCTGAGGCGATCGGGAAAGGAATTGCCAGGGGAGAGTCGTGGGACCTCGAGTTGGAACTCATCACGGCGATGGGGCGGCCAGTTGCCGTGCGTGCGGTTGGGATGGTCGACGTCATCAACGGACGAGCCGTGCGGGCCTACGGAACGTTCCAAGACATAACCCAACGCAAGCGAGCAGAGGAGGCACTCCAGCGGGCCCATGATGAATTGGAACGCAAAGTGATCGAGCGCACGGCAGAATTACGGGCGAGTGAGGAGCGCTACGCTCGTGCGACGGCCATCGGCAAGGTTGGGGTGTGGGAACTGGATGTCATCAATGGCCAATACCACGGGGATGCTAACCTGAAGGCACTGTTTGGTTATGGACCAGAAGAACTGTCATCCGATCCCTTTGCCTGGTTGGGTTTGGTCCATCCAGACGATCAGCCGATCGCCATGAAGCACTGGGAGTTAGTGCAAAGTGGAGCCGTCGAGGAGTGCCACTATGAACTTCGCATGGTGAGAAGAGACGGACCTCTTATTTGGACCGATGTGCGATGCCATGCGGTTCGGGACAGCAACGGACGATTGACGCATTTGATTGGCGCGACCGTCGACATCACTGAACGCAAGGAAGCGGAGCACGCGCTACGGGCCAGTGAAGAACTGTTCTCAAAAGCGTTCCGGTCTAGCCCTGACCCAATGACCTTGGTCGAGCTTGACACGGGCCGATGGCTCGACGTCAACGATGCCTGTCTGACTGTCCTCGGTTATCGACGAGAGCAGGTGGTTGGGCGATCGGGGAACGATATCCAGCATTGGCTCACGCCGGAGGATCAGGATCGCTTCATTAAGAGATTGGGGCGGGAGGGTTCGATCCGCAATTTCGAAGCTGTGTTGCAGACGACCTATGGTGAGCGCCTCGACTACCTCGTCTCTGCAGAGAGGATCGAGTACCATGGAAAATCGTGTGTGATCACCGTCAGTAAAGATATTACTAAGCGCAAGCAAGTGGAACAGGCGCTTTGGAAGAGCCAGCAGGCTATACGAGCGTTGCATGATATTTCGTCAGCCCAAGGCCAATCCTTCAAAGATCGGGTGGAAGCGTTGCTCCAGCTCGGCTGCCGTATTTTCGAACTTCCGATCGGGATGCAAACCGCTGTCCGGGATGCAGAGCTGGAGGTTAAGCGGGTGAACGTACCAGGCACGGCGTTCGACGAGGGTATGCGCGTGCCTCTGGACAAGACGTACTGTGCCGAAACCCTCCGCCGAAACGGGCCGCTGAGTTTCGAACATGCCGGAGCCTCGGCCGAATGGCGGGACCATCCCGCCTATGCTGCATTGAAGCTGGAATCGTACATCGGGACACCAATCAATGGGCTCGAACGCAATTACGGAACTCTGTGTTTCGCGGGTGTGGAACCCCGCGCAAGAGGCTTTACCGAATCCGACAAGGATTTTGTGCAGCTCATGGCTCGGTGGCTGGGTGGTGAGCTGGATCGCCGAGCGGCAGTGCACGATCTGCGCGAAAGCGAGGAACGATTCTCCAAGGCGTTCAGGACAAGTCCTCATCCGATAGGGATCACGGAGGTCGCAACGGGGCGCTGCATCGAAGTGAATGATGCCTGTCTGCAGGCATTCGGTTTTCGCCGTGAGGAAGTGATTGGAAATACCACATTGATGCTCGGGATCTGGCCGAATGTCGAAGATCGAGTGCGGGTCATCGAGCGATTGAAAGCCGGGCAGCCGGTACGCAACATGGAGTTTGCCTTACGGGCCCAATCCGGTGAGCTGCGCTACTTTCTGACCTCCGCTGACCTCGCCGAGCTCAACGGAACGCTCTGCGTGGTGACCGTTGCAAACGACATCACGGACCGGAGGCATGCGGAAGAGGCGTTACGCCTCAGCGAAGAGCGGTTTGCCAAGGCATTCCAGGGTAGCCCCCATCCCGTCGTTATTACCGAGTTGGATACTGGGCGAGTCGTGGATATGAATGATGCTGCCAGTCAGATGTTAGGCTATCACAAAGAAGAGGTTGTGGAGGAAACGACTTTGCAGATCGGGCTCTGGGACTCTATGGATGAGCGGGCCCGATACCTGGATCTGTTGAAGCGACAGGGGTCGACCCGCAACGTGGAAGTGAAGTTGCGGAGCAGAAGCGGCGAAGTTCGCCAGTGCCTGCTGTCGTCCGAAGTGATTATGCTGAACGGCAAGCAATGCTCAGTCACCGTTGGAAATGATATCACCGAACGCAAGCGCATGGAGCAAGCGCTGCAGTTGACCCAGTTCTCGGTCGACCAGGCAGTTGAAGCGATTCTGTGGTTGGACCCGACCGCGCGAATATTCAACGTCAACGAGACGGCGTGCCGCATGTTGGGGTACTCCCGGTCGGAACTGACGGCGATGACGGTGCATGACATCGACCCCAATTTTCCTGTCGAGCGATGGACGGAGCATTGGGATCATTTGAAGGAACAGGGAGCGTTGGCTTTCGAGGCAAAATATTGGTCACGTACCGGCGATGTGTTGGAAATGGAAGTGACCTTCAACTATCTGTCATATGACGGAAAAGAGTACGGCTGCGCGATCTTGAGAGACATCGGAGAACGTAAGCGGGCCGAAGCGGAGCTTCGCCGGTCGCATACGTTTTTGCGACAAGTCATCGATACAGACCCGGGGCTCATCTTTGCCAAGGATCGGGACGGACGTTTTGCGATGGCTAACAAGACGGTTGCCGACTGGTACGGAACCACGGTCGAGGATTTGGTCGGGAAGTCAGATGCGGACGTCAATCCCAACGCCGATGAGGTGGAGTTTTTTAGAGAAAATGATCTTGAGGTGATAAGTACCGGGCGAGATCGGTTCATTCCGGAAGAGAAATTCACCGATACCAAGGGGAACACTCGTTGGTTTCAGACCGTCAAACGGCCGATTCTTGATGACGATGGGCAGGTTCATCTGGTGTTGGGCGCAGCGACTGACATCACCGAGCGCAAGCGAATGGAAGAGATGCTGCTGCAACGGGAGCGGGACTTGAGTGCCGCCCTGCAAGAACGTGAGCGGATCAGTCAGGATCTCCATGACGGAATTCTTCAGTCCTTGTATGCGGTGGGCCTTGGGCTAGAGGGTTGTAAACCGATGATCAAGCAACAGCCGGAACCTGTCGCGGCGAAGTTCATGTCCACACTTGATCAGACGATTGGGCAGCTCAATCACGTCATGGGAGAGGTACGTAATTTCATCGCCGGTCTTGAGTCTCACGTGATCCAGGGCGGTGATTTTCCGTCGGCATTACGGACCATGATTCAGACGATGTCCAGCGCCTCTCGGGCAAAATGTGTGATACGAATCGACGAAGCGGCGGCACGCCGCCTGTCCACCGAGCACGCACTTCATATTATTAACATCGTTCGGGAAGGCCTCAGTAATGCCTTGCGCCATAGCCAAGCCACACAGATCGTGGTATCACTCCGGGAACTGGTCCGAACCATTCGTCTCACTATTCGTGACAATGGTATCGGCTTTAACACTCGGTCGGCCCAGGGCGTTGGGCATGGGTTAGGCAATATGGCAGCCCGGGCTCAAAAGGTCCGTGGATCGTTCACCCTTCAATCGAAACCATGGAAGGGGACGAAAATCTTACTCGATCTTTCAAAGGATGGACACCATGCTCATAACTAAAACGCAAGTTCAAACCATTCGTGTGTTGCTGGTCGATGATCATGAGGTGATTCGTGTGGGGCTTCGGACCGTGCTGGCTCAGAACCAGGGTATTACCGTGGTAGGGGAAGCCGGGACGATGGCCGATGCCATTCTGCAGGCTCAGAAGCTCAAACCCGACGTGGTGTTGATGGATGTGCGTCTTCCCGACGGTTCAGGCGTCGATGCCTGCCGAGAGATTCTTGGGGCTCTCCCAGCCACCCGAGTTATTTTCCTGACGTCGTACGCGGACGATGATTCAGTGCTCGCGGCCGTGCTTGCGGGGGCACAAGGCTATGTTCTCAAGGAAATCGACTCGCCGGGACTGCTGGAAGCCATTCGTTCGGTCGCCAAGGGGCAATCCATTCTAGATTCAACGGTGACTGAACGGGCTCTCAGATGGTTGCGAGGAGTTCATGATCTCCCGGCCCCTCCCGGTACGGACCAACTTTCGTCTCAAGAAGAACGGGTTGTCGCATTGGTTGCAGAAGGGAAGACCAACAAAGAGATCGCGGTTGCGCTCGGGCTCAGTGACAAGACCGTGAAGAACTACCTCGCAAATGTCTTTCAGAAACTTCGGATCACCAGGCGTGCCCAGGCGGCCGCCTTCTTCGTCAAACGACAAGGCTGATAGTGTAACATTCGGCTCTAGTATTCTTAGGGGCAAAATTCTCGTCGTGTTACGACCTTCATCTCTGGGCAGTCTCCCTCGATTCGTATAGGCTCACTCTGGGTAGTTGTAGTTACACGTACACGGTGTGTACCTACCGGGAGGTTGTCCCGCATGACTGCTGTGATCATCCTCGTATTGCTCTTGGTCGTGGGGCTTTCACTCTGGATTGCCATTCGACAGCATCGTGAGAACATTTTGCAGGCAAGGGTAATCGCGGCAACGAATTGCGGCGTACTTGTGACGGATGCGACGCTTCCACATCACCCCATCATCTATGCGAATCCCGCAGCCCTGCTGCTAACCGGCTATGCCGAGTATGACGTCGTTGGTCAGACAACGGCGATGTTGAACGGCCCTGGCACTGATCGGGGAGCGATCGAAAAACTCGCGTTGGCTCTCCAAGACGGACGGGCGTGCCGCGTCTCGCTGCGGCATTACCGCAAGAACGGGACATCGTTTTGGAATGAGGTAACCTTATCACCGATTGAGGATCAGACAGGACACGTTCGGTCGGTGATATGGATCATGAGCGATGTATCCCAGCTCCGGCAGATGGAGGCGGAGCGTCATCGTAAGATGCCGTCCTCGACGGTTCTATGTGATTTTGTCAGAGAAGGTATGTTGGTAGTGACTGCATCTGAGATCATGTATGTCAATCAGGCAGGGTTGACTATCCTAAGCGCCACGTCGGCCGAAGAAATCATCGGCAGCCAGTATTTGGATTTTGTGGCCTATGAGCAACAAGAGAACGTACGCCTCTGGATTGCACAGACAGCGGGATCACGCCAGTCGAACGGCCGGTTGGAAACAAGACTCGTACGATGTGATGGGCAGGAAGTCGCGGTTGAGTTGTCCGTGGCGCCGACCATATGGGATGGAAAAGAATCCGTTCTAGTCTGTTTTTCTGACAGTCCCGGCCAGCACTCAATTGAAATCGAATCCATCAACAGGCGGCAGCAGTTCGTGCAAGTTCCCGCGAATGCGGACCATGACATGTGGGGATGGGCCATCGGGAATGGCGCTGAAATTTGGTCGGAAGAGCACTATCGAGTCCTTGGATACGAACCAGGTTCAGTGCCGCCAACCTATGAGACCTTTAAGAAGGCTCTCCACCCAGAAGACCGCGAGCGTGTTCTCTCCCTGGTCGAGGAAACGTTTACTTCGGATCGCCCCTACGATCTCGAGTGTCGGATCATCCAACCTGGGGGCGATATTCGATTTGTCCGTTGTAGGGGGGTGCTGATACAAGGTTCCTCCGATCAGCCTATTCGGATGTCTGGAAAGATTGAGGATATCACGGACTACAAACTGCTGGCGGCGATGGCTGAAGAACGAGATCTTCAATTAAAGACGGTCCTGGAGTCGACCACCGACGGTATGCTGCTGGTTCGTCAAGATGGCACGATCTCCCTGATGAATAGCCGTATCGAACGAATGTTTGGGTATGTTCGAGAGGAGCTCCTAGGGCGACCTGTCGAGTGCTTGCTGTCAGCGCGAGATCACGAGGAGCAGCGAGAGAGGCGTGACGCCTGCTTCTCAAGCGTCGGCTCCGGTCCCCTGGAGATCACTCGGGAAGCGCACGGACGTCGCAAGGATGGTGTGGAGTTTCCGGTCGGAGTCCGGCTGTCTCCTGTTTCTCAGTCCAAGGGGAGGACAATCATTATGACGATACGTGATCTCGCTGCTTGTCAGCAGACCACACAGGCGGGCGAGGAGATCAGGACTCGATGTGATCTTGCAATCCTGGCCGGACAGGTGGGGGTCTTTGAGCATGACCACCGGACGAACACTCACAGCTGGTCGCCGATCTTGCGTGAGATCTATGGAGTCGGGGAGGACGAGTCGCCTTCTCTGGACCGCTATCTGGGGTTGGTTCATCCCGGGGATCGAGAGAGGCTGCGCGCTGAGATGGTACAGGTCCTTGATCATGAGAAGGAGAAGCTGTATACGGCTGAACACAGGCTGATCCGGCCGAACGGATCCGTACGGCACATCCGACTTCGTGCCATGACACAGTGTGAAGGTGCGGGGTCCAAGCGGCGGCCCACGCACACGATCGGCATGGTTGTCGATATCACGGATCAGGTGAATGCCTCAATGGTGGTCGAAGTTGTGGAGGAGATGGAAACCATGAGGAGCTTGATTGGTGGCATTGCCCATGAGATGAACAATAGTCTTACGGCGGTGCTGGGCTTCAGCGAATTGGCACTAGGCTTGATTCCAGCCGAGACCAAAGCCCATCGCCATATCAACCAAGTTATCGCTGCGGGGAGAAAGGCTCGTGAGGTGGCTCAAAAGATTCGCCGTGGTCTAGATCACGCGTCGTCCTATCCGGTCACTCGAGCGACCGGGATCAACTCCGATCAGGAACGATCGACTGTGTCCACCGAGGTCTCGGATGCCGTCGGTCCTCGTAGTTGACGATCAGGATCAGGTCCGCCAGCTGATTCGTGAAACTCTGGAGCAAGCCGGCTATACGGTCGAGGAAGCTCGGGATGGGAACGAGGGGTTGGAGCGCTACAGAAGGAAGACGGCCGATCTTGTGATCATGGACATCCTGATGCCTGACCAAAATGGGCTCGAAGGCATTATGGTGCTTCGACGGGAATTCCCCGACTCTCGTGTGATTGCCATGACCGGAGGATCCGAAGAGATCGGCTTGGGCACTGTCTTAGATATCGCGAAGATGCTTGGCGTCAGGCGGACTCTTCAAAAGCCCTTCGACCTGAAGGTACTCCTTGATATGGTTGCTTCAGAAATGATCGATTAACCGACCCGCTCCGAGTGTGTCCACTCCCTGTTGACATCGTCCTGAAGCCCCGTCAGACTCCAGCACTGGCACTCATCCTCTGTTGGGACTATGAAACTTCTGAATGTCATACTTGGTACTACGGTCGTGACCATCGGATTCTGGTTGATCTGGGGCAGTATTTCGCCGTTCATCGTGCTCGGGTGGGCGTTCACCGTCGGACTGTTTCTCTGGGGGATGGCGGAGTCGATCTCGCGAATATGGGCGTGGTCCACGCTCTTGCTCGGCTTAGAAAGCTTGATATGGCCGATGGTGTTGATGGTTCAGCTCAAGGGGACGTTTGACACCGTTCATGAGTCCGAAATGGGAACGATGCTCTCCGCCGTCGTCCTCGGTCTTTTTTCATCGGTGTTTTGGATCTCATTTGCGTATGGGTTATTCAATCGATCTCGAACACCTGATTCGCCACTCTCCAAAGATCGCTCAACCACGCTGAGCAGGACACGATTGATGAAGAAAGCGAAAAAGCCGGCTTAGCCGTGTCCAGTTTCGACAGGGTCTATGTCGATGTCAAATTTGATCCTCCCTTTGCGGTACTTCCGTTCTAATCTCCGAACAGATTCATGAACTCGACGACTCAGAGTTCTGCGTTCAGTTGCTTTGACCAGCATGCGTTGATGGTGGTGACGAAGCCGTGTACTAATGGCCTGGACGGGCCCCAGCACGATCAAGGACGCCTGATCAGATCCAATCTGGCCAAGATCCATGGCCCATTGCTTCGCGGCTTCTTCGACTAGCTCGCGAGTTGTTCCGGTTACCGAGAGCTCCGCCAGGTGGCACGTCGGTGGGTAGTGAAGTAGGCGGCGTGCCTCAAGCTCTTCCTGGTAGAAACGATCGGGGTTTCCCGATAGCACAGCTTGGACGGCATGATGGGTGGGAAATCGCGTCTGGATGATGACTCGACCTCCTACCGAGGCTGGGGAGGCCAAGTCTACAGCATCCATTAGGAGCTGATAGGTCCGCTCGGCTGATCGAAAATCGGAAATGTACAACTCGGAATCTGCCTGAAGAATGCCGACCAATCCGTGTGGTGGTAGTGGATCTCGGCGAAAGAGTGCTTGTGTTCCTATCAGAATATCCCAGGTCCCAGACCTCGCGGATTCCCACAATTGACGAGCGGCAGCCGATCGACGAAGCGTGTCACCATCGATCCGTGCGATCTTGGCCTGTGGAAACAAGCGACGGGTTTCAGCTTCAATCCGCTCCGTACCGTCTCCGATGGGACTCACACGGGATGCCTGGCACACGGGACAAGAATCAGGCAACCCATCCGAGCTACCACAGTAGCGGCACGTGAGACGGCTGGCCTCCCGATAATAGGTGAATGGGACGGCACAGGAGGCACAGCGAGGCACCCAGCTACAATCTCCGCACACCAAGGTTCTTGCGTACCCTTTTCTATTGAGAAAAAGTAGGACTTTCGACGGTCTCTTCAGGGTTTCCTGGATTGCCGAGATCAGTTTCGGGTTGAATAGGGTTCGCCCTGACTCCTTGCGGAGGTCAACGAGCTCGATTCTTGGTCGAAGCGTCGCCTGGTGGCGAACGTCGTGATGCTCGGCGGTGGCGTCGAAGTGTGACTCAAGCGATGGATGCGCCGAGGCCAGGACGAGCAGAGCTCGGTCGCTCTCAGCCCTCATGCCCGCCACCTCCCGGGCATGATATCGAGGCTCTTGTGGCTCCTTGAGAGCGGTATCCTCCTCCCCTTCGACCCAGATCAGTCCGATCGATTCAATGGGCGAGAAAATGACGGAGCGAGTTCCTACGACCACGGATGGAGTCGAAGTCTCATTTTGTTCCGATCGATCTGACTCCGAAGATGCATGTGCGAGGGTAATATGAAGCCCTGTGAGCGTTGAAAGGAGCTCCTTAAGCCACAGGGCTCTCGCGATCTCGCCGGTTATCACAATGGCGGACCGTTTCAGTGAGTGCGCCTGGTGAATGGCGTCGGCAAGTCTTCTGATTCGATCCGGCCATGGAGCCTGTAGGACGAGTTTCTGCATATGATTCCCTTGAAGGCACTGGCTGACGCGAGCTCTCCAAGAGGGATCTGAGTCCGGAAAGTTCTTATGGAGTAGTGCGGTGTCTATCCGTGCTCCGTCACCTGGTTCATTCGACACCGTTGTTATGAGTCGTTCCTGCTCTTTGACCTTGGGATTATCTGGAGGCACGCGAGCGAGCCAGGACTTCTTGATGAGGGTATCTAGGACGCGTAGCGTGCTTGCTCGTCGAGTCGGATGCAGAGTCGACGAAAGGATTCCCGTCGTTCGACGAGCAATTCGCTGAAGAGTTGGGCGCAGGTCATCGGGGCAACTGTCAGTTGCCAATGCGACATGCCCTTGAGGAGTAACCGTGTATCGAGCGGGAGAAGTCGAGCGCATTGCGAACGGCGAAGATACGAGTCGAAGACATTGCCCCCAGGGTGCAACGTAGTAAGAAGCAATGTCGCGAGAGAGTTGGAACAGCTTGGGGGACAGTGACGGATTCCGTCCATCCTGTACGAGAGAAGAGATCTCCCTAAGTGAGGCAGCCCGTATTTCGGCTGGAAGCTCATGTGTGAGCGAAACAACGGCTCCTTCCAGCATGCCACGGCCAAACGGGACGAGGACGCGGCTTCCGACGCTAACGGCTTGAGCTAAGGTGGGGGGGACTTGGTAGGTGAAAGCCCGTTCGATATGACGTGGAACAATGACATCCGCATAGAGCGGATTACTTCGCCTCATGGCGGTCGAGTCTCTATCGAAAGCCATTCTGCATTCTATCAGTGGGGAACTATGAAGAACATAGGGCATTACGGCATGCTCGCGGAAGGGGGTCGGCTGATGGATCGAGAGAGGACAGGAACTCCACCCTCGCAGAGTTCCTGGTTTCGGTCGAAGCTAGTCCGATGGTGTTCCGGTCGCTGGTTGTTGAGGCAGATCTTGCTTATCCGTGTCCGTCGTCGTTGGACCACTCGGATCAGAGCCGTTGTCTGTGTTTGCCCCATCTCTTGCAGAAGTTTGTGAAGAATCACCAAGCGACAAGGTTCCCGAACGAGCGGGATCGTCCGAAACGGCATTAGCGGAGGTCTGTTGGTCGTCGCCATCACGTGCATTCAAAGTTGAAAGGTTGCCACCCTGAGATTGCGCGTGAGCGTTTGCATCGGAGGTAGGCGTTGAAGGGGCAGTGGCTGGATTGTACAGGAGAATTTCCACCCGCCGATTTTTCGTACGACCTTCCTCAAACGCATTTGTGGCCACTGGCTTGGTGTCCCCGAGCCCCACCGCGCTGAGACGAGATGGCTCCACTCCACCCTTCTCCATCAGATACCGAAGGACCCCGTTGGCGCGTACCTTGGACAATTCCAAATTGTTGGGATACCGGGATTTGAGAGAGGGGCCGATCTCCACGTTATCCGTATGACCTTCGATTCGGATCAGCCTCATATCGTCAGTGTTCTGCAGGTATGCGATCAACTGGTCTAGAATCGGGTAGTTTTCAGGTTTAATAGCCGCGTCTCCAGAGTCGTAGCGCAGGAACTTGGCCATGTCACCAAGATTGAGACGGCTCTGACCAGCATCATCCTGGATTGCCAGCTTGCTGGATACGAGATCAACCGGAGTGATCTCTGTCGCCTGTTGTGCTGTGGGCAAGTCGTCGTTTGTTGCGACGGCCGGCAGCATGGGTTTGGAGGATTCAAGGAGCTTGAACCGGTCTCCTTTCATGACTCGAGTCGTGACCCGCAGGACTTTGGCGACAGCGGTGCGTGGCTCAGTCGTCAGCACCTTGAGTTGGCCGATCGTTCGCGGAGGAAGTCCTGCACTCTGACGCTGGATATCGAGAAGATCGCCGGATTTCAAGCCATCTTCCCAACCTCGATCCAAGTACACAACATTGGATTGGGCAACGAGCGTCATCGATCGGTCCGCTTGGAGTTCAACGATCATCCCTTCGAGATCGGAAACGTGCTCAGCGGGGCTTGGCTCGATATCCGCCGTTGGAGCAATAAACCGCACCACTCGGTCGCCTGGAGAGATCGGTCCGTAGCTGATAATGGCCTTCGCTGTGGTCAGAGTATGATCGGCAGCCGTGACCTTCACGATAGCCGATCGATTCACAACAAAACCAAGGTATTCTCGAGTGACTGGGTGAAACACCTTCCGAACCCGGCGATAGACGGTAAAGAGGTCCCCAACTGCCACGTCAGTTGAGTTGTTCAACTTTAGATAGAGCGAGTCTTGCTTGCCCAAGAGCATTCGATTACCGGAGGACTGATTATCGCCGGTTACCAAGTTCACGGTCCCGTCCATTGAGGATGTTTTCTGGATGGAACCGCTGGCGAATGCCAGCGCCCGATCACCCAATCGAACGGATTCGACCTCTGAACCCTGGGCTTGTGCCCCATCCAGGGAGACGCTCAGACACAAGAGTGAGACAAGGCATGCCACGGTTTTCATAGGTCGTTCCTTTTAGGCTAGAGTCCTTTGGAAAACCATAGCAAAAGGCGCTGCATTGTCAAGAATTTGAGCGTGATTGATCGAGTTTGACCCACATTTCATCTCAGTGTTACCTTGAGAGCGGCAAGGGTGCAGGGGCATCATCCCTCAGAATCTTGTCGGAGTGTGGAAGACGTGAATGAACATAAGCACCCAGTCTCACTGTCTAAGGGATTCAGCACAAAGAGGCGAATCGAGACGCAGATCCACCGGCGCCGAACGATTAAGATCTTTTCTCCTCTCCAAATTGAATGGGATGGTGCCCAGCCGTTAGGGACCGAGCCTTCTCGAATCGATCCAGATATCAAGCAGGATCCTGCATCAGCGAGGAGTTGATTCCGTACAAGACCCTTGACCCTCTTGCAACGGCGGCCCACGGCCTGTCCTTTTATTGCTAGGGCTTTCGGGTCGACCGTGATTAGGTCCTTTGTTCTCTTGCTATCCCCGAGAGCTGGGCACTAAGATTCCTCAAATCGGTTGAGAAATACCCTTTCCACGTCAATGCTTTGTGAAAGAAGACGGAGATGGACGGCGCTGAAATTCTCCTCGCGTATTTGACCAAGTTCTTCCCGATTCTTCTGTTTATTTTTGTGACCTTGATATTTGGAATGGCAACGTTGCTCATCAGTTATTTTGTTCAACCTAGGTACCCGGAACCAGAAAAATTGACGACTTACGAGTGTGGGTCTGAACCATTTTCCGATGCGCGCATGCCATTCCCTGTCCGGTATTACATTTTTGCGATGCTCTTTGTCATTTTTGATATTGAGGTTATTTTTCTCTACCCGTGGGCAGTTGTTTTTAAGAAGATCGGGATCATTGGGCTAGTCGAGATGCTGATCTTTATCGGCCTTTTCGTCGTGGCATATGTCTATGCCTGGCGCAAAGGGGCGCTGGAGTGGGACTGAGGGCTGTATGGGACTGATTCAGTTGGGACGACATGAAAAAGATGGGGCGCCGGACGTCATTACAGGGTCTCTGGAAAAGGCTGTGAACTGGGCCAGAAAGGGCTCCCTCTGGCCTATGACCTTTGGTCTGGCTTGTTGTGCGATTGAAATGATTGCTGCCGTCTCTTCACGGTACGATATGGACCGATTTGGGGCGGGTGTGTTCCGCGGCTCCCCCAGGCAGTCTGATTTGATGATTGTCGCCGGGACGGTATGCCGTCGGATGGCGCCGGTGATTCGAAAAATATATGATCAGATGCCGGAACCTAAGTATGTGATTGCAATGGGTTCCTGTGCTACCTCAGGCAATATTTATGACAGCTATCCCGTTGTGCAGGGAGTGGATCGGTTCATTCCCGTCGATATTTATGTGCCCGGCTGCCCTCCGACTCCGGAGGCCCTATTGGATGGTATTCTCAAACTACAAGAGCGCATCATGCAGAAGCGTGTGTTTGTGACTCAGCCTGATCAGATCAAGGTCAATTTCAAAGTCTGAGTAGGTAGATATGCATCTCTTACTCGATCGTATTCAGCAGGCCTTTTCGTCGGGAATTACCGGTTTGGCGGAATGGCGAGGCGATGTGGCCGTGACGGTTTCACGGGATAAGCTTCGTGAGGTCGCCCAGTTCCTACGGGACGATCCGTGGATGGATTTTGACTACATCGTCCATGTGAGCTCCGTAGATTGGCCGGATGATGAAGAACGATTCGAGGTTGTGTGGGAGTTCTACTCCATTCGAAAACGTCATCGTATTAGGCTCAAGGCTCGGGTGCCGGAGTCGGATTGCGTAGTTGATTCCTTGACGGACCTTTGGAAAGGTGCCGACTTCATGGAGCGCGAGGTCTATGACATGATGGGTATCCGATTCCGAAATCATCCAGATCTTCGTCGAATCCTTATGCCGGATGATTATACGGAGGGGTATCCGTTGCGAAAAGATTTTCCGTTGCGTGGCAAGGGCTGGCGAGACACGTTTGAATTTCTGGATGAAATTTCACGGTAGAATTCTGAAACTCTATGGCTTTCGAAGACCAAAGAACCACCGTCTATAAGATTGATCCAGAGCATCCGGAAAGCGAGAGCCTCCCGACGCTGCGGACCGAGGAGCTCTTGCTCAACATGGGGCCTCAGCATCCAAGTACGCACGGTGTGCTGAAAGTGATTCTGGAGTTGGAGGGAGAGCGGCTGGTGAAATCTACTCCGGTGATGGGTTATCTCCATCGTGGAGTCGAAAAGCTCGCAGAAGACGGAACCTACCATCAGTTCATCCCCCATACGGATCGGCTCGACTATGTCTGCGCAATGTATAACAACTTTGCCTACTGCCGTGCCGTCGAAAAACTCTTGAACCTGCAGGTGCCGGAACGGGCGGAATATCTCCGCACGATCGTCGCAGAAGTCCAACGCATTATTGGTCACCAATTTTGGCTGGGCGCCCAGGCGCTTGACATCGGGGCCATGACCGTCTTTTTTTATACGTTTCGGGACCGAGAAATACTACTTGATTGGTTTAACGAACTGTGCGGCGCTCGCCTGACGACCAGTTGGTATCGGATCGGAGGGGTGGAGCGTGACTTGACGCCCGCGTTGATCGACAAGCTTAAGCAGTTTTTAGAGTATTTCCCGGCGAAGATCGATGAATATCAGGTGTTTCTTGAGAGGAACCGCATCTGGATCGGGCGGACAAAGGGGGTTGCCGTCATTTCGGCCGAAGACGCGGTTAGTTTTGGGTTGAGCGGCCCGGTGCTCCGCGGATCAGGGGTAGACTACGACTTGCGCAAATACGAACCCTATAGCGCGTATCAAAAGTGCGAGTTCAGCGTGCCGGTCGGGAAGAACGGCGATACATATGACCGGTATTGGATACGAGTGATGGAACTCTATGAAAGTGTCAAAATCATCCGGCAATGTCTGGAGCAGATGCAGGATGGACCTATCATGGCGGATGCTCCGAGTGTGACGCTCCCGCCGAAAGAGCGGGTCTTCACCAACTTAGAGGCAATGATCCAGCAGTTTAAGCTGTTTTCACAGGGATTTGATGCGCCACCTGGAGAAATCTACTGCGGGACAGAGGCACACAAGGGTGAGCTGGGGTTTTACATCGTCAGCACGGGAGGTGGAAAGCCATATCGGCTGAAGATTCGCGCTCCATCGTTCGTGCATATGGGTGCCTTCGACCATATGGCTCGAGGTTATATGATCTCGGATGCCTGCACAATTTTTGGTACCTACGACATTGTAATGGGTGAATGTGATCGATAAGGCCCGGGTGGTAGAGTGTGCGGGAGATATGCAGCGTTGATTCGGTAGTATGTAAGAATAAGGGAAGCCGAGACAGGGTGTAACACGATGGGACTCAAACCAGCTACGAACCCCGATGTTGAAGCGACAACGATCGAGCTGAGCATCGACGGAAAATCAGTGACGGCCAAGGATGGCGTGTCTTTGTATGACGTCATTTCAATGACCGGCAAGATCATTCCAGCCATGTGCTACCACTACACGTTCGATCCGTTCGGGTCCTGTGGGATGTGTCTAGTCATGCAAGAGGGGAAGAAGGCTCCCGTCAGGTCCTGCACAGCCAAGGCTGCGGCGGGAATGGTGATCCGAACGGAGGGGGAAGACTTATTTCTGGCACGTAAGAAAGCCGTCGAGAAACATCTCTCCGTGCATCCTCTTGATTGCCCGGTGTGTGATGCAGATGGGCACTGTGAATTACAGGACATGGCCTTCCAGCACGGAGTGACAAACCTGGCCAACGCCAAGCAGAAATTCATTCCGGAAGACACGCGTAGTCCGGTCCTTGATTTCAATATGAATCGTTGTATCGCGTGCGCAGAGTGCATCAATGTTTGCAAAGATGTGTTGATGATCGACGCGTTGCAGTTCATGAAGAAGGGCGGATTCAATCAGGTGGTCCCGAAAGGAGACCTGGCTCTCGACTGCGAATTTTGCGGGGATTGTCTAGCGGTCTGTCCTGTTGGAGCGATTACGAATAAGTTTTCCAAGTATCTGTACAAACCCTGGCAGATGAAGAAGACGACCACGACCTGCAATTACTGTGGAGATGGCTGTCAACTTTACTTGGAAACCAAGGACACAGAAGTGGTCCGTGTCTCATCCCCATTATCCTGGAAAAATAAATGGGGGGATCGTTCTGAAACTGCGAAGGGCCATGGAGGGCTCTGTGTACGAGGGCGTTTTGGGTTTGAGTATCTAGATAGTCAGCACAGGCTTATACAGCCGTTGGTTCGTGAAGGCGACCGATTGGTCGAAAAGTCATGGTTGGAGACCATGCATGCCCTCGTGGATCAGTTTACCGAGATTAAGCAAAAGCATGGTGCTGATGCCATCGCTGGTTTGGCAACGGCGCGCTGCACCAACGAAGAGCTCTATCTGTTCCAAAAGCTGATGCGTACCGGTTTCGGCACCAACCAGCTCGACAGTAGTGCGCGCTATGGACACATGAATTTTGTGCTCGCCTCCAAACATGCCATTGGAGTAGGGAGGACGTCGAATGATTGGGAGGATTTGACGAAGGCGAAGGCCATTATTGTGATTGGTTCCAACATCACGGAAACGAACCCGTTGACCGCCGTGCGAATCAAAGAAGCGATCCGGGTCTACAAGGCACAGGTCGTCACACTCGACAGTGCCATTACGAATATGGCTAAGCTGGTATCGCATCCATTCTTAATCAAGCCCGGAACCGAAGGGGCTGTGATCGATGGCCTCGTGAAGGCGGCGATTGCCTATGATCTGGTGGACGAAGCAGCTGTCAGTAAACATCCTTGGGCGTTTCAGGAGCTTAAAAATGCGGTGGCGAATCTAACGCTAGAAGACGTATCAGCTCAGACAGGGCTCACGGTTGAGACGTTCAAAGAAATCGCCTCTATTTTTGCCGAATCGCCAAGATCGATCGTTCTGTGTGCGGAAGGGATCGTCAGGAGAACGAATGGCTATCAGAACATCCTCAAGCTGATGGACCTGGCTTGGATTACCGGGAAGATCGGGCGATCGGGATGTGGTGTGAATACTGTGACCGAAGAGCCGAACGAGCAAGGGGCAGTGGATATGGGGGTGGCCCCGGAGTTCCTCCCCGGACAGGCTCGTTTTGATGACCCATCCGCTCGGGACCGGTTTGCCGGAGCATGGGACACATCGCTTCCCTCGATTGGATCAGGAGCACATCTAGTTGAGATTCTAAGAAGGTGCAAGAGTGGCCAGATTAAGGCCCTGTACGTGTTGGGGGAAAATCCTTTGGCAACCTTCCCCGCCTCGATGGAGGTACGGGCTGCACTCGAACGGTTGGAATTGTTAGTCGTGCAAGATCCTTTCTTAACTGAGACGGCGAAGATTGCGGATTTTGTGCTTCCTGCCTGCACCTATGCGGAAAAGGAGGGCACCTTTACGAACTTTGAAGGTCGTGTTCTTCGGATTCGTCAGGCGATGGATCCCTTAGGAGAAAGCTTGCCTGACTGGCACATTATGACGGCCCTTGCCAATGCCATGGGTTGCCGATGGGAATACCAATCAGCCAACGATATTCAGAGCGAGATCATGAAGCTCCTTCCAGGGTACTACAATCTTGGTCAACCTCGGAAATTCGCCCCCACGCTCGATCAGTATCTGTCCAACGGGTATGTGAGAGAGGTTGCAGGTCGTTACCGTACGAGCCAAGCCTCTGTGGACCGTGCACGCCCCTTCATGCTGGTCATGGGACAGTTGTTGATGCATTCAGGAGAGCTGTCGACGCAAGCGTCCGGACTGATCAAAATTGCTCCCAACACCGGGAGATTGCGAATGAATATTCGGGATATGGAACGTCTAGGGATACAGGATGGCACGAAGGTGCGGTTGATCTCTGATCGGGGGTCGCTTCAGCTCGCCGTGCAGCCCGATCAATCCATCGCGCCAGGTACCTGTTTTTTCCCTGAACATTTCAATGAGCCTCCTGTGAAGGATTTGCTGACGGTTTCGATCGATGCCACAACAGGTGTGCCGTCGTTCAAACAAATGTGGGTCAGTGTTGAACCGGTGTAAGTGGATGTGTACAGTGGCTGGTTTGTGACGAGGAGCTGCGATGAGTGTCACTGCCCTGACAAAAAAACTCCTTCATGCCGCGTTGTTCTATGAGATTTGGGACGCCATGAAAGTAACGTTTCGGCATATGCTTCATAAGCCGATGACGTTTCAGTATCCTCGGGAACAGCGAACGATCCCTGATACACACAGAGGCGCGCTGAGTCTCCTTCGGTACGATGACGGACAGGAGCGTTGTGTCGGTTGTGATTTGTGTGAAGTCGCGTGTCCGTCTCACTGCATCAAGGTGATCAGTGCGGAGGATACCACCCGCCCCCTTCAACGATACGCAAGTGAATTCTATATTGATATCACGAAATGCGTGTTCTGTGGCTATTGCGTCGAGGCCTGTCCCGTGAACGCGCTGGCAATGACTAAGATGTACGAATATTCGACGCATGACAAACGGAGTCTGTTGTTCGACAAGAAGCGGCTTTATGATATCGGCGAGCGCCATCTTGAGGATGGGAAGAAGTACCTCTATGCCCATAATCAAGAAAAGGATGTGGAGCAGAGCCGGGAATACCGGTACTACTTTCCTCAGTCGGTACAGAAGGCTACCCAACAACCTCCCAGGCATCTGAGCTGAGCTGCACACATGATGTTGGTGTTCTTCGCGTATTTCGCGTTGGTCAGTATTGCCTCCGGCGTCCTCACGGTGTCCTTACGCCACCCCGTTCACTGCGCGCTCGCGCTACTTGCCTTACTTTTGCACGTTTCAGGGTTGTTTATCCTTTTGAACGCAGAGTTCTTATGGGCAGTGCAGGTCATTGTCTACGTCGGAGCCATTCTGGTGCTCTATCTGTTTGTATTGATGTTGATGAATTTAAAAACGGATGAACGCTATTTTCATCCATCGGCTCTGTATTTTGTTGGGCCGGCGGTCTTGGGCGCAGTGTATGTGCTTTTCCTCCTCCTGCAGTCTCCGTTCGATGGCGCGAAGGGTACTGCTCCGGCAAGCGCAGTGCTCCAAGACGGTGATACCTATGCAGTCGGTATCAAGATGTTCAGCGATCACATCCTGCAGTTCGAAATCGTCGGTATCTTTCTCCTCGGGGCTATTATCGGTGCCATTGTCCTTGCCAAAGCGCCGAAGCCTCTGGACCCCAAGGAAGAGCGGTTATGATCCCCCTTTCTGCCTACACAGCGGTGAGCGCCGTGTTGTTTATGACCGGGCTTCTCGGCGTACTTGTGAGGCGCAATTTCATCATCGTCCTCATGTCGGTTGAGATGATGTTGAATGCGGCCAACATTAACCTTGTGGCATTTTCGCACTATTTAGAATCCATGGCCGGACAGCTGGTGGCTCTTTTCGTCATTGCCATTGCTGCTGGTGAAGCTGCCATTGGTCTAGCCATTATCATTGTGGTCTTTCGGAGCAAGATATCGACGAATGTTGACGAGATGAACCTTTTAAAATGGTAGCGGGATCTTGTTGAAGGCCAGAGGGCTACGTACGTGGTGCACATTCTCGCCCATAGGCTTCCAAGATGAATGGCCGTCTCGGGAATGATTCCCTGACCTCATATGTGGAGAACGATAGAATATCGTGTCGAACCTCACCGATCTGCTGATTAAGTTGATACCCATTTTCCCGTTGACGGCAGTCGTTTTGAACGGCCTGCTCGGGAATCGCTATTCCCGTGATATGGCCCATCGGCTTGCATGGGGATCGGTCGGGCTGTCGTTTCTCTGCACGCTGGCCGTCTTCAGTGATGTATTGCGGACTGGAACGACGCATGAAGTGGTCGCCTACCAATGGATTTTTGGGGGTGATCTGACGGTCAGTCTCGCTTATCTCGTGGATCCGTTAACCTGTGCCTGGTTGTTGGTCGTCACCGGTGTCGGATTCCTGATCCACGTCTATTCCGTCGGATACATGCATGGGGAATCCGGGTTTACACGATTCTTCACGTATATGAACTTGTTCATGGTCTCCATGCTCCTGCTCGTCATGGGGAACAATTATCTGGTCCTCTTCATCGGGTGGGAGGGGGTAGGGCTCTGCTCCTATCTCCTGATTGGCTATTACTATGACAAGGTCTCTGCTGCAAAAGCCGCGACGAAAGCATTTGTCGTCAACCGAATCGGAGACGCAGGTTTTCTGGTTGCCATTTTTTTAGTCTTCGTCAATTTCCGGACTCTCGACTATACCAAGGTGTTTGCGCAGGTCGGCCAATTGTCTCCGGAGATGGCCACAGCGATAGCCTTATGCTTATTGGTGGGGGCCGTAGGCAAGTCGGCGCAATTGCCTCTCCATACATGGCTACCTGATGCGATGGAAGGTCCGACGCCGGTCAGCGCCCTCATTCACGCGGCCACCATGGTGACGGCGGGTGTGTACATGATCGTGCGCAACCATGTGATTTTTGATCTTTCTCCCGTTGCTATGTCTGTGGTGGCGTTCGTCGGCGGTGGCACCGCCTTGTTTGCTGCGACCATCGGCCTCGTTCAAACCGACATCAAGCGCGTGCTGGCCTATTCCACCGTGAGCCAGCTTGGATACATGTCCCTGGGTTGCGGGGTTGGTGCCTACACAGCGGCGGTGTTTCACGTCATGACCCACGCGTTCTTTAAGGCGTTGTTATTTTTGGCTGCGGGATCTGTCATTCACGCACTATCCGGGGAACAGGATATTCGGAAGATGGGCGGGCTGAGCAAGCGAATTCCGTGGACTCATCGCGTGTTTCTGATTGGTACGATCGCCATTGCTGGGCTGCCTCCTCTGGCGGGATTCTGGAGCAAGGATGAAATCATGGCCCATGCCTTCATGAATCATCACTACCTCCTCTACAGCATGGCTGCGATCGGTGCCTTGATGACGTCGTTTTACATGTTTCGGCTGACGTACCTCACGTTCTATGGCTCTTCAAGGATGGATCATCATACGGAAGCGCACGTGCATGAGTCTCCCATGGTCATGGTCGCACCCTTGATGGTGCTGGCCTTTCTATCGGGAGTGGGCGGATTAGTCCTCGGATTTCCTCCAGAACATGGGTGGCTGCATGGATTTTTGGCTCCGGTTGTCGGAGTTGCGGGAGAACATGAGGCCAGTACGGGGCTGGTATTTCTGTTAATGGGTCTGGCGGTCGCCATTGCCGTGATCGGATGGGGACTCGCCCATTTCCTGTATGCAGTAAGTCCGATGACTGCAGACAATTGGGCGGAGAAGTTTTCTGGGATGTATCGAACGCTCTTGAACAAATACTATATCGACGAATTGTACGATCTGCTCTTCGTCGAGCCCACAAAACGCCTCGGCATGGCACTGCATTGGTTTGATCGCACGGTCATCGATGGTCTGGTGCGCGCGGTAGGTCGACTCACTGATTGGGGCGCCTCTGGGTCAACGTGGGTTGAGAAGTACATCGTCTATGCTGGGTTGAACGTAATTGGATATGGCAACCATCTGGCAGCTCGCGAAGGACGAAAAATGCAGAGTGGCATGGTTCATCACTATGCGGCCATTATTGTTGCGGGTCTTTTTCTCCTGGCGGTGGTGGTTCAGCTAGTCGTTCAGATGTAGGTCAGTAGGCACACAGGCAATCATTATGCTCGAAGAGCTCACGGCTGGGTTTCCAATCTTGTCCTGCATCCTCTTTCTCCCTGTGGTCGGGGCCACTATCCTGTGGGTGATTGAAGACGAGGATACGGTCAGGAGTGCGGCCCTCACCATCGCGCTTGTGGAGCTGGCTCTTTGTATATTTGTCCTGCTTCGATTCGTGCCGGAGTCGGCCGCCATGCAGTTCACGGAGCGCGTGCCATGGATCCCTGCGCTCGGCATCAGCTATCACGTGGCTGTCGATGGAATTAGCGTTCTGTTCGTCGGTCTCACGGCGTTCCTGACGGTGCTGGTCGTGGTCTACTCATGGGATACGATTCGGCATCAGGTCAAATTGTACATGATGTGCTTGTTGGCGCTCGAGACAACGACGATGGGTGTGTTCGTGTCGTTGGATTTGATCCTCTTCTTCGTGTTCTGGGAGCTGATGCTGATCCCCAGTTATTTTATGATCAAGTTATGGGGAGGCGGAGCTGAACGTCATTACGCCGCATTGAAGTTCGTCATCTATACGTTGTTGGGCAGCGTCTTCATGCTGGTCGGCATCGCCTTGCTGAATATCAATTTTCATCAGTGGGCCTCGTTGCATCATGCTGATCAAGCATACTCGTTTGATTTCCTCGACCTTTTGAGTGTGCCCATTCCTATGAGTCAACAGCTGGTGATTTTTTGGCTGATGTTCTTGGGATTTGCGTTCAAGGCACCAGTCTTCCCATTTCACACCTGGTTGCCGGATGCTCTTTTGGAGGGGCCAATCGGGATGTCCGTGGTGTTGGCCGGTCTCAAGCTGGGAACCTTCGGCTTTATGCGCTTCAGCATCCCGCTACTCCCGGACGCGTCGAAAAGTGAAACCGTTGTCTCCATCTTGGTGGTCCTTGGACTGTGTGCGATTCTCTATGGAGCCTGGATGGCGTTGGTACAGGCCGATTTGAGGCGTCTCCTCGCCTACAGCAGCGTGAGTCACTTAGGATTTGTGGTGGTGGGGCTGTTCGCCTTGAATTATCAAGGCCTGCAGGGCAGTTTGCTGACCATGATCAATCTGGGCTTCAGTACGGCTGGATTGTTTTTTATCGCGGGATTCTTGTACTCGCGCCAACAGACGACACAATTGTCGGCCTTTGGTGGCATGGCTAAACAAGTGCCGTTGCTCGCCACATTTTTTCTGATCATTGGCCTGGCATCCATCGGATTACCCGGGACAAACGGGTTTGTCGGAGAGTTTCTTATCCTCCTGGGGGCGTTTGAGGCCAAATGGTGGTTTGGCGCCGTAGCCGTCCTGGGGGTGATTTTCGGCGCCGCGTATTTTTTGTGGTATTACGAACGATCCATGCTTGGACCAGTTGGGGTAGCGGTGAGAGCCACGATGAACGATTTGCAACTTCGGGAAATGGTTATCGCCGTCTCATTGTCTGTCATGATTCTCTGGATCGGACTCTATCCGTCTCCGTTTCTTCGAATCATGAACGGCTCGGTTCAAGCTCTGGTCGACCGGATTCACTACGATCAGTCGGCGGCGATTAGCGGTCCACACGTTCAAGAGGGGAAGTAGGTTCCGGTCATGGGAGAGTATGCACTGCTCTATATCCTTTTCGCTCCGTTTCTGGGAGCGTTAGGGTTGATCTTTGTTTCGAATCGACAGCCTCTACTTGTCCGCAGCATTGCGGCGGGTTCCGCGTTCGTCTCCTTAATCGCGTCGATCTATCTCTTCTACGCCTATGATCCGGTGAAGGGGGGATTTCAGTTTATCCAAAAACTGGAATGGTCCCGACAGCTCGGCATCTCCCTCCATCTCGGTGTCGACGGTATCGGAACCCCGCTTGTGTTGGCTTCGACGATTCTGTTGTTCGCTGGAATCTTCGTGTCGTGGCACATCAAAGACCGGGCGAAAGAGTTCTATATTTGGTTGCTGATCCTAGCAGCTGCCACGATCGGCGTCTTCATGTCCCTGGATTTGTTTTTCCTCTACTTCTTCTACGAAATGTCCGTCATCCCGATGTACCTATTGTTGGGTATGTGGGGAAGTCACACGAAGAAGTACCTGGAGATGACCGATTCCGAAGGGATGAAGCTGAGAGATTCCGTCAGCTTTATCTTTAATTTCGGCTCCAACAGTAAAGAATACGCAGCGATGAAATTAGTGCTTTTTCTATCCGCGTTCGCTGTGGCTGCGTTAATGGGCATTTTGCTGATCTATAAATATTCCGGCCTCAACACCTTTGATATCTTGGTACTGCGTGAACACGCAAACCTCATGAATATTCCCGTTCTGGGCACGACACTCGACAAGATTATTTGGATTTTAGTCTTCTTCGGATTCGCATCGATTGCTCCACTCTGGCCCATGCACTCGTGGTCTCCAGTCGGCCACGCGGCTGCGCCGGCTGCCACGAGCATGCTGCATGCCGGCGTCCTCATGAAGCTGGGACATTTTTCCATTATCAGAGTGGCCTTTGAGATCCTGCCGGAAACCACCAGAGAATTGATGCCGATTGCCGCTGTCCTTTGCATGTTCAGCATCATCTATGGCGGCTTCGTTGCTTTTTACGCGAAAGACACCAAGTATGTCATAGGCTATTCAAGTTCCAGTCACATGGGCTATGTCTTTCTTGGTATGGCAGCCCTCAACTACATCAGCCTGAGCGGGGCGGTGATCTACATGTTTGCCCATGCGATGGCTACAGGGATGCTCTTTGCTATGGCGGGATGGGTCTATGATCAAACCCATACACGCGACATTCCCTCGCTCGGTGGACTCTCTAATAAGATGCCGTTCATTTCTGCCTGTTTTATTGTCGGGTGTATGGCCTCGATTGGGATGCCGGGCACGGTGAATTTTATCGCGGAGATTATGATCATCGTTGGGAGTTGGGACAAGTATCCATTGCAGGTGATCGTTGCCATGTTGGGGATCGTGCTGACGCTCGCGTATCTGTTTAAAATGATGCGAGGGTTGTTCTACGGTCCGATGAATCAAAAGTATGGGCATGCGCATGATGCCGTTTCGACGGTTGATCGCCTTCCGTTGCTCATCATGATCACGGTCAGCATTGGATTCGGTATTTTCCCGATGCATCTCTATGACGTGGTTCGATCTGGTGTGGACCCGTTAGTCGTGAGGATTACCGAAGTCGTCCCCGTTGCAGAATCTGGTACCGATGAAGGTGTTCAGCATGCAGTCACCCACTCGAAGATTCCGTTGACCTCACCGATCATCGTCGATGAGGTGGCGGCGACTTCGCTGCAGATTTCAGGAGGAGGACGCGAATGATTTTTTCGCTGAACCTGTCCTTCTCGGATCTGCTGCTACTCTTGCCGGAAATCCTACTTACCTGCTGGCTCTGTCTCGTGATCATCGTGGACTTCGTCTCTCCTCGTCTACCGAAAGAACAATTGGCTTATCTGAGCGTAGCGGGTCTTGTTCTGACACTTGGATGTTTGGCGTGGTTTGACGTCGCTCACGTTTCGGGGGCGCTCTTTGGCAACATGTTTGTGCTGGATCGGATGGCGATTTTCTTCAAGGTCTTTATCCTGGGCGCCACGATCCTTGTGATCCTTTCTTCAGTGGAGTACGTGAATCGGTTCACCTTATTTCGTGGAGAATACTATGTCCTTGTGGTGATGTCCGCGATCGGCATGATGTTCATGGCGTCAGCCAATGATCTCCTTTCCGTCTTTGTCAGTTTGGAATTCTCCACCCTTGGGTTCTACGTCTTGGTGTCGTATTTGCGTGAGGATATGGCTTCGAATGAGGCTGGCTTGAAGTTCTTTATCCTGGGCGTCTTTGCCGCCGGACTCTTCGCCTACGGTATCAGTCTCGTCTACGGCGAAACGGGCCAGCTGGTGTTTTCTGAGATGACGTCGGCACAGGCGACCCCAGGTTTAATTATAGGGTTTCTCCTGATCTTCGCCGCCTTAGGATTTAAGATCGGTGCCGTTCCCTTCCATTCATGGGTACCGGACACGTACCACGGCGCTCCAACCCCGGTCACAGCCTTTTTGTCCATCGCGCCGAAAGGCGCTGCGTTGGTGATCCTGCTCAGGATTTTCCTCGTCGCGCTCGCTTCGTTTAAACCGGTGTGGGTGTACTTATTGGTGGCCGTCTCGATCGTGTCGATGACGTACGGAAATATCGTGGCGATCGCTCAACGAAATATTAAACGTCTCCTGGCTTACTCCGGGATCGCCCAAATCGGGAATGTCCTGATTGGACTGGCGGCAGGTACGAAGATGGGAAGTGACGCGATACTGTTTTATCTCCTTGCGTACCTCTTCGCCAATATTGGAGCGTTCGCCGTCGTCATTGCAGTCAGCCACGCCATTGGACGGGATGAGATCGAGGATTATCGTGGTCTCAATCGGCGATCTCCGTTTTTGGCGTTTGCCATGTTGCTGTTTCTTTTATCGTTAGCCGGGGTGCCGCCGCTTGCCGGGTTTATCGGAAAGCTCTACATCTTTGTCGCGGCGATCAAGGAGGGACTCTACACCTTGATCACGGTTGGACTTATCAATATCGTCATATCGATGTACTACTACTTAATCGTGGTCAAACAAATGTACATCAATGAGCCCATTGATCCGTCACCGATTAGGATTTCCGGTCCGATGAAGGCTGTCATCTACGTCGGCTTGGCGGGGACGTTGGTGATCGGCATCTACCCACAGCCCTTTACAGACTGGGTCGTTGATGCCACGCTGATGTTTTCCAACTTCGTGACTCCTTCTGCTACAGCGGTTCCTTCACCCGTTCATGTCGGCGGTTAGTTTTCTGCTTTCTCCTATCTAGAGTTCTGCTACAATTGCTTCCATCCTGAAGTCTTGCGTTGTTCGGATTCCACATCACAGTCATATCGCCGTAATGGCTTGTCATCTAGCCATGGAATCATCCACACACCAGCCGTCAGAGTCGTCCACCCTCGTGCCAGGGGAACCGGAACCTCGTTCAGACAGTAGCCCAGATTCCACGAACTCGAACAATGGCCGTATGTCCTGGTTCCAAAAACTGACCATTGAGCAACGGATACTGGCGGGGTTCAGTCTTGTGTTTGTCGGGATCCTCGTGATTACCGCCGTTTCATACCACAACACCAGTATTGTGCTGACCAATAGTCGACTCGATGGTCGCAGCCACGATCTGCTCCAGCTTCTCAGTACCATCGATGTTGCGATGAACGAGGCTGAAGATGCTCATCGACGATATCTTGTTACGGGAGAAATGTCCTATCTCGAGTCCTATAAGAAGGTGGTCCAACAAAAACCGACATTCGCCACCTACCTTCGTGAATTGGCGCGCGGTTCTATGGAACAAGAACAACGAGCCCGAGTGCTGGAACGGATGATGGAGAAACAATTGAACGCCGAGTCCAAGGCCATTGACCAGTTCGACGAGGGCGGGTTTCGAGCGGTTAAGAAGATGGCAATTGAGGGGGCTGGCCGCCGAGAGTTAGGAGCGATTCATCAGCTCATTACCGACATGGATTCAGATGAACGGCAGGCCATGAATCGTCGCATAGCGGACTCCGCTGAGGGGACCAAGAATACGATCGTGCTGTTGGGTCTCGGGGCTTTTCTCCAGCTGGTCTTGCTGGCATGGGTTTATTATCTCATTCGCCATGACATTACGGAGCGACGGCGGGTGGCGGAGGAGTTGCAGCGCCGTGGAGAGCTCTTGGAGGCGGCAAACAAGGAGCTAGAAGCCTTCAGCTACTCGGTGTCTCATGATTTGCGAGCGCCTCTTCGGCATATAGACGGGTATGCCGCTCTGCTGCGCAAATCCGTCGAGCAATCGCTGAATGAGAAAGGCGCGCGGTATTTACAAACCATCTCCGATGCCGCCAAGCAGATGGGTCAGCTCATTGATGATCTGTTAGTCTTTTCACGGATGGGCCGACAAGAAATGCTTCACACAACCGTGAATCTTGAACAGGTGATCAACCACGTTCTTGCGGATTTGCGTCTGGACTTGCAAGGACGTGAAATATCGTGGACAATCGCCCCATTGCCTGAGGTCACTGGTGATCCAGCCATGCTGAGGCAGGTATTTGTCAATTTACTGACGAATGCCATTAAGTTCACCGGTACCAGGCCAAAGGCTTCAATTGAAATCGGTGTCGAGCGTCCAACCTCAGCGGAAGTCGTCATTTTTGTGCGTGACAACGGAGTGGGTTTTGATATGGAATATGCCTCCAAGCTCTTTGGGGTCTTCCAGAGGCTTCACCGTGCTGATGAGTTCGAAGGAACCGGAATCGGTCTCGCCAACGTGCGCCGGATCGTGCACCGCCATGGGGGGCGGACCTGGGCGGAAGGAGCTCCAAATATCGGAGCCACGTTCTTTATTGCGTTGCCAACAAGGAGTCATGAACCATGAATGCGGCGAAACCCATCATCCTCGCCGAAGATAATCCACGTGATGCCGAACTTGCTCTTGCTGCGATGGAGGAGGAACATATCTCGGACAAGGTCGTCCTTTGTCATGACGGGGCTGAGGTTTTGGACTACCTCTACTGTCGAGGGCAGTTCAAGTCACGTTTGAGGGGCAACCCTGCCGTGATTTTTCTCGACCTGAAAATGCCAAAGGTGAACGGGCTGGAAGTGTTGCGTACCATCAAGGCAGATATCAATCTGCGACCGATTCCGGTCGTGATGCTGACTTCGTCACGAGAAGAACGCGATTTGGCTGAAAGCTATGCGTTAGGAGCGAACGCATATGTCGTCAAGCCTGTTGAGTTTCACAAATTTCTGTCGGCGGTGAAGGAGCTAGGAACGTTCTGGGGGGTCATTAACGAGCCTCCTCCTGAAGGCCTCCGGTCCGCTCAACCCCATTCATGACAACTCCGCTACGAGTGCTTCATCTCGAATCCACCCGGCACGAGAGTGACCGCGTTGAGGCGATGTTGACGGGTGGCGATATCCCCTGCGTGCTACACCGGGTGGAGAGCCGAGCCGCCTATGTATCGGCGCTCACGGACGGTCACGTCGATCTTATCTTGGCGGAGCACGACCTGCCTCGATGTGATGGACGGACGGCGCTTGAACTGGCTCGGAGATTGGCTCCTGGTGTTCCGGTCATCTTCGTCTCGGCAACAGTTTTGGCGAGCCAGCGAATAGAATTACTGTCTGGCGGCGCCACGGATTGTATTTCGAAAGAGGAACTCGATCGCCTGGTTCCCTCGGTGCGACGCGTACGGAGAGAGCAACAGGAGCGTGCAGCGCGATTACAAGCGGAAGCAGCACTGTCGGAAAGCCGAGCGCAGTTCCGACAGGTGCAAAAACTCGAGGTGGTCGGTCGCCTGGCGGGAGGGTTAGCTCATGACTTCAATAATTTGCTCACTGTCATCATGGGCCAAAGTCAGGTGCTGCTCAGCGAGATGGGCCGTGAGGATCCCCTAAGAGGTAGAGTTGAGGAGATGCACAAGGCTGGTGATCGTGCGAGGATTCTCATTCGCCAATTGCTGGCGTTCAGCAGAAAACAACCGTCTGAGTCGAAGGTTCTGAACCTGAATAGAATCCTGGTCGACTTCGAACCCATGCTGCGGAGGTTGATTGGTGAGGATATTCAACTCCTGTTAAGACACAGTATGGATGATCTCAGGAGTCAAGGCCGACCCAGCTCTGCTCGAACAGGTTGTGATGAATCTGGTGGTCAATGCGCGGGATGCTATGCCAACTGGGGGTAAACTCACGATAGAAACCGTTGCAACAGATCTCGATCACCCCCCTCTGTACCACATCAGGCCACTAGAGCCAGGAACCTATGTCAGGCTTTCAGTCGCCGACAGTGGCTGCGGTATGACTCCAGAAGTACAGGCGCACATGTTTGAACCTTTTTTCACGACGAAGGAAGAAGGAAAGGGAACCGGATTGGGGCTCTCGACGGTCTTTGGCATTGTGACCCAGGGGGGGGGCGGACTGGACGTGACCAGTAAGACCGGGGAAGGAACTCGGTTTGACGTCTACCTGCCACGTGTAGAGGCCGAGATTGAGACTTCTGCGAGTGAGCAGGCAATCATGCCGTCACCACGGGGTCACGAAACCATTCTTCTTGTTGAGGATGATGAGAATGTTCGTGTCTTGATGGGCGAAGAACTCCGCAAGCGTGGGTATCGAATCGTGGAAGCACGAAATGGTGTCGAGGCATGCCTTGTGGCTACCCCATACATCAAGAAGCTCCGGCTCTTGCTCACCGACGTTGTCATGCCGGGAATGAGTGGGGTAGAACTTGCCCGGAATCTCCGTGTGATTAAGCCTGGACTCAAGGTACTCTTCATCTCAGGCTACACGGATGATATCGGGATCGGTGCAGGTGACCCAGCCACTCTGTATCTGCAAAAGCCATTTACGCCGGAAGTGTTAGCAGAAAAGGTGCGCGAGATTCTTAACCTTGAACCGTCCAGTCAAAAGGGTGGTGGCCTCATATCGGCGCCGCTACAGTCCTCGATACCAAGTCAATCCTGACACATGGAGAGACAACACTCAGCATCGGTCCATGGTCGGTTTTCTGTAAGCTATACGTACAAGAGGCACCATTCGGTACGATGGAGTCGGCTCGGAGCAACGTATCTGTTGGTAGTTGCATGCATGTTCCCCACTGTGAGCATAGCCGGGGATATCTCGTGGCTACAACTTTCTGATGGTATTAGGGTGTCGGTGTGGAAAGCCCAGGATCAATGCCCGATCATGCCGAGAATGCTGGTTGTCGATCTGAACCCTGAACATCTAAAGTTTTCCGTTCATTATTACGCCCAGGAAGGACTGTCAGAACCTCACAAGATTGACCAATGGCAGAAACGAACAGGGCACCACGTCGTATTTAATGCGGGGCTATTCCGTGAAAATTTCGCATATCTTGGTCTTCTCTATAAGGATGGGCGCCCATTGGGGAGCCGACGGCACCCTTCGTGGCGGGGGTTGTTTGTTGCAGAGCCACCTGATTCGAAGTTGAGAAAGGCGCGAGTTCTTGATCTGGATTCGGAGGCTTTTGATGAAGAGCACCCTCCTTATCGTGAGGTCGCACAAGCCCTCATGCTTCTGGATCACACGGGGAGGGTTCGCGTGCGGGAGTCGGGGAAATATGCGTATCAAACGATCGTCGCTGAAACGATGGCCGGACATATTCTTCTCTTGAAAACGCTCGGAGCGGCCAAGTTATATGACATCGCGCAGTGTATGAAAGATGTACTGCCTACCGTGCGCCAAGCGATGGCCATGGATGGAGGATCCTCTTCTGATATTCGGATTCTGGAATCACTGTGGCAGAAGGACATCGACACAGAGGACCGTACATCATGGAAGAGCCTGTTCGCTGGAAATACCGGTAGTCATATTCCGCTGCCCACGGTGATCGGAGCAAGTCCCAGAGAATGATGAACATGTGGCGTACTATGGTTGGAGTTCTAGCTGCCCTCGCTGTTGGAGGCTGTGCGGATGGTGCAAAGATCGTTCAACAGCACGACAGGGGAGGGGTGGTGATTTATCCGTTTAAAGAAGAACAGGGACCCATCCTCTCTTCGTTTCGAAAGGACGCCCTCGACCTGATGAAAGAGAAATGCACCGGAAGGTCTTACTCCATCGTTCGCGAGGGAGAAGCGCAAGGACGAACTCGCGTGGTCAGTCCGCTGGATGGAGCCCAAGAACTGGTGGAGGAGCGTCGGTGGGGAATTCAGTTTGAGTGCAAGTAATGGATCACGTGTAGGGGGTGTCTATTACAGCTACGCCAATTGCCTCGTCATGGTGTCCATGAGATTCTGAATGGTCAAAAGACTGATAAGCCGAACGTTTTCTCTTTCTACCCGTCCTCTCCCCTCCTGCTCCTGGCGATCCACAATCACCAATGCATGCTCAACCTGAAGGCCAGCTTCCCGTACGACGCCCACCGCTTTCAGTAACGAGCCACCACTTGTGAGTACATCGTCCACGATCAATGCTCGATCGCCAGGACGAATATTCCCCTCGATTAATTTCCCTAACCCATGGTCTTTGGCCTGCTTCCGCACTACGAATGTCTTCCAATTATGTGCGGAGGAGGCCAAAGCGAAGTCTGATATCGTGACTGCTATTGGGATTGCGCCAATTTCCAGACCGCCGATGCAGTCAATCTTAATTCCACCAAGTGCTTCGACGGCTAACTGGGCGACTAACCGTCGTGCTTCCGGATGTGCCATAAGGGCTCGACAATCGACATAAAAAGGACTGATTTCCCCAGAGGCGAGCTTGAATCCTTTGTCGCGATCCCATTTAAAGGACTGCGTCTCATGGAATAGCTTCGCCAATTGCTCCTGAACCGTCACAATTCGTCCTCCCGTTGGCAGGGCTCGGTATTGGCCGACATTGTACACTGCCTGGAGGACGGCTGGTATACCTTTTCATGGATTCTCGTGGAGGCTGACCGTGGAGAAGCGACGGACTTGTTCTGCTAACATGTTGGCGACCAGCTGCAGATCGAACGGCCAGGCATAGCAGAGGTCAACCTCGGGATGTTGCGGCCGGAGGTGCTCGAGGATTTCCGGTATCTCGATTTCAGAATGGGAGCCTCCAGGAGTAAACATGGTGGTCGTCACGGTGATATGTGTCGCACCCTGTGCGATGAGTGCTTCAACGGCTTCTTCTAGAGTTGGGGCGCAGAACTCATTGTAGGCGATGCCGAACAAGGCACCATCGAGCTGAGTACGTAGACGTTCAGCGACAGCCTGAAGACCTGCCTCGTAGGGATCGGTTGCAGCCGTCCTCGGCCAGCGACGGATCTTCGTATCCAGTTCGATTTCTTCGGGTGACGGTGGTTGTTTGGCTGCACGCCGTTGAGCTTCCAATCGTTTCAGTCGGGTCACCAAATCCTGTGGGCAGTCCTTCGGGATACCGCCATGACCCACCAGAACAACTCCGTTAATGCGATCTCTCATGGATGTTTCCTCCTTCCGTCAATGCGTCGCTGTCGGGCAGCGTCTCGGTTATCCGTCTCGTAGCTGATGGTGGCTTTCTGGTTATGTTGCCATAGTTAGGTACTGGTCCGGCAAGGCAGAGCGTTGTTAGGTTTCGCACCATCCTAACTGTGAATAGTGATACGCGTACCGCCGTTGTGTCCTAATGGTCATCGTTCGTCGCACAGTCTCATTCTCCCGGTCAAGGTATCTTTTGAAGTTCATCCGGTCTGGGTCATGACTACTCACGCTGACGCAGATCGCGAGACCAGTCGGCAATAGTACTCATAGCTGGGTGTAATCTAAGAGGATCGCCTCAGCTGCTTTCCGACCCGACCGCAGCGCCCCGTCCAACGTACCGCTTTCTCGGTAATCACCACAGACGTAGAGCCCATCAGCCACGCGGGCAGGCGCTGTTTGGTTGTGGGGCGAGAGCTGATCTACCGGAGGCAGCGCACTGTGGAGATGATCGGTCCGTAGATGACGCCACTCGTCAACTTCCGAGCCGAACCACGATTGAAGAGACAGCCGCACGGCCTCTGGAAGATCATCGTGTGCCCCCATCTGTTGGGTCGCTGTCACTGAGATTAAGGCTCGCCCAGCCGGTGCGTACGAAGGCGCCGCTTCACTCAGCACGCAAAGCGTTCGGACTAACCCTTGCCCCTCCCCATTCAATATCAACCATGGCCCTCGTTGCGGAGCGACCGGTGCATCGAAATATAGCGTCGTCGAACCCCGTGCGGAAGAGTTTGTGGCGTGCTCACCGCGTAAGTGAGCTGCAGTCACATCATCTGTCGCTATCACTACCACGTCACCTGTGAGCTGCTCTCCGGATTCCAGGACTACCTTGGATCCTTGAATGCGTTGAACGGCTTGTTTCAGCTTGATGGATCCAGCGGGCAACGGAGCCGCAAGGTGCTGTGGGATGGCGCCCATGCCGTCTCTCGGCAAGGCCGTTGCGCCTCTGCAAAAGGCTCCCCAGACAAGCTCAAAAATCCAACAGGGAGTGGTCAGTGCTGGCTCCAAAAATACACTACTGAGAAAGGGAGAGAAGAAACGCGCCATCATGGCATTCGAAAAGTGATACTTCTGCAAGACTTCGCTGGTCGGCTGGGAGGGGCCCCCCACCTTGGAGCAGAAGTGATGGTGCAATGTGTCTCGACGCATGCGCCACATTCGCAACTTGTCAGCGAACGAGCCGATCGGACTGAACAGGGTTTGAACCATGTCCTGTGGCCGACGAAAGAGATCACTCATCAAATGAAAGTGGCCGCCATACCGAATGAGCGCCCCAGGGTGAAACGGCATAAGATCCAACATGGCATAGTTCAGGGCCTTGCGCGCTTCCGGGTAACCGGTCAGAAATATCTGGAATCCGCGGTCGAGTTGAAAACCTTCGACGAGATCTGTTCGGACACGCCCACCGATGCCGTCGGAGGCTTCAAGTACTGTGCAGGTGATTCCTGATTGTATCAGGCGGCGTGCACAGGCCAGGCCGGCCAGACCGGCGCCGATAATGAGCACGTGTGGAGTAGAGGGTTTCATAGAGCGGTCTCGTTTCTAGCGATTGTGGCTGCTACGCATGATTTCGCAACATGAGCTCTTTGGGATGCGGGTTCAAATAGACCTGATCGCGAATGTACTCGACGTCAAACACCTGGGCATAATGCTTGACCAGGGTGAGAGGGACGATTAAAGGTGTTAGCCCTCGATGATAGTCGTTGATCACCTCCAAGAGTTCAACTTTTTCCTGCGGCTTCAAGAGTGCTTTGAAGTGGCCTGCAATGTGATGAAGGACATTGACATGTTTCCGTACCGTCGCTTTCAGGCTAAGGGATTTCATAAAGTGCTCTCCGTACTTTAAGGCCCACGTCGTGAGTCCGTACCGCTCAGCTTGTCCAACGAGACGACCCATTGCTCCATAGTGTTGCTGGCTGTGGGCCAAGAGCAGATATTTATGAATCGTGTGGAAGCGTATCAGTGCTTGTTTCGTGATTCCGTTCTGGATCAAGTCTTGGAATCGTCGGTAGGCGAACACCCGCTCGATGAAATTCTCGCGAAGCGACGGGTCAGAGAGTCGCCCTTCTTCCTCTACGGGTATAAGGGGAAACTGCCGCTCAAAGGCGTGTGCAAACAGCCCCGATCCACTGTGACTCGGCATACCCTGTGTCGTGTACACACGCACTCGTGCTAGCCCGCAACTGGGCGATCCTCGCTTGAAGACAAAACCCGAGAGGTCTAGTTTGTTGAGAGCGTCGAGCCGATGTTCGATTGTCACCGCCATCACATCGGTATGGTCCTGTTTGCTTATAATCGTGACGAGTTTGGGGTGATGCGGATTGCCTACCAAACGCATAGCCTCACGGGGAGTGCCCAATCCTGCTTCCACTTCGGGACAGACCGGAACCCATTCAACGTAGCGGCCCAGTACATCGGTTAAGAACTGGTCTCGCTTGTGTCCTCCGTCGTAGCGGACCTCCTCACCGAGCAGACAGCGACTGATGCCGAGGCGAAGCGGCGTAGCTAGCACGTGGTCACCTGCTGCTTGCCGAGATCGAGATACTCTTGGCGTGCCTGACGGTGATCTACGACTGGACCCGGATAGTCCTCGCCGATGTGGCAACCATATCGGTCTTGTTCGTCCGAGGACATGAGGTGTGGTTCATGAATCCTCTTGGCCGGTACCTGGGCGAGTTCGGGGACGTAACGGCGAACGTACATACCCTCCGGATCAAACTTCTTGCTCTGGAGCGCGGGGTTGAAAATCCGATATCCGCGCATGGCGTCTGTACCAGTTGAGGCACACCATTGCCAATTGCCGTTATTTGCGGCTGTATCAGCATCGATAAGATGCTGCATAAAATACCGTTCGCCGCTCTGCCAGTCGATCCGGAGACCCTTGATCAGGAATGAGGCAACGACCATCCGGATACGGTTGTGCATCCATCCTGTGTGGTTCAGCTGTCTCATGCCTGCGTCCACGATGGGATAGCCGGTCTTTCCGTCGCACCAAGCTTGAAACAGGCGTTCCTGTTCTTGACTAGGTGCTCGTGAGAGGGGCACGGCTGTGTTTCGGAATGGGCCCTGCACCACCTGTGGGAACGAGGCCAAAACTTGCTGAAAGAACTCCCGCCAGATCAGTTCATCGACCCAAGTCAGGGCGTCGGACCGAGAGACTCGACCTCCTTTGGCCAATGAGCCTAAGGCTGCATGAATAGCTGTACGAGGCGACAGGGTTCCGAACCGGAAATGGGGTGAAAGTTTTGAGCTACCCTCGATCGCCGGGAGGTTCCTGTCTTGTGCATAAGTATGAAGTGGTCCGTCCACGAACCACCGCAACCGTTTCTGAGCATTGCGCTCACCCGGTTCAAACGCCAATTCGACGGGGTCGTATCCCAGCTCACGAGCTGTTGGAAAAGAAGCCACGGTTGATAGGGGAACAGCTTTCTTTTTCATCAGGGCTTGCGGCATCGGCTGAATTGGTGGTGTCATCGCATGCCATTTTGTCCACCAGCGTGCTCTGTATGCACTATAGCGCTGCATAGGCTCGCCGGTCGCACCCCGTATCTCGGTCGCCTCAAAGACCACATGATCTTTGAAGGTCCTGACGGGTATTCCAACCTTCCCCAATCGCTGCTGTACCAGGCAGTCTCGTTCGATGGTGAGCGGTTCATAATCGCGGTTCCAATAGACCGCATCGGCTTTCCATTCACATGCCGCCTGTACGACTTGTTCGATTTGATTGCCTTGTCGCCACTGAAGCGCGATGCCATGGTCGGCAAATGACGTACTCAGATCATGTAAGCAGCCTAGCATGAAGTTTACGGAAGCCGATCCGAACTCACCGGACTGAAGCAGCGGCTCATCGAACACAAACAGGGGAACAACCTCGTCACATTCCTCCAAGGCCGCTGTCAACGCGGGTTGATCGTGCAATCGAAGATCGCGCCTGAACCAGACGATTCCTCGCACAAGGTACTCCTTCCGCTATGTGCTAGGGGGCCGAATTTCCATGTGATCCAGACGGACCCTTCGGAAGTTTGCCACCCTCTATACGCTCGATGGAAATTTCGTGAAGGCCTTTGTTGTCCTTCGCACCCACCTTTACGATGGTGCCTGCTTCCCCACGAATCATGGTGACCACTTCTTCGTACCTCTTCCCCTTCACTGGGATTCCATCGACACTGATGAGCTCGTCCCCGTGTCGAAGACCGGCCTTGTGCGCAGGCCCCTCCGGGTGGACCATTCCGATATACAAGATGGCCGGGTCCCCGATTCGCTCAGCTCCAATATGAAGGGAGATGCCGATAACACCGCCGGGAATTTTCCCCGCATCTCCATGCCCATAGCCAAGCGGGCTTGTGGATTGGTCGGCGAGGGCCGTTCCAGAAGTCAAAAGCCCGATCATCAATCCTGTCGTGATGTATGAACGAAGGATTCTCATAGTTACACCTCCTCGTGATTATCCGAGACGTATCAATCCAAGCAAACAGAGTAGATCAACCGCTAGAAATCCAAGCATCAATCCCGCTGTAACATAGACGGCGAAAGCTTTCATTGGCCCACCTCCTCGTGGGCGACGTCAGACTATCTCTTATCGAATGACACCGCTGGGTTCTGATTTCCCGAATATCGATCATGTTAGAGGGTCACCGGTGCGTGGCTTCTTGAGTATGGCTCGCAAAGCAGGATCCAACGTTGGATACTGAAACGTATAGCCTTCGGCAATCGCTTTTGCCGGGATCACCCGCTGGCCGGTCGTCATCAATGTGCCTAATTCACCAAGGAGAATCTTCAGTGTCACACTCGGAACGGGAAGCCATGATGGTCGGTGAAGCGCTCGCCCAAGGACGTCGCAGAACTGATTCATCGTTACGGGTTCCGGGGCGACGGCGTTGACCGGACCAGAAACCGTCGAGGTAGTCAAAGTCCAGTGAATCAGACCGATGTGATCACGACGGTGAATCCAGGAGACCCACTGGCTTCCTGGCATGATCGGACCGCCTGCGAAGAATCGAAAAGGCAGCAACATCTTGGGCAGAGCTCCACCATCTTGTTCGAGCACCATTCCGGTTCGGAGGAGGATAACACGCGTACCGAACTCCGCAGCTCGAAGGGCTTCCGCTTCCCATGCGAGGCAGAGATCGGGTAAGAAGCCCTGGCCTCGCGCTGCCCTTTCATCCAGGCGCCGGTCGTCACTGGCGCCGTAATACCCAATGCCAGACGCACTAATGAATGTTTTGGGTTTGGTAGAACATCGGGACAGGGCACTCACCAGTAAGCGGGTAGTGAGAACTCGGCTATCCGTGAGGAGTTGTTTGCGTGCCTTTGTCCAACGTGCGTCGGCGATCGGCGCTCCTGCAAGATTGATGACGGCATCGGCACCCTCCAGGGTTTGTTCCCAGGGGCCTTGATCTCGCCCGTTCCAGAGCACCCAGTTGATCCGGGCGTCCGTTCCGCGAGCAACCTGTCCGCGGCCTCTCGTGAGGATGCTCACGCGATGACCTTCGGCCAGGAGAGAATTGCATAATGCTCCCCCAATGAATCCCGTTCCGCCTGTCACCACAATATTCATAGGCCTATCTCCCAGCAATGCCACCGATGCGCTTGATCAATGACCAACATTCATTTCTATTTCTTGGTCCATCGACGTGCGACGACCAGGACAATGGCCTTCGAGAGTCCGATCATCACTGCGCTTGCTAAGAACCCCATCGTCAGTAAAAGGATTAGGCTCATATCCATGTGTAATCTCCTCTCAATTGTTAAGACACGTTAACACATGTTCGTCATAGAGCTTGGACTCCACCGAGGGGACAGGTCTCGGTTAGACCGAGTACCTGTCCGCCTCGGCCAGCGACGCCGTGCGGAGTTGCGGCGTCGCCTCTCGAGCACCAGACCCGGCCTCCGACAGAATTGACGTGTACGTCCATTGCCTCACCAGTCATGGCGCTCTCCCATCATTCAGGACCTGTCGCGGTCCCCCCGCGGGCACACCGAAATCCGGTCCCGTGGGTCTGGAGGGCGAAGCCGCCCCGCCCCCGCGCGGTGGTGGTGAGATCGGACGCCGGACTGTGCCAGGACCCACCTCGAATCGACCGCACGACGCCCTTCTTGTCCGGCCCCTGCGGATTGCGCGTAGGCGCGTCCTTGTAGTAGTCCGCGTCATACCAGTCCGCCACCCACTCGCGGGCATTGCCGGCCATATCCTTCACCCCGTACGGTGAGTCGCCACCCGGCCTGGAGCCCACAGGGTGCAGCGTCTTCTCCTCTTCCCACTCCCGATCAAACGTCGCCCGCTGCTCGGTCGGGGGCTCATGGCCCCAGGGGTAGCGGCGGCCATCGGTCCCCCGCGCCGCTTTTTCCCACTCGGCTTCCGTCGGGAGGCGCTTCTTCGCCCAGGTGCAATAGGCCTGGGCGTCGTACCACGTCGTCTGCACCACGGGCAGGTGCTCAATGCCGGTGAGAGATGCCAGGGGGCCGGTGCCATAGGGATTGGGTGGAGATCGATGCCCCGTTGTCTTCACAAACTTCATATACCGCTCGTTCGTGACTTCGACTTGGTCGATGACAAACGCATCCAGGAACACGGCGCGCTGGGGACGCTCATCGGCACGGCCTTGCCCGTCAGGGGAGCCCATCAAGAACTCCCCGGCAGGGATGGGGACCATCGGCACAGGGTCGAGCTCGGTCGCTGCGGCCGGCGCAGCCAGAGAGAACCATGGTGTGAGGGCCACGACGGCAGCCACAGCCAGGGTCAGGCGAGAGAATCGAGTTGTGTGGGGCCCCAATGCGGTCGTCATTTCTTCGACTCCTTGCTCCCCTCCACGGCGTGGGCGGTATGCACGCGGACCTGTTGGATGAGGTGCTCCACTTGCCGCGGGTTCCCCTGGTCGGCTGCCTCGTGGGCTTGGGTGATGAGCGTGCGGGCCTGGTGCAAGTGCTCCTCGATTTCGGCCTGCAGTTTCGGCGAGGCCACGGTCCCGCCCAGCGCTGCCCGGTGATACACCTCCCACGCCTGGTCCACTTCGTGTTCCGCCTCGTGCACGGCATGGAGACTGGCCTGGTGCGGGTGATCGGCCGGCTCAAGCGGAGCCGCCTGGACTCGTGTGGTTCCCATCAGCGCTCCCAAAGCGATTGCGAGTAAGAGTGTGATGTGATGTCTCATATGTACCTCTCCGATCATGAAATCGGTGTCACATGCCTTACGGCTTTTTCATCGACTGCTCAATCAGAGGACGCAGCTCCAACAGTTCTATGTTCTTAGAATCAATTGCCAGGCCACGGGTCACCGCTTGGAGAGCCTCGGCAAAGCGTTCTCTGCCCATGTCAACCAAGGCAGAGATGTAGTTGTCCCTAATCCGCTGTTCGATGTCGTGCGGGGCCGTTTGTGCGCAGCGGAAGCCTAGGCCCACGCCATAACTGTTATTGAGGGGGTGGTTCCAGAATCGGTGCGTCGACTTGAGCGTGGCTTCTGGGGCGATCCAGGATCCACCGCGAATCACACGCTTTTCTCCGACGGTGAGGCGGTCTACATAGGTGCCGGTTCCACCCATCCAGACAGGTTTGGCCGGACCGGTGGGATTGACCATGGGCTCGAGCCGATCGTAGAAATGGGGATCATACCAATCAGCGACCCACTCGAAGACATTGCCAGCCATGTTATGGACTCCGTAGTAACTGACGGCATCGGGAAAGGAATCAACTGGCATGGTCGCCTCGCGATTTTTTCCATAGTTGGCCTTAGACGGATCGAACTCGTTGCCCCATGGATACATGTTGGCATGTGGACCGCGCGCAGCCTTTTCCCATTCGGCCTCCGTCGGAAGCCGCTTTCCACGGAATTCACAATAGGCCCTAGCATCCTCCCAGTTCACTCCGACGACTGGCTGCTCAGGTTTGTTCAAGCGGGGATCGTCCCAGTAGGCCGGTGCCGGATGGCCCGTCGCCCTGATGAAGTCCGCATACTGTTTATTAGCCACTTCATACCGATCGATGAGATAGGAATCCAGGAACACCATGTGGGCCGGACCCTCATCGTTCAAGGCATCGGCAGACCAGGGTGTGTTCATCCGCCGTGCGTAGGGAGTGGCCTTCTTGAATACAGGCACTTCTTTATCGATGCCCATCACGGAGGGGCCGTGCGCGACAAACACCATTTCCTGTGGAATCAACGATTCTCCCGCCTCGCTGGCTCCGACAGGGAATAGAGCTCCCATAAGAAGTAGTGCTGCTGGTACGGTGCTAGAAAGATTCATTTATTAACCTCCTGAATGACAGGCTCGATCTACTGGAGGGCGGCAAGGTTGTCGCCCTCACCGGATGGGGTCTACTTCTTTTTCATGCCCATGCTCTTCTTAATCAGATCCCGAGTCGTCAGGTATTCCTTATTATTCGGCTCCGCAGCCAACGCCTTGTCGATGAAGGACAGGGCCTCAGCATTCTTCTCGGCCCCCATGGCGACTAAGGCCTGAATGAAGGCATCGCGTCCATCCCGCATGGTCTCGTCGGACACCGTCTGAGCCGACTTCGCGCAACGGAATCCCAGCCCAACTCCGTACGAGTTGTTGTCCGGCTGATTCCAGAATCGGTGGCTCGTATGCAGGGAGGTTTCTGGGGCGAGCCATGAGCCTCCACGCAACACCTTGACTGGCCCCTGGTTGGCGTAGTTGTAGCCCCGGTCAGCGCCCTTTGGATTTAATGCCGCGCTCTGCTTATAGTAGGAGGGGTCATACCAGTCCTCGACCCACTCAAAGACGTTGCCAGCCATGTTGTAGACCCCGAAGCCGCTCACTCCGTCTGGATAGGAATCGATCGGTGTCGTCCTGCCGACATTTTGGCCGTAGTTGGCTTTCTTTGGATCGAGACTGTGTCCCCACGGATAATGGTTTTCACCGTCAGGACCCTTAGCGGCCCGCTCCCACTCGGCTTCAGTTGGAAGGCGTTTCCCTTCCCACTTGCAGAAGGCGTTCGCGTCGGTCCAGCTCACGCCGACGACTGGCTGATTGGATTTGTTCAGCCGTGGGTCATCCCAGTAGGCCGGGGCAGGATGAGCTGTCGCATTCATGAATGCCCGATACCGCGCGTTGGATGTCTCAAATTTATCGATCCAATAGGGGTCAAGGACCACCTGGTGTTTAGATTCATCTGAATGTTCATTGCTACCCATGGTGAATTCACCTTTTGGCACGAGCACCATGTCCTTCTCGGTGGTTGGCAGGTCCGTAGCTGCCGCGAGTGATATGGCTCCTGCTGCGATCGTTACTCCTATGATCATTGGAACTGCTATGGAACTCCGCATGGCAACCCTCCTTAGTTACGGGAATAAGTGTATGTGGTAATACTTCGCGCTATTAATGTGAGACAGGTTTCTCCAATGTGTAGCCCCTGGTCAGTGCTGAGCACGACGTAAGGGCCGGCTGCCCGAGCTGACGATTGCGTACGATGACTGCATCGATGATGTCTCCGCACTGCACGCATCGTTGGGCGGTGCAGTCCAATTCATTCGCGTTGTTCAAGAGATCGATACAGACTTCATGCACCATGAGACCTCCGCACCTACGACATGTTGGGTGGTTCATTTCCACGCAGCTCCAGGGCTTCGGGGACCAATTTGTTTTGTTCATGATGCCCTCCATTTGAACTCATAATGTCTAAACAATGTCCAAGGTATGTCCATTGTATATAGGATTGTTTCATATATGTCAATAGTTATTTTAAAAATATTTGACAAACACTAGACTGATATCTATACTTTGTCAGTAGCGTTATGAATACCCACAGAATTCATAGGGTTGCCAAGCTCACAGGCCTATCGAAGGATGTGATTCGTGTCTGGGAGCGGAGATTTGGCTTGCTGAGGCCAGCGAGGGGTGCCAATCGCTATAGAAACTACTCGGATGAAGATGTGGCATTACTGAGGTATCTCAAGATCGAGCTGGATGCCGGAGCGTCCATTGGAGAATTGGCCAAGCTGGGACGCGAAGAGCTAGTGACGCGAGCGCGAGCCAGCACACCTCGGGTGGCGGTGGTTGAAAACATGTTTGGGGGGTTGCTGCGAGAACTTGTTGCTACCTTAACTCCGTTGGATCGCGTGACATTCGAAAAACGACTCAATGGGGCCGTGGCAGTTGTGCCTTTCGATGAAGCGCTCAATGGGATTCTGCTGCCACTCCAGGAGCAAGTTGGACAACTTTGGCACGATGGACATATCAGTATCGCGGTTGAGCATTACGTCACCAGTCAGATTCAACAAAAGATTTTCTCCGCTATGAACCAGTTGCCAGTTGCGGAGTTTGGTGCCACGGTGGTCGTCGCCTGTCCGCCTGGGGAGGAGCATGATATCGCGGCGTTGGCGGTCGCGTATCAGTGTCGAGTTCGAGGCTGTCGCGTGTATTACCTTGGGGCCAATGTGCCAATCGCTGCATTGGTGAAACTGTGCCAAGACGTCAAGCCAGACCTTACGATTCTCTCTCTTCCAATTGTAAGATCCGAGGACAAGATAGCGGACCTGATCCTAAACCTTGCGCAGGGCGTGAGACCTTTCTCCGATTTAGCGGTAGGTGGCCACGGTGCCGTTGCTCAACGTGAGCAGTTCCTGAGCGCACGCATCCAGGTCTTAGAGGACTTTCACGATCTGGATGGTAAGTTGGATCGGCTGATGCCGAGGCCGATGTTGCATCGTTAAGTGGGGCGCGCGCGTATAAATGTCATGTTACCCACTCACTGTTTTTTTTGACGGGGCCTGTCCTATTTGCGCTCGTGAGATTGCGCTCATGAGGCGACGGGACAAGCACGAACGGCTGATCTTCTGTGATTTCTCCCTTCCTGACTATGACGAACAGGGCACTGGGTTTGCACGCATACAGTTAGGACAAGTGATTCATGCTCAATGGGCGAATGGCACAATCATCAAGGGAGTCGAGGTATTTCAGGCTATGTGGGAAGCCGTCGACTGGCACGTGCTGGTTAAGCTCAGTCGACTATCGTTTCTTGAGCCACTTCTCTCCAGAGCCTATGCGTGGTTTGCTCGAAATCGCCTGAGGTTAACAGGACGAGCGAATATTTGTTCTCAAAATACATGTGCAACAAGTCTTGGATGGACACAAGGTGGACGTCAGCAACTGGGGAGCCGGCAGGGGGTCGACTTAGATGAAGGACGCTAGGCAACGGCCAGTGCCTCTATGGTCCGCAGTTCAACTTATTTGTGGTCCTCCTCAATTGGTCCACGAACGCACCAAGCCGGAAAGGTGTAGATCTTGACGAAGCTGAGTACGTTGCCAAGGAAGGCGTCGACATATTTTGCGTACGCTGGTTGGTGACTCTCTGGCACGACTGTCCAATAAGAGGTCGGCTGGATATTCACGAACGGATGACCGGGTGGGATGTTAGGGATGGGAGAATCAATCGCTGGCCCCACAAGGCTGCGCATTTCAGTCGGTGCAGGGAGGCGCCACCCTTTTTGGCCTCCAGTCGCTCTAGTCAAACATGTAGCACGTGCTTCGTTCCAGGTAATCGTGGTAAGCCGGGGGGCGATCTCCCAGATCAATCCTGTATCGGTGTCGAGCACGGCTTCGTTGTTGAAATCCGCCAGGATCACAAAGCGGTTTGTGGCTGGATGAGCGTCTTGCCAGTTTTGGACGATGTCAGCAATGACGACTTCCTTTTGTGCCAGTGGGCGGGTCCAGAGTTGGGAGCCCAAAAGAAAGGAGGCTGCAATGATGGCCACAATGGCGGAGCGAAATAACCATTTATTGGGCATGACATTGCCTGAGAATGACGAATAAAGTTAACGCCTTGCAAGCCTGCGTGGGTATCCTACGCCAGGGGTGAGAAGCTGATCAACTAGCGGTGCTGGGGTTGATGAAGGAATATTGATCGTGCGAGACCGGCAGGGTTCCTGGTCCGATGAACGGGAAGTAAGGACATGGTCCTGAAAGGGACTATAGGCTGCTGGTGCACGCAGTGGGGTGCCAAGTCCGAATTGCCGGAACGTGTGAATTAGGGTTGAAATGATTTGCTTTGCAGGGGTAGAATTTTGATTCTGATTAGGGGAGAGGTACTCTCTTTGAGAGTTCTTGATGCGTTGTTTTAAGGTTTGGCAGTAGGGTAGGATAAAAGAACCAGTGGGCTTATTCTAGCTAGCGGAGAAGGAGGGACATAATTATGGCCAGTCAAGAGCGGGGGTACGATATTTCGCAGTGGTACGACTCGCGGCCAGCCAAGATCGGCTGGTTTGCGATGTTGGCGATCGGCGTGTTTTGGGTGGTGTATCAACGGACGTTCGGCTACTCCCACGGGCTCGACTCGATGACCCCGGAGTTCGAATCGGTGTGGATGGGGCTGTGGCGGTTTAACATCGTCGCCAACGCCATCTTCTTTGCCGTGTCGGTGGGCTGGATTTGGGTCACGCGGGATCGCAACCTCGCGAACCTGGACCCGAAGCTGGAGCTGAAGCGGTACTTTTATTTCATGGGCTGGTTGGTGTGCTACATCTGGGGCGTGTACTACGCGGGGAGCTACACGTTGGAGCAGGATGCGGCGTGGCACCAAGTGATCATCCGGGACACCAGCTTCACGGCGAGCCACATTGTGGCGTTCTACGGGACGTTCCCGCTGTACATCACGTGCGGCGTGTCGAGCTACCTGTATGCGCAGACGCGGTTACCGCTGTACAACCAGGCGACGTCGTTTCCGTTGGTGGCGGCGGTGGTGGGGCCGATGTTCATTCTGCCGAACGTGGGGCTCAACGAGTGGGGCCATGCGTTTTGGTTTGTGGATGAGCTGTTTGCGGCGCCGTTGCACTGGGGCTTTGTGACGTTGGGTTGGTGCGGGTTGTTCGGGGCCGGCGGGGGCGTGGCGGCGCAGATCGTGAGCCGCATGTCGAACCTGGCGGACGTGATCTGGAACAATGCCCCGAAGAGCATCCTGGATCCGTTCCCCAGCCAGGTGAACCCGATCCCAACGCGAAGCCTGGCTACTAAGGAGTCGCCAGCCGGCGTCCGTGGTGAGGAAAGGGCCCGGGGCTCCTGTGATGGGGCGCCGGGCCAATTTTTTAGGTACAGGGATCTATCCGAGAGGATGGATTGTGAGGGGTGGCCTGGGCTATAGGCCATGGCGATAGGCCGAATCAAGACTGAGTGATTGAGTGACGTGTTGTGTCGATTCCATGTCGAGGAAGGAGCGAAATGAGTGCAGAACGTACCTGCCCCACGTGTAGTACGGAAAATGCACAACGGATCGGCGACATCCTCCGTGATTCGCAGTCCAGGAAAGGCGAACCAAGTGCGGTCCCGGCTTCGTATCACCCCCCAAAGGCCCCCTGGGCTTACCTTCAGGGATTTTTGCTTGGCATACCTGTCAATGCTGCCGTTATGTTGACGATGGGATCTCCGCAGTCATCAGAATCTGAGATGGCCATGGCGGAGATGGCTTCCTCTGCGGCCTTCCTCGGGGTCTGGGTGGGTTATGGCATCTTGAAGAACAAGAACTACACGCAGAAGCTGGATGCGTGGAAGGAGACAAGTGCCTCAAAGTTCTTCTGTCGAAAATGCAGTCACGCCTTTGATGGATAGCCGGCTTTCCACGAGAACTGGTCACCGGAGTGACGGTGCTAGCGGCCAAGAGGGCCGATGCTAGGTTCGTCCGGACGGGAGGAGCCACTTTCTCCTATTGAAGGCCGTCGGTCACTTGTTCTGACAGCAGGTTTGGTAATACCGTAGTTGAGCCAGCCGGTCTCTGGTAAGACTGCGCGGTGTGAGCCGAGTTCGATGCAAACCAGGAAGCTGGTGGCCCCAATCGTAACGTCACGTTTTCAATGTCGTCGTTGCCCCACCTGGCTTTCCAGTTTTCAGGGAATTTCCGGCCCGTGCCGCGTAGTGCCTGGGCCGGAGCATCCCGTTCAGCGTCGCAGCTTACCAGCGATCGCGCTTTCCACCACCTCCACGACCACCGAATCCACCGCCGCCACCGGAACGTGATTCCATTGGTTTCGCTTCATTGACCGTGAGCGTGCGGCCCCCCATGTCCGAGCCATGGAGCGCCGTGATTGCGGCTTGCGCCTCAGCATCTGAGGACATCTCCACGAAACCAAATCCACGCGACTGTCCAGTGAATTTGTCGGCGATGATCTTTGCAGAGGCCACTGTACCATGTGCCCCGAATGTGTCAGTCAATTGCTGCTCGGTCACCGAATACGGCAACCCACCGACGTAAAGCTTTGAACCCATAATGGGGTCCTCCTGTAATGATGACATTGTCCATGACGCGAGAGGGTTTCGCAAAAGGAAGGTGCGTCCCAATGATGGTACCGTGTAACGGGGCTCAGGGTAGACTTCCAATCACAGTCTCGGTAGGCACAACATCGGTAATAGGCCGTCTTGCGCTTGTTTCATGCGAGGCCTGACGCGATGAAACGGCCTCAGTGTATCAAGCTGCAAGAATAATAGATAGTGTTCCTCGCAGCTCGGAATTTCATCAACCCTAGTTGTGTGAACAGGAGTCAAGAATGTGGAGGACCCGAGTGCGAGGCTGATCCCCTCGTGCAATGCTGGTGCTCCTTTCCGATATCAAGGTCTTTCTTTTTTTCCCCGCGCGGACCCTCCAGAGAAGGGAGTTTCCCAGCCTACGGCGATGAAGGATCGGAAGGAGGAGAAAGACTATAGTTTCGAAGGGGAGGTTGTTGTGAGTAAGTTTTTCAATGGCTTAGTCTACATTGAACGGTCTGGTGTCCCCAACGGGATTTGAACCCGTGTTACTGCCTTGAAAGGGCAATGTCCTAGGCCAGGCTAGACGATGGGGACGTACCGGTTCCGGTAAGAGAACTGTCGAACTCATACCACACTCGGAGTTCTGCTGTCACTAGCGGGGGTGGAGATTCTGCGATTTCATGAACCTGGCGCACCAAGACGTCGCTCTGTTGATGTTGCCGTTTTGCCAGACCTGTTAGGCCGGCGATCTGTAGACGGGTAGTTCCGATCCCACGACGCTCAGGGTGGGGAGACGTTGGTCTTTGGAGGAGAGAATCGGTTCGCTGATAGGCCACTCAATCCCCAAGGCCTGGTCATTCCAGAGAATTCCGCGATCACATTCCGGCGAATAATAGGCGGTGCACTTGTACAGAAATGAAGCGGTGGCACTTGTGACGCAGAAACCGTGCGCGCAGCCTGGTGGAATATACATCTGTCGGAGGTTGTCCCCCGATAACTCGACTCCGTACCACCTACCGAATGATGGCGAGCCTTTGCGGATGTCGACCACCACATCGTAGACAGTTCCCTCAAGGGCCATGACGAGTTTCCCTTGGGCCTGTGGTTGTTGGAAATGGAGTCCCCGGATAGTATGGCGCACAGATCGTGAATAGTTGTCTTGAACGAACTGTTCACGGATGCCTGCGGTCCGATACCGATCCTCATGGTAGACCTCCAGGAAAGCCCCGCGGTGATCGGAGAGAACAGTAGGTTCGAACAAGAGCAGACCAGGAATTTCAATCTGCGTTACACGCATAGCATTCTCCACTCAGGGAGTCGGGTTCGATCCACTCGATGGGTGATTGGATGGATCGACGATATCAGGTCTATCGGGGTACAATTTCCCCAACCGATCGATGAGCGGAAGAGCTTCGGGTGAACTGTTCAGGCTGGGTTCACTGACTGGGTGGTCCCACACCAGCGTCGTAATGTTAGCCTCAAGGAGGAGTGATCGAATCGTTGCCGCGCATGCGTCGAGAGTGAGTTCGGTCCCGTCTCGAAGGTCAAGCACTCTGTCTTTGGGATCGCTCGGTGGGGACTCTGTGTGGAGCAACGACCAGCATCGGTCAAAGATGGTTTTCCGAAGATCCGGTGGGACGTTGATGGTCTCCAGACCGGACGTGCAGAGAGCCGACACAAAGAGAACAAATTGAAGATCGGGCATCTCGGGGTTCTGGACATTGAGCGATGGCATAGGGTTTTATTATCGAGAGTGAGGCCGGACGAGTCAACTAGAGACTGCGAAGGGTGTGGCATTCCACTGTATGAGGAGTCTTGAGCAATGGTGACCATCGTCCTGACCGGACAACTTCAGACTATTGATGGGGAGCGTGATTTGGCATGTGAGATCGATCACTCGATGTCGATTCGGCAGTTGATTCAACGGCAGGGAATTCAGCTCCGCCATCTCCTTCAGTTGCTTCGAGAAAAGAAGGTGTTGGTGACGATCAACAAGCGAATCGCCAGTGATGATTCGATGGTCCATGACGGGGACACGATCCGTCTCATCGGGCATGACGGGATGGGGGGCAGTGGACTTGGGCCCTCTCACTCCTAAGAGTCGTCAAAAACAGTGGGACCGAGAAACCCCGAGGTCCTCGGCCCCGTACCTGTTCTAAAGCTCTCTCAAGAAGTGCCAGCCTTGACGGATCAGTTTGAGCCCGGGTGCTGGAATGCAAATCAGAGCGTTACTTCTTCCCGAGAATTGCATCCTTGGCAGCTTTGGCCACGCGGAACTTCACGACGCGTTTAGCTGGAATCTTGATCTCTTCACCGGTTTGCGGGTTACGGCCGATACGTGCCTTGCGGTTGGCGAGCTTGAGCTTACCGATACCAGGAACGGTAAACACGTTCTTTGCCTCCCGATAGGCTAGGGCGGCCAGATCATCGAGGATCTGCACGGCGCCTTTCTTCGTGATGCCGGCTTTCCCGGCGAGATGATCTGCAATCTGTGATTTCGTCATTGATTTGGCCATTCGTGAACCTCCTTGAGGGTAAGGAATAAAATACGTCTAGAGTTTTGCCCGACGCACCTGATGCAAGAACATCCTTGTTGGCATTGGGAATCCTGAGGCGGCTTCGTGCTCACAAGGTGAAAACCCGCGAGAGTGTAGCCAAGAGTCTAGAATGTGTCAACGAGAAAAACTGCATCTGGCGTGGCGAAAATTGCGTCCAGGGGCCTCTTGCGGTCCATGCAAAAGGAGGGGTACAGTAGAGCCGGATGGTCCTTCGATGCATTACGCAAGGCAAAGAATTCTAAGGGATCCCAATGGGTAAAGACCTGCCGATTTTATCCGTAAGTACTGCTCAGCCTGATGTTGAACAAGCGGAAGAGTTTGTGTATGCACGCGTCTTCTGTCAAAAGGAAAACTCTCCGCCTCTTAAATTGCTGATCGAATTCTTACAATCTCGCGGGCAAAGCCCGATCCTTCCTCCTCATCTGGACGAATCGGCGCTCCAGGAATGGGCGTGGGTTCAAGTTGCGCTGGGATATGATCGGGATCGTAAGCCGATCCAGCTTTTTTGTGTGCGTGATCGTGGCAGCTATCGCGATGTCTACGATCAGGAAAAGAAGCAATTCAGCGACATCCTTTCTGCTCAGGTGGACGTCGAGGCACAACTGGCGCTGGAATACGTCACACGTTGTCGGTTTATCCTCACGACACGCATCACGAAGGATGTGACCGACGAGGGCTACGATTTCAATGGGTGGATCCTCGAATTCTATCAAGAGCAGTGTGACGGAATCGTTCAAATCGACAGTCAAGGCTTCTATTCCCCGAAGGGGGATCTCATCGTGGATTTATCGACATCAGGCGAAAGCTGACGTGCCTGGGGCGCCTCGCTTCCCATCCAATTCCCTCTTTCGGAAGACCGCACAGTGGTTCGAGCGAGCCAATGCTTTGCTCCTCGACAGTCTTCCCTGTCGCCAAGGCTGCTTTTCTTGCTGTATCGGCGTGTTCCCTGTGACGATTCTGGACCGGCAGGAGATCCAGCGGGGGCTGGCGTCGTGTGCGTCGAAGGACCGGAACAGGATGCAGGATAAAGCGAGGGAGCAGGTCAATCAGCTAGGCGTCGTCGAACCGCGACTGATGACGAGTCCATTCGTTGATCATTGGTCGGATGGCGAGATGGACAGACTTACTACACGGTTTGACTCGCTGCCCTGTCCAGCTCTGGAACCAGACGGTCGGTGTGGCTTGTATGAGTTTCGTCCACTGGTGTGCCGCTCCATGGGCATACCCTCCGATGATGGTGTCACTGTCACTGGTGCCTGTGCGGTGCAAACGTCAGTCCCCCTTATCCAGTTATCGAAAAGCCTACGGGACGAAGAAGACGTGCTCGCTCGGATTGAGGCCCAACAACTTACCAGCTTGCGCATGATACTCGACGCTCAGGGGGAAGAGCTGCTCTTGCCGTACGCGTTTGTGTCTGAGATGGGCACAGGCAGTAGAGAAGACACGAACTAGACAGTATCTTTCACGCTATGCTAAGGTGATCCCCCTTGGTTGAGGGAGCGCCTGTAGCTCAGCTGGATAGAGCATCAGCCTCCGGAGCTGAGGGCCACAGGTTCAAATCCTGTCAGGCGCACCAAACCGCCGCTTGTGGTTCGGCAGCGACAATTCAATACACGGTGGGGCCGTTAGCTCAGTTGGTAGAGCAGCTGACTCTTAATCAGCGGGCCGTAGGTTCGACCCCTACACGGCCCACCAAAATCAACAACTTACAAGATACGCCTGATCGACTAGCCCGCGACTGTGCTAAATTGTGCTAAATTTCGCGGGCGATCCAAGATCGCCACTCCGTCCCGCAGACTTTCCGGATAATGGTGCGCGTAGCGTTGCGTCATGATCGGCGACTTGTGCCCAAGCAACTGCTGCACCTTGTAGAGATCGATACCGGCCTGCACGAGTCTCGTCGCGAACGTGTGTCGGAGATCGTGGAAGCGAAACTCCTCGATCTTCGCCTTGCTCAGTGCGAGGCGAAAGGACCGTCGCAGGTGTCCTGACTCCATCGGCGTGAAGGCTTTGCTGCAGAACACGCGATCCGATGCTATAGACCGGATCTTCGATTTTTCCTTCAGCACTCCTAGGACCGTCTCATTTACCGGAATCGTTCGCCGCTCACCGTTCTTCGATCGCATCACGGTGACCGTTCGGCGAGTGAGATCCACGCCACGCCAGGTGAGGTCGAGAATCTCGCCCATCCGCATGCCGGTATGCAGCGCGAAGGTCACGAGATCATGGAGCCATGGTGCACAGGAAGCGAGAAGTCGACTTTCCTCTTCTTCGCTCAGCCACCGGTCTCGCTTGTTGTTCTCCTTTTCCATCGACACTCGCATGACCGGATTCTGATCGCACCACTCCCACTCGCGCATGGCCAGATTGAAGGCCTTTTTGAGGTTGGCCAGCTCTCGGTTGATCGTGGCTGGAGCCACGCCGTCCGCGTAGCGTTTGTTCTTATATGCCACGATCTGTTTCGGCGTGATCTCCGCGAGGGTCTGATCACCAAAGAAGGCTCTGAGGTTTTTCATGTACCCCTTGAGACCTCGGTGCCGAAGCTTCCGCGCCACATGTTCCTGCTCATACCGGTCCATCAGCTCTGGAAACGTGTGAGACTTTGCCGCCGCTCGTTCGAAATACTGGCCCTCGATGATTTGCACTTTCACCTTGGATAGAATGGCATCGGCGAGTCGGCGGTCTCCTGTGCCGGTTGATCTCCTTACCTGTTGTCCTTGATATGTGAAATACATCCACCAGGTATCTCCTCGTTTGACGAGCCCCATACACATCCTCCCTTCTACGCGGGCTCGCTGTTGGTCTGGTTTCCCCGGCGGGAAGTATAGACAGCACGTTTTGCTCTGGCAATCAGGGCATCTACAGAGTCTTCCGTTCCACTCTGACGTCCGATGATCAACTGTTGATCGGGTCTGCTGACCGCGAAGGTATGGAGCCAAGCTTTAATTGCCTCGATCTCGAAACGAACCACACCATGAATTTTCAGGCAGGGGATTTTCTGCTGTGCCGCCCAGGCATACAGAGTTGCTGGTTTGATGTGGAGCTGCTGCGCGAGTTCCTTCACGGTCAATAACATTGCATCACCCTTCGTTTCATCGAATCGGGGGAGTCTGGCGACACCCCCAGTCCCCCGGTATACGCCCGCGTCACCGCCGGCGAAGAATCGGACTGAGCCCCCGGTGGGGGCGGGCCATCGCTACGGAGCAGCGGATCAGGCCTTCCCGAACATCCTGTGCCCACTCTTCCCCCGTCCAGGCCTGCCCGCTGCGAGAGCGCTGGACCCTCCTCCTCCTTCTGCCCCACCCCCGGGTTTTGTGCGGGGTGGGGCACATCTTTGAAGGAGGAACTCGGATGAAGACACCATCGCGACTCGCAGCAGCGGCTAATCGTCCATTGGAATCCATCGGGCCAGCGGAGCCGTATCGGGCTCCTCGGTATCGGGTCACGCTCGTCTGTGAGACGGAGGGAACCGGGACGGCTGAACCGATTCGTGATTCGGTCACCGCCGTCCAGTTGTTCCGGCCCTGTTTCGACGGTCTTGATCGGGAACACTTCCTCGTCTGTGGGCTCGATGCCAAGCATCGGGTAATCGGGATCAATGTGGTATCCATTGGGTCCTTGTCGCTCTCGATCGTCCATCCGCGAGAAGTGTTCAAGCCACTGATCGTGATGAATGCGGCCGCCTGGCTGGCCGCCCATAATCATCCCTCGGGCGATGCTGCGCCGAGTCAGGAAGATCGCCTCTTGACCAAGCGATTGCGCGAAGCTGCTGACTTGTTGGGCATCACGCTCTTGGATCATCTCATCCTCGGTGAGGACCGTCATTATAGCTTTGCCGATGAGGGCTGGCCCTGAGGGTCAACTCCGCAGAATGCGCAATACCCAAAGCACGGCTGAGGCCGTGAGCGCGATGCCGATCACGGCGGTGCCCCAGCCGATCACATCCGCTGAGAGTGCATTACCCAATTGATGGAGATCCGATGCGACAGTCGCCCAGGCCATGAGAGTGTGCTCCTTCTTCTCTTCTGTGTTCGTCTTCCTCTTGTTCTTCTTCTGATACTGCCTTCACAGAGCAGCTCCTGCCACGCGTTGCAGGAGCCACTCGGCCTACACCCTAGCGGACCAGCGATTTGACCCGCTTATAGGCGTAGATCGTGAGCGCGACCCCGATGAACACGATGCCCCAGGCCACGATATCGGCCTTCACGTTGGAGATCGTCGTGGTGCTGGCCGTGTCCACTGGGAACACCTGTGCCAGCGCGGTCTGCGCGCTGATCACCGTCCCGAGCACGGCCACCGAGAGTCCTTGCCATGACTTCCTCATACTCCTCACCTCCTTTCTGGGCTACAAGTACGGATGCAGCATCAACCGGACGATGATGCCGACCGTGAAGCCCCCGAGATAATAGGCCGCCGCCCAGAAGACAGCGGCATCAATCGCGGCTTGATCCATCGCAGGCTCGTTCCTCATTATCGACGCCGATACATTTCACATCTGGCTTGTTTTCTTTCTCGTTGAACAGCGGCGAAGATTCTGAAACCACCTCATCCAACGGCTGTCTTGCCAATAGCTGCGGGAGAACCGCCGGACTGCCTTCGCCGCCCCAGAGAATCCGTTCGGACACCAGAGACGGGACGCCATTGACGATCTGTTCCATGACGGGAGCGCCGACCAGGGCGGCGATCTGCCCGGCAGTCAAAATGCGGCCTTGTGCATCAACCCAGTAGGCCTTGCCGTTCATCACGATACCGCCTTCGATCCTCAATCGCTCCTGAGTGACGAGGCTCGGACTGGTCACCGATGGAGGTGCGATGCTATCGATCAAGGGTTGGCTCTCCGCTGGTTTCATGAACACGGGCTTCGGGTCGCTCGCTGGAGCTGGAAGCTGAACCGCTGAGGGCTTCGCTGTCCCCGAGAACCAGGTGCCCCAGCCGATGAAACCAAGCGCACCGACAAGCCCGAACAGCCCGATCAGGAGCAGCGGGCTCGACAAGATGGTTTTCATCCGTCGTTCTTCCGTGATGCCACCCGTGGCATAGCTGGAATAGTAGGCGTAGATCTTCGGGTCATAGCGCCCGATCAGCGTGCGAATGACTTCCGTTTCTTCAGGATTCCCTCGGACAAAGCCCTGGAACCGTCGGCGCATCCCAAACCGTTCCATGCGGCGAAACTTGATCGTGCTCTCAACCAAGCGGGTCACCCCGGAAGTCAATTGCCGATAGTCCTGGGCCATGAGCAGGAGATCGACGCCGTAATGCCGATGGGTTTCGAGCCACCGGAGGATGTCACCCGGCACTTTCTCCTTCGCGCGGAAGATCGTCTGGGCCTCGTCGAGACAGACAGCGGAGCCCGGTTCGATCGAGAGGAGCAGCGAGGGAATGGCAGTTCGCTCGGTCCAGAGCGTGACTTGTTTGTGTAGCTCTGGGAGTGGTCGCCCTTCGAACAAGGCCAGCCGGTCCAGATAGAATCCATCCACCGCCACATAGAGTCGGCGTCCCGCACGAAGCCAGGGGAGGAGATAGTCCGCGACCGCGTAATACGATTTGCCACTGCCAGGCGTGCCTTCCAACAGGGTGATCATGAGCCCCACCGCACGAAGGGAATGGCTTGTAAGGTGAACCGCACCAGCATCGCCGACGCGATGATCGCCACGGCCTGACTCATCCCCGTCGCCCCCAAGGCCCAGGTGTATTGCACGGGAATGATGGGCGCACTGAGCGAACCAGTCCCCACCGACGCCAGGAGCCGGTCCGCCACACTGAGCACTGAATCCCAGCCGCCCTTCCAGACATCCGCAAAGGACAGGATCATGTCGAGCAAAAAGCAGTAGATGAGGTTCAAGAGTGCGGTCATGGTCTATCCGTTTCCGACAAAGATAATCCGATAGGCCGCGAAGCTGGCGCCGGCGATCACAATTGCGCGCAGCGCCAGGAACATCGTCGACCAGTCGTTGAAGTTCACAGAGAAATTCCCAAAGAGCGAGGAGCTCAGGCTGATCGTGGGGAGATCCGAGGGCCAGGTGAGGGATTGGAGCACGGCCAGTTGTCCCGCGATGCCGGATCCTCGCCACGTCGTGAGATGCTCGTCGAGAATAGACCCGAACGAACGGAGATCATGGTCGCCTGTGGAACATTGCACGGTGGTGGTGCTGTCGTCTTGCGTGGTGGTGGAGCCATCCGGATTCGTCGTGGTCGTTGAGGTGGTGGTCGTTTGCTGCGTGCCCGTCGAAGTGGTCGGCGTTCCAGCCGGTGGGGTGGCATCGGGATCAATCAGCACACTGTCGTTCGGCACCTGATTGGAGGGCACCACGGTGGTGGGAGCATCCGTCGGTGTGACGGGATCGTTGATGATCGTGGTGGCGTCGTTCGCCTGTTGTCCTGATCCGACCGGGGTCGTATTGGCGGCCGGACTGTTGGGATCCGTCGGATGCTGATTCCAGTAATTCTGAATGTCTGGTGCGGTCGCGGCTTGGGGTTCCGGTTGTTGAGACGGGTTCGGATTCCAAGGATAGCGGAAGGCCAGACAGGTGTGCTGGCCTGGTCCACTGAACCAGCCGTTCCAGCCCGCCGGAGGCGAGCCAACCGAGGGAAGATAACACCCGACGGCCCCCCCGTTGGGGCCGGGCGTATCCACGATGAGGTATTCCTCCCAGCTGGACTGACAGGCCGGGCCACTGGGACATTGATGGATCTGGGATCCGGTGGGTTCCGGATAGTTTTGAATGTCTCGGGTGCCGGGTGGAGCGGAGGCGGTTTTGATGTCCTGCACCTGCTGCGCATTGAGATGGAGCTGGGCCAATACAAGACCCGCCGCAATGGCGAGACCCGGCCAGCCGGTGGCAGCCGTGATGGTGCGCACGGCAATGGAGGTGCCGGGCCCGGCGAGGGCGATGGCTTGGGCCGCCGCACTCACCTGAGAGGCCTGCCGCGCGAGCATCATGCTGTTGTACTGCGTCAGGGTCATGATCCGGCTATACCCCGTGGCCGCCACAGCGAGGTGCGGCCAGAGGCAGAGTGAGACGGCGACCGTATACAGGAGCGCCGCATAGCCGCTCAGGGCTAGAATCGCCCGGAGAGGAGGCCGGTCAAAAAACAGGCGAGGAAGAACAGAAGCCATGTGAGTTGCTGCTCCAGCGTCAGATCCGTGAAGACCATGGGATGTCTGGGATCTCGTTACTTACTGGGGTGCCCGTGTGAGCTGGCTGCCGCCCCCTGAGTCACAGGTTGATAGCCCGTCACATCGATGAACCGTTGGCCCTTGAACTCCCGGAGATTCACCGTCACCTGGGCCGCTTTCATCTTGTTGGCTTCCATCTGCTTATAGAGGGCCTCGTGGTCTTCGGAGATATTGGCTTCCAAGGTGGTCGTGTCTTCTTCGAAATAGAGCACGGCGTTCCGGAAAGTCCGGGTGCCGTCTTGACTCGGTCTTGATTTCACGCCCATCACCACGCACGTTGCGACAAACTTTGACATGTCATACCTCCTGGTTAAGATGTGAATTGGTTGATTGTGAGTTGGACCATGGAAACCAGCCCTGCTTGGTGCAGGACCATAAGTAGACCCACACGGCGCCGCAGTCCTGACAACGGCCACGCAATCGTGGGCCACACATGAACAGCGTCAACACCCCTCTGTGACAGTGACGGCAGAGGACTCGTCGTTCACCGTCCACCCCGGACGGCTTCATGTGGGTTCTTCGAACGCCTGCTCGTGTACGCACTGGATTCGGCGGATGTGTCGCCATCAGACCCCTCCTGTGTGCATGATGTCTGTGTGAGATGGATGAGTGGTCGGCTCCAGTCGCATGCGGTCCCAGCCCGCCTCCATCTGACGGAGATGGTCCACCCGCGCGTGCACCGCCTGCATGACCTGCCTCGTCAGTCCCTCTGTCGCCGCCAGTTGGTAGAGCCCGATGCGGAGCACATCCGAGTAGGTCACATCCCGTTTGGCCGCGAGGCTCATGAGGAGGGCCCGTTCTTCATTGAGCAGTTTCACCGTCTGTCCCGAGACGTGCTTCATACCGTGCTCCTTGTGATGAGCTGTGTCGTTCATGCAGGGCTTGCTTCATTCATCCCTGTGCCATAGGCTGCCGAGAATCCCTCTCGGGGATTCCACCACTGCAACCTGTGTTTCGCTTTTTCGAGTGTCTTTCCCCCTTGGAGGAGTGCCAGGTGTTTGCTGCGCCAGCGATCTACCCCGTCGACGATCGTGCGGACGAGCCAGCGTTCCCCGGCGTCCGGGTGAGCACAGAGCAGGCTCAACGTGGGCGCCAAGCTCCGCTCGGCCCAGCGTTTGACCTGTTCGATGGTCTTGACTGCCTGCACGATCGCGAGTTTCGCCCCGGCCATGCCCTCCGTGAGGACTTTCCACCAGGGGAGGATCGGCGCGTAATAACGATCTTTGGGATCGTCCGCTCTGGTACAGTCGCGGAAATCCACGGCGGTGCGAAAGACGCCGACGATATATTTCTGAAACGACTCCTGATCGAGCGTGGACAAGGCCAAGCCCACGGCCTGCGCCCGTTCGCGCTTCCATTCCATTTCCCAGCGCATCCAGGGTCCCTCGACTGGTTTTGCTTTGGCCCGTTGTTCCGCGGCCTTGTCATAGATCCGGAGATAGCTCTCCGATTGACGAGACCCCAACGCGAGTGTCTTCCCCCGGTCGGCCCCTGTAGGCACATCAAGTCCACCAATGATCTGGCATTGCCGGAAATGTGAGACACAGTGGCCTTTGGCCACGGCTTCATAGACGCCGTCGACATCGATCACCCCGACGCGATCATCGAGCGCAACATCAATCCGGCCAAAGTGCCCCTTCTGATCGAAGACCCACTCGGCGAGTTTGTGAAACTTCTCGTACGTCCAGTGGCTAATGAGTTCTTGAGAGAGATCGACATGGACTTCGCGAGGCGCGCGTTTCGCCCCCGTCGCGATCCGGCCAAAGCCACTGTCATTGCCGCGACAGATCCAGACCTCCCGGTACCCTTCATAGCCCTTCTCATCTCGGATCCAGTCCCCCTCACCGAGTACTCGCTTAAGGATCTCCACCGTAGAAGAGGGAACGGTAAACCGAAGCCATCCGATCGACATCTCCCAGCTACTCATACGTCCCTCCGACTTCTTGGTTGGAATTTGCGCCCCCGTTTGACTAGTCGGGGGCTGGGCTGCCCGTCGCGCCGTCGGCTGGCGCCGCCGGGCGCGCGGCGGGTCACTCCCGCTAGGTTGTCGACGGTTCCTAGTGGTCCATGCCCGTTCTTTTGGATCGCCTGGCGCACCTGGTCGAGGTCGAAGCGGACCATGCGCCCGATGCGGATCACCGGGAGGTGCCCCTTCCAGTAGGCGCGACGGACGGACACCACACTGAGTTGCAACACGGCGGCGAGTTCAGGGACCGTCAACCATCTAGCTTTCATTGCTGTCCTTTCATGACGCGCTGTGGCATGGGCAGACCCTACGCGGGTGCTCAGGCCGGTGGAAATAGTCCTGTTCTGCTCTTGAGTGCTCAGGAGTGATCAGGAGGAGTCAGGAGTTTTGGGGTGAGGAATTCACTCGGTGTTTAGTCATGATGGCTCCTTCATCGAAAGTGGTTCGCAAGACGAAGGAGCAGTAACCAAATCGCCGCGCCAGATGCAAGGATGCACAGATCAGGAATTGGAAGTATTTATGAGTGAGAGCACACGAATGAGGATGAGTTTGAAAGAAGCGACACTAACGAATAGGACATTTTGAGATTGAGGCCAAGAATATTTCGGCCCTGGGCTGAATGGCTCTAGTCGGCTCTCGCCTTCTGTCAGTGGAGCCCACGCTCTTCTCAGGCTTTCGGTCCGGTCCACCTCCAGCTAAACCTGGGCATCAACGAGGCCACGATTCGCCAGTATCTGTGGCACCAGGGCAAGCAGGAGACGGGTCAAGCGAAGCTTGAATGGTAAGGAGACCCTGCCTGTAAGGGCGGGGTTCCTCATGGAAACCTGTAGCGCTACAAAAGGCTGAGATTGGATATCGCTTAAGATATGTGCCGCTTGCGGAACCCTGCTTTCCAGATTTCCATAGCGATCAGAGGTAAGACCCCAATGCCACCAGCGAGCAGCCAATGTTCTGCGTCAAATGGCACGACGTTGAATATCGGATGCAGCGGTGGAGTGAGCACAATGGCGGCCTGCAGGAGACCCGACAGGGCGACGGCCCCAAGTAGGGGCTTATTGGTCGCTCTCATCATTCCCTGGTTCCCCACGTTTTCACGTCTGAGTGCCACCGCCAGAACGTATAAATCGCGGGAATGACCAACAGCGTGAGAAGCATGGCGGAGAGCACCCCGCCGACCATCGGCGCGGCCAACCGTTTCATCACATCCGCCCCCGTCCCCGTCGCCCACATGACCGGAATGAGGCCTAGAATGTTGGCCGAACCCGCCATCGTCATCGGTCGGATGCGTTCCACGGCGCCGGCATGCACGGTGTGGATGAGATCGTCAAGGGTTCGCGTTCTTGATTGGCAGTTGCATTTTTCTCGGACTTTTACGAGTTCCCGAGAGCTCGACATGCGACAGTGACCTCAGTATCCCCGTCGAAACCGGTCGCCCCCTTTCCGTCGGATGTTGAAAAAGGCTTCTGGCTACGTTCTCACTTTGCTCCGAGGCTCAACGTACGTACCACAGTACGCCTCCCCTCTTCGCTCGTTGCGGCCTTGCCAGAAGACCTCTTTTTGAACATCCTCAAAGATCTTCGGCTCGGGCCTTGCTGAACGGCCATTTTGAACAACCTGCTTAGATAAGGCAGGCTCCTTTGGCAGCTCAGCTTCTCTTCAGGTATCCATAATACCGTACAGATCAATAGGACGCCACCCCGTCTAAGATTTCGCCCATGATCCCTCGTCGAGAGACAGCCATTCATTGTTCGTCAAAAATCTCTATTCATCAAGGCTTCGGCCGACAAGGTATGGCCCGTAGTGGAACGCGAAGAGTAAGTATGCCCCGCTCCAGGTGAGAGCCGACAGGCCCAGCATGGTATGGGTGAGAACGGAGGGATTATCGGGATTCGGAGCAAAAACCCGCAGCAATGCTCCAACGTTGACGAATAGGTAAATCGCCACGGTCAGCCGATCTGCATGTCGAGGTCGTCCGGTGTGGCCCAAGCTCGCGCGAGTCATCACCGCCAACGTCATCGTGCCCATCGCGCCGGTGGTCAAGACATGCACTGCATTTTCAGGAGTAAATCCGACCCCAAGAATCGACGCGCCAAGGGCGACGAGGAACAAGCCGATCCAGGCATAGCCGATGTGAAGAATCAACACCAATGGCTCCCGCCAGGTTCTCCACCCTCCCCAGCGCAGCCATCGGATCAGGCTCGCAATCCCTCCCACGATCAGCAAGGATCCTGCCCAGAGACTCTCCGGCTGAATATTCCACACCACCACCCCTAGCAGGACCAAGACAATTGCAACACCATCGACTCGAGAGAAGACCTCTGGCAAGGGAGACCTGTTCCGATCCTCTAGGTATTCTCGAGCGAAGGTAGGCGCAAGCCGCCCACCGATAATGGTCAACATCAGCGTCATGACCGACAAGGCGAAGCGTTCAGGCGAGTCTGTGGGCGAACCACGCAACGCTGAGAGATGAAAGAGGATATTGGCACAGGCATACAAGCTGACCAGGATTCCGATCGGTGTCCGATCCCAACTGCCTGCTACAGCAATCTCCCGCCAGACATAGACTGCCAAGATGACCAGGAAGGCCCCATCGATGACGGCGACTGTTGCTACCCCTGCCAATGGAAACGCCATGAGAAGCCGCCCTCCGAGCCACAGCAGAAACAATAACAGCAGCGGCGTCCCTCTCAAGGGCATCCGGTCCGTCCAGTTGGGCATAGCGGTCAACAGGAATCCGGCGATCAAGGCGGGCAAGTATCCGAACAGCATTTCATGGACGTGCCACTCTCGAGGAGGATAGAGAAAATCCATCGACACCCTACCTGCGAAGAGGGCCACCCAGGCAAGAACAGCCAAACCGGTGAACAAAGCCGCGCCAAGAAAGAACGGCCTAAACCCATACGATAAGAAGGCCGGCCCCTTATACGGCGGAAACGTGGGTTCGTCGTCTTTTTGAACGGGAATTACAGTCGCCTGGTTGACGATCGGGATTTCCTTGGCAGGCATGTCGGGAAGGATTCTCGGACGTGACTCAACCGATTGTCAACCGAGAACCGATCCTCTCATTTCCCCTTTCCACGTCGCTCTTGGACCTGACGGATTAGGGAGATGGTGTTACTACGTGTGGCCGTTTTCCCGATCATGACCACAGAGATCGCAGCATCAGGCGTCAAGGCCATGGCACGCCATCCACCTTCCAAATCTGGGTGAGAGTACGCACGCTGTCCGAGTTTGGGAATCGGCTCATAGCCTGGAGCCTGCTGAGGATCGACCCAGAAGTCAGGGCCGACGGCTTGTATGATTGCATACGACTCTTCGTCCTTCCCGAACCACTGACAACCCGTTCCCATCGCCGCTGTTTCCCCCGACTCAACCGCGGTTCCCAGCAAGGTTTGGACTTCATTGGTCGTAAATAGGGTGCAGAGGTTCTGCGGGGCTGCCTGGACAGGCGCGCAGCCCAAGGCAAAGACGAGGCAAAGCCCGATCGAGACTCGACAGGTGGTAGACATCTGGGGCGATCCTTTCTCAAAGAAGACGCGTAGGTTGTCCTTCAGCCCATCAAAAAAGGGAGCGGAGCATGCCAGTTTCGCCGGACACGGTCAAGCCATGCACATTAAGCAGGCCCTTGTTCTGATCAAACGCGGTCGAGAAAAGGTTTGGAGGCGGGATAGGTGTTCCAGAGCAGTTCGAGCGTGATTGAGGTCAGGAGCGTGGTGAGTGGCTTTGCATTCTCCTCCAGCTTGGAAGTAGGCTCTCGTTGACGAAGACCTGTCCATTGCTGATGAAACGTAGGGCGGTGCTTGGAGACTGAGTCCTTCACCTTCTCGACCCAGAACCGAGGATCTTCCGGATCCGCAACATACTGTCCCTGACCTCGACCGAAATGGGCAATCGCGAGATACCTGATGATCACGTCTTGGGCCAGTACGTCAAGATAGTCATCCGACCAGATCACCGGGGCCTGGGTGTGATTGGTCTTCCGTTCCGCCCACGCCTCTCCTCCGAGAAAACCAAGGACGCCTCCGACGACCGCCCCGGCCACGGTGAACAGCCCCATACTGACCCCGCCTGTCGCAGCATCTAGGTGGAGTCCGGCATAGGCTCCGCTGGTCAAGGCTCCGCCAATCCCGCCAATGGCTGTGCCGCTGAGCGTCGCTTCATCCATCCCTTGAGAGCCTCGTTGTACTTCAACGTGTTCCATTCTGGCTTGGATGACGCCAACTGCATCGCCTTCTAGACCATGTAACGCAATAACTGCTTTAGTCGTCGCCCCAACCTCGTTCACCAACTCGCGCAAAAGGACATCGACAGCCTGTTGTTTCTGCACCTCCATCGGCGAACCATCACCCTTGGTCATCACTCGAGCGCTCGCGGCTCGTGCCACTACGATGGACCACTGCTCCATGGCCGTATGGAACAAGGCGAGATTAGCCCTCTGCCAGGCGGAGATCAATCGAGTCATGAGTTGACGGTCGTCCGGAGGCAGGTGTGATTGAATGGCCTCGAAAAGAATCCCTTCTTGCACCCAACAGCGACTGAACGCATCCAGACTATGCACACCTTTCACAAAAACATAGGGAGCGAAATAGGCCTTCCAGGGTTGTTCAAGACGCTGTTGCTCGTCGCGTTCCTTGGGTGGGCCGGTCTGGTTCAGGAGAACGATGACGGGCTTCCCGATCCACTCGAGCAGTTGCAGTTCCGAAGCGATGTACCCAGCCATGGTCGGTTCTTCGGTCGCATTCACTAAATACAACACGACGTCCGCTTCTTGCTGAACGTTCAGCACCGCCTGTTGGGCACACCAAGAGGGTCGATCGCGAAATCGGTCCCACACATCCGTCAAAATTCTCAGGATGGGGTTCTTGGCGCCCTGTACGCGGGAGAGAATCTTCTGACAGTTGGGAAAGCCGGGAGTGTCCCAGAGTTGCAGGGACTCCCCTGCCTCCGTTTCGAGCACCATGTATTTTTGATTTTCAAGCGTCACGTGGGCTCGATCGGCGACCAGCCCGACATCTTTCCGGAGTAGCGTCCTGGCCAGCGTGGTCTCCCCGATATTCGTATGGGAAATCAACGAGAGGGCGATCTGCGACTTCTTGGTACTCACGCTCTCCCCCGAAAATCACCTGGCCACAAACATTCGGATAACGTATGGAGCTCTCTGTCCGGTGAGGTGGAAGGATCCTGGTATATCAGGGCTTGCAAGCCACACTCCTTGGCGAGTGTGGCCCAGGCCTGACACCGTTCCTTCAGACGCTTCTCATGGTCGATTTGTGAGTACGCTCCGCAATCCAATAGGACCAGTAGCATATTCGGTCGGCCTCTCTTTTGAATCGTGGCTTTCAACTCCTCCAAAAATTCGCTGTGAGTCTCTTCAGGGGCCTGAGCCACATTGAACAGAGCAACGGCGCAGAGACCTCGATCAGAATCGATCGAAAAATGTGGAGGACGTTGGCCATATTGAACCGAGGCCTCAACGTGAATGTCTGCCAACACACCGAAGGCATCACTGAGAAATACTACCAGCCGATCATCCCCTTCCTTCACGCGATGACTATAGGCCAGCACCTCCACGTGCAACCCCTTTCCACGATAAGGATTCAGCAGACGCCGAAAGTACGGTTCGTCGCTCGGCAGGTGCATAGCAGTGGCCAGGCGGGTCTGACGCATCATAGCAGCCGCAGCCAGCAACGTTCGTGGCAGGATAATGAACAACACCGTCGTCACCGCCCAGAAATGGATCCAGATCGCCGCGTTGGCCTTGGCCGTCCCGCGGAGGGCGGCGATGGCCTCTACATCAGGGACCGGAGTTGCCAAGAGCCAGCTGGCCGGTGCAAAGAGGATGGAGAGGAAGCTGTAGACCCCTTCAGCCTCCATGAACGTGCTGTCCCACCCCGCCTTATAGAGGAAACTGAATCCGCGCAGATAGAGCCCGACTATCACACCGATCGCCAGCGCTGCCGCAGCCACATGGAGCAAGTTACGGGCATGGGTGATCAAGAGATCTCGAACATTGTGCAGAAAGCGCCCTGCATAGGAGGCAAGCGAGGCAGCGATCCATTGCGCTTCTTCAAGACCCTGGGTAGGGTCGGAGCTAAGTCTGTTAAGCCGCCTCTTCATATCAAGACCTATGAGCCATTCCACCAAGCCAGGCAACCCTGGTTGCGATCGATCTCGTGATGATCGGGGCAGAATCCTGTTGTAGAGCAAACCGACATAGGCGACCGCATTCCAAAGAAGGAGCGTGAGGAGAGGAAAATTCAGAAGATTGATGTGGCCGGCTGGTCCGATAGGATCAGCGAGAAAGCCTCCCACCACAGCACAGCCGATCAGCAGCGCAAGCGGCATCTTGATCTGTAGCACTGCAAACGCCGAGGTCAGTGCGGGATATTTCTGCGTCAATCGCTCGGAGATTCGTTCAGCCCGTTCAATAACCCGAACCTCCCCAGCACCCGCGGGATCTTGAGCGGAGGCATCGTCTCGTGGATCGTTTCGCTGGCGAGAGGGTTCTCGTTCATACCGCAAGATAAACTTGTGATCGGGATCATGTTCTTCACAAGCCTGAACCAGGAGCACCTTGGCAAGCTGGGTAAGCGTCATCGAGGGCTAACTACATTCCCACTGCACGTCAAGATTACGCGTCGCGTCACTCGCTTTTCCCCCACCATGGTTCTCTGTCCCCCTATTCTGAGTATCCAGGGATGCGGCAGTTATGGGCATTATCGGGACCCGAGACAATTCCGTCAATGACATGTACAGAACCCTTCCTACCGGGTCACGCAAGGACGGGTTCCCTATATCTAGACCTGTATCGTTTTGTCTCTTTGGACGTATCAGTATAGATACGTTCGGCACGGACTCCATGCCGTCGTCGCCACTGATCGGATATCAGAAATCCGCCTAAGTGGCACATCCTTCAAGCATCTTCGCCGACGGAACAGATCAGCGCCCCTACTGGCATCATCATTGCGTATGGACACGAGTACATCATGACGACGCGCAGAGCGGCTCGTCTGAAAACGAAGGAGGGACGGATATGAAATGCGCACGATGCAATGGACTCATGGTTGCGGATCATTTACTCGATATGCAGGAGAGCTATCTACCGATGTGGATGCAGGCTATGCGGTGTCTTGCCTGTGGCAATATCGTGGATCCATTGATCCATTTTAATCGCACAACCCAACGTGCTCGAAGAGCCAGGCGACTCACGACGCGTCTGACAACAAAGGTGAACAGACCAGCGGTGGCTGCCTAGAGGCCACCTCGCTGCCTACGGAGAGTGCTCCGCCAGGTTTATCGGGGAAGGCTGGAGACGCATATAGTCCAGTAGTCCTATGGCCATCGTCATTGCAGAGCATTGGACGAAAGGACTCGACGACCTCACAACAGGGTCCTTACGCTCTCGCTCAGGGGAGTGACAGATCGGACGATGGCCAACGCATCTGTCGTTCGACTGAGCATCCCCGTTAATTCACCGAGTAGACTGGTGTCGATACATCGATGCGAAAGGTGCACGGGTAAAGAACTCTCTCAGACCAGAATCCTTTTGTCTCCACGCGAGTATCATCAGTCTATCGCTCCCCATTGACCACCGCCAACACTCGCCGACCATACCGTTCCGCTTTCATCTCGCCGATGCCTGGAATCTCGAGCAGCGCCGCGGTTGTCCCTGGCTTGAAACCGGCGATCGCCTTCAACGTCTTGTCATGGAAAATAAGGAACGGCGCAACACCCTCTTCCTCGGCCAGTTCCGAGCGGAGTTGTCTGAGCCGTTCAACAAGTTGTCGATCCGGCGGCAGAGCCTCAGGGATACCCGCCATAGGGGTTGGTGAACGCCGAAGCCTTTGCACTGATCCAGTCAGCTGTTGGTCCTCGACCTGTTCCAACGCTACCTCGCTGATCCCTTGCAGTACCTCTCGTCCTTTGCGCGTTACAGCAAGCGTGGGATACTCCGTGCCTTCGATCTGAAGATGACCTGAACTGATAAGGCTTTTCACTCGAGTGGTAACCGACGGTTTCGTCTGCACACGACAGATTCCATAGGTCGGACAGGTGTCGGCCCCACAAGTAAGCAGCGCTTTCGAACGACTTCCACGAAGGATGTCGACGATGCGATTCAGGCCGAACCGCCCTCCACACCAGGAAACCGTTTCCAACACGTCTCGTGCCGAAACAGTCTCCTGAGAAACCGTCCGGCTAGGTTGTCTGACCGGCGCCACACAACAGCGATCGCACAAGCCGCACGAGCCCAAGGCCTGCTCAGCTTCGTCGCTGAAGTACTCGAGAATGGCGAGCTGACGGCACGTCGATGTCGAGACATACCCCAGCATTTCTTGTAAAAGCGTCCTCATTCGTCCGGCGCGATCGGCACCCTCGGAATCTTTTAAAGCCTGCTCGATGAAGTAGTCCTGCGTGGCCACGTCACGCTCATGGAACAGCAGGACACAGGCGGCACGGCGCCCATCGCGGCCGGCGCGGCCGGCTTCCTGATAGTAGGCTTCGAGACTTCCCGGTATATCAAAATGGACGACTAAGCGGACATCTGGCTTGTCGATGCCCATACCGAACGCATTCGTGGCAACCAGAATTCGCAGAGCGCTCCGCCGAAAACTGTCATGCACAAGCCGACGTTCCTCATCAGAGAGACCGGCATGATAGTAGCCGACAGCCGTCTGAGATTGTTCCAACCAGGCAGCTACCTCCTCCACGGCTCGACGAGTCGCGCAATAGACGAGGATCGTCCCCTTTCCCACCTCGCACACCAGATGTCCCAGCATGGCCAGCTTCTCTTGACGAAACCGGCAAAGATGAACCGAAAAAGCCAGGTTTGCCCGTCGAAACCCGGCGACCAGTTGAAACGGTTCTCGAAGCGAAAGCCGTTGGCAGATATCGCGTTGCACGCGAGCCGTGGCCGTGGCGGTCAGGGCCAGGCAGGGTGGGCTCGTGAGTTCCCGGCGAAGGCGACCTATTTTGAGAAAGTCTGGTCTGAAATCATGCCCCCACTGAGAAATGCAATGCGCTTCGTCCACGACCAGCAGCGAAACCCAGAGTGAGCGCAACAGTTGGAGAAACCCCTCATGCTGCATTCGCTCAGGCGCCAGATACAGCAACTGCACTCGCCGGTGATGGAGGTCCTGCATCACACGGTTCCTCTCCAATGTCGTGAGGCCGGAGTGAAATGCCGCCGCCGCTATCTTCCGCTGCCGCATAGCCGTCACTTGATCTTGCATCAGCGCGATGAGCGGAGAAATCACCAGAGTCAGCCCCGGCAGAAGCGTCGCCGGCAGTTGGTAGCACAAGGATTTTCCCTGCCCCGTCGGCATGACAGCCAAGGCATCGCGCCCGGCCAACACGGCGCGGATGACCTCCTCCTGGCCTGGACGAAACGTCGCAAACCCGAACCGTTCCTTAAGCTGTCGAGTCAGATCATTCACAAGGAAGGTGCGTCAGAGCTATAGAATGGTAACAGAGACTCACGCGCACAGAGTATAGACCCCAATCCACGGCCACACTCGTCCGGCCAGTGTGGGACAAGCAGAAATCATGAGCAGATCTCACGGGATAACACAGCCCAGCTCCTTTCTGTCACGCCCGACTATTGGGCAGAACGAACGATCACACGGACACGGTCACCCGTAGAAACGTCGCCGGGATGGAGGTCGTCCCTTTCGTCAAACTTCGGTTTTGGGTCTCGAATAATCCCTCGAGCTGCTGCTGCAACTCATCTGCTCGCCCGTTCTTTTCAGCAGATTCGAACGCATTCATAGTAGGTCCGTAGTACCGTCTGAAGGTATCCACAAACATCGATGGCGTGCCAGGGTAGTTGAAGATGTAGGTCTCCCGGGCGAATGCAATTCGTTCTGCCGGCACTCCGGCTCCGGTAAATCGCTCGACTACATGGTTCTCAATGCCCCATGTCATAGGGCTGATGAACCCTTCTGGTGGAGGAGGAGCGTACGCGGCGCTGATTTTCAGAATTTGAGCGACCAACGTCGGATCGTTCGGAATCCAGTTCCCCATCACAACCCGTCCACCGGGCTTCGTCACTCGCACCATCTCTCTGGCCACATCGAATGGTCTCGGTGCAAACATAGCCCCAAAAATACTCATAGCAAGATCAAACGTCTGGTCATTCAGCTCGTGTAAGTTTGTCGCATCGCCTTCCTGGAACACGAGATTGGCGAGTCCCTGCTCTTGCACACGCTTGTTTCCAGCCTGTACTAAGTTGCTTGAGATATCGACACCCAAAACCTCTGCGCCAAGTTTCGCCGCTGGCACGGCTGTCGTACCGTCGCCACACCCAAGATCTAACACCTTGAGCCCTGGCCTGATTCCAAGTTGTTGGACCAACGCTTCGCCACTTTCTCTCATGCTCATCGCAATTCGAGTAAAGTCGCCTTTTTCCCAGAGAGCTTTATTCGGATTCATGTATCGACTCCGGCTAGATGATAACAATGGGGTAAGCTAGACATCCAGCAGGCAAGAGTCAAGAGAGATGAGCACGCGTGAACTTCGTTGTAAGACTGGTCAGGCAGCCAGCGTATCGGAAGCGGTCTTCTTCCCCTGCATACTACGCGTGTCGAATCGCTCGGCTTTCGGTTGGAGGGTGCTCACCTTCCGCAGAATCATGGTTCTCAAGTCCTCGTCCTCCAGGTTGGATAGCGCTTCGCGCACTCCTGCGACATCCCCGTCCTGCGCAAGATGGGCGGCAACCCCGATGAGCGGCAGCGTGCCGGCCTCGCCCATTGCCTTGGCGATCTCGATCGCTCCGGATCGATCCCCGGCCTTGACGAATACTTGCGGAAGCTCCAGATAGAAGTGACTTGCCAACAATGATCGATCCGGGCACGAGACAATCGTATCTTTCACGGCCTGGACATTCCCTCGCTCCGATTCGATAAAGAGCATCATTTGCCAGGCATCCCGGAGATATCGCCTGTCGACCACTCCGCTGATGGTTTCTCGCGCGCCGATCGTATCGCCTGAAAGCGCTTGCCTGATCGCTTGCTCCTTTAACTGTTCATCTGTCGGTGTCTGGGTTGGCATCATCATTCGCCTCCTCCCTTCGATCGATTGAGGGTCACAATGGAATGTTCAGAACGTCGATTTCGCAATGTAGCGACGAAAGTCATTCTTGTCGACTCTTTCACGACAAATTAACAACCGACGTCCATCGGAACCTCGGTGTGGAAGCGCACCGATATGCCCTTGTACTTGAGAGTCATGCGAAGCGGTAGCCCTTCACAAAGATTCGTTGTCTCACAAAGTGTCCGGCTTCTATCTCGTCGAAGATGAACGCCGCAAGATCGGCGCGGCTGATCTTGGATAAGAGTCCCACTCGAAGAGAAGCACTGGCCTGGACTCGCCCTCGCGTTGCCGAATTGGTCAATCGTGGCGGTTTCACGATCGTCCAGTCCAACCCACTCGATTCGACAAGGCGCTCCTGCTCTTCCCGATCTCCAGTAGCCTGAGGATGCCATCTCGCAATTTCCGCGCCATCCACTCCATCGGGTGCGATCGGTTTGGCGCAGGTCCGATCATCGCACCAGTTTGGCAGACCAAGCGCGTGCAACCTGTTTGCTTCATTGCCGTGATGATCGCCGCAGTCGCAGTTGCACAGAAGACATCGGCATAAGGAGGCCGTGGACCAATCACACAACAGACGGCTTTGCTATCGGCAATGGTTTCAACGACTCGATCGAAGTCTTCAAAATTGCCTCGCACGATCCGGCCATGAACGATGGCGCCTTCACCCTCACTCGTCGAGCGCACAAGTCCATAAACCTCCCAGCCCTTGATGCCGGCAATCCTGGCAAGTTCATGCCCAGTCCGACCACTGATTCCGAAGACAGACAACTTGTGAGCCATTGTAATGACTATCTTCCACCATGGGTCATGAAACTAGAATGGAGACTTACCTGGATGGAAAAAGGAGTGGAGATATAGACGTAATTTCGTGAATTAAGACTGAGAGCCCATGGCCCTAGCATGTACACAGCACGCCAAGTGGAAAGCACAAGAATGTGTTGATAAAAATCTTGTCCCTCTTGTTCGCGAGCCAAAGGTCCGCCGCTTGACGATCTCACGACCGGCAGCAGTTGAAGCCGGACCCCGTTACGCTATCTGAAAGTCCTCTCATAGTCGTCAACCTGCTCGAATCTCTTCTCCTTTAGTGCATGGACTATCTTGCTTAGGTTGCCTTTGGTGTTTGCGTAGAAGGTTGTGTATTCGTCGTGATCGGCATAAATCGCGAACCGTTTGGGAGAAGGAATGAACAAGAAGTCGCCCCAGTCAGCCAAGGTAGCTCGTAGCAAAGCTTCGACCTGTTGCTGACTCTCTGCCTCCAAAGAAATGTCGTGCGTGAGAACAGCTGACACAGAATACTGAGCAAGAAAAGCATTCAGTGTCTTTGGTTCAAAGATATAGTCATCGATCGTCACACAACCACTCTGTATAGAGTGATGGGCTGAAACGAACGTCGAAACAAATCGTTCAAGATCATTTAGGGGAGTCTGAAAAGTTGCCTGGAATGGCCATGGACTGCGCTGAAATTGTTTCACGGTCTTAGGACTACTAGAAGCTCTCATGTGAGAAGTTTAGCACGGAGGAAAAACACAACCAGAACACACCGCTTGAAGCGTTCGCGACAGGCAGGACAAGCTGCAATTCATTCGACAATTTCAGACCAAATCGTGAAATGGTAGGACTTCAGAATTGTGCTTACCTCATTTACCGCGATAATTCCTACACCGAGTGTATATGGAAGTCATCATTGCCTGTACGGGGAAACGTACATTTTTCCTCATGGCATAGGTCGGGGTAGCCGATCTTGCACATGCTGACCTGTCCCGATCCGTCACTCCCCTTTCCACACATATAGTCTCCTGTTAGAATAGCCTTAATATGGAATCCATAAAGTTTATCTATTGGCAGAATACAGGTCAGTGGCTTGGCTACCTGCAGGACTACCCAGATTACTGGACGCAAGGGGAGTCGATCGAGGATCTGCAAGACCATCTGCGCGACCTATACCGTGATCTCACCAGTGGCGAAATTCCTGGAGTGCGAAAACTCGCCGAGCTGACCCTCCGGTGAAGCGCAAATACCTCATCCGAGAGCTCGAAGCCGGCGGTTGCATCCTTGTTTGTTATGGTGGAAAGCATGACTGGTATCACAACCCCCTCATGTAGATGTCTCAGGCTATTCCTCACCACCCAGAAATCAACGAACACCTCGCAAGACGCATTTTAAAGCTGCTCGGCAACCCCTGATTCGCCCATCTGTCTCATTCCATTCCTGAGGATCGTTTAAATGCGAACGCATGACCAGAAAGCACGCGTCCAAAGCGTTCAGCAAGCAAAATGAATGCTGAGTCTAAGTCGTTGGTTTTCCTGCCATGTGCATCGCTTGTGTCCATTCTAGTTTTTGTTTCCCCTCTTCACTTGCGCATATGAAAACTCCGGCTATACTTTCTCTGATGCGCTCCTCTAAATACATCCTCTGGCAAGACGACAACGGCTGGCGCGGCTATCTGGAAGGCTACCCTGAGTATGAAGTCCAGGGCGAGTCGTTCGAAGAACTCCAGGTCAAGCTGTGGCAACTGCACCAAGAGTTCTCCGCTCAATCCGGAGAGCAGGAGCAGGACCAGTGCCTGACCACAGAACATGACCGGCACCACAGCCAGACCCCCACCATGTCCCGACCCGTGTCGCAAGCGTATATCCAGCGACGAGCCCGGGTTGAACAGCTCCTCTTTGCAATCATCAGTAATCGCTGAGTAGAAGCGCCATTCAGCCTCTGACTTGTTCCCACTCGCCTCTCGATAAACTCCGTGAATCGGCCATTGCCTTTGGTTTCCACGGTTGCTTGACCATACGACGATCGTGTGTTCGAATTTAGTATGGCATTACAACATGACATCGACCGGCACACCCATCCGGCTGCTCAGGGCTCAGGCACATTTCCGATTCAAGAGGTGAACTACTATTTCCTGGAGGATGAGGAGCGGTGGCTTGGTTGTCTACGCAGGTACCCCGACTTCTGGGCCGAGGGAAACTCGTTTGCCGAGCTTGAGTACAACTTACGCAGACTGTTCTTTACCCTTTCTTTGGCGGAAGCTTTGAAGGACGGGAGGATTATTCAGCACCCTCCCATCCGGTGAAGGCCATCAAGAGCTTCTATCCCCCCCCCCCCCGAAGAGCTTTCCTGATTTTCGTGATAAAGACAAAGTGACGCTTCTCTTCTGAGGGGCCTGTTGTAAGAATTCCATTTCCCAGACGACTGTTACTCATGCTGCAATTTCCTTTGAGGACATGCAATGAACATGTCGTCCGGATCAGCCGAGTTACAGGCGCAAGGCTCCTCTTCTGTGCTGCTGGCCACCCTTTGATCGGACGTTCCACCAAGAACCGGATTGACGTCGATCGGAAGGATTGATACATAGACACAGCTCCATACGTCACTCAGAAGGAGAAGGCCGGCTATGCCCACAGATGAAATTACACAAAAGGTCAGCGACCGTTATGCCAAATCCGCCAGTACCGGCGAACAGATGTGCTGCCCCACCAGTTACGACATGGGGCATCTCAGGACCTTTATCCCCGAAGAAGTGCTCAGGATCTCCTACGGCTGCGGCACGCCGGCCGGCCTTCAGACCGTGAAGGCCGGGGAGACCGTCTTGGACATCGGGTCCGGCGGCGGCATCGATTGTTTTGAGGCTTCGCGCCTGGTCGGTCCCTCAGGACAGGTGATTGGCCTCGACATGACCGATACGATGCTGGAGATCGCACGGAAGAACGCGGCAGTCGTGGCCACAAACCTCGGTTATTCCCATTCAAATGTGCAGTTCCGGAAAGGCCTCGCCGATGCAATGCCCGTAGAAGACAGCACCATCGACCTGATCATCTCAAATTGCGTGATCAACCTTGCACCGGACAAACGGAAGGTCTTTCGGGAGATGTATCGGGTCGCCAAACCCGGTGGCCGGTTTACTATCTCTGATATCGTCGCGGATCAGACCGTCCCACAATACCTCGTCCATGATACCCAGAAGTGGGGAGATTGCCTCTCCGGTGCCTTGACGCTAACCGACTACATGAACAGCATGACGGCAGCCGGGTTTCTCGGGATTCATCTCGTGAAATTCTCCCCTTGGCAAGTGATCGACGGCATCCATTTCTTCTCCGTGACCTTGACCGGCTATAAGCTGTCTCCAGCGGCGGCAACCTTATCGGTCCGGTACGCTACTCTTCGCGGTCCCTTCAGCCGAGTGACGGATGAACGAGGCACGGTCTACGAGCGTGGCATTCCAATGCCGATCAAGCCGGAGGAGGCGCTGTTGCTGAGCTCTGCTCCGTTCACTGAACATTTCCTGCTGACCACCGATCCGGTCCAATTCGGCGACAACGATCCACGCTCGACAGCCGTCTTGCCAGCGGAAGCCCCATGCACATGGCAAGGCCATTATGCGCTTCTGGCTGGCCCGTTCATCGAAGCCACAGACGATGACCACCATCTCTATCGTCGAGGAGAGCCGCTGGAGATCTGCTCCAAAACTGTAGCGGTCTTGGAGGCCGAAGGGTACCGGTCACATTTTGCCATTTTGAATCGAGCCGGTGAGCGTGTGAATGGGGAGGCTGTGACTTGCTCGCCGAATGGAGCCTGCTGCTGATGAAATCTGCATCGGAAACGGATGTTCTGAACCCGCGTCAATGTGCCACGGTACTGAAGGCCCTGGCCGATGAAACGAGACTGCGCATTCTCGAGTCACTGCTGGTCGAAGAGAAGTGCGTTAGTGATATCGTCCGCGAACTGGGCTGTCCGCAACCGCACGTGTCTCACCACCTGCGTATTCTTCGGGGTTCCGGTGTGGTAGAGGGGATTCGTGAAGGGAAGCAAGTGTGCTATCGGATCACCCCGGTCATGCAGCGAGCGCTCGCCGGCCGGCGGGGGAAGGCCCTCGATTTTGGCTGTTGCGAACTACGATTTCCGGAATCGGTACTGGCCACAGCTAAGGCTCGTGGCTTGCAGATGACGCTGAGATCATAACGATGCCACTCACCTTAGTAGGACAACGAAGCCCGCTCGCCTCTCCGTCTGAACAGCTCAAACGGCTAACAGACTGTGGCCCTCGTCTTCCCTTTGGGACACGACTGGCTGACGCCGGGCTCTCTCCCCTATATGCGACAGGCATTACAGTCTTCCAGATCAATGTCGGCAAACTCTGTAACCAAACCTGTCGCCACTGCCATGTCGACGCGGGGCCCGACCGCACCGAAATCATGTCGCGAGAAACCGCAGAGCTGTGCGTGGCCGCACTTGCCCAAACCGATATTCCCACGGTAGATGTTACCGGCGGTGCACCGGAACTGAACCCGAGTTTTCGGTGGCTGGTTGAACATGCCCGTCGACTCGACCGGCACGTCATGGATCGCTGTAATTTGTCCGTATTACTGCTTCCTTCCCAGGCCGATCTCGCAGAGTTCTTAGCACGTCATCAAGTAGAAATCATCGCCTCGCTCCCATCCTACCGAGCGAGCCAAACCGATACCCAGCGCGGGGACGGCATCTTTGAGAAATCAATACACGCACTCCGTCTCTTGAATCGACTCGGCTACGGACAACCGGACAGCGGCCTTGCCTTGAATCTTGTTTACAATCCGGTGGGAGCCTTCTTGCCTCCGAAGCAGGAGGCCATTGAAGCCCAGTTCAAAAAGGAACTCCGCAGCCGTCACGGCATCGCATTCAACCGACTCTACACGATTACCAACATGCCGATCAGCCGGTTCTTGGAGTTTCTCGTCGAGAGTGGGAACTACGATCAGTACATGACACGCCTTGCCAACGCATTCAACCCCGCTGCTGCCACCGGGGTGATGTGCCGCTCTACCCTCTCGATTGGCTGGGATGGCCGACTGTACGATTGCGACTTCAACCAAATGCTCGACCTTCCGGTTGACCATAGTGTGCCGTCCCATATCCGAGACTTCGACCCGACTCAGCTCCACCGTCGCCGAATCGTCACCCACAACCATTGCTACGGCTGCACGGCAGGCTCGGGTTCCTCGTGCGGAGGAGCCACTTCGTGACCGATCACCGATGGACCTGACTCTCTTCATATTTTTTCTGATCCTCCTCCTGGCCTTTGCCAACGGGACCAACGACGTGTCGAAAGCCATCGCCACCCTGGTCGGCAGCGGGATCGCCAACTACGGGACCGCTATCGCATGGGGAACCTTTTGGACCATGCTCGGTGCCTCCGCTTCGGCCTTTGTCGCTTCTGCCATGGTCAAAACCTTCAGTAGCGGCTTCATCGAGCCGGGCCTGGTGATTCCCGCAGTCCTTGCCCCGGCGGTTTTGTGTGGGGCAATCCTTTGGGTGCTCTTCGCGTCCAAGACAGGACTGCCAGTCTCTACGACGCATGCGTTGACCGGTTCGCTGGTTGGCGGAGGCGTGCTGGCGTTTGGCCTCGATGGGCTGATCTGGTCGACTGTCTCCATGAAAATCGTGCTCCCGTTGTTGCTGAGCCCCATTCTTTCGTTTGGCCTGTCCATGCTGCTTCATCCTCTCTTGGCCGTGATCGCCGAACGCTGGGAGGGACTCTGTGTGTGCATCATGCCCAGCCATCGAGCGCTCGTGACGATCGACCCACAGGGTGGCACGCGTACTCTCTTTCAAGCAGGTGGCATCGGCATGCCGGTCGCCGCGGTCCCCTCGCAATGCGACCGGGCTGGATTATCCGGCCCCACCATCGGCCTCGACTCTCTTCACTGGCTCTCCAGTGGGCTCGCCTCGCTCGCACGAGGTACCAACGATGCCCCGAAGATTGCCGCGATGCTCTTGCTTGGCGGTACCATAACAACATGGCCAAGTCCCACCTGGCATATCCTCGCGTTTACCGGGGTGGCACTCGCCATGGGCATCGGTAGCTACTGGGGCGGGCAGCGCGTCACAGAGGTACTGGCTGAAAGAGTGACGAAGATGAACCATGCAGAAGGTTTATCTGCCAATCTCACGACGTCGTCGCTGGTGCTGCTGTCGGGTACGTTCGGCTTGCCTGTCTCAACCACTCATATCAGCAGCTCCGCGATCATCGGCATCGGACTCCTGCGAGGGATCAGTTCTCTTCGCTGGACCACAGTACGAGATATCGTACTGGCCTGGCTTATAACGATTCCGGCCGCCGCCTGTTTGGCCTGCGCCGCCTATTTCCTGCTTTCCAGGGCACTCCAGACCTTTTAGCCTTGTCACCGGCACTTCAGTCTGTTAAGCTGTCGCTTCATCTTCAGTCATTAATAACAATACAACGCACGCATCATTATTTATGGTCTGGGACCCAAAAGATCCGTGGGGTAAGAAGTCTGACCCGCTTGAGGAAGCACTCAAGCAGGCTCAGTCGCAACTGAAAGATCTCTTTCCACCTGGTGGGTTGAAAAGTCTTCTCCCCGCTGGCGGCAGCTGGAATATCATTATTGCCGGTCTACTGATCCTGCTGGTGTGGCAAAGCGTGTTTATCGTGGCGCCCGATGAAGAGGGAGTGGTGAAACGGTTTGGCGTGCCGGTCCGTGCCGTCGAGCCTGGCCCGCACTTCAAAATCCCGTTCGTTGAGACCGTTCTTCAGCCGAAAGTTGAGAAGCTCTATCGGGTGGAAGTCGGCTTCCGCACGTCCCAACAAGGCCGCCAGCAAATGGTCCCCCAGGAAGCGTTGATGCTCACCGGCGATATGAATATCTTGGCCATCGAGTTCATCGTCCAGTACAAGATCAAAGAGGCCCGCGACTTTCTCTTCAATGTGGCGGATATCCATGAAACCATCGGCAAAGCCGCTGAGGCCTCCATGCGAGAAGTGGTCGGCAAGAGCAAGATCGACGAAGCCTTGACTACCGGCAAAGCCGTAATTCAAGCAGACACGCTGACCTTACTCCAAACGATCCTCGATCAGTACAAAGCTGGCGTGCAGATCGCCGCCGTCCAACTTCAAGACGTCGATCCTCCGGAAGCGGTAGCGGCCGCTTTTAAAGACGTCACGAACGCCAAGGAAGATCGGGAAAAGCTGATCAACCAAGCGCAGGGGTACCGCAATGACATCATTCCCAGGGCCAAAGGTGAAGCCGCTGAGCGGGTCAACCAGGCAAGGGGGTTCGCACAGGCCCGCCTCAATCGTGCCCAGGGCGAGACGAATCGTTTCCTCGCGACCTTAAAAGAATACCAACAATCGAAAGATGTGATTAGCAAGCGAATCTATATCGAGACGCTGGAAGAGATCCTCCCCAACGTGGAGAAGGTCATCATCGACGGCAAGGGCGGCGAGCGAGTGCTACCATATCTGCCACTCGACCGTCTCTCCAAATCTTCCTCCGCACCCGTAGCTAAACCTGCGCCACAACCGGAACTTGAGGAGCCTAGACCAGAGCCGCTTCCTACCCTCAGGCCGAGAGGGACACGATCATGACAAAGCAGGGATTACTCATCACACTCCTGGCCGTGATCGTCGCCCTGTTCGTACTGGGCGCCTCACCGCTCTTCGTGGTCGATGTGATTCAGACCGCCATCGTCGTCCAGCTTGGCAAACCTGTTCGGAATATCACTGAGCCCGGGCTGTACATGAAGATACCGTTTGTTCAGGAAGTGACCTATTTCGAGAAACGCTTACTGGACTACGACTCGAATGCACAGGATGTCATTACTCAAGACAAAAAGACCCTGCTACTCGACAATTTCGCCAAATGGCGGATCACCGATCCGTTGAAAGTCTATCAGGCCTTCCAAAGCCAACGCGGAGCCCTCCAACGATTGAACGATATCATCTATTCGGAGCTTCGTGTCGAGTTGGGCCGTCACGAGTTACTGGAGATTGTCTCCAGCACACGGGCCGATATCATGCGGGTCGTCACCGAACGCGCGAACGAGAAGGCATCGGTCTATGGAATTGAGATTCAGGATGTTCGGATCAAACGGGCGGACTTGCCGGAGCAGAACGAGAAAGCCGTGTTCGCCCGGATGCAGGCGGAACGAGAGCGGCAAGCCAAACAGTATCGAGCCGAAGGCGCGGAGGAAGCGCAAAAAATTCGATCGGAAGCTGAAAAGGACCGAGAGATTATCCTCGCCCAAGCCTACAAAGAATCGGAAGAACTGCGTGGTGGCGGCGATGCCAAGGCGTTTCGGATCTATGCCGATGCCTATAAGCAAGATCTGAAGTTCTTCGAGTTTACCCGCTCGATGGAGGCCTATAAGAGGGTGTTCAAAGAGGGGTCACTGCTGGTGATGAGCCCGGATTCGGAATTCTTCCGGTACTTAAAGCAACGATAGCCGATCCTCACGACCGTTGCATCAGCTCCAATGCAATGCGCAGGTTTGCCCCTCGTCGTGCTCCACGACGAGGGGCTTCGTCCGGTTTGGCCACTTTGATTCAAGACATCCAGGTCCGGCTCTGTCCAGCCTCACCATAATGTCGTAATCCTTGCCAACTGAGCAATTGTGAACAGACGACCGCCGCCCACTGCACTATGCTGTGCCAGAGTGCAGACAGGGTAGGGAGGCCTGTGTGGGTAAGAGGCCCAGTTCCAATTCGTGAGGGAGAGATCGGGGAGCCTATTCATAACGATATGATCTGCGACGAGGGATGCTATGCAACCATTGCCGGGTGTCAGACATCGCGAGAGTACAAACGGCGCGAGGACCAGAGGTGGCCAGGCCAAGGCGGAGCGCATGATCAAGCTGCTGAATGACGCGCTGGCTGCAGAGGTGATCAACATCCTCTGCTCGAGATCCAAGTACCTCATGACCGCTGTGATCCGATCTCGCCACATGCAGGCGCAGTTCATCGAGTATGTGGCTGAGACGCAGGCGCATGCCGATCACTTGGCTGAGCGCATTGCCCAACTTGGAGGCAGGCCTGATGTGTCTCCTGAGCGGCTGATAAGCATGGACTCATGCGGCGTATGTGGAAGTGGACTCCGGTGGGGGGATGTTCGCGGTAGATCTCTCCGCCGAACGGATTGCAATCGAGCACTATCGAGAAAAGACTGTCTCTCTCGACGCCAAGAATCTGGCGAATCAGCAGGTCCTAGAGATGGTACTGGCCTTAGAAGGTGCGCAGGCAGAGAGCCTGGTCAGTTGTGTTAGGGACTGCACTTCTGAGAGAGAGATTGAGGTTACGGCGCTGCCCAGTGCTTCATGCGCGCAACACTGAACACAGCAGGAGGATCCATGGTCTGCCAACGCTGTCGAGGACTACTTGTACGAGAAACCTTCGATGACCTAGGCCTCGGAACAGACACTCTCCACACCGCCACACGCTGTCTCAATTGTGGGTGTATCGAGGATGCCGTCATTCGAACGAATCGATCCCGCCGGTTGGAGAACAGGCGGGCGGCGTCGTGCGGGAGGGTGAGGCAAGGCGACAGTACGTATGTCAAGATTCTCTCTCAAGCGCATGCATCGGCTGGATGAGTGGATGCTCCGACATCCAGTCCTCATGTTACAACCCGCGATGATAGACGAACCGCAGGATACAACTGCGCAGCTCTGTTTCTGATCACAAGGAGGCATGTGACATGAGGGGTGAAACCATGAGGCAGCGCGGCCATGTGTCACAGATGCGGCGTGGACAGGGATCGGCCGCTGGGCCGACCTCGAACCATAATACCGGAGCTGATCAACCCGAGTCTTTGATGGTCTCTCGTGGGCGGAGCACGCCGCACGTGAGTCACCGAGCCATGGATCTGACAAGTCATCGTGAGCAGGCTGAGAGCGGGACGATCTGCGAGATCCATTCGGCGCCGCTGCGCGAACTCCGAAACGCAATCCAATCGGCGCTGGACCAGCGGAGAGCGGCCAATATCTGGGAGCCGTTCGAATTGAAGCGTATCCTCTTTGAGGGAAGCCGCAGGATCCTGGTCCGGGGCCTTGGGTTGGCAGATCGGAGCTCTCATGACGACTCGCGTATCGTGATCGTATTGGAGGACCTTGATCCTCACAAGGATCGTAGGGCATCTGAAAGACAGGTGAAGAGGCTGTCTCGGGAGCGGAGGGGCACGGCGATTCAGAGATCTGCCAAACAGGAGGGGCGGTCACGGGGTGTTCGGTGCGTGTTGGTCATGGTGGAACGCCCTGGCGAGATCTCCGGTAAGAACTGAACATCACTGACATTGAGGAGGAAGTAACGATGGAACTCTGCAGAAATAATACACCAGGTTTATCCAAGACATCAGCGAGGGGAATGAACGGTGAGCACCGCTGGCCGCCTGTTTCCCAGAAACGGGCTACTCTGACGAGTCGGGTGCGGAGAATCGATTGTGTGTTGGCCGATATCCAAGCGGAGATTGATCAACTTCGACGAGAGAGGACTCATCTAAGACTGGTACGAGGTGAATTGGCCAGTTAGGCCACCTCAACCAGCGTCACGGTTGGATCCTTCTATCCCCTTCCGGGCTCCCACAGCTGGTGCCTCCGTACCTGTGGTCTGCCGCCATATTTTCACACCTGAGCTGTTTTGACCAGACTGCCACCTGGCTTCTCACTATGGTGGACGATAGGTGCTCAGTCGTCTCGCTGTGAAGCAAGTCATCATCTCAGTTGCATTGGCGCTTATGCTCGGCTTGCTGATTGGACTTGCGTAGGTATTGTTCGAGCTCAATACAGAACTTCGAACGTCCGAATAACAAGGAGATAAACGATGAATACAATTCTTATCGCATTGGGGATGTTGTTTCTTGGCGTGCTTCCAATCTGGCCGTATAGCGGAAGTTGGGGATATCTCCCCAGCGGGGCACTGGCCTTCCTCCTCGTGGTTTATGCCATTCTGACCCTGATGGGTCGGAAGGAACGGGCCGCAACTGTAAAGCCGTCATAGGTGTGAGCGCACGAAGATTAGGTACACCTCCGTTGCTGGATCAACGTTTGCACTGCAGACAAGTTCTGTCAGGGAGGTACCCCGTCTTCAATAATGGTACTTGCGCTGGTCTCCGGTATGTGAGCAGGCATGCTCCCGGACCCGGGATCCTGCATATGGCTTGTTCCAAGGATGGAGCATAAAACGATGATCGACATTAATTCGGGGACATCTGATCAGCTAAAAACCCTGGTGGGAATCGGAGACACCTATGTCAAGAGGATCATGGAGGGCCGGCCCTATCAACGAACGGATGAGCTGGTGACGAAAAAGATTCTTCCGCAAACGAACTACGACAGGATCAAGGAGCACATTATGACGAGGCCGAAATAGGGCGATCGAGAATACATGAAGATACGACGAACCTGTCAGTGGTCAGAGCACAGGCAGCTAGCAAGGTAGCGAAAAGGAGGGGAGTATGAAGAATAGATCTCGGACATCCATCATGCTCATGACGGCATTCTTTATGGGATTTTGGCTGGGAGGCCTGCTTTGAAAGGAATACGGGAACGGTCATACAGGTCAAAGAGCAACTGAGCAGTCTGTCGCCATAAAGTATGGGCGCTTCAGGAGGGGACCTCCTAAAAAAGGTAGCGATTCTATTGAAACACATGCAGCCAAAATTCTGAGTTGCGTGACACCAACACGTAGGAGAGTCACCGCATGATCCAGATATCCAATGGCAACGCTCGTACCGGTTTAATCTGTTCCCAAATGCGTCTCGGCACGACCTGGGCCGTGAGAGCTGGCATAGGGGCATTCTTGCTCCTCACAGGAACGACGATGGCTTCAGCCGAGCAGACTGCGACGGAGTCAGTCAAACGCACCATCGATGCGGTTATCTCAATTCTCACCAGTGAAGAGTTGAATCAGCCGGACCGCTCGATAGAACGACGTCAGAAGATTGAGCACGTCATCAGGCAGCGTGTGGACTACGAAGATATGGCCAAACGGGCTCTCGGCTGGCACTGGACAGAACTGTCAGACGCGGAGCGGCAGGAATTTGTGGGCCTCTTTGTTCAGTTACTCCGAGACACGTTTGCCGGTCGCATTGACACCTACGCCGGTGAGCAGGTGCGTTACCTGTCTGAACAGCACGAAGAGAACTGTGCGGAGGTGAAAACGAAGCTGTCGGGCCCCAAAGTAAACACCCTGCTCGATTTTCGGTTAGTCGACCAGGACGGGGATTGGTATGTGTACGACGTGGTCATCGATGGCGCGGGGATCGTGAGCAATTACCATGCGCAGTTCGCCAGTATAATCCGCGACCATTCCTACGCAGGTTTAGCGACCAAGATGAGAGAGAAGACTCTCGTGGTGAAGGCGTTTGAAACGACCATGGCTCGATAGCTGGTCGGCAGAGGCATCGTAGGCCGATCTGACTGGCCGGAGGCTATGGATAGTTAACACTCCCAAGCTCTATCGCTTCATCCGAGTGGACTCGCCCGGAAAAGGCGACATGTCCGATGGCCTTGGATGGCCGATGAGGTACCTTCTCGTTACCACACTCGATGATCTCACGCTCGCTCTGTTGGTGTGTTTCAACACCTGCGTCAGCTTGACGACTCCGGAGTTGATTGGTCGGACTTATGGGTATGACATTTTCACCTGTTGCGACGCGTATCGAACTAGAAGAACCGATTCGTGCCGAGCTCTTCGGCGTCGAACGGCTCGAACAGCATGCTGCAAGTCTCGCGATGGCACAGGTCGTCAGCGATGATGCAAGGGTGGGCTGGGTACTCACGCCACGAGTCCTTGATAATAAACGCGTCTTGGTGGAGTCGTATGAGGCTATCGCCCGTGCGATTCGCGATGAGAAAGCGATTACTTCCGCGGATGAATGGTTTGTCGATAATTTCCATATTATCGACGAACAGCTTCGCGAGATCATCGACGATTTACCTCCTGGCTATTACAGGCAATTGCCAAAATTGGCATCAGGGCATCTGCAGAATTATCCACGAGTCTTTGGAGTGGCCTGGGCATTCGTGGCCCACACCGACAGTCGTTTCGACCCCGACATGCTCCGTCGCTTTGTGATGGCGTATCAACGCGTACAACCGCTGACGATCGGTGAATTGTGGGCGGTGGCGATCTCGTTGCGTGTCGTGCTGGTGGAGAATCTTCGAAGACTGGCCGAGCGGATCGTCCATAGCCGGGAGGCTCGGTTGGAAGCCGATGAACTGGCAGATAGCCTGTTCGGGAGCGGAGCCTTGGCAACAGAGCTTCCGGCCAATGCACTTCATCGTTTTGAGAGCAAGCCCTTAGCCACTGCCTTCGCCGTACAGCTGGTTCAACGATTGCGTGATCTGGACCCGAAGGTGCGCCCGGTGTTGCGATGGCTCGACGAACGCCTGGTCGCACAGGGGACGACCGCCGACGAGATGGTGCATACCGAGCATCAGCAACAGGCGGCCATGAGCGTGACGGTGCGCAATATCATCAGCAGTATGCGGCTGACCTCCGCGTTTGATTGGTCGGACTTTTTCGAAAGCGTCAGCCCGATCGACACGATTCTGCGGACCGATCCCCGGTACGCTGAGATGGACTTTGTCACGCGGGATACGTATCGCCATGCGATCGAGGATCTCTCGCGCGGCACGGGTCTTTCCGAAATCGACGTGACCACGCGTGTCGTGACCCGCGCCAGGCAAGCGGGGAGTGAGCTGCATATACGAGAACAACCGGAGCGGGAACGGCACATGGATCCCGGTTATTACCTCATCTCGCAAGGGCGCCGGGCATTTGAACGCGAACTCGGCTACCGGGTGTCCTGGAAGGAGCGGCTGCTGCGTTGGTATGTCCGGGGGGCCGCACCGAGCTATCTAGGATCGCTGGCGGTCGGGCCCGCCATGGTCCTAGCTGTACCGTTGTGGTATGCCGCCGAAACGGGTGTGACCGTCGTGGGCCTGGTGTGTCTCGGTCTCATTGCATTTGTGCCGGCCTCGGATCTCGCCATGGCGCTCCTCAATCGTACGGTGATGGGCATCCTCGGTCCGCGGTCGTTACCTCGGATGGCATTGCGGGACGGCATTCCCAAGGAGTTACGCACGATCGTGGTGGTACCCACGTTGCTGACGAGCCGGCAGGGTATCGACGAGCAAGTCGAACGATTGGAAGTGCATTATCTGGCAAATGCGGATGATGACCTCCGCTTCGCCCTGCTCTCCGACTGGAGAGATGCTCCGAGCGAAAGTATTCCTGAGGACACGGAACTGCTGGTGAGGGCTGTTGAGGGGATCGCGCATCTAAACAAGCGGTACGGTCCAGCGGCCGGGGGCGGATCGCGCTTTGTCCTGTTGCACCGTAGGCGAGTCTGGAACGAGTCCGAGCAGGTGTGGATGGGATGGGAACGGAAACGAGGCAAACTGCATGAATTAAATCAATTCCTGCGCGGCTCGACGAGCACGACATTTATGTCCATAGGAGGGCAGCTCCCTGAGGTGATTCCCTCGGTCCGATTCGTCATCACACTGGATGCCGATACGCGGTTGCCCCGTGGAGCCGCGCGCCGGTTGATCGGCACCATGGCTCACCCTCTGAACCGGCCCCGATTCGACCCGCACTCCGGGCGTGTGCGTGAAGGATATGGGGTCGTACAGCCGCGGATTACACCGTCGCTCCCGGGTAGTGGCGAGGGCTCGTATTTTCAACGGACGTTTTCCGGACCCAGCGGGATCGATCCTTACGCGTCGGCCGTGTCCGATGTGTACCAGGATTTGTTTCGGGAAGGGTCCTACACAGGCAAGGGCATTTACGAGATCGATGCATTCGAGGCGGCGTTGGCAGACAAGGTGCCGGACAATGCGATGCTCAGTCACGATCTCTTTGAAGGATTGTTCGCGCGCGCGGCGCTGGCGACCGACATCGAGCTGTTCGAAGCGTTTCCTGCCCACTATGAAGCGGCGGCAGCCAGGCAGCACCGCTGGGCGCGCGGCGATTGGCAGCTGCTGCCCTGGCTGTTCGGACGAGGGTATACCGGATCTGATCCGCATCGTGCGGTGGCGATTCCCGCCATCGGCCGTTGGAAGATCCTCGACAACCTTCGCCGTACCCTGTCGGCTCCCACGGCGTTTCTGACACTGATCGTTGGGTGGATGCTGCCGGAACTATCTGCCTGGGTCTGGTCGGGATTCATTCTGACCACGATGGCGATTCCGTCACTGCTATCCTTCGTGCTCGGGCTCTATCCACGTCGCCCCGGTGTGGCCCTGCGTACACATTTTCGTGGATTGGGCAACGACCTCAGGTTGGCCACCAGACAGATCACGTTGACCGTCACCTTTCTCGTACATCAGGCATGGCTCATGACGGACGCGATTCTTCGTACGCTCGGTCGGCTCGTCTTCACGCACCGGCGGCTGTTGGAGTGGGTCACCGCGGCTCAGGCTGAGGATGCTTACACGTTCAACCTGATAGGGATGTATCGGCGCATGGCGGGCGGTGTGGTGCTCGCCGTCGTGGCAGCCGGTGGGGTGGCACTGTTCGGGCCGTATGAGTCCTGGGCTCCTGCGTCTCCCTTCGTGCTGCTCTGGCTATTGGCTCCTGCTGTGGCACGGTGGGTCAGTCTCCCGCCTCGACTCACCGGGGTCGACCCGATTTCTCCGGCTGATGCACGGACGCTCCGATTGATTGCACGCCGGACCTGGCGGTTTTTCGAAACGTTCATCTCTCCTGAGGACCATGCGCTGCCACCTGATAATTTCCAGGAAGATCCCAAACCCGTCGTCGCCCACCGGACTTCGCCGACCAATATCGGACTCTATCTACTCTCAACCCTGGTTGCCCGTGACCTCGGATGGTTGGGGACCCTCGAGGCGACCGAGCGACTGGAAGCGACGCTCGCGACCATGAACCGTCTCGAGCTGTTTCGTGGGCACTTCTACAATTGGTACGACACAGGTACTCTTCATCCGCTGGATCCCAAGTATGTGTCCACCGTCGATAGTGGGAATCTCGCGGGACATTTATTGGTAGTGGGGAACGGATGCCGCGAGCGGATTCAACACTCAACCATCGAAAGCAATTTGTTTGCCGGGATTGATGATGCCATTCAATTGTTACGCGATGCGTTGGAGGAGATGCCGGATCAGCGACTGACCCACACAGTGACTCGGAAGCAGCTGAGCCAAGCTGTCGATGAGCTGGCCATGGCGCTCTTGTCGAGACCGGTCGATGCTGTTGGCTGGACCGCCAGGTTTGGCGAGCTCACCGCCTTGTCGCATACGGTTTCCGATATGGCTCAGGCCATGGGACAGGAGCGCGGTGATGAGTCCGATGGGGAATTGCAGGTCTGGGCAGATGCGGTCAGGACGTGCGTGGACAGTCATCTCCGCGACGTGGAACTCTTCCTTCCATGGGTCCGTTTCAGTACAAAAGACCGGGCGGCTCTGTTCGAGCACTCGTCTGGACCATCGCCCGAATGGTCGGTGATCGAGCCGTTCTTTCATCCTATTCCTACGCTGGCGGTTGCCTCTGAGCGGTTTGCGGATGCGCTCCGTGCGCTCGAGCGCTTGCGGGAACACGTGCTCGGTCGCTCCTCGAAGGATCTGGCCGCGCTAGCCAGAATCACCCTCCTGGCTGATGCGATACGGCAATCAGGTGCAGGTATCACGGCCTTAGCCCGTCGTCTCACGGCGATCGCACAGAACGCGGAGCGCATGGTTCACGCCATGGATTTCACCTTTCTCTTCGATCCAACCCGCAAACTGTTGTCCATCGGCTATTGTGTGTCGGAGCGCAGTCTGGACCCCAGTTGTTACGACTTGCTGGCGTCGGAGGCCAGGCTGGCGAGCTTTATCGCCATCGCCAAGGGTGACGTACCGTCATCGCACTGGTTTCACCTGGGCCGTGCCCTGACGCCCGTGGGAGACGGTTCGGCGCTCGTGTCCTGGTCTGGCTCCATCTTCGAATACCTCATGCCTGCCTTAGTGATGCGTTTCCCAGCAGGCAGCTTGCTGAGCCGGACGTACGAGCTGATCGTCCATCGGCAGATTCAATACGGTAGAGAACGAGGTGTGCCATGGGGTGTTTCGGAGTCGGCCTATCATGCGCGCGATCTCGACCTGACGTACCAGTATTCCAGCTTTGGTGTACCGGGTCTGGGACTCAAGCGAGGGCTCAGTGAAGATGTAGTTGTCGCGCCCTATGCCACGGCCTTGGCGGCGATGATCAACCCTATGGAAGCGACGCAGGGTTTCAGTCGCCTCACCAAGGCCGGAGGAAGGGGCACCTATGGGTTCTATGAAGCGCTGGATTACACGAGGACACGGGTGCCCGAAGGAAAAGACGTGGTCATCGTGCGGGCCTATATGTCGCACCATCAAGGCATGACGGTAGTCGCCATCGCGAATGTCTTGAACGATGGAGTGATGAGGAACCGTTTTCATGCCGAGCCGATCGTCCGAGCCACCGAACTCCTGCTCCAGGAACGGACTCCGCGCGACGTGCCGGTGACGCGCCCGCGCGCGGAAGAAGTCGCTGCCGCGTCCCACGTCCGTGATCTTATCCCGCCTGTCATGCGGCGATTTACCACGCCGCATGAGGAGGCCCCGCGGACGCATCTGCTGTCCAACGGCCGGTATGCCATCATGTTGACCGCAGCCGGATCAGGCTATAGCCGGTGGCGGGATATCGCGGTGACGCGCTGGCGCGAGGATGCGACGCGGGACTGCTGGGGTTCGTATATTTTTCTTCGCGATATTCACACGGGGTCTGTATGGTCAGCCGGGTATCAGCCCAGCGGCGTCGAGGCCGACGACTATGAGGTGTCCTTTTTCGAAGAACGGGCTGAGATTATCCGACGGGATGGCGACTGGAGCACGACGCTCGAGGTGGTGGTGTCGTCCGAAGACGATGCTGAAGTCCGTCGCATGTCCGTCACCAACTTGGGGGCCACTGCACGCGATCTGCAAGTCACGTCCTACGCTGAGCTGTCTCTGGCTCCACAGGCCGCCGATGTGGCCCATCCGGCGTTTGCCAATCTGTTCGTGCAAACCGAATTTGTGCCGGAGATTGGCGCACTGTTGGCCACCCGCCGCAGGCGATCGGAGGAAGACGCGCCGGTATGGGCGGCTCAGGTGGTGGTGGTCGAAGGAGACACCGTGGGTGCCCTTCAGTACGAAACGGATCGAGCCCGGTTTCTTGGTCGTGGGCAGCATACCCGTACCGCGGTCTCAATGATCGATGGGCGGCCGCTTTCGAATACCGTTGGATCTGTGCTTGGTCCGGTAATGAGTTTGCGCCGGACAGTGCGGGTGCCTCCAGGCGGGACCGTGCGCGTGGTATTTTCGACCATTGTCGGCCCATCCCGTGATCATGTGTTGGAGTTAGCCGACAAGTACAGCGACCCGAGAGTGTTTGAGCGGGCCGTCTCGCTGGCCTGGACGCAAGCACAAGTCCAACTCCATCACCTCGGTATCGGGGTCGATGAGGCGCAGCTCTTCCAGCGGCTCGCGAATGCGGTCTTATACGTTGATGCCTCATTACGGCCGTCTTCCGAGATGCTGTGCCAGAGTACATTGGACCGGTCGGCGTTGTGGGCTCAGGGTATCTCGGGAGACCTGCCCATTGTACTGGCTTGTATCGATCGAGCGGAGGATGTCGATCTTATCCGGCAATTGCTGCGGGCACATGAATACTGGCGGATGCGGCAAGTATCGGCCGATGTCATCATTCTGAATGAGAAGCCACCGTCCTACGAGCAGGATCTGCAAGACTCGTTGGAATCCCTGGTGCGCGGTAGTCAGTTGCGTCTCTGCCCGGACACCGGGGGGGTACGGGGCAATATCTACCTCCTGCGGACCGACCTGCTTTCGGCGCAAGATCACAAACTGATGCAGCAGGTTGCCCGGGTTGTCCTGCTGAGCCGGCGCGGCACGTTGGCGGAACAGGTGACTCGACTACAGCGTCAGCTCAGTCCTTCCCTACCGACCCGGCCTATACGGCGTGTCCGCAAACGCTTGGATGTGCCGTTACCGGAACGGGAGCTCGAGTTCTTTAACGGCCTGGGTGGTTTTTCGGACGATGGACGTGAGTATGTCACGATTCTCGCTGAAGGTCTGCGCACACCGCGACCCTGGATCAACGTGATTGCGAATCCCACGTTTGGGTTTCTCGTGTCTGAGTCTGGATCCGGGTTTACCTGGTCACTGAACAGCCACGAGAATCAGCTGACGCCTTGGTCGAACGATCCAGTGTCCGATCCGTCAGGAGAGGTGCTCTATATTCGCGATGACGATTCCGGGGAGGTCTGGAGTCCGACGGCGCTGCCGATTCGTGATGAACCAGCACCCTATGTTGCCTGCCACGGGCAAGGCTATAGCCGCTTCCATCATGGTTCACACGGTATCCTGTCAGAATTGCTGCAATTTGTGCCGCCTGAAGACTCGATCAAGATCTCTCGGTTGACACTGAAGAATATGTCTGGCCGCTCGCGGCATCTTTCCATTACGGCCTATGCCGAGTGGGTACTGGGGAGTTCTCGGAGTGATTCCCATGCGTACATCGTCACGGAGATCGATCACGAGACCGGCGCGCTGTTTGCGAGGAATGCGTGGGGGGGTGAGTTCGGGGGGCGCATTGCATTTGCCGATCTTGCAGGGAAGCAGACCTCGTGGTCCGGTGATCGCGCGGAATTTCTGGGTCGCAATAGGACTCTTGAAGATCCACTGGCACTTGAACTAGCCGGGCCGTTATCCGGCAGGGTCGGTGCCGGTCTCGACCCTTGCGCGGCGCTTCAACTCTCGATTGACTTGGAAGCAGGCGAACACGCGGAGATCGTCTGGTTCATCGGCCAGACAGCGGGGAGAGAGCAAGCTCGTCTGTTGCTGGAGCGCTATCGTAGGGCGGATGTGGACGCGGTCTTGCGAGAGGTGACCCGCCGCTGGGATGACGTGTTGGGTGTCGTCCAGGTCCATACGCCGGAGCGCGCCATGGATATTCTGTTGAATCGTTGGGTGCTCTATCAGACGTTGGTGTGTCGCATTTGGGCCCGTGCGGCCTTTTATCAGTTGAGCGGGGCCTATGGATTTCGTGATCAACTTCAAGATGTCATGGCCCTGAGTGTGGCGGCACGCGATATCACACGCGAGCATCTGCTGCGGGCAGCCGCACGGCAGTTTGTCGAGGGGGATGTTCAACATTGGTGGCACCCTCCGTCCGGACGTGGTGTGCGGACCCGCATTTCCGACGATTTGATCTGGTTACCCTACGCGGTGATCCAGTTTCTTGAAGTGACCGGCGATACGACCGTGTTGGACGAAATGGTGCCTTTTCTGGAAGGTCCCGCATTGGCTGAGGGGCAATCCGAAGCCTATTTTGAACCACGTGTATCCCAGACGTGTGCCACCCTCTTCGAACATTGTGCGCGTACGTTGGACCGAAGTCTTGTCGTCGGCCGTCATGGCCTTCCGCTCATGGGTACCGGAGACTGGAACGACGGGATGAATCGTGTCGGCCAGCAGGGTAGGGGCGAAAGTGTCTGGCTGGGCTGGTTTCTGCATACGGTGCTCTGGGAGTTCGCCAAGGTGGCGGATCAGCGCGGTGAGCGTGTTCGTGCTGAAATGTGGCGGCTTCATGTGAGTGCGTTGAAGGCTGCGATCGAGCGGGCCGGATGGGACGGAGAATGGTACCGTCGTGCGTACTTCGACGATGGGACACCACTCGGTTCCGCTGCAGACCCGGAGTGCCGCATCGATTCCGTTGCTCAGTCCTGGGGAGTGATCAGCGGCGCGGCAGATCCCGGTCGTGGCGCGCGTGCCATGGGCGCGGTGGAACGGCATCTCGTGAACCGTCAGGACAGGCTGATCCGTCTGTTGATGCCACCCTTTGATCAGATGCCGAGAGATCCCGGCTATATCAAAAGCTATGTTCCAGGCATCCGAGAAAACGGTGGCCAATACACCCATGCAGCCGTTTGGACCGTGGTGGCCTTCGCGGCGTTGGGTGATGGAGACAAGGCCGGTGAGTTGTTCCGCATGTTGAATCCCGTTGATCGAATCTCCTCGCGAGCGAACGTCCAGCGCTACAAAGTCGAGCCTTACGTCCTAGCCGGTGACGTGTACGCTGAGCCGCCACATGTCGGCCGTGGAGGATGGACCTGGTACAGCGGCGCGGCGGGTTGGCTCTACCGGGCTGGTGTGGAATGGATGCTCGGGTTCCGCGTGCGCGGTGCCACGCTCACCATCGATCCTTGTGTTCCTCGGCACTGGCCGGGGTACTCCATTCGTTTCCGGTATCATTCAGCCGTCTATCACATCGCGGTGGAAAATCCACGCCATGTGAGCCGCGGCGTGACGCTGATCGAACTGGACGGCAAGGCGACGACAGGCAATACGAATATCCCGCTCGTCGTCGACGGCGAGCACCACGTTCGCATCGTCTTGGGGTAATACTCGTGGCGGACACCGGCTACCTGTCAATTGTCGGAACTGAGCTCTTTTGACCAGCTTGCCATCGACCGACCGTGCACAATTAGACGAGACGAAAGACAAATCCATGGAGATCAAAACCTCCGCCATGACAGGGCTCGGATCGGCGGCCATGTGCCTGTTTGTCCTCGAATTCCGACGCGCGTGAGAACTGGGGAAGGGAATATTGGGCAGGGGAGTGGCAAGAAGCAGAAGCAGTTTCTTGCTAGCTCTTTCCCCAGACAAGAAGGATTGATTCCTTCGTGGTTGGTGGATGCTATTGCGCGTGTGAAGCATGACGCTCAGAGACACTTGGGGGATCATGGAAGAGACTGTTGAACTCGCGAGAGCTCGGGCTCAAAAGACACGTGCCGAACGTCGCCTTGTGGCCCAATACGCTGTGACCAAGGTGTTGGCTGAGTCTGCGACCCTGATGGACGCAGCGCATGAAATCCTCCGAGCCATCGGCGAGAGTCTCAATTGGGAATTGGGCATGTTCTGGAACGTAGATGAGCAGGCTGATGCACTTCGTTTTGTGGACCTCTGGCATGCGCCATGTGTTGAAGCGTCGGCGTTCTGCGAGGATAGCCGAGGCCGGATCTTCCAACGAGGTGTTGGGCTTATCGGCCACGTTTGGGCAAGTGGCATCCCCATCTGGATGCCTGACGTAGTTACAAACCGTGATTTCCGCCGCGCCCCGATGGCGGCAAGAGTTGGACTGCATGGCGCCTGTGCCTTCCCGGTCCGTAAGGGCTTACGCATCTATGGAGTCATTGAATTTTTCAGCCGCGAGATTCGTGAGCCGGATCAGGATGTCCTGGATATGGTGGCCGACATCGGAATCAAAGTCGGTCAATTTGTAGACCGTGAGCAGACAGCAGAAGCGTTACGCCAAGCCGAGGCCCTGGCTGAAGTGGCGAGACTGCTCGGAGACATTGGTCACGATATCAAGAATATGCTGATGCCAATCGTGAGCGGAGCCACACTCCTCGAAGAAGAACTCGATGAGTGCTATGACCGTCTACCGGAGACTGTGACCGGCAATCTCAAGGCCAGTCGGGACCTGACAAAAGAGCTTACTACCATGATCCAGCGTGGATCCCATCGTATCCAGGATCGCGTCAGAGAGATGGCGGAATCGGTCAAGGGCATCACCAGGCCTCCTGAATTTGCTCCCTGCAGAATCTCAGACGTTGTATCGACTGTGTACGCGTCTCTCCGTGTCCTTGCCCGGGAACGCAAGATTGCACTGCAGGTTGATGGCCTCGATACCCTGCCGCTGATTCGGGCTGATGAAAGCCGTCTATTCAACGCGATTTACAATTTGGTCAACAATGCGATTGCAGAAGTCCCCCCTGACGGGTCTATCAATGTGCGCGGCACCATCGATTCAGCAGGAACGAGTGTACATCTGTCCGTGATCGATACAGGTAAAGGGATGCTTCCCGAAGTCCGAGCGAGCCTGTTCACCTACCGTGCGATCAGCCGAAAAGTCGACGGCACGGGGCTGGGAACGAAGATCGTCAAAGACGTGATCAGTGCCCATGGGGGTACCATCACCGTTCAAAGTGAGCCAGGCAAGGGTACGGTGTTCTATATCACGTTGCCGCTGGAAGGTCCTCTTTCGCACTCTGGTAGGGCTAGCGGGTGATCCGGGCAAGCTATACGCCAAATGTGCGCGTTCAGCCGATGGTACAGTCCTGCAGGGGCGGTTACGGAGATCTGCAGCATGAGGCAATGGCCACCTGGTCCCTCCAGTCAGAACCGATGAAATGCGATGTGCTCCTGATAGGCGGGGAATCGAATCAATGGAAAGACGGACATGAGAAAAATGATGATCAACAAGAACTACGATGCCTCTTGCGTGAGTTTGGGCAGCACGAAGCTCAACAGGAGACTGATCGGGATGGGTATTGACCTACGGCAGCCACGCCTCGGGAACCGAGTGTGAATCAGCGCGGGAAACATATTTCACGAGACGATGACAAGCTGGTTCGTGTGGTAAGTGATCGCCAAGAACGACGGTGGCGAGCAGGTAAGTGAAGTGCATCCCACATGGGAGTGCCTAGGTGGTGACGGTCACCGCACAGCAGGATCTGGAGGACGGGCCCGTGTGAGATGGTCAGACCATCTGATGCTCGTTTGTATCTTCCCTGACGCGTGCTTGGTTCGAGTGAAAGGCATAGATATGGCTAGCATCCTCGTAGGGTTTGCGTTTGTGGTAACCATGCTTCTGTTCGTTGCTTTGATCTCTTATGCGAATAGCGAGTGACTCGCTCCCGATCAGTGGATTGGGAGATTCCCATTTCGTGACTCAGCCTGGGCTCGGATGAAGTATAGAAATTTGCAGACGCGATGTGCGCGTCTTGTTTCTTCCCTGCACGCATGATTTCCTGACCTCCACCGCTTCATCAAGCAAGCAGCTCGTCGTTAGTACTTCTCTCGGCCTCGCGTGTGGGACTCCGGTTCGAGTCATTTGTTGACTCCTCCAACAACCAACGACTGGCGCAAAGCGAACCAGTCCAAAATGATCTGGATGCGCGTATCACTTACCTCCTGGCCTAGGTCGATGGCGAGTGCACATGATGAAGTCGCCGGCTCGTAGGTCAGTTTGAATTCAGCGCCTCCTCTGCATGTAAATTCCGCAACTGATTTGAGGCTGCCTCGGGACAATGGAGAGCTGTGCACTATTGACCAGACGTAGGGTGGCGACCATGCAACCATGTTGTGTGATGCGAAGCTACGACCAAATGCCTCCTGGTCCGTAACGTTGTGCCCAAAGCGGGCCCTAGATGGAGTTTCGGAGAGGGCACATCGACGATGATGTGGAGAGCGAGAACAAAGAGACAGATCGTGAGCGCGGGTCTACTCAATCCTGGGCTCAGAGCCACACGCCTCGCTGCCACCGGAGTCTTGGCTTTGTTGATGCTGGGTGCGGTAGCGATGACGCCACGTGCGGGATCCGTGGTCTATGTGATCCCCATCGAGGGAATCATCGACTTGGGCTTGGCCCCGTTTGTGGAGCGTGCATTGGACGAAGCGGCTGCTGCTGGCGCGGCCGCAGTGATTCTTGACATCGACACCTTCGGCGGTCGTGTCGATGCGGCCGTGCAAATCCGCGATGCTTTGCTGCGGGCCAGGGTCAAGACCGTGGCGTTCATCAACAAGCGGGCGATCTCGGCAGGTGCGCTGATCAGTCTGGCCGCGGACACCATCGTCATGGCTGAGGGTGGGACGATCGGCGCCGCCACGCCGGTTCAGATCGGATTGCCGGGCACACCACCCCAGCCGGTCGAGGAGAAGACGGTCTCGTACCTCCGAAAGGAATTCCGCGCGACGGCGGAGAGTCGCACACGGCCGCCGGAGTTGGCCGAAGCGATGGTGGATGCGGATGTGGAAATTCCAGGCGTGATTGCGAAGGGCAAGTTGGTCACCCTGACGACCGAAGAGGCGTTGCAGCATAAGCTGGCAGATTTTCGCGCCGATACGCTGGACGCCCTGCTGAAGGTACTGAATCTCTCGGATGCGGAGATCCACCACTCCTCGGAAACTTGGGCGGAATCGCTGGTACGGGTGCTCACGCATCCGGTCGTCAGCTCGATCCTCATTGCCGTCGGGATGCTTGGGATCATCGTGGAGATCCAGAGCCCAGGATTTGGGATGCCCGGCGCTGTTGGGCTGACGAGCCTCGCGCTGTTCTTATGGGGACATTGGTTGGTACGGCTGGCAGGGTGGGAAGAGGTGCTCCTGATCGGGATCGGGCTGATCCTGCTGTTGGTTGAAGTCTTTGTCATACCAGGGTTTGGAATTTTTGGGGCGCTTGGCATTGCGGCGCTTCTCGGAGGACTTGGACTGAGTCTCATCGGGGCGGGCGCGACCTGGGCCGTCGTTCTATATGCGGTGGGACAGGTGATCGCCGCCGTATTGCTGGCTGCCGTGCTGGCGCTCGCGTTTTTACGGGTGATGCCGCGCCTTCCCTTTGGTCGGACACTGATTTTAGACACCGAGTTGCTAACAGCGGGAGGGTATGCCTCCCAACCTGAATTAGACCACCGGTGGCTCGGGATGCACGGGACAGCCGCTTCGACCTTGCGACCGGCAGGGGTGGCCTATTTCGACCACGAGCGCGTGGACGTCGTCACTGAAGGTGAATATATCGAAGCCGATACCCCGATCGCAGTGGTGCGTGTCGACGGAAATCGGATCGTGGTCCGGCGCCTGGCGCCGGAGGGTCAAAGGAGCGAGTCATGAACGAACTAGAAACCGGCTTGATGGGGATTCTGACGACCGTGGTGCTCGCCGTGGCAGGGATGACGCTGTTGTTGTACCTGATTCCACTCCGGTTATGGATCGCGGCCTGGGCCTCCGGCGCCTACGTCGGGCTGTTGACCCTCATTGGGATGCGGCTCCGGCGCGTTCCTCCCGACACGGTCGTGACCGCGAGCATCAGTGCGGTGAAGGCCGGCCTCACCATTCCCCTGAACGATCTGGAAGCCCACTATCTGGCAGGTGGCAATGTCGTGAACGTCGTCCTTGCAATGATCTCCGCCGACAAGGCGACGATCTCGATGCCGTTCAAGCGTGCGGCGGCGATCGACTTGGCTGGGCGTGACGTGTTAGGCGCAGTTAGGATGTCGGTCCTCCCCAAGGTCATTGAAACGCCGCGCATTGCCGCGGTTGCGAAAGACGGCATTCAGCTCCACTCCATTTGTCGTGTGACCGTTCGCACGAATCTGGACCGGCTCGTGGGCGGAGCGGGAGAGGAGACCGTGCTGGCACGGGTGGGCGAAGGGATCGTGAGCACGATCGGCTCGGCGGAGACCCACAAAAATGTGCTGGAAAATCCCGATCACATCTCGAAGCACGTGCTGAGCAAAGGGCTCGATGCGGGAACAGCATTTGAAATCTTGTCGATCGACATCGCCGATATTGACGTCGGTGAGAACATCGGTGCCAAACTGCAGATCGATCAGGCGGACGCCGACAAGCAGATCGCGCAAGCGAGAGCCGAGCAACGGCGCGCGATGGCCGTGGCGCTGGAACAAGAAATGCGCGCGAAGGTGGTAGAAGCTGAATCCGAAGTGCCGAAGGCCATGGCCGAGGCCTTTCGCCAAGGGAACCTGGGCATCATGGATTACTACCGCATGAAGAACGTGCAGGCAGACACGTCCATGCGCGACGCGATCGCGGAGACGGGCGAGGAGCCGCCAGGCGGTCCGAAGAAGGAGCGCTCATGACATGGGAACAACTGGTGCTTCCTGTGCTTTTGGTCCTAGCCTTGCTGGTGCGGCGCCTGCGTATGCGGAAGGGGACAGATGAAGAGGCACAGGGTGACGAGGTCGAACCGGCGAGCGTTCTTGTGGCAATGAACACGCGAGTCCCGATCCGAGAATCACGCAGGCCGAGTGAAACGCCACACAGAGTCCGACTTGCCACGGATGCATCTCCCGCTGCGCGGCGCTGGCAGCCACGGGTCGCCGTCTCCTCCCGAGATATGCGGCGCGGCATCGTGCTCATGGCGGTGCTCGGTCCCTGCCGAGGTCTTGAACCATGGTCGGTCAGCGGTGGGTTGGACAGAGGCTAAGGCTCCCGCGAGCGGAGTCATTCCATGCTCACATGTCATCACTGTGCAGTAGTCTGTCGCCACGTCACCGGCGTCGTTTGGAAAGATGGACGTATGGCAATGGGCACCGCAGCGATCGGACTTCTGCAGGAAGAAATCGATCCATCGACCGGGGCCTTCCTCGGCAACTATCCTCAAGGGTTCAGTCATATCGGTGTGATCGCGCGCGAGGTCAATATGGCGCGCTGGCTTCGAAAGGAAGAGCAGATGGGGTAGCGATGGTCTTGCAAAAAATGATGCATTGCCTACGATGGAATCTCCAGAAGATTCGGAGGGCCTTCTGGAACGATCTCTCGGAGTTGTAGGAGCGCTCGCAGTCACTTGAATCGATAAACCAACGAAAGGAACAAGCCATGACACGTTTTTGTCGGAGTCGCTCGATCCTGTTGGCATCCGTTATTCTTTGTTTTGGAATCAGCTGCAAACAAGAAGGGCCGGCCGAGAAAGCCGGAAAAAAGGTGGATGATGCCGTAGAGAAAACCGGTCAAGTGATGGAGGAGAGTAAGGAGAAAATCGAGGAAGCGGCGGAGAAAACCAAAGAAGTGGGTCAGGAGGCCGTCGAAAAGGCCAAGGAGGACATCGAGAAGGCGAAGGACACTGCGCAGGAAGCCGGCAAGACCATGGAGGAGACGGCCAAGGACTCAGCCGAGCAGGTCAAAGACATGATCAAGTAAGTTCACCACACCAGGAAAGGAGAGCACCGATGAGCATAAAGGACGCATATCTCGAAAAGATGGAGGCACAATTGCGGGAATGGGGTGCGAAGATCGACGAACTCAAGGCCAAGTGGGATGCGGCGCAGACAAAGCTTGGTGAAATCAAGGCCGCCGGTGAAGAGGCGTGGGAAATCCTCAAGCCCGGCGTCGAAAGCGCATGGAGCGAGTTGAAGGCGGCGATCGACGGGGCTGCGACCAAATTCAACTAGACTGTCATGGTGCGGTGGCCTGTTGGCTGGTGGTTCGCCGCGTGTGCACGGTGGGCATCGACTATCCGTCCGTCGCGAGATATGAGTCGGACACATCGACGATCCATACGATATCGCTCAAGGCAGGCATTTGGATCATTGAGGGCTTGAATTTGTCGGGGGTGCAGCCAGGTTCCTACGACGTGCTCTGCCTGCCTATTAGATCGCTGGCGGCGACGGAGCACCGGCTCGTGCGCTGGCGAAGCCGGTCGGCCCCAAGCATGCTCGTTCAGGAAAGAGAGGGGTACCGACATGATTCAGACTCTGGTGATTGTGGGGGCCTCGGGCGATTTGACCTCGAGGTTCTTGATCCCGGCCATTGCTCGACTTAATCAAGCGGGCAAGTTGCCGGAGGGGTTTCGGGTATTGGGGATCGCGCGGGACGACTGGAACACCGAGGGATTCCGAAGCCATCTCGAACGGAAGCTGGCGGCGTCCAGTTCTCCCAATGTCTTGGGAATGCTTGAAGCCATTCTCGAGAGGGTGGACTATCGCCGTGTCGACGTCACAAGCCGAGACCAGCTTGCTCAGGTTTTGGGCAACATGAGGGATCCTCTGGTGGCCTATTTGGCGCTGCCCCCTGGATTGTTCGCCCCGTCGATCGAGTCGCTGGCCGCGCTGAAGTTGCCCAAGGGGAGCAAAGTGGTGCTGGAAAAGCCATTCGGGGAGAGTCTGGAATCGGCGCAGGCGTTGAATCGCCTCCTGCACGAGTCGTTTCCCGAGCGCGATGTATTCCGGCTCGACCATTTTCTTGGAAAACAAACAGTGCAAAATATTCTGGGACTACGCTTCGCCAATCGCATCTTCGAGCCTGTCTGGAACACTCACCATATCGAACGGGTCGAGATCATTTGGGACGAAACGATCACAGCGGCTGGTCGAGCCTCTTTCTATGATGTCACGGGAGCGCTTCGAGACATGGTCCAGAATCACCTGCTGCAGTTGTTGGCGTTGATCACCATGGAGCCGCTGCATGGTCTGGATGAGCGAACCTTACGGGACCACAAGGTGGCTGTGCTGCGGGCCGTTCGCCGCCTCACACCGGACGAAGTTCTGCGGAAGACGGTGCGTGGGCGATACACTCGAGGTGCGATCGAGAAGAAGGAGATCCTCCCCTACCTGCAGGAGGGAGGTGTCCGGGCAGAGCGTCATACGGAAACCTTCGCTCAGGTGACGCTTTCGATCGACAACTGGCGATGGGCCGGTGTTCCCTTTATGCTCCGTACGGGAAAGGCCCTGGGATGCGATCGCCGTGAGATCGCCATTCATTTCAAACCCGTGCCCCATTTGGCCTTCGGACAAGAGGTGCAGCCGATACCGAACGTGCTCGCCATCGAATTGGACCCCGACCGCATCGCGCTCTCGGTCAATGTCAATGAGCCGGGCGACCTCTGCAATCTGGAACTGGTAGAGCTGGACAAGCGGTTCCCGTCAGGAGGATTGCCGGCCTACGCCCGCCTGCTTCTCGATATCTTGGACGGCGATCCGACGCTTTCGATTCGTGACGATGAAGCGGAGGAGTCCTGGCGAATCGTCGAACCGATCCTGCAGGTCTGGGCCAGGGGCGGCGTGCCGCTGATCGATTATCCTGCCGGGTCAGGTGGTCCGATGGAGATCTGACTTCTAGCACAAACAGAGGTCGGGGTACTGTCCTACGCGTGAGTCAATCGAAAAGACCATTTCATCTACAGGGATTTGCTTCAGAACCGGTTCAAACCTTAGGGAAGCCGGGTGAGAGGTTGGTCGCTGACGTCGGCGAATCGCCTGAGGAGATCGTGGCCCACATCAGAGCAAGCTTCGCTTTATGAAGGGGGAATGAGTATGGTCGTGAAAGACCGATGGCCAAGCGCATCTAAAGGAAGCCATGTCGCGGTCAAGTGAAGACCAGGGCGCGGGCCCGCTGATCCAGCCGGTCCTCGAGCCTTTTCAAAGGTTCATTCATGCTGAAACGGCGGGCGGTATTCTACTGCTGGGTGCGACGATCGCCGCGATGATCTGGGCCAATTCTCCATGGGCCGCATCGTATACGGATTTTTGGAACATACCCATCAGTCTGGCGGTCGGATCTCACACGTTGACGGAAACTTTGCTGGAGTGGATCAATGATGGCTTGATGGCCATGTTCTTCTTCGTCATCGGGTTGGAAATCAAACGGGAAATTCTGGTCGGAGAACTGGCCTCGTGGCGACAAGCTGCGTTGCCTCTGGCCGCGGCGCTGGGCGGATGCATCCTTCCGGCGTTGCTCTATGCGGCACTTAACACGGGGCTGGAAGGTGCCAAAGGCTGGGGCATCCCGATGGCAACGGACATCGCCTTCTCGCTGGGGATTCTCTCGCTACTCGGCACACGCGTCCCGCTGGCCCTGAAAGTATTTCTGACCGCACTGGCCATCGCCGACGATCTCCTTGCGGTGTTGGTCATTGCGCTCTTTTACACCTCGACGATTTCCTGGACAAGCCTGGCGGTCGGCGCGCTGTTCCTTATCGTGCTGATTGGCGCCAACATGGCAGGAGTACGGCACCCGCTCGTGTATTCGATCCTCGGGATCGGCGGGCTCTGGCTGGCCTTTCTCCTGTCGGGTGTGCATGCCACCATTGCGGGCGTGATCGCGGCCATGACGATTCCAGCACGGACGCGACTCACCGGGCGTGAATTTCTTGAGAAAAGTAAGGTGTTGCTCAGGCTGTTCGAGGTGGCGGTGTTGCAGGACGAACCCCCGTTGGCCAACCCGGAAGAAAGTCGGGTTGCCCGCCGCATGAAAATGGCCGTCGCGCATGCTGGGACACCCTTACAGCAATTGGAATATGCGCTCCACCCATGGGTGACCGTCGTGGTCATGCCGGTGTTCGCACTCGCCAACGCTGGTGTAACGCTCAACGCAGACATTGTCACAATACTCGGCAATCCGGTGGCGTTCGGAATTCTGCTCGGCTTGCTCGTGGGGAAACCTGTTGGCATCGTGCTCTCAGCGTGGCTCGCGATCCGTGGAGGCCTCGCTATGATGCCCGAGGGTGTGTCGTGGCCTCAATTGGGGGCCGTCGGTGTGCTCGCGGGGATCGGATTTACCATGTCGCTCTTCATCGCCGGGCTGGCCTTTCCTCATGGACCCGTCTTGATGGCCGCCAAGGAAGGCATTCTGATTGCCTCGACGGTCGCGGGGCTGACTGGGTGGCTCTTGCTGAGACACATTCAGAACAACAAGAAGGATTGAGCCATGACCACAATGCGGGTCGAAGAGCGAACCCATGGCCCGGTCGCACAACGCGAAACGATCCACCCCAAGACCTGAGCAATTCTGACCAGACCGCGAATCGTGCTTCAGGTAGGCTAAACCCAGATCCAACGTGCACGTCCTTTATAGTGTTTGCTTGTCGGAACGCAAGGCGGTGATGTCGGTCAGTTTGCCTATCTTAGCCTCTTGTGTTCGACAGTGCTTGCGAGGGATCAGAGGGCGACAGCGCATTATTCGAAAGAGAGGAGCCTCGTATGACCACATTCTTAAGAACATCCACTGTGCAGTGCTTCTTGGCCGCGGCCTGTTTCCTCGCTGTCACGGCGACTCAGGTGCACGCCGATGACCGTGATACCCAGACGAAAGTAAAAGGGGTTATCTCTCAGATGCGGTCTGATCTCATCACGGTCACCACGTCCTGGGGCCACATGACGATCAAGTCTGATGCGCTAAGCGAGGCCAAGGTCGGCGATGAGATTACCCTGTGGGTCAATGAAAACAACGCCGTCATCGATGCCTACCCCAAAGGAGCGGCACGGCCACATCATCGTTGGGTGAGCGGCAATCTGGCCTATACGTCCGGAAATCAGGATGCGATTACCCTTTGGACTCCGGAGGGCAAGAAGGACTTCATCGTAAAACAGAATCAATCGAAGTTCGGGAGGTTTGCGGAAGGGAGCCCGATCACCGTGCAGTTGAACGACAAGCGTGAAGTCATCGATGTACACCGCCGGGTAGAAGTGGAACTTGCCATTGCCCCGATGCCTCGTATCGAGCCTGGTTTCCGGATCAAGTTGGAGGGTGTCGTGGCGGACATCAAGTCCGGGCAGGTGTTCGTGCAGACATCCGGGAGCCGCTACAGTGTGGCTGCCAAGACGGCTCCGCATGACGTCAAGGTCGGCGACAAACTCATGCTCTGGGTGAGCAGTAATAATGTTGTGGTCGACCACCATGCGAAAGGGACAGAGGGGGTGCATCGGCTCATTACCGGCAAGCTGACCTCTGCATCGGGGGACATGAAAGAGATCACGCTCATGACGCCGGAAGGGGAACAGACGTTTGCGGTAGAACACGGAGAAAGCAAACTCTCTGGAATGAAAGAAGGGACCTCGATTACGATCGAGCTCAACGAAGCCGGCAAGGTGATCGAGATCCGGAAGGCCGGATGAACGGAGCCTGGTACGGAGAACCCATCGCGTGGTCGAACTGAGCCTGCTGGAGTCATCCATTACTATCCCAGCCGGCCTGCGCTGGACGATCACAGGGCGACCATTCGTACACGCGGCCTGAGCCGACAGTATGCCCATGACCTCGCATATCGAGAGGCATTTTACGGCGACGGCAACGGTTCGCGATATCGTGATCGGCATGGCCGATGGATTGACGGTGCCGTTTGCACTGGCAGCAGGCCTTTCCGGTGTTGTTGCGTCATCCGGAATCGTCGTGACCGCTGGTCTGGCCGAGATTGCCGCAGGGTCGATCGCGATGGGGCTTGGTGGATATCTCGCCGCCAGGACCGATGCAGACCATTATGACTCGGAGCGACAGCGAGAACGGCAGGAGGTTGAGCAACATCCACGCAGAGAGGAGGACGAAGTCGCCGGCATTTTGGGCCGCTATGGACTCAGCCATGAGCACATCCTCCCTTTGGTCGAAACGCTGCGGGCGAACCCGGAGCGATGGGTGGACTTCATGATGCGATTTGAATTAGGGCTTGATGTACCGGATCCGAAGCGCGCCGGCGCGAGTGCGATGACTATTGCCGCGTCCTACATCGTTGGGGGTCTGATCCCGCTCCTCCCCTACATCTTTCTGGACAATATCGTCAGGGCTCTCTGGGGGTCGGTTGCCATAACTCCCGTGGCCTTGTTCATCTTTGGATATGTAAAAAGTAGATTCACGGGTATTTCGCCGTTGCGTGGAGGGCTTCAAACCGTGTTCGTTGGAGGATTGGCGGCGACCGCGGCCTTTGGCATTGCCCGACTGATCGGGTGAACTCTTACTTCAGGGCGTTTCAGTGTGGCATGAAATGGGCACTCGCAAACGTCGTTGGTCCCGCATCACAACGATCCAGAATCATGGCACATGGAAGAAGGCCGGGAGTCGCACAGGGTCATGAGGTGAGGTTGGTCTCGGTTCAAAGCCGACGGCGAGATCCAAGTGTGGTCCTACCACGCCCCTAGGTTGTGGCATTAGGGGACAGGACCTTCACCTCCCTCGTCCCCAAAATGCCACGGCTTCGATAGAGCGTGCCAGGTCACTGGGTTGGGCAGTCCCCCTTCTGCTGATAGTTCCCTCGGATTTGAGCTCGGTGCAGGGTGGCATTCCACGTGCAGATGCAGGCTTCATAGGACGATGAAGGCTTAGAGAAAGGTGAGTCAAAAGAGGTTTCCAACAGAAATTATCAAAGCGCTCTCCCACGAGAGAGCAAAGGGGCTGTGATGCCGACGCCACATCATCCTCGGGACAAGAAAGATCGATCGGTCCGTCCTCGAAAGCACGACCGGTACAAGGCCAAGGGTAAGCTCCGGGGGCCGTCGGTGTGTCGTGAGTGCCAGGCAGTGTATCACAAGGGGCGGTGGATGTGGGGCCTTGTGCCGTCGGACAGTCAGGAGGTGATCTGTCCGGCCTGCGAACGGATCCAGGATCACGCGCCGAGCGGGGTGCTGTTGCTGACCGGTGAGATTGTCGTCCGGCATCGAGATCAGGTGCTCGGGCTTGCCCGGAATGAAGAGGCTCGCCTGAAGGCCGAACATCCGTTGGCTCGAATTATCAAGATCGAGGACCAGCCCGACGCACCTGAAGGGGTGGTCATCACCACAACCGACCCGCATCTCGCGCGGCGCATTGGCGAGGCGTTGCATCATGCCTATCGTGGCACATTCACCTGTCGGTATGAGGAGAATGAAGATCTGCTTCGGGCGAACTGGGAGAGCTCAGCGGATGGGTAAGAAGCGGACCTCTCTGCCGGTTGGGGCGCCGCAGGATTTCGAGTGGAAGACCCATCCGAACTCACGCCGATCCTGCAGGAAGCGTTCACAGTGAAGCGTCTCGCTGTGATCGATTGTCCGGTGGATTATGGAGAAAATCTTCGAATGACCGAGCATCTGAATCGTGTGCCTTAGACCGTTCTCGTGAAGTCCGTCTGGATCGCATCCCGATATCTTCGCACCCTTTCACGAAGGAAGGTCACATGTTCGTGTGGCTGCTGGTTATCATAATCATCAGTGGATTGCCCCTGTTAAGCTTCGCTCAATTCGTGGATGCAGGCGAGTATGTCGAGGTGGCCAAAGGCACGAAGCTGTGTCCGAACGTCATCCTGAATAAATCCAAAGGGATGCTTGACCCAGAGAACCGCTATTGGCGAGTTACCAGTAAGGTGCGGGCGAATGGCACGCAGACTGTCGCCTCAGTGGTCCTTGAAACCGAGTACGACCGCCAAAGCGGCGACACCACAATCGTGGAACGTCGCGATGATCATTATGCCACCTTGTTCAAGAGAGACCCGGAGCATAAGGGTATGTTGTTGATGGTTAGCCCGAGAGATGGTGAAGTTCAAGCGATCGTCGAGATGTGTAAAAAAAAGTAATAGGATGTGCGCTCTGTTGCAGTGGCCTTCCCAAGCTCTTGGGCCCCCTATGGAGAGCATCACAAACCCGGAGGACACATAGGCCTACCGTGCGGCAAGCAGCGACCATTCGACACAGATCGTCAACGGTTTGAACGTGATGATGCGATGTCGCTGCAGCAGCATCTTTCTCGCCATCCACCAGCTCTCGCCATCGGTATTGACGAGGAGATTACGCTGCCGTCGCGATAGGGGTTGCCATCGTGATGATCATTCACAGCGGCACGAAACTGGTCGGGGCGAACCGTATGAGTCTGGAAACTAACCCACTACCGAAAATTCGAATAGTAGACGTTTCGGTGTCATGCGTCTGTGGTGATTCGAAAAGCCTGTAGTGGATTGTGAGAATTGTGAAATAGGTTTTCGTGTGAATGAGGACGGCACAAATCTGCCGACTTCTTAACGGTGCATCTGAGGAGGTCAGCATGAGTTGGATAGAACAGCAAACATCACGCAATAGCAGAGCTTTCCCACCAACCCAACGTCTCCAGCCAGCCGACAGGGGGCCTGGTGCCCGAAAGAATCCTGAGCAGGCAAAGGTGCCACCCCGCAAGACGTGGCTCTGGTTTGTGCTCATCCTCCTTGCCAACTTCATGCTCGCAAGGTTCATGTTTCCTACTCCGGACGCGCCGAGCACTGTGCCCTATACCCTCTTCAAGCAGGAAGTGGGGAAGCGCAACGTCGCAGCCATCTACAGTCAGGGGGACACTCTTACCGGGCGATTCACGACAGCAATCGTGTATCAGCCGTTGGGCGAAAAGGACTCGGGGCCCCGTGGCGAAGCTATAACGAAGAGTGAAAAGGATTCGACACCCGGCGGTGAGACCACATCGACGGACGAGCGCGGTAGAAGCACCGGCAGCCTGTCCCAACCCATCAGTGTCTTCACGACGACGGTGCCGTCTTTCGTCGACCCCGGCTTGGAACAATTCCTCATTTCGAACGGGGTCGAGATCAGTGCGAAGCCAATCCACGAAGGTGAAAACCCATGGGCGACCATCTTTTTTAGCTTCGGCCCGGGTCTGCTCTTCATCGGTTTTTATATCTGGCTCTTCCGGCGAGCTGCGCAGCAAAGCGGTGGCATGATGGGCGGAGGACTGATGGGCATGGGTAAGAGCAGGGCTCGCCGCTATGACCAGGAGCAAGCTGCGAAGGTGACCTTCGAGGATGTTGCCGGCATAGACGAAGCTGAAAGCGAACTGGTCGAGATCGTGGACTTTCTTAAGGATACCAAGAAGTACACCCGTCTCGGCGGGACGGCGCCGAAGGGCGTGCTGCTGGTGGGCGCGCCGGGGACAGGAAAGACGCTGCTCGCAAAAGCTGTTGCGGGCGAGGCGGGGGTGCCCTTCTTCTCGATGAGCGCTGCGGAGTTTGTGGAGATGATCGTCGGAGTGGGCGCCGCGAGGGTACGCGATCTCTTCAAGGACGCACGCGAGAATGCCCCTGCCATTGTGTTCATAGACGAACTCGATGCCATCGGGCGCGCACGCGGGCAGATGGCGATTGGCGGATCCAGCGAGCAGGAGCAAACCTTGAATCAAATCTTGACCGAAATGGACGGGTTCTCGAGTCGTCAAGGCATCATCGTCTTGGCGGCAACCAACCAACCTGACGTCTTAGACAAAGCCCTCCTGCGACCCGGGCGCTTCGACAGGCGTGTCGTGGTGAATCTCCCAGACAAGACAGGACGCGAGGCGATCCTGAAAGTCCACACCCGCCATGTCCCGCTCGCGAACGACGCCATACTCGGAAATCTTGCCGCCATGACGCCAGGGCTCTCGGGGGCCGACCTGAAGAATCTCGTCAATGAGGCCGCATTACTGGGAGCTCGCCGCGAGCAACAGGAGGTCCGTCACAAGGACTTCCTCGACGCGCTCGAGAAGATCGTGCTTGGTCCAGAACGCCCGATTCTCATGAGCCGGTCCGATCGGGAACGGATCGCCTACCATGAAGGGGGACACGCCATTCTTGGTCTCGTCGTGCCTGGTGCCGATCCCGTGAACCGGGTCACGATTGTGCCCCGCGGGCAGGCGCTCGGCGTCACTTACCAGCGCCCCGACAGTGACCGCTATAACTATCCGGAAGCCTATTTACGCGCGAGGCTCGTGGGTATGCTGGGCGGGCGTGCCGCGGAAGAGATTGTCTACGGGACGAAGACCACCGGGGCCGAAAATGACATCGAGCAAGCCACCGGCCTCGCCCGTCGGATGGTCACGCGCTGGGGCATGAGTGAGCGGCTGGGCCCCGTGCAGCTCGCACCAAGGGAGAACCCCTACCTGACCGGCCTAAACGGGTACGGAGACGCGAGGCCGTTCAGCGAGGAGACGGCTACAGTCATCGACGCGGAGGTACTCAAGATTATCGGCGAGAGCTACGACGAGGCCCGGCGACTCCTCAGCACACATCGTAGGCAACTCGATGTGCTAGCCGACGCCTTGCTCGCTCGGGAAACGCTTAACGAACAGGAGATTCTCGAAGTGACGGGGCTCCCTCACGCGCTGGCCCTGGAGACTGGAATGTTGCCCCATCCCGCTGGAGACGAGACCGAGCCTGAACCGATAGGGGCAGCTCGTTCGATGGAGCGATAAGTGACCCGCATAATTGTGACGATTCCCGACTGTGTGAAATGGATTCACCGCGAGGCCAAGTATATGCGTGCAGTCGGACCGTGTCGCCACGACTGATGGCCTTGCAACGGTGAGGAAGTCCATCTAGACAACCTGCTAATATAAGGTCACTGGATCAATAGGCCGCCAATGCGGATCGTGACAGTATGAGTATCAGGCGAAGGAGATGAATCATGAGTGAACTTGTTTGCCTTGCTTTTAAAGACTCCCGCACCGCGGATCGGGAACTCAATGAACTCCGGGCGATGGAAAAGGAATATGTCTTAGACCTGGAAGACGCGGTCATCGTTGTCCGCGATCCGGATGGCAAAGTCCACCTGAAACAGTGCGTCGATGTGTTTGGAGGTGCGACAACACATGGCGTGACACTGGGCATGTTATGGGGAGGGCTAATGGGGCTGCTCTTCATGAATCCCTTGGCTGGCGTGTTGGGTAGTATCGCCGGGGGCGCAGGGGGCGGCGCGATGACCGTCGCTGCAAACGAGTATGGATTTCTGAACGATTATGGGATCCCGGACAATTTCATTAAGGGCCTCGGCAACACGATCGTGCCGGGTACCTCAGCGATCTTCCTGCTGATTCGGAACTTCGACCAAGAGAAGTTGTCGGCGAGAATTTCAAAATATGGGGGCACGATCCTCAAGACTTCGCTCAGTCAGGAGCAGGAAGAGCGGTTGCGGACTGCTCTCGCTAAGCAACAGGATCAAAAAATCGCACAGCAACAGACGTATCCTTAAAGGCCGTAACCTCGCGAAGCCACAGATTTCGGCAAGGTCGCCGCCTGTTCAGCGTGAAAATGCCATGCGGATTCACGTGCTGCCATTTCAGCGTCGACAACGCCCGGAGGTCCACTGCGGTGCGCCGCTACGCCATGCTAGCTCAGCCAACACCTGGTGAATCATGAGCGTGTTCACTGCTGTTCCAGTTCTCGATCACCTGACGATCATCGTGAAAGAGTTCATGTAAGAACCGAAGACAACCGAACCCTATTTCAGCCTCCTCGGCGAGCAGTCACCGATCGCGATAGAACCTGTTCTGTGCTCAACTTCGGAGGTCATGGACGCGACGGTGCGGGCCCCCGCCTCTCTAATCGACGTCTGAATTCGGGACAGTCCTCCTCTGCCCTGGTTAGAGAGGCCTCATATTTTCAGCCCCCGTTTTTCCTGGTCTCGCGATTGGCATTCGCGGTCCCAGCATGCAGCAGCGTGATCTCCGGGTTGGCGATGCTCACTCCCGCTTTGTCCTACACCTACTCATTCCTTTGGTCCAACGGGTCTGTTGCTTTTTGCATCAACGCTCCTCTCTTCTGAGACCTGGAATGCCCCATCGGTTTCCTTTTCTCATGAGACGGACATCTGAAATCCTCACCAATTCAAGACGATTGCTGACCGACTCGCCCTGACCCGGTGGCATCGCCTTCGCTTCTCATTGAACAGAACTCCCTTTATCCAGGGAAGTGCCGTGGAGAATCGAGAGATAACGTGTTCAGGATCGAGCGGTGTACTCGCATTCTTAGGGGAGCCGCGGCCGGAGGTGGTGGCAGCGCTTCTTCTCGCCCCATGTCGAGGGAAGAGATACGCCGGGCCGTGAAGGGATGTGTCACACGGATGGAGGAAGACGAGTCCTAGAGAAGACGAAGGTGGCACGAGCTGCCCTTGATGAGACGATCAAGTGTGGGAAGCATTTTCTCGCCGAGAATGTGTCGGATGTCGAGGCGGCGATCAAGGCCGGACGAGAGACTATGATGGAAAAGTTGCACGTATTTTATAGCTGAAATGGTCGTCGGCAGGGAGGGGTATTGCCATGCTACAGATCGAGGGTATTCGAAAGAAACTGTTAACGCAACGGCTCGACTTGTTTCGTCAGGTTGCTCAGACTGAAGAGGAACTACGCTGGTTCCAACGTGATATCGAAAGCGAAGTGGAGGAGCGGGGGCAGGAAGAGACTATGGTTCAGCTGCTTGATCGTCTAGATGGGCGAGCAAAAACCGAGATCGAGGCGATCGACCGAGCGCTCTTTAAGCTGAGGACAGAGCGGTACGGACGATGCGAGCGATGCGGGAAGGCCATTCCCCAGTCCAGGCTGGAGGCTGTCCCTACGGCGGCTTTGTGCTTGGCATGCGAACAGGCGGAGGAGAGCCTGGCGACACTGAGGAAATGACTCATGCGAGCCGTCCATTCTTACGGTCGAGGGAGGCAGGTGAGTGGGCATGAGTCCATTTCAAACTGGAGGCAAAGGAGTCCCGTAGACGCCCTTCAGGTACAGCCAGGGCAGCGCGGCTTCCAGTGATCGGGTCTTGCGCACATAGGGCGGCACCAGCGCGGAGCGGAACGTGACTGGCTCTCCGGTTTTGACCCGCACCTTGGGAATGCGAACGGTGATCGGCCCAAGGCCTGTCTGGATCTCCCGCTCCGGAAGGTAGCCGTTGCGGACCACGCCAGCTCTGCCGTCGGCCAATAGCCGACCCATGTGAGTGGCCAGCAATTCCTGCAACTCCGTTTCCACCGCCTGTTCAATCAATTGCCGAGCACCAACCCGCAGCAGTGCCGTCAGTGGGTCAAGACTCTCGGCTCGATCTTCCAGCGCAATGACGGTACTCTTGTTCATAGTGGCGCATCCTTTGGTTGCTTCGTTGTGTCGTGATCACAAATCAACCAGATACGCCGCTTCTTTTCAAACCATCAAACACCAGATTTGGTTATAACTCGTCGTCATTGAACTCGTACCTTGCTACGCTAGCGTGGTCATGGACGCAACGGCGCAGGCCACGGTCTATCTGATCCATGTGTGGATTCGCGGCATCCACCTGATGCTGTGGAGACGGTTCCTGGTCCGGTTCCGATAGAGCACTGGCCGACCTGTCCTTCATTATCCAGGTCGGATTCGGATGGCCCACTCTTCACTTGTATTGCCTTCGGATTCGAAGGAAGAGCGACACTATTTCACGGATCGGGATGACGCTTGGCCTCGCCCGGTTTTGCATGCTCGCTATGACCGGTGATGATGGGACGGAAATTCGTAGGTAGAGTGAACCCGGCGGGGCTATGTAACCTGAGCAATTCTGACCAGACCGCAAATCGTGCTTCAGGTAGGCTAAATCTTGGGGGCTACAGTCTGTCTTCGTGATGAGAGAGGCGACCTCCCGATCCTAGATCGGGATCGTTTGCTGTCGAGGAGACCTTGGTGTGTTCGACAAAGGGGGTGGTCACCATGAAACGCTTTACAATGACGATGCTGGGACTCGTGTGTCTCGGGATGACGAGGCTTGCCATTGCGAACCCGGCGATGCTGCCCGAGCATCCTGGGTATCCGTCTGGCGGAGAGTTTGCCTACGATACAGGTCGGAAAAATTTGACCTATAGCGAGTCTATTGAGGAGGCCGCGAAGTCCGGCGATACAACGATGGGCTTGTCGCTGAGTAATTCTAATATTATCAAGATACCGGAGGCTCAAGGCCTTGACCCATTGCGGAAAGGGGAGGGTAAACAGCCGGCACCAGACAGTAGGCGGAGACCACACAATTAAGACTAAAGGCTTCATCCTCGATGCAGTGGTTAGCAGAGTGGAATGGCGCTGGCGAAGGAACGGATCAAACCAAAAAGAGTTCAATCAGTGACTGGGTATACCCTGCAAGTATGGAGAAGAGAGGGGATGACGGAGTGAGCCGGATTGCGAGGGAGGCTTCAGTCATGTTCTTGTGTCGTAGCCATAGCATGAAGGAGATAGCCATGACGAGCAAGACGTATACGATATGGCGAACAATTCTTATTGTAGGGACGGTCATCGGTCTCGGCGGGATTATTGGTGAAATGGTCTGGAGCGCTGATAAGGAAAAACTCAAAGAGGTAGAGGTCGTCGCCATGGCGGCTTACGCCAAGGTCACGATAGAGGGAGCAGTGGAGTCAGCGCTGGGAAGCATCGCTGGTCAGGTGGTTGAGGCAGGGTTAGAGAAGCGAGGGGACAAGACCATGTGGAATGTCGAAGTCCTGACCGACGAAGCAGGAATTATGGCGGTCTATGTTGATGCTGTCTCAGGGGCGTGGTGATGATTGAGGAGAGGGTGGTCGGGAAGAGGCTGCTTCAAGACAAGCTCTCGTAGCCATTCGACAGTAATTCTAGCCGAGCGTTGGGGGCACGAAATGTTTCCAGCGGACTGTTCATAAAGGAGGGCCTATGCAGCTGTCGCTGATACCAGAGGAACACGAGGTATTGTTATGGGCAGTCAAAACTGCAATGTCTGATCTCCAGACGGAAATTGGTCACACCGATACGCAGGCCATGCGGGAAGGTTTGAAGAGGCGAAAGGAGACTCTGTCAGTAATTCATGCCCGGCTCGGTTCCCCAGGCAACCAGCCCTAGTCGCGCTCAACAAGAGAGGGCACAATTGAGGAGGCGCGTGACGGAGCCGATCTGAGTGGCTACTTTCTAGGGAGCGCATGGCATATGACTCTTTCAACCTCGTCGGCCATGCGCAGTTGGCTGTTCACGATTTTCGACAAAGGAGGGTCACATGTGTAGATTCTTGCTCGTGCTTGCCTTAGTTATTGGTTTTCCCTTGTCAGGCTTCGCTCAATTTGTGGATAGAGGTGAGTATGTCGAAGTCTCGAAAGGCGTGAAACTCTGTTTCAATGCGGATCTGGATACCCTGAAAAGGATGCTCGATCCAGAGAAGCGGTTCTGGCGTGTCACAAGCAAGGTAAGGGCGAATGGCACGCAAACGGTGACCGCATTTGTCCTCGAAAGTGAATACAATCGTCAAACCGGTGATACTACCATCGAGGAACGTCAATATGATGAGGGTTATGCCATTCGGTTTAAGAGAGCTGTTGAACATGAGGGGATGCTGTTGATGGTCAGTCCCAGGGATGGTCAAGTTGAAGCGATCGTCGAGATTTGCAAAAAACATTGAGCATCAGTTCCTGAGGTCGATTCTCCGGCATTATTGCCGAAACGCTAACCTTCCCCCTTTAAACCAGGCCAGCGATAGAGTTAGGCTCGCTAGCCTACTATTTGGGTTTTGGGTCACAGGGCCAGGTAACAACACGTATGGTGGGGCAAGGTCATCACGCTAACTCGTTGATTGTAGTGGTGAGCCGGCTGGGACTCGAACCCAGGGCCCTCGCCTTAAAAGTTCGAAAGAACGGTTTTTAACAAGTGCTCGCTATAGCAATGGTTTCCCCATTATTCCATGCAATATTGAGACGTTAGCGCATTCTATTAGTTCTATACGTTCCCGTGCCTTCTCTTCAGTTCCCGTAGGGTTTTGACACGAAATTTACCACAGTAGTAGCACGTATACAGGTTGAGGGAGCGGGTTCAGGGTTGTGGTGACAGACCGTGAGCAGCCAGGGCTTTTATCCCTCTGTCGGATGGACTAACTCCTTATCATTGTATTGTGAAGACTATTATTCTCTCTAGACCGAATTACGGTTCGGGAATTAAGAGAGCAAATGGGCCATTTGGAAACCGGGGCACCCCGTTGCAATGATTTCCTAGCCCATAGTGGAATGCTATAGTGCAAGTTGACACTTCCTTACTACAAGACCAGTTGGATGATGTCCTCACTCTTCAAACAGCTGACATGACCCGGCATATTCGCCTCGGAGATGTGTCTCAGAGGTTTTGGCCATCTAGCCCAAATGGATTCTGATGCTAGAATCGCATGCGAATATTGTTTCAGCTGAGCGGCTTGACAAGACTCGCATATGCATGGATAAGACATTGTTTTGGGATTGTGAACGGTAATCATTCGGAGCTTGGTAAATGCCACATGCCGATCCATTCCTCGAGGGGTTAGAGCCACACCAATATATTCTAGAAAAATATCAAGGCTTTTCGGCTGAGTTGGTACGCCTGTCTTTGGCAGGTATCGCTGGCGTTGGTTTCTTGATCACAACCATAGGCATAGAGATAAAAGTATGGCCTCTTCCTCTCTCAGTTATTCAACCCATTTCATGTGCTCTTATTCTGTTTGGAATCTCCACCGCCTTCGGCCTCGTGCACCGTTTTATCTCGACCGATGCATTAGCTTGCCATTTCTCTTACGTGAGAAAGAAAAGAGAAAATAGCGAGGAGGCAGAGAAAGAGCGTGTTACACGGAATAGCCGTTTTAAATTCAGCGGTTATGCTCTATGGGGTTCGGCGATAACAATTTGCGCCGGAGCCATTTCCTTGATCATTGGAATGTTGGCTATATATAGCCTATCTCCGACCAAGTCACTAGATTGCTTACCCCCATTCTGAAATCGGCGAAAGCTTCCCGATATTGAATGTTGCTAGCAAATAGAATGTTCTTCCTGAGAAATGTGAGCAGTCGAAATCCTCCAGTAAGCGGATTGGTTTGCCTTCTCCCACCAGTCAGTCAATCTCTCTGCTCGCAAATTTCGTCAAAAACTTACTAACCAATACGAACGTTCGATGGAACACAGTGATAAAATCCACAGAAAATACCGTAAGGTCCACGATCACAGTTTCGTGGATCAGTTATGGGGCGACCAGAATTGTCAGTGTTCCTCGCAGGCGTTGACCCTGGCTTGTGAGACCACATTCCATTAGCATCAAGCCTATACCAATGATAGTCATATCCAACTCCCAGAACGAGAGAGATAAAGTGCCCCTCCCTTGGCGTTGTCGAGGGTGGTCCGACAGGAAGCTGCCCATCCCGCTGAGCCGCTGGCGCTACATCAGTTTCACATGATATTAACTGGGTCCAGGTTCGTCCACTACCTCTCCCTGGTTGAGCAAATGTGTTCGTGATCTTATCATTCGCATAGTTGTAACAATTATTCTGGCTTTGGATGGTTGGATCATTATTCCATTTTCCAGGATTATATGGCGGCACTAGCAAGAGACCTTCAGGAGAAAGCTTCGAGAGCAAATCTCCACCTGAAAGCTGTTGACGAACATACGCCTCAACATCCGGGCTAAGTAACGAGCCAGAGGTCTCCAATAACCACAGTTCAAAATCCGGGCTACTGGTTTGAAGATTTGCATCAAATCTTGCCCTATCAATAACACCCGCATGTATATACATCTCTGGTTCCAAAGCAACTTCCCGAACCGCCCGGACCGAAAATCCTCTGTATCCTAAGCCGCCCACAATGCCTGGTGGCTTGAGTAATGTAACCTTGTCGATTCGTCTAAGGCGATCAGAAAGCTCTTCGATTTGACCTTGGCTAAGTTCCCAGGAAGGGTCTGGCCGTCCAGAAAACACATGTAATGTCACGACAACAGACATTGAAGCCCTCCTTAATGGAATGAGTTGATTGAAGACTTCTCTAGCAAGATATTCTCGCTGGGAAGCCACACGTTATCGAGTACAAGGACTGGCCTATCACCTGCATAGTCGGCATACACAGAGATGGCAAAGCGTATTCCTTGAGGCCCTTGGCCCACCTTACTCTTCATGGCGTCGCCGAGCGGACCACCCCAGCTTTTCAGCAGATCACCCCAGCCTTGATTCGTCTTCGGTCTTCTTCCTTTAATTGTACCCAATGGGTATTTAAACACTTGTGTCTTTGACGGGTCGAAAGCAACTTCTAAGGTCGCCATCACATCTATCGATAATTGATGGTTTCTTGTATCGACCCCATCAAATAGGATATCCCCCAATACCTCCAAATGCTCTGCCAAGGATTTCCTGGAATCACCGAGCAGGAACTTGTCATTTTGTCGTATGCGGGGGATAAGGGATTCAGCAGCTTTTACTTCTTCCGTCTCAAACCAAAACTTTTCGCTAATTCTACGGCCAGCAATTTCCCTATTTCGAATGGCCTTCACTAGGGGAGATGCGACAGGATGAACGAATAGGTCCAGTCCCGTAATAGCTAATCGCCGACCAGACAGGTCACTCGATCCTTTAGCATGTGCATCCCATTTGTCTTTTCCGTACTGATAATAACCACATTCACTCACGGTACTTGGGTCAATGGGCTTCTTATCCTCGGGCTCAAGTGTACCAGGACGACTGGGGGTTGGATCTTCTGGATTTGGCTTTGTCACCCGAGTTAGATCGGTTAGCTCTAGGGTTAGAACGCGATTGTTCCCTGCTGCTGGGGCTATGCAATGGAACATCACTTTGCGTTCTTTGGAATTAATCTCTGACACAAACTTGTCCCGCCCCCCCTCACCTTTCTCAGCATGTGACCATTTCATACGCTTTTCGTTTTCAAACCCATCGCCAACATCCTTTACAAATCTCCCTAGTGCGTTACAGTCTGTTACGGCACCTTCCCCTTTACGCAACTTTGCAATCATCGCGTAAATACCAGCACCTCCTGACAAGTAATGCTCAAATGTGACAAGTCGATCAAATAGAGTTCGGTCATCACTTTTTTCAGAAGCCTTGCGATCTGTCACTCCATAGTCAATCGTGTATTCAATGGTGTCCTGCTCCTCACCTGGCGCTGCGACATCCAACGTATAATTCCATCGCCGAACCTTCCCAAGATCTGAGCTTGCACTAACTCGAACGTCGCTCACCGACAAATGTTGTGCTTGTGCCTCATGAGCAAAGACATGCGGAGGTTTCGGTAAAAATCGTAGCGGCAGAGGAAGAACTACGTGAAGGTTGGTCGGACCGTTTTCATAACACGGAGACAGGCGAGGGCCCTGAGTAGGAGGGGCTGTCTTTACGACTATCTCAGTACGCGCATCCTTACTCAACAATTCAAACCATCTTGAGGGCACATAGTCCTCAAGAACCCCGGTCCATGGACATTCAATATACTGTGGGCACAATAGCACGCTGTCACCTGTGACGGCACTAGGCCGCTGTGCCCCTTTCCACATAATAGAAAACGTGCCGATCCCTTCTCCATCAAGAGGAATGCGGATTGGGGATAGCCCAATCTGCCCGTTCTTAGTGTCCGGAGCGTCCAGAGTGGAAACCTGCCCATTCACCACTTTCACATCACCATAGATGCGCATTTTGGTGCCAGAGACGCGGTCTGAGCGTTTGGGCTGCACTGCGCAGATAGATCCCAACTGATAGACCAAGCGGAGGTCTTTACTCACAAGCCCTCTGAATCTCCCCTTCACTTCAGCACCAGCATCCTCGGGCAAGTCACTCATCTTCTCAATTCGACTAATTCGACCTGCATAGAAATCGCCAATGGTCTTTTTCGCACGCATTATCATATTGAAACTATCCGGGGACAATTGACTCATAGCCGTTGCTACGTCAGGCGCAAGCACCAATTCAATCGTGTGAAAAACCGTATCGGCTAACAAGTCCATGTCTACATCGGACACGAGAATGGATTTGTTTTCAGGTTGGTCACGGCTGAAATCCGAGACCTGAGCCATACCAGACTGAAAAGTCTTCCGTAAGGGCTGCGGGGCATAAGAACCAATTTCGCGCTCGTCTTCAATCAGTGTTTTCAACACATGGGCATTGATCACCCAGAGAGAGTACCCTTCATCGCCAAGTAACAACCCGAGCAATCGTATATCTTTGAACTCCACCTCAAAGCTTCCAGCGAACTTTTGCAGTTCACCCGTCTTCTTCCGATCGTAATCTGGAGCAATCTGCGTCACCACTTCCCTTACTTCAGGAGTAGACTGCACGATATCTGGATCACAGAATGATTCATTTCTTACAACCCGAATCCCAACCTCAAGTTTGGCTGGTTCTTTATTGGATTTCACTTTCGACGCCAGTGCGCCCTTGAGATACTTTAATTCTATTGCTCTAGACGGGACTTCAATCAAACCCTCTATACCAGTGGCAGGCGAAGGGACTTTCCTCAGCTCTGAGACAATCGCTTGGACAAACTCTATTAGGACTTCTCCGTCCTTGATCTCCTTAGGCTGTTCCTCCAAGACCGCGCCATCAACCTGAAGAATGCCCGTTGCCGAAACACCCTTGGCTTCCAAACTCCACAGCAACTTCTGATAGAGTTCAGTCAACCTTTTCAGATCCTCTTTCTTTGTAGGGTCTCGGAAACTGTCCGGCACTGCCCAACTCAACGTAATGCGAATCACTTCTTTGTCTTGCATGGCAGGCCCAGCTGACCATGTCAACTTCATGCCAGGATAGGTATGCAACGCCTTCATCGCATCGCGGTAGCGTTGCTCTCGCCGACTGTCCCACGTAGGCGTTACGCTACCCCTAAATCGGTGGCCGACACCATCCCGCATTCCAAAACTGATAACGTTGTCAAGCGGAACCCCTATGAGCGCATACGGATTCACCAGCTTTTCAGACTCTCCCCCCTCCAGCCGCTCAGCCGGCTGCTTGGCATAATTCAGAAGTGGGAGTAGGAGCCGGTACCGAACATTTTCAGGTTCTTGCCCTGCAAGCGACCTCGTCGAAACGTTCTCCTTGACTTCCGGAGGGATTGGGGTGCAATGGTCGAGCAAGAGTTGTTTGCCAATGGGACCAGGCGTCTGAGGCCCCAGGGAAATTCCATACTCAACAAAGCTAAACTTAGAACGCAGATTGACGGCATTATCCTCACTGGAAAACCCCAGCGAGCGCTGGGGCCTTATGCATAAATCTACATACCCATCAGGCACGGTAGAGTAGGACACCGTCTTCTTCTTCCCTGTCTTCTCTTCTGCGCCGATACGGACAACCCAGTTATCAGGCACATCCCCTTGAAGCCGAACAAACGACTCAAAGGGATGAAGCACCCCATGATCATTGACAAAAGCCTTTCGCGACCATGCCAATCCCACCTCGATCGAGGACCCTTTTCCAAACATTGCATCCAGTATCTGCGCCCCAGTATCACAGACCGCCGGATCCACCTGCATGTAGAACCCGTCTTCATTGACCACACTGGCTTGCCACAGGAACTGTCGCACCTCATCAGGATTCGTAAAATCGAACACGGCCTTGAGAACTTCTTGGAGGGCTAGAGCAGATCCATGAAGGTGTGAGTCTGGATGGGGCTCGGTTGATAAATTGGTAAGGAATAACTGAATGCCGCTATCCAGTACAGTGATCCCTGCATCGCTGCTGGATGAAGGCAGTTTTCCCCCGGAGGGATTGAGCACAAGTTCAAACTTCTCGGGAGGCGGAAATTCTGATGCGCTATTCTTCCAGGACTGCAGGATGAGGCGCCCAGTTTCACCAACCCCGGAAATCCCATAGACGTATGTCTTCGCCCCAAGGCGACCAGGCAATTCGGCCCCTTGTGGCACATCAACCCGACGCAGCTTGACCACAAACTGTCCTCCCACCTCCACCTCCGCTCCGTTGAAGGAGCGCGCCCGCGGCTGTTCCTGAGCAGAGAATGTGAAGTCTGGTTCTTTAAAATCTCCGATCCCTGTCAGGTAAATGATGGTTGACTCCTTCGGGGCCCCGCCGACCACTCTTTGAAGACGCTGCAACTGCGCCAGTTCGTCAGGTATCTGAAACACACGTCCCAAGACCTGAGGCTTTTCATTTTGTAGAACGTACGGGAGACCTTTAGTACACGTGGCAATAAAGGGCTTCATTTTCTCGTCCATATCGAAGCCGATGTCGAGCGAAATCCCCGTCCCTGTGGCACTGTCAACAAGCTTCTTTCCTTCCTCTTGAATCTTAGAGGCAGTGACCTTGATACGCTCCCACATGAAATCGAAGACCAGGTCTCCTGGAACCTCCAGCCAATTCTTTTTTACAGAAATAATCTTGAGCCCAGTGTCGTTGGGCAACAGATCCTTCGACTGATCATTTCCAAATCCCACCTCAAGCCCGGCCAACTCGGTTAACGCGACCCACTTTTGCTCATCATCGTCAGTCAATTTACTCTTGCCTTTGGGGGGAGGAAGTGGCGCTCGAATCGCTTGCATCAATACCGCACAGGCGTGCTGAGCGACCTCAATGACTGGAGGAAGACTTGTCCCTTGAGGTTGGGTATTCCCTTTCAAAGACCCAAGCAACTCAGAGAATTTCATTGGCTTGCAGGGCTCTCCAGCCTCACCCGACTGCTGCTTCTTGCACCACTCACGTAGGATGAGAATGGCGCGATGCACCACCCCTTCGATGAGGGCCATCGTCCAATCTTCGAGCAGGATGTCCAGAGCTGCCTGCTCCTGGTCAGAAACACCCTGGCCCGCAAGACTGTCACGCCCGTCAGCGTGATGAGAAGGCGTGCAAAATGACGGACGACTTTCTCGCAACTTTTTGAGAAACTCGTTTTCCCAATTCTGACCAAACCGGTTATATTCCGAATCTGTAAACTTTCGAATTGAACGAACGCCTTCTGGAGAAGAGGCAGAAATCTCCAGTTCTCTGAGCCACGGCATGACAATGCCAGGCAAGCGATCTTTTCCATCCGCAGTACGGAACCGCCCTTCTGGAGCGGCCTCATCCACCTTCTTTATCAAGTCCTTCGAATCAGAGATGACGAATGTGATGTTTAACCCGAAAAACATCTTAATCACGTCCACTTCCAGCGGGGCAGTCACACCACCGTGCCCATCTGCAAAACTCCACCTCGATGCACACTGCCCTGACGGGCCTCGCAGACGGCTTGCAAGACAATCCAGATCTTCAAGACTGATCTTAGGTGGATCGGTCTCACTACCAAGAGACAACCTAACAGACCATTGAAAGAGACGGATGACGAGGTCCCCGACCGATTGATCGACCGATACTGGAGCTTCTCCTTGGTTCAGCAGCGCGAGGAATGGAACCAGGACTGGCTCACCATAATCATTGATCAACATATCCCACGAGGCAATAACGGGGATTCTCGCCAGGACAGGCTTCCCCGCCTTATCTTTCTCGATTGCGATCGCCTTCCAGTCGATCGGAGCGCAGGTAACACTAGTAACGCGTTCACCTTCCGTCAGCATAAATGCCGGATCAATTCCGTCTAGTTGATGCTGAATCCTGACCGTGGTGCTGAAACTAAACGCAACGGCAATTTCGACACATCCGCCAAATAGACAAATTCGCGCGATCACAAACCGCACGTAGACCTGCACACCGGCTTCTGCATAAATCACAATTGGCTGCCGGGTTTCAATTATCAACCCCATTTCGACCCAGACACGGATGGCCACAGCAGCGCTAACGAGCGAGAAATTAACCTCCCCGAAAACTTCCAGCAGAATGCCGGCAGCCCCTGCAATCTTGACGTAGCGCTCAGGCGCATCACGATGGGCCTCTTTATTGATCGGCGCTAGCGCCCCCTGAAAGATTCCATACACCGAGAGCGAGGCACCAGCTATAAAAACACCCTCTCGCATCTCCTTGCCCAACCCCACGCGAAAAGCTGTTTGCACCTCATAAACTCTGTCTACCTCCCAGTCACGCAGTTGTTTGAGTGTTTTCTCAGTAGCACTGGCAGCGAGTAAGTTGCCATACACGCCGCTGAGTTGACCGAAGCGGAGACCGGCAGACCCGAGGAAGGGAAGCATTTGAAGGGTTCCGGATTTAGCAAAATTGTTCCCATCATAGCCAATATTCCAGACGTAGCCAGCGGTGGTATATTTGGCGAACCCAATGACAGGCAGCGTGAGGCTCCCGCCGCCTAGCTCAATCGTCCGGAACCCTTTGAGATCAAGCTCGACTTCAAACACGCCTGTTCGGTCATCGATTTTCTTGTAGAGGGCATCGAGCCTAAACCAAGGTTCGCCCTGCGGCAACTCCACACGCACACCATAGAAGGATTGGTCATCCAAGAACACGAAACTCGCATCAAAAAGCCCTTGAATCTTCCCATCCGCCAAGAAGCTCCACTTGCCCGCATTTGGCGGTCGTCGAAATCTCTGGAGGTCATCGTCTTTAAATGCTCCTGCCTCATATTTCTTGGACTCTTCAAGGGCCTTTGGTACATCGTGGATGTCCGGAATCTTGGTAGGGTCTATTAATGTTGCATTCTGTCCGACGGCAAAGTAGTCCAAAACCACTGGGCCGAGACTCATTCCTTTCCCAAAAACGAGCACCCATGTTGGAGGAGATGAGGTATTCGACTTCCCTAATTCAGCCACGATCGCAAATCGGAGTTCATCATTCTCATCTATGACGGTGTACCCCAACACCTCCATTTGCGGCTTAACCAGCCCAAAACCAATTAGCTTTGGATCCTTTTCCCCGTAGGTCTTGAGAATTACCTTCTCCGCTTTCAGACGGAAAATTCCCTGTATTCCAATATCAAGTGGTGCTGAGCCCCCCTCGAGTTTGAACCCGAGCGAGAACTTAGGGTAGTTAACTGGCCCCGCTTTGAAACGTCTGAAATCGTACCACCCAATGAGCACTTTCCCGGTTAGGAGCTTGGCCGCATCAACAAGTGATCCGAATCCGCCAAGGTCCAGGTCGAGCTCAATTGCAAAGTCAAATCCATCACCCATCACGGAGCCCAAGGAAGGAAATTCCAAGTTGGTGAATCCAATATCCGGCAGCGTGAGCCTGGGACATTCGCCAAAATCTGGCCATTGATTCACTTCCTTGTTCCAGAAGTCTGCGCCTCCCCACCGGATGCCAGAGAACCGTAGGGGGAAATTGGTCCACCATGAGGTGTCCTTATCGGACTTAATCTTTTCGCCATTCCAATCCACTCCAATCTTGCCAGCATCAAGTGCAAAAGAAGGGTCGACGCCACATTCCTTCGTCGTCATAACCACCGCAAGATTCTCAAACGTAACTCGCTCCACTCCTGTGAAACGGGTTACACCTTCGCCGAAACCCAAATTTCCCCACATGGCAAAGCGCCCAGTGACTACACCTGATTTATTCCGAGTCGAGATGACCTCAAGACGTTCCAATTTGATGGAGCTAAAAACTCTCGCCTTTTCATCCTCCTCGGAAAACTTAAGCTCTTTCTCTCCCAACGCACGAATCACATACTGTTCACTCCCTGAGGAAGATCGCTCCGAATAGGTACCTTGAAGGGTAACGATGTCATAGTGCGCATCGTTGTCACTCGGATGTTTAACGACCGCCCCCAAGAGTGAGCACACCAACAACTCAGCCTTCGCTGCAAACGCCTGCACCGTAGAATTATCGATGACGACGTCAAGGTTCCTCAATTTCAATTCGAACTTGTAGTCGCGATCGTTACGTGTAAATGGAGAATCACTGACGTAATGAATTCCCGCAAACACCGACGGCTTCTGCATCGGAGGGGCGGGCGGGCCTCCTGCCCCAGGAATCGCAGACTGTTCTGTCTCCGATATCTTGCTCAAATCGACTCCAATACAGGGCACCCACAACGATTTGGTTTCTGGAGGAATCCCACTTCCTAACGCTGCCACCGCATCAGGTAAGCCTTGAGATGGACTATCCCCATTAAAAACGATGACACCATTCCAAGTTGGATCTTCTAGCCTCTTGTAAATTCGTTCATATCCAAGTTGGGCCTGCTCGCTAATGCGTTGATTCTTTGCCGGTGGCGGTTCAAAGCCTTTTCCTAAAGATTCAAGCTTCTGGAGTGCATTTCGGAGGTCCGTCTGCGTCTTCGCTGGGTTCGCATTAAGAACGGCCGGATAGCTCCATCGTGTTTTATTTTCAGCCAACTCGGTGAACTTTCCCTCACCAAGTTTAACCACAAGAATTGGTGGAAATTTTTCTTCCTGGGAGGGGCGCAACGCTTTAGCATTTCCAATCCTGACTTCTGCCATCCAATTCTGAGTTTTGATGGAGAGCGTCGCTTCCGTGGTGTTCGGTGGTTCCCCGGAACTCGGCATCTCTTTGGGAAGCTGAGTGACAACCATAAACGTAGCGGATCGAGTCAGCGCTTCTTGGATTGGCCAACGCGCTACCGGCTTTCCATTGTTGTTTTCAGGGCGCTTAAGGGTGACCTGTACATCCACATCACCACTCGATTGGCCAAAGACGACCTGCTGCCATTGATTGGCTGAGTCCAACAGTACGGAAAAACCTTGTGGCATGACCACCCAGCGTTCCCCAGCCTCGAAAGAAGTCAGCGCTACTGTCTTCTCATGGCTTTCTGCCGCAATCTTGTTCCGCTCCGAGGCCAACAAACTGCGATCCAGCATCCGAGCACGATCTGCCTCTTGGTCAGAAACTCCACGGAAAGGAATCCACGGCATGGCCTGGTTTACCAGTCGCGGCGCAGGATCGAACTCCAGACCGGGCTGATCCTGCCCGGCACCAGAATTCGCCATTTTTCGAGCGTCTTTTAACCCAAAGAATGGGGCAGGTTCGGGTTGTGATATATACTGATAGACGTTTGCCTGCTCTTTTGCAGTTTCGGTTGAGGTGGGATGAATCCAGGTCGTGACATGTTTATCGGTCAGGTGTTCGAGCCCAGTTTTAGTATCTTTCTCTATAAATGCTGCTCCCTCGGGAACAAAGGTAATAGCATCGGGAAGGTTAGATGTCTTGCCATCTCCAAACAATACGAAATCCGTCCCGGTTGTCCCAGTAAGCACCTCCATGGCAGGGCTACGTTGAAATGTCGTCGTAGGAGAAAATTGAATGGAAAATGTACCAGTGGGGCAGACAGCCGCTAGTCCTTTCCGTTGGGATACAGGCACAAATCTGAACCGTGCATCTGACCCAGCAATGAGCAAGAGAGGCCTTCCTGCTGTATCAACAAAGTTCGATGTCAATGCCGCTTTCTCTCCAACAAATTCGATCCGTGCATGTGTTTCGTTCAGTGAATAGGGATGTAAAGTTATAAGAAGTCCTCTCCCCCCAAGCTTGTCACCTGCTCCAAAATCAAAAAGTTGGTAAATTTCCGATTTCCTAACACCATCTCTTCTCACCGAGAACTGTGGCCTCAGCAGCTTGAGAAAAATTGAGCTGGATTTCTGATCCAATCTTAATCTCCATGCCCCACTCCCATCTTCTCTGTCACTTACAATAATTTGCCCAAATCTAAGCTTTTCATCACCTCCACTATCGAGCCCAACTAGAACAGGATTACCGTCAATCGTACAAACGAACGGGACTTTCTGTCCCGACCTACAATAAAAATTAAGTCCATTACCTCCAGCTTGAACAAAAAATTCTGGATCCTTTGCAATTCGCCATATCAGTCGTGTATCGCCGGACTCAGTATCCAACTCTTGAACGATCAATCCATTTCCGGTCTTTTCAACTCCTGCGTATTCACCACTTTGTGTAAACATGAGGAACTGGGCATCATCAGCACCTTTTTTCCACACGATTATCTTCTGAACTTCCATCCCTTGTGGGCGTTGAGCCCAAAACGTTTTTGCAATCGTCAAGAGCGCATCAGTACTCTGTTCCGCATCTGATATCAGGAAAACGCAACCTAGTTGCCAAATCTTCTCCAACTCGATCTCATTGTCCCCTGGAGCCATCTCAGACCACGCGCAGAATCGACTGTGCGCTTGCCTGGATGCAAACGCCTCGAAAAGCTCTGTGTTGCCAATCCTTGTCAGTTTGGCCATTTGACTTGGTCCCCCACCTGTAGCTCCAAATTTAACAGCGCTGATGGTGTAACCATCGAATTTTGATCAAATATGATTGCGTACGACTGTCCCTTTAGCTGACGACGAATTTTGGGTAGATAAGAGCTTCCTGCGAGTTCCCAAGCCGAAAGCTTTCGGGCGGCGCTTAATCTATTATCACTTGCCATTTCGTTCAACTTCTCGATTGCAGAAGGTCTTTCTAGCTGCTCGCTCGCATCGGCAGGGGTCATTCTTCGGAGAATATCTCCGACTTTCGTACCGATTTCGATCCATTCCTGCCTACCGTTAATGTCAATAGATATCTCAGGAATCACATAGGCTCTATACCTGAACACAAAACATTTCCCCTTAACTTGGCTCAATTGTTCGCATGCACTATTAAAATCCCAACCAAAAGTGTCCAAACTACTACTCTTCAAGAAAGTCACTAGATCAGCTCTGCTAACTGCTCCTATCAAGGCCGCAGCAGGGGAATAAAAGGAATCTTTTCCTTTAGGGAATTTCTCGACGATGCCAGCAGGGCGGTCAACCACTTCGCTCTTGAAAAACTTCTTATGGTAAAAGACTCGCCAATGTCTGTTGTCCCCAATCAGATCCCCAATACCTGATACCGATCTCCACTTTCTATCATTCGGATCCTGTTCTGTATTGTTTTCAAGCTTGCGAAAATTTGGCAGAGAGGATGACCAGCTTCCCAAAATTCGGTCGTACGTGATGAACTCGTTCACTCGCTCACCCCTACCAAGCAAGCTTAGATATATTGGGGCAGCGAGCACTCCCGGATGAGACTCCTCTGCGTCATATCCGTCAGCCGTAAGTGGCATGGCATGCTCTATACGCAATCGCATACCAGGCAGAACGTTTAGAGATTGAGTACCCTCGTCATAGTCATACTGATCAAGCCAGGTCATATTTAGGGCCCGCGGCAATCGATCGGTAAGATAAAGGGCTACTACTGTTGCGATACCATTCAGACCTGAAACTTTTAGGCTTCGACCCTGAGAAGATAGTGCAAGTTCACACCCATCCCGTAGCTGGATTGAGTGATATATAGTGGCTAGTATTCCTGATTCTTTCTCGACGTATGCAATCGCATCTAAATCAAACTCAGCCGTGGTTCCCATCCAAAAGCTGTGCGACAAAGTCCACTTGACCTCTGGCACCTCGGTTAATTTGAATTCAATCGAACTTGGACAACCTTTTAGTTCGAGCCATGGGACCTGAATCTGAATTCCGTTCTTCCCACGACCAACCTCAGGCTTATAGATGACAACTGGGCTCTCGGAAGATACTTGTTCTAGGATGAAGTTGTGCGATACTTGGTAGCATCCACCCAGAAAAATACTGAAAACTACGCTCGCTAGCAGTCCATGGATCCTACACATGAGTCACACCTCCGATTCACGAACCATCAAACTGCTAAAGATTAGCGCATGCATCGCCACCACACTGTATCTCTGGTCAGGATGCAGTGCCGGAGAAATTACTCCAAACCATGATACGACACAATAGCTTTTCTATTGATTTATACTTATAAATAATGAGAGAAGGGGCGCGCGGCCTGACGGTGGGTCTTGTGTGTTGGACTGTCAACTGAGAAGCGGAAGAATGGATCAGGCCCGTACCTAGACAACACGGCGCTTTTTTGGGTTCAGAGTTGACCGGGTATCACGCTAGGCTTGGTCAAAGGGATACGTAGCAGTATTGTGATTCATGAGAAAGTCCAACTAAATTTTGGGCTGCTCAACACGATAGTACAATAGAGATGGATAGGAATTTCTTTTTATACCCACCAAAGGAGTACTTCTAATGGCAACCGAAGAAAAAATGCTCACCGCCCTTAAGTCAGCATCCGATAAGGCAATCGAGGCAAGATCCAAGAAAGAGGCAACGGACCTCTGCGAGTATTACAAAGCACTCCGGCCATTGCTAGTCATTGCACTCCCTTTGATCGAGAAGATCCCTGTCTATGGCAAGAAGATCGGTGACATTCTGAGGTTTCTCATGACGATGGCTGATAAATGCTGCTCAACGATGCTTAAAGCTCGTCGTGCATAATTACAAACAGAAAAAAGTGGTAATGTTTCTTCTAAGACCGGCGAGTTCTATTGCATCGCGCTTTTTCTAGCGTGGTCTCAGCTGTTTATTGGCTCTAGTGCTGACGACGCTTGCCCTGTTTGAGACAAATCTCAAACTAGGGTGGATGACTCCTTGGTGTTGTGATCTCCAGGCTATGGAACCACTCTGATGGATGGAGGCTTCCATGTGGAACAAGTCAGTGAGTGAGCGATTATCCACTCCTTCGCCTTACAAGCGACATTCATGAGGGGCTTGAGGTCAGGGCGACCGAATGAGGTACCATTGCGCCAGACCCGGACTGATCCTTGAAGGGGGAAGAGAAGACCGTTGGGAAGAGCGGGCCCTTCTCGCTGAGATTCTGCCAGATCCTCGCCTTGAGGATTTCACATTGCAGCATCGTAGCCGGTCGTTTGGACGAGTTGCAGTAAATCTCTAAAATACTCTCCCAAGCCCCTTGTGATCTTTTCCCACAAAGCACATTTTTTTCATATATGAGCGACGATTGTATTCCCATCGTCTATCCAACCTCTTACGCGTTAATAAGTCTAAGTAAAGCTCTCGAACCAATAGGAAAAGAGAAGCTCCCACGGCCGTCATGAGTTGAACATGGTTTCCAAAATTCGTGACATCAGAACGGCACGCCCTCAGCGCTGCGTCAAGGAGGTTTCCTGTATCCTGCGATTTGGTCTTTGCCCATTCGCTGATCATCTTGAAGTGTGGGCTACGGGCTGTTTGCAGCTTGTACGCATAACCAGGGCGGTAATTCGCACGATTACGTACGGAAGAAGGCCACTGGAAGTTGACATACTCTGAGAAGAGGACCTTGGTAGATAGGGCAGCGTAAAAGAGGACTTCCTTCGGATCTTGCTCAAGATTGAGCTTACGATGCAACTCATCGAAAAGCCCAAGGAGGCTTTGCCAAGTGGCTTCATGAACCTTGTTTGTTTGATACAGGCTAAATTCTGCATGGGTCGCTGAAATCGGGCTGACCAGGACAACCTCAAAGGCTCCCTGTCTTGGTGCAATTCCACCTCCCAACATCTTTGTGAAGGCCTGAAGCTGCTTGCGATTCAGAAATACCACTGGGCGTCCTAGTAGACGCAACAAAGCCGATGCCGAGAAAAACGCGAAGTAATACGCTGTAACTATATTCCAAGCCTCACTTCTGACCCTTTCGTCCTGACCTGTGCAGCCGAGTTCCTGAAGGTGCTCAAAGCAGTGATTGAGAAGATTCTCGATTTCCGTCAGAAGGCACGAGCCGAATTCAACCACTGGCGCTACAAACGTAACTCCGTTCTTTGTCGAGGTCTTTACAACCAGGGAACCGGTCGAAAGCCATTCACCCATAGTGGTGGAGTCCCCGTACGCTGCCTTCGAATCTTCAGGAAAATTCCCAACCATTTGGGAACGCAATTCACTATAAATTATTCCCCGCGGAATCATATCATGCTCTCGTCAACTACTATTTGCCCATTAAGTGTCTCCTTGAGAATCGGAATGATGTTCGCTTTAGAAATCTTGACCTTACCACCACTGTGAATCCTGGAAAGATCAATAGCTTTTAAGGGTGCCAACACTTTGGCAAGTGATTCGGGCTTATAGTTTGAGAACCGTTCACGGGCAATTCTGAGAACCTCATCAAAAAGAGCACAAAAAGATTCAAAATAAGCAGAAAGAGCAAGCAGACGAGGGTCGCTCAGACAACCTTCGACCGCCTTCAGATAGTTCTTGAACAGGAGAAAGCGTTTAGCGCTCGGCAATTGGTCCATCACCTGACTCTTCAATGCAGGCCCAACCGCGCGGTTGAATGTTGGTCTGGCAATTTTACCTCGTGCTGATTGGTAAGGGCTGAGGAGGCCATGTACTGGCGAGTCAGATTCTGATGCCAAGTAGTTGAAGAGATTCCTCAATTCTGTTTCTGCGATTAACTCTCTTTCTGCAAGGTGTTTAATGTCTAGGAGGAGCGCAGCCGGGACACCCCGTTGCGTGGTGTTGATATCGATGAATAGAGAGGCCTCTTCCTTTTTACTAAGTCCAACGTAAATTGAAACAGGAATTCTATGCTTCTTGGTAGTCAGACCATATCCATACAGTCGGTGCTGGCCGTCAAGCACCAAGAATGCCTTTGACAGTCGTTTATATTTGATGAGTTTGGATTTTGAGTTGTACTCGAACTCGGCCTCGGGCTGGGCAGAAAGGACAACATTGGTTGGAATAGAACCTATTGAATTATCCAAATACCTGGCGATGTCACGAGCGCGGTTGTAATCAAGGGTACGTTGAAATCCTTCTTTGGGATCTTCGTCTCTTCCGGCAACGTAACAGAAAGGAAAAATGTCTTCCTTTGGGATCGTTGCAAAATAAAACTTCTGACCATTCTGCTCAAGAGCGAGAGCCGGGTAGGAAGTAATTGACCCTGATGGCTTCTTTGAACTGAGGAGTTCGTTTGGCTTAGGCCTTCCAATCCTCATGTCTGTAATTTTCCACCAAATACCGGTTATCTGTGAGCACTACCTTATGACCTAATGGCTCGGTCCTAAGCTTACCTCTTTCCCTTTGAGAAATCACGCCTTCCGAATGGGGAAAGGCTTCTAGGGTCTGTCAAAAGGCTTGATCGCGCTTCGTGCACCCTAAATACCAGCTCCTAACACACGTAAACTATCTATTGTCCTTGAATGAAGGTTTCAAAACCCAGTTTTAGGGTTCTATACCAGGTTATTCGGCAATAAACCTCCCAGAAACTAGGTTTTTAACTCCCTTCCAGAACCCCGTTTATGAACCCCCTATAACCCCTCTCACCATCAAAATGGCCACAAACTGGACAGCTTCATGACTTCGATGAATACGCAATAAGCGTGACGTTCTACAAGGCCCTCGTGAGGCGACCCTGCTATGTCAGAACAGTGGCGTACGCGAACTCGTACCGCGTTTCGCTTCTTGCAGCAGGCGCTAAAAGCCTGATACGAGGTACTGGAGAGCCGTGGGCTGTACGCAGAGCTTATCACCCACCCCAGACGTTTTGAGACACGCAAAGCCCACACGTTCAATCCGGTCATCGAGCGAGGAGAGGACCCCGTCCATGGAGCTCGGCTACTCGACGGAGACTCTGTCTGCCACTGTATTTCATTCATCACAGACCACGTGACGGAGTACTACGAGTATTTTGAACTGTGGTTTGAGGGGTGGAAACGCTCCTTGCCTCATCACCCGATCCCCTTTTACCCCCGGCCGCTCTAATCACCTCCTTTCCTAAGAACACGCCCCCCACCTTCGTAGGCTTAGACATAAATCCATACCTTTGGGACATATGTCTCTGAGAGGCTCGGTGTGCGGGCAATAGAACCATATTGAGATGAAAGGAATGGACCATGCCAAGATCACGTAATTCTCGCAATAACCGGGTTGATGCGCTCCCAGCCGACTGGTGGGAACGCGAACCCAAAGTGTACTTGTATCGTATCGATCCTCGAAGGGTCTGGCAGTACCTCGGTGTCTTCCTTGCCGATTACTTTGACGAAGGCTTCGTAGCATCCCGATTCGGTGGGGGCGACTTCTGGTACCGAGCTGTCTATAAAGGCCGGACTTGGCGCACAGAATTGTTCTCGATTGAGGGACCACCTAAGCCCGTTCCTGGTTCGTCCATGAAGGAATCACGACCTGTTCGAAGGCCATCTTCTCGCAACCGACGGTAAGACCTTCGTTCGGTAACGACGAGTCGCAATATGTTACTCACGGTCCAAGAACTGGCTCAGCTGCTGCACGTTAAAGCCGCTACCCTCTACGCGTGGGCAGCTCAGGGGAAGATCCCGAGCCTCAAACTGCATGGGCTGCTGCGGTTTCGACAAGACGAGATCGACCAGTGGCTAGAGTCCTGTCGGGTGGCAAGCCAACCAGCTGCTACCACACCTAGGAAACAGCATAAACGCCCCGTGAGCAACGTAGATGCCCTGATTGAGCGAGCCAAGCGCGCTGTCTATACTCCCAAGCGGGGAAACCAGCATAGCGAGCCCATTCAGAAAGGAGACGTAGAATGGGACTCGTAAAACGAGGGAAGGTTTGGTGGATGGATGTGATGTATGAGGGATCGCGAATTCGGCGATCGACAGGCACGGGAGACAAGCGGCTGGCTGAGGCCATTCTTGGGAAAGTGAAGAGCCAGATCATTGAGGGCGTGTTCTTTGACAAGAATCCCGAGCAGGATCGGACCTTCGAGGACATGATGACACGCTATATGGCAGAACGCTCGATCATGAAGGCTCCCAAGAGCCGGATCCGGGATGCCACAGCACTCAAGCATCTGCTCCCGGTATTCGGTCCGCGAGTACTCAGGCATATCACGCCAAAGATGTTCGCGGAGTATAAGGTGCAACGGCGGCTTGAAGGGGCAGCCCCAGCGACGACGAACAAGGAACTCCAGCTGGTGCGGCACGCCTTCAATCTGGCCGTGCGCGAATGGGAATGGTGCCGGGAGAACCCGATGCACCGTGTGTCTCTTGAGCAGGTGCGGAATGAAGTGGACCGATGGCTGACGGCCAACGAAGAGGACCGTCTCCTTGCTGCGTCGTCGCCCTGGCTGCAAGAGATCATTCGTTTTGCGCTCAACACCGGCATGAGGCAAGGGGAGATCCTAAATCTACTGTGGCAGGATGTGGATTTCACCCGTGGGACGCTCATCGTGATGCAGAGCAAAAACGGCACACGCCGTACGATCCCGTTGAATAGCACCGTGTATGACCTGTTGGCAGCCAAACAAGCTGCTACAGGCGCATCATCGGGACCGGTCTTTAAGACGCCGCTGGGCCATGCACTCCAAGTGCGGTTCTTGGTGCGGGAATTTTGTGACGCGCGGGATCGGGCCGGGATTCCTGATTTCCGCTTTCACGATATGCGGCACACGTTCGCGACGCGATTGGTGCAACGGGGGATCGATCTGTACAAGGTCCAACGGCTGCTCGGTCATAAGACGGGGACGATGACGCAGCGCTATGCGCATCATTGTCCTGAAAGCTTGCGGGACGGGGTGAATGTGCTGGAACGCCGATCGCCCATTGACACAAATTTGTCACAATTGGGCGGGGCGGTGAAGGCGAGAATTTCTAAGTCGTTGATTTAGTGGTGAGCCGGCTGGGACTCGAACCCAGGGCCCTCGCCTTAAAAGGGCGATGCTCTACCGACTGAGCTACCGGCTCACGGCAGGATGCTGAAAATGGTCGCCAACTGCGTTCTCGCATCGCGCCAATCCTGCGACGTACCAACGACTGTACGCCTCAGATTTTCGCTCGCTGCGGCCTTATTGCCATCCATTTTGAACATCCTGCACCCGAACCACTCACCGTTTTAGATTCTTAACAAATGACGACCAATGCACCGGCTCATCCTAGCATCCCCGCCCGGTGAATGACCATCGACTATTTTCTGGAACGTGCGGGACGTCGGCGGGAACAGTCCAGGGGATTGCGAAGCATGATCGTTTCTGCACGCTTGGACCCGGTTGAAATCATGTCGATCCGGCATTGGGCCAACTCTTCGACGCGAGCCAGATACCGTTTCGCTTCAGCCGGAAGTCTTTTATAGCTGGTGATCCCGGTGGTTCCGGCTGTCCACCCCTTCATCCGCTGGTACACCGGCACGCAGTTGGTCAACACCTCCAGATCGGCCGGCATGGTCTTATACAGGGTATTCCCATGTTTGTAACCCGTACAAAGCTTCAGTTCCTTGCAGCCGTCGAGCACATCGAGCTTGGTCAACGCCAGCGAGGTGAGACCGTTCACCACGGTCGCGTGCCGAACCACGACGGCATCAAACCACCCGCACCGCCTCGCCCGTCCGGTCGTTGAGCCGAACTCCCGCCCGCGCTCTTGGAGCCCGCGCCCTTCCTCATCCTCTAATTCGGTCGGAAACGGTCCACTCCCCACTCTGGTGGAGTAGGCCTTGGCGATCCCCATCACCGCATCGATCATCGTGGGCCCCACGCCAGTGCCGGTGCAAGCTCCTCCTGCTGCGGCGCTGGAGGAGGTGACATAAGGATAGGTACCGAAATCCACATCGAGGTTCGTCCCTTGAGCGCCTTCAAAAATGACCGTCTTGTTTTTCTCGATCGCGCGATTGAGCAACATGGTCGTATCGACGATATGGCTCTTGAGCCGATCGGCATAGCCCATGTACTGATCGAATACCTTGTCGACTTGGAAGGTCTCGACCTTATGCAAGCGCTCCAAGAACCAGTTCATCTCGACAAGGTTTTCTTCGAGTTTCTTCTTGAACAATGACGGATTCAGCAGATCGCCTGCCAGAATCCCGATCCTCGCCATCTTGTCGGCATACGACGGGCCGATCCCTCGCCCGGTTGTGCCAATCTTGCGCGACCCCTTGGACTGTTCCGACGCCCGGTCGATCGCCTTATGGTAGGGGAGGATCAAGTGCGCCCGCTGACTGATGGCGAAGTTCTTACCGATGGTGATGCCTTTGGTGTGGAGCTGATCCATCTCTTCAATAAGGGATCCAGGATCCACGACGACACCGTTTCCGATGACACAGGTCGTGCCTCGGTACAGGATGCCCGAGGGGATGAGATGAAAAATATAGGTTCCCCGTTCGTTGATGACGGTATGCCCAGCATTGGACCCACCCTGATACCGGACGACAACATCGGCATCGCGGGCCAAGATATCGACGATTTTGCCCTTACCCTCATCGCCCCACTGCGCCCCGATGATGACGAGATTACCCATAACGTTGGAATGTCCCAGCCGATTTCGACACGAAAAAATGGCTCTGACCAGACGAAGAGATCAGAGCCAAGGGGGCCTATGGTAGGTGTGACCTCATCTTTTGTCAAGCTGTTCTCTCACGATGTTGCAATACGAATGGTTCGTCTTCCTGCTTTACTGGCTAACCAGACGATCCAGCGCTTTCTTGACTGGTCCATACCCGCGTGTTAGCATACACCTCGATTTAACGTCTCAATTTTCCTGAGTCATTTCGAGTTGAGAATCTCCCAGAGTGGGGCTGTGGCGCAGTTGGGAGCGCGCGTGAATGGCATTCACGAGGTCGCCGGTTCAATCCCGGCCAGCTCCACCATACCAACCTTCGGTTGAACCGATCGCTATTTTTTTGTCGTATCGTAACTGGCGCGATCGGATAGAGTCTTCAACCCATGTTTGGTGTTTTTTTATTATTGCTCGTGTGTACCGCCGGATAAACACCACAAGTATTCTAGGATCTCGCATGTTTGCCGTTTTCAATTTCCTCACTCTCCCACGACTCCCAACCTCCTAGTCATTTCCTCTGTTCGAGTTCGTCTCGGCTGTTTCACACTGATTTATTGCACACGGAAGGTTTGTGTCCATGCTCCAAATCGAATCGATCCATAAACAATATTCGACGAAGGTGCTCCTCACGGAGGCCTCGGCACATCTACGTCCGAATTCTCGGGTCGGCCTGGTTGGCCCCAATGGCGCCGGTAAGACGACGCTCTTTCGCATGATCCTTGGTGAGGAATCACCGGACAAGGGTTCGATCCGGAAGCGACCGCGGCTTCGGATCGGCTATCTGCCTCAGGAACTCGAAACCATCACCGGCAAGACGGCACTCGATGCGGCCCATCGCGATGAGTACCCTGAATACGAGGCCAAGCGCATTCTGATGGGATTGGGTTTTACGGAAGGGGATTTCGATCGCCCTGTGGAGAAACTGTCAGGCGGCTATCGGATGCGGGTGGCGCTCGCACATCTGCTCCTGTCGAACCCCGACGTGCTGATGCTCGACGAGCCGACGAACCATTTGGACAAGCCCACTCAGCGTTGGTTTGAACAGTTTCTCCTCCAATCCGGCATGACGCTCCTGATCATCAGTCACGACACCGCCTTTCTGGATCGAGTGGTCACCCACATCTGGGAACTGCGGCATCACACCATCGAAGAGTATCGTGGTAACTATTCACTGTTCTGCGAACTCAAAGCGGAAAAAGATGCCCAGCTACAGGCCTCGGCCACTCGACAGTCCAAGGAAATTGCGCGAGTTCAAAAGTTCGTCGATCGCTTCCGGTACCAGGCCAACAAGGCGAGCCAAGTGCAATCGCGCCTGAAGCAACTCGAGAAGGTCAAACGGATCGAGATCCAGCGGGATCCGAAGCGCGTCAAGTTCCGGTTTCCGTTGCCTTCGACGAGCGGTCGCCAGGTGTTGGATCTCGCCGGAGCCAGTAAGCGCTACGGCGAAAAGGTGGTCTACAAGACACTCGATTTTTCTGTGGAGCGAGGACAGCGGGTCGCTCTGGTCGGAGAAAACGGTGCGGGAAAAAGTACGCTCCTCAAAATGCTCGCCGGCGTGCTTCCTCCCGATACCGGCACCAGATCCGTCGGGCATGGCGTCACACTGCACTACTTCGCCCAGCATCAAGCCGAAACGCTGAACCCGGAACATTCGATTCTCGAATCGCTCGAAGAAGTCACCAGACATGCGGAGATGAATTTCCTGCGTGGAATCGCCGGCGCCTTCTTATTTTCAGGCCAGGATCAGAAGAAACCGATTAAGGCCTTAAGCGGCGGTGAGCGGAACCGGGTTGCCTTAGCCCGCATGCTCGTGGAACCTGCGAATACCCTCCTGCTTGATGAGCCGACCAACCACCTGGATCCGGCCTCGGTGGACGTGCTCACAGACGCCCTCGCCGAATTTCCCGGGACCATCATTTTCATTTCCCATGATCCGACGTTTTTGACACGCATCGCTACCAGAGTCGTTGAAATCGAGGAGGGGCAGGCCCGCAATTTCATCGGTGACTACGAGTACTATCTCTGGAAGAAGGCGCAGGAGTTCGAATCGATCAAGGAAACAAGCGAGGATCTCAACGGGGCATCAAAAGCCGCTACGTCAGGCCCCACTCGCGCGATGACGCAGCAGGTCCAGCAGAAGGGCAGAGGAGGTGAGCGTCGTGACTTGACCAAGACGCAGGCACGGCTGGAGAAGCAGGTATCCCGAGCGGAGGCAGAGATTACGGAGGCTGAAGCAAAGATCAGGACCCGCGAGACGGAACTGGCTGACCCAAAACTCTACGAAGCGTTCGACCGGTGGAATGCCCTCCATCAAGAACAGGAAGATTGGAAACGGAGCCTTGAGCGACTCACTGCGCGCTGGGAGTCACTCTCGGCGGAACTCGAAGATGTGAAACACAAACTTGAAGCATTGTGCTAACCCTTTAAGGGCGTTCAACAGGTTCAGCAGCAGGGCCACAGTAAGCGAAGAGACGAGTCGATCTGTTTCTGGTAGGGCGAGGAAGCCGAGCGAAGCGACACCGTAGCTAGTGGGCCTTTCCACGCCCTCCTAGACAGAAGCTTTGAGGGTTTCCTCAAGATAGTAGTACAACCAGCGATTCTTTTCTTTCGTGACCAGGTCATCCCACACCACGCCGACCAAGAACCCTTTCTTATCCCAGGGCTTGACCCAAGCAACGATCCCATCGAGCTTCTCCTGCTGCTCGATTCGGTCGGAATCCAGAAAGGCTAGGGAGACGGTGACTCGTTCATTCGGCGGGAATCGATCTTTGGTGTGGAGCCCGGCTCCGATCTTATTCACATTGTCGAGGACCGCGGTACAGGCACGCCCACCGCTCTTCGGCGCTATCAAGGCGGACCCCACCAACGTCGCTCGGACGAATTTTCGTCGTTCACTGAGGGCGGTCATGCTTGCCGATTGTTTGGCCTCTCCTCGCTTCATAACACTCTAAGTATAACCGATTAGAAAAGAATGTAAACTAGGTCAATCGGCCCTAATTATAGGGACTTTGGGCGGTAGTATCGTCGATCTCTGAGCTCTGGAGGTAGGTGGGTTTGCTCGACGCGGGCCGACGGGTCGTCGTGGACATAGCGATAGTCCGCTCCATACCCCATGTCTTTCATCAACGATGTCACGGCATTGCGGAGGTGCAGGGGGACCCCAAGATTGCCATGACTCTTTGCATCCTTGAGGGCCTCCAGAAGACCGACATAGGACGCGTTGTCTTTTGGCCGTGACGCCAGATAGGTGGTGCCGTGAGCCAGGTTGATTTGTGCTTCCGGCAGCCCCACAAACTGGATTGCCTGTGCCACCGACGTGGCGACCACCAGCGCCATCGGGTCGGCATTGCCGATATCTTCCGACGCAAAGATGATCATCCGGCGGGCAATGAACTTCGGATCCTCCCCGGCATTAAGCATCCGGGCCAGCCAATAGAGGGCTCCATCCGGATCAGAATCACGTAGGCTTTTGATGTACGCCGAAATGACGTTGTAGTGCTCCTCTCCGGCCTTGTCATAGCGAAGGGCCTTCTTCCCAAGCGATGCCTCCAAGGTCGCTTCGTCAACCACCCGGACGCCATCAGGGCCAGGCGCCGTCTGCATGACGACAAACTCCAAGGACGTGAGGAGCGCGCGTGCATCCCCATTCCCGAATGCGATCAACTGCTGCCTGGCCTCCGGCGAGAAGCGCGGCCTCCAATTCCCCATCCCCAGCTTGGCGTCGGCGAGCGCACGATCAAGAATCTTCCCCAAGGCCTCATCGGAAAGTTGTTTGAGCACCACGACCAGCGAGCGGGACAGAAGTGGGCTGATGACTTCGAACGATGGATTTTCGGTAGTCGCTCCGACGAGAATGATCGTGCCGCGTTCAACATGAGGGAGAAACGCATCTTGCTGCGCCTTATTGAAACGATGGATTTCATCGACGAAGAGAATCGTCCGCTGCCCGTTCATCGCACGCCGCTGTTCGGCCACCTTGATGAGTGCACGCAGCTCAGGCACGCCGCTGGTGACTGCGGAGAATTGGACAAACTGGGCTTTCGTATGCTGGGCAATCAGGTGGGCCAAGGTGGTCTTCCCGGAACCGGGAGGACCCCAGAAAATCACGGACGAGAGTTGATCAGCCTCGATCGCCCGTCGCAGCGGCCGATCGGGCGCAGTGATGGCGTCTTGCCCGACAAAATCCACGAACGCACGGGGCCGCATCCGTTCGGCGAGCGGAGGGGGAACCTTCTCCTCGCGGGCGGTAGTCGTGAATAAGTCTGGCGTTTGATCGCGAGCGCGTGGCATCTCACTCCTTGAGAATAGCGGGAATTGTATACGCCGTCTCTCCTGATCGCAAACAGCCTCTTGATCATGTCGGCCCCCGATGGTACGAACTGGACAACCGATGGAGTAGACCGTGCACGCTAAGATTCATAACATCACCCTCGCCTTCAATGATCAAGGGACAGGCGTCCCTCTCGTCTTTCTCCACGCGTTTCCACTGAACCGCTGCATGTGGGTCGAGCAAGAACAGGCACTGTCATCCCAATTTCGGGTTCTGACGATCGATTTGCGCGGGCATGGCGAATCTGATGCGCCGCTCTGGCGCTATACTCTCGACCAAGCGGCTGACGATGTGATCGGACTGCTCGATCACCTCTCAATTCCACAGGCGGTATTCGTCGGTCTATCGATGGGTGGGTACATCCTATTTGCGCTCTATCGGCGATATACGGACCGGGTACGGGGCTTGGTGCTCTCGAACACACGAGCGCAGGCTGACACGGTAGAAGGGAAGGAGGGGCGGTTTCAGATGGCACAGACCACGTACAAGAACGGCCCATCGGCCATCGCCGACATCATGATTCCGAAATTATTAAGCCCTGCGACCATTCAAACGAAACCGGAACTGGTAGGGCGTGTGCGGGCGATGATCGAGGGCAATCAAATCAGCGGTATCGCCGGCGACTTGATGGCGATGGCTGAACGACCCGATTCTGTCTCGCTGTTGGGCCAGATCAGCTGCCCCACTCAGATTATCGTCGGCGAGTTGGACGTCCCCACTCCGCCTGCAGACGCACAGGTGATGGCCGATAAAATTCCTGGGGCCCGCTTGACCATCCTTCCCGGAGCCGCTCATCTTTCAAACTTGGAGCAACCGGATCAGTTCAACGAAACGATCCGGAGTTTTGCCTTGGATGTGACTCGCGCAGCGCGGAGATAAGGGCAAAGTCCCCAAGATCTCAGTCGGGATCACCAATGCTGCCACGCCTGATTAACTTGAGAAACTCCAGACGAGTCTGTGACTGACTACGGAAGGCTCCCAGCATGGAGCTGGTCACGGCAACGGTATTTTGCTTCTCCACCCCACGCATCATCATGCAGAGATGTCTCGCTTCGACCACTACCCCAACACCATGCGCGTTCAGCTTGGATCGTAAGGTTTCAGCAATCTGAACCGTGAGACGCTCCTGCACTTGGAGTCGTCTGGCAAAGGTATCAACGATCCGTGGAATCTTGCTCAGGCCGACGACCTTCTTGTTGGGCAAGTAGCCGACATGGACCCGTCCAAAGAACGGGAGCATATGGTGCTCACACATGCTGAAGAAATCGATGTCCTTCACGATGACCATCTCGTCGTATTCGATCGGGAAGAGGGCTCCGTTCAACAGATGGTCGATATCGCGCTGATAGCCTTGCGTCATGAACGCGAGGGCCTTCGCCACACGCTCCGGCGTCTTGAGCAAGCCATTGCGACTGGGCTTTTCCCCGAGCGCGAGAAGCATTTCGGTGACCAGTGATTGAAGGACCGGCAGATCCGCAGGCTTCCCGCTTCCGCTCGTATCTTCTATCGATTCTCCCTTTCGTTCTTTTGTCCGGTGCTTCTTCACTGGAGTCCCTTTCGTACTTACGCCGCGCCCCCGTATTCGAAGTAGTTGTCTCTCGTCTCAATCACGCCAATCTTTCGCAGACAGTCAGACGGGAGGGCCGGCTTCAGAATATCCCAAATCACTTTGACCAGATTTTCTCCGGTAGTGGTGAGCTCGGCAAATGCAGGATCACGATTGAGGTCGAGATGATCGAAGCGCTCGACGATCTTCTCGTTGACCACCTGATCAAGCCGGTCTAGATCACACGAATCCGGTGCCACCCCGCTCGTGACGGTCACCAGCACGACATAATTGTGTCCATGCCCGTTTGGATTGTTGCATTTGCCGAACGCGGCCCAATTCTCTTCGGGAGAGAGTTGCTCCGTGTGGAGCCTGTGGGCGGCGCAAAAACGATAGCGCCTAGTCACATGCACTTGTGACATACGAGCCAGTTCTCTTGGGGTAAAATAAACGGCTGGAACCGCTTGCGTTTCAAGCAATCCCAGCCTGGAGGTCCTGTACAGATATTCCTACGACAACTGTCGCCACGCTTAGGCGCTGAACGAGCTGCCGCAGCCACACGTCGTCTTGGCTTGTGGATTCTTGATTGAGAAGCCCGAGCCTTGCACGCTGTCCACGTAATCGACTTCCGCGCCCTGGAGCAACGGAGCGCTCTGTGAATCCATGATAAGTTTCACATCGCCCTTTTCAATGATGGTATCGTCTTCGGCCATTTTGGATTCAAACGCCATCCCGTACTGATAGCCGTGGCAGCCTCCGCCACGCACGTAGACCCGCAACCCAACGACATCTTTTTCTTCGGCCATCAATTCCTTGATCTTCTGTTCCGCCACCTGGGTAATAGTAACCATGTTGTCGCCCTCCTCTATGGATCGGTCCAACCCGCACGAGCGGGCTAGCTAAGTTGTTAGTCTAACACCTCTTTCTCGAATATCAACCCCATGCCTCGGTCGTCGTCGTCCTTTGGTTCTCCCATTTAGCTTCTGGAACACGCACCACGACATCACCCAACACACGCGCCTGGCAGGCTAGGCGATGCTGCGGATCGGTCAATGCTTCGCGATCCAGTAGATCCTGTTCGTCAAAATCGATTTCCGAGAGATGCTCATGCCCTGCCTGAACTTCCACCCGGCAGGTCGTGCAGGAGGCATTCCCTCCGCAGTCGTGGTTCAATCGAAATCCTACTTCCTTTGCCGCATCAAGCAGCGAAATGTTCTCCTCCACCTCTCCGCTACGCCCGTTTGAATGGAGGAAGGTCACTCGTGGCATGGCGTCTCCTACGACTGCGCAGCAACTCCAGCCGGAACTTCCTGGTAGGGACAACGCTGCAACCGAATATGATCCTCGTATTCCTGGCGGAATAACTTCAGACTGCTTTGCACCAATACTGATGCACCGGTGACCAGCGTACAGTATCCAGTCCCTTTCACAAACCCACAGAGCTGAAGCATGCTGTCGAGGTCTTTCTGCGTGCCCTGGCCCGCCTCAATCTTCGTCATCAGTGCAGCGAGATTCATCGTTCCCATCCGACAGGGAGGGCACTGGCCGCAACTCTCGTTCTTGAAAAAATTGGAGTAGTGTAGCGTCTTGGCCACCATGCAGCTCGCATCGTCGATGACGATCACCCCAGCCGATCCCAATCCGGTGCCGGCCTTCTTTAACGAATCAAAGTCCATGGGTAAATCCAGCTGATCCGCCGTGACCATGGAGAACGCGGGGCCGCCTGGAAAGACCGCCTTGATCTTGCGGCCATTGGGTAGGCCTCCACCGCATTGCTCGATCAAGTCGCGGATTGTCACTCCCATCGGCATTTCATACACCCCGGGCCGATTGACCGAACCACTGAGCGAAAACATCATCGTGCCGGGACATTTCTCCGTGCCCACCTGCGTGAACCACGAGGCACCCTTGTAGAGAATCCGCGGGATGTTACAGAGCGTCTCCACGTTATTGACGAGCGTCGGCTTGCCATAGAGGCCGAAGTCCGTGGGGTAGAACGGGGGCTTCTGCCTCGGCATGGCTGGCCGGCCCTGCATCGACTCGAGCATCGCCGTTTCTTCACCGGCCACGTAGCTACCATGGCCATCAAAGATTTCCAGCTCAATATCAAACCCGCTGCCGAGCACGTTCTTCCCGAGGAGTCCTCGTTCTTTTGCCTGGGCCAATGCCTTTCTCAGATTCTGCTGCTCTTCATGGTATTCATGATTCACATAAATGAAGGACGCCTTCGCTTGCACAGTGTACGACGCAATCAAACAGCCCTCGATCAATTGGTGAGGCAACGTCTTCAATAACTGGCGGTCCTTGAACGTACCTGGTTCGTGTTCTCCGGCATTACAGACAAAATAGCGCTCTTTCACCCGGTGATTGAGGACTTTGTCCCACTTGATGCCCGTTGGAAATCCTGCGCCGCCACGACCTCGCAGGCCTGATTTCTTTAGCTCATCAATCACATGACCAGCGTTCCGTTCCTTGACGCAACGCTTCCAGGCCTCATAGCCGCCGACCTTGAGGTAGCCTTCAATCTCCCAAGGGGCTCCCTCTATCTGCTGGACAAGGCGTGGTTCTGCTGCCGTAGACATAGTGATCCCGTTTATACCCTCTCGAGGTTGAGCCCGTACTATACGGCTCCGCCTCTTCCTCCGTCAAGGCAACGGGTGGTAAATGGGCCTGAATCTCAAGCAGTTAGGGCTAGGGGGCCTAGTGAGAGGCTGGGCATAGAGGGCCTATGAGGGATATGGAATTACTTGGTTTCAAACCGTTGCCCAGCTCACTGACTCAAACTGGCTAGACAGACACCTAGCACGTACACTTCTGCCATTTTCGGTAGGCCTCTTCGTGGATTCTGAGGTCATCGTGCAGATCCTTGTTTGTCGGCTCAATGCGGTGAGGGACCCAAGTTGGTCGGGGGGCCACGCTCCCCGACCACAGGAAGGAAACTTTATCCGAAGTGGCTGCCGGCTCCCATGAAGTACAGCATGAGAATCGAGAGCAGGAAACTCACACGGGGGACCAGTAAGGCTGTGGTCCCCATTAGCTCTCTCCGAGAAGGATCTCTCAAGGCATTCCTTCATATGGTCGAATTGAGTATGGTCCGCATTTCGTGAGCAAGTCCCAATGCTTCCGCCTGCGCGAGCAGGACGATACGGCAAAACCACCGATGAGCGCGTACGAACGAAGCAGGTGGGCGTTCCGCGCTTGTTCCAGCTTTGCAATGACTAGGCTTAGGGCTTCGGAGAACACTGGGTCAATTTGTAGCAGAAATCGGAGAGGTGCAGTGCGATAGCCAAGCGTTCTTCTGGAGTCTGACGCCTCGCTCGTTCGACCTTTTCATCTGCGAGTCGTTGTCCCAGCCTGCTGTGACGTCGCTTGGGAGATGTCACGGTGTTGCGTTGATGCGCGCTTATAGTGAGAAGTATACACGGGTCTCTTGTAACCTGCATCCCTTTCGCGATTTCGAAATCGTTGGGTGATTTAGGCACCGAGGTCGATGGAAGGCGCGAGTACGATGGTGGCATGCACCGGTGGAATATATCCCACCGGTGCAGCAAAGAAGGTTTTTATCTGAAGTGGCTGCCGGCTCCCATGAAGAACAGCATGGGAATCGAAAGCAGAAAATTCACACGCGAGGCTAATAGCGCCGTTCGCCCCCATTGCGCCATTTCCGGTGGCGCAGGGGTTCCCTGCCCAGCTGCGGTGACAGCGGCAATGATCTTCTTCTGGTTCGGCCAGATGATGCCATGGACATTGCCCATCATGATGATGCCGAGCAACCCACCGATCGCCAAGGCCACGGCTCCCGTGCCACCCTTGTGATACATGTGGCCGTACAAGAACACCCCAGCCACGACGGTCACGGTGGCTCCGTGTCGGAACCAGTTGAGGGCTGCCGGCATGAGTTTCGGAATCACGATGTTCTTGGTCGGCCCATCCAGGCTCTTCAAGAACGCAGCATTGATGATGTTGAAGAAGTACAGGAGCCCGATCCACGTGATCCCGGCCAGGAAATGCACCCAGCGAAGGATCATCTGGCCCCAATCGGCTTCACCAGCGCTAATGCCCGTTAATCCCAGATATATCATTATCAACACAACGGTGAGGGCAAACCCCGCCCACATCGTCTGCATTGGATCTTCAAGAAATTTCATAACTCCCCTCTCTTCAAAAACGGTTGACGGCCTAATCTCATCTCTGTACGACAGCGTTTCTCTTAATGTCAAGCGGACGAAGGACCTACACGAATGGGACGTCGGTCGCCCATACGAGCCCCGCACACGATAATGGTTGAGGGGGCTTCCTAGGCCACCATCAGCCGATCCACAGTGCTACAGAGTTCACGAACCGCGTTGGCCGACGTGTCTAATGCTGCCCGCTCATCGCTCGTCAGCTCATACTCCATGATCTGCTCAGCGCCACCGCGTCCGAGTTTCACCGGCACGCCGACGATCACATTCTTGAGTCCATATTCCCCTTCGCACAGCACCGCGCAGGGCATCACCTGCTTCTGATCCTTGTGGATCGCTTCCACCATGGCGACAGCCGACGCCGAGGGCGCATAGAAGGCGCTGCCTGTTTTCAAGAGGCCCACGATTTCAGCTCCTCCGTCTCGTGTACGCTTCACGATGGCGTCCAATTTCTCCTTCGGCATGAGTTCCGACACCGGCCGACCCTTTACGGTCGTATACCGTGGTAACGGCACCATCGTATCCCCGTGCCCGCCCAAGACCATGGCTTCCACGTCGGTCACGGGCACCTTTAGTTCGGCAGCGATGAAGGTCCGCATTCTCGCAGAATCCAACACACCGGCCATGCCGATGATTCTCGACTTGGGGAGACCGCTGACCATCCGTGCAACATGCACCATGGCGTCCAATGGATTGGTGACAAGGATGAGGATGATCTCCGGTGATCGAGACACCAGCTCGGTGACAACCGATTTCACGATCTTCGCATTCGTCGTCAACAACTCGTCGCGACTCATGCCGGGCTTTCTCGGCATGCCGGGGGTGATCACGGCGATGGACGATCCGGCAGTCTCCTCATACCCGTTCGTGCCGACCACTCGCGTGTTGTACCCACAGACAGGCCCAGCTTGAGAAATATCCAGCGCCTTGCCCTGCGGAACTCCCTTGGCAATATCCACCAGCACCACGTCGTAGCGATCCGTTTCCGCCAACCGCTGCGCTGTCGTCCCTCCTACATTCCCCGCTCCTACCACTGTAATTTTCGGTCGTGCCATCATTGCCACCTCGTGAAGCGTGAGACGTGACGCATGAAGCGCTCAATCCTCCGACGCCTCACCCTTGGCTCCTCACGCATGTTCATGTTCAGTCCAACCCCCAACCTTGAAGTTAATCGTACAGACAAAGTTCTCGTCGTCGTAGAAATTGACCTTGATCTTCTTCTTGCCGAATGTGTGTGCCAGAAACTCCTCCGGATTGTCGACCAGGTTTTGATACCCACCGGGAGGATACTCGCCCAGATCATGAAAGACCACGATCATTCCTTCCTTCACTTCCTGTAATACCTTGACTCGACATCGAGGATAGACCTCCCAGAATTTGGCCTCGATCATGTCCTTCGTCGGCTCTGGACGGTCTTCACCGGGTTTCACCGTCTGTCCGAACTTGGCTAAGCGACGGACATAGGGATATTGGTGGCCTGTGAAAAGCTTATATAACCATGCGGGAACCTGAGGCTTTCCACTCGAGTCTGTCATACGCAATACCTGGTTACGCCGTCAATTGCCGGTAAATACGAGGCAGCTTGGAGGGAAGGGCTTCGACCGTGCTGATGACGCAATATTGCGTGTCGGCATACATGCGGCCAAGATAGTGTTCCGCTTCCCGATCAATCGTCACACAAAAAGCCTCTACTCCCCGAACTCGCGCCTCGCGCAGGGCCATCTTCGTGTCTTCCAGCGCATACTCATCTTTGTAGCCATCGTCCAACGGTCGTCCGTCACTCAACAACATCAGGATACGGTTCTTTGCCTCCCGCCTTAGTAACTTGGTTGTTGCGTGCCGGATCGCCGCTCCATCACGATTCTGATGACGGGGGGTCAGGCCTCCCAGCCGATGGGCGGTTGAGGCTCCAAGCCGCTCATCAAAATCTTTGACCGTGAGAAAGTCAACCATGTCACGTCCCTGGCCGGAGTAGGCATACAGTGCATACTGATCCCCCACGGCTTCCAGTGCTTCGCAGAGGAGCACCAGTCCCTCTTTTTCTACATCGATTACTCGGAGCCCATGGTCGAGACTCCGGCTGGTCGATCCACTCACATCGACGAGAAACGCTACGGCCACATCGCGCTCACGCTTTTCTCGACGGATGTAGATCCGATCATCGCCTGCTCTGCCCGCTCGCTGCTCTCCGGCTCGTCGAACCACCGCATCGAGATCCACCTCGTCTCCGTCCGGTTGCCCAGTGACGCGTCGAAACGCAGGAGGACGCAACCCTTCAAAAAACCGCCGGAGCGACCGGACGGCACTCCGTTGCGCCGCCAACGTTGTCGTGACGAACTCATCGGATCCGATATCCGCAGGGCCTTCCCTGACACGGCTCCAATGCATCCGGTAATCGTCAATCCGATGGTCCCACTCGGGGTATAGCACGGTCTGTCCTTCGTGCGTCAGGACGTCTTGCCTCGATCGGGCACCGAGTTCGACAGCCACGCTATCTTCGACCAAAGACGGCAAGGATCGCCCCTCGCTTAAGCGCTCGTTACCTCTGGGCTCCTGACCGCGACGGGAATTTCCTATCGAAGCATTCTCTGAGTGCGCCGGAGGCTCCGACCGTTGTTCGAGCTGTTCCTGGCTCCATGTGATGAACTCCGGATTCATCGAGCCACGATAGGCTACATCAGGCACTGGGCGATATTGATCACCTGGCTGCGTAGCTGCGGGTTGCTCCTCTTGTCCATCCTTTGGCTCTTCGTCTCGTTCGACAGTGATCAGCTCCCCACGAACCGCCAAGAGTTCTTCCAATTTCACATACACGGCGTCGACCACGCGAACGACGTCCTCCGCCGTGGCCGTCGTCTTCAGAACGGCCTGGCTCATACCCCAGAGGATGGAGATTTCCTCCTTCACCGCCTGCGGGACTGCAGCAGCTTCGGTTTCGCCTGTCGATAGCCTCAAGAGGCAGTCGACGACCACTTCCTTGACCGTCACCCCTTGAGAAGGATCGCGCGGGGTGATGGATTCGGCAGCCAACCGTGCCAGATCACGCCCAAGGCCAGGATACTCGACTTGCAACAAGCACTCGATACGAGCATCTTCAAGCACAACCCAGAGATCCTTGACGAGGAGAGCCTGGGGGTACAGCTGAAACAAAGCATTCAGCGTATCAGGTCTGGCCTCACTGGATCGACTGTAACGCTCACGTACGCGATCAACCAGATCAGCGAGCCTATCGAGCGTAAGCCGATAGGTGCCGAATTCCAAATGCCCGGCTTCGTGCGCCGCCATCACGAGGTAGAGGCGCTCATTCTCTGCAGCCGTCGGATACCGACGAAGCAGCGCCGGCAACGAAATGGACCGTCCGTCTGCGCTGACTGTCGCCCGGACTGGACCCATCACGGAATCCGGAAGCGCCGTCACGGCCACCTCGGTTCCGCAGAGTCCATGGACAAACAATTTGATCCTTCGCGCGACCTGTCGAAACGGCACCCCACTTAACGCCTGCTCAACCGAGGCCAGCGCTTTCTGGGACTCGACTGCAAAAAAGGCGCGTGCTGCGTCCGGGCTGTAGGCCAGCACTTCCATTCCGGTCGTGAACCAGTTCTCAAATTTTGAGACAGCCTCTGGCCCGTCCCCCAGCAGTTGGACTAGTTCCGGCGCACGATATAGATAGCCGATGGTTGCCTCCACATGCTTTTCGGCTAGCAGGGACCCGTACTGCAACAGCTTGATCTGCCATGCTTCCGACGGTACTCCACGTAGGAGATTGGGTGATTCCGCAAGCCAGGCGATGCTGGATTCCGGAGATCGCTCGGCCAACAAGAGGCAGAGGGAGACGACTTTGGCACGAACGGTCGGCTGTTCTATCTGCTCAAGAATGGAGGGGCTGGTCCTGAGAAACTCCATGGTCGCCACATAGTCCGGCTTCCCCAGGCTGTTCGGCACAATCAACTTCATGCCCACCGTGGCCCAGTCCCGTACGCTCTCTACCGACAGTACGGAGGCAAGCTTAGAGATGTGCCTGATGAACTCGAGACCCACGACCACGTTGACTTGCGTGAGTTCTATGCCGATGTCGAGCCAGGGGCGCAAGTGAATCGTCGGGACTTCTGAGAGAATCTGTGGAGCATGCCGCAGGTATTCGAGGGCGACGTTGGCGTCTTGCTCAGCCAGCTCCAGACCGATCGTGAGGACCTCAACCCGCGCACGAGCCGGTTCGATAAGCCCAAGCACCAAGGGGCTATCCTTAAAATATTTGAGCGCGGATGCGCCTGACGACTCGGATAAAGCTACCCCAAGGTCAAGCCACAGGATGATATCTCCCAACCTGGCGCGACGGTCCAATTCAGGGAGTGCCTCGACTGCTGCGATGGCTGTTTTCGCTGATAATTCGTGCAGTTCATCCAGCAAGGTCAAGACGTGTTCCCCGGCATCCGGTCGACCCGTGGCCTCAGGCAACCGGGTCAGAAGCGCCTCCGCAACTTGTGTACCCAATTGGGAAGCGAGCCGTTGATGCAAGATTTGCTGCATGGACATGTGTGTCAGATTTGGTTATGAGAGCCGACCGAAGAGCCGGATTGTAAAGCAGCGAATTCCCCTTGTAAACTAGCGGATCTGCCTTTCATCGCTCGTAGGAGGAGGTCAATGGCTGAGCCAACACAGGAAAGTCTTGAGAAAATACGAAAGTTTGTGGAAGGGTTTGCGGAGAAGAGCGGACCCCCGATGCACCCTAATTCCGCCGTGACCGAGGCGGTCGTCAACGGGCCCGCGATGCATATTGATGAACTGGGGAAACCCCTCTGTCCCTGCAATTTCTATCAGGACAAACAAGCCGAAGCCAAGCTCCGACGTTGGATCTGTGCCTGCGACGAAATGCAGATCTACAAGTACTGTCACTGCCTCCTCTTTGTTCGCGAAGATGGGATGCCGATCACGGAATATTTGCCGGAAGGCCACGAGGGACGCGAGGTCTATGGTGTCGTCACGGATCCGACGCCGGAGAAGGGTCGCGCCCTCAAACATAAGGCCGTCCCCTCTCGACTCGAATCTGACGAGTCGCCAGCGGCCCCGGCCTCCCCGACATGACTCGGCCCCAGGTCACGCTCGCTTGGTGGTTCGCCTGCTGTCTGCTGATCAGCATCTTTTTTGATCCATCGGGACCATCGGCCGAGCCGCCCCCGGCAAATCCCTCTGCACTGAATGAGAAGGAACTCTTCTCCTACAAGCCCAAGGGGCGGGGAGCGGCAGCCGGCCAAGTGTTCCTCAGCTCACCCTCCGGCAAGGCCGTCACACAGGCCGGTGTCCCGGTCTACTTGATTCCGCGAATATCCTATACCCGGGACTGGTTCAACCGATATGTACGCGTGCCCGCCTGCCCCTCACACAGCATCGCATCGTTTCCCGATAATTCCGCTGTTCCCGTGTCATCAGAGGATTGCCTTCGAGATGTTCTGTCTCAACTGTTGACCGAAAAACGCCTTGTCCCCTATCTCCGCACAACCCGGGCCAATCCAACTGGTCACTTTTGGTTCACGAAACTTCCCGCTGGACGCTATTATATAGTCAGCCTTCTCGAGGGGGGTCCCGGGGCACACCAGGATGCCTCTCAGGGTGGAATTGCGTGGGCGACCCTAGAGCTGGACACCGGTGAGAAAGCCACAAACCTTGTCGTCACGGATTGCAAGAGCGGTCTTTGTTGATCAACAGGGTCTAGGTCACTGTCTGGTCTTGTTGAAGGTGACAGCGGTCGCGGTCACGTGTAAGGAGAGCCATGCGAATTCTCTTAGTGGAAGATGATGCGGATCTCGCCCAATTCATCCGAAAAGGGTTGAAAGAGGAGCAATACGCGGTTGACGTGGCAACCGATGGTGAAGAGGGGTTGGAACTCGCGTTACACAATGCGTACGATCTTCTCATTCTCGACATCGGGCTTCCCAAGCTCGATGGCCTTAGCCTGTGCCGCCGGATTCGCGATAAGGGGAATATGACGCCGGTGTTGCTCCTGACCGCCCGCAACACCGTGGAGGATAAGGTCTCGGGATTCGACACCGGAGCTGATCAATTTCTCCCCAAGCCGTTTGCGTTCGTGGAACTGCTGGCACAAATACGGGCACTCCTACGGCGTGGCAGTACACAACAAATCGTCCAACTGCAGGTGGCGGATCTGAGATTGGATCCGGCTTCTCATCGCGTCTGGCGCGCCGGAAAAGAGATCGCGCTCACCAATAAAGAGTACGCGCTCCTCGAATTTCTCTTACGGAACAAGAATCGGGTCCTGACGCGTACCGCGATCATCGAACATGTCTGGGACATCAGCTATGACCCCATGACAAACATCGTCGACGCCCACATTCGAGCCCTCCGCGCTAAGATCGACCGGGACTTTTCTCCACCCCTGATCGCCACGGTACGAGGCGCCGGCTATATGCTTGAAGAGCCGGACGCGGCTGCATGAAATCGCTGCGCGTCCTGATCAGCTGGTCTGCCTTTGTCTTAATGGCCGGGCTGCTCCTGTTCTCTGCACTCGTCTATGCCGCGAGTGAAGTGTTGCTCCAACGGTTTGTGGACGGACGCCTCCTCGTACTGGGCGAGACCCTCGCCGAATTCGTGGATCGGAAGCCCGAGCTTTTCGAACACCGTGACCGGGATATTGCACCGACCAGTGAATTGACTCACAGCCCTACCGACCAGCACGTGTTGCCAGACGTCACTCATGCCCTCCGGGTTTTTTCTTCTGGAGGGTCGCTCCTCTGGAGGAGTCCTCACGCATCGAGACTGGAGTCGCTTCCCCCGCGAATTCTTGAACAAGTCCGCCTCAAAAACATCCTGTTTGAGACTTTCAAGGCACCGGATGGCATACCCGCGCGTCACCTGTTTCTCTTCTTCGTCGGCAAAGGCGGCGTGCAGTATGTCTTGCAAGCGGAAACATCGCTGCTTCACTACCAGGAAACGTTGACTGGTCTGGTGCTTCTCCTGGCACTCGGATCCGGAGCGACTCTTTTTTTCGCCTGGATCGGCAGTCAGTGGTTGTCCAAGAAAGTCCTGTCTCCGATTGATGCGTTGTGCAGAGGGGCCGAAACGATGTCAGACACCGACCTCGGAAAGCGCCTGCCGATGGACTCACCGTACTACGAGTTTCGTCGACTCACCCAGGCTGTCAACGCCGTGTTGGATCAATTCCAACGCGGCAGTGAAGTCCAACGAAACTTTTGCGAAATCGCGGCCCACGAGATGAAGACGCCGCTGACGATCCTGCAGGGGAATCTCGAGGTTGCCCTGATGAAAGCACGGACTGTCGATGAGTATCATGAAGTGCTCCTGAACAACCTCCAGCAAGTCGAGCGTCTGATTGCCCTGACCCGACCCCTGTTGACTCTCGCAAAATTCACCAGCAGCAAGCCTCCGGTCAATCTCGTCCCTCTCGTGCTCGAGCCACTGATCCAAGAGATCGTTGACGAGCTCGCACTACTTGCCGACGACCGTCAGATCGCACTACGGTTTGATCCCCAGCCGGTTCCATCAGTGCTGGGCGACACCCAATGGCTTAAACAAGCGTTGATCAACCTGCTTGATAACGCATTGCAATATACCCCGTCCGGCGGGTCCGTCACGGTACGGCTGCAGCCAGTGGGTCGAGAGGTCGCCATCGCCGTCGAAGACACGGGCCATGGTATCGAACCTGAGCATATCCCCCACCTGTTCGAGCGGTTCTACCGGACCGATTGGGCTCGGGCGAAAGACACCGCCGGCACCGGACTTGGACTCCCCATCGTGAAGGAAATCATGGAAGCCCATGGCGGCAGCATCGCGGTCACCAGCGAAGTCAACAAAGGCTCTATCTTTACTTTGCGTTTACCTGCCCTCACTCAGTCTGCGGTTCCTGCGTAGCCGTTTCTTGTCCACACGCGCGATTTCCTCTCAGCCTCATACCGACTTTCATGTACCTCTTCCGACGCGTGATTCGGCTATGCCAGCATGAAGAACTCTTCATGATCCCCTCATGATCGCTTCATATTCAGAGCGTATACCTGTATGAAAGTGAAAGGGGGTGAGCATTAATCATGATTACATTTGTTGAAGGATTCTTGTTGTTTGCGATATTCAGCGTGCTGTTCGCCATGATGCAGACCGCGAGTCGGTAACCAGCCTGACTTCCTGATCAGGTCAGGAATGACCTGACGGGGAGGGTGCCTGAGTGTGACTACCGGTGTTTGAATGTGAGGCGGAGGACGGTAGGGAAATGGGCGTTGCTTCGAAGCCGAGAGCGATCGAGAGGGGCTGTTCTATTTTCTCTCTTTCATCGCTCGTTCAACCTCTCGTCCCGCCTCTCGAGCCTTGATCGACGCGCGACGATCATGTTGCTTTTTCCCTTTTGCCAATCCCAGTTCAACCTTGGCCTGGCCTCGCGCTGAGAAGTAGATGCGGAGCGGGATCAGCGTGAGCCCTTTCTGCTGGGTTTTACCCAGAAGCTTGTTGATCTCCTTACGATGCAGCAGCAATTTTCTGGTTCTGATTGGGTCATGGTTCATGACATTGCCGTGGCTATACGGGCTGATGTGGCAATGGTGAAGAAAGACCTCTCCCTCTTTGACGTCGGCATAGCTGTCTTGTAGGTTCACACGGCGCTCGCGAAGCGATTTCACTTCGGTCCCCTTGAGGACCATCCCTGCTTCGAACTTCTCCTCGATAAAGTAGTCGTGATAAGCCTTCCGATTGGTCGCCACGACTCTGGACTGATCGTCTGTCTCTTTGGGCATTAGAGCGACCTTACGCCTTGATCTCTTTCTTAGATACCGCCTATGATGCCCTTCATGGGTTCCGGTAGGCTCGACTCCTTCGGCAGTATCCTCTCCGGGATCTCCAAACGACTGGGTCTGGAGCCGAGATTAATAGAACTTCGTTTACAGCATCGCTGGCACGATCTTGTCGGCGAACCCATGGCGAGCCATACTTGGCCCTCTCAGATTCGCTTCAAGAAACTGTACCTGATCGTCAGAAATCCTGTCTGGCTACAACAATTGACGTTCTTGAAACCGGCCCTACTAACTAAGCTAGAGGCAGAGGCCGGCCCAGGGTACGTGACCGACATTGCTTTTCGGATCGGAGAGATTCCAGAAGCAAGCGCGACCGATACCGATGTCTTCAACGCCAACCTCATGCCTCCTCATCCGACTATCCCCCTGCCTGAAGTGACCTCACACACTGAGACGATCCAAGATGACTCATTACGCGAACGATTTAGAGAGGTGATATCGAGATACCTGGCTCAGGCTCCGGTTCGACCGGCAAAGGATCCGTCACAAGCCCCTTGAACAGAATGCGCGTGTCGTTGAACCTATTTCCATCTTGAGGAATGGGGCCCACGCCCCCGTCTTCATCCTGATCCAGCAATCGATAATATCCGCGCATGGATTGTTCATAAACCTTCGCCACGCCTGAGTCGCCCTTTAGATACTTGGCCAAGACTTCCGGCTCCGTCTTGAGGTGATCATCGAACACATAAATCACGATCTGTCGGTACCGCCCTCCTGGATCACCGGCGGTGGTCGGGTAGATTTTCATGGGACCAAAATCGCGCGTTTCATGGGCGACTTTTCGAAACCGCTTCACCAATTGTTCGAGTTGATCATCGTGCGTATCACGAGGGACGTACGTTGCCACGAAATGACCGGACTGAGAACCCACGGTATAGGGTGGAATCGAGCGGTCAGGCCGACTGAGATACATGCCTCCCCAAATCAGCGCAAAGGACCCCACAAGCACCCAGAGCGCAAATTTGACGACAATATCCAGTGGCTTCTTGCTCGTGGGATTGGCGGGAGGCATGAGAGAAACTACTCGTGTGGATACAGGCTCAGCTCGCTCAGACTCAAGTAAGCCGTCACGGGGTGTCCTCCGGCGGCACATCCTCTCGTTCGACGGCTTCCGCCAGTCTGGCAACCCCCACAACGCGGTCTCCTTCGCCATCAAGTTCGAGGATACGAACGCCTTGGGTATTCCGGCCTATTTCACGGATGTCGTCCACCTTGCACCGGAGCACATTGCCTTGCGCGGCCATCAACATGATCTCGTCATCGTCTCGGACTTGTAGAAATCCGACGGCGAGGCCGTTTCGCTCCGTTGTCTTCACGCTGATAATGCCCTTTCCCCCACGGCCCTGCACGCGATACTCACCGACCGGCGTCCGTTTCCCGTAGCCACCTTCTGTGACGGTCAAGATGGAGGTTGTAGAATCGGGCGTGATGGTTTCCATACCGATGACTTCATTTCCCTCTTCAAGGGTGATCCCCTTCACACCATAGGCGGTCCGACCCATCGGACGGACTTCGTCTTCCTTGAATCGAATGGTCATACCCTGTCTGGTTCCCAGCAGAATCTCTCGTTGTCCATCGGTCAGCTGCACCCCGATGAGTTTATCGCCGCTCTCCAGCCCAAGGGCGATGATGCCGCCCTGGCGTGGATTGCTGAACGCAGAGAGTTCCGTCTTCTTGATGATGCCTTTCTTGGTTCCCATGACGATATACCGGTCATTACGAAACTCTTTGACCGGCAGTGTCGCCGTGACCTTTTCGTGACTCGATAAGGCCAAGAGATTCACCAGCGCCTTGCCCTTGGCTGCCCGGCTGGCCTCTGGAATTTCATGGACCTTCAACCAATAGACTTTTCCTGCATCCGTAAAGAAGAGCAGCGAATCGTGGGTGGAGGCGGTAAAGAGATCCTCGACGAAGTCCTCCTCCTTAATACCCATGCCGATCTTCCCCTTCCCTCCTCGTCGTTGGGCGCGGTAGAGGGACACGGCATTTCGTTTGATGTATCCCGCATGGGAGATACTCACGATCACTTCCTCTTCCGCGATCAGGTCTTCCAGACTGATCTCCGCCTCTTCTTTGACGATCTGCGTACGGCGTTCATCTTTATAGGCTTCACGAATTTCAGTCAGCTCGTCTTTGATGATGGTTCGGACCAGTGCTTCGCTGGCCAGCACGGACTTGAGGTATTCGATCTGCTTCAGCACGTCCTGGTACTCCTCGACGAGCTTCGTTCGTTCAAGCTGGGTCAGGCGCTGGAGCCGCATGTCGAGTATCGCGGTCGCTTGGATTTCCGTGAGACCGAACTGTCGCATCAACCCCGCCCGCGCCTCGTCCGGTGATTGCGATCCCCGGATGAGGGCGATTACGGCATCCAGATTGTCGAGGGCGATCTTGAGGCCTTCAAGAATGTGCGCACGCTCTTCCGCTTTCTTGAGCTCGAACGCCGTCCGCCGTACCACGACTTCCCGTCGATGTTCTAGGAAATGGTGCAGGATCTGCTTGAGATTCAGGACCTCCGGTCGATTATTGACGAGCGCCAGCATGATGACGCCGAACGTCGTTTCTAGCGGAGTGTGTTTGTACAAGTTATTCAGGACCACCAAGGGGATCTCACCCCGTTTCAGCTCGATCACCACCCGAACACCCTCGCGATCGGAAGACTCGTCTCGCAAGTCCGAGATGCCTCGAATTCGGTCTTCTTGCACCAACTCGGCGATCTTCTTGATCAAGCTGACCTTGTTGACTTGATAGGGAATCTCCGTGACGATCAGACGTTCCCTGTCGGTCCGTTCATCGGTTTCCACTACGACTTTGGCTCGCAAGGTGAGGAGGCCTCGCCCTGACTCATAGGCGTCTTTGATGCCGCCGACGCCGTAAATGAAGCCGGCCGTCGGAAAATCAGGACCGGGGATTTTCCTCATCAAATCTGGGATGGTCACTTCGGGATTTTCCAAGAGGATGAGCAACCCGTCGATGACTTCGGCGATATTGTGGGTCGGGATGTTGGTAGCATAGCCGACGGCGATACCACCCGCACCGTTGATCAACAGGTTCGGCACCCTGGTCGGCAACACCAGTGGCTCTTCCCTTGATTCGTCATAGTTAGGTCCGAAGTCGACCGTGTCCTTGTCGATGTCGGCCAACATCTCTTCCGCCAGCTTTGTCATACGGGCTTCGGTGTACCGCATGGCCGCCGGTGAATCGCCGTCCATCGAACCATAGTTTCCTTGGCCATCCACCAAGAGATAGCGCATGTTGAAATCCTGCGCCATCCGCACGAGGGTGTCATAAATGGCCGAATCTCCATGAGGATGGTAGTTCCCCATGATTTCGCCCACGATCTTGGCTGACTTGCGATAGGCTCGATTGGACGCAAGGCCCATCTCATTCATGCCGAATAGGATTCGACGATGGACCGGCTTCAGTCCGTCCCGAACGTCGGGCAGTGCCCGTCCCACGATTACGCTCATGGCGTAATCCAGGTACGAGGACTTCATCTCGTCTTCGATTGCGATATGGCCTAAGCGCTCATCTGGAGGCATTCTTCCCTCGGATGCTGAAAATGGTCACCGGCTTCGTTCTCAGTTCGAAAAGATCCTCAACGTACCCCAGAGGGTACGCCTCCGGTCTTTTCTTGCCTGCGGCCTTGCCGGATGACCATTTTGAGCATCCGACAGGCCCGATGCAGAATACTAAATAAATACTGCTACCCTACCTATACATCCAAATTCCTGACCTCAAGTGCATGGGTCTGGATGAAATTCCGACGGGGTTCCACTTCGTCACCCATCAGAATCGTAAAGATCTCGTCCACGCCGGTGAGGTCTTCCAGCGTCACTCGCAGAAGAGTGCGTGCCTCAGGATTCATCGTAGTTTCCCACAACTGCCCAGGGTTCATCTCCCCCAAGCCCTTGTACCGCTGAATGCTGAGCCCCTGCTTTCCCATATCTAAGATGGCCTTCACCAGCTCGTCGGTGGTCCGATGCTGGTTCTCTTGGTTTTTCGCCTTGAGTCTGTACGGGGGTCGCCCCAATCCGATCGCCGCGGGAGTCAGCTTTTGGAGTTCACGGAAGTCTGCCGAACCGACGAGTTCGTGTGTGATAGCCATCTCATGCGCGACGCCGTTCGCATGCACTCGGCAGATGACTTTGTTCGACTGATGCTCCTCGTCCACCAGCACGTCGAAGGCCGGTGTCACTTTCGGGAACACGACTGCCAGCGAGCGCTTGATGTTTTCGACCGATTGTTGGAGTGCCGGACGATCCTTGAGACGATCACGATCCAGCCCCGGTTCGTCGACAAACGCCCGCAGGATGGCCGCCTCGTGCGGCTTCTTGTTCAAGCGAGCGAGTAACGTTTCAAACGTAATCATCTTCTTGAGAATCGGCAAGAGCCGTTGGCCGGTAACATATCCTTGAACGCCCTCTACATAGAGCTCGACATCTTGAACGGCGAGGTCGGCCAAATGCTCGTTCAAGGACGCTTCGTCCTTGAGATAGCGCTCCGCCTTGCCCTTCTTCACTTTGAACAGCGGAGGCTGAGCAATGTAGATATAACCCCGCTCAATCAGTTCAGGCATTTGACGGAAAAAGAACGTTAGGAGCAGGGTCCGGATATGGCTACCGTCGACGTCGGCATCGGTCATGAGAATGATTTTGTGATAACGCGCCTTTGCGATATCGAAGGTATCCTTTTCCGCCTTATCGCCTTCTTCCCGCTTGCGACCGATCCCGGTCCCCAGCGCCATGATGAGCGTCCTGATTTCGTCGCTGGAGAGCATTTTGTCGAAACGGGCCTTCTCGACATTCAGAATCTTGCCTTTCAACGGCAAGATGGCTTGGAACTTACGGTCGCGGCCTTGTTTCGCAGAGCCGCCGGCTGAATCTCCCTCCACGATGTAGAGTTCGCTCAAGGCCGGATCTTTCTCAGAACAATCGGCTAATTTTCCGGGGAGCGAGCCTCCATCAAGTGCGCTCTTACGCCTGATCAGGTCCTTGGCCTTCCGAGCTGCTTCGCGCGCTCGGGCGGCATCCACAGCCTTGCCGATGATCTTCCGAGCGACCGGGGGATTCTCTTCAAAGTAATTGCCCAAAGCTTCGTTGACGGCCGCCTCGACCACACCTTTTACTTCGCTGTTACCCAGCTTGGCTTTCGTCTGACCCTCGAACTGTGGGTTGCGTACCTTGACGCTGACCACGGCGGTCAACCCTTCCCGCACATCGTCCCCCGTTAACGACTCCATATCTTTCTTGAGGAGATCGTTCGCGTTCGCAAACGTGTTGATCGTCCTGGTCAGGGCGGCCTTGAATCCCACTAAATGGGTGCCGCCTTCCTTCGTATTGATATTGTTCGCGAATGAAAAGAGATTCTCGGAGTAGCTGTCGTTGTACTGCAGGGCGACTTCGAGAATCATTTCCGGCCGCTCGACCTTCACATAGATCGGCTTATGTAAGGGGGTCTTTGCTTCATTCAGATGTTCAACGAAAGAGACGATGCCGCCCTTGTACAAAAACGCCTGTTCTTTTGCCGGCTCTCTCCGTTCATCCCTGAGCGTAATCGCCAGACCTTTATTCAGGAAGGCCAGCTCGCGCAGGCGTTGTGCCAACACGTCGAAGCTGAACTCCAGCGTCTCAAAGACTTGTCCGTCCGGTTTGAACCGAACTTTTGTGCCTCGGCGCTTCGTCTTCCCCATAGCCTCAAGCGAAGCACTGGGCTTCCCGCGCTCATATCGCTGCTCGAACACTTGGCCGTCCTGCCAAATCTCCAGCTCAAGCCACTCCGACAAGGCATTGACCACGGAAATACCCACTCCATGGAGGCCGCCGGAGACCGTGTAGGCTCCTTGCTCAAACTTCCCGCCCGCGTGAAGGACCGTGAGTGCCACCTCAGCTGCCGACTTATTTTGCGTAGGATGCATGCCCGTGGGAATACCACGCCCGTTGTCGGTGACCGTGACGCTCCCATCGATGTGAATGGTGACTTCGATGGTCTCCCCGAATCCGGCCATGTGCTCGTCGACACTGTTGTCGACGACCTCATACACGAGATGGTGCAGACCGTCGACCCCGGTACTGCCGATGTACATCGCTGGTCGCTTCCGAACCGCATCGAGTCCCTCAAGGACTTTGATCTGGTCGGCACGGTAACTATCTGACTTCGACTGAGACGGATCTTCTGTGGCCATCGTTTCCTAACTACCTGGTGAGCTGCTGAGGCTAAATCTTAATGGGCATCACAACACACTTGAACCCTGGACTTTCCGGCTCCTGGATCAGACAGGGACTCAAGGGGGTCTCCATTTGAAGAGAGAGCATCTCTCCATCCATCACATTGAACACATCCAACAGATACCGGGCGTTGAAGCCGGTGTTCAGTGTCTCTCCCTCGTACTGCGCCGGAAGCTCTTCTGTCGCTTCCCCATAGTCTGGACTGCTGGAATAGAGCGTCATTCGACCGGATGTGAAGGACACCTTCACGGCACTGGATTTGTCCTTTGACAAGACCGACACCCGACGCAGTGCACTCTCCAGTTCGGCCCTATTCACATGAACGGGTTTGCCGATTTCCTTGGGAACGACCTGCTGATAGTTCGGATAGTTGCCTTCCATCAGCCGCGAGGTTAGAAGGAGACCGCTTTTCCTGAAAATCATCAGGTTCTTCGTGAAGCCGATCAGAGGCTCCCCGTCTCCTCCCTCCTCCAGAAGATGCCGGATCTCAAGAGCTGCTTTTTTGGGAATGATGGCTTTCATTTCCAACGGCATCCCTTTGGCACCAGCCCCTCCGACTTCCTGCTCCGCCACGGCAAGTCGATGACCATCCGTGCCGACCAACCGGAGGGACGTCTTCTTTTCGGTGACTAATAATGTGACCAGGAGGCCATTCAAGATATACCGGGCGTCATTGTCACCGGCTGCAAATAGCGTTTTCCGAATGAGTTCGAGCAGGCCGTCCCCTGCGAGAGGAGTCAACCCTTCGCGATCGATAGTCGGCAGTGCCGGGTATTCGGTACTAGGAAGACCGACGACTTTGAATTGACTCTTACCGGCCTGAATAGTTGTCCAGTTGTTATCAGCAGCCATCAATTCGATATCCCCTGGAGGTAATTCCTTCACGATCTCGAACAGTTTCCGAGCCGAGATCGTCACTCCTCCTGTACTCAACACGGCCCCTTTGTAGAGACCTCTGACTCCGATCTCAAGATCGGTTGCGACGATCTCAATCCCGTCTTGTTTGGCCTCTAATAAGATATTCGACAGAATGGGCATCGTGTTCCGCTTTTCCACGACACCCTGTACGCGCTGGAGCCCTGTCAACAACTCATCCCGCCCGATGCGTACTTTCATAGTATGCTCCCCCAGCCAAGGCATTAACTTCTCAGAATCTGCTCTTTTAACGTTTCAAGAGTTGTCTGTAAGGTGATGTCGGTTTCTTTAGCTTTCGCAACCTGACGACAGGCATGAATGATGGTTGTATGATCCTTCCCTCCGAATTGTCGTCCGATTTCCGGGTACGATGCATCAGTGAGCTCGCGGCAAAGGTACATAGCGATCTGTCGAGGATGCACAAGCGTTTTACTCCGACGACGCGACTTCAACTCCGTTAACTTGACATGAAATTGACTGCACACTGCCTCTTGAATGTCGTCCATCGCGACGATCTTTTTCTTATCGCCGATGACGTCTCGGAGCAGATTCTTTGCAAGCTCAAGGGTGATGACTTGTCCTGTCAGTGAGGCATAGGCTCCTAGGCGGACAAGGCTCCCTTCCAGCTCTCGGATGTTGCTTTTCATTGTGATGGACAGGAATTGGATGACGTCTTCCGGTAGTTTGACGCCCTCGTCCTCGGACTTTTTCCGCAAGATTGCAATGCGCGTCTCTACGTCGGGAGGCTGTAAATCCGCGATAAGCCCCCATTCAAACCGAGACCGGAGGCGTTCTTCAATATCCGGCATATCCTTCGGGAACCGATCACTCGAGAGAACAATCTGCTTATGTCCCTCATATAAAGCATTGAAGGTGTGGAAGAATTCCTCTTGTGTCCGTTCTTTTCCCATGAGGAATTGAATGTCATCGATCATGAGCATATCGATATGGCGATAACGCTTCCGAAGGTCCATCATCTTGTCGTATCGAATTGAATTGATGACTTCATTTGTAAACTGTTCAGTAGTCAAATAGGCGATGCGGAGGTCGCTCTTTTCGGCAACATGATTTCCGATTGCGTTTAGGAGGTGGGTTTTTCCAAGACCCACTCCGCCGTAGATGAAGAGTGGGTTATAGGTTTGTCCTGGCTGTTCGGCCACTGCCATACACGCCGCGTGGGCGAATTGATTCCCCGCGCCAACGACGAAGTTCTTGAAGGTATATTTCGGATTGAGCTGAATTCCCCGCCGACTTTTACTTTGATTTCCCGATCGTTGAGTGGCAGGGGGAGAGACTATCTCATTCTGCTGTACCGAGGCTTTCTCGCGAACAGTAAACGCCACCGTGGTCTCTCCTCCACCGCGGGCAGTTGACACTGCTTCTGCTAGGAGGGAGGCATAATGGGTGTCCAACCACTCTCCGAAGAATTTATTCGGCACACCG
>BQXA01000002.1:0-234038 GCA_036984345.1 Nitrospira sp. | reverse complement strand
GCCCACCTCTGCATCACCCTTGATCCAACCGGCAAAAAGTCGCGTCGTTGCGAAAGACCTTCGGGCCCTCTTAGGAGCTGGGAAGGTCTTGGACGATGTCCCTGCACTGACGGCCTATGCCGTGGATGCCAGCATTTACCGTGTTCCGCCACAGGCCGTCGTGTTGGTCGAGTCGGAGGATGATATAACCGCAACGGTCGGCTATGCCGCATCACGAGGTATTCCACTGACGCCTCGAGCCGCCGGGACGAATCTGACCGGTTCGGCGATCGGGTCCGGCATTATTCTCGATGTGTCACGGATGAATCGCATCCTCGAAGTGAACCAGGAGGAGCGTTGGGCGCGTGTGCAGCCTGGTATCGTGCTGGCGGAACTGAACAAACGACTCAGCTCGCGCGGGCTCTTATTCGGCCCTGACCCGTCCAGTGGAGACATGTGCAAGTTAGGCGGCATGATCGCCAACAATTCCTCAGGCCCGCATACCCTGCGGTACGGGTCGGTGAAAGATAATGTCCAGGGGCTTCGCCTCTGTCTGGCGTCCTCATCCTGGATCGAAGCTCGGTCTTATGCGCTGAATGATCCGACGCTTGAACGGTTACTCACGTCCATGCCGGCTCTACGCGACGTGCTCGTGTTGACCCAGGCCCATGCCGAGCTCATTGCCGCCAAGCAACCGACGGTCAGTAAGAACAGCTGTGGGTACAATCTCTTTGGAATTGCCGATGGGCTGACGCGAGGCGCTTTCGATCTCCCCAAACTGTTTGTCGGCAGTGAAGGGACGTTGGGGATTGTGAGTGAGGCCACACTGACATTGATGGAGAAGCCCGCAGCGACACTGACGGCGTTGATTCATTTCCGGAGCCTCGAAGAAGTGGGCGAAGCGGTCCCTCAGCTCCTGACCCTCCAGCCCAGCGCTTTGGAAGTCATGGATGCCAACACCCTCAACCTGATCGGTCGTGGACACCATGGCATTCCGGCTGATGCGGCGGCCACATTGTTGGTTGAGTTGGATGCTGATTCGCTGGACGTCGACCTGCGTGAGAAGGCAGACGCCATGAGGGACATCTGCCGACGGTACAAACTGGCGTCGGACCTCACCGTGGCATTTGATCCGGCACAACGAGAACAATTGTGGAAAGCCCGAAAGGCGCTCTACCCGACACTGTATCGATTTGACCCAAGAAAGAAGCCGATCAATTTCGTGGACGACGTGGTCGTCCCAGCTGAACGCATCAGCGAACTGATCCGCTACCTGGAGGAGTTTTTCGAAAGGCGCTCTACCCGACACTGTATCGATTTGACCCAAGAAAGAAGCCGATCAATTTCGTGGGCGACGTGGTCGTCCCAGCTGAACGCATCAGCGAACTGATCCGCTACCTGGAGGAGTTTTTCGGGGGGCAGCAGGTGCCTGTGGCCATCTTTGGCCATATTGGAAACGGGAATGCCCACATCGTACCGCTATTGGACGTGAACGATTCGGGTGATTTTCAGAAGATGGTCCAGGCCTATCAAGAGATTCATGCCACCGTGTTGAATCGGTTCGGAGGGTCCATTTGTGGGGAGCATGGTGATGGGCGCGTTCGAGCGGAGTTCGTCAAGACCATGTTCGGGGAAGAGCTGTACGACCTCTTTGTGCAGGTGAAGCATGCGTTCGACCCAGGCCATATCCTCAATCCTGGCATTAAACTGAGCGAGACCCCGTTCACGGATCATATTGATTACACGCGCCTCTCAAAGTCCTGTGCCACGTGCGCGAAATGCAACTCTGTGTGCCCGGTGTATGACGTGTTTCAATCCGAAGACATGAGTGCGCGAGGCTGGTTCGAGATCGTCACGGCCAAGGACTACAGCTATCTGAACTCCAAGCGAGTGGTGGAATCCTGTCTGAACTGCAAATCGTGCCGCACAATCTGTCCCGCCGGTGTGGATGTGTCCGATCTAATTTTGAAGAAGCGAGCTGAGCGTCCGAACCGACTGGCTGGGTGGATCTTCCGGAGCCAGGCTCGCGGGGCCACGTTTGAATCGTGCGTGCGCTTCCTGGGACGCACGCAACAGATGTGGGACCGGCCATTCGTCAGGAAAGTGATCGAGCGGATCACGGCTCCGTTCATGAAGGCACTGGCACCCACAGCCCGTTTGCCACATGATCTTGCGCTCCCAAAGTTGGCTCAGCAGCATTTGCGTGAACGCTATGCCCATTTGATCCCAAGCGGAGCTCATGCCGCACCGACGAAGGCAGTGGCCTACTTCCATGGGTGTGCCGCCAACTATTTCGATGATGGCGTCGGCGACGCGGTGATCGAGGTGTTACAGAAACACGGCGTGGAACCGGATCTGCCTGCTCAGCGCTGTTCGGGCACGCCGATTCAAACCTATGGCCATGTCGAGCTGGCGCGCGAAGGAGCGCGATTTAATCTGCAGTCATTCGCGAACTATGAAACGATCGTGACCGGGTGTGCCTCCTGTACCCTCATGCTGAAGGATTATCCGACACTGTTTCAGGATGGAGCGGAGCGGCAGCAGGCTGAGGCATTGGCCAAGAAGGTGGTGCATATTTCTGAATTCGTCGCACGCGCCGCCGAGCATCCTCCGATGGGTAAGGCTCAAGGGTTGACCAAACGTGTCACGTACCATTCATCCTGTCATCTCCGGGCGGCAGGCGTCACCAAAGAGCCACGCCAAGTCCTCTCGTCCCTGCCAGGGGTCAATTTTGTTGAGATGCAGGATGCCGACCGTTGTGCCGGAGGGGCAGGCACCTACGTCGTCAAGGACTATGGCACCTCGCAGAAGATCTTTGATCGGAAAGCCCGTGCCGTGACGCAAACCGGTGCGAACATCGTCGCCACCAGTTGTCCGGCCTGTATGATTCAGCTCAAGAACGGATTACCGGACTCAGTCCACGTGAAGCATGTTGCGCAACTCCTCCAAGATGCGTACCGAGCCGCGGAGCAGGAACAGAGCTGAGTTCCTCTGATGACTCATGTATAGTGCCTCACTGGTTTCTAGACGAAACAGGAACGGTTGAACATGGAGGGTGAGGCTCACATGATATCCGTGCAGATTTTTGGTCAGACGTTACGCGCGGCGGTTGACGAGAGTGAGCTTGAGGTGCCGATCAACGACCAAACAACCGTGAAGCAGCTGATTGAAGCGAACCCGGCGCAGCTTGGGCCGTTACTTCAGTACATCAAGAGTCGAGAGGCACTGATCACGATCAACAAGAAGATCGGATCAGAGGATTCGGTCGTCAAAGACGGCGACATGCTGAAATTCTCCTTCCAATCCCGTACCTCGTACGACGGGAACAGAGATATTCCTACCTAACCGTCCCACACGTTTTCAGGTCTGCCATCACATTCTCCCGACGGATACATAGTTTCTAGGCGCAAACCCAGGTAAGCTCTCGGCACCACACTCGTACGATGCACGACTCGTTAGGCCGGAACTCATTTCCACTCTATGCGCAGGTTCTCGTGGCCGTGTGCTGCGGCGCGGCCCTGGGTGTTGTGTTTGGCCAGGAGCCCTACCTGGGGGATCTGGGGAATGAGCAACTCGGTCAACTCGGGCTCTGGGTCGTGTGGGTGCTCAAGACGCTGGCCGTCCCGCTGATTTTCGTCGCCATCCTCGATTCGTTGATCCGGACCTCTCTTCCGCTTGGTCAAGGACTGAAGCTGCTTGCCATTTGCCTTGTCAATGTCACGGTGGCGATGATCATCGGCCTCACGATCATGAATCTCTGGCAGCCGGGGAAATCGTGGCAGGGCCATGTCGGGGACTTGCTCCAAGTCGTGCCGGGAACGAATCTCACACCGATCGGGGCCGCATCGGAACATCCGCTCGAAGATCTGTTGGCTTACATTCCCCGAACGATCGCCGATCCGTTCGGGAACAATAACATCATTGGTGTCGTCCTCCTGGCATTGGGGCTTGGGTTGGCATTGCGTTGGGCACGGACGAAGAGCGGCCAGGCCGGCGGCGTGCTTGATCAGGTGGCCTGGGCCATTGAAGGGCTCTATGGCTGGCTCGTGACCATTCTCTGGTGGGTGATTCTGATCGTGCCCTTCGCCGTGTTCGGGGTCGTCGCAAACATCGTCGGCCGGTCGGGGATCGAGGTCTTCTCCGTGCTCTGGATTTTCCTTGCGGCCATGCTCCTTGGTCTCGCCGTGCATGCCTTGCTCTACTATCCGCTTGTAGCCTGGAGGGTGGGGAAGAAACCGCCGATGGTCTATATCGGCAAGGGGGCCGATGCCATCATGACCGCCCTGTCGTGCAATAGCAGTTTGGCCACCGTGCCTGTCACGCTTCGCTGTCTCGAGCACATGCGCGTCTCGTCACAGTCGGCACGCCTAGCTGCCTGTGTCGGGACCAACCTCAACAACGACGGCATCACGCTCTACGAAGCGATGGCAGCGCTGTTCCTCGCCCATGCGCTCGGATACGATCTGCCGGTGTCGAAGCAGATCGTCATCGTCGTCGCATCCATCATTGCCGGCGCCGGCGTGGCGGGCATCCCCGAAGCGGGCATGATCGTGCTCCCGCTCGTCCTTGCCGCGGCCGGTCTGCCGGAGCATGTGATCCTTGCCGCCATTCCCCTCATCATGACGGTGGACTGGATCATCGCCCGCGCCCGTTCCGGCGTGAACGTCATGAGCGACATGCTCGTCGCCATCTTGCTGGATGTGGGGAAGAGGGCAGCAGTGACCGAGTCTCAAGTTGAGGCAGGCCGATAGAGGGGGTACTTTGAGAGGACGCAGGACTTCCAGCTCGGTACGTCCACGTTCCAATCCCAGAGGGCTATCTTGCTGGAGTTCCCGGCGAGATTTGTCCACACTAGTCACAGGAGGCGTGTGATAAGCATCCGCCGATTACTTCGATCCAAGCGAAGCCAAATTCTCAAAATTGCTGCCCGTCATGGAGCACGGCAGGTGAGGGTATTCGGCTCGGTCGCGCGCGGAACCGCTCGCCGGAGCAGTGACATCGACTTTCTCGTCGATATGGAGGAGGGCCGGAGCCTGCTGGACCATGTGGCACTGATCCTCGATCTGGAGCGACTGCTGAAGCGACCGGTGGATGTCGCTTCCGAGCGTGGGCTCCGCCGCCTTGTTCGGAAGGATGTGCTCAAAGATGCCGTCGCCTTATGAGAGATGATCGCGACCGGCTCAAAGATATTCTGGAGGCGATCAAAAACATCGAGCGATATGCCAAGCGAGGTCGCCGCGTCTTCGAAGAGGACGAACTCGTTCGCACCTGGATGATTCACCACATCCAGATCATCGGCGAGGCCTAAGTTTTTCCATGCCTGAGCCCGCTCATAAATCGAAGCAGTTTTTCGCGGGCACTCGTGTTTTCAAGGTTCGTCATGGGAAGGATCTGATTGGCTCGAATGTCGAACGGCACGCGATTTAAATCGGGAGCAAACATGATCAAGTATTTATGCAAGGCTGTGGCGAACCCCGCCTCAAAATACACATTGGCATTGTGGTCCGGCATACCCACTACGACAAAGTGGGCCTGACGAATCTTCTCTAAGAGCTCAACGTTTATAGCTTTTGTGGTTGCAAGCTCATCCATTCTTCTCAGCGAATAGCCTGCCTCTGCCATCCAGGGCGTCAGTACATTCTGATACCACTCATTGCATTCCTCATTATTATAGGGCATCACGACAAATCCATATTGTCGCTTCACAAGTGACTTGACCTTTGTGAGCAGCTCTTTTTCGACCCATGGCGTTAAAGCGCCGACATCCCGAGGTTTAGGAAGAAACGTAAAGTTGGAATTGAAGTTGGAGACTTTTTCACGCACATCAAGTTGGGACATGAGCAGAATTGCCTGCGTCCCCAATACGGTGCCGAATTCTTCGGCAAGCAGAAGTCCACCCATCATGGCACCTTTATAGAACATACTGGCATCCACGATCACCATATCGAATAGCCGGTCGCGCACATAGCGGCTTGCTTCCGAGGCTAGTAAAGCACACTCGACCTCATGCCCTAGGTGCTCCTGGAGGACATCTCTGGAGGCCTTTAACACTTCATCTTGGTCATCGACGATGAGAATAGTTAATCGGTTAAGGCGATCCATCACACCTAGCCTTTCTTAATCGCCAACGGAAGGAGTACTTGAATGCGTGCCCCGCCCCTGTTTGAAACCAGAAGATCGCCGCCCAATCGATGTGCCAGCTCTTGAATCAAGTAAAGCCCATACCCACCAACCTGTTTGTCCTTTGCTGGTCGTAGCTCATGCGAGTGAATCTTTGTCAACATGTCATCGGTAAATCCTTCCCCCGTGTCCTGGCACTCAAAGGACAGCATGTTCATGCGCGCCATCACTTCGATCGTCAGCCAGATCTCGGCATTCTGTCGATTCGAGCAGGCTTTAGTGGCATTCTTGAGCAATTCACCAACGATAAAGGTGCTCACCCCAGCAGGCATTGATATGTGGTCTAGGGTAGTGGGCACCGTGCAATGGTATGTGGTCGCTGGGTTCCCTTCAACAAAGGAAGAAATGGCTGCTTTGACCTGCGAATGAACCGAGTAGTTCTCGTCTTTGGCATAGAAGCCACGGGTGAGCTGTTGCATCACTTGTAGGAGCACACTGAGATGCCGAGCGGTCGGAATAATGTCTTGTACGGGGGAGTTCAGCTTCTGATTGCCCTCGGCATTGCTGGGTTTTTTAGTAAGGTTTGGTTGGTCTAATTGAAACAGAATGCTTGTGATCGTATTCAAGGCATTGTGGAGCAAGCCGCCCATAATGAACGGGTAGATGGGCGTGAGGCTATTGTCTTGAAGAGGCGGAGATTCCTGAGTGGCCTGTGAAGACGGAGAACGTATTTCGGTGGCACTATGGTCTTGGGTATTTGGAGTTTTCACTTCAGCCCTGGTCCCAGGAATATGAATTTGTTTGCGAAGGCTCACTTGCTCGAGGAGTTTGTTGATCACACAAGCCAGGTGGTCTGAAGTAAAAGGCTTTGGTATGAAATCAGCCGCACCACTCTGAATGCACTCAACTGCTCTTTCTATGGTTCCAAAAGCGGTTAGGACCACAATGCAAAGATCAGGAATTATCTGTCGAGCCTGCTTTATCAGCTCCAGCCCGCTAATCTCTGGCATTTCAAAATCCGTTAAGACTAGATCCGGCTTTTCCTCGCGGATAAGCTGAAGCGCATCATGCCCATTACTGCAAGACACCACCTTATGTCCCATATGTAGGCAGCGATTTTCTAATGACAGTAGAAGGTCAGGGTCATCATCTACAATGCACACTTTTGCAGGCATATCGATTACCGTAGTTATAGATGTAACTGCACTAATTTCGCGAAGGAAGTTTCGGCCAGTTGTGAAGCATTTGTTTCGATCCGTCAAGCCGGAACTGGGGGAGTTTCAAAAGAGATAGCGGGGAATGCCTCTTAGCAAGAAGCAGAAGGTCTACAATAATCGTCAAATGCTGCGGCAATCCGAGCCATGCGGTCTTTTACCTCGAAGATCGGTGGGGTATCACTCCACCATTTGTGAACAGGTGAAGGTCATCGAGAATGTCGGAGACACCCTGCCCCGTCCAAACACGTGTTTCATGGCCTCACCTATGACGTCATTGTAGGCGGCAGTGGACCGGCTGGCGTCTCCTCAGCATGGGGCCTGTCAGGGTGGCTCGTGAGGCATGAACCCTACGTATGACATCATTGTCATCGACAGCTCCGGTTCGTGTAGAATGAGTTGGATAGTTCACGCTCTTTCAGGACAACCCCTATGGCCGACGTATTGCGTATCAAAACCACCGCAACAAAAGAGGCGGTGGATCTGACTGATCGTCTTGCGGCGATGATCCGCAAGGCAGAGTTGCAAGAGGGGCTCTGTACGCTCTTTGTGACGCACACGACGGCTGCATTAACGACTGGTGAGATCGGGGAGGGGACAGAGCAGGATTTCTTGCAGGTGGTTGAGAAGATGATCCCGCACATTCAGTTCCAACACGCGCATAACCCCTCCCATGCCTGGTCCCACATGGCTTCGTCAATTCTAGGTCCATCGCTGACAGTGCCTGTGACCGGCGGCAAGTTGGTGCTGGGTACGTGGCAATCGGTGATGCTGATCGAACTGGACGGCCCGCGTGAACGCATGGTGCACGTGACGTTGATACCCTGCTAAGGTTGCCATACAGCTCGAGGACCTTACGTGCCGGTCAATCGCGTCGCTTGCGTCAACGCTTGGTTACACCCACTACGTGAACTGGAACTGGATCAGGAACGGACGACGCCGCATGAGGTATTGAGATTCACAGACTGAGGGGAACCTGGCCCGCAGATGACCGCCTCCGCTGACTCACGCGAGTCTGAACTCATCTCGAATCCCCGACACTACCGTTACTACGACCTTGTCATGGCTGGCTTCGTGACGGTGCTGCTCTGCTCAAACCTGATCGGGCCGGGCAAGACCTGTATCCTCTTCGGGCTGACCTTCGGCGCCGGGAACATTTTCTTCCCGATCTCCTATATCTTCGGCGACGTATTGACTGAAGTTTATGGCTACGCGCGCACGCGTAAAGTCATCTGGGCAGGCTTCAGCGCGATGATCTTCGCAACGATTATGGGGCTGTTCGTCATCCACATGCCGGGGGATCCGGACGAGCCCTTCAATGCCGAGCTCCAACCTGCGCTGGAACTTGTCTTTGGAAACACGGGGCGGATCGTCGCTGCGTCGATCGTCGCCTACTGGTGCGGCGACTTCGTGAATAGCTATGTCATGGCGAAGATGAAGGTCTGGACTGAGGGGCGTCATCTCTGGACCCGCACGATCGGCTCGACGGCGGTCGGCCAGCTCGTTGACAGTGCTCTGTTCTATCCGATTGCCTTCATCGGGACCTGGCAGCCCGGAACCATGCTGAAGGTCATCGCCTTCAACTGGGCGTTCAAGGTCTCTATCGAGATCCTCTTCACGCCGGTGACCTATGCGATCGTGGGCTGGCTGAAGCGCCAGGAGCACGAGGATTGGTACGACCGACACACAGACTTCACCCCGTTTTCGCTGAAAGACTGAGCCGTCGCCTTCGCCGTAGTTCCGTGGAAGAGACCGGGGGCGTGCTGCGGGTCAGCATGGTACAATGACGTCAGCGAAAGAGAGCAAATGCTATCCGGTGGCTCTCGTTGTGAGGAGGGAGTCTAGAGGGAAGGTGGATCAAACCTTTTTGAGAAGGGAGAATACCCATGATGCGATATACGATGCCCAGAGTTGCCACAGTCGCCGCACTGTTGGTCCTTGTCACTACCACCGTGTTGCCGTGGCAACCGGTGTTCGCCGAAGGCGGCGCGCGTCGTGATGTGGTGCGCTCGGAGCAGCAGCACCGGCAGGATGCGCTCAAGCTGGCCAAGGAAGCGGTAGGCCATGGCAAACAGGGTCATGCGGGTGCGCTCCTGACCAGTGCCGAAGCTGCACTGGAGCACGCCATGAAGGCGGGTAAGAGCTCGCATGTGGACGAGGGGATTGCAGAGCTGAACCAGGCCATTGAGCATGGGAAAGCGGGTCACGCCGACGTGGCGACCAAGCACGCGGAGCAAGCGGTCACACACCTCTCGGCGATGTAGTAAGAAACCAGGGAAAATCCACAATGGCGAGCGCCCTGTGAGGATACGCGTGGCTCCAGGTTCTGACCTCCGCTGCAGTTGAGTCATGACCTCCTCGTATGACGTCATTGTGGTCGGCAGTGGGCCGGCTGGATCGACCGCCGCGTGGCAACTGGCGAAGGCAGGCGTGGCGATTGCCGTGCTCGAAAAGGCTGCGCTGCCGCGGTACAAGACCTGTGGGGGTGGAATCATCGGGCGTGCCTTGCAAGCCTTACCGCTGGATGTACGCCATGTGGTTGAGCAGGACTGCCATGCCGCTCAATTGAATCTTTTTCCTGCTGGCTTATCGTTCACAACCCATCGACCGACACCCATCGTCTCGATGACGATGCGCGATCAATTTGATTTCGCCCTTCTCTCAGCTGCACAAACGGCCGGAGCCACTGTGCACCAGCGCTGTACTGTCGAGGACATCTCGCACTGCGGCGACGGTGTGACGGTTGTGACCAACATCGGCACGATGAAGGGCAAGTTTGTCATCGCGGCTGATGGGGCACTCAGCACGGTGGCTCGTAAGATGGGGATGACCGACGGACGTGTGCTCATACCGGCGCTTGAGTATGAGGTACTACTCCCACCGGACCAGTTGGATAAGTTTCATGGTGTGGCGCGATTTGATTTCGGTGTGCTTCCCCATGGGTATGCCTGGGCATTTCCCAAGAACAAGCACCTGTCGGTTGGCGTGCTGTCGACGGTGCAGCGGGGACGTGACCTGAAACACACAATGGTACGGTACCTTGAGCGACTTGGTTGTGGTTCGGCGACTCAGGTCCAACGGCACGGTTTTGTTATTCCGATTCGACCGCGAACCGGGCCTTTCGTTGAGAAGCGAGTGCTCTTGGTCGGCGATGCCGCCGGCCTTGCCGATCCCGTAACCGGGGAAGGCATTTCGTTCGCCATTCGCAGTGGTCTGATGGCGGCGCAATCCCTGATCGACGGACGTTTTGAAGAAGAGGCCGTCCGACATACGTATACGCAGTCATTGGCTGAGGCGATCCTTCCCGAGCTGCAAAGGGGCCGACAGCTGGCCAAGCTCCTCTATAACTTCCCTCACCTCAGATCGTGGGCCTTCTCATGGCAGGGGCAGCGGCTCTGTGAAGCGGTGACGGACGTGATGGCCGGAACACGACAGTATCAAGATCTCACGTTCAGGGCTCGAACCGTGCTCCGCCTGCTCGCGCCTCCAACGGTGAAGCACCTGGCCTACGAGTCCGCACGTCACAGAGATGGCCAGGGAGAATAGAAGACGGAATCCGGTGAGGAGTGCTCGACTATCGCCGGAGAAAGGCGATCCAGCGCCACAAGTTCAGCAGACTGGCAAGAGAGGCTGCGACATAGGTCAGCGCGGCGGCGGTGAGGATGCTGCGAGCCCCTTGCTCATCTTCGGGCGATAAGTATTGTCCTTGTCGGAGGACCGGAAGTGCGCGTTTGAAGCTGGCGTCCCACTCGACTGGAAGCGTGATGAAGTGGACGAGCGTGGAGATCCCCATCGTTGCCAGCCCGGCCAGCATGACGAGGACGCCCGCCGCGGGAGTCTTGGCTAAACCTGTCGCGATGGGAATTCCCATCATCAAATACACACCAAGTTTTTCTGCCCCCTGGGCGACCCGCACGAGTTTTGTGCGTTCCGCGAGCGGTTGATACCCCAGGTGGTCTTGAATGGCGTGTCCGACCTCATGGGCCGCGACCGTAATCGCCGTGAGTGATTTTCCGTCGAAGATCGCAGGCGTCAGGCGGACCGCTTTGATCACCGGATCGTAATGGTCGCCGGTCTCGGTGGGTTCGACCTTCACATGCTCCATGTCGAACCGATTGAGCAGGTGTCGCGCCAATTCTCCTCCGGTTCCTGGATAGTCAGGACGGGGCGCACTATGTTTGGCAAACACGCGCCTGGTCCAGAGCTGCGGTCCGAAAATGACGAGGCCGATCATGACTAGTAGTAGGACAAGACGCATGGTGTTCCCTGGTCGCCTTAGTATACCTGGGCCGCATCACTCCTGCGAACTGTTCCTTGTGCAGCGGTCTACGATCGTTGAAACCGTCAGGTCTTTCCCATCCACGCCAGGTACGATATCCTAGACGGAGCTAAGAACGACGAGTCTTGATTGAACGGTAACATGCTCCCATCTGAATCACGTCTTCTCAGTCGATTTTCGAATTGTGCAGCGATGTGCCTTATGATTGCTTGTGGCGTGCTCTGGGTTGGATGTCGCAGTGTTCCGGTGACAACTCCAGACCGTGACCAAGAACCGATGAACGCCTTCCAACGGCTGGCAGCGCTCGAGGTGGCTTCAGATCGACTCTATCAGGCGGTTATGGATCAGGCTGACGCGGTGGGATATAGCCACCAGCTTGAGATGCAGTCGGACCTTGCCGACCCACTCCAGCCGGCTGACTTCACGCGCATTAAACAGTCGTTTGAGGGATCACTCAAAGTCATGCTGTTTGATTTGGCTCCTGGCAACTTTTGGGAGCAGCATCTCGCGAAATACTATACCGAAACCCTCTCTCTCGAAGAGACGCAAGCGCTTGTCGATGACTATGAACATCAGGTGCTGACCTCCTTGTCACGCGTGCAAGATCTCCGACAGAGTTTTGTGACGGATCGCCTCCCAAATCTCTTACCGGTCGTACGAGCACGATCGCAGTCGTTTGAAATCTCCAATGTGACGATGGTGCCGACACTTTTGCCCGGTGATCAGGTCATTCTCAATCGGTCTGCCTACCAGACGGTCACTCCTCAGCGTGGAGATATCATCCTGTATCGCTATCCGGACGAGGAGGGGAAGCTCTTTGTTCATCGAGTCGTTGGTCTGCCGGGTGATCGAATTGAGATTCGCCGGCAGGTGCTCTTGGTGAACGACGAACCCGTATCAGAGCCCTATGCGCAACACACCGATCGACCGATGGAAAGAGGGAATGTTCGCGATCATCTCGGTCCGATAATCGTTCCTCCGGACTCCTATTTCCTGCTAGGAGACAATCGAGAGGAGAGTATGGATAGCCGCTTCCTCGGAGCCATCAGCAGGGCCACCATCCTCGGGCAGATCGTATTTCTCTACTGGTCGATGGACCCAAACACTCGGTCACCTCGTTGGGAACGGCTGAATCAGCTGGTGCATTGACGCGAGTCTTCTTGCGGTATCGGAACCGCTCCTCAGACGCTCGTAGCTTGCGGGCTGAGGCCTAACATGGTAGGTGATAGCCCACTCCATGCCGGTCATTGCCGACGCTACTTTGCTGGTGTTTGGTGGGGTCTGATGTGGGATTCAAGCGGTCGAAGAACGTGATGATCTGATCGTTGAGATGAGGTGATCTTTCGTGCTGGGCATGTGCGATCCAGTGTTGGCAATCTGTTCCATGCTGCTCGGTGGCGCGGCGGCTTACGTCATCCTCAGTATTGCCGAGCGCATGCGGGCCACCGAGCAAGGCTCCTTCAAGATGCGTTGGCTCACGGTTGGAGCTGTCGCCGGTGGGCTCGAGATCTGGGCGATCCACTTTACCGGAAACCTTGCGTTCTGTCCGCCCATTCCCGCTGCTCAGGACGTTGACCTTGCCATTATTTCCATCCTCTCTGCTGTGGTGGCTGGAGCGCTCGCGGTGTATCTGATCAGCACGCATGATGGGAATCGCCTCACGCTCATGTCCGGTGGTTTGATCATGGGCGCCTGTCTCATGGTGACACATTTCACGAGCTTGATGGCGATCCACCAGGTGGCTGATGTGCAGCAGGACTTAACCCTGTTCATCTTCTCTGTCACCGTGATGGTCGGCTTGGGTATCTTTGTCCTTCTGGTCGGGGGATGGAACATTCAATACGGCGATTGGCGGGTGACGGAGAAGGCAAGTGCCATGGGTGTCGCGCTCTCCGCTTCCCATTTAGCAGGAATGATTCCTTCCTACAACTTTTCAGGCCTTCCGACGGCTGTTTCACCACCGGGAATCGAAGTGCAACTCCTCGCAGTTGTTGCCGTGTCCCTTTCGACCCTTCTCGCTATCATTGATCGGCAGGTGACGCGAGCGTCCAGTATGGCACGCCGCAGCCATACCCGCTTACTCGAAGCGATCGAAAGCGTCCCTCAGGGATTTTCACTGTTTGACGCGGCCGATCGTTTGGTGATTTGTAATCGCAAGTATCGTGAAGTGGTGTCTGGGGCCGGGGCCCAAGTTCAACCAGGCGACTCATTTGAGTCGATTATCCGTCGCGTCGCAGAACGAGGCGATATCCCTGAGGCGATTGGGAACCTCGAGTCTTGGGTGAACAAGCGGCTTGAAAAGCACTACAACCCACAAGGTCCGTACATTCAATATCGCTCCACTGGCGAGTGGGTACAGATCAATGAGAGGAAGACGCACGATGGCGGGATCGTCGCCATCACAACGGACATTACCGCGCTCAAAAATGCCGAGCAGGCTGCTGAAGAAGCGAAAGCTCGGCTGGAGGAATCGTTGGCGTTGGTGGAAGCCGCAAAAGCCCGTATGCAGGAAGAACTGAATGTCGGGCGGGACATTCAACGGAGCATGCTCCCACGTGCGTTTCCCGCCTTTCCCGATCGAAAGGAGTTGGAACTGTATGCGGTGCTTGAGCCGGCTCTAGAAATCGGAGGTGACCTCTACGATTTCTTTCTGGTCGATGATCATCGGTTATGTTTTGTGGTCGGGGATGTCTCGGGCAACGGTGTGCCAGCCGCACTCTTTATGGCCATGACCAAGATCATGGTCAAGACCAGAGCTATGTCCGATCCCTCGCCCGCCAGCATCGTGACCCACGTGAACGATGCGCTCAGCGCAGATAACGAGTCCTGCATGTTCGTGACGCTGTACGTGGGCATCTTGAATCTCCGGGACGGGACGCTGCTCGCAACAAACGCAGGGCACAATCCTCCGCTGCTGAAGCGGCAGAATGGACCGTTCGAGTGGATGACGGCTCAGGACGGACCCATGGTCGGTCCCATGCCGGGAATTGCGTTCAAGGAAAGTACCATTCAATTGGGTCCGGGAGATGAGGTATTCCTGTATACGGATGGAGTCACTGAAGCCGACAATAGACGGCGCGAACTATTCGGCAACAACCGGTTGAAATCGGTGCTGAACACATCTCGGGCCTCGTCCGTCGTCGAACGTCTCAACGAGGTCATGAATGCGGTGAGAGGCTTTGCCGGGGATGTGCCGCAAGCCGACGACATTACCATGCTGGGACTGCGGTATCACGGCGTTGCACCGTCGGACGTCGCGGCGAAGGTCTTTCACCAAATGATGCCCAACCAATTGATGGCTATTCCTGACCTGCAGACTGCGTTTGAGGAGTATGTCTCGCAATGGACCGAGGCCAGGCCGCTGATTCCCACGCTGAACATGGCGCTTGATGATCTTCTGAACAACGTTGTGCAGTATGCCTTCCCCAATGATCCGACGGAGCATCAGATTGAAGTCGAAGGTGAAGTGCGTGAAGACTGTGTCGTGCTGACCATCATGGACGACGGAATTCCGTTTAATCCGCTCTCCGTCGCTCCGCCGGACCTGTCGGTGTTATTGCATGAGCGTGAAATCGGCGGTCTTGGGATTCATCTGATCCGGTCCATGTTCGACGAGGTGACGTACCATCGCAAGGTCGGGAAAAATGTGCTGACCATCAAGAAAAAGCTGGTGGCCGAAAAGCCTACCCCGAGCGGCCGTCCGGACATGACCGGAATCAGTGCGCTTGAAGCCGAGCGACGTCCCCACGAGGTGCATGACGATTCTCGGAGGGTCGGTAGGGGGGTGGATATACAGCGCAAGGGGACCGTGCTGATCGTCACTCCACGGGACCGCTTCGACACAAATAGCGCTCCGGAAGTGGAGCGTGTGCTGATGGACCAGATTGGGCGAGGGGAACGGCAAATCATCCTCGACCTCTCACAGATTTCGTATATTTCCTCTATCGGATTACGAGTCATTCTCAAAGCCGTTGTGACGATGATGCCAACGGGTGGGAAAGTGGTGTTGTACGGAGGAAACGACCACGTTCGAGCGGTTCTCCAACTGAGCGGGGCACTGATGATGAGTCTCCACGCGCCTACGTTGGATGAAGCCGTCTCGAAAGTTCACGAAAGCCTCTCGTGACCAGCGTTCTGCTTACGGGGTCTTTGCTTCCAGCTAGTGGCGAGCCGTCCGTGCCTACGCTATTCTCAGGATGGAAGCGTAGGGCCGTCTTTGCTATGATTCGGCCGGCTGTGGCATGTGCGATGCCTGATAAACAAGGATGTCTGTTTACGACGCACAGAGCAGAACTGAGGGTCAATAGCCCATGTGGCGATAGACTCTCATCCCGACCGAGTCGCATTGTTCAACGTAGCCATCCTCAACGTGAAAGGAGCAGCAGCAATGGACCAAGGGACCCGACACACATTGACCGTGACCTCACGTGAGAACGACGGGATCACTACCGTGACCATGCAGGGCAGCCTTGCCGCCACCACGGCTGATCACGGAAATCAGGAAATGAAAAAGATTGTCGACGCGGGTGCGAGAAAGGTTGTCGTCAATCTGGCAGATGTGGACTATATCAGCAGTGGCGGCATCCGAGTCCTTATTCTAGCGTGCAAGCAGCTCAACAACGTGCAAGGAGAGATGAAGATTGCGGCTGCGAAGGGTATGGTCAAAGAAGCTCTCGAAGCCAGCGGATTCAATCTCCTGAATCGAGTGTATGGAGAAAATGTTCAGTTGTGCAACACAGAAGCGGAGGCTGTCGCGGCCTTCAAGGCCTAACAAGTCAGGGCTGGGTTTGCCCCACCTCGCACAATCAGGTTGATCTCTCTCCACCAAGATTCAGACCGGTATCTGGTCGATGGTCTGAATCGTTCTTTCTCTGCTCACTTCTCGTTCTGATCATGGAGTTTCACCTTGATGCTGGTGTGCCTCGACATCTCTCCCAGAATGTCATTGTGTACGCCTCATTCCGTAGAACCCGTTGGAATGAACCTTGCGCGGGTTTTATGAAGAAGTTTTCATCTTGTCCTAATCATCCCTTCATCTTGCTGCATTATAAAGTGAGATCAGGATGAGTGTTGACCCTTGGCACTTGTGATGCCGCGGGTCCGATGCTCGGGACAATGAGTCAGGCACATAGCACAAGGAGGAATTCGCCATGAAGGACGTCTCCAAAGGGCTGGCCATATCCACATCCCTTATCCCCACACCTACGCGACGGGGAGCACAACGGTTATCCCCGAAGCATTTGTTGGAGTTGGCGACCAGATTGTTTATCTTCAAAGCTGAACGATGGAAACGACGCGCACTGTTTTATGAGCAGCATCGGGACTACTTCCCTCGCCTGTCGACCAGTCGATTCGTGGATCGATGTCATGAACTGGAGGCATCCTATCGTGCTCTCGCACACATGATGTTTCTGCTTCCGGCGCAGGACCAGTTAGTCTCGGTTCGTGCGCTGGCTTTACGGAGGTTGTGAAAGTCGATAGTCAGGGTTTGATCCACTGATCTCTCATGCTCTAAATCGGATCGGCTTCTGATCGTTCTTGGGCGGACCGGTGAAGTCTCACCCGTCCGCCCAAGGGTTAAGGGCGATCATTCCTCGACGCTACGATTCCTCTGTCGTGAGACGTTCAATCTGTGCCCTCCTTACGATCGTCGCCATCCGGTTCTGTCGATGCCTTCAGCGGTTCCACGGAAGAATGAGTATCGGTACTCCCTTGCGCTCTGACCTCATTCAACGTAACATCAACCGCCCGCGAGGCGGTCGCGTTGCGTGTGTGATTTCTGTATATCCATCAACGGCGGAAAGGCAGTGATATCGCGTATGAAACATAGTCCATCCTCTGATTCTACGACACCGACAGCCACGGGTTTTTCACCGGGGTTCGCAGCATTAGGTCTGGAGGCGTCACTGCTTACGACGTTGGAGGCCCTCGGCTACGAGGAACCGACCCCGATCCAGCGAGAGGCGGTTCCGCCGCTGTTGGCAGGACGGGATCTTCTTGGGCAGGCCGCCACCGGAACAGGGAAAACGGCAGCGTTCGCCTTGCCGATGCTCCAACGAATCGGTCACGGACCGAGGACGCGTCCCTCGGCGCTGGTGCTGGTGCCCACGCGTGAATTGGCGATCCAAGTCGGTGAAGCCGTCCAACGGTATGGCAAAGAGCTGCGAGTAAGTGCGCTGTCTGTCTATGGAGGACAGGCCATCGGTCCTCAGCTTTCTGCGCTCAAACGCGGTGTCGACATTGTCGTGGCCACTCCTGGACGGGCACTTGATCACATCCGTCGGGGAACATTGAAACTTCAGCACATCCAGATCGTCGTCCTGGACGAAGCGGACGAAATGCTCGATATGGGATTTGCCGACGATCTGGATGCCATTTTGCAACAAACGCCGGACACAAAACAGACCGCCCTCTTCTCCGCGACCATGCCACAGAGAATTCGGTCGATCGCCCACCGGCATCTCCACGACCCAGTTGAGATTACGATCGCGAAAGAGCCGGTCAAGGCCGGCACGGCTCCTCGTGTCAAGCAAACAGCCTATGTCGTGGTTAGACCCCACCGTGCGGCGGCGCTGGCTCGTGTGATCGATGTGGTGGGTGCGAAGTCCGCGCTCGTGTTCTGTCGCACCAGGCTGGAGGTCGATGAGGTGACCGCAATGCTGACGGCGCGTGGGCATAAGGCCGAAGCGATCCACGGCGGAATGAGTCAAGGACAGCGTGATCGCGTCATGCAGTCGTTCAAGACCGGGCAAACGGAGTTATTGATCGCGACCGACGTGGCCGCGCGTGGATTGGATATTCCTCACGTGTCCCACGTGATCAACTACGATCTTCCGTCTTCCGCCGAGGTCTACGTGCATCGGATCGGGCGGACCGGTCGAGCAGGTCGGGAAGGTGACGCCATCACCATTCTTGATCCGCGCGAACAACGCCTGTTGCGGAGTATTGAGCAGCACACAAAAGCCCGCGTCGTCGTCCAACCGATTCCCACCGTGAAAGAGCTCCGGCTTAAACAGATCGAGCGTGTACAGACTGCGATAGAAGACGTGCTGAAAGAAGACGAATTGGAAGTCTTTCGGACTCTTGTCGAACGGATGGCGGTCGGATCTCCGCCAACCGACGTGGCGGCGGCTGCAATCAAACTCCTGGTTCGTGCCCAAGGCGGCGAGCGTCCGGAGAAGGAGATTCCTGCTGCCCCGAGCCGACCACATGATGTGGGACGGCCGATTCGGGATACCGGCCGATCTGGAGGTCGGATTCAGGCGGGTGTTGCTACAGCGAGGAGTCAGCCGGCTGGGCGGATGCGGCGGAGTGGTCGAGAGGCCGGTATGGCACGTGTCTACATTGGGGCGGGACGAGAGGCCGGCATCCGACCGGGTGATTTAGTGGGTGCGATCGCGAATGAAGCGAAAGTCCGGTCGAGCGTGATCGGCGCCATCGAAATCGAAGAACGATTCTCCATTGTGGATGTCCCGGAATCCATGGCGCACATTATCATTGATGTTCTGGGACGCGCGTGGATCAAAGGACGAAAGGTTCCGGTCCGCCTGTTCCGAGATTAGGCGTATCATGTGGTATGGTCAGATTATTCACTCGTTTGTCATGGTAATGTGCGCTGAGTTCAGCTTGCCTTGATTGTCGAGCCAGACAGTAACGGGTCAATCGTGACACTTGTGTACTCAGATATGTCTGCTCGACCCTTCTCATGAAGGACGAGCAGCCTGTCGTCCCTGCCTCAGTCAGGCTCCCAGAGATCACAGTCAAAGCGGTTGTGCTGTCGGTGACGCTTGCCGCGCTTCTGGCTGCGGCCAATGCCTATCTGGGGTTATTTGCGGGAATGACGGTGTCGGCTTCTATCCCGGCAGCGGTTGCCTCCATCACCATTTTGCGCCTGTTCCGTACGTCCAACATCCTTGAGAATAACATCGTGCAAACAGCTGCGTCCTCCGGCGAAGCTCTGGCTGCTGGTGTCATTTTTACGATTCCGGCGCTGCTCCTTGTCGGGTATTGGTCCGACTTTGACTATTGGGAAACGGTGCTCATCGCCACAGTCGGTGGGATACTCGGAGTGCTGTTTACGATTCCACTACGCCGCGCACTGATTCTCACGGCGCGGTTGCGTTTTCCGGAAGGGGTGGCGACGGCGGAAGTTTTGAAAGTGGCTGGGTTAGATCAACATGGACCCGACCATCGAGATTCGATAACGGCGTCTCGCTCCTTATTATGGTCGGCCTTGCTGGGGGCACTGGTGAAATTTGGGGAGAGCGGCCTACGCTTGTGGGCGGACTCGTTGGACGCTGCCGCACAGGTCGGGAGGACCGTCTTGTACGGCGGTCTGAACTTATCCCCCGCGTTATTGGCCGTCGGGTTTATCTTGGGAGTAAGAACCGCACTGGTCGTGGTCCTTGGTGGGGTCATCGGCTGGATCTTCTTGGTGCCGGCGTATGGACTGATTCATGGACTGCCATCCGATCGGACAGGAGTGACGGCGGCCATGACGATCTGGAGCGAGCACATCCGGTACGTCGGTATCGGGGCGATGTTGACGGGTGGGTTATGGACCTTGACGAAACTGCGTGAGCCGGTCTGGAACAGTCTTCAGACCCTGCGAGCGAGCTACCGTGCGGCCGGATCAATAGATGCGAGCCGGCAACGTGTACGCACGGAGCAGGACGCTCCGATCATGTGGATTACTGTGCCACTTGTGCTTTCATTGCTCCCCATGGCGTGGATTTATTCGCGTGTGGTGGAGAGTTGGTCGGTTGGTGTGATCATGACGCTTGTGATGGGAATCGCCGCATTTCTCTTTTCGTCGGTCGCGGCCTACATGGCCGGACTGGTGGGAAGTTCCAGCAATCCTGTGTCGGGTGTGACGATCGCCACGATCATGATGGCCTCGCTCCTGCTGCTCGTTTTTCTGGGTCCTGGACATCCCGCTGGACCGGCTGCTGCGTTGGTGATCGGCGCTGCCGTCTGTTGCGCTGCCGCCATGGGAGGAGACAACCTGCAGGATCTCAAGACAGGGCATCTGGTCGGAGCGACACCCTGGAAGCAACAGGTTATGCAAGTTATCGGTGTCATGACCGGAGCCCTGGTGATTGTGCCGGTTCTCTCTCTACTCCAAGCCAAATATGGGATCGGTCCACCCACGAGTGATCACCCCCATCCGCTCACTGCACCACAGGCGACACTCATGGCCAATCTCACGCGAGCGGTGTTCGGCGGAAATCTCCCGTGGTCGCTGGTGGGGATGGGGATGGCCATCGGTATTCTGGTCATTATCGTGGATCATCGGCAGGAACGTTGTGGGAGCCGGTTACGATTCCCGGTCTTGGCAGTTGCACTGGGGATTTATTTGCCGCTGAAACTGTCTGCGGCAATTTTTGTGGGCGGGGTGCTTGAAGCCTTGGCGAGCAGGAAGCAGCTGGATGGTACGCCTGAGCCCTCACACCGTGGGCTGCTCTTTTCCGCCGGACTCATTACTGGGGAGGCCTTGATGGGCATCATGCTGGCCATGCCGATTGCACTCTCAGGGCCTTGGCCCAATCTTGCGTCTGATCCGTTTGTGGTGTTTGCAGTACCTCCATTGGGCGGTTGGCCAGGGCTGGTTGTGATGATGCTGGTCGCGTGGCTGCTGTATCGGCAGGCCGTTGGTTCCCAGGACCAGGGGCGCAACCGCACGCTCCCTCCTCCACCACGCCCATGATCGTAGCCGGATGAAGAAGGACTGGCGATGAATGATCGATCTTCAGATTCTGCGGGGTTTCTGACGGCCATCTATGAAGTCGATGGACCTGAACTGAGAGCGCGTGCTACGGCGGAGCGGATTTGCTTTGATCAGACGATTGAGGCTGAAAAGGATCTCCTGCCGTCGTTGCTCCAATCCACGATTCTTGGGCACCTCGATGGATTGCGAGCGATTTCAGGTGGACGGTATGAAGCGACGATTAGATATCGAGGTGAGCTCATCGGCACTGATTGTAGCGATCTGTTGAACGTCTTGTATGGGACCAGCAGTCTTCGCGGCGATGTGAAGTTATTGTCGTTCACGATGACGAACGAGCGACTCTGTTGCTGGCGTGGCCCGCGCTTTGGGATAGACGGATTGAGAAACGCCGTTGAGGTTGTTGAGCGTCCACTGCTCTGCGGGGTGCTCAAGCCGCTCGGTCGCTCTCCCCAAGAGCTCGCTCAACTGGCAACTCAATTTGTCGAAGGCGGTGTCGATGTGATCAAAGATGATCAGGGATTGGTCGATCAGCGCTGGGCTCCATTTGAGGATCGGGTCGCCCGCTGTGTCGACGCGATCGGACAAGCCAGTCAGCGTCGCGGGAGACGCTGCCTTTATTTTGTGCATGTCAGTGGCGCAGGGGATGTGATGCGGCGGCGAGCTAGTTATGCCAAAACTGTCGGGGCGACGGGACTCTTAATCGCGCCAGGGTTGACGGGGTTTGATTCGCTACGGACGCTGTGTGCGGATGACGAGCTGATGCTGCCCGTGGCATGCCATCCTGCGTTCCTCGGTGCAGCCGTCGGTGAGTGCCGGAGCGGACTCGCACCGGCTGCACTATACGGGCTGCTCCCTCGATTGGCAGGGGCAGACATCACCATCTATCCCGCGTTTGGCTCAGACTTCCTCATGTCACAATCGGAGTGTCTGTCGGCAGCAGCCAGCTGTCGGCAGTCGTGGGGGCAGCTCAGGTCAACCATGCCGGCCGTTGGAGGGCGAATCGGAGCAGAGCGACTCACTGAGCTGGGCACCGTGTTGGGGCGTGATACGATCTTTGTGTTGGGGAGTCGGCTCCAGCAAGATCCGGATGGGATGACACAAGCCATACAGGTATTACATCGAGTGCTGGTGAACTCGTTTCGGTAACGTCAGCTTCCGAAACCGCGAGGTATTTGGTATTCTGTGTCACGCCCTGGTTGAGCCTGTTTTTGTGGAAAGCGGGAATATGATGAGGGAGGTCAAGATGAGACTCTCTACGCGATTCCTCGAGGTCCTACGAACGGTCAGCCGTCTTTGGTCCGATCTTCCGTTACTGGGTCGGCTACTCACAGCCTGGAAGAGGGGGAGCTACAGAGGCCTTTCGGTGCGCACCATTGTGTCTCTTGCCGCTGCACTGCTCTATATCATCAGTCCGATTGATTTACTGCCGGACTTCATTCCAGGAATCGGACTGCTCGACGATGCCGCGGTGCTGGGACTGTTACTCCATAGCATCGCGCAAGATCTCGCTGCCTTTCGTGTGTGGGAAGAGAATGACGAGAGGAGATCGTCCGTTTAGCGTCGCCGTTTCGACCTTGTCGTTGGGGCGGAATGGAGTGGATCTTCCGGCCAGTGGTGTTTGGGGTAGCGACCGCGAAGCTCTTTTCTGACGTCATGGTAGGCCCGCTTCCAGAACCCCGCTAAGTCCTGCGTGACCTGCACCGGCCGTCCGGCAGGAGAGAGGAGATGTAACATGACAGGAATCTTTCCGCTCGCGACCCGCGGGGTCTCTTGGCAGCCGAACATTTCTTGGAGGCGCACCGCCAGTACTGGAATGTCACCCTGTTCGTAATCGATCCGGAGGCGAGATCCGCTTGGAACGACGAGATGAGTGGGCGCGAGTTGATCGAGACGTCGCTGTTGTTCGTAGGTGAGGAGAGCGTGGAGCGCCGGGGTAAGATCCAGTCGCTTCACCCGATTCAGCGAGGTGATGCTAGTCAGATAGGGACTGAGCCATGTCTCCAATGTTCTCAGGAGGGCTTCGTTTGATAGATCGGGCCAATTCGACGGTGTATCTGCCGCCTGCCGGACCCATATCACCCGAGCTTGCCACTCCTGAAGCTCCCTGGTAAACGGTAAACATGTAGACCCTTCCTGACGAATACCGAGCAATAGGGCCTCCATCACGTGCTCGTCGTGCGGTTGGGGAATGGCTTCGTCCCTGGTCACCACCAAACCAAGTTGGTGTCGGCGGGACGCGCGAACAGCACCAGCGGTCTCATCCCACGTTACTGATTCTTCCACAATGAGTTGGTCGCGATAGAGCGATTCAATGTCCTCTCTCGCAATCGGAGCCGCAAGATTAATTCTTGCCCAAGGTGTCCCTCCATCGAGGTCGGCGATAACTAAGAATGGTTCTCCATCCATCGGGTTTGGTCCGATGAACCGTGCACCGCGTCCATTGACGAGGCGGTAGCGTGAGTCTCCACCGGGCTGCCGCTGTGCAATCCGATCAGGGTAGGCCAGTGCAAGTAAGACTCCAACCGTCTGAGAAGGGTCGTGACAGCCGTTGCTCCTCGCATCGCATCGTTCACCGAGTTGACGGCGCCAGAGGTGCGCGGTTCGTTTTACCCGTTCGACGGTGGCCCGATTCGATGCAAGGCCGACAGAGTCGTATTCTCCATGAAGAAGATCCACTCTGATGCGGAGGTCCGGATTCTGGTGGTTTCGTGGCCCCTGAAATATATCGCGCTCGCTCAACAAGGCTGCCAACTCGCACGCAAGATCTGAGAACCCTAGCGGCTTGGATTGGATCAGCATGTGGGAGAGACGTGGATGGAGCGGCAGCGCGGCCATGTGGCGACCATGTTCGGTCAAGCGTCCGTCGGGGGAAAACGCCCCAAGCCTGGTGAGCAATTCCTTGGATTGGCTGATCCCCCCGTGAGGTGGTGGAGTAAGCCAGGATAATTCATCCGGATTCTGCGTGCCCCATTGGGCGAGATCGAGCAACAGCGGTGCCAGGTCGGCTTCCAATATCTCCGGCGGGCGATGGGCGGCGAGCCCAGCCTGTTCCTTCTCGGTCCACAACCGATAGCAGACACCTGGTTCGAGACGTCCGGCTCGGCCCCGACGCTGATCCGCTGCATCTTTGGTGACTCGGATCGTCTCCAATCGCGTAAGGCCGGAGCGTGAATCGAACCGGGGAAGGCGCAGCCACCCTGAATCAATCACCACGCGTATGCCGTCGATCGTCACACTGGTTTCAGCGATCGATGTGGCAAGGACGACTTTCCGTGATCCAAGAGGAGCCGGTTGAATAGCTGCGTCTTGCATCGCTTGGGGGAGCTCTCCGTGCAGAGGGGCAATATGTATGGACGCTCCAAGTTCAGCATCCAATAACATCCGTTCGACTCGGCGGATGGTGGCGAGGCCTGGTAGGAAAACCAACAGGCTCCCTTGTTCTCGCGCAAGAGCACGCTTGATCGCTTGGGTGACGGTGTGGTCGAGAGGATTGGTCATCGACTGATCAAGGTACCGGGTTTCCACCGGAAACATTCGACCTTCGCACGTGATGATCGGGGCCTGGCCCAAGAGATCGCTGACCGGCTCACAATCCAACGTCGCGGACATGACGAGCAGGCGAAGATTAGGACGAAACAGCCGCTGTGTCTCAAGGCATAAGGTGAGCCCCATATCCGCCTGTAAGCTGCGTTCGTGGAATTCGTCAAACAGCACGATGCCGTAGGCCTCAAGCGAAGGGTCCTGATGAAGCATCCGTGTCAGGATCCCCTCCGTCACAACCTCAATCCTCGTCTTTGGTCCGACCTTGGTCTCGAGCCTCATCCGGTAGCCGACAGTCTCCCCGACGCGCTCATTCAGTTCCTCCGCCATACGAGATGCGGCAGCTCGCGCGGCGAGCCGCCTGGGTTCTAGCAATAAGATCTTCCGATCCGATAGCCATGATTCTCCTAGGAGCGTCAGCGGGACTCTGGTCGTTTTCCCAGCTCCTGGTGCAGCCGTGAGGATGGCATTGGCAAAGGCATGAAGGGCTTGGCGGATTGACGGCAGGATCTCGTCTATTGGAAGTGGAAGCATGACGTGATAGGGTCAGAAATGCGTTGGTCAGACTGTATCAAAAAGTAGAGGCATGAAGAAATGCTGAGGTATCACGCTCTGCAGGAGAGGAATGATGTCGATCTATCGTTGGAGTCTGGATGTCCCGAGTCGGTCAGGTTGGTATTGGTTCCGCGGAGAAGCGGGCGAAACGGAGCCCTTTATCGTGCTGGTTGATGAGGCGGGACAATTCCAATGGCCGGATGGGGGATTCCAGGAAGTGTCGCTGGCACATGGTGAATGGGCTGGTCCGATTGAGGAGCCGGAAGTTTAGGATGTCCATCGATCAATGTTCTTGTGCCGTACAGTCCGCCTTGCCTGCTGAGTATCGGTTATACAATTTTCGAGGCGGGATCGCACGTCGACGAATTCGCAGGTTGATCATCTCCACAGCCACCGAAAAGGCCATGGCAAAATAGATATAGCCCTTCGGCACGTGCACATCGAAGCCCTCGACCATGAGGGTGACTCCGACCAGAATCAGAAATGAGAGTGCCAGGATCTTGATCGTCGGATGGGTGTCGACAAATTCACCGATGGCACGGGATGCGAACAGCATCACAAGTACGGCGGCGATGATGGCCGTGGCCATAACAGAAATATCGTCGACGAGTCCGACAGCCGTGATGACGGAGTCTAAGGAAAATACGATATCTAGCAACGCGATTTGAAACAGCATCATACCGAGACTGGTCGAGGCTACGGCCGCCGTGTGCTCATCGATTCCTTCCAAGCTCTGATGGATCTCGTGGGTGGCTTTGGCGAGGAGAAACAGCCCGCCCCCGATCAGGATGAGATCCCGTCCTGAAAGAGCTTGATTCATGACAGTGAAGAGAGGAGCGGTCAGACCCATCATAAGGGAGATCGAAAACAGCAGCCCCAGCCGTGCGATCATGGCTAGGCCTAACCCCAGACGACGTGCCAGGTTCCGCTGATGCTCAGGAAGACGTCCGACGAGGACCGAAATGAAAATAATATTGTCGATACCCAGGACGATCTCCAGGGCCGTGAGGGTGGCGAGCGCCATCCACATTTCTGAGTTGGCCAACCAGTCGAACATGTGATTCTCCGATAGGTGTTGGAATGAGTGCGATGGAGAACTCCGCGTGAGCTAGAGTTCTGGTTTTTTATTCATCGATCGGTCATTAGGGAAGTTTTTTCTAGGTGATGCCACTAGAGAACCTGCGTTCGAGACTCATGATCATCTAGCCCTCGTATCGGAATCAATAGCGGTAAGAACCCCCACCGGTATTGAAGCGCGTTGTTCGGGTTGAGTTAGACATTGCTGGTAAGAGGTGGCTCCGGTTGTTTGGACAGAATCTTTCAGTTCATAAGTGGTACCTGGTCGGTTAGGGCCTACGCAGCGGTGGGCTGTGCAGGCTGGTTGTCATTATACACGCGATCGGGCGTGCGTCCGTCAAGCGCGCGATGCGGCCTGAGTTGATTGTAGAAAGTCATATAGCGGGCTACGCCTTCCCGCGCCGCCCCGACGGTCTCATAGGCGTGCAGATAGACCTCTTCATATTTGAGACTCCGCCACAGCCGTTCGACGAAGACATTGTCCCGCCAGCGCCCGGTTCCATCCATACTGATCTGAATACGGTGAGCCTGGAGGAGTCCTGTAAACGCCTGGCTGGTGAACTGGCAGCCTTGATCGGTGTTAAAGATCTCAGGAGGGCCACACTGGCCAATCGCCTCTTGCACGGCCTCCACACAGAAGTCGGTCGTCAACGTGTTCGCCAGCCGCCAGGCCAACACCCGGCGACTGGCCCAGTCCAGGATGGCACACAGATACACAAAGCCACGCTGCATGGGGATGTACGTGATATCGGCGGCCCACACATGATTTGGGCGTGTGATGGTCAGCTGTCGTAGTAAGTACGGATAAATCTGGTGAGCGGGATGCCGCTGGCTGGTCCTCGGCTTCCGATAGATCGCCGTGATGCCCATCCGTCGCATCAACGTTGCGACCTGTCGTCTCCCAATAGCGTGGCCCTCTTGCCGGAGGAGATCACGCAGCATGCGGGCGCCGGCAAAGGGATACTGCAGATGCAACTCGTCAATCCGACGCATCAGTGCCAGTGTCGTATCAGGAACGGATCTCGGCTGGTAGTAGGCGGTGGACCGAGCCAGCTGCAGCACCTGGCATTGTCGCCCGATCGGTAATGGATGGGTGCGATCGATCATCGCTTTGCGCTCAGCAAGCCCGCCTTGGTGAGCGCGCCTTCTAAAAAATCATTCTCCAGCGTCAGTTGCCCGATCTTTGCGTGCAGGGTCTTGAGGTCCGGCGCCTCTGCCGGTGGTTTCGGCCCGCCAAACACGTCCGCCGCCCGGGCCAGGAGCTGCTGCTTCCACTCGGTGATCTGGGTGGGATGGACCTGGAATTGCTCAGCCAATTCCGCCACCGTCTTCTCTCCTTTGACAGCGGCCAACGCCACCTGGGCCTTAAAGGGCGCTCCATGATTCCGTCGGGTTCTTTTCATCGCCTCGCTCCTTTGTGTTGCCACCACTCGATGGCCTTGGTGAAGCCAGGCTACCACTTAGCACACTGTCCGAATTTCTGGAGCCCTCTCTGGTACGGGCAACCATGTCACGAACGATGAGCCATGGTGCCATTCAGCCCTAATCGTTAGGGTGAATGCAAGTGCATTCAACGTGTGGCAAAATGCAGCATTTGTACGAAAGACGAATTCTGAGGATGAGAAGTTGTATGTAAGTAGGTAGAATCATGCAAGGTATTCATATCTAGAGCCATCGAATCTGGCTATGGTACAGTTTAGGACCATTTGGAGTAAGTTGAGTCTCGTCTTCCTACAGACCGCGCATATGTCCTGTCATTTCTTGCAGCATATAAGGAGGTGTTTGTGGATGACGTTGAAGAGATGGTCGGAACCAGTTCAGCCATGGGAGCGGTGTTCGACCTGATTCGCAGAGTTGCGACAACGGACATGCCGGTGCTGTTGACTGGAGAGACCGGTACGGGTAAAGAACTGACCGCTCAGGCCATACATGTACGCAGCCTGCGGAAGGACGGGCCCTTCGTCCCAATCAATTGTGGGGCGATTCCAGAAACGCTGTTGGAATCCGAGCTGTTTGGTCATGAACGAGGGGCCTTTACCGGAGCTGTAGCGAAAAAAAGAGGCAAGCTTGAAACAGCCGCTGGAGGCACAGTATTTCTCGATGAAGTCGGGGATCTGTTGCCGGCCCTACAAGTGAAACTGCTCAGGTTCTTACAGGATGGCACCTTTGAGCGGGTTGGGGGGCAGGAAACCATTCGAGTGGACGCTCGGGTGATCGCCGCCACCAATGTCGACCTGAAGGCAGCTATCGTTGCAAACAAGTTTCGTGAAGATCTCTACTACCGGCTAGGCGTCTTGCATATCCTCTTGCCGCCGCTGCGAGCGCGAGGTGAAGACACGTTGCTCATGGCGATGGTTTTTCTCAGACGCGCAGCAACGGCCTCTGGCAAACTTGTGTCCAGCTATACGTTGGAGGCGATCGACGCAATGCGAGCCTACTCTTGGCCTGGAAACGTTCGGGAACTCAGCAACCGGGTCAGGCGGGCCGTGGTCATGGCGGAAGGAGATGAAATCACGCCACGAGACCTGGATCTTGTCAAGGAAGACCATCACATGGCGGACTCCCTACATTCGTTGAAAGCGGCTCAGCGCCGAATTGAGGTGGAGTTACTCGTACGTGCGATCAGTCTCCATCATGGTAACTTGACGAGAGTCGCTCGTGATTTGGAGGTGAGTCGCTCTACTCTGTATCGCAAGCTACATGCCTATGGGCTAGAGAAGTTGATCCCATCCAATACCTCCACCTCCGTCATTCGTAAAGCTAAGCGCATGAGTGCAGCCAGACCTGTTGTCCTATAGGTCGTACGTGAGTGATATGTGACGCGGTACGGCGGATGGACTTCCTCAGGAACAACACATCTACTCCTGGTTCTTTGACGTACACTGTTTCATGATGAAACAGTGTACGTGATCAAAGTTCTAGGCGTGTCGATGTATGTCTTTGTAAGTATGTATATTTATTATAACGTAACACTTTTGGTTAGGGCTATGCACGACTGTCCATTCTTAGTACGTCGCCAAATGCCACAGTAAACGCAGCAAAATTCAGTTGAGCTACGAAAGTATTTAAAACGAAAAGGAAATACGAGAATATTCTGACGCGGAATGCTTCCGTTCTTGCTTGACCAGCTTTTCCTACCGATCCTAGGGCCGTTCACTATTGAGAAAATACGTCCGTCTGGTCTCTGTTAGCCCCCCTGTTCGGCATCTTCTGTTTCGTAACATCTAGAAAAAACAAACAGATTTCAACATGGCTCGTGACTTGCTGAAGGGAGTGGGCAATTAGTTTGGAGCAGCAATACCGGATGAAATCAGCAGCAATCGTCAAATTTTCGCAGTTGTCTCGTCATCGATCAGATTTCGTCGGACGTAGGGGTGAGGACAATTGGCGGGTGATGGGATGGGCAGACGGGAGCCAAAGAAACGTGCGAAACGTGGGACAAAGAAAAATGAGCATAAGGCAGAGTCCTTACGGTCCACAGACGCTCGTTCTTCTGCAGGGTTTCCGGCTCATGTCGTCTTGTGGGATGAACCCCCGGAAAGCAACCCACAAGAAGCTAACGAGGACCATCAAGCATAACGCGAGACGTGGATACATGTGCAGATGAGATGAGGATTAATCAAAAGAGTCTTCCACTTAGGACTGGATGTCGAGGTGGCCACGGAAGAGTGACTCTCTCGAATGTTTTGGATTGGAGGGAGTGAACAAACTTAGAGGTACCTAGAGGAAAGGGGGTGACCAACCGCCGCAGGACGAACGTGAGTTAATGCAGGTAGATGTTTTATTTTAACTGTTAATCAGATTAGGAGGATGCAATGAAGAAAGTAATGATCACGTCGGCAGCGGTGGCGTTGGCCTTCGGCCTTGCGCCCTATGCAGGTGCTCAAGTCGATAACGGAAGCGCCGCGGCAAAGAACGATTCGACGGCGGTGGTAAAGACGAAGATCGATGACAGCTATAACCAGAAGACGATTAACGCGGATAAGAAAATTGATATTGACATTACAAAGAACGATAACGACACCAAGACCGTTACGAAGACCTACACGGACAACAGCGACAATAGCAAGACGATTACGAAGAACGATAACGATAACTATACGAAGACGTTTACGAAGAACGATAACGACACCAAGACCGTTACGAAGACCTACACCGATTCCAATAACGACACAAAGATTAAAGACAGTTATAACGAGAAGACGAAGTGGGATGGAAAAGCGAAGAACGATTACTCCCCCTTTGGGGCGGCGGCCAATAACCATTCGACCGCCTACACCAGTCTTGATATGAAAGACTCGTTCAACCAGACCAAAATCGTCAATGTCACCAAGCTGGATGGGCTTGTATCAGGTAATAACGTCTACGGCACCGGCAATAGCGGAGGCAATGCCTCTTCCTTCAGCCCAGGCGGGTACGGCGGAGACGGCTACGCCAAATCCAAGGCGAAGTCTGGAGATTCCTGGGCTGGCAATGGTGGTGATGGCGGCAAGGCCAAGGCTGGTGATGGCTACAACGATGCCGATGGTGGCTATGCCAAGGGCGGTAAGGGTGGATATGCCGATGCCGGCAAGGGTGGAAACAGCTATGCCTCCCGCACAGGCGGACATTCTAAAGGTGACGCCAAGGCTCAAGAAGGCGGAGATGGCGGGTATGCCAAGGGTGGCAAAGGTGGCTATGCCGAAGGTGGTGAGGCTCGTGCAGAAGGCGGGAACGGAGGCAAAGCCAAAGGCGGAAACGGTGCAGAAGGAGGCTCTGCGGAGAGCGGCTATGCGGCTTCCAGGCCCAAGGTGGCGGTGGAAACGGTGGGCGAGGAGGGGATGCGCAAGCCCATGCAGGAACCTTCAATGCCTCGAACACCCTCTCTGGATTCAGCGGCGCGGCTGGTGTGACCGTGGCCATTCAGAATACGGGGATCGCGGCCCTGCAGCAGGTCGGCGTGACCACAATGGCGCACGTGAACGTGCACTAAGCGGGATCGGGTGGAGGAGCATCCGCTCCTCCAGCTTCGATGTACGACTCATGACTGAGAGGGCATCATGCGTATCTATTTTTTGACAGTGATGAGTGTCCTGGGGCTCTCACTAGGTATAGCTCACGCCGGTTCCGTGGATAAGCCTGCCCCAACATCCTGGGGCAAGCCAATTCCAGCGGCCCAGTTGGATACTCAACGCGGAGGAACGGATCTCGGTCCGCAGCTTATCATCACAAACCGAAACGACCTGAAGGCCAAACTGTACGACAATGTCGCGGTCGATAACGTGACCGGCAATAATGCGATCAACGGCAATGCGTTTGCCGGAGCGAGCGGGCTGCCGATCGTCATGCAAAATTCCGGCAACAACGTGATTATGCAGAACGCCACGATTCTGAACTTAACGTTGAAATGATGTCTATGCTGTCGAAACGGATTATCGGGTACATGGTGCTGCTGCTGTCGATCGAGGCAGGGGCGATGGCGGCGACGGTCGAGGTGACTCCGGGCGTGGGGAGTCGCATGGTACTCCAAGTCTGGAGCATGCGTGAACTCAAGGTTCGGTCCGTCATCCTTCAGAAATATGACTACAGTTGCGGGTCGGCCGCCGTCGCCACCTTGTTAACCTATCACTATGGGCATCCCATCACCGAAGAGGTGACGTTCCGGACGATGTTTGATAACGGCAACCAGCAAAAAATCCAGCAAGAAGGCTTTTCGTTCCTGGACATGAAGCGGTTTTTAGAGTTCCACGGTTATCCAGCAGATGGGTTCCAAGTCTCATTGGACGAGTTGTCGAACGCCGGTATTCCGGCGATCGTGCTGATGGTGGACAATGGCTATCACCACTTTGTGGTGGTAAAGGGCATGCGTGGTGACAAGGTCCTGCTCGGTGACCCGGCAGTCGGATTACGCGTCGTGCCGCGAGAACAGTTTGAAGCCTCATGGCCGAGCCGTGTGGTCTTTGTGATCCATGATTTTCCGGAGCGCGGGGAATTCAATACAGTCCGAGATTGGAGCGTCCGTCCGACGTCTCCGCTTGGACGGCCGCTCAGTCCCGATACATTAAACAACATCGTCCTGTTTCGCCCGGGAGGGAGGGATTTCTAATGTGCCTCTTATCAAGATCAACTCGCCAGGCGACGAAGGTGCTTGTTTTTGTTCTCCTGGGTCTCCAGCCTATTGCTTCAGCTATGGCATACGAGAGCATTGAAGACTTTACGCTTCGGTCGCCGGTGACCGAGGAGGTGTTAGACAGTATGCGAGGGGGGTTTCAACGAGATCCGGATGGGCCGTTCATGTCATTTGGGATTGAACGGAATGTGTTTGACAATGGGAAGCTCGTCAGTTCAACGGTGCTAAAGATTCCGGATCTGGCACGATTTGCTGATCGTCGCGACTGGAATCCCTTTGCCGATCACTCGAACCGGAGATCCTCTGACGATCATTCGGGGAAGAGGCCGGTTGTCGAACACTCAACCGTGAAACCCGTTGTCGATCGGACAGATATGAGGCCGGTGGCCAATCATCCGAACGAAACCTTCACGCTCATTCAAAGTGGATCAGGCAACGCGTTGCCTCATGATGTATCCTCGCTTCCGCCATTTACCACCATCATTCAAAATTCGCTTGATAACCGGACCATTCAAAGCCAAACGGTCATCAACGCGACAGTGGAAGCGCTGACGTGGGCTCGATCACTCCAACTCGGAAATGCCCTGTCGCAGGCCAGCATCGAGGCGATCCGACATTGAAGCCGAGAGTCTGGAGATATAGGCCTATGTGACGATACTCTACATATGGTGTCACTGGTCAAAACCCCATCAAGATCTCCAATCTTTAAGGATCTCCGTCACGACGCGGTTCACGACTCCATCGCATGGACCAGTGACGAACTGTTTCCCTCTCGTTCAACCACTCGAACGATGAGGGAAACTTTTTGATTGACATAGGACTGTTCCAAGTTGCATCCGTATGCACGGGACCATCAGAGCTGGTACGTGTGTTCACTAGAGATGCTGAACGTATGACGGAGGTTGGATTTGTTTCGATCTGAACAGGAAGAAGGTATCGACGTGCAAAAGACTGTCGGAAAAATTCGTGTCGCCGTTCAGACCATTGTCTCGTTAGGGCTTATCGTAAGCCTAATGGTCTCGGCAGTTGAAGCGGCTCAGCTTGGTCTAGTGGACCGGTCTGTCGATCAGTCAGGTACAGATGACTGGGTGAATTTTCAAGGGCCGCGTCTTCAATGGCCACGCAGTGCTTCCCGATATCTTATTGCAAACGAGCAGAATGGTCAGACCAATGGGACCCGGCGCCGTGAAAAGAAGCAACCCGCCTCAGAAAACCATCCTCCGGAAGTTCAGCAAGCGGAAGTTCAGGAACCTGCCGGTCCTGTGGGGATCGCTCCGGAAAGCAAAAAAGAGGTTCTCCCTTCGTGGATGGTTCGAACCTTTGATCTTCCAGGGGCCGGGGTGTTGACCCCCAAGGGCACGCTCATTGTGGAGCCGTATCTGCAATTCGCCCATCTCAGCAGTAGCCGTGTGACGCTGACCGGGTTTACCATCGTCCCGGCCATCACGGTCGGTCTGATTAACATCCAGGGGGTGAGCCGTGATATTTATACTGCGGCCCTGGTGGGGCGGTATGGATTAACAAACCGGCTTGAGGTTGAGGTAAGACTGCCCTACCTCTATCGGGAAGATTCGATCACGCAACGGCCCATCGCTACCCCCTCTCAAGCCGATACGCTCTCGACCTTCAACGGATGGGGGCTCGGAGATGTGGAAGCAACCGGCCGGTTTCAGATTAACCAAGGAGGCCCTGACAAACCCTATTTCATTGGGTTCACCCGATTTAAGAGCATCAGTGGAACTGGTCCATTTGAAGTGCCGACAGATCCGCTCACAGGGGTGCAAACGGAATTACCGACCGGGTCCGGGTTTTACATTTTTCAACCGGGCCTGACCATGCTGTACCCGAGCGATCCGGTCGTCCTCTTCAGCAGCGTGAGTTTTATCTACAATGTCCCCCGTGATGTTGGTAATGGCATTGGACGTGTTGATCCAGGAAGTGGTGGTAATGCCAACTTGGGCATCGGGGTGTCGCTGAATGAAAAGCTGTCGTTAACATTGGGATACGACCATACTATCTTTTCAAAACCCACTTCCGCCTCCAACCTACTTCTTACCACAGCGCCCCAAGTCACTCACATCGGAGTCTTGCTTATCGGAGGATCCTATCGGTGGAGTGATCGCAGTTTCATAAATTTCGTCGTTGGTATCGGAGCCACACGGGAAGCCCCGGATCTTCAGGTGACGCTTCGAGTTCCGACAGCACTGCCATTCGGGAAATGGTTAAGCCGTCTGACATCGTCAGAAGGTAACGTGGATACATCTACGCCGTCCCAATAGTTGGGCATGAGAAGTTGAGAACCCATCACACATTGTTTCATTGTGAAACATGATTGACCTCCGTCTTTCATTGAGCGAAAACGTGGCAGCTGTGAAGCAGGAAAAAGTCTCTATTGTGGTACAGATGCCACAGAGGCATTGCTTTCGTGCAACAAAAGTTTTGATTGGAGGATTCCAAACCATTATCAAACAAGAATAAAATTCTTCGGCACCTGGATTGCTTCTCGAAACCACATTCTACTACTTGGAGCGTTCTGTGAATTTAGTGGATAACCGACAATTTCGTGGATGGCTCGTTCCTGCTACCTCGAGTGATCCGCTGAACCAAAGCTCTGAGAAGAGTCACATTGGCCTGGACGCCGATAAGGCGTGGTCGATGGAGACGGTGGAGTTGAAACCGATTATGAGCGCAATCAACCTGAGAGCAGACAAGCCGAGGCTTCAGACCCACGGTGTTCGCACACCTGTTCAAGAGGGAGTCGATGGCGGCTCTCTCCCACCCGTATGGTGGTTTGAACATTTCGACACGTGCTGGGCACCATTAAGAAAGTGGCTTGGCCAGAAAAGAGTTCCCACCTTGAACGAGTTTCAGCTGATTGCGAATCACGTATCGGGTCTCACGAGCGTTGAAAAAACCATCGCGGTTTCAGCATTCGTGACGTACAGGAACATGCAGTGCTGATTCCTCCCGTGACTGATGCATCCTGCTTCGTTCCATCCCCAGATAACATTACTGCATCATAGAAATATTACGAGCGGCGTACCAGCTATTAGGGGTGTGCGACAGCGTCGCTGTCGGTGCCGTCGTAGTATTGGATCGTACGTTCCTCAATAATAGGAATCGTGAACGCTTTGGCCGGTCGGGAAGCGGGAGATTGTTCAGTCGTCTCTTCTTTGATCCAGTTGCCCAACGAATCGTACTCGTAGGTCGTGATCCACGTGCGAGGTTGTGCAAGACCAAATGTATGAGTGGTCGATCGAATGCGTTTGCCGGCCTCGTCGTAGTCGTTGAGTACTCGACCGATGAGGGTGCCTTGCGAATCGTAACTTACAAGTTCCAGGAGTCGTCCCAGTACGTCATATCGGTGTTTTAATTCATTGAGCAATTCTCCCTTGCGATAGTACGCCGAATAAATCCGATGACCCTGTATGTCGAAGAGACTTTTGTACCCTGTCGTACTGCTCACCGCTAACTGTTCCCAGAGGTGACCTCGTTGGTCATAGAGCGAGAACTCTGCACTCTGGAAACGTCCATCATCGGACGCCGTAACTGACGCTGTGTCTCGTCCGTCAAGGTCTCTTGCATAGATGACATGTTTCCGGTAGATGACTCGCCCACTCTGGTCAAAGGCGAGCTCTTCTTCCAGATGGCCGTCCTGGTTGTACTGAAAGAGGGAATGGGTTGCCGTGTTGGCGTGGGTGAGATCAAGGACGGATTCTATAAGATGGCCTGCACGATCATAGGTTTCAATGGTGGAATATCCGTGTTTTTTCACCGTGACACTACGAACAGGCCCGATCAGCTCATTGCGAACTTTGGTTGTTTCTGTAAAGCCCACCGTATCCCAAGGGTTCACGGAAACGGTGACCAAAACGACTAAGATCAAACGGAGAAACATATCCACCTCGTGGTAAGATTCTACGATGAGATTCTTTAAAGATGAAGTAAGAGCAGGTTTTTCAGCACTCATCATGCTGTGCTCATAAACCCTGCCACCATCGCTCCGGCGCAGTTCTTGGTTTCTCTTCGGTGGCTGATCGCGCAGTGATAGACTTGGTTCAGTCATGCCTTCTACCGCTATTCAACCGAGCTCTTGTGACGTGTCTACTGCTCCAGTCATGGCCGTGATGCTTTCACAAGCCGCAGTCTCGGCTCTGTGGCGTGGTCAGATTGTGGAGGCCATCATGCTGGTTCGTGTGGAGAAGAACATCGGATTGAAAGAAGCCAAAGAGCAAGTCGAGGCCTATGTACACACGCAACCGGCTCTTAGGAGTCGACTGGTCCAAGCTCATGCGGATGGACGAGAAGGATGGCTTCGGTGGGTGATCTTCCTTCTTGTTGGTGGTGCCGGCCTATTTTTATTCTTAGCCTAGCCATGGGACGGGGAGGCCTATGGAATCGGATCAGATTCTGCTCGCACTCATCGGGACAGGGGCGTCATGTGTGACATTCTGCCTCATGCGGTTTCCCCACACACGGCGACTACAGTTTCAGCCATATGGGCCATTCTCCCTCATCGCCTCATTCTTTGGAGCGCTCGCGATCTTCTGCATCTCCGCCTTGGCGGTCTACGCGCAAGCTGTTTGGCACTAACTGCCGTATAGTTGAGAGTTTCGGATCCTTCAACCTGTTACCCTCGCCATGATGATGCCGGTCTAGCGCCATCCGAACGTCGGCGCTCGCACATGTCCTGCACTGAGAGTGGAATTTGTGCCATCTAAGCCCGTATTCTTACTGTCACCATTCGGAGTTGAATGGTAGTCGAACCTTTTCGAGCTGTCATGCCAAGCCACTCAACGTCGTCACAGAGAAGGAAACCCGTTGGCCTGGTGACCCAGTTTCTAACAGAAGACCATCGTCGGTTAGACGCTATCCTCCAGTCAGTCTTTCATTCAGGTCGTCGAGTTGAACAGCCTATGTATGATCAGTTCCGAGCCGGATTGCTTCGCCATATCGGGATGGAGGAAAAGATTCTGTTGCCGACCGTGCAACGGCTCAGAGGCGGGGAACCTCTCGCACTTGCCGCCAGGCTCCGCCTTGATCACGGCGCCATCGCGGCCTTACTCATGCCGACTCCCACAGATGGTTTGATGACGACGCTACAGAAGATCCTAGAGAAGCACAATATCCTTGAGGAGGGACTCGACGGTTTGTACGAGACCTGCGACGCGTTAGCGGGTGCTGAGAGCGAGCAGCTGCTGGCTCGCTTGCGGGCCGCTCCAGCCCTATCTGTTCTGCCTCATGTCGACACACCTGCTGTTCTGAGTGCCGTCCGCCGTGCATTAGAGCGGGCCGGCTACGGAGAGCTCGAAGACTCGTCTTTCCTGTGAAGTTCCACTTCCGACAATACGAATGTGATATGCTGCCGACCCATTATGACAACTGACACGACGTTTGCGAGTGAATTAGCTGCGGCGATTGCGCGAAGGAGGACGTTTGCCATCATCAGTCACCCTGATGCCGGTAAGACGACCTTAACCGAAAAATTGCTCTTATACTCCGGGCTCATCCGAACAGCCGGGATGGTGCGGGGCCGCAAAGGTGGAAAGGCCACGGCATCCGATTGGATGGGAATGGAACAGGAGCGGGGAATCTCCATCACGGCCTCCGCTATGCAGTTTCCGTATAAAGGTGCAGTCATTAATTTGCTTGATACCCCTGGACATCAAGACTTTTCTGAAGATACCTATCGGACGCTGACGGCGGCGGATAGTGCCATCATGGTCATTGATGCGGCCAAAGGTGTTGAAACGCAGACTCGGAAGCTGTTTGCAGTGTGCCGCATGCGGCGGATCCCTGTGCTGACCTTGATCAACAAGATGGACTTGCCTGGACGTCCGCCTCTCGATTTGATGACTGAGGTCGAGCAGGCCTTGAACATCCACGCCAGCGCGATCAACTGGCCTATCGGGTCAGGCAGCGATTTTGTGGGTATTGTGAACCGCACCGACAACCGGGTGCAGCTCTTCAGCAGAACCGCACATGGGGGAGCGACGAAGGTTGAGACGGATAGCTTAGCCCTGGCTGAGCTCGGAGCAAGCGGGCGTGTTTCACACGAGACGATGGAACAGGTTCTTCACGATTTGGAACTACTCAAGATCGCTGGAAATCCATTCACGCGCCAGCAGTTTCTTCAAGGGGAGGTCACTCCGGTCTTTTTCGGGTCGGCACTCACGAACTTCGGGGTGGAAAGCTTTCTTGATGCGTTCGTCGCGTTGGCACCGAGTCCCGGTGCGCGATCGGCTGATGGCGACGAGGGGACCGAGCTCTTGGTTGATCCCATCGACAGGCCCTTCAGTGCCTATGTCTTCAAACTCCAAGCCAACATGAACCCGAAGCATCGCGATAGCACGGCATTTCTTCGGATCTGTTCAGGTCGTTTCGAACGGGATATGGTCGTCAAACATCACCGGCTGGGTCGCGAGATTCGATTAGCGAGGCCGCATAGTCTGGTCGCACAGGAGCGGAGCACGGTCGAAGAGGCCTATCCAGGTGATATTGTCGGCATCATCAACCCCGGCATGTTTGCCATTGGCGATACGGTTTCGGTGACGGGTGGTTTCAATTTTAAGCCGCTGCCGCAATTCCAGCCTGAAATCTTTGCGCGTTTGAGACCGACGGATGTCGGGAAGCGCAAGTCCTTCGACAAGGGACTCACTCAGATGGCGCAGGAAGGAACCGTCCAGATCATGCGAAGCCTCAATGATCAGGAAGCCTTGATTGCCGCCGTCGGTCGTCTTCAGTTTGAGGTGCTGCAGTATAGACTCCGCCAAGAATATCGTGTGGAGACGATCTTGGATGCCTTGCCGTTCACCTGCAGTGCATGGCTGGAGGGAGATCCTTCAACCTTCAAGGGGCCGTCCGCCTCAATGATGGTCAAAGACCATCGGGATCGAGTTGTCGTGCTCTTCGGAGATCAGTTGATGAAGACGATCGCTCGAGACCGCAATCCCGACCATGTGCTGCGAGACATGGGGTGAGGTACTCAACGACCGGTTGAAGATTTCATTAAACTGTCGGCCTGAGGTGGGAGAAAGCCCAAGTATCCTCGGTGTCGCTCGGCCAGCTCCAAAACGGAGAAAGGCTGTCCATCAATGGTTTCCGGTGCAGAAAAGATCTGCCTGAGTGACCCGCCGCGCTCTCCAACGATATTTCCCGCAAAAACCACTCCTTGTTCCTGAAGTCGACCGATAGCCAGTTCGATATCTTCAACCCGAACCGCGACATGGTGGAAGACCTTGTCGCCGAACTTCTTGACCCATCCCGGGATGATACTAGTTTGTCCTCGTTCATCGGGATAGGCTTGATCGACAAAGAGAGCGGGATAGCCGGCTTTGCGGAAGACTTTGGCGTACCAATCGTCGTATCGAAGGGTTTCGTCGTAGGCATAGCCCAGTTTCACAAACGACTCAGCTCCTCGATCGATGTCTAAGGTACGGATCGTCACATGATCCATGACCGGAGTGAATCCTACTCCAGACTGATCGAGCAGGGTCTTGAGGGTACGAGCGGCTCGGTTGTGCTCGATGTAGTCGGCAACCATTCTAGCCAGAAGTGCATCTAGTGCCTGTGTTTGATCCATGGTCGTCCCCTTCACGATCCAAACTTGATCCCTTGGGCAAGGGGCAGTTCTCTTCCCCAGTTGACGGTATTGGTTTGCCGACGCATATAGGCTTTCCAGGAATCCGATCCAGCCTCCCGGCCTCCGCCTGTTTCCTTTTCTCCACCGAATGCGCCGCCGATTTCCGCCCCGGACGTGCCAATGTTGACGTTGGCGATACCGCAATCACTCCCGGCTGCAGACACGAATTGCTCGCCGTGGCGCACATCGTTTGAAAATATGGCGGAGGAGAGACCTTGAGGAACGTTGTTCTGCAAGGTGATTGCTTCGTCAATGGTTTGGAACGGCATGACGTAGAGAATCGGCGCAAATGTTTCGCGTTGCACGATCGGCCATTCGTTCTTGGCCCGCACGATCGTCGGTTCGACAAAGTACCCAGGGCGACTCAGCACGTGTCCTCCGTACAGCACCTCGCCGCCTTCTTTTTTGATCTCGTCGAGTGCGGCACGATAGCATTCCACGGCGACCTGGTCGATGAGCGGTCCCATCAGTACATCTTTTTCGAGCGGATTGCCGATTCGGACCTGTGCATAGGCCTTCACGAGTCTGCCGACGAGCTCCTCATATCGTGACTCATGGATGAACAGACGTCTCGTCGTGGTACAGCGTTGACCAGCAGTTCCGACGGCCCCGAATACGATGGCCCGCACGGCCATGTCGAGATCGGCGGTCTGATCGACAATGACGGCGTTGTTGCCGCTGAGTTCCAGGAGCGTTCGCCCTAATCGCTGGCCGACGAGCGCGGCCACTCGACGTCCCACGGGAACAGATCCGGTGAAAGAAATGAGAGGCAAGCGATCATCCTGTACCATCTGGTCTGCAAGGACAGGCTGATCCGTGATGCAGAGAGAAAAAATACCGGTATATCCCTGTTGCTGCATCACACGATTACAAATTTGTTGTACCGCCACGGCGCAGAGCGGCGCCTTGGGCGATGATTTCCAGATGACCGTGTCGCCGGCGATGGCGGCGATAAAGGCGTTCCAGGCCCACACGGCTACGGGAAAGTTGAATGCCGTGATGACACCGACTGGTCCTAACGGATGCCACTGCTCACTCATCCGGTGAGCGGGCCGTTCTGATTGCATCGTGACGCCGTAGAGCATCCGCGACTGACCGACGGCAAAATCAGCCATATCGATCATCTCCTGCACTTCGCCGTCTCCTTCTGCCTTGATCTTACCGACTTCCAGCGAGACGAGCGTGCCAAGCTGATCTTTTTTCTCCCGAAGGGCTTGGCCGATGAGTCGAACGAGTTCGCCACGTTTGGGCGCGGGCACCAGCCGCCAGGTCCGGAATGCCTCCAGCGAATCCGTGACGATTCGCTGATAATCCTCAGCAGAACAGGAATAGACGCCGGCGATCTGCTCACCGGTCGACGGATTGATGGAAGAAACAAGCGTACCGTCATTTCGGCCGGACCACCAGCCGGCGCCGGTGCTGCCACCGGAATTGACGGCTTGAATGCCGAGGTCTCGTAGGGCGGCATGAAAGGTGCTCATCTGAAACAGGCTCCTAAATCATTATCCAAGAACGTCTTCAACGAGATAGATTCCTGCGTAACAAATCCATGGTACTGCGCAGGGTTATTCAAGACAAGGTCCATGACGCAGCACGCACTGGAAGCGGTCGTCACTTGAATCGCCGACCACAGTGTACCCTTGATGCATTGTGGGTAAATCTTTTTCGCGTAATTTTCCTCGAACAGACCACCATTTTTAGTTCCCGTCACCGACGCATAGATCAGGACAACGTCTTGCAAGGTTTGAGGAATGGCATGTTCAAGCACTCGTTTAAGTGTCTCGCGGTCTTCATTGAGCTTGAGGTCTTTCATGAGCAAATGAATTTTCTCGCAGTGGCCCGGATAGCGGAGCGTCTTGTAATTCATCGTTCTGATCTTTCCAGCATAACTGTCCGCCAAGGTCCCTAATCCTCCAGACGTATTGAAGGCTTCGTACAGCAGCCCATCTAGTTCGAGCGTCTCATATCCTTCGAGCGGCTGGAGAGGAACTTTCTCGCCTTCTTCAATGCCGTAACATACGTTGCCATACTCATTAATGAGTCCGTCCGTCGACCAGGTGAGCGAATACTTCAACGCGTTGCTGGGATGTACCGGCAGTGCACCGACCCGCATCTTGACCGTGTCCAATGTAGCAAAATGAGTCATGAGATCATGCGCGACGATACTGATGAAGCCCGGCGCGAGCCCACATTGAGGCATGAAGGCATGGCTGGCTCCAGCACTGAGCACTTTGATCTGGTTCGTGACTTCCACATCTTCGGTGAGGTCGAAGTAGTGAAGATTGTGGGTCAAGGCAAGACCGGCAACCGTGGGGTTGCAGAAATAGGGAAGGCTCGAAAGAATTGCATCTAGGTGATGAGTGGAAAGATAGGTGCTGACGGCGTCAGGATGCCGAACATCGAGCAGGCAGGGGGTCACTCGTTCCAGGCTGAGGCTTTCAACCAAGTGCTTGGGCACATCGAACGTCATGTCGCCCAAGTGAACCTCGTAGCGGTTGGTTTGATTGAGAAGACAGGCAATCAACGAACCGATCTTGCCGGCTCCGAGGATGAGCACTCGATTCATGATGGTGCATTATACTCTCTCGGTGGAAATCGAGCACTTGGTTTGAGAATTCTTGCGAGTCGAGGTGTGTGGTTGCTTAGTTTTGTTCAAGCGAGTCGATGAGATATTGAAGAGTGCTGGTCGATTCTGTCGTGCTCTGTGTATAGCGGCAAGGAGGGATATCCGCTTGCAGTCTTCGCAGGAGCGTGGTCATTTTCATCGTGCTCGGCACTTCGCAGATCCACACGTGCATGCCGGATTCGAGTTCATCGAAGTGACGTTGTACGCGAAAGCTCGGCTGTTCCATGAAGTAAGCGGAGAGGAAGCCGTTCACGGCGGTCACGACCCATGGATGTTCCTTGATGTAGCGGTAACTGAGTCGGAGTTCGGTGATCGTGATGTCTTGTCCGGTTTCCATCCTGCCTCTATTAGGTCCGACGTTGAGAAGATCTTGCCTGGGTACGATACCTCGCTGGGGGGACTCCAAACTCCCGTTTGAAAGCACGATTGAACGAGGGTTCTGATTCATAACCGACGTCGCCCGCCACTTCGGCCACGCTCTTGGACGTAGACGCGAGCAGTTGAGCGGCAAGCTGCAACCGCCATCGGGTCAGGTACCCCATCGGCGTGTCTGAGAGATAATGCCGAAATCGCTCGGCCAACACGGAACGTGAGAGGCCGACTGCCTCGGCCAGCGAGGCAATCGTCCACGGATGAGCGGGTTGTTGATGCAGGAGCGCCAGCGCTTTTCCAACCTCCGGATCACGGACGCCGGCGAGCCAGCCTGTCTGAGTTTGCGGTAACTTCTCGATGTACCGACGCAAAGTTTCCACGAACAAGACTTCCGATAGTTTGGCGATGACAGCAGCGCTGCCAGGTCCTGAGACCTCGGCATGGTTGACGGAATAGCGTAAGGTGTCCTCCACCCATCGTCCCGACGGATTGTCTCGAATGTGCACTTTGACGATTGAAGGTAGTCCTGCCAGAAATACCTGCGAAAGTTGTGGATCGCAGGTCATGTATCCGCAGACTAGCCGCGTCAGTTCTCCGCCGCCTCCGAATTGGGACAGCATTTTTCCTTCTGCGAGGACCTTCCGCAGTTGCTCACTGCTATCTACCGGTTTGACGGAGGGACCGTTCCCCATCAGATGCGCATCACCATGGGGAATCATGATGATGTCACCGGCTTCTAAGGAGATCGCTCGGCCATTCTCCCCAACCCTAGCATAGCCCCGGCCTTCGGTCATCAAGTGATAAATGATCACGTGCTTGGATCCGGCCGACAAATACGAGGCCATGGAGCAGGCATCAGGCTGCCGTGCGCACCAGGGTGAAGAAAATTCACCGTTAAAAAACACCGCGCCATCGAGTTTCACAGCCTTGAGAACGTCAGACAACACGTCCATGTGAGGTGCCCCTATCGGAGGGCGTTTTGGCTAAGTTCGCCGGACGCCCGGATAAATGAGGTGCAAGATTAACACTCTCCAGTTAAGAGAGCCAGACGCTCGGATAAGACGCCAGGCCGCCTCTCGACTATAGTGGCAATAGAAACAGCGCAGCACAGAGAGCTGCGCTAAATAATCCATCAACAGGAGGAGGCGATGATGACCAGCATGGCGATTGGGGAGCTAGACAATGTGAAAGCCCGGCTCAAATCAATACGGACAGCCGGAGAGTACGATCGGTTCTCGCGCTACCTAGAAGGCAGCGCGAGGGAGTTTTACGAGAGGCTCAACATTACACCTGGGTGCCATGTGTTGGACGTGGCCTGCGGGTCCGGCCAATTGGCACTGATGGCGGCCCAAGACGGCATTGAGGTGACCGGGGTAGACATTGCGGGCAACTTAGTGGAGCGGGCACAGGCGCGTGCAAATGCTGAAGGACTGAACGCAAGATTCAAAGAGGCGGATGCGGAATCACTTCCATTTGTCGATGCGAGTTTCGATGTCGTGGTTACGTTGATCGGCGCGATGTTCGCTCCACGCCCTCAACTCGTTGCGCAGGAGTTACTCCGTGTTTGTGTTCCGGGAGGCACAGTGGCCATGGCCAATTGGACGGCGCAGGGATTTGTTGGCCAAATGTTCAAGACCGTGTCGAAGTTTATTGCGCCGAATGGGATGCCCTCGCCGGTCTTGTGGGGAGACGAAAGGACGGTCCGTGAACGGCTCGGCCATGGAGTTTCAGATCTCAATCTTACTCGACGGCAGTATCGTCTCGAGTATCCCTTTCCACCGTCGGAGGTCGTCGAGTTCTTCCGCCTGTACTACGGCCCGACGGATCGGGCGTTTGCGTCGCTGGACTCGGAGGGCCAAGCCCAATTGTTCCGAGAGCTAGAAGCGCTCTGGACTTTGCATAATCGAGCCGGGGGTGGCTGCACGACCGTGTTCGGAGAATATCTCGAGGTCATTGGCCTTCGGGCGTAACGGCAAGTGTAAAAAATAGAGGGCCAGATTGCAGGTTAGTTTCTGTGCTGCACGACAATATGCAACTGATTCATAATACGTTTCTTATCATTCATCAGGAGGCTGTCATGAAACCATTCCGATTGTTCTTGCTGGCCGTGGGGTTGTTGCTCGCCAGCACGGCTCCAGCATCGGCAGAAGTTATTGCGCTGATCAACTATGAAAGTAAAGCCAGTCAACCGGTAAGACGAGAGGGGATTGCGATCATGGAGATTGACCCGCAGTCCGCCGACTTTGGTAAGATTCTGATGGAGATTCCACTTCCGTCGGATCTCGTGGCCCACCACATCTTCTTCAACCGGGATCGTACTAAAGCCTACGTGACAGCCTTGGGGAAAAGCATCTTGCACGTCGTGGACCTCACGACGTTTCCCTATCGGCTACGCGCCGTTGAGGTCCCTGATTGTCAAGTTGGGGAGGATCTGGTCGTGTCCGAGGATAACCGGGCTTGGTATCTCACCTGTATGGGTTCGAGCACGGTGATCGTGGGGGACGCACGTGTCGATAAGCCGATCGAGACGATTAGCGCCAGGGATCCCGCTGCGGCCACGATTCTCTACCCCCATGGGATCGCGATTCACAACGGGATTGATCGAGTGGTTGTGACCAGCACGGTGAAACCGGACATGTCGGAGCAGGGGGATTCGGTTACTGTGATCGAGGCCAGCACAGGACAGGTGCTCTCGACCCACAAGATCGGGTCAAAGCCGGCTCCAGCGAAATCGGCGCCGGTCGAAATCATGTTCAGCCCCAATGCCGATCCACCCGTGATGCATATTACCAATATGCTGGAGGGCACACTGTGGGCCGGAGTGTGGGATCCCAATCGAAAGGCGTTCTCGTTCCATCAGATCGATGACTTCGAACCGCGGCAACAGGGGATGCCGCTGGAAATGCTCTATAACAAGAAGGGGGACCGCCTCTTCGTCACGACAGCCAAACCAGGACATGTGAATCTGTACGACAACAGCGATCCGCGCCACCCGAAGTTTCTCAAGACCATCGCGGCTGCAGCCGGGGCGCATCATAGTGTGCTGTCACCGGACGAGCGGTACCTGTTCGTCCAGAATAGCCTGCTGAACTTGGAAGGGCTGAGCGATGGGTCGATTACCGTGATCGATCTGAAGCAGGATAAAATTTTAGGGAGCATTGATACCCTAAAGGCACAAGGGTTCAACCCCAACTGCATCATGTTGTTGCCAAACCATTTTAAACCAGGCGGCTTACAGGCAGATCTGGCAGGTAAGTAAAGGAGGTGTCGGAGTAACCGGAGATTGAGCCGCCGAGGGCAATCAAGGGAACGATGCGAAGGCTTGTGGCCATGCGGATTGTTGTCTTGAACCTTCGGCCTGACTTGGATCAGGCTGCGGTATTACGTCTAAGCAGGTCGGTAAGTTGAGCGAAGGGTGTAAAGGGGCGATCAGGCTCACGGGTCGAGGGTGCTTCCCCCGATCCGTCGCCTACCTGATCGCGCTGGTGTTCGTTGTCGTGGCAGTAGAGACAGAGCAGCTCCCAGTTGCTGCCGTCCGGTGGATTATTGTCATGATTGTGGTCCTTGTGATGGACCGTGAGTTGGCTCAGCTTTTTGCAGTCAAATTCTTGTCCGCAGTGGGCACAGATCCAGGGGAGTAATTTCAACGCGCGTGCTCGGTAGGACTGTTCGTGGTTGCTCCGAACCATGCGAGCCTCCATGGGAAGGCCGACTCGACACAGGTACATTTTACACCTGTTTAGACAACCTGACCACGCCCCGTGAATGCGATTTGTGGGAGGAAGCTTTTGGCATAGGGGACGTGCCGATAGAGATTTCTCACGGCAAGGAAGCCGACCACGAAGCCGGTGGCCAGTCAGCATACTGATCCGGGCTACACGTCATGTTGTACGCCTGCCCAGTGGTGGGTTTGAACGCTCGATGGTCATGTGCGACCAGTCAGTCGAGGGGTGTGAAGCTAGGAAGCTCGCCCATGAGCAATGGCCGCCGCTGACTGGTGATTGCGGGTGGGGGCGATGGATGAATGACGCTCAAGGATGACGATGGTGTCTCCAACAGGCTCCAATTGCAGTATACTGACGCTCATGCAGGAGCACAGTATGAAACCGATGGTACCGGAGAATCCTCTTGGCGGACGGACGTTGATCGTGGACGCACAGGATGAGCGGTATTATCCCAGCCCCGGCATGGCATTGACGGATGCGAGAGAAGACGATCAGGTCTACATCCGCCCCGGTATTTACGAAGACAAGATCTTCATCAGTGAGCGGTCCGTGCATCTCGTTGGAGCGGGACGGGATCAAGTCACCATTTTCAGCCGACGAGGCGGGCCGCTGTATCTGCAACGAGTTTCTCGCGGAACCGTGAGCGGCATCACATTTCGCTATGTCGGCAGCGATCAACATGCCGCCATCAATGTGCTGGATTCCACCTGTACCATCAGCCGGTGTCGGGCAAGGGATGGTGTGCTCTCGGGTGTCTTATTGTACGGTCCGGAGTGCAGTGTGGTCTTCACGGAGAACGAAGTCTGTGGCAATCGAGAGTCCGGCATCTTTGTGTTCGCCGGCGCTCGACCGCGTGTGGTGGCCAATCAGTGTTTTGACAATCATCACTTTGGCATCGCGGTTCGTGATCCGACGAGCCAGCCGGAACTCATCAGAAACCTGTGTGAAAAGAACATGCTCAGCGGCATCCTGCTGTTCTCTCAAGCCGGTGCGCTTGTGCTCGACAATATCTGCCGGCAGAATCACCAGTGGGGTGTGGTGATGACGCCAGACGCCAAGCCGAATCCTGTTCCGACTGAATTGCCGGCCTTGAATCGGCTGTTCGACAACCCGCGTGGAGCGATGACGGCGACGGAGCAGCCTCTAATAGATATCGGACGATGATTCTGCCCGGGCAACGCTCCGCTACGTGGAACATCAAAGCAGCGATTCTCCATTGCCGAGCTTCATCGTATTCTGATGACCTCGTCGTGTTCACAATAGACCCCATCATTTTTCTGCCCCGATATGCGAGAGGCATCCATGTCAGCCATGCCAACTATCGTGCGAGGTCTCATGAGCTGAGTTCCTGGTGGCCGAAGAATCTGTCGCGTGCAGCCGTTGAGACCGCCAGCGTGAACTGTGTATGGTAGAGGACTTTACAGGAGATCATTTGATGCCACTGACCACATACAATCACGTTTCAATTCCCTCCTTCATGTACGGCACGGCCTGGAAGAAAGAGGCTACCACGAGGCTAGTGCTGCAAGCAGTCGAAGCCGGATTTACGGCGATCGATACAGCGAATCAACTTGTTCATTACGATGAGGCAGGAGTAGGGGAGGCGCTCCTACAATTGGCAGAGCAAGGCGTCACTCGCGACAATCTGTTTTTGCAAACGAAGTTCACGCCCCTCAACGGGCAGGATCATCGTCTCCCGTACGACGCACGGGCGAGTATCACCACGCAGGTGCAGCAATCCTTCGCTGGCTCCCTCGCACATCTCCATACTGACTATCTAGACTCGTATGTCTTGCATGGTCCCTATTCACGACGCGGGCTGGGGGCGGAGGATTGGGAAGTCTGGGCGGCGATCGAATCACTGTATGATGCCGGCAAGGTGAAGATGATCGGGATCAGCAACGTCACGGCCGATCAGCTGACGCTGCTCTGTGCGAAGGCCAAGCACAAGCCGATGATGGTGCAGAACCGCTGTTATGCGGCATTCGGATGGGATAAAGAATTGCGTGAGATATGTCAATCTAACCATATAATATATCAGGGATTCTCACTGCTGACTGCCAACCGTGAAGTATTCACTGACCAAGCTATCCGCACGATGGCGGCCAAGTATCAGACTGGCCTCGCCCAGATCGTATTTCGTTTCTCGCAGCAGGTCGGCATGCTCCCTCTGACCGGTACGACGAATCCTCAACATATGAAGGAAGATCTCGAGTGTGAGCGATTCAGTTTGTTGCCGGAAGAAATTGCTCAGATTGAAACCATCGGCCTCTAGCAGCTATGGGTAAGATTCTGGTCAAACGAGTTTATGAACCGGTGACGAAGTCCGATGGCTTTCGTGTGCTGGTCGATCGCCTGTGGCCACGGGGACTTTCTAAGTCTGACGCGAAACTCGATCTCTGGTTGCCTGATCTCGGGCCCTCGACTCCCCTACGGCGATGGTTCAACCATGATCCGACAAGGTGGACAGAATTCCAACGACGTTACCACTCCGAACTCAAGAAAAAAACGGCACTCCTTGCAACAATCACAGAACAGGCTAAAACTCATTCAGTGACGATTCTCTACGCTGCCAAAGATGAAGAGCATAATCAGGCTATCGCGCTACGGAGCTTTCTGCTACACCGGAAAAGCGCTGTTAGGTAGGTATTGAAAAAGCTTTTTCATCGGATTGGCTTGAATTAAGAAGCTCTTACAGCTTAGCCTAACCAACTTATTTAGTCGGTATATGCCAGTGTTATAATCCGCTCGGTAACGCCTTATCCGCTAAGATGCCTACTGCGATGGAGAATAGGGTTCCTCGGTACGTGCCGGATCGTTCGACCCCAGAAGGCTAGGCACTCATGCTTATCCAATTGTAAGCCGAGGGAGGAGATTCCTATGATTCGTTCACTCATCCAAGTTGGGACCGCTGTGATATGTGCTGTGATTTGGTAGCCCACGACTCTGGCCATTGGCGCCTGGGAACGTTTCCATGGCGACGCCGCTAACCGGGGGTTCGCGGATGTGGAGACGAAGCCGGCGGCCGGGGGCTCCTTCAGCGTTCCCGGTCTCGGTACGTTCGCACTGGGTGCGGGTCCAGTCGTCGCGCCCGATGGAAGTGTCTATCTCGGCACGCAGGAAGGCAAGGTTATTGCGCTACATGCAGACGGCAAGCCATTCTGGAGCCGGGACATCAACGCGGGCGAGGGCATCGTCGCCTCACCAGCCATTGGCGTGGATGGTTCGGTCTATGTGATCGGGACCAAGTCAGAGACCACTAAGATTGACCATAGCTTCGGCTCGTTCAAAAAGACAGAAATCAAGTCGACTTTATACGCGTTCAACACTAGCGGTGCCCTGCTGGCGCGGACGCCTTTTCCGACTCGGACAGGTCTTCATGGTGCCACCACGGCACCGCCCAACATCGTCGGTGTTGGTGGTAAGGAGATCATTCTTGCACCAGCCATTTACAGAAATCGCAACATCAGTGGTGTGGAAATGCGGCTTATTGGATTCGCGCCCACCGGGGGTATTGCATTTGATCAGTTGGTGGCTGCACAGCCTGGGACGGCAACCGGTGGTGCGACCGCCCAGGGTAAGGGAATCAGCGCGTCCGACGTAGTGTGTCTTGTTCCTCCGCTAGGCTTCGTCTATTGCGCTATATGCGGATTTGGCCAATGTGACTATGATCCGCTTGTGGGGCCAGGAGTCCCCCCGCCCATGCCAGGTGTTGGAGTCTTCACGTTTGCTGGCGGTGGCGCGCCGCATGTCCTCGTCAGCGATCAACGCCATACCATCAGAGGATTTACCGCAACTTCCACGGCTGGTCTGAACGATACGTTCCGAGCACGTGATGACGAACGATCGTTCGTTTCTGCACCGATGGTCCTGCCTGATGGCCACACGCTTCTCAGCACCGGCAGCGGAGAAATCGTCTTTGCTGGACCCAATGGGAACAAGCTTCCGCCTGTCCGCAGCCCAGGCATGGTTTATGGGCCGGCGACGCTCACCGTGAAGGGTTTCGCCGTCGTTGTCGGCGCGTCTGGGCTCGTGGTATTGAACAACGGCAGTGTGGTGGCACAAATGTCGCTTCAGCCATCCTACACGTCGGCCGCGGCGTCGCGCACGCATGTCTTTGTCTCGACGACCGACGCGTTCGTTACGTTGGATGCCGACGCCCGACTGGAGTTGCAGAAGTTCGACTGGGTCGGGGGCGGGAAGTCACCACCTGCGATCGGACCTGATGGCCGCGTCTACGCGATCGCATCTGATATCCTGTTTATCTTTCCGCCGCCGCGTATGGTCCACAAGCCGCTTCCGATCGTGCCTGGCGCGGTCCTGCAACAAGACTCTCGCTGACAATAGGAATCGCTATATACAGTTCTATCGGTTACCCATCTTGGGCGGAAGGACGTTTAGAAAGATGAACCAGAAGGGGAGGCTTGCTCAGGAAGGCGGCACCGGGTAATGTGTCTTGATGGACGATACAATTTTAATGATTCTCATCGGGATCGGTGGGGTGGTGCTGTGGCTCGTGATTCACCAATGGTATCGCCGCTGGAAGGCCGGCAAGTTAGCCGACAAGATGTTGGAAGACGTGGTTAAGGGGAAAGATGCTTTCCGACGGTAGAGCCGGTACGGAAGACGAGTGATATCTGAGGGGCACCGCCGTTTAAGAATATCGGTTCGCCGCAACCCTGGGAAATGTCAATCAAGACGAAAGCGAAAGTGCGATGCCCCTGGGCCGGGGACAAACCGCATATGATTCACTATCACGATCGAGAGTGGGGGAAGCCGGTGCATCATGATTCCAGACTCTTTGAAATGCTGCTGCTCGAAGGAGCACAGGCCGGCCTGAGCTGGGACACAATCTTAAAGCGACGTGAGAACTACCGAAAGGTCTTCGCTGAATTTGATCCTGTGAAAGTGGCTAAGTTCACCGCCCACCAGACGAAACGGTTGTTAAACGATCCTGGGATCATCAGAAATCGACTGAAGATTGAGGCAGCGGTGACGAACGCACAGGCGTTTCTGGCCTTGCGAAAAGAATTCGGTACCTTTGATCGATATGTCTGGCAATTTGTCGGCGGGAAACCAAAGGTGAATAACTGCCGGACGATGTCGGATGTCCCAACCACAAGCCCGGAGAGCGACGCACTTTCAAAAGACCTCAAGAAGCGCGGGTTTCGCTTTGTGGGAAGCACGATTATCTATGCCTTCATGCAGGCGGTAGGTATGGTGGACGACCACCTCAACGACTGTTTTGCCAAGACGCGAGCGTGAGCCAGGCCTCCTGTCTCTCACCATTGCGTCCTTTTCGAACCTCCTCCGTCTATAGGGATGAGCAAGAAATCACTCACAGCTCTCTCATGAGGAGGTGCCCCATGCGTCCCCATATTTCACTCGATGTGCGAGATATCGCCAAGTCAGTTGCTTTCTATGAGAAGGTCTTCGGCATGAAGCCGCAGAAGCAGGTGGCCGATTATGCCAAGTTCGATCTGAAGGCGCCGGCCCTGAACTTCTCACTGGTTTCTTCGACGGGAGCAGTCAGTTCCGTCGATCATTTCGGGATTGAGGTTGAGACGGTTGAGGAGATCGTAGAGTGGAAGGTCCGCTTACAACGTGAAGGAATACTTGAAGGAGTCGAGGACAACGTCGCCTGTTGTTTTGCCAGACAGGATAAACTCTGGTTTACCGATCCTGATGGCAATGCTTGGGAGATTTTTACCGTTCACGAGCAATTAGAGGTGACCGGAAAATTGAGCCAAACCGGCTGTTGTGTGCCGAAGAAGGGAGGTGCTCATGAATCGGCTACTTGCCGTGCATAGTCCGGAGCAGTACAGTAGCGAGCATCAGACTCTGGGGGCCATTGTGACCAAGACGACAGAAGAACTGTGGCAACTCATGCATGATGGTCTCCGTGCCTTTATCGGCAAGCGGGTAAGCGATCAGGGACATGCAGACGATATTCTCCAAGAGGTATTTGTGCGGGTCCATAGACAGATCAACTCTGTGAACGATCCGAACCGTGTTGTCTCATGGATCTATCAGATCACGCGGAATGCCATCATCGACCATTATCGAAAGCCAGGACGACAACGAGAGATTCCCACTGGATTGAGTTCGGAACTTGAAATGCATGACGAAACATCACAGCAACCAGAAAGAGCAGATCGAGAGGGGAGTGAGGAGTCTCGGTCGGAACTCGCCGGCTGCCTTCGTCCCATGATTGAACAGCTCTCACAGGACTATAGAGATGCCATTACCCTCGTGGAGATAAATGGGTTGACACAAGAGGCTGCTGCCAAGCAGATGGGCCTCTCACTTTCCGGTATGAAATCGCGTGTGCAACGCGGGCGTAAACAACTGAAACAGATGCTGGAAGACTGTTGCCTGATTGAGTTGGACCGGAGGGGTGGCATCGCCGATTATCATCCGCGCGAGGAGGTGAAGACGGTCTGTAGCGAAGGTGGGAACTGTGGCAAGACCGATGAAGCCTGAAGACTGCGAGAAACGGGGTGCCCTCAGTTTCAGAGAGCGCCTCGGCGTGCTGCGAAATAGATTACTCCCGTGGGTGAACGACCCCCGCAAACCTCAGTAGATCAGTAATCTCGAAATCGCCCCGTTTCGCGGACGGTAGAGTCAGTTTCCACCTTCTATTCGCAGAGAGGTAGGAATCTTTATCGGCTTTCAATAAGCCAATAAAGACTTCGCCGACAATATAGCTTCTAACGGGACCCAACCGTAAGCCCTTCTCGAAGACGTCAGCTTCTCCCAGGATGTAGAGCCAGAGAGGGGTATTTCTCCATATCGCAGGGAGCCATTTCCGAGAGTTGCTCCGGAGTCAGAACCCGGACTCCCATCACGCGTACGCTGGCTTGTCTTGAGGGGATTTCAAAGTTCACGTGACGCATGAGATTTCGAGAAGGCAATGATTGAACCCTGTCGTCCGGCAACCCGGGAGGGGCCGAACCACGTGATCCGGGCAGGACATCAGAGCGGTCGAGTGTTTGCTGTCGATCTTCTTGTTGTTGCGTGCGTTCCCGTCTCTGAAATCAAAGAAGGTGTGCCAGTCGACGAATCGACGAGCTGCCCGCTTGCCGCCTCGCTGTCATCGGGGTCGAGATGATTGGGATCGACTGAGTCATCGAAGGTGAAGGCGAAAAACTCGTCGCCCGAGGACGCCATGCGCAAGTAGGTTTGTCACACTGCAAGAAGTGCTCGTTCTGAGAAGCGTGAGGACAGTAGGCTAACTAATCAGCCAGTTCCAGAATGCGAGGAGCCAGCTAGTAATCATGTCGAACCAGGATTCCTCAGCCTCAGGTGGTTCTACATTCACTGGCGCAGAGGGGGGAGACGGTACGGACGGCGTGACAGGCGTCAGATCAGGTGCCGGTGAAGCGGCTTGTGCGACTTGCGGCGGCGCACTACTTTCACCACTCATGAGAGATGAGGGCTGTTCCTCTTCAACCGGCGGTGGTTCTGGGGCAGCTGTGGTAACAGGTTCTTCGGTCATTGTCGAGGACATGATGGATGGTGGTTCTGAGTGTGCAGCCACCAGCACCGGCGTGTGGGTTTGAGTTTGAGCCTGAATCTGCCTCATTTCCTGTTTATACTGAGCCGCCATGGTCTGCAACGAGGCATTGGCCTGTCGAAGATCTGCAATCTTGCGCGCGAGGTGCCAACTTTGATCCAGTAAACTGGCTACCTGGGTCTTGAGAGACGAATGCCGTTCCTCGGCTTCCTCTCGCATGGCCGGCAACAGTTCTTGTTCACGTTGGATCGCGGCGAGGAGCTCATCGATGGTAATGTTCTTGCGTCGATTGGTCGCCTGCAACACGGCGATTTCCTGATCTAACCCGCTCACGTCCTCCTGCACTGTTTTTAACGCTTGGGTTTGTTCCTGGATTTCCGCTTTGAGCTGCTCGTAGGCACGCTGGCTGACACAGCCGATGTCCATCAAGAGCGCCGTGGCGAGTAGGCAGAGAGCAACCGGTTTGATCATGGCTGACGCAGACCTTGTCGGATGTGTCATGGGTAGAGCCTCATGCGGTGACAGGCCTAGGAGCTGTGTGTCCAGCGTGGTGTTGATTCGGTGATGAGCCGCACATGATCTCTCGCATATCACCGATCTTTCGACTTATTTCCTTTAGGATGTACACAGATCTGAAGATCCAGTCAACCCTCCGCAATGGATCTTTGGACAACTGCGTTTCGTTTGCGTAGGATGCGCGTATCATGTCGGGTGATTACGATACGTCCATTCGGCTCCCGCTGGAATGCGAACGGGCCTTATTGGAACAATTTGTTAAGGCGGAAGCGATGGCGCTGCGAACGGTGCGGTCGGCCCAGCAGCAAGACGTTCCTGCCAATGTGTACACCTTTCTCCGAAAACATGAGGAAGATGAGCAACAACATCTCGCGCAATTTAGAGCGATGCTCGACACTCGATCGCCCGAGCACGAGCGACTTCCATCCGTTCCACGTCAATGGCCGGTCCTGGCTGTTCAGATCTATGGCTACGAATCCTTAGGGCTAGAATTTGCGAGATTGCTCCGTACACTCAGACCTGACCTTGCCTCGATTTTCGACGATGAAGTGGTGCATGTCGCATTCTTTGAGCGAGAGATTCGACGACTGCTCGATGGTACGTTGGCCGAACAGGCCAGGCAAGCGGCTGTCGCGTGGCGGCGAAAACTACCGACAACGATGAACCGATATCTGGCAGCAGCGGTGTTTGATCCGTACCGTCCGTCATTAGTTGGGAACATTCTTGCGGTGATCGAACGGCGATTCACCGAGGTCGGACTTCTTCGAATCCAAATGGAATAAGAAGAGTGCTGGGATCAGACTCGATTAAGGGAGCAGACCGTTCACCGCTCCCATCTTGCGGTATTTCTGGTCTCGTTGTGTGAGGAGTTGCTCAGCCGGCACATCGAGCAGTTCAAAGAGCTGGTTGGTGAGCGCTTTGCCGACTTGATCATACATGGCTCTTGGTTCCCGATGTGCGCCACCCAGCGGTTCAGGAACTATTTGGTCGATGATGCCGAGCTTGGCCAAGTCGTCAGCCGTCATCTTCAGCGCAGAGGCTGCATCAGGTACCTTTTCTGGGCTGTCCCACAGAATGGCGGCACAGCCCTCTGGAGAAATGACGGAATAGACGGAATGTTCCAACATCAAGACACGGTCGGCCACGCCGAGCGCCAGTGCGCCGCCGCTTCCTCCTTCACCAATTACGACGGAAATAATAGGAACCGTCAATCGTGACATGACGAACAGGTTGCGGGCGATGGCTTCAGCTTGTCCGCGTTCTTCGGCACCGATTCCGGGATAGGCTCCCGGAGTATCGATGAAGGTCAGGATCGGGCGGTTAAACTTTTCCGCCATTTTCATGAGCCGGAGTGCTTTTCGATAGCCCTCTGGATTGGGCATGCCGAAGTTTCGCTGCATGCGTTCCTTCAGCGTCTTGCCTTTCTGATGACCGATGATCATCACGGGACGATCGTTGAATCGAGCGAATCCACCCACAATGGCTCGGTCGTCGCCGAACACACGGTCCCCATGGAACTCGAGAAAATCTCTGGTGAGTTCACCGATATAGTCTAAGGTGCTTGGACGTTGAGCATGCCGCGCGAGCTGAGTGCGTTGCCAAGGCGTGAGGGTCTGATAGAGATCATGTTCGACTTGAGCAAGTTTCGCACGAAGCTTCCGAATGTCGTTCTGAGAAGACGCCTTCCCGCTTGTGGCTGCAGCGGAGAGTTTCTCGATTTTCTCCTCGATCTCTCGGATCGGCTTTTCAAACTCGAGGTAATCTCGCATGGACGTTCAAGAATCCAACCCAGACACACATAAGGGAGATGGAGTGTCGAAATCTCCCTGAAAGGACTCTTTAAGATAGCAAAGAAAGGGCCCCTTTGCCTAGCACTTCTTCAACATCCGATATGAAGTGGTCGCTCGGACAGATCGTGAGGTTTGGGAGGGGGGCGGTCTCCGCTTCCAACGTGCCATCCGTTCGAAACGACATGGAAACGGTGGTGCTACCGGGGTGCCGCCTGAGCACCTCCAGCAAACGAGGCAGCTGGTCCTGCACGTCAGGGCGATCAGTGAGGCGGATTCGAATGCGCTTGATCGCCTGCGCCTGCACTTCGGCCAACGGCTCGATCTTGCTGCCTCGGATTTTCGTGCCTTTATCGCCACGATCGATCGTTCCGGTGATTCTCACGATGCGTTCCGGTGTGATCAACTCTCCAGCCGTCTTAAACAGATCAGGAAAGACGATGACCTCGGCCGTGCCGTGCAAGTCTTCCACGGTCAGGTAAGCCATCCGATCGCCTTTTTTCGTGAGCATCGCTTTGACGGTGGCGATAATGCCGCAGAGTTTCACCTCACCGTTGTCGGGGCAATCTTTCAAGCCTATGGTCGAAGTGGTGGAGAGGGCACCGAGGGTGGCCTCATATCGTGCGAGAGGATGAGCAGAAATATAAAAGCCGGTTAATTCACGTTCATACTTAAGGCGCTGAGTCTGGTCCCATTCGGCGATCGAGGGGAGGGTCGGTCCGGGGAGAGCCACTGCAGCACGTTCTCCGTGAAGGTCCTCGCCAAAGATACTGGTCTGTCCGACCTCTCGTTCACGCTGGGCTGCCACGCCCTCTTCCACGGCCTGATCGAGTACGGCCATGAGTTGGGAACGCTTTGCTTCCGTTGAATCGAACGCACCGGCCTTGATCAACCCTTCCAGCATTCGTTTGTTGACTTTATGTAAGTCCACCCGTCGGCAAAAGTCAAAGAACGACCCAAAGGGACCGGTACGAGATCGCACATCAAGCACCGATTCAACGGCTCCCTCACCGACGTTCTTGATGGCGGCCAAGCCGAACCGGATGGCTCCGTTCGCTACGGCAAAGTGTGTTTGACTCGCGTTCACATCGGGACCCAGGACCTTGATGCCGAGATCTCGACACTCGGTGAAATACCCGACCAGCTTGTCCTGGTTGCCCATGTCGGTGGTCATGAGCGCCGCCATAAATTCCGTCGGGTAGTGGGCCTTCAAGAAGCCCGTCTGGTAGCAGACCACGGCATACGCGGCCGCATGCGATTTGTTGAAGCCATATCCCGCGAATTTCTGGATGAGCCCGTAGAGCTTTTGCGCCTTGTTCTCGGGAATCTTGTTCTGCTTCGCCCCGTCGATGAACTTGACGCGTAACTTTTCCATTTCTTCCGGCTTCTTCTTCCCCATCGCGCGGCGAAGAATGTCGGCTTGTCCCAACGAGAAACCGGCGACCTTATTGGCGATCGCCATGACCTGTTCTTGGTACACGATGACACCATAGGTGTCCTTTAGGATCGGTTCCAGTTCCGGTGCCTCATATGTGATCGGCACCTTCCCCTGCTTGCGCTTGATGAAATCTGGGATCAGGTCCATCGGACCCGGTCGATACAGTGCAATGATCGCGATGATATCTTCGAATCGATCGGGCTTGAGTCCTGTAAGGAGATCTCGCATACCCGAACTTTCCAATTGGAAAAGCCCAGTTGTTTTTCCGGAACTCAACAAAGCGAACGTGGCTGGGTCGTCGAAGGGCACCTGGTCGATCACGAGAGGCGGGGCCTCGGGATGGGTCTCGTTGATCAGGGTCTCGGCTCGCCTGATCATCGTCAGCGTCTTGAGGCCGAGAAAGTCAAATTTTACCAAACCGATTTTCTCAACATCACCCATCGAATACTGCGTCACAATTTCGTCGTTCGCGCCTTTGTAGAGCGGGACATGATCTGTAAGCGGACCTTCGGAGATCACGACGCCGGCGGCATGGGTGGAGGCGTGGCGCGCAAGACCTTCGAGCGATCGGGCATTCGCCATCAGCTCGTTGACCTTCGGGTCGGTCTCCACTAACTCGCGGAGTCGCGGCTCAGTCTCAAGGGCTTGCTGCAAGGTGATGTTCAATTGATTGGGGACCAGCTTCGCGACTTTGTCCGCGTCCGCGTACGACAGCTCCAAAACTCGTCCGACATCACGGATCGCAGCTTTGGCACCGAGCGTCCCGAAGGTAATGATCTGGGCTACATGGTCGGTGCCGTATTTGTCGACGACATAGTTGATGACCTCACCTCGCCGATCCATGCAAAAATCCATGTCGATATCCGGGAGGGAGACGCGTTCAGGGTTCAAGAAACGCTCGAACAAGAGCGTGTATACCAATGGGTCAAGGTCGGTAATGCGCAGTGCATACGCGACCAGGCTGCCTGCAGCCGAACCGCGACCCGGTCCAACAGGAATCGTACGAGACCGAGCGAAGCGGATGATGTCCCAGACGATGAGGAAGTACCCGGCAAATCCCATCGAGCAGATCACCATGAGCTCTTCCCTCAACCGTTGCTCGTAGATGGGTGCAGCAATTCGACTGGGACGTTCCTTGAGTCGCTCCTTGAGGCCTGCGACGGCAAGATGCTCCAGATAGGATTCGCGATCGTGAAACCCGTCAGGCACGCGATACTGTGGGAGATGAGTCTTGTTCAAGGGGAGATCGAGGTCGCACTGGTCGGCAATGCGGCAGGTGTTCATCACAGCATCGGGAAACTCGGCAAATGCCGGGGTGATCTCTTCCGTTGATTTGACGTAGAGCTGATCCGTGTCGAATTTCATTCGGTTGGGATCGCTCAACGTTTTCCCTGTCTGGAGGCAGAGCATCAACTCATGTGGTCGCGCGTCTTCTTTGTTGAGGTAGTGGCAATCGTTGGTCCCGGCCATAGGAATTCCGAGCGTCTTATGGATCTCGATGAGTCCGGCGTTCGCGATCCGCTGGTGATCGAGGCCGTTTGCCTGAACTTCAAGATAGAAATGGTCTTTCCCAAAGATTTCCTGAAACTCACCAGCGACTGCCAAGGCGCCTGCCATATCTTTTTGGCCGATAAGGTAGGGAATTTCACCGCTCAGGCAGCCGGAGAGGGCGATGATGCCGTCATGGTGCAGCTTTAGTAATTCCTTATCAATCCGTGGCTTATAATAGAATCCTTCAAGATATCCTTTGCTTACCAGTTTGATGAGATTTTGATAGCCGGTCAGGTTTCGTGCGAGAAGAATCAGGTGGTAGTAGTCGTTGTGCGCGAGCCCACTATCTTTCTTCGCATGTCGGCTTCCGAGCGCCATGTAGGCTTCACACCCGATAATTGGTTTGACGCCAACCTCCTTCGCTTTCCGATAGAACTCCACGGCACCGAACATGTTGCCATGGTCGGTCATGGCCACGGCCGGCTGGTTAAAAGATTTGATCTGTTTGACGAGCGGCTCGATCTGATTCGCGCCGTCGAGGAGACTGAATTGTGTGTGGAGATGAAGGTGGACGAAGGATGAAGCCATTGCGAGATTTTATGGAGATGAGGAAGGGAAGTCAAACGGTGGACAGGGTGGTGAATGAGTGATGTTCGATCTCGCGTGGACCTTCATGAGCCCGTTGCCTGCAGATATTCCAACAGCGCGGTGATCCATATGCAGGCTTGCCAATTTTGGAGCTTTGTAGCGTGAGAGCGTGTTGATGAGGAGATTGCTATCAATGATCAGAGCAAACAGATAGGCAAGCTGCTGGATTCCTGATACAAGGTACAACTGGGAATGAGCGATAAAAGAGAGCCGGTTCTTGTCATGAGTCTTTGCCAGTTTATGCTCTTGGTGAGCCTGTGTCTCAGCCTTACAGGATGCTATGAACGACTCTGCCGACGTGTTCGGCAAGATCAAACAAGGAGAAACCAACAGCCCGGCGTCGACCATGGTTGATGACTGGTATGCAGTGGCAGTCATTGATCCTCAGACCTTTGCCATCAATGAACCAAGATCGCGTCCCGATCACTCACATCCGTTGATCAACGCGTTCCTTCTCGCTGCAGCGCTCTAGCAGAGGGTAGTGTTGGACGGCTGGTCGGTGAAATGTTTTACGGTAGGCCAGTCAGAAAAAGCGCCGCTTCAAAATCCAATCCGGAACGGCCTTCTATCGAATAGCTAGATTTTCTCTCCATATTTTCGGAAGTGTTGCTTCTTCGCATCCGCGATCCAATTCTCCCGTTTGATCCGTTCAGGATCGGTGTCGAGCTTCTTGGAGATCTTCTTGATATCGTCCGGCTTCCACCGAGCGATCTGAATAAATGTGTAGGTGCCAAGCTTGTTGAGAGTCTGTGCGAACACCGGTCCGATCCCGTTGATCTGTTGTAGATCATCTTTTTGTACAGCTTTTCCGTTACCCGATTTAGCGTGTGCGACATGGGACTCTTTCCCTGCGCCATTCTGGACGGTCTGACTGGGAGCAGCCGATGGCGGAGCTGTCTTAGCACTCGCGACTGGTTTGCTGGGAAGAGCCGCTTTGGCGTCAGGGGATTGTTTCGTCCTGAGAACATCCTTGTTGATTGGCTCAGCTTTGGTGCCGGGAGTGGCACCGGACTTAGGTCGTTCGGCGTGGGAATCCTGCCCAGTGCCGTTCGGTCGTCCCTGCCTGGAGTTAACGGCTCCTGAAGCGACGGTAGTACCAGACGCGGTTTTGTTGGGAGATGCCTTGGACTCAAGGGCTGGTTTAGGGCTAGTAGCAGTCTTGGTGACCGGCTCTGTTTTGATCTTAGATGCAACACCAGACTTGTCCAGTTTGGCCTGGAAATCCTGTCGTGTGCTGTCCTGTGAGCCCTGGGTTGGTCTTGGTCCAGCGCTAGTCGGCGTTGTGGTGGTACTCGAAGTTGGTTGAGCGCCGGAGGCGACGTTAGTGAGCGGAGTTACCTTGAGATCGCTCGATCCCTTTGCGGAAGCGGAGGCCTCTGCGCGGAGCTCGGCTTGCATTTCTCTGGGCCGCTTTCGAAGGCGAGTGATCTGCTCATCTTTTTCCGGAATCCGCTGTACATCCGCAGTCAGGTTTTGGCGTACGGTATCGAGGTCTTGCAGCTGCTGCTGGAGACGCACGATTTGTTCATCACGTTCATGAAGTTGGTGTTTGGCGAGCCTCTGTTCCTCGCGGAGTTGGTGCTCAGCGAGCTGATGTTGTTCGCGAAGTTGGTCCTGGGCGGCACATTGTTCTTGGAGCTTCGTGACCTGCCCTTCATGTTCACGAACCGTGCGGGTGAGTTTCTTCTCCCATTCCTTGATCTCTGATTCCTTTTCTCGAAGGAGGTGGTTGACCGGTACAAGCTTTTCAATCTTCCGGCCTCGTTCCGCGAGGGTCCGTTCGAGCTGCTGAATCGTGCCGCGATGAGCAGCTTCTCGGTCGCTGAGCTCGACCTCGAGCTGATGGACACGGTCTTGTGTCGCCCCCAGCTTTTCTATCTGCGCGCGGAGACGGTCGTGATCGGCGAGGCCTTCGCCGAGTTGGGCGATATGGTCACGCAGGACTCGGATCTCTTCCTTCAACACGCCTTGGGCCTGTTCGGCGGCGTGACGAGCCTGATCTGCCTCACGAAGTTTCTCCGCTTGTTCCGCAGCACATGTGTCGAAGTTGGTCATTCGCTCGTCGCGTTCAGCGATGGATTTTTCAAGTTGCTGGATGGTGCTCCGATGGGCAGCTTCCCGGTCGCTGAGCTCGACCTCGAGTTGATGCACGCGATCTCGCATCGCGTCCAGTTTCTTTATCTGGCTACGGAGGCGATCGCGTTCGGCGAGGCCTTCGTTGAGTTGGGCGATATGGTCACGCAGAACCCGGATCTCCTCCTTCAGCACCGTCTGAGACTGCTCGGCGGCGTGACGAGCCTGATCTGCCTCACGGAGTCCTTCCGCCTGTTCGGCAACACCTGCCTCAAAATTGGTAATCCGCTGTTCACGATCGGCGAGGTCTGTGTCCAGTTGGGCGATGCGGTCACGCAAGATCCGGATCTCTTCATTCAACGCCTCCTGAGTCCGTTCAATGGCATGACGAGCTTGCTGGGCTTCGCGCAGCTCTTCTGCTTGGGCGGCGGCGGTCGTATCGATCTTACTGATCCGTTTGTCGCGTTCAGCGATGGATTTTTCGAGCTGCTGGATGGTCGCCCGATGGGCGGCTTCCCGGTCGCTGAGCTCGACCTCCAGTTGATGCACGCGGTCTTGCGTGGAATCGAGCTTTGCGACCTGTGCGCGAAGCCGATCACGGTCGGCAAGGCCTTCATTGAGCTGGGTGATATGGTCGCGGAGAACTCGGATCTCTTCTTTCAGAACGTCTTGAGCCTGTTCGGCGGCGTGACAGGCTTGCCGGGCGTCCCGGAGTTCGTCTACTTGGGTTGCAGTAGCGGCATCAAACTGATGGATGCGCTGATCTCGTTCGGCGATGGACTTTTCAAGCTGTTGAATGGTCGCCCGATGGGCGGCTTCCCGGTCACTGAACTCAATTTCCAGTCGATGGACACGGTCTTGGGCTGCCCCCATTTTTTCAAGCTGGGTGCGGAGATAGTTTCTATCGGTGAGGCCTTCGTTGAGTTGGGTGATATGGTCGCGGAGGACCCGGATCTCTTCTTTCAGGACGTCTTGAGCCTGTTCGGCGGCGTGACGAGCCTGCTGGGCGCCACGAAGTTCCTCCGCCTGGTCAGAAATAATCAAATTGAGATCAGTCATGCGTTGGCGTACGACATCTCCTTCTGCTTCTAGGGCGGTCACCCGATTCGACCGTGCGGCCAATTCCGTTTCAAGTGCCTTTATCTGTTCGGTACGCGCGCTGAGCTCTCGTTGAACGGAGGTGACCGTGCTCTCCGACGACATGACTTTCTGTTCAAGAATTTGCATCGCCGCCGTTTTCACCTTCAAATCGTGCGACGTCGTCTCCAACGCCCGTTCTTTTGTGCGCAAGAGATTGGCGAGTTCTTGGTACTGTTGTTCAATGGAGTCTTTGGAGGGCGGCTGCAACCATTTGCTCAGTGTGCTCATAGTTCATTCATTCCTTCGGTCGGTCATTACAATGGTTGATGAAGGTCAAAAGCCTGGTTTACATCTCCCCTCGAGAGAGAGACGAGATCAAACGAAGGCGGGTCATGATCGACGGATTGAGATGTCATCGATAGTGGAAACGGATGCTGAGAGATGAACACCCCGGCAAGGAGTGTCAATGCGCCAAGACCGCCGGTCAAGATTCCTGCACGCCTCATGAGGTCAGCCTGCTATGGATGATGTGATGACTGAAGTGCGACAAACGACGGTATCACATTTGATGGCTGATGTACTAGGGTGAAATCTGTGTCGTCAGCAAGATTGAGCTCGAAATGTGTATAATCCAAGACTGGTGAGCCTTAAAGAGGCCCACACCGAACACGTTGAAATAGTTGAACATGATGAGAGATGGCTGATCGACCGATGTCACCTAGGGTGAGGCCTGCAGCGTCATCAGCTAGGGACTCATTGCGGCAACCGAATTGGGTGTGGCTGAGGAGGTTCGCGGACACCAATCGTAGAATTCATGTCTATGCTTTTGCAGGGGGCTGTGCATTGAGTTGAGGAGGCCTTGGTATCAAGCCAAGGCGATGCTGGAGATGAGGGACGTACGACTTCACGGAAAAATCGCAATCGTCACGGGGAGTAGTAGCGGAATCGGCAAGGCCATTGCTCTCCGGTTTGGTCAGGAGGGAGCCACCGTCGTGGTCGCCGCACGGCGGAAAACCCTTTGTGAGCAGACTGTGCATCAGATACAGCAGAACGGGGGAGAAGCGATAGCAGTACAAACCGATGTGGCAGACGAGCAGCAGGTTGAACGATTAATGGGTTATACAGTCAGTCGCTATGGCCGGATTGATATCTTGGTGAACAATGCGGGGATTGGCGGCGGTGACCCTCTAGCTGAGGCGAGCACCCAGACCTTCGATCAGGTGATGGGAGTGAATCTGCGAGGGACGTTTTTCTGCTGTCGCGAAGCATTTCGTCACATGAAACAGCAGAGTGGCGGCGTGATTATCAACATGTCGAGTGTGGCGGGGCTCCAAGCCTGGGCGGGGACTGGCACCTACAGCGCTTCCAAGCATGGCATCATGGCGCTCACAAAATCTTTGGCGGATGAAGGCTGACCGTACCACATTAAGGTCAGTGCTATTTGCCCGGGAGGCGTGGCCGATGAGTTGGTCGATGCCTCTCCCGCAGAGGTCGAGCGTAGCGAAAAAATTGATCCCTTCGATGTGGCGGAAGCGGCCGTGTATCTCTCAACCCTCGGGAAGTATACCGTGGTCCACCAACTCGTCATCGATCGGTTGGGTGCGGATTGGTAGGGGCCTTGGAACAGGTACGGCATTCCTCGCTGATCAAGTCGGATTTGTCTCAAACAGGGGAAGTTAATGAGCGGTGGCGTTGGGCTCACGCCTGTGCAGTGAGCCCGACGGGTTCTCGGGAGAGGAATGGCTGCTTCTCTGGCGGAAGCTAGATATAAACCTTCTGGTGGTCTTCCCTGCGTCGCTTGAGGTTGGATCCTATGCGAGCGCGCTCTCGTTCGTAGCCCACGGCTGTAAAGTAGAGGGCGCGATCGAAAAACTGGTTCAGGAGATGCATGAGCTCCAACTCGCCATGTAGCTCCATGGCGCTATCCGACAATCCCTCTCGTTGAACGAACGCGCACATGTGCTCTTTTGTGGCCGTAATCGCCCAGAGGAAGTGGCTATAGGCCACACCTTGTTCAGCACGCCGAGCGCCGATCTCGGTATACCGCTGTTCGACTTCGACTTCGGTCTTGTCCATCAGCCAATTACTGAGGTTGTCGTAGATCTCACGGGTACGGGCTCGAAGTTCATCCGGGGGAACTTTGTGAAGGTCACTACAGCGGGGAGAGTTCCACACTTTCTCGCTGAGCTCTCGGGCAAGTTGCTCGGAGTTCTTTTCAATCAGTTTCACCAATCGGCCAGCCAGCATGGCACACCTCCTTGGTTAGATTGAGTAGTTATGGTAGGGGAATGTACGACCTCCTTATTGTGGCCCTGACGTTACCCGATTGATGGTCTCGCCGTCAATGATCCGTCCGTCAGGTACAGGCCATCTGTCGCCTTGCACTTGCCAGACCCATTTGCTATTCTTCGCCCGCCTATCATATAGCAACGCAACTATCTGACATTGCACACCATTCGAAGGAGTCAAACATGGCCGGCATCAAGCGGGCATTGATTAGTGTTTCGGATAAGGCTGGGGTCGTCGAGCTGGCGAAGGGGCTGGAGGCGCTTGGCGCTGAAATTCTGTCCACCGGGGGTACGGCAAAAGCACTTCGCGATGCCGGAGTACAGGTAACGGATGTGGCCGCCTATACTGGCTCTCCCGAAATTCTTGACGGTCGGGTCAAAACACTCCATCCCAAGATCCATGGGGGCTTGCTTGGCAGGCGTTCGCTCAAGGCCCATGTCGAACAGATGAACCAGCATGGAATCGGTCCTATTGATGTGGTGGTCGTGAACCTGTACCCGTTCGAAGCCACGATTGCGAAACCAGATTGCCGGTTTGAGGATGCCATCGAGAACATCGATATCGGCGGACCGTCGATGTTGCGATCAGCCGCCAAGAATCATGAGGATGTACTGGTACTGGTAGATCCGGCAGACTACGCGCGGGTGCTTGATGCAGTCAGGGGCAATACGGCGACGGCAGCCCTACGCCGTGAATTGGCCATGAAGGTGTTTCAGCATACGGCGCGCTATGATGGATTGATTGCCGCCTACTTGGAAAAGCAGGTTCGAGGTGGAGAGGTGAAGTTCCCGACGGTGCTCTCGCTGCAGTTTGAATTGGCTGAAACGCTCCGGTATGGAGAGAATCCTCATCAGCAAGGGGCCTTCTATCGCGAACGACATAGCAACGAGCCTTCTGTTTCACGGGGGAAAATTCTTCACGGTAAAGCCATGTCGTACAATAATTTTTTGGACGCAAATTCAGCACTCGAGTTGGTCAAGGAGTATGACGAGACGGCGGTCGCGATCATCAAACACAACAATCCCTGCGGGGTGGCGCTTGGGGCGACGCCGGTTGAGTCCTACGTCAAGGCACGTGAGACGGATCCGGTCTCGGCCTTTGGCGGGGTGATCGCCTTTAACCGAATCGTGGATATGGCCGCGGCGAAGGAAATCACCTCGACGTTTGTTGAGGTCGTCATTGCCCCGGGGTTTGCTGAGGATGCGTTGGCCGAACTGAAACGCAAGAAAGATCTTCGTTTATTGGATGTGGGGCCACTGACGAAGGGGCAACAGGACGGGTTTGATCTGAAGAAGCTGGTTGGTGGACTGATCGTCCAAGATCGCGATCTCGGTGTGTTGGCCGATCTTCGTGCCCTGACGGTGCCGACGGTCCGCAAGCCGACGGACGAAGAATATGCCGCCTGTTCTTTTGCCTGGAAGGTCTGCAAACACGTCAAGTCCAACGCGATCATCTACGCCAAGCCTGGGCGGACGGTCGGCATCGGAGCAGGGCAGATGAGCCGGGTCGATTCCGTGAAGTTGGCCGCGATGAAAGCGCAAATGCCGGTGAAGGGCTGTGTCATGGCTTCAGATGCGTTTTTCCCGTTCCGCGATGGCCTCGATGCCGCGGCGGAAGCCGGTATTACCGCCGTCATTCAACCTGGCGGGTCGATCAGGGATCCCGAAGTTGTCAAAGCGGCTGATGAACATGGTATGGCGATGATTCTCACAGGCATGCGCCACTTCCGCCACTAATCGGATGCTGAAACAGGCCCCCAACTTCGTTCTCAGTCGTTCGAGACCTGCGACGTACGTTCGCCCAGTACGTCTCGGGCCTCTCATTCCTTGCGGCTTCGCTGGATGACCTGTGTGAGCATCCTCTCGCCAATGAATGGCTCTGCCGACCGACGGCCAGAAAATGTGTGCCAGGTCATTTGGAACTACCTTCCTTCGTTCAGAATAAAAGAGAACGCATGAAAATTCTTGTGGTCGGTAGTGGCGGGCGGGAACACGCAATGGTGTGGAAGCTAGCACAGAGTCCGCGCAAGCCTCTCCTCTACTGTGCCCCTGGTAATGCGGGTATTTCATCGTTGGGAACCTGTGTGCCGATCCAGGCGGACGATCTTCTAGGTCTGAAACAGTTCGTGCTTCACGAGCAGATTGACCTGACGGTCGTTGGCCCTGAGGTGCCGCTCGCGTTGGGCATCGTTGACGAGTTTCGCAAAGCCAAACTCAAGATTTTCGGGCCGACCAAGAACGCGGCCCGCTTGGAGGCCAGCAAGATCTTTTCCAAGGACGTCATGGCCCAAGCCAAGATCAGAACCGCTCAGGCCAAGAGTTTTGAAAAGGCTGGTGACGCCTTGGCCTATGTTGAGCAGCATGAGCTCCCGGTTGTGATCAAGGCAGATGGGTTGGCTCAGGGGAAAGGGGTCATTATTGCCACGACTCGCGATCAAGCGAAACAGGCCATCATAGATAGCATGGAGCACGCGGCTTTCGGTCAAGCCGGCAAGCAGGTTCTGGTCGAACAGTTTTTGGCGGGCGAAGAATTGACCATCATGGCCTTCACGGATGGTAAGACGGTGGTACCCATGCCGCCGGCGCAAGATCATAAGCGGGTCGGTAATGGTGATACCGGGCTGAATACAGGAGGCATGGGTGCGTATGCTCCTGCCCCACTCGGAACCGCCGAACTTCAGGCTCAAGTTACACAGGAGGTCTTACAGCCGATGGTGGATGCGATGGTACGTCTTGGTTCTCCATTCCAGGGGGTGCTATACGCAGGACTGATGGTGGTGAACGGAACACCCTACGTGTTAGAGTTCAATGCACGGATGGGTGATCCTGAAACACAGGTGGTGCTCCCGCTGCTCAAGACAGATCTCCTCGATGTTCTCGACGCGGTGGTTGAACATCGACTCGACCAACTCGCGGTTGAATGGCATGGAGATGCTGCGGTCTGTGTCGTTATGGCTTCCGGGGGCTATCCCGGTTCTTACCGCAAAGCGGTAACGATTCAGGGCCTTTCCTCAGCCACATCGGTTACATCAGCCTCCATGGTATTTCATGCAGGGACGGCTCAGCGAGGGACCGAGATCGTTACTGCCGGAGGTCGGGTGCTCGGCATCTTAGGCCGCGGATCGACTCTCAGGGATGCACAGCGTGAGGCGTATCGCGTCGTGAACACGATTTCCTTCGATGGATGCCATTTTAGGACAGATATTGCTCATCGTGCACTGAAGACATAAGGCTGCTCAGGCTGCCACCCTCAAGCATCCGGTTTATCACACCCCAATCTCCTGGCACGATTGTCTCTGCTCTCGCACTAGTGGTCGTGCGTTTCCCAATGCTAGATCCAAACAGCTAGAGCCGATCTTCCGCAGTGTCGATAGTGATCAATCTGCTACAATCGTTCTAGTCGATCGAAGAAAGAATTGCTGTGAGGCCAGCGGGTTGAAGCTGCCGCACGGCTCGATCCATTGTGATGAAAGGGGAACTGAGGATGATGCTCAGTCTATCGATGCAGCGACTCAGCGCGGTTTTTGCGTGTGGCCTCATGTTGAGCCTTGTGGGGTGTGACTATTGGCCGCCCGCGTTACAGGCTCAGATCGAGCAACTACGATCCGAAACTCAAACGCTGGCGATGGAAAAAGTCCAATTGCAAGGGCAAGTCCTGGATCTCTCAAAGGCCAAGCAGGAGTACCAGAGTCAGGTGGATGAACTGAGTCGCACGAATCAGGAAAAGACTGCGATGATCATGGGGCTTCAAAAGCAGTTGGACACGGTTCGCATCAAAACCTCAAACGCGAGGGCTTCCAAGGTTACACAACGGAAGACCACATTGAAGGCGACAGTGAAGCCTTCCGGCAAGGCGGCGCAGAAGAGTGCCAAGAAGGCACCACCGAACAGAAACTCGGGTTCAAAGGGCGTCGGGAGCCGTTAGCGTAGTTGCGATATTATGAGGAAGATGAGGGTGTTGCTGTGTTCGAAGCTGCGGTCGACGAGTTCGGTGATGTTGTCGCAGGTGCCGCTGCGGGAGTGGAAGGAGTGGAGTTTGCTGCAGCGGCAGTCGCAGTGTCTTTTTTCTCGCCCGTCGCCGTCCCCCCGGTATCTCCTCCGGTGCTTGATGGTGGCTTGAGCTTGTCCGAGTAGTCTGTTACGTACCAGCCACTCCCTTTGAATAGGATTCCGGGTGAGGAAATCAGTCGCCGTACTGCCTGTCCACATCGTTCGCATGTGGTGAGGGGATCGTCTTTTATGCTTTGTTTCACTTCAAATTGGTAGGCACAGCCTTCACACTGATATTCGTAAATCGGCACGATTTCCCTCCTTTATGGACTCTTTTTCCGTCAGACCTTGGTAAAGGTCACGTAAGTTTTGCAAACGCGTGTTCGAGGCGTTCAAGACCTCTGAGTATGCTCGTCATGCCGGTCGCATATGATAATCGCAGATGTTCCATGCTACCAAAGGGCTCACCTGGTACCGTAGCGAGGTGTGCCTCGTTCAGCAGGTATTGAGCCACATCGTTTGGAGTCTTTAGCATACCTGATGGCCCCTGTTTTCCCAATACTCCTTTGATATTCGGAAAGGCGTAGAACGCCCCCTTGGGCATCCGACACGATACCCCCGGTATCTTGTTCAACCCATTCACGATCGTGGTCCGGCGACGAGAAAATTCTTCCACCATTTGCCTCGTGAACGGGTCGCCTAGTCGTAAGGCAGCGACGGCCGCTTTTTGGGCGATGGAACAGGGATTGGATGTGCTCTGGCTCTGAATATTAGCCATCGCCGTGATCAGTTCTTTAGGCCCAGCTGCATAACCGATTCTCCACCCTGTCATGGCATAGGCTTTTGAAACCCCATTGATGATGACGGTTCGAGCGGCAATCTCCGGTCCTAACGAGGCAATACTGACGTGGACCGCACCATCGTAGAGGATCTTTTCATAGATCTCATCGGAAATGACTAGCAGGTCATGCCGTACCGCGACCGATGCGATCGCTTCCAGTGTTGCTCGATCATAGGCTGCTCCGGTCGGGTTGCACGGACTATTGACGATGATAGCTTTGGTCCGAGGAGTAATGAGTCGTTCCAGGGGAGCCGCATGGACGGCATACTCCTGCTTCTCTGTCGTGTTGAGCAGGACCGGCGTCGCATCGTTCAAGAGCGCTTGATCAGAATAGGATACCCAGTAGGGGATTGGGATAATGATCTCGTCGCCCGCTTCAAGGAACGCTTCGGCGAGATTATACAAGGAATGTTTGGCACCGCAGGAAACCAGGACCTGGGATTTGTCGTAGTGCACTCCAATCTCAGCTTGCAGCTTGTCTGCGATGGCTCCACGCAACTCGTCGATTCCTGAGGAAGGGGTGTATTTCGTAAACCCAGCACGAATTGCTTCTTCGGCTGCAGCCTTCACAGGGGCTGGCGTATCAAAGTCCGGTTCGCCTGCGGAAAAGTCGATGACATCCAGTCCTTGAGCCGCCATGGCCTTAGCCTTGGCCGCCATAGCTAGGGTGGGCGAAGGTGCGATGCGGCTAACACGGGCAGCGAGCTTCATAGCTTGAGACTCCGGATCCGGTCTTCGAGGCGGCGCGCGACTTCTGGATGGAGAAATTCTGTCAAGTTTCCTCCGTGGCGCGCGACTTCTTTGATAATGGTCGAGGACAGATAGGAATATTCTTCGCTAGGCATTAAGAAGACCGTCTCCACCGTTTTGGCAAGTTTGCGATTAATGAGCGCCATTTGAAATTCGTGTTCAAAGTCTGAAATGGCGCGGAGGCCTCGAATAATCGCATGGGCGCCGGAGCGTTCAACATAATTCACTAATAGTCCTTCAAATGGTGTCACGTCGACTTGATCGAGGTCTTTCATGACGAGTTGCACCATAGCAAGACGTTCTGAAAAATTGAAGAGCGGATGTTTCGAAGGGTTGGGAGCCACCGCCACGATGACCTTATCAAACACGCGAAGGCTACGCGTAATAATGTCCGTATGGCCATGGGTAATGGGATCGAATGTGCCGGGATAGATGCCGATCTTCATGGACACTCATCAGTGAGACTGGTGAAGAGAGAAAGGGCGGTGTCTCCGTATCGATACCGACGCAGGAACTGCGTGCGTCCTAGGGATAAGGGGAGGGTGGTTCTTGCAGCATGTTCGATCACCAGCCATGAGTCGGCATGGATGAGATCCACGGATTGTGGCTTGGAAATCAATGACGCACATTCTTCAGCATTCGAATACGGTGGATCGGCAAACACGAGGTCGTAGGGACCATGCCATTGATCAGGGTCGCTGAGAAACTGGTGGACTGTCTGGGCCCGCAATGAAAGTTCGTCACCGATCCGACAGATCTGCATGTTTTGCCGAAGCAGTTTCAACGCCTCTTTGTCCGATTCTACAGCGGTGACATGCGCTGCCCCACGGCTCAAGGCTTCTATTCCCACGGCACCCGTCCCAGCATAGAGGTCCAACATTCGACTCTTCGTTAGCCGATTGCCAAGAATTGAAAATAAGGCTTCTCGAACGCGATCCGAGGTTGGACGAAGATGATGCTCCCGAGGTGTGTAGAGCCGCCGCCCTCTATTGGTACCCGCGATCACACGCATACCAACCAATATTATCCTGAACAACTTACACTAACATAGCGTTTTTGTAAGGGTCAAGGAATGTAGGCCGTGAAAGGGGGACAGGATCGTGTCGTAGCCTGAGAATGACAAATCAGTTGCTTATTTGTGCAAAGGTTCCCAACCCTCATTTTGACCGCACGGAGGTAGAGGACTATAATGTGGTCACTTTTGGGGAGTGCCAGGGTAAGGTGAGAGAGGAGATCGTGCTCAAACGGCCAACTCTCTTGCGGGCTCGGATGTGGAGCTCGACAAAGAGCGCAATCTAGCGAGTCGTGACTGTGTGAGATTCTCGAGCTGCGAGACTCTTTCTGCGATTGTTGGAAATCGTACGGTCAATAATGGCGCCGCAATTAATGCACTTCCATGCATAGAAGACCAGAAAAAAATCTGAAAACCGCTCCAACATCATCATACCCTTACACTTCGGACATTCCATTGAGTCCTCCTAGGGTGGCGACGTTCATTGCTGCGGGCGGACAGAAGCAAGAGCTGCACCAATTTGTCACCCGTTGGGATTTCAATAGGTTATGAGTTACGTATTTGTCGCTGGTGGGCAATTTCAGCTTCTTTGACGGTACAAAAGCGTCCGGTCCGTCAATTTTTTGTCCAAGCGTGGGATCTATGGCGGATGTGAAAGGGCCGAGGAACGGCATTGTCCACTGGCCCAAAACAGAGCGCCCCCGTGAACGTCTTCTTTCCAAAGGCTCAGAGGCCCTGTCCGATGCGCATCTTCTCGCCATCCTGCTGAGGACAGGGAGACGCGATTCTTCCGCTGTACAAGTGGCCATCGAGCTCCTTGATCGGATGGGAGGCTTAGGTGGGCTCGCGGCCTGCGGCATTGAAGAACTCTGTGCCGTTCAAGGAATCGGTCCCGCCAAGGCGGCCCAACTCAAGGCCGCTCTGGCATTGGGAAGGCGTTCACTGGCGATTCCCCTCTCGACGGGGACGCGTATTTCATCGAGCGCCGATCTCTTCAAGCATTTTCATCCCGTACTCCGCGATGTGAAACACGAACTCTTCAAAGTGGTGCTACTCGACGCCAAGAACATGGTGGTCAAAGAATCCACGGTTTCTGAAGGGAGTCTGACGCTCAGCATCGTTCATCCGCGGGAAGTCTTTGCACTCGCTATACGCGAATCGGCGGCTGCCGTGGTTTTTCTTCACAATCACCCAAGCGGAGATCCCACTCCCAGTATGGAGGATCGACGGTTGACCGATCGATTGCTCGCAGCGGGTCGTGTCTTGGGAATCCGAGTATTAGATCATCTCATTATTGGCGACGGTCGGTACGTCAGTTTTGCTGACGAGGGATGGTTAACACGACCACGAGACGATCGGGAAGACATGTGAGGCAATCAATGCGCTAACCTTATCCATACTCAACCGGAGGGCATGCCATGGAAAACACCCGTGAGGAGCCCATCAGGAATGTGTCGATCGTGTCCAGTGTCGGGGCCGGGAAAACTTCTCTGTGCGAGGCCCTGCTCTATGTCGCTGGCGTGATCCCTTCCATGGGGTCGGTGACGGATGGAACGACCGTCTCGGATTTTGAACCGGAGGAGCTTCGTCATCGTACTTCGACTAGTACCAGCCTTCTCCAGTTCAGCTGGAATCAGACCAGGTTTAATTTGATCGATCCTCCTGGAGCACTCGATCTTCTGGGTGAACCGATGGCGGCTCTACGTGCCGTCGATGCAGCCGTCGTGGTCGTAGATGCGAGCAGCGGCGTGAAATCAGAACTCGATAGGCTCTGGTTGAAGATCAACGAGTTGAATCTGCCCTGTCTCCTGTTTGTGAGTGGGCTGGACAAGGAGGGCACATCGATTGAGTCCACACTGGAAACCTGTGGCCAACACTTTGGTGTAGTTCCAATTCCTGTCACAATACCGGTTCATCAAAGCGGGCGATTTGTCGGAGTGTCTGACGTGAGTTCTGAGAAGATGATTCGCTCTTGCCCGACGTCTCCTAAAATCGAACAACACTCGTTCGACGTTGATCAACAGGAACTCTATAAGGACGCGCGCAGTCGACTGGTAGAGGCAGTGGCCGAGACTGACGAGTCTCTCCTGGAGCGGTACATCTCTCAATCGCAATTGACACAGGAAGAACTCTTGGACGGTCTGCGACGCGCGACTCACAAAAGACGACTCCTTCCAGCCTATGCGGGATCTGCCATTCAGAATGTGGGAGTTTGGTCACTCTTGAATGCCATGGTGACGTTGGTACCCTCGCCAGGAGAGCGTGGCGCGGCTCACCCGTGGTACGGGACTCACCATGAAATGAGCGAATCCTGCAAGCGGAAAGGGGAGGTCCTAGAGCCTTTTTCAGGATATGTCTTCAAGACTCTCATCGATCCGTTCGTTGGACGACTGTCCTATTGTCGTGTAGTATCGGGAACAGTTCAGGCTGATGTGACGATCTGGAACGCGTCACGACAGGTGCGAGAGAAGCTCGGCCATTTCTACAAGGTGCTGGGCAAGCGTCATGTGATGGTCGATTCCGTCAAGGCGGGAGATGTCGTAGCTATAGGGAAACTTAAAGACACGCAGACGGGTGATACTCTGTCTCTGGAGAGTGTTCCTATCTGTTATCCGGCGATTGGAATGCCTAAACCAATCTTATCGTTCGCCATTGAGGCACAATCGAAGGCGGAGATCGATAAGGTCAGTCTTGGCCTCCACAAGCTCGTTGAGGAGGATCCGACACTCGAGTTTGCGCGCAATGCTGAAACAAAGGAAATGGTGCTGAGCGGGATGGGGCAGTTCCACATCGATCTCGCAGTGGAAAAGTTGCAACGAAAGTTTGGGGCAGTCGTCACGCTGCATCTACCGAAGATTCCGTATCGGGAAACGATTACACTCACATCACAGGCGCAAGGGAAGTACAAGAAACAAACCGGGGGGCATGGACAATACGGCGATTGTTGGCTTGAGGTGGCCCCGCTGGCCCGTGGGAGTGGATTTGAGTTCGACAATCGTATTATTGGGGGAGCCATCCCCCGAAACTTTATCCCTGCCGTAGAAAAAGGTGTCCATGAAGCGCTACATGAGGGACCGTTATGTCGCGCCCCGGTCGTTGATGTGATGGTGACCGTCTATGATGGGTCTTTTCATGCTGTCGATTCTTCCGAGATGTCGTTCAAGATCGCCGGAGCCATGGCGTTCAAGAAGGCAATGGAAACAGCTCATCCGATACTCCTGGAGCCTGTCATGCGGGTCGAGGTCGATAGTCCGACCGACACAATCGGCGCTGTGATGGGCGATTTGAACGCTCGTCGTGGACGGATCGTCTCGGTGAATGCCATGGATCATCATATGGAACGGATTACGGTCATGGTACCGCTCGCGGAATTACTCCGGTATGCACCAGCCCTCAATGCCGTGACTGGGGGACGGGCTAGTTATGCATTGGAGTTTGATCACTACGACGAAGTGCCTCGAGACCTCACAAGCAAAATCATCGAACGACAGAAGGCTGAGCGGCATATCGCCGTCACCCATTGAGCAGGTCAGTCGATTGGCTTGAGGACGACATAAAACGCACGGTTTTCTCGGAGCACACGAAGCAAGAGCGCGTCGCCTCGTCGAGATTGAGAAATCGTAGATGAAAATTCTCCCAAGGAAGAGACCTCTGTCCGATTGACTTCTATGATGAGATCACCCTCTCGAAGCCCTTCGGCTTGTGCCAGGCTGTTTGGTTCAACCTTGATAATTACCACGCCCTTTGACTGACGGAGTCTGAACTTTTCCACGAGACCCGCCGTCGATTCCTGAACTTCGAGACCGAGTTTGCTCTCCAACTTCTCTATCCGAGGAATGGATGCCAGAACTGGACTATCTGGTCGTTCGGTCAGTGGGATGTCGAGAAGAAGGTGTTTCAGATCTCGAACGACTTCGATCTGGGATGTTGCGCCTGGAGCGAGTGTTCCGATAAGGCGAGAGAGTTTATTGGGAGAATCGACCACGACGCCATTGATCCGAACGATGACATCACCTGGCTGAATCCCGGCGAGCGCCGCAGGATCCTTCTCAAACACTTCATTGACCAGTACACCGCCGCCTTCCGTGACACCGAATTTCTTGGCCAACTCTGCGGTCAACGGTTGAATGCCGACCCCGAGCCATCCTCGTACGACCTTTCCTTTGGCGAGTAGTTGTTCAATGACCTGCTTGGCCATGTTTGAGGGGATTGCGAAGCCGATCCCCTGCGCAAAATTGATGATCGCCGTATTGATTCCAATCACCTCGCCACGAAGGTTAAAGAGCGGGCCTCCTGAATTACCTGGGTTGATTGAGGCGTCGGTCTGAATGAAATTTTCATAGCGTGAGAGATTGATGTTCTCACGACCAATACCACTGACGACACCAAGGGTCACGGTCTGGTCCAGCCCGAAGGGATTGCCCACAGCCAGTACCCACTGGCCCACCCTGACCCCTGTTGAATCTCCGAACCGCGCACTGGCAAGCGGTTTGCCTGCCGACACTTTGAGCAGAGCCAAGTCTGTGTCCGGATCTTTTCCGACTACGTGAGCAATGAGTCTTGTCTTGTCTGAGAGCCGCACTTCAATCTCTGTGGCGTCACCGACGACATGATTGTTTGTCACGATATGACCGTCACCGTCGACAATCACTCCGGAACCGGAGCCTGATGCATTTGGCATGCGTTCGCCTGGAGCCTCCCGTGATCTGCTGGTCCCAGTGATGGGAAAGAGATTGACGACAGAGTGTTTGGTCTCTTCCGCCAGTTCGGTAATGACCGTTTGGATCTCTTCAAGCATGCGAATGCCAGGTGATTCGGCCGAGACTGCTTCGGCGTGTCCTGTCTCTAAGACGACGAAAAGAAAAATTGACGTGGTGAAGAAGAGAAATCGCCGGACAGGTACCGAACAGGATATGAGCATGAGCATCGTTGGCTATTGTATCTGATCGTCGTGGGTGTGCCTACTGTCCGCTTTGTTGATTTTGTTCAAGAAGGTGTACCCGGTCGTTGGCTGGTGAACCATGCTGTGAGTTTGTCCAGTTCTGCCTGACTGCCGATCAGGATGACGATATCGCTGGGACGCAAGAGCAGATCTTTATCAGGGGCCAAGAGAAAAGGCCCTCGGAGTACAGCAGCGACGTGTGCGGAGGAGGAAGAGGGAAGTGCGCCTAGAGGCTCCTGTGTTGCCGCAGCACTACGGGCCACGGTAATCCGCTCAATGCTACATGATCGAAGTGTGAGATCACGCTGAAATGCAAGCAGATCGTGATGTATCGCTTCAAGTTTTAGTTCACGTATTTGTGTATCGATCCGGACGAGGGATGTTTTTAGCTGTTGCACTTCGGTCATCGCGTTGCTCAGCATCTCATCGATCAGGCCGACGCGTGGGTCATGTACGGGTTTGTCGAGCAGTCGATCTGACACCTGTGTCACGACTTGCTGACCAAGCCTACCTGTGACCGCATCAATTTTTTTCAGCAGTGTCGAAGCGTGCCAGTGTAGACGGATAATTTGTATTTTCCTGTTCACCAGCTCTGAGATGGCGAGCACGGTTTCGTAAAAGGCCTGACTGGTGATGGAAAGCTCTTTGTGAACGCGCCCAAGTAGCTCGAATGTCATGTTCTGATAAGAAATATTATGTCAACTGTACAATCTGTTTGCCTACCGACTCTCTGCGAGCCACCCCGGTGTTTCTTCTTGTTCATAACGGATTGTCTCTCTATCGTCAATCGCACAATAATTTTCGTGATACCCTCTCCGATCCAGTGCTCCAATCCGCCACGCGCACGTTTCGTGAGTCTCAATGAGTCTCAGGGCGCGATATGTCATCATTTGCAATCGGCCTTGCCCTCCTCGTATCATCTATAACTACATGAACTGTACAAAATGTAAGACCAAAGCGGTGATGAAGTTGCCTCGTCACCACGCTGCATTCTGCAAGCAATGCTTTAACACGTTCGTGCAAGACCAGGTTGGAAAAGCGATTCGGTCTCAGGAAATGTTCTCCAGGGAACACCGTATTCTTGTCGCTGTATCCGGCGGTAAGGACAGTTTGGCTTTGTGGGATCTTCTGCTGAAGATGGGTTATAAGGCTGATGCCTTGTATGTGAATCTTGGAATTGGGGGTTATTCCGAATCGTCTCAGAAGAAAGTCATGGATTTTGCTGAAACAGTGGCTGCGGCCCATGGTGCAGTGATGCATCTCCAGACCGTAGAGCGTGAAGAAGGCGCTGGAATCCGTGAACTCGCCATGATCGTTCATCGTCCGACATGTTCGACCTGTGGGACAATCAAGCGGTATCAATTCAACCATGCCGCCCTTCAACATGGGTACGATGTGATGGCAACCGGGCATAACTTGGACGATGAGGCAGCCCGGCTCCTCGGCAACGTGCTTCACTGGCAGGATGAATATCTTGAGAAGCAAGGTCCGAGTCTCCCCGCTTCCCTCGATGGATTCGCCAAAAAAGTGAAACCGTTGTATCGTTTGACGGAGCGTGAATTGGCGGCGTATTGTGTTTTGAATCGGATCGAGTATGTCGTTGAGGAATGCCCCATGGCTCAAGGGGCTCGTACGCTTCTGTATAAAGAGGTCTTGAACCGGTTGGAAACGGAATCGCCCGGTACCAAACAAATGTTTTACTGGGGTTTTCTTGAAAGACAGCGAAAGGCTGCCCTCCCCACGAGGATGAGTGACCGAGCCCGCTCGAACTTGCACCCATGCTCCCTCTGTGGTCAGCCTACGACGGCGGACACCTGTTCGTATTGTAAGTTGATGGCTCGAGCCAAGGTCTCGACGCCTCATTAGACCCACTCGGCTCTTGCAAACCGTTTCGACACTCCGTAAGCTTCAGCCCGTATCTATCGGGTTTCTCTTCTTGGCTCGGTCGGATGGCGAAGGTTTATGGCAACTGCCCCACGCGACTACTACAAGACCCTTGGCGTTCCTCGCACTGCGTCTACCGACGATATTAAAAAAGCATTTCGGCGGTTAGCTCGCCAATACCATCCCGACCTTCACACCGGAGCCAAGAAGGCGGAGATGGAAAAGAAGTTTAAGGAACTGAATGAGGCCCAGGAAGTACTGTCCGACCCTGACAAGCGTAAGAAATACGACCAGTATGGAACAGATTGGGAGCAAGCACAGAATTTCAATAATGCTCGTCAGCAGGCTTGGACACGAGGGGCTAGCGGGCCTTGGGAGTTCGACCAAGGTCCCCGTAGTCAGGGCGCTGGCGGAAGCGAGCACTATTCGGATTTCTTCGAGAGTCTCTTCGGGAACCGCAGGCGTAGAACCACCGAACGCGACGATCTTGGCACACCGGGCGAGGATCTCGAGACCGATGTTCAGCTGGCGCTGCGTGAAGTGTTGACGGGTGTTACAAAGCGCGTAACGCTCCGTGAGCCGCAGACTTGTTCGACCTGCGTCGGGAGTGGGAGTTTGCGAGGCCGACCGTGCACAACTTGTCATGGGAGTGGCACAACGACGCAACATAAGACTATCGAAGTAAGAATTCCTGCAGGAGTTCAAGATGGAACTCGCGTGAGGGTTGCAGGAAAAGGCCAACCCGGTGTCTATGGTGGGAAGCGGGGCGACTTGTATCTCCATGTGAGCATTCTGTCCGATCCGATTTTCCGTCGGCAGGGCTCCGATTTGCATGCCACCCTTCCGGTCTATCCATGGGAGGCCGCACTCGGCGCGGAGGTGACCGCCCCAACCTTAACCGAACCTGTCAAGGTCAAAGTGCCGGCCGGTAGCAAAGCCGACAGCAGGTTGCGGCTGAAAGGGAAAGGACTGCCGGTTGCAACAGGTGGATACGGGGACCTGTTCCTCGCCTTACAGATTGTGATGCCAACAATCGTGAGCGAAGAAGATCGGGTTCTCTACGAACGTTTGAGCAGGCAACGGCATCCAGATCCGCGCACGGACCTTCTCGATACCGCTCGGCGGCGTTAATCCTGGGAGTGAGTCAAAGGGGCTCGCTTGCGTTGCGTAGCTCACTATGGCAAGCTTTTGACCAGAGTGTCTCAACCAAGGAGGATTTCATGAACTCTGTAGCCAAAACGACAGCTGTCGTTGCGATAGCTTCGGTTGGTCTCCTGATAGGGAGTGTCCCCAGCTCATGGGCAAATGATCCAGGTTATGGTCATACGGGAAGTGGGTACGGTGTCGGTGGGGGACATGGCTATGGCAAGGGCGTGATGCACAGTGGGACGGGCCATCTCATCCGCCATCTGCTCAAGCATGAAAAGGATATCGGGCTCACGGCCGATCAGGTTGCAAAACTTAAGGAGGTGCAACTCAATCTGGACCGCGTTCGTATCAAGACCGAAGCGGAGATCAAAATCGCCGAACGGGAATTAAAATCATTGACGGATGACGAGAACAGCGATCTCAGTGCGATCGAAGCAAAGCTGAGGCAGAGCAAGGACCTCCAGGTCGGACTGCGCATGACCGCTATCAAGATGCGGCGTGATGTGATGGCCGTGTTGACACCAGAGCAACGCGAGAAAGAAAAGTCGGAACATGACAAGGTGATGCAGCAGCACAAAGGCGCAGGAGCGCATCATGGGGGAGGCGGAATGTCCTATGGCGCGTATCCTCATGGTGGAGGGAATCCTCATGGAGGAAATCCCCATGGGACGAACCCACACGGTCAGAACCCACACGACTCGGGGACATCCCCTACACCACCAAGCAATATGTCCGTCCAGTAAAGTTGAGTACCAAGCACCATGCGCAAACAAGATGACACGAAGCTCAAGAGCCACGATTTGTTAATCGGCCCTGGACGTGCCCCGGCGAGGGCCATGCTGAAGGCTGTGGGGTTTACGGACGACGATCTATCCAAACCGCTTGTCGGTGTCGCCAACACCTGGATCGAGGTGATGCCCTGCAATTTTCATTTGCGGCGGCTGTCTGAACGAGTGAAGGCCGGTATTCGAGCAGCCGGTGGAACCCCGATCGAATACAATACCATCGCTGTATCGGATGGGATTTCAATGGGGACCGAAGGAATGAAAGCCTCTTTGATCAGCCGGGAGGTCATCGCGGATTCGATCGAGCTTGTCGCACGTGGGCACATGTTTGATGCGGTCGTTGCATTATCTGGTTGTGATAAGACGATTCCTGGGACCGTGATGGCACTCGCGCGCCTAAATCTTCCTTCACTGATGCTCTACGGCGGGTCGATCATGCCAGGACAGTTTCAAGGGCATGACGTCACGATTCAGGATGTCTTTGAAGCGGTCGGCAAACATGCATCAGGAAAGATGACCGACGCCGAACTCAAAGACCTAGAAGATCATGCCTGTCCTGGGCCTGGAGCCTGCGGAGGACAGTTCACTGCCAATACAATGGCCATTGCGTTTGAGTTCCTCGGCATTTCACCCATGGGCCGTAATGGAGTTCCTGCCATGGATGGCCGAAAAGATGATGTGGCATTTGAGTGCGGTCAGATGGTGATGGATCTCGTCAAACAGAATCTCCGTCCGCGCCAGATCATCACGCGTAAGTCGCTGGAGAATGCCATTGCGGCCGTTGCCACCACCGGAGGGTCGACGAATGCCGTCCTGCATTTGCTCGCCATCGCTCGCGAGTCCGGAGTCAAACTCAGCATCGACGATTTTGACAAGATCAATCGAAAGGTCCCCCTCTTGGCCGATCTCAAACCGGGAGGACAGTATGTCGCGGCGGATCTTTTTGCTGCAGGTGGTACGACCTTGGTCGCAAAACGACTGCTTGATGCCGGACTCCTCCATGGTACTCAACCGACAGTGACGGGACGAACGATTGGTGAGGAAGCCTCTTCCGCCAAAGAAACACTAGGTCAACAAGTCTTGCGTCCCCTCACCCACCCGATCAAGCCGTCAGGTGGGCTTGTGATTCTGAAGGGAAATTTGGCACCGGAAGGCTGTGTGGTCAAGGTGGCCGGCCATTCGATGACCAAGTTTCAAGGGCCGGCAAAAGTCTATGATCGAGAGGAAGATGCATTTGTGGCCGTGAAGGCCGGTCAAATAAAGCCGGGCGACGTCGTGGTCATCCGGTACGAAGGCCCGGCTGGGGGGCCTGGCATGCGGGAAATGTTGGGTGTGACCGCAGCCATTGTGGGAGCCGGACTCGGCGACTCCGTGGCCTTGCTCACGGACGGGCGTTTCTCCGGTGCCACGCATGGATTGATGGCCGGACATGTTGCGCCTGAAGCGGTCAAGGGAGGACCGATCGCTGCCGTAAAAAATGGCGATGTGATCACGTTCGACATCCACAAACGCCGATTAGATGTGTTGGTATCGCAGAAAGAAATCAGCGCACGACTCAAAAAGGTCAAGTTTCCTACTCCGCGCTATACCACGGGGGTGATGGGAAAGTACGCGAGGCATGTGTCCTCCGCATCCGAAGGGGCTATTACGACATAATGGAGGAACCCCGGTGTTACTCTCGCGAGATGTGACACGGTCCGGCTTCTGTCATCGTTAGCGAAAATCACGCCGTTGGAAGATAACGGAGGCAACGGTGAGAAGGAATGCGCTGTAGGCCATCCCATAAAGACCAATCACCAAGAGATCTCCTGCCGGTACATCAAGCTGATGGGTGACATGCCCTTTGAGATTGAAACGGTCGAGGTTCGGTAGGACGTAATACATCCCTTCTAGGATCGTTTTCCCTAGCCCTCCCATCTTTTCCCCAAACGCCTTGAGATCTGGTGTGAGATGTCCGATGACATACAGAGCCAAGGTGAAAATGGCACTGAATGTGGCGCTTGAAAAGGTGGAAAAAAGGAGTGCGACTGCCGTGATGATCATGAACTCCAGCATAATCATGCTGATCGCTTTGAACAAGACGCCATGGACAGGTACCTCTTGAACGTACAGCACGGCTAATAGTCCAGCCGTCATGATGGCTGTGTTAATCAACAACGTGAGGCTGAGTCCCAGGTACTTGCCTAAGAGGAACTCGAAGCGCGCAACTGGCTTGGAGACGATGGTGTAGATCGTTTTCTTCTCTATTTCCTTGCTGACGAGACCGATTCCTACGAAGATGGCGATCAAGACTCCGAAGAAGTTGATGCTGCCCAGTCCGATATCCAAAATCAGTCGATGAAATTCTCCCAGCGTCAAGCGCATCAGGATCAGCGAGCTTCCAATCATGAGGAGCGCAAAGATCAACAAGTTGTAGAGCAGTTTATCTCTGAGATTTTCACGGAACGTATTGAGTGCAATCGAGATTACTTTCATGCGGGAACCTCGGTAACCTGCTGCACTCCCCTCGCTTTACGAATAAAGAGATCCTCAAGCGATGCCTTATGAGGAAGAAGAGAGACGAGTTTGGCCTGGTGTGATCTGATTACCTCCAACGCGTCCTCGACGTGCCTCTGACTGGCCAATATTGCAACCACGCGCTCCCCATGAAGCATAGTTTTGAGCGTGAACGGACGTAGGGCTTCGACACCCTCGGGAGGGAGCCGATCCACGACCATTTCTACCTCCTGAGTGGTTCCGTGGTCGATCAATTCAGACACGTGACCACAGGCCACCAATTTGCCCTTCATGATCATGGCAACACGATCACACAGTAGCTCCGCATCGTGAAGGATGTGTGAACTGAACATCACGGTCTTGCCGGACTCCTTGAGACGAAGAATCAGATCACGCACTTCCTTTCGACCAATGGGATCCAGTCCAGACATCGGTTCATCTAAAATGACAAGTTCCGGATCATTGATCATGGCCTGGGCGATCCCGACCCGCTGTAACATGCCTTTTGAGAATTTTCGCAATTGGAGGTCACGCGCATGGGTCATGCCGACAAGCTCCAATAACTCATCAATGCGCTTTTCGAGCGTCGATCCAAGTAGTCCGAAGAGGTGCCCGTAAAAGCGTAAAAATTCACGACTCGTCAGGTAGTCGTAGAAGTATGGAGATTCCGGGAGAAATCCGACTTTCACCTTGGCCGTGTGGTCACCGATCGGCCGTCCAAAAAGACTCGCGGCTCCTGAGCTGGGATAGATGAGACCCATCAGCATCTTGATCGTCGTGGTCTTCCCGGCTCCATTTGGTCCAAGAAAGCCATAGATCTCTCCCTGCTGTACTTCAAGCGACAAGTCATCAACGGCAGTCACACGCCGTCCCCAAAAACCGACACGAAACACTTTTGACAGGTGGTCGATTCTTACGATCTGTTCACGCGTCATATTCATAGAGCGATCCAGTGACTAGATGCCGCCTTCCAAATCACGCCGAAATACTTTCAGCCGAGTGGGATGGGTACTGCTCGCTACCTGTCCTGTCTTGGCATTGAGGTCATACGAACCGCCGAATGGCTCTTCTGGAATGTGAGAAAGATATCCAGAAGAGACGAGGTCTGCGAGTGTCCTTGGTATCATTCCATGCTGTGTCCGGTATTGTTCGATCGCGCGTTCGAGTGTTCTGAGGTCGCGTTCGATTATTACTTCTTTGGCACGGGTCTCTAGCTTTTCTCGGACGACGAGGTCGGGATTCTCCCTCCAGAGCGCCTCGAGAAACTCTAGTGCAACCTCGGGATTGCCGGCCTCCGCATGCATGCGTGTCGCTAACCCAGGAAGGAAGTCGGGAGCGCCAGAAGTGCGCGCCGCTGTGCTGATGTAGTCGGCTCCCTTTTGGGCATCCCCGAGGACGAAGTAATGGTTATGGCCAAGCAAGAAGGGAAGGTTCCATTCGTCTGGGTTTTCGCGATGCCCCTTTTCCAGCAGGCGGTTGCTCAGGTCGACCCGATTGGCATAGTTGTTGAGCACGACCCCACCGACGTAATAGGCGTAGGCATATTGCGGGTCCAAGGTGGTGACGACGTCGAGCGCGTGGTACAGCCATTCATATTCGTCCGCCGTATTGGTCTTCTTGCCAAGGACTTGTAAAAGGCGCAACCATAAGACATCTGCACCGAGATGATGATAGCCCAACATGGCGGGCCTGAGATATTCTCCACGCGGGAGATGGGCCAACTCTTCGATCTTGGTTGTATGGGCATCAATACGGTGATCGAGGCTCTTTTGCAGCGAGACGATGAAAGCCAGAAGCCCAAGAGCGAGAAATATGAAGCTGACTTGCGTCACAGAAGAAGTGGTATGTCTTGAGGAGAGGCGGGTTGGAATTTCAGAGGACTGAATTGCTGGCATGGAAGATTTGCCCTAAACGTGCGAGGTCCCGCCGACTGCTTGCAGCCGGCGGGACACTCGCTTTCCAGAGAACCTACCGGTTCTTAGAAGATGCCCGGTACGCAGTCTGATGCTCCCGTGCTATCAGCCGAGGCCCAGACCGAGAGAACGGCGTCTCCATCCAGGTTGCTTGCCGCTGTTGCTCTGAAGCCGGCTGCCGTCGGGCCCACATCCGTGGCGCCAGTCTCAGCAGTAATCAATGCTGCCGGGGCAGCTGTCGGCCCCAGGCAAGAGGTATGCGAGACAGCATAGGTCCCGGTCCCATACTGATAGAGGACGTTACCAGTCGCTTGAAATCCTAGATTGGCAAATGTCCCTAACGAGACACCGGCGCCTCCACCACCGACACACCATCCGGTCGCGGCAGCAGCAGTTGGAAGAAGCCATGCTGAACCAACTGCATTCCAGTTCTGCGGCTGCATCTTGGTACCAGCCGCTGGTGCCACAGCTGGTGCCAGGGCAACTGTTAAGAAGCACCCACGTTCACCCTGCCACGATACTTCGGACGTCTTAATGGCGCCAAGGTTCGTTTTGGCCTCGGACTGCCGAGACTTCATCTGATACTGCAGGAAGTTGGGGATGGCGATGGCCGCCAGGATCCCGATGATCGCCACGACGATCATCAACTCGATGAGGGTGAAACCCTCTTGTTTGCGGAGCGACTTCAACATTGTACTGCCTCCTTGTTGATGGTTCACTGACGGCCCGGTTGATAACCTGCGGCGCATCTGTTGCCGCCTACCTGTGCCTATAGCAGGTTTGGTGCCGGTCAGTGCCAAGGCCTAGCCTACCATTAGGCCCTTATGATGCAACAAGTTATGAAAAACCGGTAAAGGTGAGGCTGATGCAGGGCACTCATGTCTTCCACAAACTGCTCGAGATTGCCAAGAATTGGCACCAAGTTTCGGCTATCTGGTGAGAGCGGTATCCTCGATAGTGGTGGATAAGAGCGATCTTTCAGGCAGGTAACGTGAGAGCGATTTCAGAATAGGAAAGAGGATTTAGTCAGGGTGAGATTGCGGAGCAGTCTGGGAATTTTGGGCTTTCTCCGAAACACGGCGTTTGGCCTGTTGGATCCGGTCTTCATAAACCGGATTAGTCATGCCCTGTTCGCGGAACCGCTGGAGCAATTTTTCGTTGGAAGGATCGAGTTCCAAGGAGTGAAGCCATGCGTCGCGGGCGTCGGTCGTCTTCTGCTGCTTCATGTAAATCTCTCCGAGATGCTCATAGATCACAGGGTCGTCACCGACGAGTGAGACGGCTCGTTTGATTTCCGTGAGTGCCTCGGAAAGCTGCCCCGATTTGTAGAATGCCCAGCCAAGACTATCGACGTAATATCCGTTTTCCGGTTTGAGCGCTACCGCTCGTTTCGTAAGGGACAGCGCCTGATCGATCTTAATCCCTCGCTCGGCATAACTATATCCCAGATAGTTCAAGGCATCAGCATGATGGGGATCAAGGGACAGCGCTGTTTCCATCGCGCGCTCCACATCATCGAACCGATTCAGCTTGTCGTAGACCGTACCGAGATTGAAATGGAGGTCGGCGTTTTTTGGATTATGACGAATCCCTTCTAAAAACGCTTGAGAAGCCTTTTCGAACTCCTCGCTTTGCAGATGGGCCAAGCCCAACACAATGTGAGGTTCGGGTTGTTTTGGCATGAGCCGAACGGCTTCGTCTAGATGTGTGACTGCCTCTGGAAATTGCTTGAGCCGATAGAGGAGTACCCCAAGATGAATGTGGCTGTCGACAAACCGTGGATCTAAGTGAAGATTGTAACGATAGGTTTCCAGCGCCTTGGGAACGTCCTTGCTCTCCTCGTACAAATATCCAAGGTAATCACGAACTTTTAATTCAGCTGGTTTGGCCTTTAGAATATCGGTTAATTGATCGATCGCCTTTGAAAACTCTTTCTGCTCTCCATGGATCAGTGCCATGCGTAATTGTGCATCCAGATCTCCGGGGTTTTCCTCCAGCATCGTTTCCAATTCCGCAAGACCACCGGCATAGTCTTTGGTGGCGATGTACAGTTGGACCAGATGCTGACGAACTTCTCGGTTTCGGGGATTCACCTGTAAAAGATATTTTTTCAAAACGGCAATGGCCTTGTCTTTCTCTTGGCGAGATTCATAGACCGACGCTTGCGCCAGATACGCTGGCTCAAAAGATGGGTTGACGGTGATCGCGCGGTCGAAGCTGGAGAGGGCCTGTTCAAGATTTTCGGCTTCAATAGAGATGCGACCTAAATAGTAATAGCCGACCGGTGAGTCCGGGGTATATTGCAAACCTTTCTTCACCGCCTGTTCGGCTTCGACGACTCGCTTTTGATTGAGTAAGATAAGCCCTTTGGGAAAGTACGACTCTCCTCGCTCTGGCTTGCGTGCGATTGCTTGATCCAATACGTCGAGTGCCCGTTCTGGTTTTCCCGCGCTGGCGAGAATACCCGCCATCTGCGTCAGGAGTTGAGGGTCTTGTCCGGACCCTTGTCCGACCTCCTCGGCGTATTGTACGGCCTTCGTCGTATCACCGAGTGCAAAATGCAGAGCTGCCAGTCTCGATTTGACTTCATAGGATTGCGGATCGGCCTTGAGTGCAGCCTGGTACTCCTTCAACGCGGTATCTAGATCTTGGGCGAGCTCCGCTTGATGCCCCATCATGAAATGATAGGTGGCATCAGATTCTGGAGCGGCCTGTGGCGCTTGCTGCGTGGTCGTGGCAGGAAGCGGCTCCGTCAGGTGTGGCTGAGTCGCGGTCGCGCACGCGACCAGGACACAGGGCAGAAACAGGATGGTCAGTCTGATTCCCTGGACAGTGAGATGATGACCAGGCGATCGAAAGCTCCAAGCCATGGGGGATTTCCCTACCGGTGTTCGTTCGGATGTGGATATAGAAGGAACAAGGAAGATTATACCGAGAGTTCCAGTGTTGCGCAAACCAGGTTAGGCTTCGCGCAGATCGAGACTTTCAAATTTGGCAAAACGGTCTTGGAAAAACAGTTCTCGCTTTCCGATGGGCCCGTTGCGATGTTTGCTCACGATGATGTCGGCGATCCCCTTGCGTTCCGAATTCTGGTCGTACACATCTTCTCGGTAGATAAACATGACGACATCGGCATCCTGTTCAATCGCCCCGCTCTCACGTAAGTCTGCGAGCATAGGGATCGGAGGCTTGCGCGCCTCGACCGCGCGGCTCAACTGCGAGAGGGCGACCACCGGGACATTGAGTTCCTTGGCCAAGGCTTTCAATGAGCGGGAGATATCGGAGATTTCCTGTTGGCGAGATTCAGAATCGCTACGTCCTTGCATGAGCTGCAAGTAGTCCACAAGGAGCAAATCCAGCCCCTTTTCAGCCTTGAGTCGTCGAGCCTTGCCGCGCATCTGTTGAACGGTAATGCCGCCGGTGTCGTCGATAAAAATCGGTGCTTGCTCCAACCGTCCTGCAGCCTCTGCCAAACGCCACCAATCTTCTTTTTGGAGCTTCCCGGTTCGCAGCGCGTGCGAATCGACTCGTGCCTCCGTGCTGAGCATACGGAGCACGATCTGGGGCTTGGACATTTCGAGGCTGAAAATGCCGACGACGGCGTTGGCATGGATGGCGGCATGCGTGGCAAACCCCAATGCCAGGCTCGTTTTTCCCATGCTGGGCCGTCCCGCCACCACCACTAGATCGGAGGCCTGTAACCCTGCTGTGAGATCGTCAAGGTCGTAGTAACCGGTCGGGACACCCGTGACGTGTTCCTTTCGTTTTGAGAGCTGATCGATGACATCCAAGCTTTCCTTAATGACCTGGCTGATCGGACTAAATGCACGCTCGAGCTTGCCTTGTGCGATGCTGAAGACCGATCGCTCGGCAAAATCAAGAAGGTCATCGATAGAAGCCGTCCCTTCATACCCCCTGGTCAACACTTCCGTGGAGGTGCTGATCAACTGCCTCGCGACAGCCTTGTCGCGTACAATCTTACAGTGGTACCGAATATTGGCCGAGCTCGGGACCATCTGGACAAGTTCTGCGAGATAGGCGGCGCCTCCGATCGCCTCAAGCTCCCCACGAGACTTGTGCTGCTCGGTCAGCGTGATTTGGTCGATCACTTCGCCGGTGTCGGACAGTTCCAGCATGGCTTGGTAGATGCGTTTGTGAGCCGTCCGATAGAAATCTTCCTCGACGAGGAGTTCCATGGCTTTCGGCATGGCAGCGTTATCTAGGAGGATAGCCCCAAGCACCGACTGTTCTGCCTCAAGATTCTGTGGAGGGAGTTTCGGTTGAGAGAGGTCGACGGCGCCAACGGATTTCATGACACACCTTCGAAGTCCGAGCTGAGGCTTGCAAGAAGGTCACGCAGCGACATGATTTTTGTGTGAACTGGAGCGGCAGCTTTTCCATGATGGTCATGTTCACGATGTTGGAGTACAGTCACATGCCCACGGTGAATGGTCTCTGAACCAACGACGATTGTGGTAGGAGCACCAGCGTCGAGCCCAGCCTCGGCGGCTACCTTGACAAGATCACGAGCCGATGCTGTCACGGCTCGTTGAATGACTCGAGCACCTGTCTGACGGAGTTGTTGGGCCACCGACAGGATCTCTTTCGTCCGAGTCACAGGACCGACGACAAGGATTGCCGACGTCATAGCCTTTGGGGCATGAACGAGGTTCAGTCCACGAAAGATCCGATCTACATTGAGCGCGAATCCGGTAGACGGAATATCTCGACCAAAACGGCCAATCAAACGATCGTATCGCCCGCCGCCGCCTAACTCGATTCCGATGCCGTCTGTGAAGACATCGAACACGATTCCGTCATAATATTCAAACTCCCGAAATTCTCCGAGATCCAGGAGCACGTCATCCTGCGATCCCATCGCGCCAAGCGAGTCATAGACCGTCGCCAATCGGTCTAAGGATCGGAGCAGCTGTTGTTCACCCCTAGCCAAGACGCGTCCTTTCGCAAGGACGTCCGCTTTCCCGCAAAGCTCCAGTGCATCCAGAATTGCGTGCACGGATCGCTTGCCTACGCGCTCGTGCGAGAGGATTTCTCCGAGCCAGGGGAAGTCCTTTCTCGCTGCGGCCTGCTCCGCCCGTTTCCGGCCATCTGGAGACAATCCGGCGCGCACGAGCAGTCCTTTAAAAAACCCGACGTGCCCGAGCGAAATCTTGAAGGAAGGCAATCCGATCTGGCGTAGGGATTCGATCATCAACATGATGATCTCGCAATCTGCGGACGGGTCATCAGCGCCAATCAGCTCAGCACCGACTTGAAAGAGTTCTCGATCACGTCCGGCATGTTCAGGCTCATAGCGAAACACCGTGGCTCGATATGACAAACGCAGCGGCATCCGAGTGCCGAGCATACCCATGGCCACCGTTCGTGCAATTTGTGCGGTGACATCCGGCCTCAGTAGCAGAATTCGGCCGGTCGTCCGATCGACGATCTTGTAGGACTGCTCCAGTAAGGCCGGTTCAAGGCCAGGCGCGAGGACATCGAAATACTCGAACGTTGGGAGGATAATTTCATCGTAGCCATACCGATGAAAGCTGGTGAGAAGATCCGACTCGAGTTGTCTCAGGTAACCTGCGGCCGCCGGAAGGATGGTGGCCATCCCCACAGGGACTAATGAGTGTTCATGGGCAGGAGAGAGCTTCTCCGATGAAGGACGACGAGTCGGAGGAGCAAAGGTCATAACACCCTCATGACGAACACCGTTATGAGAGGTTTGCGATCTTGACAGAACGAATGTTCGAGCTCGATCGGATTTCGTCCAGGGCCGAGGCGGGAAACTCCGTGTCGGAACCGATGATCAGCAACGCGTCCCCTCCCCGCTTTTCCAACGCGCACTGCATCCGGAGGATGTTAATACCATGGTCACCCAAGACCTTTCCGACCATGCCGATCACGCCCGGTCGGTCAACATTGTGTATCAACAACATGTGTCCTTCCGGTACGACTTCGACTTTGAATTGGTCGATTTCCGTAATCCGTGGTTCTTTCTTATGATAGAGCGTTCCGGCTACCTGGTGCGACATCTTGCCGGCTTCAACGCGAACTCGGATGAGACTCGTAAAATCACCGGCATCCGTGCTCTTGATTTCTTTGACTTCGATACCACGCTCTTTCGCGACGATCGGTGCGTTGACATAGTTGACTGGGTGCTCCAAGATCGGCGTCAGCAATCCTTTCAAGACCGCGATGGTCAGTGGTGCGACCGACAGCGTGGCGACTTCACCGCTGTATTCGACGACGACTCGCTCAGTTCCTCCTTGAATCAGTTGCGTTTGAAGGGAACCGATCTTTTCGGCCAGTGTGAGAAAAGGTTGCAACCGGGGCAGTAGTTCCGGAGCGACAGACGGTATGTTCACGGCACCTCTCGCGACGCCTTTTGTAAAGTAGTCGACGATCTGTTCCGCGATCCCAATGGCGACATTCTCCTGAGCTTCGGTTGTTTGCGCTCCGATGTGTGGAGTGCAGATAAAGTTGTCTAGGGGCAGCAGAGGATTGTCCGGTTTTACGGGTTCCTCCTCAAAGACGTCAAAGGCGGCGGCAGCCACACGTTTAGTTTTCAAGGCTTCACAGAGGTCAATTTCATTGATGATCCCGCCGCGAGCACAGTTCACGATCAACACGCCTGGTTTCATTTTAGCGATTGCTTGCGTGTTAATGATCCCTCTGGTTTCTGGGGTCAATGGTGTGTGAACCGAAATAATATCGGCGCGTTGGAAGAGCTCATCGAGATCGACCATCGTCACGCCCATCTGTTCGGCTCGCTCCGGCGCCAAGTAGGGATCGAATGCGACGACACTCATACCGATCCCCTGCGCCATCTTGGTCAGGTGACTTCCGATCTGTCCCGCACCGATGATGCCGAGCACCTTGTTGTAGAGCTCCACGCCCATGAATTTATCTTTTTCCCATTTGCCGGCTTTCACGGAGGCGGTCGCTTGGGGAATGCGTCGGCTCATGGCGCAGATCATCGACATCGTATGTTCGGCGGTCGTAACCGTGTTGCCTCCAGGCGTATTCATCACGACGATTCCTCGCCGTGTGGCGGCTGGTGTATCCACGTTGTCCAAACCTGACCCGGCCCGTCCGACGACTTTGAGCTTTTCGGCTGCGGCAATGAGTTCAGCCGTGACCTTCGTGCCGGATCGCACGATCAACCCATCGGCATCCCTGATTTCCTTGAACAGCTCGTCCTTCGGCATCTTGGATTTCACGACGACCGTGAATCCCGCCTTCTCGAGCGCGTCGACCCCTTGCTTCGAGAGGCTGTCGCTGATCAAAATTTTCATGCCCACTGCAGCCATGTTTTTCCTCGTCGTGGTTACTTCGCTAGTAAGAGTTCTTGGGCTTTCCCGACACCGCTGCCTAACTTGACTGGATGCCCGAGTCCTTTTAAGACCATCTCGGTCGCAGCTAAGGCCGTGATGACATCGAAGGAATCGGCATATCCCATGTGGGAGAGTCGGAAGATCTTTCCTTTCAGGTGATCTTGGCCTCCCGCTGCTGTCATCCCGTACTGAACGCGGAGGTTCTTATAGATCGCCTGTCCATCAACTCCATCCGGTGCGCACACGGCGGTGAGGGCATCGCTGGGAGATTCTTTGGGAAAGAGACTCATGCCGGCCGCCTTCACGCCTTCGCGCATGGCATGAGCCAACCGACCTTGCCGGGCAAACATCTTCTCGAGGCCTTCCGCTTTCATCATTCGAAAGACTTCTTGGAGACCGATAATGAGCGAGACGGTCGGAGTATAGGCGGTCTGGTTTTTTACCTGGCTTTCACGTTCTTTCTTGAAATTGAAATAGAATGCGGCGTTCTTGGCTTTGTCGGCCAATCCCCAGGCTTTGTCACTCACGCTGACGAAGGCCATTCCGGGAGGCAGCATCAAGGCTTTCTGGGATCCGGTAATCACGACGTCGAGTCCCCATGCGTCGGTCTTGATATCGAACACGCCCAGTGCGGTAATGGCGTCAACCACCAAGATCGTATTGTCATGGCCTCGAACGATGTCCCCCAGGGCTTTCACGTCATGAGAGACTCCGGTCGATGTTTCGCTGGCCTGCACATAGACGGCCTTGATCGATGGATCTTTCTTGAGGGCATCGGCCACTTGTTGAGGGTTGACGGCATGTCCCCATTCGACCTTGATCTCGGTCGCCTGTACGCCAAAGGTCTTGCAGATCTTTCCCCAGCGCTCACCAAATTTTCCGCCGTTGACATACAGTGCCTTGTCGCCCGGCGAAAGAAAGTTTGAAACGGCGCCTTCCATGCCACCCGTTCCCGAAGCCGCCAACATGAGGACATCATTCTGTGTCTGAAAAAGCCATTTCAGGCCCTCGCGCACTTCAGCGAACACCGGGTCGAATTCGGGAGCGCGATGATGAATCATCGGGCGGGCCATCGCCAGTAATACCTCGGGCGGGACGGGCGTGGGACCAGGGGCCAAGAGATAGCGCTTCAGCATCGATCAAACCTCCTCACAAAATAACACTGTAAATCTGGTGGGATACCCGTTTGAAGAGGCCGTACGCTATCATTTGGGGTGGGAGACTGTCAAGAAATCGAATTACAGAACTAGCCGTGCTATCAGGACTTTCGCTCTTTACGACACCAAGCATTGTCTGCAAGACGTCGTCGCTCTAAACGACGGTGTTCCCTTCTGAATCGTCAGGATCACATCGCTGAGTGGGAACATTTTGCCCATGCGATTTCTTGACAAGTCCCCGGCAGATCGATAGGCTCTCAACTGGTATTCTTCATGATCATGATACGGACCTGGAAACAACTGTGGGGTATGGACGTGAGGCTGGCAGTAATCCTTACGATAAGTGTTGCCCTATCAGCCTCTCCATCGCTCGCTACGGGTCTTCGTCCCATCGGTTTGGCCCAGGCGACAGCTCCCGTCGAACAGAACAGTCCCGCTCAGGAGACCTCCTCAGAGGCTGATCCCCATTCCCAGGAGGCGAAAGCGTCACCGGAGAACGAGGATGTCGACACTGATGCAGCGTCACCGGAGAACGAGGATGTTGATGCGAATTTGGTTCCGTTGGAACCTGAGCTGGAGCCTGAATTGACAGCCTCCCCATCCGAGGGGGATACACAGGATAAGGGTGAGGCACCCAAGGAGGACGTAGCCGAAGCGGTGGAGGCAGAGCGCAAGGAGGATCTCGGTCCAGTCTATAACATTCCGGTTGTCTTTGATCAAACCGTGCAGAGCCATATTCGTTTCTTTAATACGTCAATCCGGGACCGATTTGAACAGTGGCTCTTGCGCCTTAACCGATATCGCCCCTTGGTCGAAGACATTTTCGCTGAGTTCGACCTTCCGAGCGACCTTGTTCATCTGTCTCTTGTCGAAAGTGGATTCAATCCCTATGCCTACTCTCGCGCGAAAGCGACGGGACCATGGCAGTTCATGAAAGGAACTGGAAAGATCTACGGGTTACGCATTGATCACTATGTGGACGAGCGGCGAGATCCCATTAAGTCAACGATAGCGGCCGCCCGTTACCTCCGGGATTTGTACGATCTCTTCGGAACCTGGCCTCTCGCAATGGCGGCATATAACGCGGGTGAGGGAAAGGTCCAGCGTGCGCTCAATAAGGCTCGGGCGGAATCATTTTCTGAGATTTCGAGAACGAAACATATCCGGCGAGAGACAAAACAGTACGTCCCGCGCATCATGGCTGCCACGATCATTGCGCGGAACCCCGACCAATACGGATTTAACCAAGTTCCGGTGGCTCCGCATGAGTTTGAGGAAGTGATTGTGACTCGTCCGTTGCATTTTCGGGCGATCTCCAACGTCACGGGTATTCCGTACGACGAACTCAGGCTCCTGAATCCTGAACTTCGACGAGATGCGACTCCTCCCGATGATACGGCCTATCATTTGAAAGTTCCGGTCGGGTCGAGTGCCAAGGTGCTCAAACTACTCGAGCGAGTTCCGACGCACAGGTTCGCGAAGGTCGCTCCTTCCAAGCGGACTCAGATCCGGAAGACCCGACAAACTCGGCAGGGGAAGGTCAGTTCTTCTCAGTGGTATCGGGTTCGGGGGGGAGATACGCTTGGGAAAATCTCCCGTCGGTTCGGTATTCCCATTCAGACACTGAAGGCCCGCAATAACCTCTCCGGTAGCCTCATCCGTGCTGGGGACCTCCTCAATATCGCTCGGTAGCAAGCCGCGACCTTGGAGAATTGGTCTGCCGGATGGTCAACGCTTGGCCAGAGGGAATGAACCTCCTATGGCTTAGAGGGTGCTGGGGAAATAGGAACTTCTGTGGCGGTCGTAGCCGGTTCCGAAGGTTTCTTAGCCTCGAGGACCTTCACCCGCACGGCGGCCTCGCTGGTCAGGGGAGAGTCAGGGTACGTTTTGATCAGATCTTGATAATGTTTAAGTGCAGCGTCAGGTTTTGACCGATTTTCTTCCAGTCGTGCCAGTTCAAACAGCGCATAGTCACGGTTCATTGCCCCCGGGATCTCAAGTATCGACGAGTACGTCCTCGCGGCTTGGTCGATGTCTCCTTTTAACAGGTAGGCGTACCCAAGTTTTTGGTGAACAAGCCCTAGAAGCGAGATGTTCGACCCGTACGTCGAAATAAATTGCTTGTATGAGTCGATGGCCGAGTCAAGATTGTTTGCCTGAAGGAACGCATTACCCAGACTAAATTGCGCAAGAGGGGCGGTTGGTGTTCTCGGATATTCCTCAACCACCTTCTTGTAGAGCGCAATCGCTTCATTCACGTTTGCGGCCGCTTTCTGTGGATCGTTCCCCGGCCGTGTGAAGAGATGCAGGGTGGCCTCTCGCTCGATTTCTTGGGCCTTGCTGGCATTTTCTGCGTCATACCAAAAGACACCCCATATACCACCGGCCGTGAGCAGCAGAAGAATGAATCCTACCATGATGGACCATCGATACCGCTGCAGTCCGAGCACCCAATGTTCCAATCCACTCACTAAGTGAGCTTCATCAACAGGTAATGTCCGAGGCGGAACTTTAATTCGATATGACATAAGGACCCATCACGTCAGTTAAACGGTTGTCACCAGCTTTCTGCTGCATAACCGTTGTCTTATACTAAGGAATGAATTTCCTTGTCAATGTGATGAGGACTTGCAGGCTATGAAGGTAGAACGCAGCAGAGCGGACCATGAATGATGATGGGGATCAGAAGATGTTTGAAGCAAAACTTCAACAACTCCGTGAACAGTCGTTGCTCCGCGCATTGAGACCGGTGGAATCGGCGACCGGGTCGAGCATCCACTATGGAGGACGCGAGGTGATCTTGCTGTCGTCCAACGACTACCTCGGACTGACCATGCATCCAGAAGTTGTGCAGGCTGCGAGCATGGCCACCGAACGGTATGGAACGGGGTCCGGTGCTTCCCGTTTGGTCAGTGGAACATTACCTCCACACGTGCAGCTCGAAACGGCACTGACGATGTTTAAGGGAGCGGAAGCTTCCCTGCTGTTTGGGGCTGGGTACCTTGCCAATCTTGGTGTCATTCCTACGCTTATTGGAAGCGGTGGCCTCATTTTGGCGGATCGATTGTGTCATGCCAGTATGATCGATGCTTGTCGATTAAGTCAGGCAGACTTTCGAGTCTTTCGCCACGGTGATTGTGACCATCTTGAGTCTCTCCTTAGGAATCGCACCACAGATCGTCCCACCCTCATCATCACGGAGGGGGTCTTTAGTATGGATGGTGATCTCGCTCCGCTGCCTGACTTAGTGTCGTTGGCCGAACGATATGGGGCGATGTTGTATGTCGACGATGCACACGGAACCGGTATTATGGGACGGACTGGACGAGGTACTATTGAGCATTTTGACTTGGAGCACCGGATCCCGTTTCATATGGGCACGCTAAGTAAGGCGCTGGGCAGCTATGGCGGGTTCCTAGTAGGCACGCATGAGCTTGTTCAGTACGTAATCAATACCGCCCGCTCGTTTATGTTTACCACCGCGCTTCCTCCCGCCGTCGCCGCTGCATCGTTAGCGGCCTTGACGGTGCTTGATCGTGAACCGGAACGTCGGGCGCGACTCTGGTCGAATCGACAACGCTTCTTCGATGGACTAAAAGGCCTTGGGTGTACGCTCCCTCCGACTGGCAGTCCTATTTTACCGGTTGTGCTCGGTGATGCCGCCTCTGCCTCGACATTCGCTGAACGCCTGCTCTCGCATGGGGTGTATGCGACGGCTATTCGCCCACCCACCGTTCCAGATGGAACCAGTCGGATCCGCTTCACCGTGACCTCGGAGCACACCATCGACCAGATCGACCAAGCCCTCCATGCGCTGCGACTCGTGATTCGTGAAACAGGCTTTGTCTGATTCCCACTGCCTTGGTTCGCATCTTCCGCCTATTTTCTTGCTTTCCGGGTTTCCTGTGGCATGATGCACAGGAAGTGTTCGCCTCATCTCTAACCCTGACGCATTGAGGATCACGGGCGATGGATATTTCTAAGCTGCTTACGTTTGCAGTCAAAGAAGGTGCTTCGGATTGTCATACCAGTGCCGGTGAACCCCCGATGATTCGTATTCACGGGGATTTGAAAAAGCTGGACCACCCTCCCCTGACGCCTGATGAAACACACGCCCTCATCTACGATATGATGAGCGATTCCCAACGGAAAACCTTCGAAGAAAAACGGGAGTGTGATTTTTCCTTTGAGCTCGGGGACATCGCCCGCTTCCGAGTGAATGTGTTCGTGCAACAGCGGGGACTCGGAGCCGTGTTTCGGAACATTCCGACCACCATTCTTCCGTTAGAAAAGTTAGGGATGCCGCCGATCTTGCGACAACTCTGCGATAAGGAAAAGGGATTGATTCTAGTGACGGGGCCGACCGGCTCGGGAAAGTCCACCACCCTTGCCGCGATGGTGGATTATCTCAATAGCACATTTGAGGGCCATATCATCACCATCGAAGATCCGATCGAGTTCGTCCATAAGTCTAAAAAGTGTTTGGTCAATCAACGGGAGCTGGGTGTCCATACGTTGTCTTTCGCCAATGCGCTGAAATCGGCGCTTCGAGAAGATCCGGACATCGTGCTCGTGGGCGAAATGCGAGATCTCGAAACCATCCAACTGGCGTTGACTGCGGCGGAAACCGGACACCTAGTCTTCGGGACACTCCATACGTCGAGCGCTCCGAAAACCATCGACCGTATCATCGATGCATTTCCGCCGGCGCAACAAGCCCAAATTAGGACCCAGCTGTCGGAGGCTCTGGAAGCCGTGCTCACACAGACGTTACTGAAGAAAAAAACAGGCGGACGTGTCGCGGCCCTGGAAATCATGGTGGCCACAACGGCTGTCCGAAACCTCATCCGCGAGGCCAAGCTTCATCAGATTCCGGGTATTATGCAGGCCAGCCAAAAGGACGGGATGCAAACCATGGACATGGCGTTGCTGGAACTGGCGACCCGTGGAGTCGTCCATAAAGCCGAAGCGCAGTCTCGGAGCATGAATCCCAATTTGTTCGGGGCCCCAGTTGCAGGAGCTGCGTAGAGTAGGCACAAAGGCGGAGTCTCATCATGGATGTTCGAAGTCTCTTGAAAGTCATGGTGGATCGCGAATCGTCGGACCTCTATTTAACCGTCGATGCTCCCCCGATCTACCGAATCCATGGAGTTACCCAGCAGACCGATGCTCCGCCGTTCACCAACGAACAACTTGAGGCGTTGGCACTGGCGCTCATGCGAGGTCAGCAACGGAGCGAGTTCGAAGAAAAGATGGAGATGAACCTGGCGCTCTACTATAAAGAGTTGGGGCGTTTCCGCGTCAACATCTTTAGGCAAAAAGGAAATGTCGGGGTGGTCTTCCGTCACATCAAAGCCGAAATTCAAACAGTCGAGCAGTTACAACTCCCGCCGATCATCAAAGATATTGCGATGACCAAGCGCGGGCTTGTGCTGGTGGTGGGCGCCACCGGCTCCGGTAAGTCGACCTCGCTGGCGGCCATGATCGACCATCGCAACACCGTGCATCAGGGCCATATCATTACCGTGGAAGACCCGATTGAGTTCGTCCATCAACATAAGAAGTCGATCATTACACAGCGCGAAGTCGGCTTCGATACCCTGACCTTCCAGAACGCGTTGAAGAATACGCTCCGTCAAGCGCCGGATGTGATTCTGATCGGAGAAATTCGTGATACGGAAACGATGGAAGCCGCTATTACATTTGCCGAAACCGGTCACCTCTGTATCGGGACCTTGCACTCAAATAATGCGAACCAAGCGATCGAACGGATCATGAATTTTTTCCCAGTCGAGCGCCATGCGCAAATCTATTTGCAACTGTCTCTCAACTTGCGAGCCATTATTTCTCAACGGTTGATTCCATCAGTCGACGGCAAGCGTGTTCCCGCGTTGGAAATCATGCTGGATACCCCGCGTATCAAGGATCTCATCAAGAAAGCCGAAGTCGATATCCTCAAAGAAGCGATGGAACAGGGTGTGGACGAGGGGTGTCAGACCTTCGATCACGTGTTGTTTCAACTGTATAAGGAGAACAAGATCACGCTGGAGCAGGCGCTCATCAATGCGGATAGTGCCAATAATCTACGTCTCAAGATCAAACTCGAAGGGCTCAAAGGGGACGAGGCCGTCAACGCGTTGCTCGATAAGCAGATGGGAGATCACGGGACGGACGCATTCAAGATTCAAGGAGGTGCGTCCGGTAACGTGACACCACTCCGGAAGCGATAAGCCGACCGCATCTCACTTCTCAGGGGCCTCGATTCCCCTCTTCCTGATGTTCCAGATAGGACGCAATCTTTTCCAGCGCCAGAGCGCTGAGCTTGGATCCATACCAAGCCGGCATCGTATGCTCTGGGTACCCATGGACGATGAAGTGTTGCGGCTCCAATACGGATTCAACGATGTACTCGTGCACGGTCGTGGCGCTCCCGTGATATGTGGGGTCACTGAGTCGTTCTCTGCCTGTCGTGCCGAGCCATAACGGTGGGCCGACTTGGCCGTTGGCGCCAGGGATTCCGGGAATGAGATGACAGACTGGACACCCCGATCGGGTGAAGATGTCAGTGATAGATTCATCACCTGTGACCAACGGAATCGCTTCCGACGTGAGGGTGGGAAATGCTGCGTCCTCAGGTGTCGATCTGGAGGATGGCAGCTCACGTAATGCCCAAAACGCCGACAGCGCGACCAGCCCGATGGCGATACAGACAACGAGCCGGTCCCGTGTGCGCATCCTCGTGTTGTGAACGGATGATGGACTGTGCGGTGTACGCCCTTCCTCAGGCACCCATCTTTCCTTGAACCAATTTCATGAGCTGATCGAGTCCACCGGCTTCGATCTTTCCGTTTGGTGTCAGCTTGTCGATCAGATCTGGCAGGAGACCGGCAAGCTGTGAGCTTGCAGCGCCGGAGGACAGTCCGGCTTTACCGGCGAGCTGGTTTAACAGATCTCCTCCAAGGCCTTGTTCAATTTGGTTTGGTGTGGCCGGCATGTTTTGTCCCGTGCTCACCCATGAGTTGACGAGGTCACCGAGTCCATTCTTCTGAAATGCCTGAACGAGTCCGGCCAGTCCCCCGATCCCGCTATCCTTGCCGAGAAGGCCTGCCACCGCTTGCAAAAGGGGATTTTGACCGCTCTGGCCGCCCATCATTCCACCAACGGCTTGTCCCAATTGATCCATCAATCCCATGTTCAGCTCCTTCCTCATAAAGTGAAGTGCCATCGGAATCCTATCGTCTTGCTGTATTCCCTAGGGCTTACACCATATGTCTTGACGGCAGTCGATCTGTCAACTCAAATTTTAGCGAATCTGTGATACGGAGTGATTCTGGAGAGGAACGCGACCATACTCCTCAATCTGGTTCTTCGCAAACTTCGGTTACCTCTGATGATGGCACTATGCACGCACAAAACTTTTGGTATGATGTCTCGAAGGAGCAAGAACATGCATGCACAGATCTCGGTAGTTGCGAGGCAGTTACTTTTAGGAGCGACGCTCATGATCCTCAGTATGAAGCCGATTTCTGCACCAGCAGAGATGTATGTCGCTGGAACTGCGGGGATAAACTTTGCGGATCGCATCAACAGTATTGCTGGAACAGGATCTCAGGCTGGAGTGCCTGGTCCTTTTGTAGACTTCGATCTTCAGAACTCGATTACCTACGGCGCCAAGGTCGGATATTTCCCAGGGCATAGTTGGTATGGGATCGAAGGAGAAGTCTTGCACACCACGCCGCACATTAAGCAGTTGGATGCTGATCCGGGGATTCATATGAGAGTGACGACTGTGAGCGCCAACTTCATTGTTCGCTACCCAGGTCGGACGTTGCAGCCTTATGGTGGCGTCGGTGTAGGTGCTGCCATCGCCCACATCGGCGATACTGCAACGGTGCGGAGTGATACCGACTCAGCCGTGGTGTGGAATGTTCTCGCTGGATTGCGTGCGTTCCTCACGCCTCAAATTGCCATCTTTGGAGAATATAAGTATATGGGTTCGACCTTCACATTTGATCAAGCATTCGGTGATCTTGGCGGGTTTAGGGGGAACTACCGGGCACAGCATATCCTTGGCGGACTGTCGTTTCACTTCTAAGAGGAGAATGACTATGTCTCGCCTGATGGTGATCGCTTCCCTAGTCGGTGTGGCACTCCTTGGCTCGGCATGTGCAGAATCGATCCATCAAGTACAACGTGACACGGAACTTCTCGGTGTTCCGCTGTGGTTGGAAAAAGAGATTGATACGAGCGTTCGGTTCGCGGATTTGAAGCGTGCTCCCAGTGAATACGTCGGCCGAACGGTGATGATTGGTGGGACTGTCATCCGGGCGAAACGGAAAGATGCGGGAACTGAACTTGAAGTCTTGCAGCTTCCGAGCGCAAAAGATGGACCGTTGACGGAAGATCGTCTACATTCTGAGGGACGATTCCTGGCCGTTCGAGAAACGTTCTTGGATCCTGCTAGTCTCCCTGAGGGGACGCCCATTACTGTTATTGGGACTGTAACAGGTGAGACTATCAGGCCTCTTGATGAAAGGGACTATACCTACCCGATGCTGGAGGTAAAACATATCATAGATTGGAACAGCATCGCGGCACAAAGACGACGGGATCGGAGTCCGTACTATGGAGCCTATTATCCGCCCTATGCATATAGCGGTTACTATCCCTATAGTGGATACGGCAGTTTATGGGGACCATACTGGGGGTATGGTGGTTACTACGGCGGGCGTGGGTTCTACGGCCCCTCTCGCTCTTTTTCACCAAGGTCCCCGTCATTTTCGTCTCCGCCGCCAGCGCCTTCGAGTGTCCACCCACGGCTCAGGAGAAGGTAGTGACTGGGGACGTGATAGGAGTTCTTTCTCGCCGTGACGCACTGGTTTGGCTGGGAACTACGGGTCTCGCGTACCTTACCGGAAGAAGACTGGCCGTGGCGGACACTCTCAGCAGCTTACCCCGCTCTCCCTGCATCGTCCGTCCGGAACAAACCGAGGGCCCCTATTTTGTCGATGAACGATTACATCGATCTGATATTCGGGTAGATCCGACCAATGGGCGACGCACCGCAGGGACACCTTTGATGCTGACCTTCCAGATGTCTCGCCTTCGTGCTGGTGAGTGCTACCCATTACCGGATGCCCGGGTGGATATTTGGCACTGCGATGCGGCAGGACTGTATTCCGATGTTCGGGACCCAGGCTTTAGCACAATCGGTCAGAAGTTCTTGCGAGGGTATCAGACAACAGACGCCCGAGGTGAGGCTCGGTTTCTGACGATCTATCCGGGCTGGTACCCCATCCGGACCGTGCATATCCACGTGAAGATTCGCACGGCGACGACGGCTCGCCGGGGTCTGGAGTTCACCTCGCAAGTCTACTTTCCCGATGAAGTGACCGATCATGTACAGGCCAGTCAGCCGTATGCGGCGATGGGTCCACGGAGAGTGCGAAACCACCAGGATTTCATCTTTCGTCATGGCGGTGACCAACTGCTGCTGGATCCTGTGGCCACGAACGACGGCTATGCGGCTACTTTCCCCATCGCTCTGGAGTATCCCTGACGGTCAGGCTCATGGCTTCTGCTTATTGACTGTCCCTCGTGAACCTCGATACGCTTCCCTGCCACCATAACCTTCTTGAGGAGGATGTGCCGATGAGATTGTTGCGTGACGCCGGGTTGCTGAGTTGTATGTTCCTGTTCCCTGCCATTGTCAGTGCGGCGCCTCCACCGGAAGTCCAGGTAGACTACTCGGCCGACAGCACGATGGAGACAGAAGGCGGCATGACAATGACGTCACGCGTCTATCATGCGGCCAACAAAGACCGGATGGAAATGGGTGTATCAGACGGAATGACCATGATCATTCGGAAGGACAAGAAGGTGATCTGGCAGTTGATGGGAAATATGTATATGGAAATGCCGATGACCGATTCCAATGCGTCCGGCACCGATGCATTCGAGATCGTCGAACAGACTGAGGTCGGCCAGGAGACGGTAAACGGTATGACAACCACAAAGTCCAAGATTGTCGCCGTGAAGAAGGATGGCTCGGGGAAGTTCGGAGGATTCTTCTGGACGACGAAAGAAGGGATTACCGTCAAGATGGATATGCTCTCCAAAGAGGGCGACAAGAAGATGCGCATGACCAGCGAGTTGACCAACCTCAAGCTTGAAAAACAAAATCCCGCCCTCTTTGAAATCCCTGCGGGGTACACGAAAAACGACATGGGTGCGTTGATGGGAGGGGCTGGTATGCCCAACCTTGAGGAGCTTCGAAAGAATGCCGAACAGCGGCGGGCGAACCGAAAACAATCTCGAGAACATCCAGACGGTGGGAACGGAACCGGAGGGGATCTCCCCGTCGATGTCGACAAGATGATGAAGGGCCTATTCGGCAAATGAACGGAGGTCGTCACCCATGCGCCTGATAAGACTGGCCGGATACTCCCTGATCGTTGTGGTACTCATGGCTCCTGCCGTACGTGCGGATGATCCGTGTTTAAGTGACGATGAAAAGAACGCGGCCTTGGCCCAGTCGGCTGCCCTGCAGAAGGCGGAACAAGCGGGACACCCTATTGCTCTCTTTGCTGCGTACATGAGGGTGGCGGCAAGTGATTGCATCGATCGTTATGATCAACAGGCGATGCGGAAAACTAAAGCGAACATATCGAAACTCGGGCGGGAGTTGGCCAAATCGGCTGAGGCGAAAGGTCTGCTCTACTCCAGTGAACCCGTACGGGTAGACGGCCAGACCTCCGCGTTCCGATACTACGAAGCCATCGGCGATCACCAAGAAGCCAACCGTGTTCTCCTCAAAGCGATTCAGGCGAATACGGAAGACCTTCGCCTATTCGAGACTGCCTGGAACATCGATAACGGCCGGTATGGTCCGATCGATCCCAACACTGGCTCACGAAAACCCTATAGTTCTCCAGCGCCGTTCCGGAAAGAGCTGGTAAAGGCTGCGACCGGCAACGCCGACCGATTGATGAAGGCTGAAGAAAAAGACGCTCAGGGGTTAACCGGCACTATCGCTGAGTTGGGCAGGGCGACGACGCAGTCAATCGAGAAGCTCCGGAGTGCGTCACTGTGGATGAAATATCTCCCTGGTGGAGACAAGCCTGCAAAGGATCGTGCGGAAGTACGAGGCGACACCATCATGCAGCGCTCTGATCCGACGTTCACGCAGGGGCAGGCCATGATCTACTACGAGTTCTCCGGTTCGTCCAAGGCGAAGGATGTCGCTGCCCGGATCAAGAAGAGAGGCGAGCAATCCAACCAGGCCATGCAGAAGGCCGGCGAGAGTATGAAGAATGCGATTACTCAGAAAAGCGAGACCGAGCAGAAGCAATTTGAGAAAAAGAAAGCGGATCTAGAAAAAGAACTGGGGTTCTGATCTCTGAGAGGGTCTGTCTGGTACGACCGCATCCTTCGTGCTCACCTGCTTGGGATGCTCCTCATCCGATAGAGTGAACGGCGTCTGTTCCGCCAGTGCCTCTTGATGTTTGGGAGGGACTCGCCGCATCGGCGTTCCGGGGAGTCGAGGTCCGAAGCGGTTGCGTCACTTCTCTTCCCAGTGTGTCTCGGCCACGTTGCTTCTCGGTCGGCTGTGGTGCCTTCTCTCGACGAGTTCTGTCGTGTTCGATGACGAGTTGTTCCACTGCGGCTGAAACGGTCAGCAGGCCTTTGGCGGCATCGGACATTGGCGCAGCTTCGATCACGGGTAGAAACTTGCGGACCGCCTGCGTCACAGCCGGGTCCTCTGGGATTTCACCGAGCAGCCTCACATCACCGCCGACATATTGATGGAGAATCTTGCGGAGGTAGAGCACGTTGACCTGAGCATGGCTTGCTGCGCGATTGATGACGAGTCCTAGTCGGAAGGACTCCAGCGCGGTTGCCGCGACTTCCCGTCCCTCCCCATCGGTCGCATCGGCGACTTCCATAATCTCTTCCACACTAGTGAAATCACGGTTGGCCAGCGCGTCCGCCATGGAGCTTCGCGCCAGAAAGCACGATAAGACACGGCGTATCGCAGCTAACTTAATGAATCGGTAGAGGTCTAAGACCGACGTCGGGTCAGGTGTGGCTACGGCTATGTGAATATCGGCCATCAGGAAGAAGTCGAGGGCATGATAGTTGGTACCGGCCCCGATATCGATCACTACGACGTCCGCACGGAGGTCTTGAAAATGTTTCATCAGACGTTTCTTGCGGGAATGCGCCATGTTGGCCGTTGCCAAGGTTTCACCGGTGCCGGGGATCAAGCGTAGGTTAGAGTGAAAGGTGACGGGAATGGCCACGTCCTCCAGCCGAGACACACGTTTGTCCAAGAAATCCGTTAAGGTGACCGACGGATTCAATTCGCCAAGCAGGATATGGGCATCGGCTCCTCCCACATCGAGATCGGCCAGCAGAACCTGGCGTCCTCTTTTTGCCAGTGCCAATGCGAGATTGGCCGCCACCACGCTTTTGCCCACGCCACCTTTCCCGGATGCCACGGAAATGAGGATCGCCATCGGGTGTGCCTTTTCGTTACGGAGGAAACGCGTGGCGCATGGAGAACGCACCGAGCAATCGAGCCACGCCTTGTGATGAAATCATTCTACCGGTCAATCGAGGAAAGGAAAGGAAAATGCAGGAAATGAAACCGTACAGTCGACGGACCCTGGCCTCGCCGAACGGGTACGTACTTTCGTCTTCTCCCTCCGGCTCTGTGACAGAAGAATCTGTGGTATCCTCCCCATATAATTGAACGAACCCACATCGGGAGATACCAGTACAATCATGCGTAAAGCGAAGATCGTCTGCACGATCGGCCCCGTCAGTAGCACACCAGCCATCCTGAGCCGACTGATCGAGAGTGGCATGAATGCGGCTCGACTCAATTTTTCGCATGGTACTCATGAATCACACGCGGCTGCCCTGGTGGGCATACGGGAGGCTGCTGCTCGGCAAGGCGCAGCCGTGGCGATCATTCAGGATCTGCAAGGACCTCGAATTCGGGTGGGATTGCTACCTCAAGAAGGAGTCCTCGTGACGACAGGCCAAATGGTACGGTTGCGGCCATCGTCTGAACGTGGGGATTGGCCTGATGAGCACCTCTCTTCTCATGGTCAGGTTCCTGAACTCCCAGTCACGTATCCTGCACTTACCCGCGATCTCCGTGCAGGAGCTAGGGTTCTCATCAATGATGGGAGCATCGAACTCCGTGCTGATCAAGTCCGGGACAGCTGGGTCGACTGCACGGTTATTATCGGCGGCACGGTCACCTCACATAAGGGTATGAATCTACCTGGTACCAACGTCAGCGCTCCGACGCTGACGGAGAAAGACCGACACGATCTTCGATTTGGCGTGGAACATGGTGTGGATTATGTAGCGCTCTCATTTGTTCGAGGCGCACAGGACATTCAGCTCGCCCGCCGCCTGTTAGTTGAGTGTGGTCGCCCTATTCCTCTTATCGCCAAGATCGAACGGGCGGAAGCCGTGACGGCACTGGACGAGATCCTGGAACAGGTGGATGGTGTGATGATTGCGCGTGGAGATTTGGGTGTCGAGATGGAACCGGAGGCCGTGCCGGTGCTGCAAAAGCGGATTATCGTTGAGGCGAACCGTCGGCGTCGTTTGGTCATTACTGCGACGCAGATGCTGGAGTCCATGACTCAGGCGACACGCCCGACGAGGGCGGAAGCGTCGGATGTAGCCAATGCCGTTTTCGACGGTACGGATGCCGTGATGCTCTCAGCGGAAACGGCTGTCGGGTCGTATCCGGTCGAATCGGTCCAAGTGATGGACCGCATCATTCGGACGGCCGAGGGAGAAGTGGAACCTGGCGTAATCCTCAAACGCCAAACTGATTTGGAAAACCTGTCCTTCCCGGAAGCTATCTGTACGGCGGCTGCTTCCGCAGCCAAATCGATCACCGCGAGCGCCATCGTCGCGTTCAGCGAACGCGGGGCCACCGCGCGATTGATTTCGAAACAGCGCCCATCCGCCCCCATTATCGCGTTCACGCCGTTTGAGCCAGTCAGGCAGCAGATGACGCTTTATTGGGGCGTACTCCCGTATACCATGCCACCGATCGAGCAGACTGACACGCGTGTCGAGGAAGCGGAACGACGCTTGAAATCAGAGAGGTTGGTAGTGCCTGGGGGAAAAATCGTGATCCTCTCAGGGACTCGCGTGGGACAACCGGGAGGGACTAATCTCATCAAGCTCCACGAAGTCGGGTAGATCGTTCTCCGTCGTGATATCCACCGTGTGTGTCTGACTCTTGATTCTCCTTCTTCGAAGAAGCTAATCTTAGACTCAACGCTCAACGTCCTATGTGATGCACGATGGGATTCCTACTCGCGGGCATCTCTATGTTCCTTCCTTTGGCCGCGCAGGCATCGACTCTCGGCAATGGGGATGACTCTGTCTTTGCTCTCGTTGCCCTCCGGAGTCTTTCTGTTCACGATGAATCGAATGTACTTTTCGACGATGGAGGATTGTCTCGTCACTGTCGGCTGGACTAGGGATATGTCTAGTGGGCACGATCCGAGGAAACGCTACTCTCATTCAACATAAGGAGGACGCGCTATGGGGCACCACAAGATCGGTCTCATCATTCCTCATCCTGAAGATCAGAAATGGGACTCGGTCTGGAAGCTGTTCCGTACGCCCAACCTCAACCTGCCTACCCTCGCCGCCCTCATCCCCGAAGATGAATGGGATATCGAAATCCAAGACGAAATCGTCGGCCCTCTGAACTTTGAACGGGATTATGACCTGGTGTTCATCACCGTGACCACTGTCGTGGCCATCCGTGCATATGAGGTCGCGCGTCTATTCCGCGAGCGCGGCGCGAAGGTGGTGCTCGGCGGCATCCATCCCTCGACCATGCCCGACGAAGCGATCAACCATGCCGATGCCGTCGTTATCGGCGAAGGTGAGCTGACCGTGCCTCGGCTGCTGGAAGACTTCAAGAAAGGCAAGATGCAGCCACAGTACCGCATGCCGCATATGGTTGAGCAGTGGGACGAGAAGCCGCCCCGCTGGGATCTGTTGCCGCCAGGCTACATGTTTCGAGATGCCCTGACGGCCACTCGAGGATGCAACTACCGCTGCACGTTTTGTTCGATTCATTTGGCACTTGGCGGCGGTGCGTATGGCTTCAGGAAGAAGCCCCCGGCGGACGTGGTCAAGCTGGTCGAAAAAATGAACGGGCCGATGGTGATGTTTTGGGACGACGACTTGTTGTCGGACCCGACGTACACACGAGAACTCTGCCAGGCCATGAAGCCGCTCGGGAAAAAGTGGATGAGCCAGATGAGTGCGACCTATGTCGCGCACCATCCGGAATTGCTCAAGACGCTGAAAGAGTCCGGCTGTTCGGCGATGTTCATGGGGATCGAATCCATCAATCAGGATTCGCTGAAGTCGGTCGATAAGCAAAACTCAGCGAAACTGTACGAGGAGATGATCAAGCGCATTCATGACCAGGGCATCGACATCCATGCAGGCTTCATCTGTGGACTTGACCATGAAGATGTCTTCGACTTTGAACGGACCGCCGAATGGGCAACAAAGATGGGCTTAGCTGGCGCGCTCTGGCGGATCATGACGCCCTACCCTGGGACGAAACAGTTTGCCGAACTCAAAGCAGCGGGACGGATTCTGACAGAGAACTGGACCGCCTATACCGGCGAACATGTGGTGTACAAACCGGCGAAGATGACCGTTGAGCAATTGTACTGGGGGCACAAGTGGGCCAAGGGACAATTCTATTCGTTTAAGTCGATTGGACAGAGGGCTATTCAGCGGGCCTCGCAGAACGGATTCGGCGAGTTGCTCAATATTACCGGCTGCGGATTGGGTTACCGCTCCATGTTCCACTTGGCCGCAGATTCGGCTCCGGTCAATGTCTACCGCGACATGAACCATTTACCGCCGCAAGAGGAACCGATTGCCTATCGATTTCCCTATCCGCCGAAGAAGCGTTTCAGCTTCGTTGCGGACCGGTTAGATCAACTGCGATCCAAGGTGCAGCCGAGACCCAGAATCAATAAGTGCTAGCTCATCACGGCACCTGCCTACCATGCATGGGCCCTCTGGAATCGCCGGAGGGCCCGTTCCTATATCCAAAGACGGTTGGTAAGATGGTCTCCATAGGGGGGTGGCCATGCCAGGGTACCGGATTAGTTTCTGCCTACTGGTAGTGTCATTGTTGATGTTGCCTGAAATGGGATGGGCTGAATGGGTCGCTCTTGATGCACGGTATCAGTCACACCCTTTGCAAACGGCTTATATCGATTCCAGTACCATCCGCCGAGACGGTCAACTTTCCACGCTTTCGACGCTGATTGACTGGAAAGCCATGCAGGGCGGACGAACTCCTACCAGGTTCTATTCCACTGGAATGACCAAACAATTCGATTGTGCCGAAAAGCTGGTTCGCACTCTAGCGGCCACGGATTACGACCATCACATGGGGACGGGTGAGGTCATCGGCGGCGGTGTTCCGGCCAGTGATGGACACTGGGTGGCGATTAAACCAGGAACGCTCAACCAAGGTTTGTGGGAGGCGGCGTGCGGCATTCACTGAATGCGATGCAAGAAATGTTGCTGTCGATGTGCCGGAGCATCTTTGAAATTTACGGCTGAGTTATTCTAAAAACTGTTCCCTAATTTCTTGAGGTTTGAAGACCCCTCGCTCGGTGATAATGCCGGTAATCAGTTCGGCTGGGGTTACGTCGAAGGCTGGATTGTAGACCGGCACATCTTTGGGCGCGACCGGATGGCTGCCGTGGATAGTGGTCACCTCTGAGGGATTGCGCTGTTCGATCGGAATCACGTCTCCCGATTTTGTGTTGAGGTCGATGGTGGAGTACGGAGCCGCAACGTAGAAAGGAATGTTATGCGCCTTCGCGAGGATTGCTACCGAATAGGTTCCGATCTTGTTTGCGACATCCCCATTTGCGGCGATGCGATCGGCTCCGACAACGCAGAGATGAATCTTCCCCTGCCTCATGAGTGAACCGGCCATGTTGTCCGTAATCAGTGTGACGGGAATCTGATCTTGCATCAGCTCCCATGCGGTGAGGCGAGCACCTTGAAGCACAGGGCGAGTTTCATCGGCAATGACATTGATTTTCTTGCCTTGCTCCCAAGCTGAACGAATGACTCCAAGCGCGGTGCCATAGCCTGCCGTCGCCAGTGAACCGGCATTGCAATGGGTCAATATGGTTTCTCCGTCACGGATCAATTCCGCGCCATGCTGTCCCATGGTTTTGCAGAGTGCGATGTCCTCCTCAAGTATCGCTTGAGATTCTAAGATAAGGGCTTGCTTGATGGATGCAACCGGCTGAGCTCGTAGCGACTCCAGTTTTCGCTTCATCCGTTCAATGGCCCAAAAGAGATTCACGGCAGTCGGTCTAGTTGCCGCGAGCTCATGACAGATTTTCAGGACTCCTTGGGAAAAGGTCGGATAGTCCGTCGCGTTGATGGTCTGTGCGCCTAGTGCGACTCCCATCGCCGCCGTGACTCCGATCGCTGGGGCTCCACGAACCTTCAGCGTGCGGATGGCATCCGCAACGGTGTGATAGTCATGGCAATCGAGAAACTCGACCGTTCCAGGCAGTTTGCTTTGATCGAGCAGACAGACCGCGCCGTTTTTCCATTCAACAGTGGGAACCATAGAGAGATCTTCTAGTGGGAATGAGGTGGAAATGCAAGTCCCTACCGTCGGCGACCGCTGATTTCCAGTACGGTGAGCATGGCGGCGATCAAGCCGGCCTGAATGAGGAGGAGAATCGCTTCCGTCGTACCGGCATGGCGGAGTACTAGTGCGGAAAGTCCCAAGCAAATCGTAAAGAGAAAGATCATGGCGACACTCGCCTGGCGGGACCCAAGCGCTCGTTCGAGACGATGGTGAAGATGGTCTTTCCCTACATAATCCAACCATTCCTTGAGAGATCTCACCTTTCCCGTGAGGATTCGTTCGACCGTAATGTGGATCATGTCGTAGATGAGTACGCCAAAAATCAGCAAGGGATTGCTGAACGACACGATAGGGTCGGAATCAGCCCAATTGCCCCTGACGGCCAAACAGGCCAGTGTGAAACCGATAAAGGTCGATCCGCCGTCACCGAGGAAGATGACCGCGGGTTTCGTTCCTCGAAAATTGTACGGCAGAAAACCCAGGCCGGCGCCGATCATGGCAATAGCGAGCCACCCCAACGCCGGTTGTTTCGTTTCAAATGCGATGACACCCATGAAGCCGGCCAACAGAATTGCCAGACCGGTGGCTAAACCATCCATCCCATCAAAGAAATTGAACGCATTCGTGATTCCGACGATCCAGAGAATGGTCAAGAGCACGTTGGCCATCTCTCCGAGCGGGCCAGGCGGAAAGAGTGTGAGCACCTTACCGGATGCCGTGACGATGCCGGCTGCCAACAACTGTCCGAGAAGCTTCGCCCAGGCCGGTAGTTCGCGAATGTCGTCGAGGACGCCGATGATCAATAGTAGAGAACCGGCCACAAGAACCGCGACCATCCAGTCCGGGACAATCGAGTTTAAGAGCAGAGAACCGATGAACCCGGCATACAGCGCGATCCCCCCAAGCCGTGGCGTGGGAACGACATGGATTTTACGGTCGGCTGGGATATCGACGAGATTCCATCGATGGCCTATCCAAACCATCAGCGGTGTTAAGGCTCCTGTTCCGAGAAACGCGAAGAGAAAGATGTACAGCCATCGCAACCCTTCGAGTTGAAAGAGTTCCCGAACCGGAGGAATTGCCAGAGCGATTGCCCCAAGTGCCGCACCGGAGACCACCGGCGTAATCCAGCGCCAGGTCGTCGTTGAAAAGGGAATTGCCAGATCCGTTTCAGCTGTCTTCATGACCACTCCGCACGTAGCGCCAGGAGGATCTGTGCCACTTCTTCGTCCGTCAGCGCCGGAAACAGTGGAATAGAGAGTGCGGTTCGTTCGGCCTCTTCGGCGGCAGGGAAACCCTTCATCTCCAGATAGCGGTGCAGTGAACGGAAGACGGGTTTGCGACATTGGAGCCCCTGAGTCTCAAAGCGCCCGATGAGGTCTTGGAGTCCATCAGGATGGTCGGCAAGATTCGGGAGGCGTAGGACGAATCGGTAATAGCTATGCGTATAACCTGCTGGGACCAGCGGTTGAATGGGGAGGGCGCCGCTCAATGCCGATCGATACTCATCGGCGAGGGCACTTCGGCGTTCCAGGAACGACCCGAGACGGTTCAGCTGGGCCAAGCCGATGGCGGCCTGGAGGTCCGTCATTTTCAGGTTGGTCGCCGAGGGATAAAGCGACGGCGTTTCGTCGTATTCTCTCAGTCTACGGGCACGTTCCAGGAGGCTGTCATCCGGGGAGAGCACCATGCCTCCCTCTCCGGCACAGAGCGGCTTGGTGGCATAAAAGGAACAGACGGTGAGTACGCCGACTGATCCCACAGGCCTCCCCTGCCCCACTGCGCCGAGTGTTTGCGCACAGTCCTCAATGATCGGTACGCCCAATGCTTGAAGATCTGAGAGGGCAGCAGAAAGTCCAAACAAATGTGGAACAATGATGGCCTTGGTCTTGGATGTGACAGCCTGGCGGGCTGCTGATGGATCGATGTTGAAGGTATCGAGGTCGATATCGACCAATCGTGGCATGGCACCGACGCGCTGGACCGCCAGCAGAGGGGCGGCGCACACGTAACTAGGAAGGAGCACCTCATCATGTGTGCCGATTCCCAACACCCGGAGGGCGACCTCCAACGCAGCCGTTCCGGACGTGACCGCTACGCCGCCGGGTAAGCCGAAATGGGCGGCCATGCCTCGCTCAAACTGGTCCACAATCCCCCCCTGTGCGAGTTGGCGTGACTTGAGCACGTCCGTGGCTGCTCGAACGTCGACTGCTTCGATAGAGGGTCGTGAGTGTGGAATCATTCGCGACGTGCCGATCATACTCCGATGTTGATGAACAAGCGCAGGGGGAGAAACCCCTCTGCCGTTCGAACTCGGCCTTGGATGCCGCGGAATTGAGCCGATGATTTCACCAGATCGGCGATGCTGAGTCCTTCGATATTGGTTTTCTTCACCTGCGACGCGTGAGCTTCCAGGGATTGAATCTTTCGGTCCAATACTTGTTGGATATCGACAAAGACCGTCGGTGCGAAGTTTTGGGTGGTTGGTCCTTCATAAAACAGCACGTTTTTGGTGTATCGCGTGGCGGTAATCGTACTCATGGCCAAATGTCGATGATCTTGATGAGTGTCGTCGTGGTAGTGGACAAAGATAAAATGTGGGTCAATTTTTCTGACGATGCCCTCAACGGTTTGAATCAGATCACGTCCGAGCGGGACTTCGGTGTCTTCATACCCACCCCAGAACACCTCCTCCGCTTGGAGTAACTTAGCCGAACGTTCCTGCTCCTGCTTGCGAAGCGCCGTGTTCCCACCCGCTCCTCCCTGGGTCATCACCATGAGAAAAATGCGATGGCCGTTATCCGCATACTTGATCAATGTCCCCCCGCATCCTACCTCGATGTCATCCGGATGAGCCCCGAGCGCCAGGATGCGCATCGGTTCCTTAGTGTTGATGACCATGATGTGTCTTCCTCCTAGGCAGTCGTCACACCATGTCCAGCGAGTCTGGCATGGCGCAGAGTCCCCAGCGCCTCAGGCCCTTGCAGCAACAAGAGATCGAGTGCAGAAAGATTGGCTTCGAACGGTTCATAGATCTGTCGATAGGATGGATGCTGAAACGTCTGCCTTTCGAGTTGTATGCCGGAAGCCTCAAAACGTGGTTTGTCCATGTAGCGCTCAGCCCCTGCCCCCGCGAGATACTTTGTGGCGCCGACTGCTCGACAGAGGTCGATCAACCGGTCTGTCGGTTCCTCGCGAACAGGAAATTCCGATGCGCAACGAACCGGCGTGAGAATCCCGTAGGCCTTCAGCAACCACTGCACCGTCACCTTGTTGAGATCGCTGAGTTTCGTCCAGGGCCTGGCGTAGAGCTCACGCAACTGCGGAAGATAACGATCGGTATAGGGTGCGCGAGCATAGTGCATTTCAAGTGCCCGGAGGTGTTGGACCTTCCATATGGCAGTGGGGTTAATCAAGACACCGTCGATGCGTTGGCCGAATTGCTGCAGCACCGGCACCGTCAGCCATTGCCATCCTTGAGACGTCCGAATGCGATTGCGATTTTGCCACTCATTCTTCTTGAACTGGACGGTATCAAGAATGAGAAAGAGGTCGGCTTGATCCACTTTGTCCAGATACCCCAGCCAGGGCATAAACTGCGGTTGGTGAATAGTCACACGCATGATGGCTCCACACTATCAATGCATAGTGTCACGTCTTGATCCCATTGCCAGAATCAGGATCCGGTCGTTGTGCAGATTCCGTGTGCGCCTCAGTATATGGGGCGACATAAATTGGGTTGGTCAGCAGCTCGCCGCTGGGTCCGACCAGCTCCAATCGATACGATTGCCATTCATTCCGGTTGGTTTCATGGTCGACGAAGTCGATTCGCATTGGCGTGGCGCCTTTAAATTGCTTGATCACCTGGCCCGAGCGGATGATCCGCAGTGTGGTCAGGTGGCGTGCTCTATCGCTGGTTGAGACACCGACCCGGACTCGGAGTTCTCCGCTTGCGGTGGCTTCCAGCGTGTCTCCCATTCCGGCGGAATGATCGGCAGTCGACAGCTGAAACTCATCCAGCTGGAGGAGCGTCGTCTGCTCGCCTTGTGCGACTGCGTAGACGTGACCGGCACGGAGTGCCGCGAGAACACTCTCTGCCGCTCGTTCGGAAGCGTTGATGACGGTGTAGACTCGATCGAGGTCCTTCCCGGCATCGGTCGTTCCATGAAAGGCGACTTCTCCGATCAGGGTGGGAAAGTCTTTGTGGTCTGCCGTGAATCTTGATGCCACAATTTGATCCCATATCCCACCAGGAGTCACCGCTCGTCTGGCTTCTTGATACAAGCCGCCAAAACCGGTGTAGCGCTCCGTCAGGACTAAGGCTTCCGGATGGGGCTCAGTCTTCACCGTGACTGTCCCAAGTGGGCCAAACGCGTGTTGACTGAAATCTCGCGCCTCCGTCATGGACCAGAAGACCAGCGCACCCCGGTCAATTGCGTTGTCGATCAAGGCTTGATACGGCTGATATCCAAGCCCACCGTCATGAGAACTATAACGAGGCGTTTTGATCGGCCATGCCTTGACCAGGAGTCCACTGCATAACAGCAACAACATCGCCGAGAGAACCCATCGGACACGAGGTGTGGAGGTAGTACATGTTCGGGATGTGTAACGTCGGGGGTTCAAGAGTCCGGCAATGGGAATGAGCAGGAGTAGTGGTAGTCCATTGGCCAGGCTCTGTCTGTTCCAGACAAAGGAACCGGCATTCCCTCGCGATGGGAGGCCTGCATAGTCGTCGGCCTTCTGAAGACCGATGACCAACAGATTTCGCTGTGCATTGTGCATGATGAGATTACCCTGTAGGAGTGAACCGGTCCAGTAATAGTGGGGGGCGACCTCCACTCCTGGAATAATGATCAGATTTGGGTGACGCCGTTGGACGGTGTGAACCTCCTCGAGAAACCGCTGGATACCGAATTCCATGACTGAAGGAAAATGGACTCGGTATGCCAAGAATCCGTCGAACGGATGTAAACCATAATCATAGCGAAGCGTAAAATTTTCAGAGAGAATGAGCACGTCCAGCTGTTGCTGCTCAGCTCGCTTTGCGAGCGATTCGAGGCTGAGGGTTCCGGTGCTCATCGTGCTGTGGACATGGAATGCGGCTCGTAGCGAAATGGGCGATGTTCCTGTGGTGGCATCGGAAGCGGTTGCAGATTGGGTGAGGCCCATCACCACCAGGCACAGTAGGCTTGTGATCATATGACTGGTTCTACGCATATCCCGCCAGCGCTTTTCTGTACGTTGATTCAATGGATCGAATCATCGCCGGAGCTCCATAGCTCGCATCAATGGAATTCCTCGCCTGCCTTCCCAATTCGACGGCCCAAGCCGCATCGTCTAGGACTGTCCGTATGGCATTGGCCAGGGCCGAACTGTCTCCTGGCGGAACCAGAATCCCGTTCTTTCCATCTTCAATGAGGGCTGGAATGCCGCCGACCCGGCTGGCAATGACGGGAAGCCCGGCTGCCATAGCCTCTACCAAGGCTCGCCCCATTCCTTCGTTGAGCGACGGCAAGACAAAACAATCGAAACCGGCCAGGCACACCTCGATATCCTCTCGATGCCCAAGCAGGTGTATGGCATGGCGGATTCCTGCTTGTTCGGCCCGGCGCAGGAGTGTGTCATGCTGATCTCCTGTCCCGATGATGACCAGGTGGAGATTCTGCCGCTCGTTGTTCAGGTGAGCCAAAGCATCCACCAAAAACCGATGCCCCTTAATATCGGTGAGCCACCCGACGGAGCCAATGATTCGAGCGGTCGAGGGGCAGCCGAACCAGTTCGGGATGATCTTCCCGTTCGCACGGGCTTTCCGAAAGCGATCACGATCGATGCCGCTTGGCACGACGGCGAAGCGATCGGCCTTCCCGACACCGCGCTCAAGGTGTTCCCGTGTCTCCGCAGGCGTGAGCCCGATGAACCAGTCCGTGATCCCTGCTAATGTGCGTTCGATATGCAGGAACACCCATGAGGGCAACGCGCCGAAATGTCCATAAAACACGTGCCCATGCGGAGTATGGATCACGACCGGGACTCCGGTGATCCATGCAGCCAGTCTCCCCAATACTCCGGCTTTGGATGTGTGGGTATGGACGATGTGAGGGCGTGCCTGTCGCAATAGTCGAACAAGATGCCAGAGTGCTCTCAGATCGGAGATTGGATTGATATGACGAACCAGTGATCTCACGATATAGTACGGGATCGACTCTTTCTCTAACAGCCGGAGGTTGTCGATGGTGGCGGGGTATCCTCCTTGTGTGTCGCAGCTACTCGCCTCACCCGTGATCACTACCGGCTCAAAGTACGCACGATCATGTCCGAGAACCGTGAGCATAGTATTCTGTGCGGATCCTCCGCGATCAAGCCGAGTAATAATATGGACGACTATCTGAGTTGCCATGGTTCCTATGCTGCGAGCTGAGCCGGCATGGCACTGTCCAGTATCCTGGCGAGCTCGCTACAATGTTGCGTCCAGTTATAGCGTCGCTCAACAAGTAAACGTCCTTTCTTCGCCAGGCGGGCTGCTTCCCCCGCGTCCTGCAATCGTGCGGACACCCGTTCAAGGGCTCGAGCAAGCGATCGTCCATCCACTCCTTCCGCAACCAGGATCGGGTCGACCTGGTTCAAGACTTCAGGAATCGCTCCAACCGGTGTACCAAGCACAGGTGTCCCACAGGCAAGTGCCTCGACCATCACAAGGCCGAAACCTTCCAATTGGAGACTCGGCATCAGAACGAGATCGGATGCTTGGTAGTAGTGGCTGAGTTGTGATTCGGGTATGAAGCCTACGAGGCGTACGACGTCGTACAATTTTTTGTATCGGATCCGTTCTTCAAGGTGTGCTCGTAACGGACCCTCTCCACCGATGATGAGCATAAGTCGCGGCTGTGTGGAGACCAGTATTTCGATGGCGCTGAGTAAGTTATCCAACCCCATCCTGGGGACAAGGTTGCGAACGGTGAAGAGGATCGTCCTATCAGTCGGGAGGTTGAGTGTTGCTCGTGCGGCCAGGTGCTGCAGTGAGGGTTTGAAGAACTCTGCGTCGACCGCCCCAGGCACTAGCCCGATCCGGGTAGCAGAGATACCATGTGCGGCCATCACTCGTTGACGCATGAACTGACTCAGGACCACGATGCGGTGACATCGTGACATGACCACACCTTCAACTGACTGCCTGGCTCGAAGATTAGTATGTCGACGTAGACTTGCAAAGGTCGATTGTGCCGGGGCCTGTCGTGTCTCGTATTCCTCGTGCGCAAGCGAGTGGCAAACATAGATCCATCGAGAGGCGACCTGCCGGCGCGAGAGAATCGGTCCAAGTCCTGCCAGCGATTGATGGATGATAACGGCATCGACTGGTTCTGTCGCGTTGAGCTGGTCGAACCGTTCGACCGATCGACGGATGGATGACCACAGGAAGGCAGCTTCATGCTTGCGACTCACGGGATACCGCCATTCTTGTACTCCTTCCATATCAATCACACCGTCGAATCCTTCCTCGGGGGCTCGAGTCAGGATCCTCACATGATGCCCCAATGCAGTTAATCCGATCGCCTGGTTTCGAAGGACTCGCTCCGCCCCTCCGATCACTCGTGCCGAGGAGACTTCAGCTAGTAAGAGGACATTCATGCGACAAGTCCTACGGTCGGTTGATCAGTGGAGCGAGTGCGCAACCCTCGATGCCACAATTCCAATACGATAAGCGCGTACAGCTGATCGGAAAAGTTGCGGCGCCCACTCTCGTGCTCGTTGAGCAACCACTGAACATACGACGGCTTGACGTAACCGCGTTGTTTCATCTGATCATTCGACAAAAGGTCATGAGCCATTTCCCGAATGTCTTCTCGGAGCCATCGAGCCATGGGGACCATAAATCCTTGTTTCGGTGCCTTGAGAATCTGATCCGGCAAGAGACCTTTCAGCATTCGTCGCATGAACCCTTTTAACTGCCATCCGGAAAAGCGTAGTTTGGAATTGACACGAAGGGCCGCAGCCGCGAGGAGATGATCACAGAATGGAACTCGCAGTTCGAGAGAGTGGACCATACTCATGCGATCGGCCATCCGGAGGAGGTCGTCCGGCAAATAACTCTGGAGGTCGACGCCCATGGCACGATTTGTAGGATCTTCGGACGGCCACTGATTGAAAAGCATCTCCGCAGGGCCCAATGGTCGATCGTGAATAAACGTGGTCTCAAGTGCGTCGCCCCAAAGCATGCCCTCCCATTCAGGAGGAATAAAAGTCGTCCAACGTCGGTACTGCTCATGAAGCGGGAGGTGCCCATCTCGGAGAAATCGTTTCAGGCGTCCGCTATAGTCCCGACTTGTTCCCTGTTCGTTGAGGCATGCGCTCCAGTGTGCTAGTTGTCGGCGTAGCGCGCTGGGAAGATACTGATAGTGAGCGGCCCCACGAAGGCCGAGATAGCGAGGGTAGCCACCGAAGAGTTCGTCTCCACCAATTCCGGACAGGGCCACCGTGACAGATTGTCGCGCAACCTGTGCGACCAAGTACGTTGGAAGCGCGGATAGGTCAGCGAAGGGCTCACCCATTCCCGCGACCACTCGTTCAATCAGAGCCACGACATCGGGCTGTAGAATGGTTTCAGAGTGAATGGTCTTGAAGTGAGTCGCCAGGAGCCGGGCTGCCGCCATTTCGTTGAACGATTGATCGGAAGGGTGCTCATATCCGATCGTGAAGGTGCGAATAGGATCAGGCTGCACCTTTGCCATGAGAGCTAAGAGTGATGCGGAGTCGAGTCCACCGGAAAGAAATAATCCGAGAGGGACATCACTGACAAGGTGAGCGCGGACAGCGTTCTCCAACGCGGGAAGCACCTTGTGAGCCGCTTGCTTGTAGTTCCAGGTGGTTGTGTCGGCAACTTCGTGTTCCAATCGATAGTACTGGACGAACTCAATACGACCACCTGACACTTTCATCGCCTGGCCTGGCCGCAGTTGATGCACGCCTCCGATGATCGTGTCAGGTCCTGGCACATAGAGATGAGTCACATATTCGGCGATGCCTTCCATGCGAAGACGCCAATCCGGTACGGCTTCGAGCAACGAGGGAATCTCCGAAGAGAAGACAACCGATGCACTCCGGCCAAGCATCTGTTGCCGAATTGTGTAGTACAGAGGCTTGATGCCGAGGCGATCACGGATGAGCCAGGCAATCCGCCGTTCACGATCCCAAAGAGCGATGGCGAACATGCCTCGCAACCGCTGGAATGCATCGACTCCCTCGTCTTCATATAAATGGACGAGGACTTCTGTATCGCAATGGGTGGAGAGACGGTGCCCTTTGCTCACGAGTTGGTCTCGCAACTCACGATAGTTATAGATTTCCCCGTTCATCACCGCCCACACAGTTCCGGTCTCATTGCCGATCGGTTGGTGACCGCCATCCGGATCAATGACCCGGAGCCTCCGAGCGCCAAGCGTGATCTCTGGTTCACGATAGATGCCCTCGTCGTCCGGTCCACGATGAACCAATCGACGGAGCATCGGCTCGATCACTGCTCCTTCATGGTCGCCGATGACTCCGCAGATCCCGCACATGGAGCTATTTTCCCCTTTCAAGCACGAGCCGGTCGCGGCGTTCCAACTCTTGTCGCTCACGTTCATGTTGCGGTGACACGGAATGTGGAGGGACGTCAACCGGCTCATACCGCGTATGTTTCGCCGTGCCGACTGATTCAAGCAAGGTACGTATGCCCAAGGCTGCCAGCGCTCCCGCCAGGCACAGAAGCAGTATCGCACTCCATCTGCGGGCGGTCCGTTTCCACGAACGTTGATGCGCAAGATAAGAGCTCATCGAGGTCCCCTTCGTTGCGCGATGATTTCAAACGAAGGTGCCGAGATGAGATGACCGCTCGTCGCGTAATAAAGGGTCTGGGAAAGGAACCACAACACAGATCGGCTGAGAGTCCACTTCAATCGACTGAACCAAGGATGTGTCGGTGAGAGAGGACCTCGACTCGGTACCGAGTTGCGGACACTCAGAACAGTGAGCCCGGCGCCTTCCATTAACACCGTCATGGCCCTGCGGCTGTAGAGGTACCAATGAAATGCTTGGTCATATTGCGACCCAATCCAGCGCGCTGGAGCTCTCATGGACAGATGAAAGGAGCCATTGGTCGCTCGTACGATGACTAGTCCACTAGGTGCTAGGAGGGTCCTAGTTTGCTGCAACATGATCGCCGGATCAGCGACGGTTTCGAGCACATTGATCAAGGTCACGACGTCAAAATGCTGGGCCCATTCACCACCCTCCATCGTGTGCGGCGAAAGAATCGGTAGGCCTTTGTGCGTCGCGCGCCGTGCCGCCTGTTTCGACAACTCGATCCCTGAACAGTGCCACCCAGCCTCGCGACAGAGCACGAGGAACTCCCCATCTCCGCAACCAATATCCAGCAACGTACCTGGAGGAGAGCGATAGGAGGAAAGATGACGTAAGACACTCTGGAAAACCGGTTGCCGGTCGTCTGAAGCCTCGACCTCGCCATAATCACCGTCATAGGCTTCTTGGAAATACTCTTCCAAAGATCCTCGAGTCGGACGAGGATCGCGAAAGACAAGATCGCAGGCAGGACAGCGCACGTATCGTCTCGTGGGGGTATGAAATGCTTCAGCCAGTGGCTTGCCGGCTCCGCAAGGGCACCTGATGCCGACGGCCTGCTGATCGATTACGGTAGTCATGCCGCTTCCCGTTGTGCCGCTGGCGGAGGTTCGAGGGATGCCTCACGTAAACCAGGCATCGCTTCTTCGAACACTCGGACGGTATCGTGAATCATTTTGTCGACCGTAAACGCAGTGGCCATCTCGTGTTGCCCGGCTGTGCCCATACGTGCTGCTCGCATGGGCTCGCGCAGCAAGCTCCGAATCGCACGCTCTAACGCGTGGGGATTCCGGGGCGGGACGAGTAGTCCATTCAGACCGTCTTGAATAATTTCAGGTACGCCGTTGACGCTGGAAGCGATCACCGGACGAGCCATGGCCATGGCTTCTAGGACAACGAACGGTAATCCCTCCGAAAGCGATGGCAGGACGACCACATCTGCAGCTGCATACCAATCATCGACGTTGTTCTGCGCTCCAACAAAACAACAGGCTTTTGTAATTCCGAGTGTTCTAGCTAATATCTGAAGTGTCTGTTTCGATTCACCTTCTCCGACGAAGAAGCAGGTAAGCGACGGCCACTCTGCCAACAACCCTGGCAGTGCTTCGAGGAGGAAGCGATGGCCCTTTTGATCCGTCAGTCTCGCCACGACAAGGAGTGTGGGACCGTCGCCGACACACCACTCCTTCCTAATCTTATAAGGATCGGCATGTCGAGAGAACCATCGTTGATCGATGCCGTTTCGTATCGTGGTTGTCTTGGCCTCGATACCGGGACAATCCGCAAGGACATCACGCTTGATCGCATCCGATACGCAAATGAGTCGGCTGGTCAGCGGTAGTAAGACTCGCAGGATCGTGAGGTATAGATGGCGCCTGATCAGACTCACCTCATAATCTCTGATGGAATTGTGTATTGTTGCGACAACACACGGGACTCCAGCCAGCTTTGCTGCCAGGCATCCATAGACATTGGCACGAGCTCCATGGGTTTGAAGGATCGTGACGGCATTCCGTTTCAGGAGATGTGCCAGCCGTATGACTGCCAGTGGGTTGAAGAGCGGCGTCAGATGAACGATATGAGTAGGGATGTGCTGCGAGACCATCTTGTGGACAAAAGGACCTGGTTCAGGGCAAATGAGTATCGGATGAAAACGGGCTCGGTCTATGTGATCGAGGAGTAGTTCCAAGTAGCGTTCCCCTCCTCCATACCCCGCTGAACCGGCTAATTCGGCAAGAACATGGGGCTTCATGGTTTTCTTCCCACTATTAAAAGACTTCCGCGTAAGTGAGGCACGATGTAGAAAGGCAATTTGGCTAAATTGATACCCTGTTGACTTGCCTCCTGACGGCAGTCTTGCGTGTCTTCACCAAGGAAGTATCGTGATTCTACAATCGCGAAGCCCGTTTGACGAAGCATGTCGGCCAATTCGTGCATGGCATACTCACGTGCATGCGGCCGCCATTCATCATCTGGGTTCTGATAGCCAGGTGGCGCCAATCGGTCGTTTGGCGAGCGGCCAATCAGCAGTTTGAAGACATTTCCGATTCGCGTCACATTCGGTGTTGTCAGGACCAGATGTCCACCGGATTGAAGTATTCGAAAGGCTTCGGTCAGCAGATGGAATGGTGAGGTCAGATGCTCAATGATTTCTAGTGCGAATACCAACTGTGCCGAATGATCCGGAAGCGGGATATTTGGGGAATAGCCTTTCGTTTGAAAATGGTGTCCTACCGGGTCGAGGTCGACTGTCAGAATAGTGGCCCGAATGTCTTCCTGCATATAGCGCATGAATTCGTCGGAGATCATGAGTCCGGCACCATACAACTGTGCAGACTTGGTATAGTCGAGTCGACGGAGGAGTCGTAAGAGACTGCCAGGGAAAGGACCTAAGTCGACGATGGTTTGTTTGTCCGATGGGAGGGTGCGTAATCCGGTCCTCAATGCAACGTGTAAGCGGTCACGACATTTCTTTGCATGATGCATGGGAATGGTAAAACGCTCATCCTTCTGGCCGAAAGATTCGTACATAGACGGTTGGTACGATTTCAGTACGTTGAGGAAGTGCCTTTTTGTCAGCTCGTAGGTCATCATGCAGCCGTCATGCAGGCCAAACATGTTTCTCCGGAAGAAACCTCTGTCGAGTCTTTTGATGAAAGATTGCAGCCACAGATAACAGCATCAGACAAGGTAATACAGGCAATGCGTAGCGACCTGCCTCCACGGTAAACGGGACATATCCTACCGTGAGTCCAAGAGGAAACATGTAGAGTGGTAAGAGTGTTTCCCATCGTTCTCGATGCATCCATGCACTGACGCAGGCGAGGATGATGAGTCCGGGGATCAGCAGTAGTCGTTTGGCTAGGCTGTATATGGCCACCGCCCACCCCCTTTCTTGGGCATCCGTCAATAACCCAATTTCTCCTTCGTGCTGCGTATCGAACAAATAGTACGAGTTGCCGATCCAGAAGTCCCAGATTCTTCCACATGTCAGATCGAGATAGTTCATCGGGTCCGCCATGATGCGTTCGATGCCCTTTTGGCGCAATCGCTGGTCCGTCCACACCTCATACATCGCATAGGCATGCGGAAGTGGTGTGATGTTGGCACTTTCCCAGATGGTGTGTTCTTGTTCCAGTGGCATCGGCCAGCTGCCTCGGGAAACGGGACCACTCCCCACCCAGAAACCGACACCGACTCCAGCCGACACAGGAATAAACTGATGGAATTCGACATAGTTTCTCACCGACCAGGGTGCTACCAGTGTGAGGCAGACTGTTGTATACATGGCTCCGCGTACAAGCCTTTGCGAAATCCGGTCGGAGTCCATCCCTGCCAATATGGCGAGCAGGATGGCCAATACTAAAACGACCGGTTTACATAGGACGGTCAGTCCGGCAACCAGCCCCATGAGGACAAATCGAAGCAGAGAAGGTTTCTTCATCGCTAAGACAGTCGTCCACAACCACAGACTGATAAGAAGGGTCAAAAGTGCTTCACTCCGAATTCTTGGGTCATAGGTCAAGTACGCGGGATAGAGAAAAAATAGAGCAGCCGTCCATGCGCCGACTCGGGTATTCCACAAAGTAGCTCCAACTCGATAGATTCCCCATGCGGCACCAAGATCAAACAGGACGTGCAGCATTGGCACCCACTCTGGTCGGTGCCCCATCATGAAATAAAAACCTGCAAGTACTCCCGGATAAAGAGGCCCTACATGCGCAGCGGGGTTCACTCCATCCAGGGTGAACCGTCTTAGCGACACAAGATTCCATGCCAGTGTATCGAACAACTGATCAACCGCGAACGACTCAGTGGGAGCTTTCGAGATGACCCATGTCCGAGCAAGTAGCCCAACGGTGACAGCGGGCAACAGAATCATGGCGGTCTGGATAGATGGCGAATCCTGACGTCTGGTCATTTCACACAGACCCCGATCAAATTCGTGTCCTCGGCAATTCCTTCTGCATACTCAATATCGGCAGGTACAAGGTCGTGTAGGTGAGGTCCCCCGTGTAGTCGACTCATCACACTCCCGAGCCAATGGCGAATTGGACGCGGAATACATGTTCGTAATCCCAGTGGGTCTAACGTGCGGACGCTATCCATCGATCGTTCTGCGGTCTTGAGGCGCTCGACTTGGCGACGGCCATACCAGCGAATGGATGTGAAGTGAGGTGCCAGCAACGCCCGGAACTCCTCTGCCGTATATTCTCGAATGTGGTACGGGTCGCTGGGCACGATCGCTTTGCCTTTTCCATGAGGGGTAAAGATGATGAGTGTGCCTCGAGGTTTGAGCACGCGGGTCAGCTCGGTCACGAAACGGCCATCGTCAAGGATATGTTCGATGGTATCTTGTGACACGATGCAGTCGAACGATTCATCTCGAAACCCAAGCGAACATCCGTCCATCGCAAGAAAATACACATTGGTTCGTGGGTAATCGGCTCGACCCTTGGCCACAACTTCAGGGACACAATCGATGGCGACGATCTGGTCTGCATAGGTTCGAAGGTAGTCCGCTCCATATCCGGTCCCGCACGATAAGTCTAAGATTCGCTGCCGGTGGAGGCTGCCCAATTGGCCAGCTGCCCATACATAACCAGACAGATTCACGATATGCTGTGTGTCTGTAGGATAGGCGGCTCGACGTTCCATGGAGGTCCTCGTTATCCTCGACTGTGTCCGGCCCAGACATATTCAGCATCTGCTCGTCGATTTCCGATCACAATGCGAGAGATGATCGACAGGTAGACGCCGAACGGTGTGTTTTGTGTAACGGACTGCGGTTTGACCGCAGCACTAGCCAATTTCGCAAACGTGCCGGCTGCGATCCAGATTTTCATGATCCAACGCTTCCACCAGGGGAAATGTTTTTCTACGTATCGGATACGACTAAATTCCCAGACGAGGTGTAACCGTGCGCGATTGTCCTCTCCACTTCGACCGATCAGGTGTATGACGTCCCCGTCAGCCAGGTGTCGAATCCGGTAGCCTCGCTCTCGGATTGCTCGACAGAGGTCGGTATCCTCAAAATACATGAAGTACTCCTCATCCAATCCTCCACAGGCGTTCATGAGGTCGCGACGTACCATCAGGCACGCCCCATTGATCCAATCCACATCCTGCGAACGTGAACAGTCGATGACCCGCTTTGAAGCTACGGCAGCCTGTACAGTGGGAGCCCATCGCCGAAAAGGTGCGGCGTAAAGAAGGTGTTCTCGTACGGATGGAAATGGAAAACATGATTGATATATTCGCCCATCTTCCGTCCGCTGCCTGCACCCGACAGCTCCAATGTCTGGATTGTGATCGAGGCAGGCGACCATGTGCTCCAATGCTTGGGCTTGGAGACGCGTATCACTGTTCAACATGAGGAAATAGCGCCCATCGCTGATCTTAAGCGTCTGATTGACGGCTTTGGAAAATCCTCGATTCTGTCGATTCACGATGAGGTGCACCGTCGGGTAGTGTTCTCTCACAGCGCCGGCTGTCCCATCGTGAGAGTTGTTGTCCAGCAGGATCACTTCGAATGTGACGTTCCCAGCAGTCTCAAACACCGATCGGAGGCAATCCAATGACAGCGCTCTTGTGTTGTAACTGACAATTGCGATAGAGAGGTCCAGCGTATCTGTGGAGCTCATGCGTGCGCACCATATGATTGATGGTTCCATAAGGCATTCAGCCGCGGTCGCTCAATCCACCAGAGATAGCCGATGAATATTACGGTGAGCGCCAGACCAAGAATTTCCGGGGCCCAGGATGTCAGTACTCGCTGCTGGAGAGGGAGCGTCGTGAGAACAATTCCTACTATGAGACCAAGTGCTCCGGTGCGGCTCAGTGACAGGAATGTGCCTTGGGATGATCGGCCAAGGAGACGGCCAGACACCCATGCTTGTAAGGCAGTTCCGAACAGGTAGCTGATCGTGAGAGAGAGAGCAGCTCCGACTATTCCGAACGAAATGGTCAGCGGAACGATCAAGGCGAGATAGACAAGACATTGTCCAGCCCAGCTTCGCATCTGTAGATCAGGACGTCTCATCCCGTAATGCAAGGAGGCCATGACGCTTGTGTAGCCACTACACACAGCATAGAGGCAGAGGACTCTGAGTGGGTCGACGATGCCGATCCATTGAGGACCAAAAGCAAGAGGAACAATGATCGGTGACAGTATGCCGATGATCATGCCGAGTGGTATGTAGATGATTCCGACGAGGCCGACTTGCAGATTGAATACACGGGCGATCCCGAGCTCATCCTGTTGCAACGAGGCATAGGTCGGTACGCTGATCTGCTGCATCAGGGACGTGGCTCGTGCTCCGATGAGGAGAGGAATGGCCAGCGCCACCTGATACATGCCCAGGGCCTCCGATCCAAGAACACGACCGACGACGAGTTCTCCGCCGGTCATCACCACGAAGGCGCAGATCGTTGTGAGATTCAGACGGCTTCCGTAACGAAAGAGGTAGGAGAGAGCCGACCTCTTCAGTGACCAACGAGGAATAAAACGTGCGATCCAGAAGGACAGCAGGCAGCCAACCATCAAACCGACCAATTGACCGATGACGATTGCCCAGACGGTTCGGTAGGTAATGGCGATGGTTACGGTGACGCTCGCCTCAATGCTGCGCCGGACCACGTCCATCGTTACACGACCTTTGAGGTCCAGCGTCTTTATCAACATCGCCATCGCTGGGCTGTAAAGGCCTTGGATGATCAATGCCCAGGCGTGCACTCGCAGCAGTGGTTCGAGTAGTGGCATTCGCATCAGATCACTGATCAGCCCTGCCAATAGCCAGACCCCGCCTGCCATCACCATGCCTCGAACCGCCGATAGGGTCCAGGCCGTCGCAAGATCATCCTCAGTGACATGCTCTTTTGCAATCAGAGCCGACTCGAGTCCTAATTCACCGAGCGTGAGAATCGCGAGCAACACGGCTGCAGATGCAGCCATGATTCCGAAATCTGCCGGAGTCAGGATTCTCGCGAGCACGACGAGTTGGATTACAGCGACGACCTTGTCAAAAAGAAATCCTCCCCCCACCCAGCCACCGGCGTGGAGGATTCGGTCGCGAAGGCGTGGGGTGGTTGAGGTTTCGTTATGAGTACTCATCACATTCCTGCTTTGATCGTGTCGTCAACCTCTAGGATCTATTCATGCGGCCAGCGCTGTTTGTTCGATTACCTGCTGGCATACCTGTTCGAGTTGAGCGGCTCGGGCAGACCAAGTGTGACCTCGCACGACGGCTGATCGTCCTCGTTGTCCCATGTTCTTCCGAAGTTCAGCACTGTCCAATAACGCGATAATCTGGCGAGCTAGGTCACCGGGATCATCAGCTCGTACCGATAGCCCACACCCGAGATCACTCACGGTATCTCCATATCCCGGTCCGGCGGTTGCGACGACCGGACGTCCACAGGCGAGATATTCCCAGAGCTTCATCGAATCACCAGGATAGGATCGAGTCTGTCTATGTAACACGACACAGATATCAAAGGCGGCAATCCACTGAGGGACTTCACTGAAATCGGCTCGCCCAACGAAATGGATCGAGCGGGACAGTCGTAAGCGACGTACCTGTGCTTCGAGTGTCGGTTTCATGACGCCATCGCCGACAAGCAGACAGCACATCGTGGGGTAGGACTTCGCGACAATGGCGATAGCCTCAACAAGCGTATCAAGGCCGTGCCACGGGAAAAACCCACCCACAAACCCAATATACGGCCCTTGCTCAGGCAGACCCAACTTTCGTCTGGCTAATTTCTCTGGCAGCGGAGAGAAATGTATCGGATCGACGCCATTCTTGATGACCACGAGTTTGGATGAATCTACCGACACTCGTGACCGGAGACTGTCTAAGAGTTCGGGACAAACACTGACGATCGCGGTAGCTTTCTTAATGGCGAGATGGAAACCGAAACCTAAGAGTGCGAGAAGCGGTGGAATACGCCATATACCACGGACCTCTTCGTTCGGAAGTCCGTTCACAAAGTATACGATGGGGCAGGAGGTTCCTTGCAGTGCCAAAAGCGGAGCAATTTGGCCTGGTGAATCAAACCACAACACCACATCTGGACATTGTTTATGAAGGAGCATTATCAATGCCTGTTTGGAGTTCATGAGAAATGACAATGGGCGGAACCCTCCCCACCTCATGACGGGCACGAAATGAATCTGTACTCGTGGTGTAACGCTGATTCCCGTGGTGATTCGTTCAGGCTGAGGCGCAACGACGCATACATCGTGGCCACGCAAAGCCAAGGCTTTGGTGAATTCCAGTACTTGCCGTGACCCGCCGGCTGCGACCCCTAGGTCTTCATCACAGTACGTGAGAATGCGCATGAGTCTTCATCCTAGTCTCCGCATGGATCCATTGCCGGAGTTGTTGTGCGATCACCGCCCATGAAAAGCTCTTCTCGACAAAGCGCCGACCGTCCTCCCCCATCGCCCGGCAACGATCAGGGTCGAGTATGAGAGCAATGATCGCATCCGCCAGGAGACGCGGCTGATCAGGGGGTACAAGTTGAACGCCGGTATCAGCCCTGAACGCCGATACCACCGAAGGGATAGCGCTGGCCACCACAGGCCGACGACAGGCCAGATAATCGAAGAGTTTCACCGGTGATGTTTCACCACGATCTCCCCGAAACGGAGCCACGCAGAGGCTCATCGCCCCAATCCACACAGGAACGTCGTCATAGGGGACGCGTCCGGTCCAGGTAATGTAGTTTTCCAATTCCAGCCGCTTGGCTTGTTGTTCAAGTTCTTCCCGGACTTCCCCATCGCCAACAAGGAGAAGGTGCACAGTTGGGCAGACCTTTCTGATGAGCACCATGGCATCAAGAAGACAGGCGAGTCCTTGGTAACGATAAAAACTACCAATAAATCCGATATATGAGAGTGAGCAGTGCAGTCCTAGTTGAAGTTGTGACGACACGGCATCGTGTGGGACAAACCGTTGCACATCCGTGCCGCTCGGGAAGACCGCGATACGTTCGAGGGATATGTGGTAACGCTCGTGAAGCAACGATCGCAAACCGCTCGTCAGGACGACCACATGTTCACAATGTCTTAATGCGAATCCGGCTAGCAGATGTTTCACACGAAGACCGAACCGTGATCTTCCTGTGAACCAGTCAGGAACCGGTTCGCCGTTCACTTCACAGATGCACGGCACTCGGAGCAATTTGGCAAGAATCAATGCATGCGGGCTGTCCATCCATCGGTAGTACACGACATCTGGTCGTGTCTGGACGGCACGAATAAGTCCATGAACAAACGAGAACAGCGCGTATGACAGCGGCCGAATAAGAGGTAAAAATATGAGACGGATTGGTACGACCTTGAAGGCAAAGTTATTCGAGGCTGAGCGATATCGAGGAGGAAACAGAACTACCGCATCTCCGGCTTGAGTGAGGGCATCCGCCAAACTCCACACGCGAACCAGTCCCACTGGATCCTGTGGGGCGTCCGGTTCGTACCAATAACAGAAAAGAAACCAGGTCATGCGACCGTCTCCGTTCTGTTCGCTGTCTCGGCCGGCGGGGACAGCGTAGGCAATAGCATGACAAGACCTGCACAAAGCCAAAATGGCTCCATGATCCGTATGATGATAAAGGTATTCGCGCCGACGCCATGAGCCAGCATGGCAACCAATCCCAAGAGGAAGCCATGAGCCAGTCCTTTGGCGAACGGATCGGTTTGTGTCAGAAACGATTCTCTGGCACATCGCCAGAGGCGATAGATGATGAATCCAAAGGCCACTAAACCGGCCAGGCCCGTCTCACCAAGAATTTTCACGTACTGGGCATCGGCCCACGCGTAACCGGTAATGCCTCGTCCAAGGATCGGATCATGAACCCAATCATCTAGAACATACGCCCATGATTTCAATCGTTCGGTTGTGGACAGATCCAGTCCGACCCGGCCGACTTTGAGCTCTCCTCCATATTGCCGTCCGAAGAAGGTCTCACTGACTCGTTCTTTCACATTGGCAGGCGCCAGGAATGGAATGAGAGCCATGATGATCAAGAGAAGGGTGAGGACTCGCGGCCGTCTCCATTGGGTGAGACCAACTGTCAGGAGCAATACAAAAGCAGCAAGATAGGATGAGCGTGATAATGTGGCCATCAATGCCAAAATACCAAATCCACTCAGGATCAAGAGTGCGACGCGAATTGGACCGATCTGGATGTGCAGCAAAAGACCGGTCATTATCGCCAACAGAAAGACGAGATACCCACCGAGCGTATTCGGTTCGCCACTTTCGCCTTCAAAGGGGGCCGACGCACGGTGTCCGCTCGGTATTTGATAGATGGCGTAGAGACTGACGATCAGGCCTACAACGAGTAGAGCCATCACGAGCCCTACGACATGCTGTTCAGAACGCACGTGATTCACGACCATGAAAAACACAAAAAAATACTCGAAGTATTTGAGGACAAAGAAAAATCCGGCGATTGGTCTGACATGGCCGTTCAAGACGCCGATGAGTGTTGAGATGACGCAGATGACCATGTAGACCGCGATCGGTCGATTCAGTGGGGTCTCGCGAAACAACGCCAATTCACGGTAGAGAATATTTTTGACCAACCAGCTGACGCCGATGATGACTAACAGAATATCGTCCATACGGAATGACAATTCTCGCCCACCCACACCGCGACCTTCGATCCGTCCGATCGCAATCTCAGGCGATAACAGCATCGATGCAATCAGCAGGTAGAGTGCTGCGGACACAGAGGTGAATGCGGTGAGTAGGATTAAGAATCCAAAGGCTGCTTGCATGCCGGTTGTCGGTGTTGTCAGGGTCAGACCTAAGGCGAGGATGAGCGCAAGCACCGAGACGACGAGGCTATCGTGTGTGGTAATGGTAGCCGGTTGCATCGCGCAAAAGCTCCGCGAGTCACGTCACCGATACTCGTAGCGATAAAGTCCGTACTCAGGCGTCACTTCTGACTTGACGTTGGTGAGCACGACACCAAGAACATTGGCCTGAGCATGATCGAGTAGGAACTTGGCACGCTTCAGTGCATTGCGACCGATCCGACCCACCTGGTACACCAAGATGGTCCCATCGACACGAGAGCTAAAGGCGACCGCGTCCGTGACGGGAAGGATTGGGGGGGTGTCGATCAACACAATATCGTAGTCTTCCTGCATTTCTGCGATGAGCGCTTTGATCTTCGTGATATTCAGAAACTCGTTGGGATTGCCTGATTCTGAGCCGCTCGTGATCACATGAAGATTATCTAGACCGGGAGTACTGAGGAACCGATCGACACCGACCGTTCCAAGCATGAGGTCCGTCGCGGACCGCACGTATGAACGCCATGACGTCGTCCCCAACAAGGCATCAACCAACCCTGGTTCGCGCTCGATCCCTAATCGTTGATGGACGATCGGTTTGCGAAGATCGGCGTCGACCAGCAACACTTTTATCCCCTCTTGAGCCATGGTGATAGCTAAATTGATCACGCAGGTGCTTTTGCCCTCCCCAAGCGCGGCGCTGGTGAAGATAATCGACTTCACTCTACGATCCAGACTGGCGAACTGAATATTGGTTCTGAGCGATCGAAGACTTTCCGACAGGACGGATTTCGGATCCAAGAGACAAATCAATTTCGAGAGGCTCTCGGCTGCCGACGGTGGTGTGTCCGGCGGTAATGTCTCCAGCGCCATCTCCTTGAGTACCTTATGGTCGAGCTGGGGAATAATTCCCAGGACGGGTACTTTGAGAAACTCCTCGACTCCTTCGATGGTACCAATCGATGTATCGAAGGACTCCCGACCGAAGGCTAGAACGATGCCGAGAAAACACCCCATTAACCCCCCGATCGTCAAATTCATCGCGATGTTCGAGCCGTTAATTGGCATTGAGGGTGTGATGGCCGGAGCGATGATGGAAACCTCCTCGATCCGTTCTGCCCCCTTTATCAATAATTCTTGATGTTTCGCCTTCAATGTTGCGAGGAGATCGGTGTTCACCTTCACCTCCCGCTCCAAGCGACTCATTTGAATAGCTGCTCGAGGGTATCCCAAATAGCGCTGCCGATAATGTCGTCGTTGCTCTTGAAGCGCCTCTTCACGATCCATCAGTGTCGTAACTTTGGACCTGAGCTCTTGGATCATTTCAGATTTAACGTTGTCGACCTTCTTCTGTTGTTCGACGACCTGCGGGTGATCCGGTGTGTAATTGATAAGCAAGGTGTCGCGCTCTTGGATCAGGTCCAGCAACCGTTGATTCAAGATTGTGAGAAGTGCGTTCTGTTCTTCGGTGAAGATCCGGCCGGTCTGATTGCCGATCACGGCGTCCGAGTGTTTCAGTACTTCGATTTGGCGTTCGCCCTCCGTGCGTTTGCGCATCACGTCGTTGTACTGCTCTTCCAACTTGGTGAAGGTATCCAGTGCAGCTCGGGCTTCATCAGCAAGAAAGACGCGGCCCTCATTCTCTTTGAAAGTCCGAAGAGCGTCTTCGGAATCATTCAGCTGCTGTTCTAGACTTGCCAATTGTTCTTCCACGAACCGCTTGGAATCGGTGACAAGCCGGTTGCGAGCCGCGATGTTCTCCACGCGGTACGCCGAGGCGGCCGAGTTTGCCATCCGTTCCGCGAGCTCTGGCTCATCGGAGGTCGCGGAAATACGAATAATGTTCGTATCGCCTTCTCGCTGGGCGGTGATCTCCTGGCCAAGGTTGTAAATGATGTTCAGGTAGGTCGCGGACTTTTTGTCATCCGGCGCCGCATTCGCATCTACCCGTCCAAGGTCCACCGCTACACGTTCCATGACGGGAAAACTACGAATAAATTCAATCTGGGTCCCAAGATCATTCATGCTTGAGTAGGAGAGTGACTCCAGCAGTTGCTGGGCTATCGTGGTGCTCCGTTCAAATTTGACTCGTGCTGAGGCTTCATACAGCGGATCGGGCCGAAGAAATTCTGAAAAAAGCACGGTAAAGACCACCACGAGGATGGTCGAGAGAAGGATGAGATATTTGCGTTTTTTGAGAATCAACCAGTAGTCGATGACATTGAGTTCGTACTGTGCCATGGAGGTCCTGTATCAGCTCATCGCGCTACGGTTTGAAAGATGTAAATGCTGGGATCAGATACGCCGGGTACAGTGGCATGATAGCGGCCTGACCAATCGGCATGATCTTTTTTGCCGCTTCTGTTGCATCTCCCAAGTATTCGCGTGGTACAAAGATGACATCATTTTCCTCGAGCGCGATATTCCGTGAAAGGTCTCCATAGGTGAAGACACGAGCAAGATCAGCCGTTAAAATATGAGGGTGTGAAAAATCTCCACCTCGGACAATCCGAATTTCCTCGAGCAGCGCCGTTTCGTAGAAATTATCTGCTGCAGCGACCGCTTGGAGTACCGTCATGTCCCTCGCCATGGGAACCATGCCAGGCTTCTTCACGTCTCCGAACACAAAGACCCGTTTGATTTTGAGCAGTTTCTTTTTGAGCGCCACTTGGGCGCGGGGCTCTCTCATAAAGGGCCTGGCTGACTCCTCGACTCGGCGTTCTGCCTCTGCGACTGTCACCCCGCCGACCGGTACTTCCATGAACCCAACGGAGACCGTTCCGGTTTCACGCACCAATCCACTGTACTTCTCTTCACCTGCTCCTCGCCGGATGACGACGTCCAGCGTGTCCCCTGTTTCAATCGGGGTCTCCGCCGTAGGAACTGTTTCGTCAGCATACACATCGCCCTTGGGAAGCGGTGGAAGTGAGGCAGGATTCGTGCTCACTGCCGAAGGAGGCAAGGTCGATTGTCCAGGATTCCGGCACCCTATCATGTGAAGCAGGCTCATCTGAGCTACGCATAGGACAATGGCGATCAGCGCATTACGAATTGGCTTCATCGAGTCATCTCCTATGATGCCATTCTAGCGTGCACGACGCCCACGATATGCGCCGACATGTTTCGCGATAGATCCATATCGCTCGGTTCACCAAATTTTGATATTTCTACCACGGGACGAAGCGGGTAGCGCGGATTGGTTTGTTTCACAGTCCCACTCTCTCCGGTGTTCAAGCGCACCTCTGTTCCGACCGGATAGAGGGTAATTTGATCGCCGATTGCTTTGAGCACTGGAAGGGAAAATAGAGCTTTGCCGTGAAGCAGGAGATCACGCATGACGTCATGAGGTGAACTATTCATGCGATAGGGTCTCGTTGTGACCATGGCATCCAATGAATCGGCAACTCCAATGACCTGTGCCGGCTCGGCGATCTGTTTGTGTTTCAGTCGACATGGGTAGCCGCTGCCGTCCCATCGTTCATGTTCCTGTGCGCAGATGCTAGCTACCCACTCGAAGACACTCCCTTGCCCTGCGAGAATCCGGCGACCTCGCTCTGGGTGAGCGCGAATGAGATCCCGCTCCTCCTCAGTGAGAGTACCTCGTTTCGTGATGAGCAACTCTGGAACTGTCCACATACCGAGGTCATGGAGTAAACCGGCCAATGCCAGCCGCTCTAGATCTTGCTCTCGGTATTGCAGACCGATTCCGACCTTTGTTGCGAGGATGGCAACATGCAACGCATTATCGATCAGATAGTCATCAGACTGTCCGTTCAATGCCCATCCGATAAGGTCATCACTCTGGTGCAGGAGGTTGACTAATTGTTCAGCGGGACTCGCGCACCGTGTCACGTCCGGGATCTTATTGGCATGGACTACTTCTTTGATCCGATAGAGCTCCTGCCTCGTTGAGGCAATCCATGAGCGACAGCTATTCATCGCCGATGCTCCCGTGCGAGAAGTCTGTGTGATACCGCTCTTTGGATGAGAGGTCTGTTCCCGGATCAAATCGGATAACCGTGCCACTGGTTGATGCTCCCTCTTGAACTATCTCGTCATTTGCTCACCGGTTTGCGAATTCCAGATTCCTGTCGGACATCAAGTTTGCTCAGCTCCCGCTCCAATGTGGCCCGGATAAAGCCGCTTGGTGTGTAGCCCTGCTGTTTCAGGACATCGAGTTTTTCCTTGAGCTCGACCGGAAGCTGAATGACGATGCGAACAAGCTTAGCCATGATCAGGACTCCCTTGAGACAGAGCACGTGTTATGGACAAGTCGCCTGCACATGCTGTGCCTTGCTAGCAATTAGCTAAGCATGTGAAAGTATTGATGCTTCTGTTGTGATCTACTAGCGTCTCGGCCAAGAAGAGCCAAAAACTGTCCTTCCTAACCGGTCTTGTACGGTGGAGAGGATTGAGTTGAGGGACTCCTAACTGCTGAAAATGAGTGGGGGGCTGATCAGTCGAAGGACGCAATGAGTCGGTTCAAGTTGTGATATTCACAACGCCAGGGACAGTTCACTAGGTTAACTGGCTTCAGGATGAGGTCACGCATCCGTCCCACGGTGAGCTCAGATGTTGATAGTCGACCCGCGACCCAGACGGCGCCGTCAAGATCCGTACGATAGATGGTGGCCGCTTGATCTGTATAGGCTTGAAGCACCGACTCTACGGGATGTCCATATGGGTTGCCAGCTCCAACCGATATGACGGCATACTGCGGGTGAACTTGGCGGATCCAATCATGATTAACGGAGCTGCGTGCTCCATGATGTGGTACTTTTAATACCGTCACAGGATGTCGACCGTCGGCCGTTAGGCGGCTCAAGCCACCGGCTTCAATATCGGCTGCGAACAAAATCGAGTACGTACCGCAGTGTAGTCTTGATACAATGGAATGATTGTTCAATGAGGTCCCGCCATGGAGTTTGATCAAATCAAGCTCTGCGGAGCGTTCGGGCGGGTTGAGAATGGTCAACCGACAGGGGCCGGAAGGCAACAGGTCTTGCCCGAGCGTTGGGATGTGTTCATAAACTCCTCGAATACGAAGAACAGATCGAAGTTCTTGCGAGAATAGCTCGGATCGAACAATGCCACTTCCCCAAAACTGACCAATGGAAAAATGACGAAGGATCCAAATGAGGCCACCCACGTGATCGACTTGATCATGCGTGGCAATAACCAAATCAAGATGAGAAATCCCACGATTCCACAAGAAGGGTGCGACGACCATTTTCCCCACATCAAACCTCTCGTGACGCGTCCCCCCGTCGATCAGCACAGTCCTCCCATCAGGTAGCTCGACGACGGCACTACCTCCTTGGCCAACGTCGAGAAAGGTGACTCGCCAATGGTCACCATCTCCGCGCAAACCCGGATGAATCAACCACCAAACGAGCAGGATGACCAACGTGCCGGAACCTATCAGCCGAGTACGATGCGGCAACATTCGAATAACAAGAAAGAGACCGCCACAGTAAAAGAGGACCATCATGGGTATCGATGGTGCCGCTACATACCACTCTCCGCCGGGAATACCAGCGCACCACCGTAGTCTGGTTACCATCCAGTGGAAGAAAGGTGCGAGCCAATCACCCATGAGCAAGAAATCGCTCCCGGTGACAATAGTCAGTATCGCGGCCAGTAAACCAGGCGGGACGAGGACCAGACCGGTAAAGGGGACGGCCAGGAGGTTCGTGATGACTCCCATCCATGGAACTTGGTTGAAATAGAATGCGACCAGGGGAAGGGTTGCCAATGTGACTGTTCCGCTGATAATGATGGCGCTGAGGACCGCGTTCGTGATGCGCGAGTGGGGACGCCGATGGGGAGCTGCTTCGTCCTTATTCTCAACTTGTCTGTGAGCGAGCAAACTGACTATCGCTAGAATGGAGAGAAAGGAGAGTTGAAAGGAGATGTCAAAGATTGCTCGAGGATCATGCAATACAATGATCAAAAGAGCCGCTGCCATCGCATGTCCGAGATGACGTTGGTGCCCAAGCCAGACTGTCGCCATTCCTAAGCTAATCATGATAAGCGAACGGATCGTTGCCAATTCGGCTCCCGCCAATACTGCATATAGGGCAACCGCGGGCCAGGTGAGAAGAATGGCAATCTGGGATGGCGTGATTTTCCGAGATATCGTTAACAAGAGCGCAGACGGAAGCCATAGGATGGATCGTTTCACCAATCCAAATAATACGACGGCGACTAGCCCGAGATGGGAACCGGAGATCGAGAGGAGGTGAACGGTACCTGTGATCATGAACCATTCCTGAATCTCCTGCTCAAGATAGCCACGCTCACCGATGATCATGCCGAGATAGACTCCCAATGCAGGCTGACTCAAGGTGTGGATGGCCGCCTGTCGTACGATGTTCCTCCACTGATCAATTTGGCTCCACATGTGCCATCGACCCGTGAGTGGCCGTTCGATGAGTGTTACTGCATCAGGACCACTCAGTGCAGCGACAAAATCAATGCCCTGATGCACCATATATGTGGCATAGTCGAATCCAGATGGATTCCAAGATCCCTTGGGGCGGTGAATAGTTCCCTGGAACCCAACACGATCACCCTGGTGTAGTGTCTGACCAGGATCGCGCCATATGACGCGTATACGGTTGGACGTCTCTGACTTGTCATCGGTTTCGAGGATTACAGTCTGACGTCCTACCCCATGCTGAACTGGTAGAATTACCCGTCCGGAGATGCTAGCCCTACGGCTCTCTTGAAAATCCAATGAAGTTGGATGAAGAGTTGGTGCAGGAACGAGGAGACTCCAATACACCACCCCTGACAAAAGACTCAGATACAGAGGGAGTGTTCGCTGTATGTCCAGGTGGCCGCCCCGTTCCAGGAGAGTGAACCCACAGGCGGTGGCAGCCAATAGTGCGATTGAAGAAATCGGGAAAAGGGGAAGCTGAGATCCAACCAGAAGACCAACGAGAAATGCTACCGTGAGGAATGGGAGCATGAGCGGCTTTCGTGCTCAAGAAGAAACACTCAGCAGAGATGATCACGTATGATACTGGCGAGGTCGTCAGCAATCTCTTTTACGATCGTAGAATGCTCCCCCTCTACCATGATTCGCAGTAAGGGCTCAGTGCCGGAATATCGAATCACGACACGCCCGCTTCCGTTCAATCGTCGACTACTTTCTTGGATCGCTCGATCAATGGCAGGAATAGTCTCCAAGACTGGTTTCTGTTTGACATGGATGTTGACCAAGATCTGAGGAACGGCTGCCATGGCTTTCGCCAACTCTGACAAGGGTTTCTTGGTTCGTTTCAGTAAGGACAACAGCTGGAGGGCTGAGATGAGGCCGTCTCCCGTCGTGTTATGGTCGAGAAAAATAAAATGTCCGGATTGCTCTCCGCCGAAGTTATACCCTTCAGCCAACATGCGTTCGAGCAAGTACCGATCTCCGACAGGTGTTCGTACCAGCTTAATCCCTGCTTTGGCCATCGAGAGCTCTAACCCAAAATTACTCATCACGGTTCCAACTAACGTCTGTTTGGTCAGGAGCCCATTTTGGTGAAGATCGAGCCCCAGCGCAGCCATCACGTGGTCTCCGTCAATGATCGCCCCTTGCTCACAAACAAATACGGCCCGATCGGCATCCCCATCGAGAGCAATACCAATGTCTGCCTTCTGACGCAGCACGGTCTCTTGTAGAAGCTCTGGATGAACTGCGCCGCAACCAGCGTTGATGTTCATTCCATTTGGCTTACTTCCGATCACTTCCACGGACGCTCCTAATTCTCTGAGGACGGTCGGAGCGACTTTGTATGCGGCGCCGTTCGCGCAATCGACAACTAGCTTGATTCCTTGAAAGTCCAAGTCTTTCGGCAAGGATCGCTTCGTGAATTCGATATAACGTCCTTCAGCATCATCTATGCGGTATGCTTTGCCGATCAGATCTGCCGTCGGACGGAGATGACGAATTTCGTCGGATACGATCAGCTCCTCGATCCGAGCTTCAACGTCGTCCGGAAGCTTGAACCCATTGCTGGAAAAGAACTTAATGCCGTTGTCTTGGTAGGGATTGTGTGAGGCAGAAATCACCACACCGGCATCCGCACGGAGGCTCCTGGTTAAAAATGCAATGGCAGGAGTCGGCATGGGGCCTACCACCAATACATCGACACCCATGGAGCAGATCCCAGCCATAAGAGCAGATTCCAACATGTAACCAGAAATCCTGGTATCCTTTCCAATCACGATCTGATGACGCCCCGCACGTCGCATGAAAATGTGCGCCGCCGCTCGACCAAGTTGCATCGCCATTTCGCTGGTCATGGGATCAAGATTTGCGACCCCTCGTACCCCATCCGTACCAAATAATTTACGCATTGTACTCCTGTCCAATAGCGGTCCAGCGAGGGCTTAACGCCGCCGCCATTTTAACGACATCAATGGTCATTGCAACGTCATGAACACGGATAATGTGAGCACCACGATCAACGGCAAGAGCAACAGCTGTTGCCGTTCCCCATTCCCGGTGTTCCACAGACTTCCCGACAATGCTTCCGATAAAGCCTTTCCGTGATAGTCCAACGAGTACAGGACAATTCAACACCAAGAAAGAGGATAGTTGTTTTAGTAGATCGAGGTTATGGGATACGAGCTTACCAAAACCAAATCCTGGATCAAGGATGATATTGGTTTGGGCAATCCCCGCCCGAATAGCGGTTTGGACACGTTCGTCAAGGAATTGCAACACGTCTGCGGCAACATTGAAGTATTGGGGAGACTGCTGCATGGTCTGCGGGGTCCCCTGCATGTGCATCAAGACTACGGCTGCGTGTGAGCGCGCGATGACAGAGGCCATGGCCGGGTCCTCTTGCAGGGCGCTTATATCGTTGATGATGGAGGCGCCACTCTCTAACGCGCGTGCGGCCACGTGCGATTTGGTGGTGTCAACCGAGATAGGCGTTGTCACTTGGCGAGCCAACCCTTCAACGACCGGGATGACGCGGGCCAGTTCCTCTTGCTCAGCGACCGGGTTTGCACCAGGCCTGCTTGATTCTCCTCCGATGTCGATGATATCTGCCCCGTGTTGGATAAGTTCCAGGGCGTGCGCGATAGCTAGTTCCGGTGATGTATATCGTCCACCATCATAGAACGAGTCGGGAGTGACATTCACGACTCCCATGATCAATGGACGTGTCGCACAGTGTATCTTGTTTCCTTTGGCAAGAAACCAATGCCCTGGTTGCAATGGATGGTGATGGCGTGAGACTTGATGCAACTGGTTCACCGAGCGAAGGAAAATCCAGCATTACAGTTGGCTGATGCGGGACGGTCTCTCATGGATCGATTAGAGCATCCGTGTACGTTGCCGTCTGAATAGGACGGCTCCCAAGTCAGTGGGAGCCGTCGCTGAATGTTTCTGTCAATCTAGGCAGGAACGGTTTCAGAGGAGGATTGCAACAGAATCTGGTCGATTTCTGGGGCGTCCAATACTTCTTTTTCAAGGAGCGCCTCTGCCAAAGCTTTGAGGCTTGTCATCTGCTCTGTTAACACGCGCTTCGCGCGATCATAATTCTCAGTCACAAATCGCTTGACCTCAAGGTCTATTTCAAGTGCCACCTGATCACTGACATCCCGTTTGGTGGTAAAGTCTCGACCGAGAAATACTGAATCTTCTTTTTGCCCAAATGTCAGAGGCCCCAACTTTTCGCTCATACCCCATTCGCAGACCATTTTTCTGGCAAGTTCGGTTGCACGCTCAAGGTCGTTGCCAGCTCCGGTCGTGACATGCTTAAACACGAGCTCCTCTGCAACCCGTCCACCCATGAGAATGGCCAGTGTGTTGTAGAGAAACTCTTTAGAATAGTTATGTCGGTCATCGGTTGGTAGCTGCATTGTGACGCCGAGTGCCCGACCCCGTGGAATAATCGTGACTTTATGTACCGGATCGGTACCAGGCAAGAGTTTCGCCATCAGTGCGTGGCCCGCTTCGTGGTACGCCGTGACTCTCTTCTCCTCGTCAGTGAGAATCATACTCTTGCGCTCGGCTCCCATCATGACCTTGTCCTTGGCCATTTCAAAGTCGATGTTTTCAACTTCTTTTTTGTTTTGCCGAGCCGCCCACAGGGCGGCTTCATTGACCAAGTTCTCGAGGTCAGCCCCAGAGAACCCGGGTGTTCCTCTGGCAATCTTGCCAATTTCCACATTCGCTGCGACGGGCACTTTCTTGGTATGAACTTTCAAGATTTCAGAGCGCCCGCGGAGGTCGGGGCGATTGACGACGACCTGTCGATCAAACCGGCCAGGTCTGAGCAACGCCGGGTCAAGTACGTCCGGCCGGTTCGTCGCAGCGACCAAAATAACACCCTCGGTGGTATCGAATCCGTCCATTTCCACGAGTAGCTGGTTGAGCGTTTGTTCCCGTTCATCGTGACCACCACCAAGACCCGCTCCTCGTAATCGGCCAACTGCATCGATCTCATCGATAAAAATAATGCATGGGGCATGTTTCTTCCCCTGTTCAAACAGATCACGAACTCGAGAGGCCCCTACTCCGACGAACATCTCAACGAAATCTGAGCCGCTGATACTGAAGAAGGGCACACCCGCTTCGCCGGCGATGGCTTTCGCCAGTAACGTCTTTCCTGTTCCGGGAGGCCCGACGACCAAGACACCCTTTGGAATACGTCCTCCGAGCTTCTGAAACTTCCTCGGATCTTTCAGAAATTCGATGATTTCGAGAACTTCTTCTTTAGCCTCATCGACACCGGCTACGTCTGAGAAGGTAACCTTTTTTCTTTCTTCCGTGAGCATGCGCGCACGGCTCTTCCCAAAGGACAGCGCTTTATTTCCACCAATCTGCATCTGCCGCATCAGGAAAAACCACAAACCCAGAAAAAGAATGAACGGACCCCATGTCACTAAGAAGGTGATATACCATGGGCTTTCATCCGGTGGCTTCACTTCGATCTGAACGTCCCGTTCCCGGAGGATTTTGACAAAGTCAGGATAATCGGCTGAGTAGGTCCGAATGCGTGTCTTGTCCTTCAGGACACCACTCATGTTATTGCCCTTGATGATGTCTTTCTCAAAATCTCCCTTATCGAGCTTCGCCATGAAATCACTGAATATGACTTCTTCTTCCGGCGCGTGAGTCGGTACACTAAACACATTGAAGAGAAGAATCATGAACAAGCCGACAACTACCCAAAAGAGCAAGTTCTTGACCCGGGAATTCATCCAGTTCTCCTTGGCCGGGATGTTGGAAGCAACGTGTTGAAAAGTCGTAGTGATGTTAACATAGCCTTGCGCAAATTCACAACAGCTCGTGAAAAAACGAACGTGCGAAACGGTTACGTCTCGTGCTCGTTCAACTGATCAAGGACAGCGAGATAAGGAAGGTTGCGATACTTCTGCTGGTAATCAAGTCCGTACCCCACGATATACTCGTTCTGCACTCTGAAGCCCACATAATCCACCTGCACGTTGACCACTCGGCGTTCCGGCTTGCTCAGTAACGTGCAGATCTTGATGCTGTTCGGTTTCCGCTTTGCCAACGCTTTCATCAGGTACTGGACTGTCAATCCTGAGTCGACAATATCCTCGACCAGAAGCACATCCTTGCCTTTAATCTTTTCGGTCAGTTCCGTGACCAACTTCACCTTCCCTGAGGTCTTTGCTCGAGTGCCGTAGCTGGTTACGATGATAAAATCGACACGGACCGGAATTCGGACGGCGCGGGCGAGGTCAGCAAAAAAAGCGTAGGCGCCTTTCAGTACTCCGACAAGTACCAGGTCTTTACCAGCATAGTCGGTGCTGATCTGCCGTCCGAGTTCTCTGATACGACTCCGCATTTGTTCCTGAGTGACGATTGGGCGTCCGAACATCCGTTCCATCTCACACAGTTCCTTCCCTTAGAGGTGGATCATCAACGGTGAATACAAGGCAGCGTTCCGTCGCGGCAGTGCGGAGCCAGCGATGGTCTTGCCGATAGCCCACGACCCACACGATTCCTTCCGGTGCCACGACCAATGGAATACGAGAACGGACGAACCTAGGAATTTTGAGATCTGTAAAAAAATCCTGAAGCTTCTTTGAACGCCCATCCATACCGACTGGTTGAAATCGGTCACCGGGTGCCCAATTTCGCACCACGAGGGGTTGGGAGATACGAGTTGCATCTACCACGATCCGATCCCGTTCCGGTTGTGCCGGAGCGTCCTTGCATGCCAGGGGTTGTACATGAAGTCGCTGACCCGTTCCAGGCCACATGAGAGAACCGGGTACATTGATGTGGTGTTGGAGACTGACGGACAGCTTACAATTGGGCGCGATTAGAGATTTGTCATGGGGGACAAACCGGAGATGGCGGTCTGTGACGATCACATGGCCACCCCGAACGTCAATGCGAGAGCCAACCCTCCCACTTGCGGCGATCTGGAGAACTCGATCCACGGTTCGGAGTCCGAACGCGTACGGCTGATTGAGGTTCTGTCGAATGACATTGCGGATCCCGCGCCGTTGAAGAGAGCGGGGAAATGTCAGGAGATGGGTTCGATCGACGGTCCAGCCTCCTTCTGATTCCCACGTCAGGGCGACTGAGAACAGGGTGGCAGCCTGTTGATCTAGGTAGCGATCATCTTCACGGCAAATGTTCGCGAATCGGCGGAGTGCTCCAAGGCTTGCCGGCGCCAACTGATTGAGGACCGGAACCAACTCATGTCTAATCCGATTTCGCAGGTAGAGGGGTTTCGCGTTGCTGGAATCCTCACGGAATGGCAACCCGGAATTCAGGAGATAGCTGAGAATGTCTTGACGCCCGGTTTCGTACAGGGGTCGGATGATCCAGCCATCTCGATCAGCCGGCATGCCAGCGAGTCCGGTGAGCCCGGTTCCGCGAAGTAACCACAGCAAGATCGTTTCAGCCTGGTCATCTGCCGTATGGCCGAGCACGATACGGTGCGCTCCGCACTGTTCGGCAATTTCAGAAAACGTCTGATAGCGAAGGTGACGAGCCACGGCTTGTAGAGATGATTGCTTGGACTGCTCGTGCAGGTGGAGCCGTCGGACATGGAGGGGAATGTTCAATTCTCTGCAGCGGGCTGTGACGAACTCTTGGTCACCCTCCGACTCGGATCCACGCAGTCCATAGTTACAGTGAACGGCCGTCAGGGTCAGCGACCATTCCGGGCGGAGGCAGTCCAGCAGTGACAACAACGCCATGGAATCGGGCCCACCGGAAACGGCAACCAAGAGATGGTGACGATGGTGAAACAGATCTGAGGTCCGAACGGTGCGGACCATGCGATGAAGTAAGGGCGGCCAAGATTTACGGGGAGAATTCATGACGACTGGAGGCAATGATTCGCTACCCTCCGATAATTTGGTGATGTCGACGAAGAATTGTCTTGGCAGACTCTACATCAGATGCGATCTGACGACTCAGTGCCGTTTCCTCGTCGAACTGTGCGTCTCCCCGAATACGTTCAAGAAATTGAACCGTCAGGGCTTGTCCATACAGATTATGGGGTCCATCTAGAAGGCTCACTTCCAACAGTCGTTCTCTCCCATCAAAGGTCGGTCTTGTTCCAATGTACGCGACAGAATCGTGCCGTTCATGATCGACGATCGTGATGGAGGCATAGATTCCATCGGCTGGCGTGACACGGTGAGAAGGCAATTGAATGTTTGCGGTTGGCCATCCTAGATCCCGGCCCCTCCCCTCGCCTGGGCTGACGACGCCACGAAGTGTGTAGGGGCGTCCGAGAAGATCAGCCGCCTGATCAACGTGCCCGGACATAATGAGTTGCCTGATTCTGGTGGAACTGACCACTCCTCCGGCCATGATGACGGGTGACGTTGGGTGGACGGTGAAGCCGAATCGATTCCCGAGGTCGGTCAAATCATGGATTTTCCCAGCGCGCTTATGTCCAAAAGCAAAATGTTCCCCGACGAACACCTCTTTTAGTCCCAAGCATTTGGCGAGAATTTGGTCGGCAAATGCTTCGGGAGAAAGGGAAGCAAACGCCGGGGTGAATTCCAAGAAGACAACTTCATCGATGCCGGCCCGTTCGAACAGCTCAAGCTTCTCCTCCTCATCGGTCAAGAATCGTAAGTCGGCGTGAGGCGCCAGAATTTTTACCGGGTGAGGATCGAAGGTCAACACGAGGGCAGTTCCTTGCGCCTGGCGTGCCGTCTCGACAACCAGCTTCAAGAGTGCCTGATGACCACGATGGTGCCCATCGAAATTGCCGATCGTACCCACCGGATACGGTCGGACGGTTTCGGTAGGATATCCTCGTGTTACCTGCATGGTCGATCAATGGAGGAGTTTGGCTGCGTCTCTTGAGAAGTAGGAGAGGATCAGATCCGCTCCTGCTCGCTTGATTGCCAAGAGCGATTCCATCATCGCACGTGATTCATCGAGCCATCCCGCTTGTGCGGCAGCCTTGATCATACTGTACTCGCCACTGACCTGATAGGCTGCAAGCGGAAGTAGTGTGCGACTGCGAGCAGTCGCGATGATATCCAGGTAAGGTAGGGCCGGCTTGACCATCACAATATCGGCTCCCTCCTCACTATCCAGCTCGATTTCGCGGAGGGCTTCACGTGCGTTCGCCGGGTCCATCTGATAGGACTGGCGGTCGCCGAATTGCGGGCTCGAGAACGCCGCATCACGAAAAGGTGCGTAGAAACACGAAGAAAATTTGGCGGCGTATGCCATGATTGGTAGATCTGAGAACCCGGATCGATCCAGCTCACACCGAATGGCCGCCACTCGCCCATCCATCATGTCTGACGGGGCGACCATGTCGGCTCCAGCTTCAGCATGTGTCCGAGCCATGATCGTGAGGCACTCCAGCGTTTCATCGTTGAGGATCTTGCCGTTCTTCACAATGCCGCAGTGCCCGTGACTGGTATATTCGTCGATGCATACATCGGTGATGACCAGCAACTCAGGCACCTGTTGCTTCACGGCGCGGATGGCTCGTTGCACGATCCCATTGGGGTCCCATCCTGAACTCCCGCGCTCATCCTTGTGGTCGGGAATGCCGAATAACATGATAGCAGGAATACCGAGCGCTAATATTTCTCTGGCTTCTTTGATCAGCAGATCGATCGACAGCCGGTACTGACCCGGCATCGATGCGATTTCTTCACGACGAGCGGTCCCCTCAACGATAAAGAGTGGATAGATAAAATCCGCGGGAGACAACGTGGTTTCACGGACCATTCTTCGCAAAGCCTCATGCTGTCTGAGCCGCCGAAGACGGTGAATGGGAAATGCCATTGCTCGCCCTACTTTCTCGGAAGATTGGTCAAAAAGACGACGAGGTCTCGAACAGAGATGATTCCGACCAACTCACCCTCGCGCGTCACGCCTAAATGCCGAAGGTGGGACTGTGCCATCAGATCATTGGCATCCAAGAGCGTTTTGCTTTCTTCGATCGTCATGATCGGGGCCGACATGATTTGCTCGACCGTCGTTCTTGTCGCGTCGGCTCCGGCGGCAACGACCCGGCGCATCATGTCGGTATCCGTGATGATTCCGATGATCTCACGATCATTGGTCACAAATAAGCTACCAATACCACGGTCTCGCATGATGCGAGCAGCAGTTTGTGTGTCGGTGTCTCGCGGAACCGTCACGAACTTCTCTCGAGGTATCATAAAGGACTTTACAGGGACCATCTCACCCTCCTCTTCGTAAACTAGAGATGTATGACATGTTTATCAGTTGGCATTAGACCATGGTTCCCGTGGCCACCGCTTTGTGGTCTTGGAAATGACGGGCGATCGCATCCACCAGTGCGGGAATCGTGTTCTCTCTCGGCATGATCGAAACCGTCAGGCCATATTCCGCGGCAGTCCTGGCCGTGATGGGTCCAATACACGCGACCATGACGGAGTGTAGAAGCGGCCTGACTGTATCGATCCCACCAAGCATTGCCATAAAATTCTTGACCGTCGATGAACTGGTAAACGTGACAACATGGATTTGATGGTCCATGAGTTGCTGCCGCCATTCCGCGTCGTCTTGCGTGGGTGTGACTGTTCGGTATACCGGCACAACGTCGACCTGAGCGCCTTGAGCGCGAAGCTCGTCCGGCAAGATCTCCCGAGCCACCTCGGCGCGAGGGATTAAGAAACGAACTGTCCTGATATCCTGCTGCGCAAGTGCCTCCAATACTCCTTCCGCCTGATACTCGGCAGGTATCAGATCTGCTTTGACTCCAAATTTTTCCAACTCCTGTGCGGTGCGGGGTCCGATGCAGCAGAGTCGTCGTCCCGCCAGGCAGCGGGAGTCAAGTCCCTTGGCCCATAATCGAGTCATGAAACGGTCCACGCCGTTCACGCTGGTGAAAATGATCCAGTTGTAGGTTTCGATCTCTGTAATGGCGCGATCGACAGGAGCCCAATCGACAGGGGGAACAATCTGAATGGTCGGGGCTTCGACAGCCTCAGCCCCATAGCCCGCCAGAAGAGTAGCGAATTCGCCGGCCTGTTCCTTTGCGCGAGTCATCAACACCCGCTTGCCGAAGAGTGGACGGCGTTCGAACCAGTTGAGCGTTGGCCTGAGTCGCACGACTTCACCAACGACGATCACCGTTGGAGGTTCAAGTCGTGCTGCATCGGCCTTGTGCACAATATCGGCTAAGGTGCCGACGACAGTGTGTTGGGAGACTCTTGTGCCCCAACGAGTGATTGCCACGGGGGTTGATGGTGCCAGTCCTTCAGACATGAGGCGTGTTGTGATCATGGAGAGATTCTTCATGCCCATGAGAAAGACCAACGTACCGTGGCTGCCAGCAAGGCGTGACCAGTCCAACGATGTGGATGGCTTTTCTGGATCTTCATGTCCAGTCACAATCGTCACTGTCGAGGCTAAGGTGCGGTGGGTGACAGGAATCCCAGCATAAGCGGGTACTGCCACGGCTGCCGTGATTCCGGGAACGACCTCAAACTCTATCCCAGCTGCTGCCAATGCTTCAGCTTCTTCACCACCTCGTCCGAACACAAACGGATCCCCTCCTTTGAGGCGGACAACTACTTTCTGAGCTCGTGCACGTTCAATGAGGAGCCGATTGATCGATTCTTGCTCAGGGTAGGTTCCCTTTCCACGCCGTCCGACGTACAGTCGTTCAGCCTGGTTTGGAGCGTAGGAGAGTAAGGCGGGATTGGCAAGATAATCGTAAAGAACCACGTCAGCCTGCTCAAGGCACTCCTTCCCCCGAACCGTCAAGAGACCAGGGTCACCAGGACCGGCCCCGACCAGGTACACTTTGCCATTGGTCTGCTTGACCTTTGTCATACTGATCCGTAAATCTCTCTGAGGATCTTATCTCCTCCTCGCGAAAGCAACCGTTCGGCCAGTCGAACACCAAGCGAGTGAGCCTCCTGATGCGTTCCTATGATCTGATCGCGAATCACCGTTTTGCCATCGACGCTTGCAACAAGGCCATCCAAGACGAGATCGTGATCGGACAGGATGGCATGGGCGGCGATAGGAACCTGACAGCCGCCTTCTAGGCGGTGTAAGAAAGCGCGTTCCGCCGTCACAGTCGTATGAGTCGACTGATCGTTGAGTCGCGATAAGACGGACCGCACAAAACCATCATTGGTCCGCCCCTCAATACCGAGGGCTCCTTGACCTATGGCGGGAAGGCTCAGAAGAGGAGGAAGATACTCCGTGATGGTCTGGGACCATGCCAATCTGTGTAGACCGGCAGCGGCCAGGATGATAGCATCGAACTGTCCCTCCTTGAGTTTGCGTAGACGGGTATCCAGATTACCGCGGAGCATCGTAATCTTGAGATCCGGTCTGGCGTGTAGTAGTTGGGCCTGGCGTCGAAGGCTCGCCGTCCCAACGGTGGCGCCAATCGGAAGATCGTGAAATGAGCACCCCTCTCGGCTGATAAAGGCATCCCGAGCATCCTCACGCAGGGGAACGCAGAGAATATCAAGCCCGTCCGGCAATTGCGCGGGAACATCCTTCATGCTGTGGACGGCGAAATCAATTTCGCCGGCGAGCAAGGCATCCTCGATTTCCTTGACGAACAGGCCTTTCCCTCCTATTTTCGCCAGCGGGACGTCAACGATCTTATCACCGGACGTCTGTATTTTTCGTAGAGTCACCCGAACCTCTGGCGCCACTTCCTGAACCTGAGATTGGAACCATTCGCTTTGGCAGAGGGCTAATTTACTTCCCCGTGTGCCAAGGACCAAGGTCGGGCGTGGAGTATGTTGTGTCGACACGATGAGATCCGTTTCCTTTATTGAATGGTCACTGGGCTTGTTTGCGCATGGACGGCTGCTGATCCGGCTCTTCAGCTTCTCCGCTATCAGACCGGTCGCTGTGGTAGCGCGGCCGGTCCTCACACTCTTCCGTTTCGCGATTCGATGGGGCGGGTCGATCGAGGTGAAAAAACCGGCGGGCCGCTTCAACGAACGCAGGGCCGCTTGAGGAGTTCACCTCGGTCTTCAACGTGATCATGGTGCGATGAATCAATTTATTCACGATCGATGAGGCCAGCCCTTCAACCAACTCGCGATCTTGTTGAGAGAGATGTCCCAAACGCCCTAAAACTTTTTCGACCTCCGCTCGCTTGATATCATCCACCCGGTTTCGGAGGGCAACGATCGTCGGAGTCACCTCCAAGGATTTCATCCATTCCAGGATCGTGGCGACTTCATCGAGGACCATTCGCTCTGCCTTTTCCGCCTCTTGGACTCGCTCAGCGCGGTTCTGTTCAACTCGATGCTTGAGATCATCTATATCGAAGAGAAAGGCATTGTCGACGTGACGAACAGCAGGATCGATATTGCGAGGAACAGAGATATCAATTAAGAACATCGGACGATTCATCCGTTCTCTCACAGCTCGATGGACATCCTCTGCACCGACAAGATAATGCGACGCGCCTGTGGAGACCAGGACGATATCTGCCGATGCCATATCATCCTTAAACTGATCGAACGGGACCGCTGTGCCACCGAATTTGGCAGCCAGATCGACGGCATGCTGCGGGGTTCTTGTCGTGATTCGTACGTGCTCGACTCCGTGGGCGATGAAGTGTCGGGCCGCCAACTTGGCCATCTCACCGGCTCCCACCAACAGCACCGTCTTCTCGTGAAGATTCGAGAAAATCTTCTTTGCAAGCTCGACCGCGGCGTAGCTGACCGAGACTGCCATTTCAGCAATTTTTGTTTCGGTCCGTACTCGCTTAGCGACCGAGATGGCCTTCTTGACGACTTTGTTCATAATCACGCCGGTCGTCTTATGAGCCAGGGCGACTTCGAATGCGTCTTTTAATTGCCCTAGGATTTGCGACTCCCCAATAATCATCGAGTCGAGGCTTGCCGCGACTCGGAAGAGATGAGCGATGGCCCGGTCCCCGGTATGCCAATACAGATGTGGGGTCAGCTGCTCGGAAGACAACGAGAGATGCGTGTCGGCGAGAAATTCCTGAATCCGACCATAGCCGGTGTCCACGTCGTCGACGACGGAGTACACTTCCACTCGATTACAGGTCGAAAGAAGAACGCCTTCCTTAATACCGGAATAGGACGACAATCGAGTGAGAGCTTCCCCCAGGCGACTCTCTGGAACGGCCAGTCGCTCTCGGATCTCAACCGGGGCTGTCTTATGGCTTAATCCAACGACAATCAGATGCATGAGACGACGACACACATGTTATGACAATGCAGTATGGCCCTTGAGTACAACACCCACGAGTGTGAAAATGACTCCGGCAAAGCCGATGACGGTGAGGTACGCCGCTCGTTTGGCCCTCCACCCTACCGTCAATCGTCCCAGCAGCACCACGAAGTAGAAGACCCAGGTGACGAGCGCCCACGTCTGTTCTGGGTTCCAACTGACATAAGATCCTCGGGAGAAATCAGCCGAGATCGCGCCAGTCACGATGCCGAGTGTGAGCAAGGGGAATCCTAAGACGATCGATTGTTGATTCAAATGGTCGAGAAAATCGAGCGCAGGTAGCTTGCTGTAAAGGACGTTGAATTGTTTGGACTTGAGGAGCCGATCTTGAATCAGATACATCACGCCCGCGACAAACGCCACGGTGAAGCCCACGGTCCCCAACATACTGAGCGTCACATGAAACCATAATGTTTTTAGGACCGGTTGCAGTGTGGGGACGCTTTCGGGTAATGCTGCAGCCGAGACTAATGAAACGAGAGCCAAGGGTACCATGAAGGAGCCAAGCACATAGATCCGATGGCGGAATTCGACCACCAAGAACACAAGGATGATCATCCAGGAGAGGAATGAAAGGGCCTCGGAAAAGCTGGGCGGTGTGGAGGAAGAGGCTCCAAGCATTCTGATGGCAAGCGCAATCGTATGAAACACGAAACCACCGACGGTAATGCCAAGCGAGACCTTTGAGAGGGCTTCGGACCGCCGCAGTGAATAGGAAAAAAACGAAACCGTGGCGGCAATGTATAGAACGAGGGTCATCATGAAACAAACGGCCGCCATTGTGAATTCACCTACAGTGCTCTGGGATCCTAAATCAACAGAATAAGTGGGAAATTATATCGATGCCTGGTAAACGGAGTCAACAAAACCTCAGTGGTATGACGGGTTCAGCAACAGGCCTTGCTCGAAGCGGTCGGCTCTATGTGGTAGCAGTACCGATCGGAGATCTGGACGATTTCACTGTTCGCGCGATTCGAACTTTGAAAACAGTCGATATCATTGCTTCCGAAGATCCTCAAGCCACCAGGCAACTTCTTGCGCATCATCAAATTGATGGAAGGGTGATCAGCTATGGCCCATACAATTTGAAGGAAAAGGTCGAGGTTCTGCTGCAGCGTCTCCAGCAAGGGACAGATGTTGCCCTGGTATCAGACTGTGGATCACCACTCATCGCCGATCCCGGCCATCTTCTTGTGGCTGCTGCCCATGCCAATCACATTCCTGTCGTCCCGGTTCCTGGGCCGTCGGCCGTCATTGCTGCCTTGTCTACGACCGGATTACCGTGCGACGCGTTCTTCTTTTTAGGGCATTTGCCGAATAATTCGGCACGTATCCTCCGCTGCCTGACCGACGCGTTGAAACGGGATGTTCCAACCATGGTCTTTTGCACGGCGACGTCTGTTGTCTGCGCGCTGCGCGTTCTGGCACGCCTGGCTCCACGACGTCGTATCGTTCTAGCCTGCGACCTGACGCAGAAGAATGAACGTATTCTTTTGGGAACCGCACGCCGAATTAGCCAAGACCTACCCGGATTACGGGGACAAGACGTCACACTGATTGTGGCGGGAGGAAAAGGTCGGTGAGCGAAAGCGCCCGAAGCGTGTTCTCTAGTCGCTGTCTTCCCGACGAATCAACACCCGGTAGGCGTGATCCATTCGTTCTTGAGCTAAGACCGTATGTCCTTCATTCTCAACGCTGCGCGGTACGTTCCTGATCGGATCACCATCGTCTAACAGAACTGAGAGAATTTCGCCTTCCTTCATCGTTTCCAATTTGAGCTTGGTCTTCACAAAGTTGTAAGGACAAATCACCCCACGCAGATCGAGCTCGGAGGTCGGCATATTGGGATCTGTACTCATAATCACCTACTACGGTTCACAAGAAAAAAGGGGCAGCTTACGCTGCCCCCTTCTGTATAGCCCACAGTCACTGCCTATTCTTACTGCATACCCTTCACAAGATTCGGTTTGGCGGTATCTGTGCCATAGTCTGATTTCGATTTCCCCTCATAGCCCCACCCTGGCTGAGGTTCGCAGTTCCAACAAGGTGCTGACCCGGTGTATTCACCGATCGTCGTGTCTATCGTTCCACTGATTTTTCCTGGGAGGACGGAACCTGGCATCCCGCCGGTCATGCTACCATTGCTGGTTTCGATCGCTCGCTCAGTGGCTGGATTCGGGCGCTGTCCCAACCCCCCAAACCCGGCGAGCCGCTCATTTCCGCGCAGCAAGTAGACCTCTCGAACGACCTTGCGGCCCGTACCATACTCCTGATTGGATGAGGTCGCTTCCACGACCTGAAGGGAGATATCATCGCCATTGTTCAACACCTTGAGTTGATCCATGTTGGTCTTCTCGTCGAAGTAGACTGTCATGGAACTCATCGCACCGGCACCCGCGCGGCCTTCGTCATGTGAGCTTCCACCGCTTTCCAGCAGCATCTTCCCCGCAGGAAAATCGATCGCCAGAACACGACCGTAAATTGTCTCCGGGAGAGAGAGACGATCGAGGAATGCATTGCGATCATAGGTCTGAACACGATTGGCGCTGCCGGACACGTCACCAACGCCCGTTCCGACTCCCATTGCGGATCCACCGGATGATTGCTGGAGTCGCTCTTGAGCTACTGCAACATTCAAAGAGCCAACGCAAAGTATTGCGGCTCCTAATGCCAACACTGTACGCATGTGCTGCCTCCTTAATAAGTTGACGGCGATGTCATGAAGGGAAATCGATCGGATATTCTGAACAGAGACTCGGATGATATCTTGAAAATCGATGATGCTCATACGTTATTGAGAAATATGGCAGAACCTAGGCTAATAGCGCGCCGCTGTCAAGAGGGTACTTGATATTGCGTGGTTGGTCTGTTTGTCCACACGCGACTCCTTCAGCAAGCTCGTTCGAGACCAGCATATCGTGAATAGACTCTAGCTCTATACTCGATGGTGCCCGGAGGGAGGGTCGAACTCCCACTCTGTCGCCAGAACCGGATTTTGAGTCCGGCGCGTCTGCCAGTTCCGCCATCCGGGCACATAGCCTTGTTGCACAGCGGGTGTGTTTCTAACATGCTGCTATGACAGCGTCAATCGGCATGAGTTCCTGGCGATAAGATTAAGACTCCCTGATGGCAGAAGGCTCTGGCGATGAACGCGGGTGCCGACCCCATCGGGGCTCCACGTAATCGAGAGCAAATGGCCTTCTGATTAAGATGTTGCGACATTGCCCTCCTCGTCGATCACCTGCGACAAGTGGCCATCTCATCGTCGATATAGTACCCCTCGTTGACGGCTGTTCTCTGCTGAGTTCAGGGTGTTCGAAAATAAAACTTCCTCCTCGAGAACGAGACCGATCTGTTTCAGAATTCAAAACTTCACCATACTAAATCATCCTTCTTTCATTAAACATCACTCTACTGTGTGGGCGAGATGTTTGTGAAAGCCTACAGGTAATTTGTGAAATCCTACACGTAAAAGGTCAAGTAATCGTCAGGAATATTCCCCCAATACATCTAGTGACATCCCCAGTAGTGCGACATCCCCTGGTTTGATACAAGGTAAGGAACGTATAGATGTAGTAGGGATCCGAAATATGTCATGAGGATTCCATTGTAACGATATCCTCCAATATGGTCGGAGGCTGTTTGGGGTATTTGAGATGAAGCAGAACTTAGTGAGTGTTTAAGTTGTTGTGAGAAATAATTAGGTAGCTCTCCAGAATCTGAAGAGATTGTGTCTCACCGTTATCCTCTAGTCCAAGGAGATTCGTCATGATGATCTCGTTCACGCTTCGAACCGTCTGTTGCGCACTCCTCATTAACAGCGTCTTTTCTTCAGAAGCCCATGCGTATATTGATCCCGGAAGCGGGAGTGTCTTACTCCAACTGATTCTTGGAGGCATCGCCGGCATTGGAGTCGTCGCGAAGTTGTACTGGGGAAGAGCAAAGGAGCGGTACCGATCCTTGTTCGGTAAGGCTAATAATGAATAACGCAACGACGACACTCCCGGATAAACCTTTGCGAATCGGAGGGTCTTTCCGAGATCCCAGCGGGTACGTTTACCGCCAGGGCAACCGCATTTTCAGGACTGTCACGAATTCGGGGAAAGAGCAATTTGACTTCGTGCGCCAGTCCGGACTCTTTGAGTTGCTTGCGCAAGACGGTCGTGTCTTACCTTTTGAACTTATAGAAGGAGCTGTCTCACCTGATTGGGGTGATGATGAAGCGGCGCCCTATGTTCTTGAGGTACCCAAGCTCGAGTTTGTCTCGTTCCCTTACGAATGGCCGTTCCCCGCCCTCAAGGCGGCCGCCCTGTTACATCTGGACATCCAGCTTACTGCCCTTGACCACAACGTGACGCTGTCTGATGCCTCGGCGTACAACGTCCAGTTTATCGGGGCCACTCCCATATTTATCGACCATCTTTCATTTCGGCGATATGAACATGGCGAGATGTGGGCAGGCCATCGGCAGTTTTGTGAACAGTTTCTGGTTCCCCTCTTGTTGAGATCCCTCTTTGGCATTCCCCACAACGCATGGTATCGCGGGAATTTGGAAGGAATTTCAGTCGTTGAATTTAGCCAATTACTCACCTGGCGACACTACTTTAAGAAAGATTTGTTAACGCACATTGTCTTCCAGTCCTGGCTCCAACGATCAACTCGGTCCACTTTACAGGGACAGGATCTCAATAACGCCGCTGTGAGAGAGGGACCCCTCCCCATGCAGGCCTATCGGAGGCTCCTAACCGGTCTTCGTAACTGGATTAGCAGTCTTGAGCCTCTTAAAAAGTCCGGTAAATCGACTTGGCAAGACTATGCCAAGGATAACTCATATCAAGCCGATGAGTTACGTCAGAAGGTGGCTTTTGTGAGGGACTTTGCTAGGCTGCATCGTCCTCGACAGTTGTGGGATTTTGGCTGTAATGTCGGAGTCTTTTCGAAAGCGGCCATAGAAGGGGGTGCAGAGTATGTCGTCGGGTTTGATTTCGATCAAGGGGCGCTCGACGGATGTTATGCGGAAACACGTGACAGTGAGATGCCTATTCAAACAGTTGTGATGGATATGGCTAACGTCAGCCCTGACCAAGGGTGGAGAGGAATCGAACGGGAAGGACTTCCCGCCCGTCGATCAGCCGATGCTTTGGTCGCTCTTGCCGTAGTGCATCACCTGGCGATTTCACGAAACATCCCATTCGGAGAGCTTCTAGATTGGCTCATTGACCTTGCTCCTTGTGGGGTGATCGAGTTCGTTCCCAAAACAGATCCGATGGTGCAGAAGCTTTTGGCGATTCGGGTGGACATTTTTCAAGACTATACGTGGGAGTTTTTCACTGACCGGATCGCCAAAAAGGCACGGATAGATCATGTTCTGCAGGTTGGCAAACATGGGCGCACTCTCGTGAGTTATAGCCGGCACGGATATGAAGGAATCCGTCGAGAGTGAGTCTTGTAAAGCCAGCACAGCATTCAGAAGTATCCTGGTTGGACTATAAATTCCACTATGCGGTTATTGTCCCGTTCCTCGCCGTACTCACTCCCTTTGCGGTTTACATGACCAATCGGGGCTACCCGCTGATGAGTCCGGAGATATGGCTCATTGTTGCGGGAATGTTCTGCGTTTCAACCGTGATCGGATTGGTCCGTTGGGCCGGCGGAGTGCGAATGTATGCTCTGTGCGTAAGTGGCCTGCTTGCAGTTGGTGCCGATCATTTAGGTTTCGTCGAGTGGGTTGCCCAGGGACGTGGTATGGCGTGCCTGGTCCTTTTTTGCGTACTCGTGGTTCTGCTTCGACGGTTCGAGAAGACCACGACGCTGGTCATAACCTCGTTCCTGTGCGTGTTCGTGATGTCCACAGTCATACGCAGCGGATTTGAAGGTGAGCCCGTTCAGACCTCGATCATACCGAAGAAGGATGCTGTGACGGATGGTTCGCCGAGACTCATTCATCTCATTCTGGATGAACATCTGGGCATCGAGGGAATCCCCGTTGATACCGACTACGCGAGAAAGTTGAAACACAAGATCAAGGAACTCTATCGACGCTATGGATTCACGTTATACGGAGGGGCATACAGTCACTACTTTGAAACGATAGACTCAATACCAAATCTTCTAAATTTTTCGTCGGAAAGCCTCAACCGGGTATTTGTAACGGATGAGCGCCCCCCATACCAATTGAAGCAGAATCGATATTTCCAATTCATGAAAAGTATGGGTTATCGAATCCACGTTATAGATGGGGACTTTCTGGATTTTTGTTCGAGCCCGGATGCGCAGCCTCAGTCCTGCATAAAATATCGATGGGCTACCCTCAGCAACGTGGCGAAGCTGGATGATCCTACACGTACGAAGGCGGCGACGGCACTAGCTGTCTTCGTGGCTAGTTATCCTCGATATCAGCGTACCTTAGATCTCTACGAACAGCAGCTGCGCCCTTTCTTGGTTTCGAGTGGTCTGGCCGCTCCCGTCATTAATCCCGACTCCCTCTGGACAAGGCGACGTCTCCAACCCTTTTCGGTCAATACGATGGCGGCCATGGATATCTTGTCAACGAGCATCCAGCAACTCACTTCTGGTCACATGCTTTTTGCCCATCTCTTGCTCCCGCACTTCCCCTATGTGTACCGGGGGGATTGTTCGCAACGGGCGATTCCGGAATCAATGGATAATACGGAGAAGGTTTCCTTGGACCTGCGCACGACCGAAGGCCGAATGGTTCGCTTTGACCAATATCTGAGGCAGGTAGAGTGCCTCTATGTCAAATTGGATGAATTACTTGTGGGCATGCAATCGTCTGGAATGTTCGATGATTCGATCGTCATCATACACGGAGATCATGGAGCACGATTGGGGCTCCGTAATCCGATACCGCAAGAGCAAGATCAGCTGACGGTAACCGATTATGTCGATGGGTTGTCGACACTGTTTGCCGTCAAGATGCCTGGTCAACCAGGTGGCTATGATTCCTCACTGCATGCCATCGATGAACTCTTTGTTCAAACACTCGGTAGCGTCGTCGGCAAAGCTCCTTCTCTTATCGCTCCACGCCCAGGTCCGTTTGCCTATCTGTACGCCGGATCCTGGCGAGAACAACTGCTTGTGGAAATGCCCTGGCGCCCTTCCAATTAGAACTTTAGAACTCAAGCTGTCTTAAAAATCGCTTGCGGCGTATCGTAATGCCATCGCGCTGTATAAAGCCGAGGAAGGTAGTTTCGTAATACGCCTCACGAATGTCCAACCACAGTTTCCAGTGGAGCCATCCAAAGGACCATTCCCCCCACTATCTTGATTGGGTCTTGAGTTTATGGGTGGACAAATGCCGGGCAATCATGCTCGCCATGTCCTGTCTGAGCTCAGGTTCGAGCCCTTCATGGTCATGGACATAATCGCTAATGCGATGCTCTGTATATTTGCCGATTTCGCCGTTATGCGAGAGGGACCTGAATCTTTTCTTTGTTAGAACACCTCTGCTAAGATGTTAAACGAATGATAGGTCTATGAGGTGAATCTCCATTGTTGAACTTGACGAACGCAGAAAAAGGAGCATTGCAAATATGGCCGAAGTTTCTTGTGTGACATGTGGTCAAACCGGCGAAGCGATCACAACTCCCCTCTTTCTCGGTAAGCTTGAGGCCGAGGTGAAAGGTAAGGTCTGCGCAGATTGCTGGAAGAAGTGGGAAGGTATGCGCGTGATGGTCATCAACGAATACCAAGTGAATCTCGGTGATGAGAGTGGACGAGAGCTGGTTCGAAAGCAAATGAAAGCCTTTCTGAAGTTGGGGGAACAGGTCGATTCATCGAAAGTTGCGGAGAACTACCGCCCACCGAATAGCTGACCGGCGGTTTTCTTCCGAGATCGATCCAGGACGTAATGATCGAGTTTCCCCTTTCTTGTCGCGGGGTTCGTTGACTTCGAGTGTCCCAAAGTGCTATTCTGCCTTGTTGTGTTATGTGTTCTGCATGAGAACCTAAGAGGATTGATGATCACTCAGATGCAGGTGAAGGGGCTTATGTTTGACCCCTACAACAATGCGTATATTGTCATCCTGCGCGACGACGAGCAGTCGGAGATGTTGCCGATCTGGGTCGGGAAATCTGAGGCGAGCTCGATCAGTTTGGCTCTGGAGAATGTCGCTCCTCCCCGCCCCATGACCCATGATTTCATGAAATCGTATCTAGACGCGTTTGATGCCAAGGTCATCAGCGTCGTCATCACCGATCTCAACGAGAACACCTATTACTCTAAGATTCATCTGACCTATGCGGATTCCGAATACACTGTTGACTCCCGCCCCAGTGATGCCATTGCCCTTGCGCTCCGGTCTCATGCTCCGATTTTTGCGAGTGAATCTGTGATTCGCAAGCAAACCTCCGAGGAACTCGATCAGTGGCTGGAAAATCTAAAGCCTGAAGATTTTGGAAAATTGGATTCCTAGATGGAGATGTCTGAATCACAAGAAAGGGAGTCTTTGATCCAACTCACGGTTGATCGAGTCGTCGAGGATTCGAATACCGATACACGGATTATCGTGCTGACTCGTTCGGATGGTGCGGCCGAGCATTTCATGGTCTGGGTCGGAGCCTCGGAAGGTGAAGCCATCAAACGTGCGGTGGATGCCGCCATCACACCACGCCCGATGAGCCACGATCTAGTAAAGAGTTTCGGTGAGCACTTCGGAATCAAAACAGAGCGTGTGGTCTTGACGGATGTCAAGGGTAGTACGTACTATGCCACGGTATTCCTTGAAAGTAAGGGAGTTGGCCGAACTATTGATGCCAGACCGAGCGATGCTATTGCGTTGGCGCTCCGATGTCAGGCGCCCATTTATGTGACGCAGGATGTGTGGAGACGGCGGAGCGGTCAGAACTTGGATGCATGGTTGTCCAAGTTGGAAACCAAAGAAGTCTAACCTCAAGACACGCGGGAGCGCGTGATCGATGATGTGGAGAAAATGACGATGATGACGACGTACGTTGAAAAACCGGCTCAAGTACAGGAATCCTGGCATCTTGTGGATGCCGACGGGAAAACGTTAGGCCGTTTGGCGGCACGAGTAGCGAGTGTGCTCAGAGGAAAGCATCGCCCCACGTTCACACCAAATGTCGATATGGGCGATCATGTCGTGATCGTGAATGCAGAAAAGATTCGATTGACCGGTGCGAAGATGGAGACCAAACTTTACCGACGGCATACTGGATACCCCGGAGGTTTGAAGACAGCGACCGCTGCGCATTTGTTTCGGAAAGACCCTACACAACTCCTGACCAAGGCGATCGAGGGGATGCTCCCGAAAACTCCGCTTGGGAATGGTATGGCGCGAAAACTTCGTGTCTATACGGGCCCGAACCATCCTCATCAGGCTCAACGTCCGGCACCAATTACGTTATAACCGTCCACCAGCTTTCAACAGAAGGAGAGATGTCGCATGGCAGTGGTGACACAGTACGCAACAGGTCGGAGAAAGTGCGCAATCGCCAGAGCCTGGGTAACCGGAACAGCTGGTGAAATCACAGTGAACGAGAAGCCTTTGGATCAGGCGTTCCCACGTTTGACGCTCCGGCAAATCATTCAACTCCCACTCGAAATGGCCGGTGTCATGGGTAAGTATTCGATCAGTGCCACGGTATATGGCGGCGGGCCAACTGGACAAGCCGGAGCGCTTCGCCATGCGATTGCTCGCGCGCTCGTGACCATGACGCCGTCTACACGAGGTCCACTCAAAAAAGAAGGGTTACTGACTCGAGATTCACGAGTCAAGGAGCGGAAGAAGTACGGACAGAAGGGAGCCCGTAAGCGCTTCCAATACTCCAAGCGCTAGGGTTAAGGGAGTCGAAAAACTCGAAAGGGAAGGCTCCAGGCCTTCCCTTTTTTGTGTCCATCAGGTGGTGTTGAATCACTGTAAACGGATTTTGGGGATGAACAAGAAGTTTCGCATCGCGATTGCCGGGGCCAGTGGATACGCTGGGGCAGAGCTGGTTCGGCTTGCCGCCGCCCACCCCTACTTCACGATCACGGCGGTGACCTCGGAAAAATCAGCGGGGCAGCCGATCGCATCAGTCTTTCCAAGCCTTAAGGGCATGATCGATCATCATTTTGAGGCTCTGGCTTCTGACGCGTTGGTGGAGCGAGCCGATGCCGTTTTTCTCGCGCTTCCCCATACAAAATCTCAAGATCCTGTCGCGGTCTGTGTAAAAGCAGGTAAACCGGTGGTTGATCTGAGCGCCGACTATCGATTGAAGCAGGTCGCTGCGTATGAAAAGTGGTACCAAACCTCGCACGATCATCCCGATCTCCTGCAAAAAGCCGTCTATGGCCTACCGGAACTCCACAGAAATGCGATTGCACAGTCACGCTTAGTCGCCTCACCTGGCTGTTATCCAACGGCCGCCATCCTACAGTTGGCGCCACTGTTTGCCAGAGGGCTTGTACAGCCTGATACCATCGTCATCGACGCAAAATCCGGTGTGTCCGGAGCCGGACGAAGTCCGGCGCTTGCCTATCATTTCCCTGAAGCACATGAGTCGTTGGAGCCCTATAAAATCGGTCAACATCGTCATACGCCGGAAATCGAACAGGAATTGTCAGGACTCATAGGGAAACGTGATGCAGTGACGGTGACATTTACCCCTCATCTGGTTCCAATGAACCGGGGGATCTTGAGCACGGCCTACTGTAAACTTATCCGACCGATGCCGTTGTCGGATCTTCGAGATCTATATCGAGAGTTTTATAAGGGCGAGCGGTTCGTCCGGTTGTATGAGGATGTGGTCCCCAATCCACGGTACATAAAAGGAACCAATTACTGCGATGTTGGTGTGTACGCAGATTCGCGAGCCGGATGGGTTGTGACCGTCGGGGCTGTCGACAATCTTGTCAAAGGCGCTGCGGGGCAAGCCATTCAGGCGATGAACCTTATGCTCGGGATCGCCGAAGAGACGGGCCTGACAGCACCAGCCAGCTATCCGTAACCCTATGACTCCAGTGATCACCTCGCACAACCAAAACCCAACTTGAGACATGATGGCGGGACGTAGACGTATAGGGATCACTGCACCACTAGGGTTTCAAGCCGCTGGTGTTCATTGCGGAATCAAGAAATCCAAGTTGCTCGATTTGGCCCTTTGTGTGTCTGAAGTCAGCGGGCCGATCGCCGGGGTATTTACCAAAAACTGTGTCGCGGCTGCACCGGTACTCCTCGATCGACGTCATCTTCGATCTCATCGTGGACGAGCAATCATCGTCAATAGTGGGAATGCAAACGCCTGTACAGGGAAACAAGGAGTAAGAGACGCCAAAGCTATGGCAACGGCTGTTGCACGGCAGTTAGGTGTTCCTGTGGAACATGTCTTCGTGGGATCAACCGGCGTCATAGGTCGATCGCTGCCGGTTGAGCGCATCATCAGAGCCGTTCCGACGATGATTTCTGGTCTCAGTGTGCAGGGAGGCGATCACGCTGCCCAGGCGATTTTGACCACCGACCTGCGGCCGAAAACCGTTGCAGTGCAGGCTAAAATTGGTGATTGCCTCGTCACCATCGGGGGGATGGCCAAAGGCTCAGGGATGATCCATCCAAACATGGCGACCATGCTCGCCTACCTGACAACCGATGCGGCGATCGCTCCAGCGGCCCTTCAACGTGCGCTGAAATCTGCGACGGATCGGTCATTCAACTGCATTACCGTCGATGGTGATACCAGCACAAACGACACGGTACTCTGCCTTGCCAATGGTCTTGCGAAGAATCGAATGATTCAACAGGGTACGCATGGCTACGGCGTTTTCGAAGGACTCTTAACCGAAGCCGCACAGACGCTAGCCCTCATGATCTGCCGCGATGGCGAGGGAGTGACGAAGGTCGTGAAGGTCGTAGTTGAGGGGGCCGCGACGCCAACAGCGGCGAAAAAAATTGCTGCAACTGTGGCAACCTCGAACCTCTTCAAAACCGCACTATTTGGAGAGGATGCCAATTGGGGCAGAGTCATGGCGGCTATCGGACGATCCGGTGTTGCGGTCAATCCTGACAAAACCGTGGTGCGATTTGATGACATTGTAATGGTGAAAGATGGTGTCGGCACTGGACTTGATACGGAAAAGAAGATTGCCAAAGTCTTCAAGCAGAAAGAGTTTACGGTCTTGATCCAACTCTCACAGGGCTCAGGCCGCGCACATATGTGGACCACGGATCTTTCTTATGACTATGTCCGTATTAATGCTAGCTATCGGTCCTAACTGAAAGACGGTAGGCAACTTGAAACCTCGTCGGGACTATGATAGCGTCGCCGGTCTGTAATTGAGAGGGGCCGACTCGTCTGCGCGAGACTCGGCACAAACTAACAAAATAACGTTCAGCGCACGATGCGCTGCGTGGCTTGAGAATAAGGGAAGCGTTTCCCTCACCCAGGTGATGGGTGCTCTGCAAGCTCGAAGGGAGGTGAAGGCATGGGGGTGGTAGCGATCAAGGATTTGTTGGAAGCAGGAGTTCACTTTGGGCATCAGACAAACCGCTGGAACCCAAAGATGAAAAAGTTTTTGTTCGGTGAACGAAACGGCATTTACATCATCGACCTGCAACAGACTGTCGCGCGGATGGAACATACCTATGCCTTTGTCCGGGACCTTGTCGCAGCGGGGGATTCTGTGTTGTTCGTCGGTACCAAACGGCAGGCGGCGGAAATCCTCGAAGAAGAAGCCAAACGGGCCAACATGTATTTCGTCAATCAGCGATGGCTGGGTGGCATGTTGACCAATTTCCAGACCATTCGCCGTAGTATCGACAAAATGAAAAAGATGGAGACGACACTCCTCAATCCCAGCGAGCATGGCCTTAAAAAGAAAGAAGTCCTTCTGATGCAGAAGGATATCGCGAAGCTCCAAAAATACCTCTCAGGCATCAAGAACATGCGCAGCCTCCCGGGCGCTGTCTTTGTGCTCGATACGCGAGTCGAAAAAATCGCCGTGCAGGAGGCCAAGCGACTCGATATCCCGGTCATTGCCATCTTGGATAGTAACTGCGACCCTGATCATATTGCGTACCCGATTCCTGGGAATGACGACGCTATTCGTTCGATCAAATTGATCACCTCCAAGATTGCTGATGCGTGCATCGAAGGCGCGCATCTTAAAACCCAGCGAGAGGAAGCAGAGTTTCAGTCAGCCCCTTCGAGCGGCGAAAAGAAACCTGCCATGCGGGCTGAGACCGTTCCGGTCTCCTAATTCTCTCGAGGATCGATCCGTCAAACGCGCATCATCAATGTAACCGCGAAGGAATAATGAACCATGGCAGGATCCAGTCAGTTAGTGAAGGAACTTCGTGAAAAAACAGGGGCCGGAATTCTCGATTGTCAGAAGGCTTTGACTGAAAACGGGAATGATGTCGAGAAAGCCGTCGATTACTTGCGCCAAAAGGGGCTGGCCGCCGCGGCCAAAAAAGCCGGTCGAGAGACCAACCAGGGGTTAATCCACTCATATATCCACATGGGCGGAAAGATCGGGGTTCTGATCGAGGTCAATTGCGAAACCGATTTTGTGGCGCGTAACGAAGAATTCAAATCCTTCGTCAACGACCTGGCGCTGCAAGTCGCCGCTGCGAAGCCTTCATTTGTGAAACGCGAAGATGTGCCAGCTGATGTGGCTGAGAAAGAAAAAACAATTTACGAGGGCCAGGCGAAAGAAATGGGGAAACCTCCTGCCGCATGGCCAAAGATTGTCGAAGGCAAGCTTGAGAAGTTTTATCAGGAAAATTGTCTCCTTGAACAGTCATTCATCAAGGATCCGGCCGTCACCATCAAGGACCTCCTCGCCCAAAAGGTCGCTAAGATCGGTGAGAACATGAACGTTCGTCGTTTTACCCGCTATCAGTTAGGCGAAGCATGAGCACTGCCAAATACCGGCGTCTCCTGTTGAAAGTCAGTGGGGAGATGCTGGCCGGAGAGCAGGGCTACGGTATTCAGCCGTCTATTCTTGAAAATCTTGCCAAGGAAATCGCCTCGGTAGTCGCGCTCGATATACAAGTTGCGATTGTCATAGGAGGCGGGAACATCTTTCGAGGGATCGCAGCGAGTGCGGCTGGGATGGAGCGTGCTTCGGCCGACTATATGGGGATGTTGGCGACGGTACTCAATGCGTTGGCCCTCCAGAATGCGTTGGAACGCGTCGGTGTGATGACACGAGTCCAGTCTGCAATCGAGATGCGCCAACTTGCAGAGGGATATATCCGCCGAAGGGCGATTCGTCATCTTGAAAAGAATCGAGTGGTGATTTTTGCCGGTGGAACGGGAAATCCGTATTTTTCAACGGATACGGCTGCTGTTCTTCGAGCCATGGAGATCAGCGCACAAGTGATCATGAAGGGGACCAAAGTCGATGGGATCTATGAGGCTGATCCTGTGACAAATCCAACCGCAGAAAAATACGATACCATCTCCTTCCTCTCTATTCTGAATCAGAACCTGAAAGTTATGGATTCCACTGCGATTAGCTTGTGCATGGACAACAAGTTACCGCTCGTGGTATTCAACTTAAAAATCAGTGGAAATTTCAAGCGTGTGGCTCTAGGTGAGTCGCTTGGAACGTTAGTGACGGCCAGCGACCGCTGATTCTCTCACGAGGTGTTTCATGTCCAATGCAGCGCCGATTCGACAGTCGTTTATCACTCAGATGGATCAGGCTCTTGAACATCTTCGGAAAGATTTGTCCGGTCTTCGAACCGGGCGAGCGTCGGTTGCCCTCCTCGACGGTATTCGTGTTGGCTACTATGGCACGATGACACCGCTCAAACAGGTGGCGAATGTGGCGACTCCTGAAGCGAGATTGATCACCATTCAACCGTGGGAGCCGAACCTCATCAAGGAAATTGAGAAGGCGATTTCTAATTCGGGTTTAGGTGTGACGCCGTCGAACGACGGTAAGCTGATTCGCGTTCCGCTTCCGCCCTTGACGGAGGAACGGCGCAAGGAGTTGACCAAGATCTGTAAGAAGCACGGTGAGGAGAGTAAGGTGAAAATACGAGGCTTTCGCCGTGACGCGAATGAGGAGTTGAAGAAGCTCCAAAAAGATGCAAAGCTGACCGAGGACGAACTGCGGAAAGCGGAACAAGAGACTCAAAAGTTGATTGAGCAATACGGCCAAAAAATCGACGAGATCATCAAGAAAAAGGAACAAGAAATCATGGAGGTTTGAGTCTGACTTCCTGATTCTCTTTTCAGCACGTGCCGATTCCGTCCGATGTTTTCCCCACCGTAGCCACCGTTGACTTGACGGCTCTGGCTCATAATCTGCTTCAACTCCGCCGTTTTCTCTCGCCAGGCTGTGACGTCATGGCAGTCGTCAAGGCCAATGCGTATGGTCATGGGGCCGTTGAAACAGCACAGGCCCTGAGCCATCAAGGCATCGGTCGTCTTGCCGTGTTCTCGATCGAAGAAGGAATCGCCCTCCGTCACGCCGGTATCACAGCATCGATCGTAATTCTCGGGCCGGTTTTTTCACGGCAAGTCGAGGACCTCTTTGCTTATCGGCTCACTCCAGTGGTAAGTGATCCGGCTATCCTCACACTGCTGGGACAGTCTGCCGCTCGATGCGCCTCACCCTACCCGATTCATCTGAAGATTGACACCGGCATGGCACGGTTGGGAGTCACGCAACGTGAGCTGGAAACCATCGTAAGCAAACACGCGTTACCCTCGTCGTTGTATTTGGAAGGCGTGATGTCCCACTTGGCCGATTCGGATGGGTTGGAACCTGGTCCGACCGAGCAGCAGGTCAATCTGTTCGATCAGGCGCTCAAGGTCGTGCGCGAAGCAGGATTGAGCGTGCCGCTGATGCACCTCGCGAACAGCGCTGGTATCGTTCGTTTCCCATCCGCTCACTACTCTTTAGTTCGGCCAGGCATCATGCTCTATGGCTATCACACGCTGCCTCCTTCGGTTCAGCCTCCTGACCTCAGACCAGTTCTCTCACTCACGACCAGGATTGTGCAGCTCAGGTTGATTCAGCCTGGGGAAACCGTGAGTTACAATCGCACGTTCAAGGCGAGACGGCCGACTAGAATAGCCGTGCTTCCAATCGGCTACTCCAGTGGGGTAAGCCGGCGCCTGTCAAATCGAGGCCAGGTGCTCATTCGAGGACAACGGGCTACGATTGCGGGTATCGTCTGTATGGATATGGTGATGGTGGATGTGACGGAAATCCACGATGTCGCTGTTGGGGACGAAGTGGCTCTGATCGGGCAACAGGGAACTGAACGAATCACAGCCCAGGACATTGCAGAATGGACCGGCACAATTTCTTATGAAGTGCTCTGCGCGATCAGTCAAAAACTTCCACGGTTGTATTGTTCTTCATAATGTCTCTCGGTTCTCGTATACTCACACTCTTGAAGCCTAAGAGATCTGGTTGAGTGGTATCGCTAGAAACTAGCGCGGAAGGAAAACCCACCGGCGTGCAATGTAGAACTGTAGAGCCCGTTTACCGTTGCGCGAAGACCGGTATTTCCTGAAATGGTCCGAGGTTCATAGAGAAATGCCTGGTAAAAAATATCCAGCCCCACGAGCTTGGTCCTCACCGACCCCATTCCAAAACTTCCACACGGGATGAGTCCCAGGAACGACCCATTTCCTTGGCAGGTCAAGCCGATGCCGGTCGAAATCACATGCAAGTCGGCCGATGGAACCCCAGGATTAAAATTGAGGTCCGGCACTTGCGCCTGCTGGTTGGTATAGCCACCTCGAAGCGCGATCTCCCAACCTGGTAGGCGATCGATTTTCACCCATCGATACTCAGTTCCAGCCAAAATAGCGTAGGTACCTTTCCAGTTTTGTGGTTGGGGGATAACGGTGCCGTTGGCGAGACGGATATCCAAATTCCTGACCGATTTCCAACCGACGTAATCAACGTTGAGCTCAAGTTTCCACTCGCGCTCTGCGTCTCGGATAGGCCACAGCGCGACGCCACCGGTGATCACCTGCGGCAAAACGAAGGTCGTTGTCGCATCTTGGACCTTCGCGCCGTTGGCTAATAAGGCTCCGTCTAGATGGAGGGTTGCCTGGCTTCTGTACACGACGGCAAGATTTGCGGTCGGTTGCCCATCTCCATTTCGAAGTGCGGTGTAGAGGGCGCTGATTGTAAATCCAGGGGCGGTGCCCCTGCCATTAAATTCAAGCTTGCTTCCCGGAGGTGCCAGACCGCCAGGGGAAACAGATTGTAGTTCAGCATGTCCCTCCCCGAAAAAACTGGCAAACGTGTAGATGTCAGCACCGGCCCCAATCGAAAGATCTGGCAACAGTTGATAGGCCAATGCCGGTTTGATATCAAAGAGGGGGAATGCCGTAAAGGTGGTAATTCTGCTGAAAGGACTGGTTTCAGGCCACCGCATGACCGACCCAAAAGGAGTGGTAATTCCCACGCCGATAGTGAGTTTCTCAAGTGAGGAGACACCGATATCACCCAGATTAGCTGAGATATAGCCGTGGCCTGGACCAGGCCAGGCGAAAGCCCCATCGTGGTCACCGGTGACTGAAATCCCCGTTGGACTTCTAAAGTCGGAGGTACCACCGACGAAGGTTCCGCCAGCCATCGTCTGAACGCCTCGCAGTTGAGTCATCCCAGCCGGGTTGTAATGAAGAGCGGAAGGATTGTCTGCCTGTGCGGCAAAGGCGTTGCCCATTCCGGAGGCTGCCGCTCCTTGTCCATAGACCCGAGGAACTTGAGCCAATGCCGGACAGGCGGTACCGATTCCGACAAAAATAAGCAGGAAGACCAGCGTAATCGTGCGCTGGATCACCGCGACATCCTGGAAATACCCGCGTCGTGTGCGTGGAAGGAATCCAACGCCGACCCTATGCATCATGTTTTTCCTGATATCCTGCACCGTGAAACCAACGATCCATGGACTGCTGAAGTGTCGTGGCGTCAAACGGCTTGAGTACATAGGCTTGTGCTCCCATCTCGATGGCTTTGACGGCGAGTTCCTGAGATCCCGACGCGGTAATCATGATAATGGGAAGCTGCTGATTGGTCTGGCGGATTCGCCGAAGCACTTCCAGCCCGTCGATTTGGCCGATTCCGATGTCAAGAATCAACCCATGAAACTCATGCGACCGAAGAGCTTCTAAAGCCTGGTGACCGTCGGATGCGGAAAAAGTCTGGTAGCCGTTGGCGCGGAGGCGATCGAGGAGCAGTTGTTGAATGTCGGTGTCATCATCCACGACCAAGATACGTCGATTAATGAGAGAGGAACTTAAAGCCGGCGTGACCTCGACGGAATGAATGGGAATCGTAAATGATACCTCCGCGCCTCCTGCTACATGGTTGCGTGCCGTGACCTGCCCTCCCTGCAATTCAACCAATGTCTTCACAATCGAAAGGCCAAGGCCCAAGCCTTTGGGGGCGGTACGGTGGCCTTGTTGAATGCGGAAGAACGGGTCGAAGATCTTGTCGAGGTGCTCGGGAGGAATGCCGGGGCCGGTGTCTCGCACAACGACGGCGGCCGTTCGGTCGTTCCCAAGTTCACAGGCGACGGTCACGTGCCCACCAGGAGGTGTGAATTTAATGGCATTTTGGACAAGATTAACGACGGTTTGGATCAAGCGATCCCGATCCGCCCACACGACAACGCGGGATCCGAGAGAACAGAACTCAAGTGTTTGCTGTTTTGCCTGAGCCAGCGGTTTCAGTTGTTCGATCACGTCGGTCAGGCAGGGTTCAAGTTGCACATCGGTCTGTCGGACTTCCAACCGCCCGGTCTCGATACGGGTCCGATCGAGGAGCTCTTCAATCATCCGTACCAGTCGATCCGAGTTGTCCGACATGCGCACCAAGTAGCGCTGTTGTTTTTCGTTCAACGGACCGGTCAGGCCGTCAAGCAGATTTTGGATGAATCCTTTGATCGATGTCAGCGGTGTTCGTAGCTCATGTGAGACGTGGGAAAGAAATTGTGCACGAAGTCGATCGGCTCGTTCCAGCGCTTCAGTCCGCTCTTTGACTTTCAACTCAAGGCCTTCATTCCACTCCTCGATCTGTCGGTAAGCAGAGGCATTATCTAAGGCGATCGAAACTTGACTCGCGACCGTCTTCATCAAATCCAAGTCGTCTTCTGTCACGCTTTGGTTGTGTGACCGATCGACGGTCAGCATCCCCCACACACGGCCTTTGGTTTTGATGGGGACCACGACCAGGCCTTTAGTGCGACTCAACTCCGCCAATCGTTGGTTGAGCGGATGAAGTCGTTGCCGAATCGTTTCAATGTCCTTTATCAAGAGAGGCTCGCCCTGCATCACCACCACTCCTTCGGGACTTTCACGATCAGTGATTGGAATTCGACAAGATTGGGCGAAGCGTTCAACTTCCGGAGGCGCGCCGATCAGACGAACGTGCTGAATGACATGCTCGAAGGGATCGAACATCGATACCATGGCGCTGTTGTAGTTGAGTTCATGTGTGAGCGCTTCCAATACTTGATGGAGAAGGGCATCTTGCTCAAAGGTTGAGCTGAACGAGAGGCCTGCCCGATGCAATGCCGTCAGTTGCGCGACTTTGCGACGGAGCTCGACACGCATTTGTTCTTGTTCGAGGTACGCTTCGCGTAATTCCTCATGGCGTGATTCGACGAAAGTGATTTGCTCTTGAATCAAGGCCTCACGTCGTTCACTTTCTCGCAACAGTCTCCGGTTGACCATGATGCCGACTGCGAGGATGGGGCACAGCCCAACTAACACGACCTCGCCGAAACTGACCGTTGGATTGAATATGCCGACTCCTGCCATGAGGCCAAGTCCGAGCACACCTCCCCACAAGAACCAGGTGAAATGCTGCTGAGCATGAGCTGGAGCGTCGACTCGCTTGGTCGTCGTTTTCAAGACGATTTCTTCACTGTCGGAGCCAGTGGCCACGTCGCTGATTGGGAGAGTAGGTCGAGCCTGTTCGATCGAGGATGTCGCGCGCCAGAATCGACGTCGATACCCTCCCCTCTCATGCCAGCGAATGGTCCATTGGCACCATTCATCATCATTGCCGATGCATGAGGTCTCTATTGTTTCAGGTTGAGAAAGGCCATGAATTCGATTGGCCATTGCGACCATGATTCCCTGTGCGGATTGGCAAACCAGACAGGCACACCGCCTCCGATAGGGACCAAATTGACGAAGGGTCCGGTCCGTGAACCGCATGGCCACCGTCGCGGTTTCGTTGGTCACCTGCAAGGCGCGAAACTCGACTGAACCCGATGTGAATTTGTTCCCGAAGTACGGAAACATTGTGTAAATCTGGGAGAGCGAAAATGGTCGCGTCAGCGCCAGCATGATCGGAGACACCTTCTCTGCTCCAGCGTTGAAGGTGAAGCGGGGGTCACCGGAGATCTGTTCGCAAAACTCGTACAGGTAGCAGCTGAATTCGTACGAGTAGCTATTCCACGGATTTCTCAGAAAATCAGGAGTGACATGGTAGACCGGATCCTGGATTTGATCGTTCAGGAGACGGCATAAGTTGTCCACTGCGTCTTTGCCGGCTGATGCTCCGCGTTCAGAAGCCACCAGTTTCTCTAGAAAGACCGTCACGGCTCTGATGCTGACACCACTCAGGTCTCTGATCGTCTGTCCGTGTTCATCCAAACCGAACGGACGAAAGACCATCGCACCTTGCTCAAGAATGGTACGATGCTTCGGTAACAATTCAACGTTTGGCAGGGATTTGGGTTCGAGGGCGTCGAGCGTGCTGCTGGTCACAACATCATCCCCTGAGTCAATCTATTCAGTGGACGGAGTTTGAGGTGGTACGGAGCATGGTCGCTCCTCCCGATGACTCAGAAACTGCACGTGTCACAGAATGGTCCTTGCGCAGTTCACGTACAGGAATACCACGTATGGTCCGGGAGTATATAGACGATACTTATGCTTTTCAATACGAAGCATTCTCCCCTTGCCTCAGAGGGGGAGTATTGCCCTAAAGACGGGATGAGCTGGGCGATATTGTACGGAGAAGCTCTAGATGAGGTTTGAACGAGGATCGGTTTCTGTCACTCTGAGGCAACCGTGTTGGTCGCGTGAGACTTCGGTCTAAGGTCTGTCGAAAGTGGCAGCCGTTATTGTTTGACTCTTCGTTTCAGTGTTTTCTCAATACTGGAAACCTTACTCTGAAGACGACCAGAATGGCCTTTGCGATAGTCGACTTTGATCGTGCATGAGATACGGTTACAGTCCTTTCTCATCCGCTCGTAGCATTGTTGGTCCACCGAGAATACCTGTGCCCAGTCCCCTTCCAAGACAGTTCCCATAGGATTCAGTCGATAGGAAACTCCACTCTTATCGATAATGTCGAGCGAGCGGGCGACATACTTTCCGACGCTCTCACTCTTCCCTAACGGAGACATGCTGAATTCAAGTAGAACCATCGGCGCTCCTATTGTTTGTCAGTATGAGGTTGTAGATCTGTCGCAGGCTGGGATCGTTTGTCCAGCCAGACTTTGGGATAGTGTACACGACCGAGGAATCGAAATCCGTCTAAAGCCTCACGGAGGAGTGCACGGCGCTTTTCGGCATCCGGTTCATCGACTTTGGCCTGTTCACGCAGTTGTCCGAGCCATTCCACGAACTCGATGAATTCTTTATCCAGGATATGTTCAAGATCCTCCTTCATGAACCCAGAAAGAGCCGGAGCCATCCCGCTTGTACTGATGGCGATGCGGATATGACCTGCGGCCACCACGGCCGGCATCGTGACACTGCTGGCCTCTGGGTAGTCGACAGACCAGAGCAGGACTCCTTTTTCTCGAGATTGACCCAGAAGCATTTGAGCAAAATCGCGATCGCCTCGAATCGTGTTGAGGATAAGAATTGTGTGTTCGAGGTCTGCATCGCGGAAAAAACGACCACGATGGATGATCTTGCCTGAGGCTGCGAGGCGGCGCAATGGTTCATTCAGCGTTGGACTGATGACGGTGACTCGTGCTCCTGAATCAAGCAGACGTTGGGATTTCTCTGCCGCTTCCTCGTCGCCACCAATGACGGCAACAGGCCAGCCTTTGACATCTAAGACGAGCGGAAATCCAGGATTGGCAGTCATGAACGGGACTCCCCTTTCTCATTTTCAACTCTCAGGCCCAGTATCTGAGAATGAACATCATCATGCAAGAGGGAATTCAGATGTACAAGTGGAATTGTCTCAAGCGAACGTGATTGTTGAGTGCTGCTCGAAAGGAAGAAAATTAGGTCTCGGCTGGATCCGCGTCCAACTCCATGTTCCAATAGAGGTAATCGCGCCAGCTTTCCGGTGTATTTCGAATGCCAATGGTAATGGTAATGACGGGGCTCCAACGAGGTTTCATCGGGCGCTTCTTCAGCCTCATGTTGGCTTCTTCAGGAGTCCGTCCGCTTTTGCGGTTGTTGCAGCGCCAACAGGCGGTCACGATGTTTTCCCACGTCTTCTTCCCTCCCTTTGCGATCGGCACGACGTGATCGAAGGTGAGCTCTTCGGTTCGAAACTTGCGGTTGCAGTATTGGCAACAGTATCCGTCTCGCGTAAAAATATTGATCCGGGAAAACTTGACGGCGCGATGACTGTCCTTTAACTTGACGAGCTTCAGCAAGCGCATAACCGCTGGAAGCTTGATTGAGAGAGAAATCCCGTGTATTTCTCGGTCGTATACTTCTAGGACTTCGACTTTTCCCTGCCAGAGGAGCGCGATCGCTTTTTGCCAATGGACGACCCGCAGGGGTTCATAGGTCGAGTTGAGCAGGAGGGTCATTTCCATGCAGGAACCTCATCCCCAAGAGGGGCCTCCATAGTAATCACGGAGTGTTTCCGCAGGGTCAGACTATCAATTTATAATTCTATGCCATAAGGTGAGGCTGAAATCAAGCAACCACGCCTTCTGGCGCCGCTTCTCGCACACTACGGGAGAGATCACGACCATGAAGGATTTCGTTACAGTCGCCCGCACTCACGACATTCCTCCAGGCACAGGTCGGACGGTGGAGGTCGATGGTATCTGGATCGCCGTCTTCAACATGCAGGGAATTTTTTACGCGATCGATAACAGCTGTCCCCATGCGGGTGGGCCACTCGGAGAAGGGAAACTGTGCGAAGGCGTGGTGGAGTGTCCCTGGCACGGATGGAAGTTCGACGTGGCCTCCGGAGAACGAGTCGGAAATCCTAATTTCCAGGTGACGTGTTGCGAGGTGCGTGTTCATGGGGACGACATTCAGATTGCCATTCCACCATCTCTGCGAGAGCCGGCCTAGCTCGTCGAGAGACCAGGTGGTATGGGCGAAGCAGGAGATTCGTGATCTGGCGCTTTCGGAGTGACTCCATCTGCCGGCAACGAGGCGGCGTTAACTTTCTTGAGTTCAAGGTGGGCATGCCAAATGAATTCCCGCTCGAACCACTGCCCCCGAACCCCTTGGTCACGAAGCTGGACACGAATTTCAAAAATATCTCCCTCGACGTGTTTCACTCGCCACTCGCCCAGCCGGACCCCCTGCCCACGTGCTTTCATCGCACCGACATGTTCTTCCATGGCCTGCGCGATCGTCGGATATCCGATTGCAGGGTGATTTTTCACCAAGGCTAAGGCTTCAGCTTCCTGCGGCTCTCTTGATGGGGTTCCAGACGGCAAAGTCGTCCACGCATAGTAGAGTGCACCCAAGACAACAACACACACAACCGTGTAATGGATGATGCGATTCATGAGTGGTCTTGGGAGTGTCTCGTGCTCGCCATGCAGGATTGTGGTTATACGTCAGGCCCGATCTCCGTGTGGATGTCCCGCATCTTAGGAAGGCTCGGCCGCCATGTCAATGTCGCGGGTAGGCGTCACCGATCATCGAGAGGTCTGGCGCTTGTCTGGTGAAAAGCCGGTGTGTTACAAGTAGCCACACGTGAATGTCCAGGTCGGTTATAGCTGAGTCAAAGGCATGAAGTTCTTTTTGTACGGCGATCTTCTTAATCCATCGCAACTCACACGACGAGCCCCGGAACACCAGTTCCTGCACCTGGCGACCTTGGGCGACCACACGGTGAAGTTTTGCCGATGGTCGTCACAGTGGCGCTGTGGGCTCGCCAGTGTCGTCCACTCGGTGGGTGAAAAGACTTGGGGTGGAGTGTTTGAACTGACGGATGAAGACGTGGCGATCATGGATCAGTTCGAACAGGATGTGCCTCAGGGAGCCTATCGCCATCTGCAAGTCACCGTCTCGACCGAGGGGGGAGAAAAGGAACTGGTGACCACCTACGCGGCAAAGCCGATCGGCAAGTTTAAACCCAAAGACCACTATTTGGATTGGGTATTAAAGGGTCTTAAACAGTGGAAGTTTCCGCAGGACGTCATTCAACAATGGGAGTCGTATAGACCACGATAGACGTGGTCATGGTGATGTACCAATTTTATTGAGGAGAGTATGCCAAAACCAAAGTATCATATACTCGTGTGCACAAATTCCCGTCCACCTGGACATCCCAAACCGTCATGTGGTTCGGCTGGCGCCGCCCAGTTGCTGATGGCCTTTAACATGGGATTGATGCAACGGGCTGTTCCGCCCGGAGAAGTATTGGTCAGTGCTACAGGATGTCTTGGGCCGTGCGAGCAAGGTCCCACGGTCGTAGTGTATCCTGACAACACATGGTACTCTAAAGTCACTGAAGCCGACGTCGCCACGATTCTCGATGAACATGTGGCAAAGGGAACACCGGCTACTCAGTTAAATCCTGACGCCGTATGGAAATAGCAGCCAAGACCCGTCTGTTGATCGGTGGTGCGGTATGACGGTCAATCACTAAGCTACATTGCCATTCCGATATGACAACCCCAACTCATCAAGAGCACAAAAGCCATGCACCAGCGTCAATTGGGTGCATGGTCATCACCTGTAGCGATACCCGCACCTCCGACACAGATGCCAGTGGCCAGCTGATTCAGCAGCTCCTCAGGGAGCAAGGCCACAGCGTCGTCAGCTATCACGTCGTCAAGGACGAACCTGGACAGATTCTATTTCGAATCACCCTCGGCACTGCCAACGAAGCGATCCGGGCGGTGATTGTCAATGGTGGAACCGGTATTTCCAGGCGAGACTCCACGTTTGAAGCGATCGATGGCGTATTGGAAAAGCGGCTCAGCGGATTTGGAGAACTCTTTCGCCTCTTGACCTATCAGGAGATTGGGTCGTCAGCCATCATGAGTCGAGCGACAGCGGGCATTGTGAAGGACCGTATCGTATTCTCCATTCCAGGTTCAGAACATGCCGTCCGCCTCGCCATGCAGAAGCTTATTCTGCCCGAGCTTGGGCATCTGGTTGGAGAACTCACCAAGTGAACTTCCCCAACCCCGACAGTGAGTGCTGAGAGACACTACATCAGCACTCACCTCCAAGGGACTACTTAATCTTGTGAGATCTTGGGTTCGGAATATCCCATGTCCTCAGAAATCTTCGATTGAGCATAGCGTTTATAGAATGACAAGAGGTCACGAACAGAGACCACGCCTGTAATTTCGCCGCCTTTTGTCACACCGAGATGACGCACGCCAAGATCGGCCATCATGTCCTGTGCATCGTCGACGCTCTGGTTCCCCTCAATGGTGCAGATCGGTGCAGTCATGATCTTTTCGACGGTGAGTTTACCCAGCGGTTTGCCTGTGGCCACGGCTCGTCGCACAATGTCTGTGTCGGTCACGATGCCGACCATCTGTCTACCCTTCTTCACGATGAGCGAGCCGACTTGCGCTTGGCGCATGGTCTTGGCCGCGCTCGCAATCGAGGTCTTGGGACCGATTGACTTGGGACGTTTTGTTGCAATCTGTGCCACGGTAGGCATTGCTTCCTCCTTATGAGTTGAGATGAATTTCTCAGAAGAACGCCGGCCTCGCTCTGACTAATGAACCACAGGGTAGCACAGAAGCGCATGATGGCTCAAAAGCCGAGGCCGAAAAGAAAGGTCTCTATTCAACCCCGTGCTGAACGATGCCTGATTAACTGGTCAGTACGATCTTACCGAAAAACCTTCGGCTGAGCATCAGTTCCTGAGCGGCGCGTGCATCCCGAAGTGGGAATGTGCGATCGACGACAACCATCAATCGCCCCTGCCCCATGAGCTCTGCGGCCTTCACCAATTCTGCACGGGTACCCATGTAGGAACCCTTGACCGTTAGTTGTCGAGAGTAGAGATCGCGTAGGTTCAATGTCACGTCTGTGCCGGTCGTTGCCCCACAGGTGATCAGTCGTCCGCCTCTCGCGAGTGAGTCGAGACAACTGGTCCATACCTCCGGACCAATGTGTTCGATGACCACATCGACACCTCGTCCTTCTGTCAGCATCCGAACACGGTCTGACACCTTTTCTCGGGTGTGATTGATCACTGCATCAGCTCCCAAGACCACCCCCTTCGGCATTTTGTCGTCGCTACCCACTGTGGCCAGCACCCGAGCCCCGGCTAACTTGGCCAGTTGCACCGCCATCATTCCGACCCCACTCCCGGCTCCCATGACCAATACAGTTTCACCATGCTGAAGACCGGCGAGTGGAAACAACATATGGGATGCGGTAACGGATACGAGCGGAAATGCTGCGGCCTGTTCAAATGTCAGATTCTCCGGCATCGGAAGGACATTTCGAAATGGCACCTTCACGTATTCGGCATAGCCTCCATGCGTCTTGGTGCCAAGAAGATGATAACTCCGGCACATGTTGTCTCGGCCCGCGAGGCAGTATTCGCACTGCCAACAACTGATTCCCGGTGAGACAAAGACACGGGCACCGCTGGAGACGCCTTCGACCTGGGTGCCGATTTGCTCAACAATGCCGGATACGTCCGAGCCTCCGACGTGGGGTAACGGGATGGAGTAGGCGGGATTTCCCTGTCTGATCCAAATGTCGAGATGGTTGAGCGCGCAGGCTTTGACTCGAATCAATACGTCCTGCGGACCGATCTGAGGTATGGGCAAGTCTTCATACGAGAGCTTGTCTGGCCCACCGTGCTCATGAAACAACACCGCCTTCATCTCTTCACTCTTCCCTTCCCCGCCAGGTTCAAAACCTCAACGTTCCCTCTACAACCAATACGCACTGCCCGCCGACCGTGACGCCTTGAATGACATCGTCTTCCGACTTGACCTGCACGAGAATTCGAGACGGACGGTCGATCTCATACCCCTGCTCGATCAAGATCTCCGTTGTAGGGCCAACCTCCACCACCCCGTTGTGGACCAGATAGGCCCCCAGCGCTCCTCCGGCGCTCCCCGTCGCAGGATCCTCCAAGATGCCGATCTTTGGTGCAAACATCCGTGCGTGCACAGAGGCAAACGACTCAACCGTCACTGTCGTGAAGACCATGATGCCATTGGCGCCAAAGCGCTCACAGACCTTGATAATGGCTGAGGCATCCGGATTGATGGATCGTGCGGCCGTCAATGTCCGAATCGGCACGATCAAGACCGGCAAGCCGGTTGAGACGACTTGGAGCGGCCATTTTGCGTCGGCAATGACGTGTTTTGGTATGCCGAGCGCCGCAGCGATTACATAGAGCTCGTCGACGGCCGTGATCGGCTCAAGAAATTCCGGCTTGGGTTGAGCCATGACGACTCGCACCACAGCCCCTTGCTCGCTATGAACCTCGATGGGAAAGAGGCCGATGTTACACTCCTGTGTCACACGAGTGATGCCGTCCGTGACGGAGATCCGCTTGAGATGGGCCAGCACGTAAAACGTTCCGAGTACCGGATGTCCGGCAAAGGGAATTTCCTGAGTCGGTGTAAAAATGCGCAACCGCGCAACCGCGGCAGGGTCCGTCGGCGGAAAGACGAACACGGTCTCCGAAAGATTCATCTCCCGTGCAATCCGCTGCAATTGGTCGTCGGTCAAGCCGTCGGCGTCGGGAAAGACAGCGACTGGATTGCCGCCAAACGGTTGGCCAGTAAAGACGTCGGCTTGATAAAACTTCAGTGAACGTGGCTCGGTCATATCACTCCTCGGTCCCTTCAGTTACTCGGTGGTCAAGTCGGCAGAGCAAGAAGATCTCCGACATCCTTTGACAGGTCACCCCAACTTTGTCAAACTCGCTTCATGGACTCTATTACCGAGCAAGACATCGCGCATGCGTTGGAAGTGTTGAGCCTCACGCTCCCGATCACCTCAGAAGACCTGGAACGGGCCAGGCGTGTCCAGCTCTATCATTGGAATCCATCGCGTTATGCCGGTCTCACGAACAATCCCAAGCAATACATGGAACAGTACCAGAAAGCCGAGGAGATGACGCGGACCATCGAAGCCGCCTTTGCTCTAGTGTCCGCGGTGTTCGTTCCCGATGACGCAGCACACTGACCGTCGCTCTTTCTTTAAACCTCCACCTTCACTCGACGTCGTGGCTCGTGACGCGCGACATCCCCTCGTCGCCTTGTGACTGCGCTACCGGCCACGTCACCAGGCCTGAGACCCCTTCCCGAGATCCAATCGGCTGTGCCTGCCTGGCATAGATTTGTGGCAAGTGATTCGTTCCAAACTTGGAAATGTAGAGGAACACGTGCTCGCGCGAGTTCACTCGCACGGCCCATGGATGAAAATCGCGCGCATAGAACTCCTCACAGAGATGCATGGCATCGAGGCACGACAACGTGCTGGGATCATTGAGCGTGTAATAATAATCGAGAGGCAGATCGTATTCCTCCTGCTTATGAATCGTAATTCCGAATTTCTCCGGATGGCGTACCATCGGCGTGTGCCGGTACGCCACGAAATAGAAGAGCTCCAGCGAATGAATCACCGGCTGATGGTCAAGGACGAATTGCCGGGTTTCCATCGCTTCTTCGAACGTTTCTCCCGGAAACCCGTAAAACGCCATGACATGGTTCCAGATCCCAGACTTGGATGCCATTTGGAGGTTCCGCTCGATGACACTTTTCCGAGCGTGTTTGTCCATCAGATTCAACACGCGTTCATTGGCGGACTCCATTCCATAATAGAGCGTGCAACAGCCGGCCTGAGCGGCAAGATCCCAGGTCGATTGGTCCTGGAGCGTCTCTTCGAATCGAATCAGCGTCGTCCACTTGATACCGACGTTCTGGTCGACCAGCAGTTGTGAGACTTTCTTAAACAGCGCCGGCGGATAAGATTCGTCACTAAACAAGAAGTGTCGGCACTGATATTTATCTCGCAGCACTTTGATCTGATCGATGACCAACTGAGCCGGCATCCCGCGATACTGATCGAAGTACCCTTGTCCATGGTCACAAAAGGTACAGCGTCCCCAGTAACAGCCACGCGTCGCCAGGTAGGGAATGATGAGTTCCGGAACGAAGTAGCGATCGAGCGGCATTCCCTCAAAATCCGGCAAGGGCAACGCGGTGGTCTTCTCAGTGTAGACTTCCGGATTCCGATGGAGACCGACATCATCTCGATAAATCAGGTTGGGGACAGAGGAGATCGGACGTTGTCCATTCAAGGCTTCAATGAGCCATAGCAGCGCGTGCTCACCTTCATAGAGAATGGCTGAATCAAAGACTTCAGTGAAAAACCTCTCGTGATTGACGAGGTCTTCATGGAGTCGAGTTATGACATTGCCGCCCACCACAAGATGAATGTCCGGAAACGTTTCCTTGATCATCTTCGCAAAGGTCAGACCGGCTAACAGCTGCATCTGCGTGCCGATGGAAATGCCGACCACGTCTGGCTTCTCCTTCGCAACCTCCGGCATGACCAATTGATTGCAGAGATCCCGATAGACGTTCACCTGTTCATCCTCTAAGCAGGCAAAGACTTCTTGCGAGACACCTGGGCGATAGCCCAGATTGCTTTCCATCGGGTAGAAGACGAGCGACGCGGGAAAATAGGCGGCGGAGATATAGGTCATCGTCTCGCGAAATGTGTTGAGCGCTCCCTCCAGCAATTCCGCATCATAGAACCGCTCGCCGCGCACGATCCGTTTGGCATCTTCCACTCGATCTGCAAGATCGAACACATCGACGCTATCAGCCTGCTCGAGCACGGCTTTTTGATCGATATCGCGCTCGTTCAGAAACCTAAGGAAACCTGTCTTTTCTTTGTTCTGTAACGATTTGAGTTGCATGCCTATCCGGGCCTTCACCCAGATCAGGAAGTCCATGCTGAAGAAGTGGTCCCACATCCCGATGTTGATGTCGCGCTGAATGACCGTATGACCTGCCTCGCGGAGCACTGCGGTGAGTGAAGGCAAGGCAAGGTACGGCGCCGTCGGTACCCACTCCGGCGGGAACAAGAGCATGACTTTGGACTTCTTCCGATCTTCCTTCGTGATCGGAACCAAGCCGTCTATTTGGACGAGTCCGTTACTGCTCATGATCGTTGTCTGTACTGTCCACTACATCTTCCCTGCGAGCGTGTGAGTCACCCCTGTCGTCTTGGCGGATTGGAACTGGAGATCAGCGAGCTTTCCTAATCCAAACCTTGAAATATACAGGAAGATATATTCGCGAATGTAGAGACGCAGATCCCAGCCGGGATTGTGGTCCCGCTCGAATTGTTCGAAGACCCGCTCAGCCTCTTCGATACTCATCCCGTTCTTTACGGTGTAGTAATAGTCGAGCGCCAAGTCCCACTCCGGATTCTTGTATGCCGTCACGCCCCATCGATCCGGATGTTTCGCTACCGGGTTATGCCGCCCAAGGTCGAACGTGCCGAACCCGAGCGAGTGGACGTGGTCCTTGTTCTGCTCCAAGAACTGTACCGACTGCCACGCTTCCTCCTTCGTCTCTCCGGGAAAACCGAAGAAGCCCATGCAATGGTTCCAGATCCCCGCCTCAGCCGTGAGCGTGAGGTGTTTCGTCATGACCTCGATCGTGGTCGCCTTGTCCATCAGTTGCAGCACCCGCTCGACGCCGGATTCATAGCCGAAGTGGAGATACTTGCAGCCCGACTCCTTCGCATCCTGCCAGACCTGTTCGTCGAGCAGGCTCTTCTCAAACCGCATATGCGTTGTCCAATGGATGCCCATCCGGCTCTCGATCAATCCCCGCGTGAGCTTTCGGAACAGCGCCGGCGGATAAGATTCGTCGGTGAAATGAAAATGCTGCGCCCTATACTTGTCTCGCAGAAACTGAATGTCCGCGAGTGCATCCTGAATCTTCTTCGACCGATAGCCTGCTGTGTAGCCTTCGCCGTGGTCGCAAAACTCACAGCGCCCCCAGTAGCAGCCGCGCGTGGCCAGATAGGGCAGGATTCGCGTCGGTACGAAATACTTGTCTAGTGGTAGTCCGTCGAAATCCGGCGGCGGGAGTGTCGCCAGATCTTCTGCATAGCTGGTCGGTGAGGTATGAATTCCGGTCTCGTCCTTATAGATGGCATTCGGCACTTCGGCCAGGCTCCGCTGTGCCCCCACTGCCGACACCAGTTGCACAAACGCCGTCTCCCCTTCATAGACGACGGCACTGTCGAAAAACTGGAACAGTGGCGACTGCGGCAGCACATCGCGCAGGCGGGTCACCGTATTGCCGCCGATCGTGATATGGATCTGGGGAAAGTGTTGCTCGATGAGGGCACAAAACGTCATCGTTGAAAACATCTGCTGTTGCAGGACGATCGAAATGCCGATCACATCCGGCTGCTCCGCTTCGATCGTGGGCTTCACGAGATGCTCGAACACATCGCGGTAAATGTTGACTTGAACATCGTTCACCGCGTCCATGATCTCTGACGAGACGAAGACTTTGTAGGAGAGATTCGTCTCCATCGGCGGCATGCAAATTCGCGCCGGAAAATAGACGAGCGAGATGACCGACATAATTTCACGAAACACATGAAGAGACCATTCTAACTTATCGATATCATAGAACTGTTCGCCTCTAATGATGCGCTTTGCCTCCTCGGCATTACGGATCAACTGCTCCATACGTGGGCGGGTGACCTCACAAAGCGCCAGTTGCACATCCATCTCAGCTTCACTCAATTCTCGCTTCTTTGAAAGTTTTCGTAGGCGATCAAGTTGCTGCGGCACTCGACGCAGGACCTTCTTCAAGAAGTCCTCGCTGAAGTACCAGTCCCACATCTCACAGTTGATGTCTTTTTGAATGACGGTGTGTCCTGCCTGGCGGAGGACGGCGGTAAGTGAGGGAAGCGAAAGATAGGGTTCCGAGGGAAACCAATCGGGCGGGAAGATCAGCATGACCTTCATCTTCCGACCGCTGGAGGCTTCGAACTGTTGGCGATTGAGGAGAATCAACTCCTTTGAGGTTCGGTTGCCCTTCGAATACTCTATTTTCATCGAAGATTGATCCTTCGTTCACCCGACCGTGAATCGACGGAAAGAGCCAGAATGCCAATGAGTTACAGCAGAAACGTATTCTACGAGGGACAAAGATTGAGATGCAAGGGCGAGGGATGGAGTAGTCAGATAATCATTTGTGCTCGCTGAGGCCCCAAGATGAAGCAGTAGCCCCTCAGACGTATCTACGCGACCCGAAGCACCAGCCGCTTGCCACAGGCCTTCACATACTTGCGCAACGTCGCGATAGATGGCGAGTGCTTGCCACTGGCAAGCGCCCGCCCAAGACGGGCAACCGCTGGAGCCTGCGTCCCCATACGTGCCGCCACTTGGCTTTGAGTCAGCCCTGCCTCCTGCCGTGCCTTGAGCAAGGCATCAAGCAGAGCAGACTCCTCGCGTTCAATACGTTCCACCTCTACCCTAACCCCACGTCGATGCAGGAGTTTCTTGACGAGTTGCTCATGTGTCCGCATGTTTGACCTCCTTCATGCGCGCCTCAGCAATTTCACGTTCTCGAAGAGGCGTCTTTTCCGACTTCTTAACAAAGCTATTCAGGATCACGATCCGCTTGCCCACGAGCGCACAGAAGAACACTCGAGCAATTCCCTCTGCTGCTTTTAACCGCAGCTCAAACAGACCGTGCCCAAAAGCTTTCGTATGCGGTGCCCCAAGGTTTGGGCCAACCACGATCATTCGTCGAGTGAGCACGATGTATCGCGCAGCCAATGTGTCGGGCAGAGCCAGAATATCGTTCTGCACCGCTTCACTGTAATACGTGATTATGTAGTCCACGTAGCAGAGTAACAAATATGTTATGCCGGCGCAAGGTTATCGCCGAGGTTTGGAATGCACCGTAAGGCGTCGTTCCCCTACACTATCCGGCACAGCAGGCCAACCATGCAGGCAAGACCAAGGTTTGACGCGTCGAGGACGCAGTGCAGCCCGCTAATCCCGGATGGGGGAAGATACGAACGGCATCATAATCAGTCTGACAACTAGGCGACCAGGATATGGGATCACCGATGGCTGACAGTCCGGTGGGCTCCACTTCGCCATGGCGGCTTGGGCCGGCGGTGAACAGAAGATATGGTATCAAGAAACGACTCCCGACCCCTTTTCTTTGCGACCCCCGCGCTAACCGCCGATCCTGTTGACCACCTTGTTTGGATCATGACTCAATGCGTCGATAATCATTTCTTGAATGTGATGATCGATCTCAACCTCATCATAACCTGTTATGTCAAGAGTTGGCGGTGTCACTCCACAGTTCACAGTCACAGTCACAGTCGATCCATTGCAATTGCATTGATATCGGCGGAGATCATGCTCTGGCAGATATTCAATTAACCGTGCATGTTGAATGTGATACGAAGTGCCGCAGATAATTATAGTAGTTGTTCCATCAACATGACTCACCACAACTAAGTTGTTTTCCGTCGCAATCATGGCCTTCTCCTTCTGTTACTCTTGTTTTTGAAGTGAACTGCTAAATCATGCCACTTGGAATACAAGCTGGGATCTCCCTTTTGCTTTCGATAGTCTTCAATCCACGGCTGAAGTCGGTCCCAGTATGACTTTACCAAGTAGTCGAAGATTTCTTCTGTGTATGCTGGATGAACGAGACGATGCTTGAATGCGATTCCGAGTTCCTGAAAGAAGTTGGCGAAGAGACGAACCTTGTTGAGCAGCTCGGCGTGATCAGCGCCATGGCCATCACGGAGCTCCTTAACGATCTGGTCAATTGGTTGTCCACACAGTCTGTCAACTGCAATGCGTGCTGCCGTCATTTCTGAGGACATAAATCGTTCAAGATAACTCGACGCTTTGGCCATTCGAAATTGGCGAATGGCGAGAGTGTAAGTGACAGCGATAAATAATGCCTGGCAAACAATCGGTAGCATTAGGCGGAACCAAACAATTGCAGTCAGAGAGGGCTCCAGAAATTCGGACAGTGTGCTAAGTGGTAGCCTGGCTTCACCAAGGCCATCGAGTGGTGGCAACACAAAGGAGCGAGGCGATGAAAAGAACCCGACGGAATCATGGAGCGCCCTTTAAGGCCCAGGTGGCGTTGGCCGCTGTCAAAGGAGAGAAGACGGTGGCGGAATTGGCTGAGCAATTCCAGGTCCATCCCACCCAGATCACCGAGTGGAAGCAGCAGCTCCTGGCCCGGGCGGCGGACGTGTTTGGCGGGCCGAAACCACCGGCAGAGGCGCCGGACCTCAAGACCCTGCACGCAAAGATCGGGCAACTGACGCTGGAGAATGATTTTTTAGAAGGCGCGCTCACCAAGGCGGGCTTGCTGAGCGCAAAGCGATGATCGATCGCACCCATCCATTACCGATCGGGCGACAATGCCAGGTGCTGCAGCTGGCTCGGTCCACCGCCTACTACCAGCCGAGATCCGTTCCTGATACGACACTGGCACTGATGCGTCGGATTGACGAGTTGCATCTGCAGTATCCCTTTGCCGGCGCCCGCATGCTGCGTGATCTCCTCCGGCAAGAGGGCCACGCTATTGGGAGACGACAGGTCGCAACGTTGATGCGACGGATGGGCATCACGGCGATCTATCGGAAGCCGAGGACCAGCCAGCGGCATCCCGCTCACCAGATTTATCCGTACTTACTACGACAGCTGACCATCACACGCCCAAATCATGTGTGGGCCGCCGATATCACGTACATCCCCATGCAGCGTGGCTTTGTGTATCTGTGTGCCATCCTGGACTGGGCCAGTCGCCGGGTGTTGGCCTGGCGGCTGGCGAACACGTTGACGACCGACTTCTGTGTGGAGGCCGTGCAAGAGGCGATTGGCCAGTGTGGCCCTCCTGAGATCTTTAACACCGATCAAGGCTGCCAGTTCACCAGCCAGGCGTTTACAGGACTCCTCCAGGCTCACCGTATTCAGATCAGTATGGATGGAACCGGGCGCTGGCGGGACAATGTCTTCGTCGAACGGCTGTGGCGGAGTCTCAAATATGAAGAGGTCTATCTGCACGCCTATGAGACCGTCGGGGCGGCGCGGGAAGGCGTAGCCCGCTATATGACTTTCTACAATCAACTCAGGCCGCATCGCGCGCTTGACGGACGCACGCCCGATCGCGTGTATAATGACAACCAGCCTGCACAGCCCACCGCTGCGTAGGCCCTAACCGACCAGGTACCACTTATGAACTGAAAGATTCTGTCCAAACAACCGGAGCCACCTCTGTCATCTCAATTACGGTCATCGACATCGCTCCTTTGTTTATCTGCCCGACTATGTCAAGGCCGATCCGCATAAGAGCGGGATTTGCCCATTCTAGCCGCATAACATGCCAGCGAGTTTTCAAAAACTACCAATATTGCTGTTCTCATTTCAATAACCTACGCCCCATCGACTACTTATCAAGAGTTCTTATGAGGATCAGCATAACACCCTCCTGCATGGGCTCACATCCCGTCCTGTAGGCTGCGGAGACCCGCCTGCCCTCAATAAAGAATATGTGGCAAATTAAAGCGGTCGCCCATCTTGAAGGTCCGGTCAAGCGAGCACAGCCGCTCGTGCCCTCCGTTTTCTGCACACAGGGCGAGGTCTCCGACGACGTTTCCCTCACCATGTCGGTCGCGTGACGTCGTCGTATACCGGTTGTCGTCGTCAGCGGTGTCAGCTTTGATTCTGTGGAGTAAATGAGGGTAAGAGAACAATTTATTGACAGCCAAACCAGCCAGGACGAAACTGGTAGCTAAGTCGGCAAATGACTGGGGGCTAAACGCAGGGACTTCCGAACGGGAGGATCGCCCTGACGAGATTGCACTCTAACCCTACTACCCACCCCTACATACACGTTATACACTCACGGTTAGGCTCTGGGCGATATATGAGGACCAATATAGACAAATACAAGACCGATCTCGACAAGCTGTTGACACTGGGTCGAGCAATGGAGCTCGACCTAAACCTCCGCCACATCGAAGAGGAAGAAGGGGGGCTAACAGAAGCACAGAAGAAGGCACACAAGGAAGTATCCGAAAATTCGAGAAGGAGTACCAGAAGTGGTACACGGAATCATCTTCTGTAATCAAGCAGCTGATACCTGACCGTTTCAAGGAGTTTGAGTATCTGTATCACGGCGACGGTAAGCGAAATTAAAAGGGGTCGGGAGTTTTTTCTTGAAAGCACCGCCACGTCTTCGCTGCAAGATGCTGCATGCCACGCCGTCCACGTCGCGCCGTGAATGAGTCATTACAAACGTGACCGTTCGCTTTTGCGACTCCCCCTCGCGTATTTCTAAGATTCAGCAGTCGCTTGAATGACTCCCGAGCCATTGCGGCTGTCCGCTCGATGGAAGGTCAGAACTGACCCCCCGTTAGCTGATTGGCTGTGATCAGGCTGTGGAACGATTCGCGCGGTGAATGAGATCGAAAGAGAAGAGGAACCATCCCGCGCAGGGATTTCGCGGTCGTCTAGAGCTTCGTGGCCAGGTCCGCTTCGATCATCTCCGGCTTCTCACTCGGCGCATAGCGTTTCAGGACCGTGCCGTCGGGACCGACGAGGAACTTGGTGAAGTTCCATTTGATCGCCTCGGTCCCGAGAATCCCGGGCTTCTCGGACTTTAAGTATTGGTAGAGCGGGTGTGCATTGGCCCCGTTGACGTCGATCTTGGCGAACATCGGAAAGGTGACACTGAAGTTCTTGGTGCAGAACTGCTCAATCTCCGCGTCGCCGCCAGGCTCCTGCTGTCCGAACTGGTTGCAGGGGAACCCGAGCACCACGAACCCCCGGTCTTTGAATGTCTTGTAGAGCGCCTGGAGTCCCTCATACTGTGGCGTGAAGCCGCACTGGCTCGCGACATTCACGATGAGCAGTGTCTTGCTGCGGTAGACCTCCATCTTCTGCGGCGTGCCATCGATCGTGACGAGGTCGATGTCGTAGAGACTCATAGAACCCACCTCACAACGTCTTCATATTCATGACCGTACAAGCCTGTCATCCGTCTGCGCAGACAACCGCGCACTCGTAGGGACAGTGGCATGAATGGCTCGAAACATGCCAAAGCGACACAGCCCTGTCCCAAATGCCAGACGCATTAACAGGATCGTGGGCACTTCTCGCAATGATTTCATCAACCCAGTCATGCCGAACCGAACAAGCCCTGCGGGACGGATCACGCCCTGCCAGATCGAATCGAGCCACGAGGGTAACGTTTCGGCAGTCCAGTCGGCGGTGGTGACGTGACCCGCCACCAGTCCCGTAGCCTCGAGTACTTCTGAAAACTCTTCAATGCTCGAAAAGGCCGGATGAGACCACTGATCCAGCAGTTGCCGCATCACCGGCTTTTCCCACCAGTTGAGTGGAACCTGGCGAGCGTCCCGCTGATTCCAATCGGCCACAACGAGAATGCCGCCTGGTTTCAGCACACGCATGAGCTCCCGAGCGAATTGTGCCTTATCCGGCATGTGCGGTCCTGCCTCCACCGACCAGACCACATCAAAACTGGCATCGGGGAACGACAGGGCCAACGCATCATCGACCTGAAAGTGCGCATTCACGTCCGGGGAGGTCAGTTCTTGAGCCCGTCTGACTTGCTGAGGGCTGATGGTGACTCCGGTCACCGCAAAGCCATACTCCCGCGCCAGCATGCGACTGCTGCCGCCAATGCCGCAGCCCACATCTAACACCGTGGTTCCAGAAGGAAGCTTATCTAACCCACCCCACCGCACCATTTCATGCACAAAGTCTGACTTGGCTTGGAGAAAATCCTTTTTGCGAAGTGGAGCGCCATAATGTCCCAGATGGATATGTTCGCCCCAGTAGAACTCGAGAATGCCGTCATTCGTCCAGTCATCATAGGAAGTGGCGACCGAATCGGCGGACTGATATTTGCGGGGGGCTCGCACGTACAGCACGATTCCGATCAGCAGGAGGACCAGGAGAAGGACAAGTGTCACGAGGAGCATGTTCATCATATCGACTGTCTGATTACCATGATGTCGCTATTCTTGATGACCCATATCAAGAAACATGACTGAGTACCCCACCCGTCTCTCTTGCTAGGCCAACAAAGGCAAAACGTAGCGCAGCGTAGACTCGGAAAAGTTACCAAGTCAAGCTTTCGTCGACTCCGCCTGCCACAGAGCCTCCCGCCCCTTCATTCCGCTCATGAGGTTAAAGGGGTCGGGAGTCTTTTCTTGAAAGAACCCTGCTCGTTCTCATACAATGCCCCCATGCCACGTCGTCCTCGCCTCGCTGCCGGTGACCTTGCCTATCATGTGCTCAACCGCCGGGTGGGCCGGCTTCCCTTGTTCGAGACGCGGGCGGACTATTCCACTTTTGAAACGACTCTGGCCGAAGCCCACGCGCAAACCAGAATTCGTATCACCGCCTATTGCTTGGTGCCCAATCATTGGCATTTGCTCGTGTGGCCTCGACACGACGGGGAACTCTCGGAGGTGCTTCGGTGGATTACCGTCACGCATACCCAGCGCTGGCATGCGCACCATCACACCGCCGGAACCGGCCCGGTCTATCAAGGCCGTTTCAAATCGTTTCCGGTCCAAACGGATGCGCATTTTCTGATAGTGGCACGCTATGTCGAGCGCAATGCGCTGCGGGCCAAGTTAGTCAGGCAGGCTGAGACCTGGCAATGGAGTAGCCTGTGGCGACGCACTCAGGGGAATGCCAAGCTCACCACGTGGCTCAGTGACTGGCCTGCGACTCCTCCACGGAACTGGGTGGCCCGAGTGAATCAGCCTGAAACCGGTGAGGAATTGAAGACCCTCCGCCTCAGTGTCCAGCGGGGCCGTCCATTTGGCGATGACGCATGGGTGAAACGGATGGTGAAGCGGTTTGGTATGGAGTCGACGCTTCGACCTCGCGGACGACCAAAGGGATCTTAACCAGATCGAGGCCGAGGGTTGGAGTCGTTGCTTGACGTTACCCCTCGTTTGCGGGCATGAGCGATATGGACGCTGAATCTTTCCTCTTCGACGTGTTCGGCCGATTAATGCAGGCGCAACGGATCGATGGCCAATGGCAGCTCTTTTGGGTTGGTGCTGAGGGAAAGAAGCGGCCCGTGCCGGATGTCTCCGTGCCGCCTCATCTCTCCGCCGAAGAACTCCTCACCTCTCTCGATGACCTGTATCATGAGTTTGCCTCTCCCTCGCACCCGTCCGTGCGACAATGTTGATTCAGCACCCAGCTGCCACACCCTCTTGCCTCATTGAGCCAATCCCAGTTTTTCCCTTTCCTGAGGTCGCTTGCCCGACAGCGTGTTAGGGTTAGACGCTATGCGCAGTCGTCTCACCGCTCCCGCAGCCTCCCAGCTTGCCACTCTATTGATGGTGTTCCTGTCGGCAACCAGCCTGGCCGCTACGACAGCCTATGTGAAGACAACCGAGCAGCTCGATCTCACGCGCATTCGATTGCTCATTATCGCTCCTTCTGCTTTACAGGAGCCTTTGCGCCATCGTGTGATGAGACATTTCGCCCAAGCTGGACTTCCCCTGCCAGAGTCCGATTCCTCACAGGAACCATCTCCGGCCCTTCTGACGTTGACACTCAACCCGAGGACGGTTGAACATACCTGTCCAGGGAAAGTGCTGTACGCTCCATCCTTGGAACTCACTGAACTGGTCACCGCTCCCAGGACGGGAGCGGTTTACCAGGACACGACGTGGGTGTTTTCATCAGAGCCCGACGTCCTAGAGGCCGTCACAGCTCAACACCTGGACGAGGACTTGGACAGACTCGTTACACAATTCATCACCGACTACCATGCGGCCAATCGTGCTCCGCCTCCGCAGGGACCACACTCCTCGCCCCTCCCCTCTAACGCTGCTCCCTCTCATCAAGATCGTAGACTTGGCGACCTCCGTACAATCCGAGTGTCGGTCTTAGCTGGGCCATGGTCGTCCACGCTGAAGGCTGCGATGGTACGGCAACTTGCTTCGGAGGGAATCGCATCCCCTTCCAACGTAGCCGATTCCGACATCGTGGACCTAAGTCTCGAACTCATCCAATCCCCACTCGGCGACCAGTGTCCAGGATATGTGCTCTATGAGCGGGGACTCTACTTGGTTGAACAGACTCAAGTCGCACGCCGTCCCGAGGTACGGATCTGGAGCGACACGTGGTCCCAGCACTCGCTTCAGATAGTTCCACCTCGCTCACGACAAGAATTGGAGGCAGACCAAGCCGAATTGGTACGGACTTTTCTTAGCTCTCACCACGCACGGTGACAGTCGACAGTCTGCCGAATCGAAAGCACACAACAAGGCGGATCAGCTTGTGAACCGTGTATCACTCAGGAATGAAAGATCAGTCTTGTTTTCGACACCATACCCTGAGCAAGTCGAGGGGCCCCTCCCGCGCTGGCGTCGACGGAGTGAGCTCCATCGACGCGCCTGGCGGAAGTGTTAGGACGTGTGTTTCTTAAGGATCGCCGAATCTGTAATGGCTGGATTGGTCGGCGATAAGGCGGCTGCCTCGCTGAAGGCCGCTTTTGCCTCATCATGTTTTCCCATCTTGTCAAAACTGAGGCCTAAATTATAGCGGGCTTCGGCGGACTTCGGATCGGCCTTAGCTGCCTTCTGAAAGCCTTCGATCGCAACCTCGATCTTCCCCTGTTGATATTCCGAGACGGCCTGATCATTGTCCGTCTGGCCGGGAGAATCTGCAGCTGCCACCAGCGCCGTCTCTGGTGTGGGTACGGTTTCTGCTGCTTGAGTCTGTGCCTCAGGAAGGGCCGGTGTATTGGTATCGCACGATGAGAGAAGCGGAATGAACCCTGCCAGCAGCGCACTCAGAACTATGGGAATCTGTTTCACGAGCGACCTCCTAATTTAGACATTAATCGAATCGCCTATACTGCTGCACTCCGAAGCGGCATGCTGATCAAAAGAGCTCACTTTCTTCAGAAATCTGAATGTAACGTAATGCCTACAGGGGGCCGGTTGTTCATGGACGTCTCAAGTTCCTGCCTCTGCAGGAAACAAGACTTAACCCCCACCTCTTGTGCGCACTGAGAGGCCTTTCTTAAAGGCCTGCCTGTAGCGGAGCGCACCGCGAAACAGTCTGGTTCGTCGGTCTGGCTAAACAAAATGGAACATTCAGAGCGCGCATCTCGCGTCAAGATTTGGAATCCATCGCGAGATGCGCTCAGGAGACATGACTCAGGGACACTGGCGGGGACGATTGTGCGGAATCACGTACCTTTCTTGTAGACCCATATGCCAGCACCCACAAGTCCGAGCAACGCGACTGCTAATGTGAAGAGGTTCATATCCATGGCGGCTCCTTTCATCTAAATGCCATGCTTTCACCATAGGCGCTTCCAGTGGACTTAGCGAGCGTTATAATGTCGCCTACTTCCACGGTGAGCACATCCATCTCTTCTTCATGATTTCCCCTACTTAGCCAACCAGTGGAATGTAACGGCACGACTGAAACCTGCGGATGACCCATAGGCATCCATCCCCTCCTGCTGAAACATGTCCTCATTTCCCACAACAAGACCGTGCGAAGAACCACGTGGAGGCACACGCGAGTCGGGATGGATCACAATCGTGGCAGTCCGCAACTCACGACGTGTGAGAGGATCCTGGTTCCCAGACTGTCGATTGGTTTTGAAGAGGGCGATGCGTATCTTTGCCAGCATGATCGCTTGACCCTGTTGCATTGTAGCGCGTAGCATGCATCGTAGACGTATCAGCCACGCCCTCTGGCTCATCTTTGGTGCTTTTCAGTCTCCCTCAGTCGAGCGATCATTCGGACTTCGCCGTTCCAACATCGGGATCGTTCTACGCACCTTCGGTGAGATAGTCTGATTCATATCCGCTTGGAGTCACTTCGAATAAGGAGGCATTGCAATGGAACAGCAGACACCCATTAGCAGTCAGGTGCTTGGATTACTCCGAGGTCCTGCCGAATGCGAATGCGAATTCGAAACCTTGGTCACCCGTTTGCCGCAATTTACCTGGAATGAGCTCAATGCCGAAGTCTCTCGGTTAAGCCGAATTGGGGAGATTATTATTACGCGAGGTGTGGGGATCTACACCATCCGGTTGGCTGCTGCACCGAAGTGAGTTCTCACAGTTGCGCCCCATGATCCCCTGTGCCACGCTCTGAACTGGCTGGAAAGGGCTGGGAGTCTTTTCCCATAATAGATATGTAGCGACCTTGTTGAACTTCTGGTATCGCTCGCCGTCCTCGTTTGACTGTCTGAGAGCTCATACCTCGTATCCTGGTTCCTGCCTGCAACAGCGATTCATGATCCAGTATATTCCACGAGAAGGGTTATTGCCGGTTGATACCCTTACGCGGGATAATAGGCTTCGGATCGAACCATGCACAGTGGGTTACTCAGAGCATTCGCACAAGTCTTCTCCTCCCTGCTTCTTTCCAAGGGGGACACAATGAATCCCATTGATGGAAGAGTGGAGCATCGATAAATCATGAATCTAAAGGTCGAGGAACAACGAACTGAACCCCGAGTGGCAGTGCAATTTCAGACAATGGTGTCGGGCTCGGTGGAGTCCGAAGGGAGGGGTATGGTTCTCGATCTCTCACGGAACGGATGCCGACTGGAGAGCCCACTCCTCATGTTGCCTGGCATCTCAGTAGAGCTCCGCATCGCGGTACCCGGCTTGGAGTGGGCGCTGGCGATTGAAGGCGCTGATGTGCAATGGGCGGACGAGGATATCGCTGGACTCGCGTTTGTTCGAATCAGAGAGACCGAACGGCAACGATTGAGCGAACTAGTGGCGGCTCGCCTCGTGATGGGAGCTGATACCGGTGACGATGCACAGGGTGAGCTCATCCCATTTGAATTCCAAGGATTGGAGGCGGTGCTCGCGAAAGATCCACAACTCACCATCAAGAAGGGACTGGTGTGGTTCGCTCAAGACCAGGCGGAATTCCGCTTTCGTGGAGGCAGCCTGCTCCACAGAGCATTCCCCACCTGCACGTCTGAGTTCGCGGCCGCGCTTGGTGAGTTGGTGAAGACTGGTGACGACCGGGAGGCAGATTTCGCTCTCGCACTTCTTCAGAACTATCTCGGTTCGACCTCCGTTAATGACGTCCTGAAGGAGATCGTAGCCCATTTCCCACAGGATTCTCGAAAAATGGACGAAGTCCGGAACATCATCAATAGCCCAGGGGCACATTCCGGTGAATTTGGGCTGGCGAATGCCTGGCGGGTTAAGCAGGATTCACTGACGCATTGGCTGACAGATGAGCGAACAGCGGTCACAGCCTTTGCCGCGCAACACATGGCCGAACTGGATCAAATGATCATGGCGGAGCGACGTCGCGTGGAGGCCGAACGGGAGTTGCGAGATCGGACTCGACATGAAGATGAGAACGGCCATGATCATGGGTACAAACCAAAACCCTTCTAATAGCGAATAGGAATGAGTAGTTTACAAGAGTCGAAAGTATTGATCTAACTGCCTTGTCTACGGCAGCACAAGCCTTTCTATACCTTTTTCAACCATCAGAGCTTCCGTATCTTTCGACGTCCGATACCACAGCGAGTTCCCTACCCTGAGCCTCTTTTTCGCGTCAGCTATACTTTCAGAGTGAGGTCTTGTTTAACCAGGAGGGGGATTTGATGCGAGGAATGAGAAGACTTCTAGTGGTGCTGACGCTGCTTTTTCTCTGGGGCTGCTCCAACACCATCCTGGTCCCAGTTCCCCCACGGATGGACCTCAAGAAGTATGACACGATTGGCCTTATTCACTTCACCACCAATTCCGACACGACACTCACGGCGTTTGCCACTCAGCAGTTCCAGGAACATATTCAAGGCGCGTTCCCCGGAACGCCAATCCTTGACTTAGGCACTAAAGAGGCGGTGCTGAAGGCCATCGGTGCAACACAGTTGGACGCCGACGCCATGACACTCATCGGCAAGAAGTATCGAGTCTCTGCGGTGTTCTTGGGGGAGATCGTCTACTCCGATCCAAAAACCGATGTCACTTTTAACGACATCACCACATTAAATGGGAGTGTACGGACAGAGATCCGAGGCGATGTATCCGGGAAACTGATGGAGACACAAGTGGGAGCGAGCGTGTGGAGTAGCTCTGCCTGGGCAAAACGTCAGCTCACGGGTGTCAGCGTGTCGCCCAAGCGAGGTGTGCGCACCACCATCGGAGACCTCAATCCACGCAAGGAGATGGTACCGACACTCATGTTTCATTTGACTGAGGATTTCCGGCCACGAATGGGTCGCCAACCTAAACCACAACACTAACCTCACGCATCACGTCAAACCCATACTCGTGGACTCATGCGCTGACCTCTCAGGGAACAGACTGGAATGAACGAGAGGTCCGGAGTCCCCTATCGTCCCAGGAATGATGAATTGGTCTCCAACTTTACAGTAGACTTACCCTAACAGGCTTGATGGTGTCGCGATTCGAGTGAAAGGTTGGTGATCGATGCAGTGGTTATTCCCGGTACTCCTTGTGGTTTTGACTTATGCGGCAGGCGAACAGTCCGTTGTGGCAGCAGGTTCAATTGAAGAGGCTGAATTTGCCTATGATCGTGGTGAGTATACCAAGGCGGCCCGCCTCTTCAGTCCTCTGGCGGAGCAAGGAGTAGCCTCAGCGCAGTTCTATCTTGGTTTGATGCATGAAAAAGGACGAGGCGTTCGACAAGACTACCAAACAGCCGTGGCGTGGTTTCGCAAAGCGGCGGCGCAGGGCTACGCTGGTCCTCAGAACAATCTGGGCTTGATCTACGAAAGGGGACGAGGTGTTCGGCAAGACTTGGTACGTGCGTTCATGTGGTACCAACTCGCCGGCGCTCTCATACCCGGTGATGAAGGAAAAGCAGCATTGAAGCGCCGGGGCTTTCTGATTTCCAAAATGACCGCTCCGCAGATCGAGCAAGCGGAGGAGATGGCACGACGTTGTCAGCAATCCCAGTTTCAGGAATGCGACTAGATCGGGATACGTGCCAGGCAGGGATGCTATGAAATGAAAAGTATAGGTTTGTAATCCGACACTTTCGGTGGACCCCACCCTATCAGGCGGCAGTTGCCTACGGCTGAGCTACTCTGCAATGCCCGTCCCACGGAAATACCGCCGCAGTGGTCTCACGTTTCAGGAATGGGTCAGCGTAAAAATCGTTCCTGTCAGGAGGCAGCTGTCTCTACGGGTCTCGACGCCTCTTCATGAATCCGAAACCAGACAACATACAATGACGGCAGAAAGATCAGGGTGAGCATGGTCGCCACGGCGAGCCCTCCCATGATCGCGGCGGCCATAGGGCCCCAGAAGACGGTCGGGGCAATGGGCAACATTGCAAGAATTGCGGCCACAGCGGTTAGCATGATCGGGCGGAAACGCAACAGTGTCGCTTCAACCACGGCCATCCAATCCGAGCGACCAGCCTCTTTTTCGACTTGAATCTGATGCACCAGAATGACCGAGTTGCGCACGATCATGCCGACGAGCGCGATCACGCCCAGCAAGGCGACAAACCCCATGGGCTTCTGCACGGCAAGCAGTGCCAGAACGACACCGATGACGCCAAGCGGCGCGACACTAAGAACAAGAAAAAGGCGGCTGAAATTCTGCATTTGAATCATGAGCACCGTCATCATTAGGATGATCGTGATCGGAAAGACGGCGGCGACGGATGCCTGCGATTTCGTGCTCTCCTCAACGCTGCCGCCGACGGCAATTTCATACCCCGGAGAAAGCTGCTGTTGCAGGGACGACATCGGCGCATGCATCTGCGCTATTGCCGTTGCCGGCATGACGCCGGGTTTGACATCCGCTTGAACCGTGAGCGTGGGCACTCTGCCTCTGCGCCAGATCAGAGGAATATCCTGCTCGTAATTGACGCTCGCAAGTTCCGTCAGCGGAATTGTTTTCCCGTTGGGCAGCGGAATTTCCAGTACCCGCATTCTGTCCAATGACATCCGTTCCGTTTCATGGGCCCTGGCCACAACGTTGATCAGATAAATGTCATCGCGGATTTGCGTGGCTGTTTCGCCGGACACTACGATGTTGAGCGCCTGCGCAACATCCGATGAGGTCATCCCCAGGAGCCTCGCCTCGTCTTGGCGAACTTGAATCTTGAATTTCTGGATCGGTTCCATCCAGTTGAAATTGATATTCTCCAACCCAGGGCTGGCTGCCATGATACCTGAAACTTTGTCGGCGATGTCGCGAACCTTGGCCGGTCCTTCCCCACTGACACGATACTGAATCGGCCACCCCACAGGGGGCCCCAATTCGAGCGGATAAATACGCCCGATGACCTCTGGAAATTGCTGCTGCAGCGCGGTTTCAAGATAGGTCCGTACACGTTCGCGTGCATCAAGATCATGTGTGACGATCACGGTTTCAGTGAAAAAATCGTTGTCCAGTTGAACGTCGAGCGGCAAATAGAACCGAACGGCACCGCGTCCGACATAGGAGCTCCAGTGGTCGATATCCTGATGATCGCGAAGGATCTCGTCCAGCCTTTGAGAAACCTTGTCGGTCGCATATATCGACGCATCCTGCCGGAGACGCAAATCGACGATCAACTCGGGCCGATCTGAAGAAGGAAAGAATTGATTGGGAACCAACGGCAGCAGGGCCAACGCAAGACAGAAGAGACCACCCGTCACCGCAATGGTGCCCTTGGAATGGCGCAGGCTGTAGAGGAGAAGGTGCTGAAACATGCGAGACACACGTGATGGTTCCGCATGCGTGGGGACGCCGTGTGTCGATAGCACCATCGTACCAATTAAGGGCGAGAACAGCACCGCAACAAACCAGGAGGCGATGAGGGCGACTGCGACAACGGTAAAGAGTGAAAAGGTATATTCTCCGGCTCCGCTTTTGGCGAAACCGACCGGCACAAAGCCAATCATTGTCACAAGCGTCCCGGTCAACATCGGAAACGCCGTGGTGGTGTACGCAAATGTTGCCGAACGCAGCGTGCCCCAGCCATGTTCCAGTTTGGTGAGCATGCTTTCAATGGTGATCATCGCGTCATCAACGAGCAGACCCAGCGCAATGATCAACGCGCCGAGCGAGATGCGCTGGAGATCGATGCCGAGCAGATCCATCATGACGAAGGTGATCGCCAGGACCAGCGGGATCGACAACGTCACAACCATGCCTGCCCGAACGCCAAGGCTGAAAAAACTGATCCCAAGCACAATGGCGATCGCTTCCCATAACGCCTTCATAAACTCATGCACGGCGTGGTGCACAACTTTGGGCTGATCGGCGACAAGATGTGTTTCGATACCGATGGGCAATGTCGTCGTAATGTGACGCATCGCCTCCTTGAGATTGTCGTCGAGCGCAAGAATATCCCCCGATGAGCGCATCGCTATTGCGAGCCCGATCGCGTTTCTCCCATTCACGCGAAACAACGGTTGCGGAGGGTCGACGTAGCCTCGCGACACAGTCGCGATATCGCTCAGCCGCAACATCCTATTTCCGATCGCAAAGTTGACGTTCAGGAAATCCTGTTCTGACAGGAGTTTTCCGGAAACCTGCACGAGAACTCGTTCGTCTTTTGTTTGGATGACGCCTGATGGATTGACGGCGTTCTGGGTTTGGAGCGCCAGCAGTAGGCCTCTACGATCAAGTTTCAACTCAGCAAGGCGCTGCGTGGAAAACTCGATGTAGATCCGTTCGTCCTGAGTGCCGATGGTGTCGACTTTGGATACGTCAGGGACCTCCAACAAGCGCGAACGAGCGTGCTCCACATAATCACGCAGTTCGCGATGCGTAAATCCGTCGGCGGTGAAGCCGTAAATGACCCCGAATGTGTCACCGAACTCATCATTGAAGTATGGCCCGATCGTTCCTTGTGGAAAAGTCTGCGTGATATCACCGACTTTCTTTCTGACCTGATACCAAATGTCAGGGATCTCCTGTTTAGGCGAGCTATCCAGCAATGTTACGAAGATCGTCGATTTTCCGGCAGTCGTGTAACTTTTCAGATAATCCAGATAGGGAATCTCCTGGAGTTTCTTTTCGATGCGGTCGGTCACCTGCCGCATCGTCTCATCTTGTGTGGCTCCCGGCCAGAGCGTCTGCACCACCATGACCCTGATCGTGAACGGCGGATCCTCATTACTCCCCAAATGCAGGTACGCATAGGTCCCCGCGATCAATATCACTGCCATGAAATAGATCGTCAGTGGCTTGTGCCGGATGGCCCATTCGGAGAGGTTAACGCCTGCCACGCTCGTCCTCCAGCAACCCCACCTTCTGTCCATCGTGGAGCGATTGCGCGCCGGCAATGACAATTCTATCCCCGGACAGTAACCCGGACGCCACCACGACTGCGTTTTGGTTGTACCGGGCAACTTCGATGGCTCGTTTATGGACAACAGAGGTCTGCGGATCGATGATCCACACAGCCGGTTGCGTGGCCGCCATCATCAATGCCGAGAGAGGGACTTCAATCAACATGGCGGCCTGGAGCTTTAATCGTCCCACGATGGTCGACCCCAACAACATCCCCGCCGGAAGCGTATCGAGGCTGACCTTCACTTGATAGGTTCTTGTCGAGGGATCGGCTTGAGGGGCTATTTCGCGGACATGTCCCATCGTCTTGATGTCGGGATTGTCGGCCAGCCACACCTCGACCTCTTGATGAGCTGAAATCCCATCACGAATGAGTTGCGCCGGCATGTCGAAGACGGCATCACGGCCTTGTTGATGCGCTAGCGAAAAAATCATTTGCCCCGCTTGAATCACCTCGCCAGGCTCTGCTCCTTTCGCTGTAATTACGCCGTCGGCATCAGCCTTGAGTTCGGCATAGCCTAGCTGAATCTCTGCCGAATCTAATTTCGCCCGTGTCGCCTCGACTTGAGCATGCGCGGTCTTCAGGTGTCGCACCGCCTCTTCATATTCTGCCTTCGATACGGCGCTCTGGCTGAGCAGGTTGCCAAACCGGCGTTCCGCCGCCGCAGATTGATCGAGCACGGCGAGGGCCGCCGTATAATCGGCCCGTGCAGCATTTCTTGCTTGTCGTTCCGTTGAAGCATCCAGGCGAGCGACGGTCTGACCGGCTTTGACCGTATCACCGACGGTCACCGACCGTTCAATGAGCTTGCCGGACAGTCGGAAGGCCAATCTGGTTTCGTCGCGTGCATGTAGCTGTCCGGTTAACGCGAGACGATCGCCGGACATGTGCGTTTCGACAACCATGCTGCGCACCGGCCGCACCGCTTCGGGCTCAGGTTTCTGCTCACAATCCGCCAATGTGAGCATGATGACGAGCCCCAACAAGCCACGCCAAGGATGTCTGCACGTCTTGTATGAGAAGTCAGGTATGGCCATTATCTCCATCCGTTTTTCTTTATGTGTTGGAGCAAGAGATTCTTGAGACGCAGGCCCTGTCTGCGGAGACGGGATCGATTTGTCCATACACGACAACTGGCTGTTGAGGCCAACACAGGGCCAGCTGTGCGGGGCAAAGATTCAAGTAGACCCAATCGGGCTCGTGCTCGTCAAGTACGATAGCACACAGGGGACATCGGGCGCATTGGTCTACTGGAGTGACCTGGTTTCCCTTAACCTCTTAACCGATCGTTTTTTACTTCGCGAGGGACGGCCAAGCCAGACGCCCTTGCGTTTGACCATGTCCGAGATATACGGTACGCCGTCATCGCATTACACCACGGCGGGAGAAGAAGCAGATGAAGACACCTATATTTGTGAGTATGACGCTGTTCTGTTGTGCAACGCTTGTGTCTGCCAGTCAGGCTGAGGAAATCGGGAGTGTGGATACGGAATTCAAATTCTTCGGGCCGGACCACAAGATTGTGGTTGAAGCGTTTGACGACCCAAAGATTGAAGGCATCACGTGTCATCTGAGTCGATCACGAAAGGGCGGCTTTAAAGGGATGGTCGGTTTGGCAGAGGAAACCTCGGATGCCTCGATTGCGTGTCGACAAGTCGGCCCGATTCGGGTTGTGGGCGAGCTGAAAGAAGGAGAACGGGTCTTCAGTGAGAGTCGATCCCTCATTTTTAAGAAACTCCAAGTGGTGCGATTTTTCGACAAGAAACGCCAGACCTACATCTACCTCGTCTATAGCGATCGCGTGATCGAGGGGTCGCCGCAAAATGCGATCTCCACCGTGCCGGTTCAAGCATGGTCAAGCCCGTAAAGGGGATGGAGGGGTGTACGTCGCGCGCATGGCGACTCTCGGATCGGCCTCGCCGCCTCTTCCATGAAGCGGAATGACTGACCTCTCAGCTGAACTTCTTCTATGACACGGGGCCGAGATGATCGGTCCATTGACGGGCAAGGAGTGCACCGGCCTCGTGGAGGCGCCGCCATTCCGCCATAGACAAAGGTTGAAATCTCCTCGCACGGTCGAGATTTTCCTCGAGTTCGCGAGAGGTGGCCATGCCGATCGTGGCACAGCACACATGGGGTTGGCTCAAGGCATAGCGAAAGGCCACATCGTGATAGTCGACTGGCATCTGGGCATGGCTGAGCCTGTCCGGTGGCGGATGCTGAGCCCCTCCGAAGACCTTCATCGCGATGAGTCCGATGTTCTGGCGCGCAGCTGCTGGCCAGACCTGTTGCTCAAAATTATAGGTGTGGCGGTCGACGAAGTTGACCGCGTTCAATAAGACATCAATCTCAAAGTGGCGCAAGGCCTGAACGAATCGCGCGGGACGACTGTGTCCAGACAACCCGACGAAGCGAGTCAGCCCCAGCGATTTGGCCTTCATCAGGGCTGCATAGGTGCCATACTTACTGAAAACGATCTTGGGGTCCATCTTGTCCGCGCCAACGCTATGCACGAAGACTAGATCGGCATAGGTAGTCCCGAGCTCCTTGAGATTCTGTTCAAGCAGCTGTAACGCGCGTTCCCCGTCCGGTTCATAATACTTCGTCACGAGAAACACTTGGGATCGCACCTGCCTGAGCACGTGACTGAGCTGGACTTGCGCCTGCCCGTATCCGGCGAATTCAGGAGCCGTGTCGAAATAGGTGATCCCCGCGCGAAAGGCAGCTTCGTACAGACGAACGGCATCTCTCGTATTCAAACGACGACCAGCTGCAGCGGTGCCGAATCCAAGGATGGGGAGCGTCACACCGGTCTTACCAAGTAACCTTGTCGGCAGAGGGGATTTACTCTGTCGCACGAACCGGAGCATCTTGAAACCCTCTTCGCATGACCAGGCAGGGCGATCAATCGAAAGCAGTGACACCGAACCTTCCCATTGCCCTCCTCTCCCGGACGTCATCCCCTACTGCTGCTGTTGATGGTCGTCAACATTTGGCGTGGGAGCGGTGCCCTGTGCGTGGCTGCTGATCCAACGTTCCATCGGGCCATGAGACTCCAACGTCACCGAGACCGCCATGTCGAGGCGATTGAGAGCTTCTCCTTCGTAGTACCCGCTGGTCGGAGCAATGTCCTGGTAATCGCGCCCAACAGCGACCGTGATGTATCGTTCATCACAACGTCGCTGATGCGTTGGATCGTATCCGACCCATATCGGAAGTTTTTGCCCCGATGCCGGCAGCAGAACTTCCACCCAGGCGTGCATTTGCCCTTCACCTGGGAGGAGACCGGACACATATCGAGCAGGTAGGCCGGCTAAACGGCAGAGCGCCAGCATCACGTGCGTATAATCTTGGCACACTCCTGACCCTAAGGCCATCGCCTCAGCAGCGGTTGTTCCGACATGGGTCCGCCCTGGCTCATACCGCAAGGCCGCATGCACGTGATGGAGGATGGCTTCTGCGAGCTTGCCCGGTGAGCCTCCTCCTCCCCGCAGCCGTTCGCTGAGACGTACCAGGATTTCAGACCGGTCGACCAGATGGGTGAGTCTGGTGAACTCGGCAGAGGCCACCGTGCAATCGGTATCGAGGGGATCGGTGCCCTGGAGCCCCAACGACCCGTCTGTGAGGTAGCCAGTCTGTGTTTCCACACGCATATCGACAGTACAAGAAATTTCTTTTTCGACTCGAGCGTGATCCATCTGCCACACGAGATTTCCAAATGCGTCGGTGTAATGCCGGTGATCGACCGGAGGATCCATATGCCATCGGACATCGAGTCGTCGTTGGTTTCCATAATGTTGATGAGGAGCCACACGCATGATGGTCCTGACATTCATCACCGGCGCCTCATAGGTGTACGTGAATTGGATGCGTGCCGATAGTAAGGCTTTCACTTGGTGAACCGTTGTTTCGTGATGCTCCAACCGCAGATGACGTCGTGGACTCGAAATTCTCACATCTTCAGTGTCCTCGGACCTGAAATAGGTGCGCGACACCGCCATCGTGATGCGATCAAGTTGTCGCAATACCTCAGTTAGAAACGATTCCAATCCGATCTCATGAATTTCTTCCAATGTCGCAAAGTCCAAATCAGCAGCCATCTGTCCTATCAAGCGGGCCGGTTCTCGATCCACTACTCGTGCTGACTTATCCATCAGCCGTTCGATATGTTGACGGAGCCCTCGGGCACAAAACCGGACAGACCGCGGGAAATATTGATTCAACAGCAAGAACTCGACGATCTTCTCCGGCAGGACCATTGAGCATGAGACTTTTCGGTAGGCCTCGTAGGCGCTTGCCGACTTCAAGACGGCGACACATTGATGCAAATCGGACAGTTCCGTAGGCTCGTGAGACATTTGAAGAAGGATCGGATGGACCAGCAACCGGGCCGTATGGTTCGCACGCTCGATATCTTTCCCGAGCCGGTAGAAGGTCCACCCTTCATCGTGCAGCATCGTGCTGGCCATGATGCCATGCAGGGTGTAACAGGTATCTTGCACCTCGGTCAGTAGTCGATGCGGTGTGGCGGCGATGATCCCGGGCGTGTAAGTTCTCCACGCGAGGTGCATCCGGTTGATATGATGCCACACCTCGCTGGACAGCTGATCTTGAATGCCGCGTGCATTTTCTCTGGCGGCGCCGATCAGATTGACCAGTGCGTTGGGATTGGCGGCATCAAGCGTGAGGAACTGCAGTACCACCATGGTTTCGAGTGGTTGTCTCCGTTCCTCGTACGGTGAGAGTTGCCCGGTGCTCTCCAGATACCAACGCCAGATGGCATGCTGATCTTGTTGATTGGCGCTTTCCAGCAGCAAGTGATAGTGGACGTTGATGAGGCGAGCCGTGTACTCGGCTCGTTCCGTATAACGGGCGATCCAAAAACACGATTCTGCGGTTCGGCTCAACATCGATCGTCAGTCTTCTCCATAGAGAACCCAGGTTCCTTTACTCCCACCGCCTTGGGAAGAGTTGACGACGAGGGAGCCCTCTTGCAATGCTACGCGTGTGAGTCCGCCCAGTGAGAGCGTAATGTCCTTACCGGACAGCACGAAGGGACGCAGATCAATATGGCGGCCGGCGAACTCGAAGCCACCGGAATGGTCATCCGTGAGACAGGGTAATCTCGATAACGACACGATCGGCTGCGCGATGTAGTTTCTCGGATTGTTCAGAATGCGCGCTCGAAAATCGTCCTGCTCAGCCTTGGTCGAGGCCGGTCCCATCAACATGCCATACCCACCCGACCCATTGACCGCTTTGACGACAAGGGATGGAAGGTGTTCGAGCACATACATGCGATCCCGCTCCCTACAGCAGAGATAGGTGTCGACGTTGGGGAGCACCGGAGGTTCGCTCAAATAGAACGCAATCATCTGCGGCACGTATGCATAGACGGCTTTATCGTCTGCTACACCGTTACCGATTGCGTTGGCCAAGGCCACGTGTCCCGCCTGGTAGGCTCGCATCAGCCCAGGGACTCCCAACAGTGAATCGTGCTGAAACACTTCCGGATCCAGAAAGGTATCATCCACCCGGCGGTAAATGACATCCACCTGCTGCAATCCCTGCGTCGTCTTCATGTAGACGCGATCGGACTCAACGATCAAATCTCGCCCCTCCACCAGCTCGATCCCCATTTGAACCGCCAGGAAAGAATGTTCGAAATAGGCTGAATTATTCACCCCCGGTGTCAGCAGGACCACGGTTGGATTTTCGCGAACCTCCGGTGCGAGGTAGCGAAGGTTTTCCAGCAACTGATTGGGATAATGATCGACCGGTCTGATCCGCATTTTCGCAAACAAGCTAGGGAAGACGCGCTTCATGATCACGCGGCTTTCTAAGACGTACGACACACCTGACGGAGTCCGTAGATTGTCTTCCAGGACCAGGTACGTGCCGTCTTGATTCCGAACAAGATCAATCCCGGCGATATGGATATAGAGATCGCGCGGAGGCTTGAATCCCACAAAGTCCCGTTGAAATCCTGAGGCGCCTTCAATCAGCTCGCGAGGGATGATCCCTTCCCGCACGATGCGTTGTTCACCATAGACATCGAGCAAGAACGCGTTGAGTGCTTGAATCCGTTGTCGCACACCCTGTTCGATGTGGCGCCATTCACTGTTGGGAATGATGCGAGGCAGCAGATCGAAGGGGAAGATGCGCTCAGTCTGCTGTACATCTCCATACACCGTGAACGTAATTCCTTGATCCAGAAACGCGCGAGCGGCGAGCTCTTGATACTGGGCGAGTTCACCGACCGAGCGCGTCTGGAGTTGTTCGTATAATTGTCGATAGTGCGGCCGAGGTCGATCAGGTGCCTCGAACATTTCGTCGAAGTACTCGCCGATCTGATATCGGTGAAAGAGGTCACGGATCTTGGTCGGATGGAGCTCGCGGTTCGAATTGGGGCTCATGTCGAAATCCTACTGCACGAGACTGGGGGCCACGTGATGCACACTCAGTGTGGGGCAATAGTCTTCTCTTTTCATCGCCAATGCAAGGGTTGGTACGAAGGTCGGGAACAACGCGATCCATTGGTTGCCTTGCCGTCATGGGTGTCGATGGGAATGGGGTCCTTCACCCTACTCGGTCTTCTACCATCGTGAATGCTTGAACCACCTCACGGGCTATGGTACTCATCACACAGCACCGTTACACACGAGTCACCAGAGAGGAGAAGACCATGGCCACATCACGATCGGTTCAGCGAGTCATAGCGAAAGCTGCCACACGTGCGGCTCGAACGAAACGTGCAGCCGTTAAAAAAGGTCAGAGTCTTGCCGGCAAAGGACGGAATGCCGCTCAATCCACGACCAAGCAGGTTCGCAAGGTGGCGCAGACGACGGCCAAGAAAGCGAGCCGCGAGAGTATGGCGGCTCACGCGAGGGCTCGTAAAGCCGGAGCGGCCATCGGGAAAATGCTTGGCCGAGCGCAAGGTATGGGCAAGAAGTTAGTCAACAAAGCAAAGAGAAGATTGACGTAGGCCCTGTGGTTTGAACTGGCAAGGTGATAGAGATGGCATCGTCCGGATGTTTTCTCCCAAACCTCATATGACCAGTCCGCAAGGGTAAGGTCGTGGAAATGATCTGGCCAGGGAAGACCACAAGGCGCTGCATCGCGCGATCGTTCAGCTGCATTTGACGAATGCGTCTCTGAACGTCCATCAAGAGAATATTTCATCGATGTAAAGAACGGTCATGGAGAGAATCGGCGCAGCTCCATGATTCGCTCATGCCGGACATGCTGGGTACGTAATCACAGAAATAATGGATGAATGAAAATGTTTGGGCTAGACTGACTCCTGCGTCATGGAAAAATCTGGGGGCGTTCAAGAATTGGAGAAGCCAAGCTCGACCGACGTGATCGGTCAAGCCCCGCGTTACGTGATTCCCTTACCGGAGAACAGGACGCCGGAGAGCATGCCCGATGAGGAGCAACCGCATGGTCTGATGCAAGTCTTAAACGCCGGCGCTGTGTATTTTCTGGTCGCACTTGGGGCAGGGGTTGTGCTGGAGATTATTCGACTCCAAGTGGTGGGGCTGCACCTCAGCGAGCGTATCGCACAGATGATGGAGATTCCCACGCATCTTCTGGCTGTGATGATCGCCGCGCGCTGGGCGATCGACCGATTCACCCTCCCACCATTGCCTGGTGTCCGGCTTGGAGTCGGTCTCGTTGCTCTCGTGTTCTGGGTGCTTATGGAGTGGCTCATTATCCTCCCACTCCACGGCCTCTCACTCAATGAATTTCTTGCCGCCCAACGTCCGGTTGTGGGCACGGTGCCGATCGGAGCACTTGGCGTGTTGACCGTCATGCCCTTTCTTGTCGGGTATCGATGGGAGCACTGAGGTGCTGCCATTGCCTCTGCGCATAATCTGAGCAATAATACTCCGCGATACAGTCGAGAGGCATGGTCATGCTGGAACGTGTTGTACGATCTCTCCTTGTGTTGGTTCTTGGGTTTCCCTCGATCGCCAGCGCGTCGGATAGTTCCGATCCGGAGTCGGCCATTCGTAGGATGATCCAAGCCAATGCAGAAAAAGACCTACCGACTCTCTCCCAACTGATGGCCCATGACGCCGACATCATCAGTTACGCGGTGGCCGGGCGGAAGTATATCGGGTGGGCCGAACTAGAACAGGGCATGCGGGATGAATTCGTCAACGCGAAGAAACTCGAGATTCCAATCAAGGAACTTAAGGTCTGGACAAAAGGAGATCTTGCCTGGTACGCGATGGAGCTGGATTACATCCGCTACATGCAAGAGGGGACCGAGCTCAAACGCACTGTGCTCCCTATGCGAGAAACAGGTGTGCTCGAACGTCGCGAAGGCCGCTGGCAACTGTTGTCGTGGCACGAATCATTTCGATCGGCCACTCTCGGAGGGGCGTTAAGTACATCACCGGCAGATTCACGAGAACGTCATCCCGGCCAACCACAATCCTCGGGTGAAACGGACGTGAGCGGTACGTGGGAGATCCTTGAAGTCGAGGATGACAAACGGTACCAGGCGACTCTCGACCGAAACGGGAATGGTCTCTACAGTCAGCATGGCGGGCGGTTCACAACCACCACGATTGCTGGACGTCTGTGGGAGGGTACCTGGCATCAATCCGGTAATGACCGAGAAGGAGGGTTTGAACTTCAGCTGTCAGAGGATGGCACAGAGGCAAAAGGCATCTGGTGGTACACGAGGGTCGGTAAGCAAAAAGGTATTCCGCCCCGCGAGCACGGCGGCACCTACCACTGGAAGAAGCCGATGTCTTCCTCCGACCGCGCTCGATGACAAGACACTCTGATTTGTCCTGCCCTCCCCGGTAGGGCGTGGCCTCGCCCGACGCCGTTAGTTTTCCATCATCTCCAGCCTGGTATCAAATTCATGTCCGCAGGCCGTACAGCGGATACAATCCGACTCCACCGCGATTTCGTCGACTCGAATTCCCATGCCTCCGCAATCCGGACAGCGGGCAAGATGGACCCGCTCGTCGTGTACGGTTTCATATTGCGTTCCACGAAAACAATACACAGGCATTCCCTCGAGGAGCCATGGCTCCCCTCGTTTATCGACGACCGGCAGCACGAGATAATGGTGATTCACATACTCTTCAATCTCTTGTTGGTTCACAAAGCCGTCTTTGATCAATTTGCCACCCACCACTTCGTACAGTGCCTGCCCTTTTATGATGGCTTTAGTCGGACCCATAACGCCTCCTCGTGTGAAGGTGTCGTACATTCTGGCAGTGTGTCCGAAACGAGAGCAGCCCGCTAGTCGTCACGTCGCATGGTGACTGGGTGCCGTCGGTCGTGCCAGCTTATCGCTCGAGGTGCCATCAGCCTCTGTTGGTTTGTCTCGACGCCGCATGCTCTTACACGAGAGGATGTCCATGCAGACGAGAAGGAGGACCACGAAAACCAGCAGACTAATCAGGATTCCCCAATATTCAGATAACATACGTCACACCCTCACGCGTCATCCTGCGCGAGTCCTCTGGGAACCATCATGGATTTCACACGTCCATGGCACCGGATCTTGGATGGAAACCGTTTCCCCATACTCGGACGCATGTCCCGGGAAACCTGCGTCAACCAGGTGCTAGTCGATGAAACAGACTGTATGGTGATGAATGCAAACCTGACAGGCCCAGACCGTTGGAACTGTTCTCCTCGGAGGACCATGACACCACCTCCAGATGATGAGGAGGTAGAAGGAAGATGGTTCTACCCTACGCTTCAGCGGATAGGCAGGTCAAGGGGGAAGAAAGCCTGGATGCCCTGGCTCTCATTCAATTGTCCTTGTAAGGATGAGGAAGCCGGTGTCATAGTGAACAGATTATCGTGAAACGATGCATCTGCACTGTTCTGGATTGTCTTCCTGTTCCATGCGCGGAACTTGGTAAAGGGATGCCTGTGCATACACCAGTACCTCAGACTTGTAAGGCGTTTCCTGGTTCAGTAATCGTCCGTACGGCAGCACTTCTCTGTCTATGCCTTTTGCCATGGAGCGTTCAGCATGCCGCTGCGCAGTCCGTCGAGATCATCCCCCACTGGAAAACGGGCGATCGCGTTGAGCTCTTGGTTACACGGGTACGGGAGAAATCGCTCGATGGCCGGTCGACGCGTTCAGGTAAGACTCACACACGGTTCTCTCTTGAGGTGCTTCGTGCAGGTCCCCAAGGGTATCTCATGGGATGGACGGTTGGAGCGACCACCTTTGAGGTCCCGGCCCCATCTGAGTCTATACTCCGCCAAGTCGTGGGACTCATGCAGGGCCTCCAGATCCAGCTCCAAATCGACCCTCGTGGTGCCATCACCGGCGTGCAGAACTGGGAGGCCTTGCGCAATGAGATGCGAAAGAAGCTCGATGCGCTCTCGGACAATGCAGCGGCTTTGCAGCGGGGCAGGCCGGACCAAGCACTGATGGAAAACCTACGGGCACAATGGGACGTCATGTTCTCGACGAAAGCACAAATTGAACAGGTCTGCACGCGAGATGCCCACACCTATTTTCGGATCCTCGGAAGAACCTATACGCGCGGTGAGCACGATGAATACCAGAGCGTTCTCGACAATCCACTCGGTGGCGCTCCGCTTCCGGCTCACACCGACATTGTGCTGAAGTCGTTCGACGATCGGTCCAGGCAAGCGGTGCTGCATTGGAAGCAATCGGCTGATCGTGAGCAGACCGACCGGATCATGCGATCAATCGTCAAGGGCTTGGCGGCACAGAGAGGAAAACAGGTGCCGGAGGAGAGACCCGTAAACACCATATCCCTAGAGAACCACGCCGAAGTCGAAGTTGATGTGGAGACCGGGTGGATCACCAAGCTCACTGAAACAAAAGCGGTGAATCTCGGCACGCGTGCTCAAACGGACACGACATTCATGGTCGTGGAGGTACCGTAATATCGGCAACAAAGAATCATGCCAATGTGGGAAGCGTGCCGCGCTTGCGGCGCAGACACTTGGGGAACTGGGATTCACGCAGACGACCGTCGTGCTCATGAATCTCAACGACTGGCAACCGACCGGCAATCCCTTCGTGAAATAGCCGGTGAACATGAAACCGTAAAGTTCTGTTTGCGATTGATTTCTGCGAGATGAAATGGCGACCATGATGACCGTGACGCCAGATACTGAACTCTCTTTGTGCCTACATAACCAACGGGTCGTGATCTCGCCCTGGGGCGCATCGTTACGGCGGTATTTCTTGATGGATGATCATGGACGGGAAATCGATCTTGTCTGGGGGTATTCCGGTGGAAGTCGGAAGCGAGGTGGACAAGGTGATGTCCTGATTCCCTTTCCTGGACGCGTCGCCAACGGCCGCTACTCATTCGAGGGGCAACCGTTCCAGCTGGACTGCAACGACAAGGAAGGTCCCAATGCCATTCATGGATTTGTTCGCAATCTGCCCTGGCAGGTGCGGGATGCTCAAGCCAACAGCGTGACGTGCGAGATCCGTCTGGATGCCGAGACCTATGCGGCTCGCGGTTACCCGTTTTCGTTGGACATTGCCGTGACGTATGAGTTGGGCACTTCAGGCTTGGGCTGTGTCTTTGTTGTGAAGAATACTGGAAATCGTGTCGCGCCGGTGGGAGTCGGATTTCACCCCTATTTCACCGTCGGGACGTCTATGATCGATGAATGTGAGGTGCGGATTCCGGCCACTGGCTATCTGGAATTCAACGAGCAACTTGCACCAACGGGAAGGATTCTGGATGCCGAAGGCACCTGCTGGGACTATCGCCGTTTTCGGAAGATTGGTGGGCAGCGGTTCAACCATTGCTACGTGAAGCTCGAGCGTGATGCAGATGGGATGGCCACAGTTACCTTACGTCATAGTCCAAGCAACCGAGCCATCGACATTGTGATGGATTCGTCGTTTTCCGCCGTCGTCGTCTACACCGGCGATGCCATCTCAGAGGCCCCGCGAGCCGCGCTGGCCATCGAACCGATGACCTGTGCGACTGATGCCTTCAACCATCCGGATTGGGGGCTGATGCGGCTCGAACCGAGCGAGACATGTTCCGGACGGTATCGCGTGCAGCATCGCGTGATGTCATGAGGGGCAAACCGCAGACAAGCCGATTTTATACGAGCAGGAGCTGAACAGAAGTGACTCGGCACAGGCCCTTGATCAGGCTGCTTTTCGTGGAGGCAGCTGTTTGGCGGAGTTCAGGTTGCGGCAGAGCTGGTACAGCTTGAACTGCACCTCGTCAAACGAGTCCCCTTGTGCCGAGTGTTCCTCATAGCCCAGCAGATGCCCTCGCCACTTGCCTTGATCCTGTGACAGAACGTACTGTGGAGCATCGAGGTCAAGCACGCTCCGCCTGGGTCGTTCGATGCGGGGCATTTCTCGAGGGGTTCGTGCAACCTCTCGGCTCAACTGCTGGATTTTGAACTGTAGCTCCTCAAAGGAGGACGCTTGTATCTCTCGATCGGGGGAGCCCTCTGGATAAGCTCGCCACTTGCCCTGATCTGGCCAATATACCCAATTTGGTCCGTCCATTCCGGTGAGCATAGCGAGCCTGTCACGATCTGACTAGCAATTTCTAAATTTTTGTACATGAGCGACCTAAGCCAACATGCCCGAGACACCGAGGCGTTCTCATTTGGCCAGGTCCGTGCCAATGACTTGTCCTTCCGGGTTGCCATGGCTGGAGGAGGAGAACGACTGGTCCTCTGCCTCCATGGGTTTCCGGAATCGGCCATCTCCTGGCGGCATCAGATGCAGCCATTGGCACAGGCAGGATATCGGGTCTGGGCTCCTGACCTGCGCGGATATGGGGAGACCACCCGCCCGGCCGGCATCGAGGCCTACTCGATCGAATCGTTGATGGAGGATGTCAATGGGCTCCTCGATGCGGCACAGGTGAAACGAGCCATCCTCCTCGGACACGACTGGGGAGGAATTGTCGCCTGGTACTATGCGATGCGCAACTCCAGCCGTGTCGAGGCCCTTGTAATCATGAACGCGCCCCACCCTGCTTGCTTTGAACGAGAAATTCGACGCTGGAGGCAGTTACACCGCTCCTGGTACATGGCATTTTTCCAGATTCCCCGGCTCCCGGAGCTGGCCCTGTCAGCCCGTCGTGGGTACGTGATCGGGGAGATTTTCGAGCGCATGGCAATGGATCGTACACACATGCCGAACGACGTCGTGGAGGGTTATCGGCAATGGGCCTGTAAGCCTGACGCCTTGACGGCCATGATCAATTACTACCGAGCCGCCATCCGTGGTCGAGGTGCCTGGCGTCAACGCAGACTGGGGTACCAGAAAATCACTATCCCCACACTCGTCATTTGGGGACTTCAAGATCAGGCGCTGGTCGCTCAAAATCTTGATGGTCTGAGTGAATGGGTGAACGATCTGACGGTCGTCATGATGGCCGATGCCGGTCATTTTGTCCATGAAGACAAGCCAGCACAGGTGACGCGTCATCTTCTGACCTGGCTTCGTCAAGGATCTCCAGTTCGGAAAGCGTGATCCTCCGATTATGCGGGCAATCATCGGGATGGGGCGTGGCCTCTATCATCACATCGTGGCCGAGGGGGTGGAAACGCGAGATCAGCTCGCCTTTCTCCGTATGCAGGGGTGTGCCGCCTATCAAGGCTATCCGTTCAGCAAACCCGTTCCTGCAACCCAGCTGCAGCATTTACTCAGAGACCGACTGTCCGATGACGCATCCCGAATAACAGACCGATTGAGAAATTGTCTGGCCAGTTGACCTACTGAGCGTTTCAGACCCTCGTCTATTCTTTAGAGCTGTCTTAGGGCGGCGATTCCGGACGGGCTGTTCCCGGCTGGAAAAGGATTGCCCAGGAGTGGAGTGAGAGGGGTCAGGGTCCCAGACTCGGATCCGACCGTATAAGCCGACACATTGCCTCCTCGGTTCGCGACATACAAGAACTGTCCGTCCTGTGAGATCGTGAGGGCCGAAGGGCTTGTCCCTGCCGGGATTGGATTGGGCGTGGTACCTGAAGCAGGCACGAGTGTGAGCAGGCCATTGCTTCCAATCGTGAATGCCGACACATTCCCACCCCCATTCGCTGTGTACAGAAACTGTCCATTCGGAGCGACAGCGATGCCATTCGGACTGGTTCCTCCCACGGGAACGGGATTCGTGCTCCCGCCTGCCGTTGGGATGAGAGTGAGCAGTCCGCTGGTCTCGACCTGGAAGACGGTCACATTATTCGACGCGCGATTGGCCACATAGAGAAACTGCCCGGTTGAGGACAGTGCGAGTGCGCTCGGTGCGGTGCCACCGACCGGGACTGGATTCTTGAGCGAGCCTGTCGGCGGAACCAGCTTCAACAATCCACTCGTTGCGATCTGAAAGACCGACACGGTGTTGTCGGCGCTATTGGCCACGTAAAGAAACCGATCGGTGGCGGAACCAACGAGCGAGACAGGCGCTGAGCCTCCGGCTGCAACAGGATTGGGCGTTCCCGCTTCAGGCGGGACGATCGTCAGGATACCGGTGGCCCCGATCGTAAACGCCGTCACACTGTCGGAACCTCGATTGGCGACGTAGAGAAACTCCGTGTCTCTTGAAATGGCGATGGCACTTGGAGCGGTACCGACTGAGGCTGGATTGGGACTGGTGGCCGTTCCGGAAGCCAGCAGCAACCCGCCATCGGTGCCGATTCTGAATGACGTGACCTTGTTCGTCTGACTGTTCGTGGCGAAGGCAAAAAACCCATTCCGCGAGACGGCGATGGCCGATGGGGTCGACACGTTGGCCACGGGTGATCCAGCAATGGCCGATAGCCCACCAGTTGTCCCATTGACCGTATACGCTGAGATATTATCGGAACCGCTATTGGTAACGTAGACGGTGGCCGCCGTCGGCTCTCCGCCACCAATTGGGATGCCGCCACCAACCCCGCCTCCCCCGCCCTCATCACCACAGCCAGGCGCGAGAAACACGAACGGCATGAACCACACAAGTCGCAATCGATTCGCTGATGATCGGCTACGCATTTTTTTCGTCTACGCACTGCTCTCTGACTTATATCATTCTAAGGGCGCAGTGACAACGGAGCACCTACTGATATTGGGCGATGTGAGTCCTCGAGAATCATGGCCACCGCGGAGTGAAATAAAGAACTCTGTACGCCAACACAATGACGAAATTTATTAGACTCAGATCCCTTCAAACTGGCACACTGCACCCATCGTTGTACCAAATGGAATATGCGTTGCAGCAATCACTCACGATTTTGGGGGCCGGCTATACTGCCAAGACTCTTTACCCGCTCGCTGAGCGTCGGTACACGCGTGTGTGTGCGACCAGTCGAGATCCCGAACGACATCTCAGCCATCTGAGTCCCGATCAATGGATCACCTTCGATCTGGCTCGACCGGACACCTGGGCATCGATCCCGCCTGCGACCGATGTGCTGTGGTGTTTTCCGGCAGTGCCGATTGAGTTGGTGCGACAATTTGCCGATCATGCGTTGCTGGGTGCCCGCCGAGTGGTCATCCTTGGGAGCACCTCCTCCTATCGGGAGGGAGCCACAACGCCCTATCCCCCGCCCTCGATTGATGAATCAACGCCCATCGATCTCACCATACCTCGTGTACAGGGTGAAGAACTCTTGCGAACGGCTTATGGTGCTATTGTCTTGCGAGTGGCTGGAATCTACGGTCCAGGCCGCAATCCCATCGAGTGGATTAAGACGGGACGCGTGAACCGCTCACGGAAGTATGTGAACCTCATTCATGTTGAAGATCTGAGCGCCGTCTGTCTTGCCGCGCTGAGGCATGGGCAATCCGGTGAGGTCTACAACGTGAGCGATGGGACTCCGAGAACGTGGAATGAGATCTGTGAAGAGGTCGAGCGATGGTGGCACATTGGATCCTCTGTCCCGAGTGAAGAGAAGCCAGGTGGGAAACGCGTCTCGAACAGGAAGCTATGCGAGTTGTTGGAGTCGGATCGGGCAGGTCTGCAGCATACGGATGTGTTTGAGGCACTTGCCGCGATACAGAAACATTCACTCAACCAAGCAGAGCCATCACGGTAAGGCACACCAGCAAGTTATTCATCGCATGCGCGACCATGCCTGGGATCAGGCTACCGGTCCGCTCGTAGATCCATGCCCACAGAAATCCACTCCAAAACACACTGATGAACCCGATGAGATTGTAGCCGTGTGCGAGGGCGAAGATGCTGGTGCTGATCATCGCGGCGGGAAAGAATGTGAGCCGTCGTCGAAGCGTGGCGTACAGCAGACCACGAAATGCCATTTCCTCAAATATCGGTGCGAAGACGACATATTCCAATAAACTAACGGTGAGCTTGGGTGCTGAGGCCCACACGAGGTTCGGATCGAACCATTCTGTCCAGTGGTTGCTCAGATCCAAGAGATCGGCAGTTCGACCAAGGACCCATTCTCCCCAGAGCCCGGCTGCAATGACGGCGACAATGATGCAGGCCAGTCGGCCGGTATGGACGTTTTTAATACGTAAGCCGAAACCGTTCCTGAATGTCAGACCGGCCGGCTTGAGCAGGTGAACGTACGCAAGAATGAGCAACGGGATGTTCCCCAAGGGAATGACGAAGGCGCTCAATAACGATTGCTCAAGAGATGGAACGGATAAAAGCGCTACGGTTGTGAGAACCCCCAGTGCACCGCCACGGAGGATGACGGCCATGGCGATACGTCCGGACCACGGTGGTGGAACACCTGGCAGATGGACCCGTAAAATATCTACTCGTTGTCCCTGCAAGCGCACAATGCCTAACAACATGACCGATCCGATCAACAGGCAGATCACTTCAGTCACGATCAAGGGACGAATCCCCTCCTGGACTTGATCGGCTTTGCCGGCATTCTGTTGTTCAACGGTCGCGAGTAGTGCGTGGTCCCCTCCTCGTTGAGCTAACCGGGCAGACAGCCGATTGTAAAACCACCCACTGGGCATCGCCTCCGCGAGGGCTGCTTGTAGATCAGCCTCTTGCGCGGGACTCAGCGGTTGGGAACCATAGGCGGCAACAATGAGTTGTTCAAACAGTCCCGTAAACCGACCCTGATCCTGCCATCCCTGTGCCTCGGCAACGGCCTCATCGTACCGACCCGATTCACCCAGTAAGATCGTCAGTCGCAGTTTCGAGAGTGGATCATCCGTCGTGGCAGCGAGTTCGCGATACCATTGAATGCCTTGCTCATAGGCTTCCCTCTTGTCGCCCATGGTCCACTCTGCGAGCCATTGTTGCCATTCCGGCGACCGGCCGAGCCCATCTTGGGCCTCCATCATACGACTGACCATCAGCTCTAATGCGCGATCCGGCTCTTCAAAACGATCGAGTTTGGGGGCGGTGACTGAAAACCAGACGATACTCCCCAGCGCGGTCACCAGCACACAGGCACAAACGACGCTCACCAAGGTCGACCATGGGGAATCGTACGGTGAAAGAGGATGGCGGAAAACTGTCGGGCGATCGACCGGGGGGAAACGTTGCAATTGTCCGATCGACAGGGCCTGTTCTCTCATGAGGAGCTGACTATATCATGGTCATCACCGACTCTTAATACCCCTCGAAGTGGCTACGGAACAAGAAAAGCGAAGATTTCTTACGTAGCCTTGCCTGATGAAGTTGGCTATACTAACCACGCGACATTTAAGGAGCCTTTCCACGATGGAAGAATTTTGTGCACCACGACGGTTGCTGTTGGGACCTGGTCCCAGCAACGTGCATCCTCGGGTCTTGCAGGCCATGGCAACCCCGCTTGTTGGACACCTGGACCAGGCCTTCCTCGCCGTGATGAACGACGTTCAAACACGCCTCCGTCGACTCTTCTCGACCGCCAACCGTTTGACGATCGCCGTTTCCGGTACAGGCTCTGCCGGTATGGAAGCGGCTGTCGTGAACGTCGTCGAACCGGGAGATGCGGTGATCGTGGGCGTCAACGGTGTGTTTGGCACTCGACTCGCGACGATCGTCGAGCGATGCGGAGGAAAGGCGATTCGGCTTGAGGTGCCTTGGGGACAGATCATTGAACCGGATATGATCGAGGAGAAACTCAGAGGATCAGGTCCGGTCAAGGCAGTCGCACTCGTCCATGCGGAAACCTCCACAGGTACCTGGCAACCCATCGAACCCATGAGTGCGATGTGTCGCGCGCGCGACGCGTTGCTGATCATCGATGCCGTGACATCGTTGGGAGGTCTGCCGGTTGAAGTCGATCGATGGGGGATCGATATCTGTTACAGCGCCACGCAAAAATGTCTGAGCTGCCCTCCTGGTCTGTCCCCACTCACGGTGAACGACCGGGCGCTGTCAGTGGTCCGCAGTCGTCGGATTCCCTGCCAAAGTTGGTATTTTGATTTGTCCCTGATTGCAGACTATTGGACGGAGCACAATCGGGCCTATCATCACACGGCGCCGATCTCGATGTTGTATGCCCTTCGCGAATCCTTAAGGATCATCGCGGAAGAAGGGCTCCCTGCCCGCTTTGCGCGGCATCACCTCAACAGCCGAGCATTGATGGCTGGGCTAATGGCGCTTGGCTTCGACCCATTGCCCTCGGTCGAGTATCGACTCCCAACGTTGATTTGCGTGACCGTTCCTACCTCGATCGACGAGGGGGCCGTCCGGTCTCAACTTCTTGAACGGTTCGACATTGAGATCGGAGGAGGCCTAGGCCATCTCAAGGGAAAGGTCTGGAGGATCGGACTGATGGGAGAATCGTCTACAGAAGCCAACGTACTGACGCTGTTGAATGCGCTGGAAGAGATCGGCATCCAAAACGGGTGGGTTTCAATTCCCGGGATCGCTCTACAAGCTGCGGCCTCTACCTATAGTAGCGGGCGATAAGTTGTGACGATTGCGATTCATCACGTACGCCTGATCGATGGGACCGGAGCCGTTCATGAACGCGCCACGATCGTAGTGAGAGGTTCGAAAATCTCCGCGGTCGGTCCCAGCAAAACCCTGGCGATTCCTAAAGGGACCCTGCGCATCAACGGACGTGGCCTCACGATTCTCCCTGGTCTGATCGATTGTCATGTCCACCTCTGTTTGGGAGGTGAGGCAGATGTCGTGGCGGCCTTGGACTCGGAACATCCGTCGCTGACCCTGCTCAAATCAGCCAGCCATGCAAAGGCTACGCTCGATGCTGGCTTCACAACGGTGCGAGACGTTGGGGCTCGTGACCATTCGATTTTTGCCCTCAAACGGGCTGTTGATTCAGGGCTTGTACCGGGCCCGCGCATCGTCGGGGCAGGTCTCGCCATCTGCATGATTGGGGGGCACGCGCGGTTTATCGGTCAAGAAGTGGAAGGGACGGAGCAAGTCCGGCAAGCCGTCATGAACCAGATTGCTGCTGGCGCAGGAGTCATCAAAGTCATTGCCTCAGGAGGGGTCCTCACACCTGGCACATCTCCGGATGCAGCCCAAATGACGATGGAGGAATTGTCTGCGGCCGTCGATGCTGCACGCCACGCTGAGAAAAAAGTGGCGGCCCATGCTCACGGCGCTTCAGGCATGAGGAACGCGATTCTTGCAGGTGTGCGCTCGATCGAACACGCGACCTTGTTGGATGAGGAGGCGGGTGCACTCATGAAGCGGTACGGCGTCTATATGGTCCCGACCTTGTCGGCTTTGGCAACCACAGCGGCCTGTAGACCGAGTTGCGGCATTCCGGAAAGTGCGTTGAGCAAGGCCAAAGCGATGACGAAACGTCACCAATCCAGTTTCAAATATGCGCATCAGAGCGGCATCTCCATTGCGATGGGGACCGATGCCGGCACACCCTTCAACTATCATGGAGACAACGCACAGGAGCTCGAACGCATGGTGGCGCTCGGTATGACGCCGATGGAAGCCATCGTCGCCTCGACGGCTACGGCAGCTCGATTGATCGGGATTCAGGATGTGGTCGGAACCCTGACGAGAGGAAAAGAGGCTGATCTGCTGATTCTGAAAGGAAACCCACTCAAACGGATTGATGTGCTACGAGACCGGCACAAGATTGTTGGCGTGATGAAGGCAGGGAAATTCGTAGCGGGACCGCTCGCAAAGTAACGTCTCGCCTCCAAGTAACTGTTCGTTGTGACAGGAGAGCCGTCCCGGAGATCAGGCCGCCTTGATCTGCCGGAATCCGATAAACCGGGGCAGATCTCAGCCGGTATCGGGGTTATGTCTGACACAATACCACAACACTTCTGTTAGGTATTTCTGCTATTCATCCACGCTTCTGTCTTGTGTTTGTTTTGTCGTCGATATCCGGCGGTAATGGTCTTCTATCACCGCCGGACTCGCCGACCTTGGTCGGGCGTCACAAGGGTTGGGCTGCTGAATTGGGCGCCCAGTCTCACCCGACCAGAGACTTACTGTACAGACTCAGCAATTCTCGTGCTGTCGTCGACGCACCACGTTTTGATACTCTGAAGAGCACAGCGCCATGGCTGCTCGAAACCGCGGGCTACTACTGCTTCAGCTGAATACTGACCACGATCGCACCCATGACATCATTGAGCTTGAAGTCTCGCTTTGGACTATCGGGATGGGCATTGTGGCAACCGGCACAACGCTGTTCGACAGCCAGATCGGCATAGACCGCTTCAAAATACCGAGTGTCGCCAACTGTCGTGACGCCCTTATAGGGCCGATCCGGGTGAGTCGCAACGGCGCCAAGCCCTATACTTTCAAGCGCATTCGCCGCCACATTGCGTTTGTTGATCGGCCAAAAACTGATCAGCCGGTACTGTACTCCAAGGCCCAACTTCCCGACTTGGCGTCCGGATTCCTGGAGGAATTGGGCTGGAAGGGGCAAAGTATTTTTTTCATTCCATCTCTCGGACACCGCAGCGACCCCTTTCGTTTGCATCCGTTCCACGGCATGCCTGGTATACACCTCGCGGTCAGCCGCGATGACGGCGTGGATGTAATCGGCCACCGACTCGATCGGCACGTTGATCGACGCGTCTTCAGGCAACGCGCGAGCCGGCCACAGCACCGTCGCACCTCCTACTGCACAGACACATATCAACACGGCTCCCCAAGGCGATTGTTTAGAGGATGTCATAGAGACCTCCTTATGGTGCTCGCGGATGGCCTCGTTCGGCCAATCCGACTTGATCATTTCTCCCCAGTCCGCTTTCAATCAGAGCTTGCCGAGCTTGCATTGAGTCGCACAGATTCGCCAAAATACGGACTCCGTTTGACGCTTGATACGTAGAACTAGCAAGTTTTGTTCTTTCGCGTGGCCCCCGCGCTTCAATCCACTGAACGGCAGAAATATTGTGGGAAATCATGTCGCTTCACCTGAACACGCATCGTCCAGCGTGGTCGTCCTCGACTGACCCACTTGAACAAGCTGAATCGAAACCGATTCAGGTGAATCCGATCAGATTCACCTCTCGCCATACGCACTTCTGGTCCATCTGACTGACAGGCACCTATCAGACCACCACGCACGTCGGCTGGATGACAATGCGCGTCGATTTCCAGATTGAGAAGAATGACGTTATTGCCGTTCGTAAAACAATTCCAGAGCTGAAGCCATGCCGTGGATCCTACCTTTGTGAAACTGCTCTTCTAGACGAGACCGGAGCGAGCGGATCCCTCCTTCGTCATTTCGCTTGGCGAATCCCTGAGACACCAGCATTTCCACGGCAACCTCGATAAGACGACGTTTCCGTTGCTCCATGCTTTCCGTCACGAAATCACCCATGATCTCGGTTGCCCGCGCTGCAACGACTGACTCCAAGAACGAATCGTACCCTTGCTCGGCCACAATTCGTTCTCGAATAATGGCCAACTCCACCTTCACGCGCTTCACATCTTTCATCAAGAGCGCAAACAGCTCTTTCCTTCCTTCGTCGAAGAGCTTCTGCTCCATTTCCTTGAGAATGATGCCGGGATCAGCCGCCGCAGCACGTGGCTCATCGCCCCATGACAGCCGATCGTAACTCTTGCGTTTTTCGGGATCACCGACGATTTCATAGGCGGCATTGATTTCTCTGATGCACGCTTCGGAGTCCGTGTTGTGTGGATTACGGTCGGGATGGTGCTCAAAGACCAGCTTTCGATAGGCCTTTTTGATCTCTTCGTCCGAGGCGTCGCGTGAGACTCCAAGTATTTGATAGTAATTCATTCGCTCCACGAAACAGACTATAGCATGGTGGTTCCGCCGCTTCACCTTGACTGTGGCCGAGATCCCCCGTAGCCTTGCGGCGCTCATGTGAGGGTTCTTGAGCCGGTTCCAGCAATTCGCAGTAACGCAGGATAACCGTATGAATGGGTCCTCGTGGCATTCCGGTGTTACCCGCTACCAATGGTTGGTTCTCTTTGTCGCCTGGCTTGGGTGGGTCTTCGATGCCATGGATGCCACGATCTACGCCATCGTCTTGCATCCGGCCTTGCATGATTTACTGCACACAGCGAGTGGCCCACCAACCACCGAGCAGATCGGTTGGTATGGCGGCATCATCTTTTCTATCTTTCTGATCGGCTGGGCGATCGGCGGCATTTCCTTCGGGATCATGGCCGATCGATTCGGACGTACGAAAGTTCTGATTGCCACGATCATCATCTATGCAGTGTTCACCGGAGCTGCTGCTCTGGCGGAAACCTGGTGGCACCTGGCAATCACCAGATTTCTCACGGCGCTCGGCATCGGTGGCGAGTGGGCGGCTGGTGCCGCCATTGTGGCTGAGACTTGGCCGGAAGATAAGCGCGCCAAAGCGGCAGGTATTCTTCAATCGGCCTGGGCGGTGGGATTTTTTCTGGCGGCGACGATCAACCTCACCATGAAGGAAGCCTATGGATGGCGCGGACTGTTTCTGATCGGTGTCCTTCCTGCGTTTGTGGCGCTGCTGGTCCGCTGGTGGGTGAAGGAGCCAGACCGCTGGACTCAGGCGCATGAGAAACAGGCCATTCCCATGACGGCAATCTTTCATGGTGACTTGCGGCGTGCCACGTTGGTTGGTTCCGCATTGGCCTTTGTGGCGGTCTTCGGACTGTGGGGCTCAACGAACTGGGCACCAACTCTCATCCGTGAGCTACCGGACTTGAAGGGGCAAGACCCAGCCATTCTCACCCGCTATGTCAGTTATGCCATCATGGCTTTAAATGCTGGTGCCATCTTTGGTTACTTGGGATTCGGCCCATTGGCTGATCGATTTGGTCGGCGTCCGATGTTCGCCTTTATGTGTCTTGGGAGTTTCGTCATGTTGCCGGTCACCTATCTGGTCCCGACGAGTTATGCTGGTGTCTTGATGCTGTTGCCGCTCCTGGGGTTCTTTAATAATGGGATCTTCAGCGGGTTTCCGATCTACCTGCCTGAGCTGTACCCGACAAGGTTACGAGCTACCGGAGCGGGATTTTGCTTTAATGCCGGTCGGGTCCTGGCGTCGGCCTCGCCGTTCCTGACGGGGTGGTTGGTGACGACGCTCGGTACGTTTGGTCGTGCCGCCAGTACCGTTGCCTTTATCTATGTGATTGGACTCGTTGTTTTGTTCTTTGCTCCGGAAACCAAAGGGCGCCGACTCCAGGACTAACTCCCTCCCGCTCTTGACTTTCCTCTATGCCGGATTATCTAAACTTTATGGATATGAAACAGACCCCCAGAATACTCACCCACGATGAGCGCAAAGCGGCTGAGGCAGCATTTTCCGGACGCCCATGTAACCCAGTCTGGTCCGAATCAGCAAAGAAGGTGTATGCCGGTTTGGTGCGCGCGTTGCCTACTCCAATAGATGAATCAACGGTAGCGCCAGGCGAACAGCTTGATGAGGAGAGGGAAGCGGTAACGCCGATTGTTTCCCTGTCAGGAGAGGGAGAGCCACAGGCCGAAGAGGCTCTACAGGGAGGAAAGGTGTCGAAGGAGAAACTTGATCACCTACTGAACCAGGTGATGACGACGAGGCACGAAGCGATTCAAGCCGGTGTCCTCATTGACGTCACAGCGGATGCCCAGAAGCTGGGCATGAGTTTTCCCATCACGATTACGAAACCCTTGTGGGAAGTCGGCATTGCTCCAGATCAAACACTTTCAGATGAAACGAAAGCGTCACGATTACGTGACGTGTTAATGGCGTTTCGTCTTCGTTTGGCGAGTCAGGCCACGCTTTCGCCGTTGATCGATTTTCCTGCCATGCTCGCCCTCCCGCCTGGAGGCGTGCCGCAGCCTGTGCCATTGTTCGCCTTGATCCAACCGGGCGAGCAGAATCAAGCGATGGTGACGCTCCTGCTGCCGAACGAAGTCTCGGCCTCGATCATCCCGATGAACTGATCCGTCTGAGGGTCTTTTCAATTCACTCGCCTACTCAAGAAGCCACTGTTGTCAAACTGTGCAGCTCATCCTCCTTCGCTCGGGACCGACGCACAACGGATGCAGCATAGGTCTTCACCCCTCTGGAAAATCTGCCTGTCCCGTTTCTGTCGCTCATTGAATCGACAACTGTTGTGTGGCATTGTTTGCGAACAGACGTGGCGTGTTATACGGATAGCAACCGGCAGATCCGGTTCTTATGCGGATCGGCCTAAATATAGTTGGCCCTCAAGAGGAAAGAACACATGACCCACTTCGGTCGTCTCATTGGGCTGGTCCCGTTTCTTCTGGCCGGCGCCACGCAGGCCGGCCCGCTGGCCTATATGTGCACCGTTACGCACGTTTACACCCTGACGGACAGTGCGACTATCGAAGTCTCTGGGTTCGAGAAGGAGATGAAGGGCAGCTCGTTCTCCGTGTCGCGCGTCACGGGCGAAATCATTGGTGAGGTTGTACCAACCTTATTGGCGAAGTCCACGCGAGTCGTGAACAAAGGTACAAAAGAGAATTCTTTCAAGGCGGTGGCTGATTTCGGCGAACAGTTCCAACCTCGAGGTGCAGGAGTTCAAGCCAGGAGAAGCAAAGCCATTCATCGCGTCGTCCATGGGCGGCGCTGAACCGTTACAGGCACGTGCAAATAGAAGACTTGAGGGCCAACAGCCTGCCCCCGCACGCGACGGTCCTTGCCCCTGCAGGCCTCGGCCCGCGCGTAGACGTTTCGCACAGGAAGCGCAAGTTCGACCAGAGTGGAGGATCCTGCCTTATGAGTTGGCGAGCTGAGTGGAAGGCAATATCTGACCAAATTCAGGGTTTGGTTGACGGTGGGACATTCTATCTTGATCCTTACGTATTCCGAAACGAGGACTCTATAGCATTGCCACAATGCATATCATGCCACAAAAGAAATACCCGAAGCCGTTAAGAAGCTTAAAGAAAGACATGAGTTGGTCCTTCCTCCTCCAGCCAATAAGTACCAGATGATTTCCTATCAAGGACGACAACTTTAACAAACTTCTCTCAACTACCGAACTCATGACTGCTGGTAGCCAAAGTATTGATGTCCAAGCGCGGCTAACTCTATTAGCATCACTTCAATCTGAGTTGACATACCACTTGTCACGATTTTTCTTGCCGTAGCAAAAACGCCTGTCGGAGCGTGCTTTTCTCCACTTGCAGCGAACATCATGGCTGACTCAAGCGTAAAGCAAACGATGGATCGAGGAAGCTTTTTCGGAAATGGCGAAGTAGCCTGTAGAGAAACTTGGCGGTGCACATCTTCTCCTTCATGGCATTTGGGCGTTTAAGGTATCAGCAGAGGAGGATGTACCGGACCTAGTTCTGGAGACCTTTATTGAAGTCGAGAGTGCTGCTGAAGCATTGGTTTTGACAGAATGGAAGACTGTTCGGAGAGTATCTGAACGAAAGCAAAGCAAAGAGGCTCGCTTACAAGCATCCATTTTATGCAAGCGGTGTATTGGGAGGAACTGAACTGAGACAATACCGTTATTTAGTCTTAGTGGCAAAGAACCATTGAAAAAAACTTTGATATTCAAAGGAGATAAGTGTATCGACATGTTATCTTCACTGTCGATCCACAATCCCCTTCAGAGGCTGCACAGACCAATAAGAGGTCCAAGCGTCTGAAATGCACAATGCTTGTAGTGGGCAAGGCACCAGGAGGCAGACGTCAAATTTCTGATTCTTCTGTCCTAAGTCCTGGCCTAACAATAGCGCGCAGTGGGCGGCACGACGCGACGCCGCTGATGCCGGGGTTTGGCCGACGGATTGACGGTCGATTGTTCCAGACTTTCCCAGGAGCACCTGTGTACCACTCGGAGAGAGGCAAGTTTTACAATCATACACTGTATGGACTCAACGGGGCTGTAGGAGACAATGGCTATGCCTGAGACTCTACGCGGTTGTTCCTCTCATGCAACCCGATCAGATGACGCGAACACTTGTTCATGGCTGCTGTACGGCCACCATGAGGAGGTTGCTGACAGAATTGCGGATCAATTCCATCAGTGGATTGGGATAGACTCCGAGCATGAGAATGACTGAGGCTACGAACCCAAGGGAGAACGCTGTTGTCCACCCTGCCGCCTGTGCAGACTGCTCGATCGGCTCTTGATAGCAGCGGCTGGCTCTGGTACCTCACTGAACAGTGTCACGATCCAGTCGAAGATAATAGTGAGGCTCACGACGCTGTTGGCAATGAGCGCCAGCAAATACCACAGACCTGCCTCAACACCAGCCGCGATTGCATAAAACTTTCCGATGAACCCAGCTGTAACCGGAATCCCGGCCAGTCGACAGCAGGCTCAGTGCCAACATGGCAGCGAGCCAGGGTCTGGTCCAAAACAAACCTGATAGTCCTCGAAACGATTCTGTCTCCTCCCTCGCTCGAATACACCGTGACCACGCCAAAGGCACCCAACGACATGGCACAGTAGACGATGACATGTAAGGTGACGGTTCGGCAGCGGGAGGACCGCTGGCGAGCATGACCAACACATAGCCGAAATGGGCGATTGAGGAATAGGCCAGAGCCGTTTCCTACATTCTGCTGCAAGAGCGCAAGGACATTCCCTGTGACCATTGACACCACAGCCAGGAGGCTGAATGAATGGACAACGGGAGGCAGGTCCAACAGCCCAACCTCGGTGGCAAATCGGAGTAGCAAGGCCACGACCGCTGCCTTGGAGACGGTTGCGAGATAGGCTGTGATGGGAGTCGGCGCTCCTGATAGACATCGGGGACCCACATATGAAACGGTGCGAGCCCGAGCTTCAAGGCGATCCCAAACGAGAACCAGGGATCAATCCTCCCAACCATAGGGCAGGAACGGACTGCGCCTGTTTCATGATGGCTCCCACATCGTGAAGGTCATGGCCCCGCTTTCGAAATACAGCAGTGCCATGCCGAATGGAGGATTGCCGACGCAGTGATGGACAACAGCAGGTATTTCACCGCGGCTTCGAGCGGATGGCGTCTCGTGCGTAAGTACCTGATCAGACTACAGAGGGACAGACCGAGGAAGTTCGTCCCGGTGGAAAAACGATACAAAGTGCGCATGGTGAGGACCAATCCCTGAAAGGTGGCCGGCAGCGGAGCAGATAGTACTCCTCTCCACACCTTCCTTTTCACGATCACGAAATTCAAATAACGATACGACAATGCGATGATGACCATCGTCGCACTCAAGACGAGCCCCATGTACAACAAGGCATGTCCATCCACGACCAGCAAGGTCGTCACGGCTCGTGGGCCATCGGGGCCGCCCAGGGTACTGTCGCCAGGGTGAGCAGATATGGACAGAAAGGCGAAGACTGCGATGCGGGCATGATGTCGCCCGAAGGCGATCGCGAGCATGGTGACGAGGAAAGATCCCCAGGTCCAGAATTGGTGAGAGGCGATGAAGTCTTGGAGTGTCATGGCGTAGTCCCCTGCGATGTGACGATATGAGACGACAGCAGGGATTCAGATCGGGCAGTGAATCGATTCGATGCAACTGCAGCTTGTACCAGCTGTTCCATGACCGGTTGTGCAGTGGTCATGACTACCTCGGATACAGCCCCAACCAGATCTGTAGGACTGCGATAACCAGGACGGTTCCAAATGCGACATTCGATAGGTCAGGAACTGGGCGGAGTGTCTTGTTTGCGCCTGGAAGAATGTGCGTTGCATCATACCCAAAGAATAAATGGCTGCCATGACCATGCCGAGGACGCCAGGATGACCATGAATGGTTGAGTCGCATAGGATCCGAATAAACCAGGAATTCACCGATGAAATTGGCCAGGCCTGGCAACCCCAATGAGGCGCAGGCAAAGAAGAGCGTCATCGTCGCAAGACGTGGCATCACGCTCCACAGTCCTCCCATGTGGCCCATCTCCCTCGTTTGGTACCGCTCCTCCAGTGCACCAGCCAACAGGAAGAGACCGCCGGTACTCAACCCATGCGCCACCATTTGCATCACGGTTCAGCGCCAACTCCGTTCCAGCGAAGGCGCCGATCAAGATGAATCCATGTGGCTGATGCTGTAGGCCACCAGTCGCTTGATATCCGTTTGCGCACAGGCCAACAGCGCGGCATAGAGAATCCCGACCACACCAAGCCCCATCACGATAGGCGAGATTTCGCTCATTGCCTCAGGAAACAACGGAATCGTGAACCGTAACACCATAGGCCCCGGTTTTCGCCAAGATCCCGGCGAGAATGATCGTCGCCCGGTGGGTGCCTCTGTGTAGGTATCCGGCAACCAGTGTATGAAACGGAGGAGCCGGCAACTTCACCAGAAAGCCGATGAGAAATGCCACCATCAACCATCGGCCATCTCGTTGGTTAGGGTCAGTCCCATCAGGTCGGCATAGTCGTGTTCTGGCCGTCCGTCGCCTGTTGATGCAGGAGCGCGAGGGCCACAATCGCAACCAGCAACACCAAACTCCCTGCCTGTGAGGGAAAACTTGAATGAGGCGTACCGGCGCCATGGCCCCAGATCACGATCAGGAGATACATGGGAACCAGCATGAGTTCCCAAAAAAAGAAAAACAGAAACAGATCGATCGCCAAAAATACCCCGATCACCCCACCAAGCGCGAGCAAGACGTTACAGTGAAACAGTCCGACGCGACTCCGGATTTCTGTCCAGGAGGCAATAGTGGCAATGACACCGATGAACGCCGTGAGCACAATCAGGATGAGGCTGAGCCCATCGAGACCAAGATGCAGGCTGATTCCCCATCGGGGAATCCAACTGATGTGACTTTCTACAAGCCAGGATCCGTGACCTGAGGCCTGAACCGAATCACCGTGGTTCCAGAGGAAGAGCGCGACCAGAAAATCAACGGACAAGGCACCCAGCGCGATCATACGGGGAGCCGAGCGAGACCAGTGCTGTCCCATCCATGCGAAAGGCGCCGCGAGAATTGGGATGAGTATGAGCAACCAAAGAGCCATTGCCTTCACATCGCAAATAAACCCAGTAACATGAGCGTCCCAACGGCGACGGTGGCGGCATACCACCGGACCTGCCCCGTCTGCATGTGGCTCATCCAGCCATGACAAGACTCAGCGCACACAGCGAGCCATTCATATCCACGATCAAGCATGTCATTAGGATTCCGTGTTAGGGAGAACCAGGGCCGCACGAACAGTCGATCATACAGTCGATCAAATCCCCACCCTTCTTGCAGTACGGTCATGGAAGGACGATCCGTAGATTGGTCTGCCGAACGCGACGCGGTTCTGGAACCTGGTAGGAACAGAAGCGCGGCAAGGCCGATCCCGAGTAGGGCCGCAACTGTAACGGCCAGCTGTTCGCGGGCCTCACTCGACTCATCCATTCCCGGCAACGGTTCCGTGGTCGGGAGCGCATGCGACAAGTAGTGACTGAACACCGTCACATTCCCGAGTGTGTGGGGCATCTCGAGAAAGCCGACGGTAAGCGCCAAGAACGCCAGTACCACCAGCGGCACACGCATCGCCAGACCTGGTTCACCGGTCGGTTGTGTACGCACCCCTCCAAAAAAGACGTGAAAGATGAGCCGGAAACTATAGAGGCCGGTCAGCAGGGCCCCGAATACTGCACCGAACCATATCCATCGGTGGCTGATGGGAGAGGACCAGACCGACCACAGGATCCAGTCTTTGCTGTAAAACCCGGACGTAATGAGGGGGACACCGGACATGGCTGCTGCCCCGACCAGGAACGTCCAGAAGGTCCAGGGAAGATGTCGCCGGAGACCACCCATCTTGAAAATGTCCTGTTCGTGGTGGAGGCTGTGGATCACGGATCCAGCCGCCAGGAAAAGCAACGCCTTAAAGCAGGAATGGGTCAGAAAATGAAACATCGCTGCAGACCAGGCTCCCACGCCAAGCGCCAGAAACATATAGCCGATCTGGCTCATTGTCGAATAGGCGAGCACCCGCTTAATGTCATGCTGAACCAGCGCGCTTGTTGCAGCCAGCAGCAACGTCACGAGGCCAAGCACCGCGATCACCTCTTGCACCGTCGGCGCGAGTGCAAACAGATGATGCATCCTGGCGATGAGGTAGACACCCGCCGTCACCATGGTAGCCGCATGGATGAGCGCACTGACCGGCGTGGGACCAGCCATCGCGTCCGGCAGCCACACCTGAAGCGGCAACTGAGCCGACTTTCCAACCGCGCCGATCAAAAAGAGCAACGCGACGATCATGGCCAGATTCGATCCTACCGGCCAGGCCTCCATGGCAAGGCTCTGGACTTGTTGAATCGACAAGCTGGTAAACTGCGTGAATAGGATGAAGAGGCCAATGGCTAGCGCCGTATCTCCAATCCGTGTAACGATAAAGGCCTTTTGGGCAGCGATCCCGTATTCCGGTTCCCGATACCAAAATCCGATCAATAGATAACTACAGAGCCCCACCCCTTCCCAGCCCAGGTAGAGTAAAAGGAGATTGTCGGCCAACACCAAGGTAAGCATGCTGGCCACAAACAGATTCATGTAGGCAAAAAATCTAGCGTAGCCATCATCGCGAGCCATGTATTCGGTGGAGTACAGATGGATCAAGAAGCCGACGCCGGTGATGACCGCCACCATCAAGAGTGAGAGCGCATCCAGGTACCAGGAGATGCCGACCGTCATCCCAGAGGTGTCGATCCAGTTCCATAGTGTCTGCTGGTAGAACTCACGATCAGGAAAGGTGCGGAAGAAATCATCGGCGACAAGCGCCGTGGTCACGGCTGCCGCGCCTACCGAACCGCAACCGACCCAGGCGATCTGGTGCCGGGTCAATCGCCCCCCACACAGGGCCAACACCAGAAAACCCGTGAGCGGAAGGACTGGGATGAGTGAGAGAAGTGATGCAGTCATCGGTCAATAGTCATTGGTCATTTGAATGAGACGATCATGGTTCCATCGCGATAGGTCATGCAGGTGATTCGACTTGTAATGTCCATTGTCGAATGACCGATGACCATTGACTGTTTTTTACCCTCTCAGCTCGCACAAGGCATCGGCGTCCACTGTTCGGAACCGATGTGACAGCTGCAGCACAATCCCCAGTGCCACAGAAACTTCAGCCGCCGCCAGGGTGAGGATGAACAAGAACATGATCTCGCCATCGACCTGTCCCCAACGGGCCCCTCCGGCAATGAATGCGAGCGCAGCGGCATTTAACATGATTTCGAGCGACAGGAGCATGTACAGGATATTCCGCCGGCTCAAGAGACCGATCAATCCAAGGCCAAACAACATGATTGCCAACACGAGTGCGTGCGTGCTCAATATCAACGATCCTCCCTCGACATACGACGCCCCAAGTGATAGGCACCGATCAGCCCAGGCAGCAACAGCATGGAAGCCAGTTCGACCGCGATGATATAGGGGCCGTAGAGAGCGATGGACATGCCTTTCTGCCTGGTTTCCGCCACAGTGATCGCGGTGTGGTCTCCTACCGAAATGAGGTATCCGACCTCACCCAGAAGCACCAGGGCTAAGATGCTCGGCCCGAGCCATGCGCCAGGCGTGAGCCACGTCCGTTCCTGTTCGGCCGCAAGCGGCCCCAGGAGCATCACGACGAAAATGAAGAGCACCATAATGGCACCGCCGTAGATGATGATTTCGAGTGCCGCAGCAAACTGTGCACCAAGTAAATAGAAAATCAGCGCCAGCGCGATCAGCGCCACGACCAGATAGAGCAGCGCATGGACAGGATGCACGTGCGTGATCACCCGCAGAGTCGCCAGAACAGTCACAGTAGCCGCAATGTAGAAAAGCATTTCCATAGCTTACGTTCGTGTTAAGGCATCAAACTTCTGACATCAACCGGTGGAAATTCGTGATCACCCTGCCCCTTGTCTTTGTCGTGAGTTCTCACGCCGGCCACTCGATAAAAATTGTAGTCGTGGTACTTGCCCGTGCCGCTGATGAGGAGGTCTTCCTTCTCATAGACGAGGTTTCGGCGGGCATATTCACTTTGTTCAAAGTCCGGAATGAGCTGAATGGCAGTGGTCGGACAGGCTTCCTCACACATTCCACAATAGATGCAGCGCGAAAAGTTAATCCTGAAGAACTCAGGATAGCGGCGTTCATGAGCATCCGGATTGTCTGCCGCCTGCAGCGCGATACAATCGACCGGACAAGCCACAGAGCAGAGGTAGCACGCCACACAGCGCTCTTCTCCGTCAGGATCTCTCGTGAGTACGATTCGTCCACGCCAGCGTGGAGGCAAATAGGGTCGCTCTTCCGGATACTGAACTGTCACCGGTGTCGTAAAGGTCCGTTTGAAGACAATCCATAACCCCACGACCAGATTACGAGCATAGGTCCACGCGTTCACCATACGTCCAGCGGTTCTACCAGGATGATTTGCCTTCGCATCGGATTCCATCTGTGCTCCCGATAACCGGGTAGATCCGGGTCATCCCGCTCTCCACAGCACCACTCCACCCGTCACCAAAAGATTGATCAACGCGAGCGGCATCACGACTTTCCACCCGAAGGTCAGCAGCTGATCAAATCGGAATCGTGGCCACGTTGCACGAATCAGGATGATCAAGGCGATGAAGCCAAACATTTTTAAAACAAACCAGACCACCGGCGGGAGCCAAGGTCCGTGCCAGCCTCCGAAGAAAAGAATCACGGTCATCGCTGAGAGCAAGATCACGCTGAGGTATTCGCCGACAAAAAACATTCCGAATTTCATCCCGCTGTATTCCGAGTGGTACCCGGCGACCAGCTCGGCTTCTGCCTCAGGCATATCGAACGGGGTGCGATGGGCCTCAGCCAGTCCCGCCATGAAGAACCCAAGAAATCCAAGAAATTGGGGAACGACAAACCATTGATAGCGTTGCGCCTCCACAATGTCGCTCAGGTTGAACGACCCGGCCAGCAGCACGGCACCCATGAGCGAGAGCCCCATAAAGA
>BQXA01000001.1:0-259897 GCA_036984345.1 Nitrospira sp. | reverse complement strand
CCATACCGAACACGGAAGTTAAGCCCTCCAAGGCCGATGCTACTGCTGCCGTGAGGCAGTGGGAAAGTAGGACGCTGCCGGGTTACAACGAAGGCCCGCTAGAGCAATCTAGCGGGCCTTTTCTTTTGCAACCCGTCGCAGTGTCCCGAAGAAAGTCGGTTGGTTTTATCCGTGGGCGACAATTTCGATAAAGCGATAATTGACCCACGGTACGAGCAATCTTGGGGTGGACCTCTGCCGGGTTACAAATGGAAGGTCTACAGGCGGTCTTATGTTTTTGTCTCGTGCAGGGTCCGTGAAGAATGAAAGAGTAGCCGAAATTGATATGCCGTACGCGCCGTGAACGAATCTCGATGAATGCGAATCGGTGAAGTCGGATACCGTTTATTTACAAAGTGGGATGTAGCGAGTATCAGGCCCGCAGGAACATTCAAATCCACAGCTGTCTCGCGGGAATAACGTTGGGGCGTCAGCAATGGCTGTCTACTCAGAAAGTGTTCACCGCCCCGTATTTCTCCTTCGAACCTCGGGGAACCAGGCAGCAGTCTTAAAGAAGTCGGATTTCCTCCAGACTCGAGACTACGCTATTGGGAGTACAAGAGGAGCAGCACTCCAAAAAGAATTTCGGATCCTGCCCAGGCGATTTCCCACCGTTTCGTTGCGTGAGGAGATGCGCCGGGTAGCCAGGATGCCACGCCTTTGGACAAGGCAGCGCCCGTTCCAACTATCCCTAACAAGGAATGCTGAAACTGGATCTTGGCAAGCCCGGGATGCTCACCGTGTGAATGGACGAAGAGCCACAGCGAACCGGCCAGGGTCAAGATGACCAGTGGCGCTGCCGACAGAGACTGCCAGCCACTCCCACTTCGCCGGAGCGCTTCAAAAAAGGCGAAAATGAGGGCAAGGACTCCGTAGAGCTTATGTTCGAGCAGATCCCGGTCTTGGCCCCACAAGGTGTCAACAAGATCAAACGAATGAATCGGCCATGAGCCATGATCATTCCCAAACAGCACCAGGACTCCGATCACACTGAGCGCGCCAGGGAGCATGAACCGGGTCCATAGCGGTAGGGGGTACTGGAGTGCATTGCCCAGCTCAGCCAGGCCAAACAGGACGATGAAAAAACCAGCGACGTGGTGGTGAAACTCAGAAAAATCAGTTTCTTCGGGCGAGTCTTTCTCGTGTCCACTGATATGCTCTTGTGGATAAACAATCGCAACATTTGCTTCAGTTGAGCCATCCTGATGAGAAGGAACTTGGGCCTGAACGTTGGATAAGCAGGCCATCGAAACAATGACGAGTAAGAAGAGAGACAGCCGATAACACCACCGGTTCATAGAGGAAGAACCAACGATCAGAAGAGTAAATGTCGAGCGGTCGGGCACCATATCACAGATCGTTCCACACAGCTATTAGGGGTGTGGAAAGGTGTTGGGAACCATTACGGATTTTGGCTCGATATCCGGCGCCTCCAATGGACACGTAATGGTTCCTGACACCACGGCCGTACCCTCGGGGTTTCTTGATAGGAGCGTGGCGGCCCACCCGGAAAGGAAATGGTTATTGCGCCTCAGGACTCTTTCAGGGCGGCAATGATGTCGAGCACCATCTTTTTTCCGTCGCCGAACAGCATCAGGGAGTTGTCGAGGGCAAACAACGGGTTGGGAATCCCAGCAAACCCAGGGCTGAGGCTCCGTTTGATGATGACCACGGTCCTGGCTTTGTCGACATCGATGATCGGCATGCCGGCTATGGGGCTGGCAGGGTCGGTGCGTGCGAGGGGGTTGACGACATCGTTGGCCCCGATGATCAGGGCCACATCAACCTGATCGATGTCCATGTTGATCTGATCCATCTCCTTGAGCGACTCATAGGGCACATCGGCTTCAGCCAGCAGGACGTTCATATGGCCCGGCATTCGTCCGGCCACGGGATGGACTCCATAATCCACCTGGATCCCGCGCTCGTTCAATAAGGTTGCCAGATTTGCGACCGGGTGTTGAGCTTGCGAGACTGCCATACCATACCCCGGGATGATCGCGACTCTTCGGGCGGCATCGAATAACAGCGCCACTTCTTCGGGGGTCGCGGACTTCACTTTTCCGGTATACACCTCATCGGCCGTCGCGGAATCCCCTGTGGGGGCAAGTACACCGAAGAGCACGTTCGTCAGAGAACGGTTCATGGCTTTGCACATGATCTGAGTCAGAATAATTCCCGAAGCTCCAACCAACGATCCCGTGATAATCAACACATTGTTAAAGAGCACAAACCCGGTCGCCGCGGCAGCCAACCCTGAGTAGGAGTTGAGTAGGGCCACCACGACGGGCATATCGGCTCCCCCGATAGGGATCACGAGCAAGACTCCCAAGATCGAGGCCACCAGGACGAGAAGCCAATACAGCAGGTGGCTTGACGGATCCAGGACGATGCTGGCGCTTAACATTAAGCCCAGCAGGGCCAGGATGGCATTGATGACCTGCTGACCGGAGAACAGGAGGGCATTTTCGTTAATGATTCCCCGCAACTTTCCAAAGGCGACCAAGCTGCCCCAAAGGGTAACGGCTCCGATGAATCCTGAAGCCGCCGTGGCGATTGTCACTTGCATGTTCGGGATTTGTCCGCCCAGCGTGGTCTCAATGAGCGCGGCCCCGGCGACGAACACCGAGGCGATCCCTCCGAACCCGTTAAAGAGAGCCACCAACTCCGGCATGGCCGTCATCTCAATCTTGATGGCTAGAATGGCTCCGATCGCGGCCCCGATCACGAGTCCTGCGATGATAACTTCAAAGCTGACAATGTGTTTATCGGCCAGGGTGATCAGGACTGCCAGCAGCATGCCCGTTGCGCCCAACAGGTTGCCTCGAACGGCGGTCCTGGGGTGAGTCAGGCCTTTGAGTCCGAAGATGAACAGGGCAGCCGATATCAGATAGCCCAGATTAATGAGGGTATCGATCATGTGTCAGGATTTCTTTTTGAACATTGCGAGCATGCGGTTGGTCACCATAAAGCCTCCCACCACATTGATCGTGGCAAACACCACGGCGGAAAATCCCAATATCGTGGTGGTCACTGTGTGCTGCGTGCCGGAGGACAGGAGGGCTCCCACCAGGGTGATCCCTGAAATGGCATTCGATCCGGACATCAAGGGGGTGTGAAGCGTCGGGGGAATTTTGGTGATGATTTCAAAGCCGACAAAAATTGCCAGGACGAATATGGTGATCCCCGAGATGAACATGTCCATGTGGTCTTAACTCCCCTCCTGCTTCATCCCCGCCAATGGTCCCAATAGCTCGCGGACGCGAGCATTCACGATTTCCCCATTCCTGGTGAGCATCGTGTCCTTTGTGATTTCATCTTCGAGGTCCAGTTTCAATTCACCTTTCTTCACCACATGGAGCAAGAACGAGGCGATGTTTTTGCTGTACATCTGGCTTGCGTGAAAGGGGACGGTCGAGGGAACATTCTCCAATCCGAGGATGGTCACTTCGTGAGCGACCACCGTGTGATTCACTTTCGTCAATTCACAATTGCCTCCACGCTCGGCAGCCAGATCCACGATGACCGACCCCGGAATCATTCCGGCGACCATGTCGGCGGTGATCAGGACGGGGGCTTTCTTCCCGGGAACCGTCGCCGTCGTGATGACGACATCACTCGCAGCAACGATCTTTTTAAGCAGGTCACGTTGTCTCCGGTAGAAAGATTCCTCCTGAGCCTTAGCATGCCCGCTCTTATCTTCTACATCGGTTTGCTCCATGGGGAGATCGACAAACTTCGCTCCCAAACTCTGCACCTGTTCTTTCACGGCTGGCCGGAGGTCGTAGGCTTCCACCGTTGCCCCCAATCGCCGTGCCATGGAAATGGCCTGGAGGCCTGCCACTCCCGCACCAATGATGAACACTCTAGCTGGAGTGACGGTTCCCGCTGCGGTCATGAGCATCGGAAACATTCTGGGTAAGGCATCCGCTGCCTTGAGGACGGCTTTGTACCCGGCGATAGTGCCCATCGAGGACAATACGTCCATGCTTTGGGCTCTGGTGATTCGCGGCATCAATTCCATCGCAAAGGCGATGATTTCTCGGGTATTTAAATCACGGACGGCATGTGGATGGGACAGCGCTTCGGCAATTCCGATGACGACATGATCTGCCTGGTACAGGGGGAGATCCGTTTTCCCTTGTTCAGGGTTGGCCCCTAATAATCGAACTTGCACGATAATCTTGGCATCTTGAAACACTTGCAGCCGGGAGGCCGCAATTTTGGCCCCCTTTTCGGAAAAGGCTTCATCGGGGTACCCCGATTCCGTTCCGGCTCCCGTTTCAACCAGGACCTCCATGCCGCCTTTGGACAGCGAGGGGATGACCCCCGGCGTCATTGCAACGCGTTTTTCACCCGGGTAGGTTTCTTTTGGCACGCCGATTATCAGGGCCATGGCTCTAAGGGCCTCAAAAAACTGGATGGTCTGAGATCACTGTATCAGTGGACAGAGATTGACCGAGTACCACAATTCCCTGGAAAGAAGCAATGCCTGGACTATGAATCGGATTTGATCGTTAGGTCAAAGAACGGGGTCGGGAGTCTCTATTCGAACAGATCGTTTACTCAACTGGACTTCAGTCACTCGCCTTTAGGAAGTTAGGTTAGAGGGCATAGGTTGCGATGACCGACACACAATAAGAAGTCGCTCGATGCAGGAATACTAGACGCGGCCCTACTCGCATGCTACGAAAGAATCGACGGAGGACCAGATCGGAGAACAGAGGCGATGACAATCGGTGCATTTGTGAGTTCGGCCCAGGACAGCATGGTGATCTCGTGTCCGAGCCCGAACGATTGGAGCAATAAGAACAGACCAAAGATGAGTGCAATGATGCCGGGCCAGATCATTGAGAGAGAGCCAAGAGCGAAGACAAACACCATTGCCGCCACTGTGTCCTGGGTAAGTTGGCGTTTAGCTATGAACATACCCTCTCCTTTCCTGGCCTGCTCTGAGTAGAAAAACGTGAGCCGTGTTGGTTCTCTTAGAGATAAGTATATCTCGTAAGGAGACCTAAATAGCAACGGAGATTAAGACCTAGTCACCGTTAGGGCTATTGCCAGGGTGGCCCGAGACAGTTCGTTGGTCACAACAAAACCGATTCGTGCCGGCCACAAACTGCCAACGGGATTCATCACTCAAATTGGTGAGCGATTCAGTCGGAAACCGTTGGTTTTAAGAAGACAGGGAGGCCGAACAGGAGTGCAATAAGCTGCTTCCAACTTTCTGGACTCCCAAGATGGAGTCCAGAATGCAGTGCTCAAATCCAACCGGACCGAGTTCCGAGCTTGAGATAATCCGATGGTTCTAGCCCGCGGCAACAGGCTGAGATTCTCGGACTGCCAGACTCTTTCGGCGATTCGTGGCAATGGTACGGTCGATAATGGCCCCACAATTGATGCACTTCCAGGCATAGAACACGATAAAGTAATCCGAGAACCGCTCTAGCATCATCGTCCCATTGCACTTCGGACAGTCCATTGATTCCTCCCTGTGTGTGAGGTTCACAACTACAGAGCGAACTCAAGCAAGACCTGCACCACAACTCGCACGATCACATTTCAATCAGTTACAAGTTACGTAGTTAACCCGGGCGATTATTTTTACAAAACATTGACGGAGCAAGAGAGAAGAAACCGTCAACGGTTTGTCAGGCGCATGAAATAAATATGTAGTAGTAAATAGCTCAGGTCTAATTTATGATTGTTGGTAGACGAACCATGTAAGCTTGACCTCTGACCTCATGCCAGGACATCTAGAGAGAAGTCGTAGGTGTGAGTGTGAAACCCATCTGCTCGTAAGAATGTAGGCACGGCAGGTGAAGGCAGGAACGGAGGGGGCAGGGATATTCTTGCCGACACAAAGTCCCGAAGGCCAGAATGGGTATTGGGCCACAGCGTATACAAGACAGAAAGCGCACACTCTGAGATATATCAGGTCAGGCGGCCTTCGCTGGCTTGTGGAGCTGTCCTTTAGCCGCTGCCACGACATTGTCTGCCGTGAACCCGAATTTCTTTTGCAGTTCTTTCAAGGGCGCCGAAGCCCCAAACGTTTTCATGCCGATGATCTCCCCCGTCAGGCCTGCGTATCGTGACCACCCGAATGTTGAGGCCTGTTCCACACAAACTCTCGCTGTCACGCTTGGCGGTATCACGCTATCGCGATAGGCCTGCGGCTGATGCTCGAACAGCTCCCATGAGGGCATGCTCACCACACGCGCTTTGATGCCTTCTGCCTTCAACCGTTCCGCTGCCTCAAGACAGAGTGAAACTTCACTTCCACTAGCGAGAAGGAGCACGTCGGGTTTCCCACCAGGCACATCGGCCAGCACGTAGGCACCTTTGGCCACGCCGGATGCGGCAGAATAGGTGGAGCGGTCGATGGTCGGGAGAGCCTGTCTGGTCAGAATCAGGGCGACTGGTTCATGTTTCAACTGCATGATGACGCGCCAGGCTTCCGACACCTCGTTGGCATCCGCAGGACGGAGGACAATAAGATTTGGAATGGCGCGCAGTGAGGCCAGCTGCTCGATCGGCTGGTGCGTGGGGCCATCCTCACCGACCCCGATCGAATCATGTGTGAAAATATGAATGACAGGGATTTCCATCAGCGCGCTCAACCGGATTGCCCCTCGGCTGTAATCGCTAAAAATTAAGAATCCGGAACCATAGGGGCGTACTTTGGATAAGGAGAGCCCGTTGAGCACGGAGCCCATCGCATGTTCACGGACCCCGAAATGCAGATTGCGACCGCCGCGATCTTTCGCAGTGAAGTCGCCGGCGCCCTCGAAGGTCAAGCGGGTTTTTGTGGAGGGGGCTAAATCCGCCGACCCTCCCAACAGCCAGGGGATGTTCTTCGCCAAGGCGTTGAGCACTTTGCTCGAGGCATCTCGGCCTGCCACTCCCTTGGGGTCAGGAGGAAATACAGGGAGAGTCTTGTCCCATCCCTCAGGGAGTTGGCGCTGTTGCATGTTAGAAAGATGATCGGCGAGCTGAGGGAACTGCCGCTTGTACTCCTCAAACTTCGCCATCCAAGCCGCACGCGCTTCTTGTCCGCGCCGGCCCATGCCCTGTTCGAAATGTTCTCGAACACCATTTGGGATAAGGAACTGTTCTTGCTCAGGCCAGCCATAGTTCCGCTTGGTCAGCTTGATTTCTTCTTCCCCCAAAGGCTCGCCGTGCGCGGCGTGGGTATCTTGTTTATTGGGTGAACCATAGGCGATATGGCTATCGACGATGATGAGCGTCGGTCGATCCGCTTCTCGTTTGAACGTCGTGAAGGCGCGTTCGAGCATGTCGAGATCGTTGGCATCGCCGACTCGGGTGACATTCCATCCATATCCCATGAATCTCGTGGCCACGTCTTCGCTAAAGGCCCAGTCGGTGTGTCCTTCGATCGTGATCTTGTTGTTGTCATAGATCCAGCAGAGATTGGAGAGCTTCAAGTGCGCCGCCAGAGATGCCGCTTCAGCGGCGACGCCTTCCATCATGCAGCCATCGCCGCACATTGCGTACACGTCGTAGTCGAACATGTCGAACCCTGGACGATTGAAATACTGGGCTTGCCATTGCGCGGCGATCGCCATTCCAACGCTGGTGGCAACGCCTTGGCCCAGCGGACCGGTCGTGGTCTCCACGCCGGAGGTCCAGCGGTATTCCGGATGCCCGGCACATTTGCTGTCGAGCTGTCGAAAACGTTTGAGATCATCCAGCTGGACTGAAAGCTCGCCGAGCCGTTCGTATTGTGGGTTCACCGCTTTCACGCCGGTCAGGTGCAACAACGAGTACAAGAGCATCGAGGCGTGCCCCATCGAGAGCACGAATCGGTCGCGGTTTGGCCAAATGGGGTCCGCCGGATCGAACCGCATGACGCGCTGCCAAAGACAGTAGGCCACCGGTGCCATGGCCATTGGTGTGCCTGGGTGGCCGGAGTTGGCTTGCTGTACGGCATCCATCGAAAGGGTACGGATCGTGTTGATGCAGGTTTGATCAAGTTGTGCGTTCGTCACCATGGCCCCCTTTGTCGAGGTGTATTCGTGGGGTGTTGTCGTCAATGGTCTTTTTCAATACTTATGTCGGTTGTTTAGAAGACGAGCTTGAGCGAACACGCGAAAGAGCGCCAGCTGCGAGGAACCGAGGTCTGTGTCTCCGTATACTTCGGTTCCGCTGATGGTCTATAGTGCGACGAGTGAGTGAGAAGAAGGAGGCTCCATGTTGAGCATGAGCGGTGGTGAGGTGATTCGTATCGTTGCGATGATAGGGCTCTTAGCCGGTTGTGTGCCGGTGCACCCGTATTCCATGCAGGTTGATGGCGAAAGAGTTGTGATTGACGTGTTAAAGCCAGATGAGCTGAAAGGGTCGGGGATTGGGGAGAGAAAACTCGTAGCGCCTGTGATCACGGCAGGTACGGTTCCGGTGTCGGCTCGCCATATGATCAAATCCACCACACCGGTTTTTAATGAAGATACTCTCGAACATACGGCGATGTATGGCGGGACTAAGGCGGCCAGCAAATTTTATGGAGACGACAAGCCTGCCACCTCGGTACAGTTCGGTGGAGTAAAGATCACCCGCTCGATTGTGAACGACGGAAAACCTCAGCCTGCAGCAATTCTGACATTTTTGGTCGACGCACAAGAACTACCGACGAACGGCCAACTGCAGTTAGTTGGCGACTCTGCACTCGTGCACTTTGGGAAAGTCAAAGTGGAGGATCGGAAGTGGTATATCCCTTGGACATGGTTCACGAAGGTCAGAGATCGCATCGATGCCGACGTAAACATTGTGCTTGAAGGACATTGGGTGGATGACAACGATGTGTCCCATCGAGAGGATGTGGCTGACCTCCATGTCCACCTGAGTGATTTGAAGCTTGGAGAGACCACAAACATTTCAACTGCCCGAAGCGAGTGGTTTCCCTTGATTCCCCGGAGTAAGAAGCCAAGGCTGGGAACGGGCACGTATGTCCTGAAGGTCAAGGTGACGGAATATGACGACTATGGGAAACTGGTCACCGAATTCTCGGACGAAGTTTTGACCAACAAGACTGATTGGACACATAAGATCAAGACGCTCTTCAAGTCAAACCTCTAGACCTCAGAGTCGTTCCGCAGGCACCGTCTCCATCTCGGTCTAGAGGCAGATCTCCTGTCGGCAGATTCGCAAATTATTTTGCGCTTCGTACTGTTCCGGCATACCGTCACAGGTATGCCATTGCCGTCTTCACCATTTCAAAGCCCGGTCTTATCCACCTGTCCGAAATGCGGATTTGAACAGGAGGCTGCTGTCGAATGTCGGCGTTGCGGGATCATCTTTGCGAAGTTCAGGTCTGCAGCCAAGGCGAGTGAACTGGATCCAGTTCCGGTTCAAGATGAGTCGGTGCCGCCGAATGTGCTGGGACTCTTCTCCCGGGTCTTTCGCATCCTGCCTTGGGTCTCGCTGATCTGCACGGTCGTCGTCTTGCTGTTGATCTTGCGCCAAGCGTCGACGCTCTCGATTCAAATGGATCCGCAGGCATCCGACCGGGTCGCGGAGAAAATGGCGCAGCTCCATACCGCTGTGCAGACGGGACAATCTCACTCACTGGCTCTCAATGAAGCCGAATTGAACCAGTGGATGCGCGACAACTTGGCGATTGCGTCCACCCATCAGGCGCAACAAGCCGGCATCCCAGTACCAACTGGGCACGAAGCGAGTGTCCAGGAGATGCAGTCGGCGCTCAAGGATGTTCGTATGAGCCTCCTTGGCAATCAGCTTCGTGCTTATGCGCTCTTTGTGCTGTATGGGAAAGAAATCTCGTTGCAACTTGATGGGACGATTGAAACGCGCGACGGGTTCATTCGGCTCAAGCCGACAGCAGGCAAGCTGGGCTCCCTGCCGATTCCTTCGCTGACACTCGATCGGGTGGTGCAGCAACTCTTTGAATCGCCGCAGAATCGAGACACGTTCCAGCTTCCGCCACAAATTAAATCCATCCACATCGAAAACAGCGCGCTGATCATTTCGACCAGGTAGAGAAGCTAAGTAGTCGATCTGCGCAAGGTTCTTGAGCGAATTAGTCCTTGTGGAAATTCTTTCGTTGCGGAAGGGCTGCATCCAGCATCGTGCGTTGTTCCCGAAGTGCGGCTTGGGCTTTGGCTACGGTGGTCGGAGAAAAACTGATCGTGTCTCCAGGTGCGAGTTGAGCTGCAAGGGGAAGATCCGCAGTGATGATGCACCCAATCTTGGGATAGCCTCCGGTGGTCTGCCGGTCGGCCATCAGGAGGATGGGTCGCCCATCGGCTGGGACTTGCAAGGCTCCCATTGTCGTACAATCGGAGATGAAATACCCTGGACCTTTCCGCACGATCCTTGGCCCTGTCAGCCGATATCCCATCCGATTGGATTCTGGAGTGACGGTGTACGAAGTGCTGGTCAACGTTGTGAGCGCGGTTGCAGGAAATAGGTTGCGTTGTGGGTCTGGAATGAACCGTATCGTCACGGATTTCTCATAGCAAGGGATCAGGTGATCTGGGAGGCGCGTGCTGTTCAAGACCTCTCTGGATCGCGGTGCTCTGTGCAAAACGTCTCCCCGTCGTAACGGTCTTCCTTTGAACCCACCGGTTTCACTCGCACAGTGGGTTGAACGGCTGCCATGAATCAACGGCACATCGATGCCACCGCTGATCGCCAGGTATGACCGAGTCCCGCGTTGCGCTGTGCCGAAACAAAGTCGACTGCCACTTGAAACCTCGATGCCTTCCCAAATCGGGATACGCTTGCCACCAATCGTCGGAGAGAGATCTGCTCCGGTGATAGCGATATGCGCGTCTCCCTCAAACTCTAACTCTGGTCCTTTCAGCGTAAGCTCGAGTACCGCCGCATTGTCCCGATTGCCAACAAGGCGATTGGCGACTATCGCTGCATAATGGTCCATCGCTCCCGCAACCGGAACTCCATACTGCTGATAGCCAGAGCGTCCCAGGTCTTGGACCGTCGAGAACCAGCCAGGTTTGGCGACATGAATTCGGATTAGGTTCACTCCTATTGAGTTGCGTGGGGTTTCGCGATGCCGATGCCTGTCGATCGAATCTTCTTTTGAATGAGATGGACGAACTCAATAGCATGCGGAGTATCGAGATGCACGCACAGACTATCAACCTGCAGAGGGACTTGGAGCCCGTCGGCGCTTGTGACAAATCCATTCAGGATATCGTGGAGTTGGCGGCGTACCTGCTGTTCGGTCTCAAGCAATGCACCAGGCACGGAGCGTGGGACCAATGTTCCATCGGAGCCATAGGCACGATCGGCAAAGGCTTCCTGAACGATTGTGAGGCCGGCGGCCTTGCCCCTATTAACAAGAACTGATCCTGCCAAGGCAAAGAGAAGCAGTTGTCGATCGAATGATGCTACAGCTCGCGTCACGGCGTCGGCGATCATACGATCTTGTGCTGCTAGGTTATAGAGCGCACCATGAAGCTTCACGTGACGGAGCACCAAATGATCCGACGCCAGTACCTCGCTCAGAGTCTTCAGTTGTGCAGATACGAGAGATTCTATTTCTTCCGGTGAGGTCTGACGGTCCTGACGGCCGAAATCTCCTGCATGAGGAAATCCTGGATGTGCGCCGATCGCAATGCCATGCTGAGCTGCTAGTCTGGCCGTCCTACGCATGAGTTCGGGATTACCAGCGTGTGCTCCGCACGCAATATTGACTGACGTGATCAGCGGCATGAGCTGCACTTCACGTACGAGAAAGTCCGGAGCTCCGTACTCACCCATGTCACTGTTCAAATCAATCGTTCGCACGCGCGTACTCGTCAGCTAGTTGATCGAATGTCGCTCGATCGATGGAGTGGAATTGGACCAGCTCGCCGGGCTTTAGCAGAAAGGGGTTTGAATCGGTCTTCCGATACAGGGGAATTGGTGTCCGCCCAATCAACCGCCAGCCGCCAGGTGTCGAGGATGGATAGATTCCGGTTTGACGATCGGCGATACCGACCGAGCCGGCAGGAACCCTTGTGCGAGGAGTGGAGAGGCGAGGCATCGCCAAGCGTTCAGGGACTAGTCCTAAATAGGGAAATCCCGGGCTGAATCCCAGCATATAGACGCGATAGCGAACTGATGTGTGTAATAGAATTGTTTCAGTTGGTGTGAGGCCTGCGAAGGTGGCCAGATCTGTCAGATCAGGCCCCCACTCACTGCCGTAGAAGACGGGGATGGTGTGTACTCTGCCGTGAGCCGTGATCCCATCCGAACTTGGGCGAGGTAATCGCTTCAGCCTTTCGACCAATGCGGAACTCCTCCAGCGAAGGGCATCGAAGTAGACGGTAACCGATCGATAGGTTGGGACGACATCCAGGATGCCCTCCCACCTTTGAGCCACGACGGTGTTGGCGAAGGTAACCACGCGGGCGTTGATACGGGGATCGATGTCGTCTCCGAACTCGACCGTGACCGCGGAGTCGCCGAGCGGTATAAGGCGGAACGATTCTTTCGGTGTTCGACGAGTGCCTCGTGAGCGATTGGGTCTAGGCATAGGTCCTGTCAGTGATGACCGATTGTAACCCAAGCGGTGCAGGGAAGCGGAGAAAGAACGTGTGATCGCAAGAAATATTCTTGTGTTCTGCGACGTATCCTACCGGACGTTGGCCGTGGCTAAGATGGAGCGTGCGGCGGTGATGCCGGAAAGGGCAGCTCCTTCCATGAAGCCCTGCCATTCATAGAAGGAATTGGTATGTTCTCCGGCAAAGAGGAGGTTGCCCAGTGAAACTCCCTCCAATCCTGCGATCGTGGTGAATTGGCCAGGGCGATAGCAGGTATAGCTGCCTTTCGTGAGCGGGTTTGACGGCCAATGCTCGAGATGGGTGAGGTACTGGCCCTGTACGACCGTGGCCGCCTCGATGGATCCTGGATACAGGCGCTGGAGGTCCTGTAAAAAGCGCTGTGCTTCGACCTGGACGGCAGCAGCGTTCATGTGGGCCCCTCGTTGTCCGCCGGAATAGTCGAGCAAGATCGCTCTCGTATCCGATCCTAAACTCGGGTTTGGTTCCCAGGTCGTTTGATGGTGGGTAAGGTTAGAATAGGATGTGCCATTGCCTCCCAGCTGGTGCCAGGGGCGGCGCGAGAAGCCAACATTCATTTTGGCGTTGGTGCCGTATCCCAAGGTCAAAATCGCCTGGAGTTGCGCGGGTGGGAGGGCCAGGCTGGCATCGAGTTCAACGAGGCGCAGCGCCGTAAACGGGAGCGCGAGTACAGCGGTGTCATGCGTGAAGGTGACCGTGCGGGCCGCTTGTTGGAAGGTCAATTCGATTCGTCCGTCACTGAGACGCCGCACGCGAAGGAGCGTACTATCGGAGGTAATTTGCCCTGGAAGCTCGCGAGCTAATCCTTCAATGATACGATCATTGCCGTCGACGAGATGATACCGTTCGTCACTGAACACGCCGAATGGGGTGAAGCTCGAGCGTCGATCGGGATGGATGAACAGGAGAAAATTAAGACAACTTTGCTCACTGGCTGCGAGCCCATATTCTGCTTCATAGGCTGCGATGATGGCGGCTTTGGCGATTGGGCTTGCTGCGATTCCCGCTCCATTCTCTCCTTCAAGATAAGCCAACAGGCTGATCTGATCGAGTGCGACGTCGTCCGGAGTGTGGTCAGTGGCGGTCACCTCCCGTGACAAGCGATGCAGATCGGTCCGTATCACGGAGACGAAGTCGCGAAACTCTTCGACCACCGCGGTTTCCGTATGCCGTTGCCCTGAAAAGTAGTAGAAGACCTCCCCCGGCTCCTTGTTGACGTCTTCGAGTTGCAGACCGAATCGCTTCGCGTATCCCAGCATGGTCTTGTGAAGTGTGTCGATCAGCTCGCCACCACGCTCTGCGACTTGTCCAGGGAAAAATCCGCGCAATGACCAACAACGGCCACCAGCACGAGATCCAGCCTCGTAGATCGAGGCTCTGATGCCGCGCGTCTTGAGTATGTCAGCGCAAGTCAGTCCAGCCAGTCCCGCACCAACGATCCCGACGGACAGGGTGGAGGTTGACACTTTCGCGGTGGCGGTGGATCGAGGAACCAAGGGGCGTAAGACGAGTGTCGTACCAATGGCTGCGGTCTCGGTCAGGAAACGGCGTCGAGAGATCAGCCGAGAAGAGCGGGGTGCTGCAGATTCATCCACTGATCCGAGCGCATCGTTGGCTGAAACATATCGGCGATCAGCCCGCACGGCGGCGGCCATCAGCCGTGCGAACGAGCGGAAGGCGGCGCTGCGGGCCATCGGACAAGATCCCAGTTGAACAACGAGGTAGGTCGTGCGTCGGGTGAAACAAGAGATCGACGACCAGCATTCCTTCCACTTACGTCGAGCGCATCTCCCACTGATTTCCCATGAGACCAACCCGATTGCGCCGTCGCCGTGGGTCGTCGTGCTGCAACCCGTCGATGCTCATGCGGATATCCGCATTCACGTGGCCCACCAGGTAGTAACTATGCTCGGTGAGGCCTTTGACGATCGGTGTGCAGTCGACTTGATGAATCTTGTTGTGTACGACCGCAGGTCTGGCCGGCCCATTCGATCCGAGGCGATCAGGATTCCCTTTGGTGAAGTCCGACACAACCAACGCGACATCTCCACGATTATGATAGACGCTGACGCTCCTGGCCAATTCATGCAACTGTTCCAACGGTTGTCCCTTTTCCAGGACGGTGTCGTCGACATCGGGAGCGCAGAGGAAAATATGTTCGAAGAGGCGCGGCAACGCATTGCCGGGTGTGAAGGCATCACACCGTTCGACGGCATTCTGCAGCAAGTAATTGCCCATCGAATGGCATAGGATGTGAAGATCTTGCTTGCACAGTTCTTCATCCGCACGGCGCAGGCCCGCGAGGAAGTCGCGTACTTTCAAAATGGCTCGTCCGACGGCGTTTCCTGAGCCGGCTGCTTCCGAGCGATCCGACTTATAGGACACGAACGGCAATGCCATCCCGTCAGACGGCCAAGAAAACAACACGACCTGCACGCCTTGTTCAGGGTCGCCATCGGGAGAGGAGTTCAGCATTTCTTGCAGCGACAGGGCCGTGCCGACGGCGGCGGTCCACGAGACGTTGAACCCATGGATGAACAGCAGGACATCCGTGTTCTTGCGCATAATCGCTTGCAGGTCCGAGAAAGCTCCCAAGGATCCTAGCTTGACCTTCTCCTGCTGGTTTTCGGCGATGGACCGATTGATCTTTTCTCGATAAGCGACGATATCAGCCGATTCCGCACATTTGGCCAAGTACTTGATCATGGCCTCACCGTCGCCTTGACCCATGGATCCTCTATCCTCTTCGAGGTACTTGGCGATCTTGGCTTCATCGACTTCCACGGTCACCCGACCAAACCGGAGGTTTTCAACCCCATCATCGCTGAACTTCTTCCCGTAGCCGTCCGGTCGCCAGCGATCCTTGCCGAGGTGGTTGCGGTTGGTTGCGTAAAAGAGGCGTCGGGATGTCATGGGAGGCTCCCTTCGTGCAAGACAAACGGTACGATCATTGTCGTCGAGTGAGTTGGGGGTTCTGCTTAACTCCTTCATCATGGAATGTCAAGGCTGGATCCTGATCGTGGTATGCCCGACCCCGATTGTTAGCAGATGTGGTAGGGGTAGGTCACGATGGATGACGCATCTGGTGCTTACCTTGTTTGCTCTGAGGAGATATGACCATGGTCCTCCAACTCAGTTAGAAAAAATAGCCTGACCTGTGCGCGCGCGTCTCGCGAGGGCTGGCCCGTCGGGTCCTCCTTTTTCCACGAGCCGATTAAGGTACTATGGGCGTTGATCGGTTTCCCGTCAGGCTGATAGTCGCGCGCCGGAATTTCCCCATCCCGAAAGCGGTCACCAAATTCGCGGCGTAGCGTCTGTTGCTTCGCACGATCTGCCATGCAATCGGTTTCGAACCGGAGGCCGTAGATCTTCGCCGTGCTCTGTTTCGCGATTTGGAGATCATCGGTCGACAGTCCGAGTGACTCTCTGTCGGAGTCTGTTGATCCCCAGAAGCGCATCGGCAATGCCGGTTGCGCCACTACGACTGCCGTCACCCTCGGGTGATCGAGTAGGGCCAGAGGGAGTGGACCGGTCATGCAATTGCCGATGATGCCGATGGTTTGCGTTCCGTGCCGCTCTCCGACAGCCTGTACAACAGTTCGCAGCCAGCTGATGACGGGAGGACTGCCCCGCGAGGGGATCCCCCATTCACCGCCGGGAAAGAAGACGATCAAGCCACGAAACCAGTAGGCCCAGAGTCCGCTGGCAGGGGAGAACCTGCCTTTCTCGCCGAACAACAGCGGCACATAGACCGTGAAGTCCTTCGAGAGTTCCTCGGCATAGGCCATGGTCCCGGGCGATAGCCCCGTCATCTCGTGGAGCAAGAGCACCGGCGGCTTGGAGGATCCGTCATTCAGACAGAAGACAGAATGGGTCACTCCTTGATACGAAACAGGCTGGTCGAAACATTCGACCCAATTCTGATGTGGAGTACCCTCTTCTTTTGTATGTGGGGCACACATTCCAAGTTGGGCAGCCCCACATCCGACTTGCAAGAGCAGGAGGAGGGTGGCAAGGGACTGGAGGGATGGATGGTGAAGAATCGTCATGAAAGGTTAGCGCCTCACAGATAGAATGTTGACTGTTGCGGCGGTCAAACGGTTGCGCAACGCGAGCTTGCCAGCGTTTGTGAATCTAAGCAAGCCTGGTTCGATCTGTCTAGAGTGCCATGTTGTGGGTGATAGCGGTCAAACTCTATGCGAGGGTAGAGGAGGATTCTAGCTATACAATCAAGCACCCGGCAACTGCTTACCGAATTGAAGCAAGCGTTTCCCGAGTGGCGGGGGATTTAAGCTTGCGCAGTGCCAGGGCCTCGATCTGGCGAACTCGCTCCCTACTCAGATCCAGCTGCTCCCCGATTTCGACTAGGGTCATGATCTTGTCGGAGCCGATCCCAAATCGCATACGGATCACAGCCTGTTCTCGTGTCGTCAGGGGGGTTAAGAGGCGGTTGAGTTGTTTTTCGCGTTCCACTCGATGGACATAGTGGTCCGGTGGCGCTGTTTGGTCGTCAGGGATGAGGGATCCAAGGGCTTGTCCATCCCCGATCGGGGAGTCGAGCCCAACGGGTTCTTGAAAGGCTTCGACGGTGTCTCGCACGCGTTCTGGGCAAAGTCGAAGGACTCGGGCGATCTCCTCGATCCGTGCTGGACGGCCGAGCTGCAATTCCAATCGTCGCCTCGCACGGGCGATGCGGCTTGCGGCTTCGGATTGGTGCACCGGCACACGAATCACCCGAGATTGTTCTGAAAGGGCCCGCGTGATGCCTTGACGAATCCACCAGGTGGCGTAGGTACTGAATTTGAACCCCTTACGAAATTGATAGCGTTCGGCGGCTTTCATCAGGCCGATGTTGCCTTCCTGTACCAGGTCCAATAGCGTGAGACCGTGCGACGTATAGCGTTTGGCGACATCGATGACCAGGCGGAGGTTATGCCGCACGAGTTCTTCTTTCGCATCCTCCAGCCGACAGCGAGCCTGTTTCACTTGAGTGAGCAATGATTGAAGTGCTTGATGAACTTCCAATGGAAGATAGGATGCGATCGGTGATGACGAGCTCCCACATGCCATGACCAACGCCTCGGTCCGATTCAGTGCGATAGCAGAGAGTCCACTGAGCCGTCGGATGGTGGTGAGTTCCTCAATCAGATCCCCAGCAGAGGGAGACGGAACATGTTTGCTCAGAAGAGTCGTTGCCTGTTTCAGGGCCGCCTTGATGGACCGTGTTCCTTCATCAATCTGTTTGGCGAGCGCGATCTCCTCCTTGGAGGTCAATAGAGTGATGCCTCTGAAAGAACGGAAATAGAGAGATTCGAGAGCGAAGCGATGCTGTGGGTTAGGGGCCCCTACAGTATCCTCACCGGAAATGTCTAGAGAAGAGTGAAGTTCGTCGGTACGAGCGATATGGTTCAACAGAGCGCCGGAGGAGGAATCATCACTGTAGACCTCCTCACTTTCACCCTGTTCAGAGACATACGTTCTTTGCTCAGTCTCTTGCAGATGGTCGTCTCTCATTGGATTCTCCTTTCGCCCCAGGGGGAAGCTTCATGCCCCGCTGACCGCCATGGTCTAACCATTGGTGACTGACAGTACATAGATATCATGATGTCAAATGTATGTCAAATGATATAAATAATAAGATTGGACAAATAGCAGACTGTTTGCTATATTTCGATCAGGTTTTTCGCGCGTTCATATATAACGGGGGTCTTATGAAACCGTTTTCTCTCCATACAAAGGCCTGTAGTCTGGTATTTGGTCTCAGTCTTCTAGGAATGCTAGCCATTAACGGAGATCGAGGGGTGGTATTTGCAGAGGAGAGGCTCTCGAGTCCTGCCTCAGCGGGAAAGAAGTCCTTAGCGCCTCTCTATAGTTTTCGACTCCCAGACATCGATGGGCATCCCGTCGATCTCAAAACCTTCAAAGGAAAGGTTCTGTTGATCGTGAATACGGCGAGCATGTGTGGGAATACTCCGCAATATGCCGGTCTCCAAGAAATATATGAACGGTATCAAGATCGTGGGTTCGAGGTCCTAGCCTTCCCGGCTAACGACTTTGGACAGCAAGAGCCAGGGACCAATGAAGAGATCAAAGGCTTCTGTTACACGAAGTATAGTGTCAGCTTTCCACTCTTCTCCAAAATCAGTGTCACGGGAAACGAACAGCATCCTCTCTACCGATACTTAACGGAACAAAGTCCCTTTCCTGGGCGAGTCACCTGGAACTTCCAGAAGTATCTCGTGGACCGGTCCGGTCACGTGATCGGGAAGTACGACCCTGGGATGAATCCACTCTCCAAGCCGATCATTGCCGATGTGGAACGGGCCCTGGCAAAGAGTTGAGGGAGAGACATGGCGAACCAAGTTGCTCAGGCGCGCTTGTACCTGTCTGATATGGGCTTGCTTGAGGATTGGCAGCTGCGGGGCTCTGCGTTGTATTGAGTCGCACTGTGCTCATTGACCAAACCGAAGCGTAACACACTCTGGTCTGTTTCTAATCGATCAGTGCAGTAGGTCCAGGTCTAGCGAGCAGGGAGAAAAGCCTTGACCCTATTGCCCGCTCGGCCGGTACAATATCGACGAGTGGTTTTTTCGTTTGAGCCAAAGGAATAGCGATGAGATCGTGGGTCCGTTGGCTGCCAATATTGCTGGGTGCCGGGTATATCGGGTGGGTACTCCGCAGCAGGCGATTGCGGTCATGGACAGCTGGGAAACGGCGGGAAATCCAACGCCTGAAGGAAGAACTTGCGTCGTTGCAAGATCGACAGCAGCCTGTACCGACGATTGAGACGCAGGTGGATGTGCCGGTGCAGAAACCGGCGGACACAACCACGTACCGTGACAGGCCAGGCCGTACGAAGGCGGTTCAAACGGTGACACCGAAAAATGTCGAGAAGGATCCTGGACGTCATTCGGATGACCTCAAGAAAATATTCGGCGTCGGTCCGGTCCTTGAGCGACTTCTCAATGACCACGGTGTCTTTTGGTTCGAGCAGGTTGCACGGTGGAGTCAGACTGATATCGACACATTTGAGGGGAGGCTACGCAATTTTCCCGGGCGCATTACGCGGGAAAATTGGGTGCGCAGCGCCACTGAAGAGCACTACAAGAAATACAAGCAGTGGTTAGGTTCGGGGAACCCGACGATTGCCATTTGACGCGCTCGCGTACTCGCTCAGAAGTTTGTCCAGCCTGAGCGCCTTCCCAATTCATACCTATCGTGTCTTCCAGTGGGGCAATTTCTCCTACTTTCTTGAGCAGTCTGCTGCTCTGTGAAATAGTGAAGGAGCGGTAAGTGGCATGCCTCTCTTGGGTCAGCTATCATCTCCTCTACCTTGGAGGGTCGAACCATGACATCAGTGCTGAGAGCCAGTCGATATGCAGTTCTGTTGTGTGTCACGCTGGTGTTGGCAGCAGGGTGCACTCAGTCTTCTCGTACACCGAGACAATTATCACAAGAATCTCTCGGGGTGGGAATCGTTTCGGGGACGTTGGGTGAACAACAACGCGTGGCCTTGTGTGTTGGAGAACCGTCCTCCATCTCGGTCGTTGGCCAAGTCCAGGCTCTGGAGGGCGGTGCGTATCTCGTACGCGACGCCAACGGGCAGGAAATCCGTATCCCCCATGATGAGAACACCAGGATCGATCGACCGGCCCATGTCGGCGACCGCATTCAATCCTGGCTCGATCGCAACGGCCGCGCTGTGCTGATCCGGAGTCTGGATGGAGCCAGTCGATAGGACGACTATCACCGGCGTTGAAAATCACGTACCTGAACCAAGAGACGATGGTCTACGTACACAAGTCATGAAAATGATCCAATGTATGCACAGCACAAGACTTGACCCCAAGTTTGTTGAATAAATGACTTCCGGTACCATTTCTGGGACCGCTTCCTTGTGCAGCAGTCACCTCCAATCGGTCCCTCTATGAGGCCTCACGCTTGGCGAGCTTGAACACACCCACTATTCCTATTCCAATTCCCACGACTATAAGATGCCATCCGTTCACAATCATCCACCATGCTGATGAAAGTGCTTCTGAAGGTTGGTTAAAATTGATGATCGCCACGATTCCTCCAAGGACGAGCGCAAACCCTACTGCCATGAGCGAATAGCTTAAAGTTTTCATTTTCGCCTCATCAAGCGATATTAGGTGGTCGAACAAGTTCCACAGTCAGGCCGATCGAACCTCCACGCTCTCGCCCCAACAATGCCCTGTTAAGGTTTTGGGGCAGATCGTCTGTGGCGTCATTCGTAAGATTAGCAATAATACTAAGCAGCTGTATTGCTTACTGATGTCTGCATGTCCCGTGCCAATTGTACAAACCTGGAATTGGAAGCCGCCATTCAGCAGAAAAGATTGTTCAACAGTGATGATTATGAGAAAGAGCGATGCGCCTTACCGATCCGGATCCATTGACAGCTTGAATTGCAACGTATGAAAAATCATCCAACTTGGATCAAATTGGATTCGGATGTCCTGACTGCTTGAAACAGGGGAGTCAGAAAATGTGCCAGGAACTGGTGTGCTGTGAGTGGCGTCATCATAGGAGTGCTCGGACGATACTTCATTCATGATTCGGGGAGGGCCCCTTGGACGCGGCCTGGAGGAACAGACTTCACATCGCAGCTGAAATGGACTCCCGGTACCTTTTCGAGTCCGACCGCAACGGCCGTGTGGTGTTCGTCCGTAATATAAATGGCAGTAAGCGGCAATATTGGTCCACGATCCATTTAGAGTACGCAGCTCTGACGTTCGCACCCTCAGTCGCACACTGCTGCTGAACAATCAATTTCAATAGTACGGATCGGCCCTCCCCAAAGACGCATGGTCTAGTTTGAACGCGTGGGTTCGGGCGCAGAAAAGTTCGTGTTATGGTGGCGACACGACAGGCTTGAATGGTAAGGAGGGTAAGAGTACCTCTATTAAAAAGCGATCACAGGCAGGGCACGGGAAGAGGAACTTGGAGAATGGTATAGAGAACCTATGGGAGTGGCGTTCAGAGACGTCACGACCCCTGTATTGGACTCTATCGGTTTAGGCTGTTCCATACTCCCATACTATGAACAGTGGGGATGATGATTGATTGGATGGTCGCTCCATCCATAGGGTTCGGCCTGCTCGGAGGCCTGTTTGTATTCGCAAGCGTAGCTTCGGCACGCCGACGGAAATTCGTTCGTTTCTCTTTGCACAGCGTCCTGGCGCTGACCTGCCTGCTCTCCGGTGCGTTGTTCCTCACCCTTCATCTCTCGCTACAGGGCTATCGAGCGCTTATGCGCGAGGATCTTGCTGCAACTATTCAAGCGGAACCGACTGGGCCTGCGCAATTTCTCGTGACGGTCCAAATCTCAGGGAGACAGCAGGAGCGGTTCCAATTGGCTGGTGACGAGATCTATATCGATGCGCACATTTTAAAATGGAAGCCCTGGGCCAACCTCCTCGGCCTCCATACGGCGTATGCGCTGGATCAACTTGCGGGGCGTTTTGAAGCGATCGAGGATGAGCGTGGTAAATCACACACCGTCTATGCCCTGGGCGGCAGGCAAGCGGTCGATCTCTTTTCGTTGCGCCGTCGCTTTGCCTGGTTGGAGCCGGTGGTGGATGCGGAGTATGGATCAGCCGCGTTCTTTCCCACTCGCGCCCCTGTGAGCCTTGAACTTCGAGTTTCCACGACCGGTCTGGTCTTTCGTACTCTGACAAGGGCGGAGTGATCGGACAGCCGGTTTCTCAATGACTCACTCATTGCGCGTACTTTGATGCTGAGGTGGGAGGATACATACGCATAGATGGGGAGGTTCGCATTGATGAGAATCATCGAAAGACTTCAGCTTCGGCCGTGGCCGGCAGTTCCGTTCCATCGTCGACGCCGACGACAAGGTAATGATTCAGCGAGACGTCTTTGGTTTGGAACGCTACACCGAATACGCCCAATATGATGTTCAGTCTCATAGCTCGTTTACAAAAGTAATCGGCCGGCCACCGTGAAGACGGCCAGACCCTTGCTTGGATATCGACTGCTCTACGACCGAGAAGCTGGGCGGAATGCGGCATTCAGCCGCACTTGAAGTGCAACCTTCCTTCGATGTAATCCTACTGCGGTGAGAAATCAGCACGCCCCATCAACACCCCGTGTACACCCTCGTCTATTGCACAGAGAACAGTACATCTGCGTGGGATACATAGATTGGATTAAGACAAAAAACGGCGATGTAATCCTGGTTTGATAAACGTAGTTTTCATCAAAAAGGAGACGACTGCTTGCTTAAGAACTTTCGCGTTCCAGGGCATCGATCGAGCGACGCCTCAGAGGCGCTGCTAGCCCTAAACAGCGGCCTCGCGATACGAAAACGCAAGCTCGATCGGCTCTGCTACTGGGGCACCATGCCACTCAGCGCAATGTCATGACCTCCAGTACAACACTCTCGAAACGCGATTGGCTCGTCCTTAGCTCCCTCCTTCTCCTAGAAGCGTCACTTGTGGTTATGTTGCAGGCTCTCCACATCAAGGGGGAAACCTCCTTCGACGTATTCCTGCCTCGCTTGTCAGGGGTGGCATTTCTCTGTGCGACCGGAGTCTTTCTTGTGAGCGGTACGATCTTTGTTCGCGGGTATCTGGAGCATATTCGATTGCCTTCAGGTCGCTTCCGTTTGATCGTGGCCATGAATATCATCACCGTGGTGCTTACAGTGGTGATTGCAGAGATCGCAGTGAGAGCCGTTGCTCGCAATTACTACGGGTACGAAGCAATTGGAACTCTCGTTTTGAAGCCAAAAAGCTGGACGGCCGTCAGGAACCACTACCAGAACATGATCAGAGAAAAACGTGGCGACCAACTATTTTACGTCAAAGATTCTCTACTAGGTTGGACGCTAGGCTCAAGTAAGCAGAGTGCGAATGGGCTCTATCAGTCCAGTGCAGAAGGATTACGCGCTCCTGGTGAGAAGAGTTCGTTTCTCAGCAATATCGGACACGTCGATGTTGCATTGGTAGGGGATTCGTTTACCTTCGGAGAAGAGGTCGCATACGAAGAGTCCTATGGGTATCAGTTGGAGCAGATGTTGGGTGCTCCGTTTCGAGTGTTAAATTTTGGGGTGCCGGGATATGGGTTAGATCAAATGTTGTTGCGGTATGAAAGGGACGTACGCCCATGGAATCCAAAAATCGCTATCTTTGGCTTCGTCTCAGATGATCTGAGGCGGACCCTGTGGGTTTACCCCTTTCTCGGTAACTTTCGATGGCACAACCCGTATTCAAAGCCTCGGTTCATTTTGGAAGAGGGAGACCTCAGGAATGTCAATAGGCCTTCCTTGACTCCTGATGACATCTTTTCTCGAGAATCCCTCGCTGAGCTGCCCCTTGTCGAGTATCAGAAAGAATACGATCCAAGCGAATGGGAGCGACATTTTTATCATGAGTCGTATCTTATTCGGCTCCTACAGTCCTGGCATTCTTCGCCGCCCGTTGAAAGGGATGGGACCTCCGAGGAAACGCTTCTGTCAATCAATGCGCGAATCTTGCGGGAGTTTGTGACATTAGCGACGCAAGTTGGCACGATTCCGTTGGTGGTCTATCTGCCGGTTGAAAACGAACTGAACAGACTATCGCGACACCCTCTTCCCAAGCAGGTGCTCGAACGGGCAGGTATCGCCTATGTTGATCCGACATCCTGTCTCCTGGAAGTCAATCCCTCTGATCGGTTTGCACCGATCAACGGCCACTATTCATCACAAGGGAACCTTGCAATTGCCAAATGTCTGTTACCCGTTGTGTATCAAGTTCTGAGGGACGCTGCTCCTGATAGGCGGATGCCGAACCAATAGCGTGGCATCAGACACGTGACGGTAGCACTGGTTTCGCATGTGTCGCATCATATGGTGACGAGGGGGAGGGGTTCGGGCTCTGCCACGCCACTTGAAGCGCTATGCACACCTGCGCCGTCATTCGCCCGTTGCATTTGGAACTTGAAGCCGCCCAGCCAAAACTTTACAGTCACCAAACATGCTTGTGAAACAAAAACATAACACGGACAATCTCAGACATCGCATTTCAGTATCAATGATTGTTCTAGCGATGTTGATATTGCTGGGTGGCTGTAACAAGAAACCTACCCAAACGCAACTCAACGAGCAGCTATTTCAGGCGGCCGGATCAGGGGATGTCGCACAGGTGCAGGCGCTGCTGGCCGATGGCGCCGACGTGAATGCAAAGATGCCAGATGGCTCGACGGCCCTGATGGTGGCCTCGGCGAATGACCGTGTCGTGGTGGTGCAGGCGCTGTTAACCGCGGGCGCCGATGTGAACGCCAAGGGAACAACCGACGGCGTGACGGCGCTGATGCTGGCTTCGCTGGAGGGCTATGCCGCGGTGGTGCCGGTGCTGCTCGCTGCCGGTGCCGACGTGAACGCGAAGATGCCCAACGGCTGGACGGCGCTGATGGGGGCTTCGCTGAAGGGCCATGCCGCGGTGGTGCCGGTGCTACTGGCTGCTGGCGCCGACGTGGACGCCAAGGGAACCACCGACAGGTGGACGGCCTTGATGGGGGCCTCGCTGGAGGGTCATGCTGCAGTGGTGCAGGCGCTGCTGGCCGCCGGCGCCGACGTGAATGCGAAGATGCCCGACGGCTGGACGGCGCTGGTGGGTGCCTCGCAAGGGGGCCATGTCGACGTGGTCACATTGCTCAAAACAGCTGGAGCACAGTGAGACACCATGCTCACACTGCAAATGCCAAGTTGGTTAGAATAGAAAAGACTCCCGGTACTTTTTCTGCTTTGTGGGTTCCAGAGCGTCCGTCAACGCGGAAGTCAGATCGTTATGTAACGTCGAACAGACTCCGAGACGGTAACTGTCTCTGTTCCCGATCATTCTGAATTTTGAAGATCGGAATGCTGCAAACGATCATTCGGTAAAGCAGGATCACACACACAGCCTTTGAAAGCAGACCTCAAGTACAACAGCCGCTATCGTCGCCGCCATTCGCTGCACGCGTCAGCAGTTATGCAGTTGTCTGATAAGCAGGGCGATCTTCTCGTACAGCTTCCTTGCTTAGTCGGTGAGAATTCAGGATGCTCCGAATAAAATGACTTCTGTCGCCTTTTTCCGCCTTTGGATACATGAACCAAGACTTGACCCCAGTTCTTCTTTTGCCAATTCTTCTTTACGGGAACACGTCGGGTGGGACGAGGAACCGCGTGAGCCGGGCAAACTGCTGCGCGTCATCGAACATTTGCGGAACCGATGTCTCGCCCCCAACGGACAGATCGTGGCCAGCCAGCCGCTCGGCTACAACAAGTTTTGCGACGGGCTGCTCCGCAACGGCAACAGTCCCTTCACCACACAGCACTTTCTCAAGCGGATCTCAAAGCGAAATTACTGGGTGGAGTCGGATTGGGAGCAGTGCCGTGACGTACAGTACGGGCGATTCGTGGCCCACGCGATCGTGATCGCAACCATCAGGGGATAACCGAGCCACTGAGTGCGACTCGCGCTTTCTACTACTCCAAATTCCAAAGTTCCATGCGCTATTACACCAAACCTTCTACCAGGCTTCAAACAATGGATGAGCGGACAGCAAAAGCAAGCGGAGTGAATAGGTGGAAGAGAACGATGATTAGGCCGAACCTTTTTTCAAGGTGTAGCACTTGTCGAACTCATCAAGAATTTGTGGGCTAAAGAAGACCTTCTTCGCGCTTTTGGGATTACCTGGATCTAAAAAACGCGACATGCAATATTTGGCATCCTTCATAAGTGGCTTGCGCACGTCATGATATGCCCGAGTCGTCTTGAAGTCTGTGTATCGCTTCCTTAACCGATCGGTCAACTGTCCATAGTCCCACGGATAGCGTTTCCTGAAGTCTTCCTCCTTGAGGAATACTTTCGGAGCCTCAGGATCATCCGTGATGGCAACCTTGATGCCATCGCACGTGCTGGTGCGCTTCATCCTAAGATTAAGTGTCAGCGAAACTTGATATGGGTCGTCGTCCTTCACGTCTGTTGAAGAGGCAAGCGACGCTAGATATTGCACAACGTTGGCCTCATCGCTTCCAACTACTACGCTTTCGGCGTCAGCGGGAGGAGCGACAAATCCTAGTGGCATAAGGTAAAGGTGATACCTAGACATATCGTGATCAAACCACTCGCGGGCAAGTTTAAGACAATTGGCAACTGCTGCAGTTCCGAACTCGAAGACTTGCTTGCTTAGCAGAGATCCTGCGGCAATGAAGTGAACTGCGTTGTCACGAACCTCCGTGATCGCATCAAGATTTTTCCGAACACCCTCGGCCAGGCTAACACCCTTCTTCTCTAGTGCTATGATTGTCGCACCGAGGCTAAGCGTCTGGAAATTGCCCGAGCGATTTCGCTTCCGATACTTTTTCTTCGTTACCTTACCCTTCTTTCCAGTGTGCGCTTCTTATACGTACAAACATCTTTCGTCATTAGCATTGGCTGCGAGAAGACGTCCTTTGAGAAGAAGCTCCCAGGCCGTTAGGGCAAGAATCGAAAACGTTTCCTCACGGTAACGGAAGTCTGGTTTATTGTAGACCTCGATAGCAGCAATCATCGACGCCTCGGCTTTCTGTAGGAAGCTCTGAGCACGCGTTGGTTGGGTCATTATTAATCAAAGCGAGACATGATGACTCAGGCTAGCAACGAAGCCCTCTGAAGGAAACGTTTTATAGGACGATGCAATTGTGTGTCCGCGTGACTCTTGACTAACTTCGGTATAGCCCTAAATCAAGGTCGAAAGTCGATCGAAGGTCTCTTACACCGAACTGCTTCGTTCTCGATACGCCCGGTTGGAAGACGCCGAGACTCAGATTCCACGTTATCAAGAGGAAATTGAGCCAACGTTACATTTCCTGGGAAGGTACCGCAGTGGTCTGAGACTTTGAGCCCAACGTTCCTTAGCCAGCCACAGGCTTTTCTCTGATTCTCATAGTCTTCACGAATGAGCAAGAATGCTGCTGCATACAGTGACTCAAGTAAGAACTCAGACGAGCAATTGTTCGGCCCAGTGAGCTTAAAGCTTGTATCGATCTGAGAAACGATGCTATGCAAATTGGCACGGTGTGTCATAAGTGGATGATACCCGGCAGTATCACTGATCAAGAGCTTTGGTAACTTGGTTTCAGGTTCAACAACGTAGGGTTGGACAGCTTCAATGCCGCTCAAATTGATATGCCAGGCTGCACATCTGAAGAAGCCTTTGGGAACTGATATAGGTTTAAATGCTTGACCGGGCTGAAACCTCTCCTCCCATTCGGCACGAGTAAAGTTACCCACCCTCCTAGTTTGTCCGAACGGCAGTAGATGCCCAGTTTCAAGCGGTACATCAAACTTCACAAACTGATGTGAGGGTAGGTGCCCCGTACGGTCCCCTTCTACTACTCCAGCGTAACTCAATAAATCAGTTCGTTGTTTGATCAACAAGGCATCAAACGCGTGAAAAATATTTAGATCGACGACATGGTCATACCATGCGCGAGGGTCTGCGTTCTGCATTTTTCTGCTTGGTACTCCGCTGGGGTAACCATCAGCGATCAGAATTAGACAGCTTCCTTCTGGTTGTGCTGGTAGTGTACGACTTGCCGTCGCCCTTTGGTGAGATGCAGCGAGTTGAAGTAGCGCTTCCAGACCCAAATTGTCGGTCGGTCCTCCGTCAATAAGATGCGTATAGGCTACTCCCGGGTCTCGCCACTTTCCTCCTCCAGCTTTGTGGACAGCAAGATAGTCTCTCATCGTCACTGAATTGAATACACCGGGGAATGCTGCTGATGCTATCACAGCTTGGGACAACGGAACGGAAGCCAGTGAGGAATTGAGGTTCTGCAGCTGCCATTCTGAAAATGTAAAACGCTTCCCGCGTTGAGCGTCGGTAGCGTTTGCGAGCCAGATTGGCCTACTGCCAACAGCAAATTCTCCAAGGTCGCCAAACTTCATGCTATTGAATAAGCTCGAGTCAAAGACATCAGCCATCAAGTCAGAACGATCTTCATGGGTGAATGAAGTGGCGACCACATTCCACGGAAGTGCATTCTTCCATAACCATTTGTTGAGGAAGTTTGTGCCCATCCTTTGCTTAGCGTCACCCCAATCAATGTCAGTACCCTTTGCTGCATAATATGCACCTGCCAGGCCACCTCCTGAGGTGGTTGAAATAGCGGTAACATGTTGGAGGATGCCGAGCTGTTGGAGTTGTTCCAGCACAGCCATTCCAAACGCGGCGGCTCGGCTTCCTCCACCAGAAATTGCAAGGCCGACAAAGACATCCGGCACATCTGGGTCGCTTGTGGAGAAATATTGCCGCGATCGAGGAACCGGTTCCTGCTTCGCAGCTACTGGCATAATGCCGTCTGCTACACAGACCTTCCCCTTCCCTTCAGGATGGTCGATCGCTCTGGGCAGTGCAGTACCTTCTGGGCAAATGGGTTGGTTGTGCACAGTCCTATAGGGAATCGACGAGCAACTTGCCGTGACTATCACTAATAGACTTGTGAATATGGCTAAAGAGGTCTGCTGAAAAAGGGATCGAATTATTTGGTGCATCTCACTATCCCCTCTTGCATGAATGCTAGAGTTTACTTTTACCGATTGGTTGGAATGGTAACTGCCGCTGGGTTCATGTTTCGGGCTCAGCTTTCTCTGTCTGACAAGAACTACTCGTTTTGCATTGAGGGTTAATTGTGAAATAGATAGTGCCATTATCAGTCGAGATAAACGGGTTGTATAATTTCCAGACCGTGGTCGTACCATCCGCATCCTTACCTTTTTCGATAAAGACCTTGGTAGAAATTAAAGAATCATCCGGGTCTATTAAGTTAACTGTGGCCACGATGAGTTTAAGGAATGGATCGATAAAGGGGATGCCTACTGTAGCTGCAGGGAAGAGTTCCAACGCTGAGCCAAGGTTGTCTTGAAATACCTTTAGCTTATCCGCACGGTCCGAGGGCCATCCATCATCATCAAACACCCCTAGGTCCACCTCTAGACGTTCCGAAGGGGATCCTTGATAAAGGTCATAATTGAACACCACATCCTCGGATCGAGTCAGATCTCCCAGAATGTCAGACTTTATCTCTAAGTTCTTCATGTTGGCTCCGTCCCGAAGTAATGCAACAAAATAGACTTCCCCGCTCGTTAGCCTGGTTCGCTCTAGTGCTGTTGGGTCCTTTGGAGAATCTGGTCTCAATCCGTCACCAGAATAAAACACGCAGATCTGTACGTTGAGGGTAATTGTCTCAGCTCGCACTTCCTGGGCTTTCTTGTTATTGTCATTTGTGCAGTGTTTGATGTTCTTGCTGGCTAGCTTGTTGTAAGGAGGATTGTCTGGTGATACAGCTGGTTTGTTGGCGCAGGCATTCGACAATAGTGCAACGAAGGCTAGTCCTGTGAGTATCACGTGTGATTTCATGCTGTAGCTCCTTTGAATTGATAGCGGTTGCCCTACATCTGAAAGACAGACACTCTTCGATATCAGGTATCGTCTTGCTGACCTCACCCAGCAAGGGCCGTACCGCCTGTAACATGTATAAACAGTTATGTATATTGTGAAGCTTTGTGCCGTATTGCGAGTAATGAAGGGCGGCTGGGTGAATCTTTTTCGATTCAGTGAGTATCTAAATGCATTCACAGCTTCTTCTGTCGAACCACCGTCACCCGAGATCAGGCATTACACCCACGATCAATCACACGCATTTTAAGGACGATGCCCTGCTGAAGTGCGGCGGGATAGTAGCGCCGCGGGCACGGTAAAGATATGACTCATTGGTGTAGGGAGTGACAGATCCATCAAGTAGGTCTGTATGGACCTGCTATGAGATCATTGTAGCGGTCTATCGGCGTGTGAGCGGAAGTGATACAGGTGAGGGAGTCGGAGGATTCTGTGAGGAGAGGCTGGCAGGATCATTGTACTCGTAGATAGATTCCATTGCTGCCAGCGAACCTGAGTGAGTTTCTCCGAGTCCGTCTGGCATACTCGTTTGGAGGAGACTGTTGCCATGAACGCACAACGGACGGCGGTGTTTCAGCAAGTGCGGGAAGGCTATATTGGGTTTGTTGAAGAGTTGCCGCGTGGCAATACGCACGGCGCTAGGTAAGCTTCCTCGCGATGTTGGTTGGTAAGAGTGAAGTGATGACGAACCGGAAACAATATTCCACAGTAGGGGAAGTACAGATTCCCGGCGCCCTTGTACCTGAAGACCGGCATCCCAAGAAAGGGATGCCGGTCTTCAAAATCAGCCGCGGCTGACACGAATGGTATAGGGACCGGTTCCCAATTGAGAGAAGTGCCGGACGCGCGCATAATATTCGCCGGGGTCGATTTGACGTCGAATCAGCGCATTGACCGAGACGCCACCATCATCGTTACGCGCAATCTCCGGAATCTGACTATTGGGGCCATGGAGAGTCAGGAAGGTATCGGTGGTCCCACTGGTTTGGATTGTGTACGTATCTCGGTTGGTAATTCGAAACAGGTACAGATCACTTTCATTCGCGGCCGAAATCGAGGAATTCAGACCTGCCCCATCAACCGTCAGTTCAGGAATGGTCGGGGACGGCGCATTGCCTTCCGCACGGACTCCGACAGAATAGACCCCGGTGGTGTTCGGACTAAACAGGCGGATTCGCAAGAAATAGGTCCCTGCCGAGAGGTTGCGAGTGATTTGCGAATTCAAGTTTTCTCCGCCATCATCATTGGAGGCCACTTGAGCCGTCTGGTCATTGGGGCCCAGCAGCGTCATGAAGGTATCGGACGGCCCGCTGGTAAACATGGTGTACGAGCCAAACGTGGACACGTCGAATTGGAAGAGATCAGCCTCTCCAGGAGCTCCGATGTCTGCGGCGGTTGGGTTGGTGCCAATAACAATGACCGGAATCTGCGGTTGAGGTTGACCGGTCGCGTCATCATAGACGATTCCCAAGGTTACACTGTTCAAGACATCGATTGGTCGAGGACCGATTCGTCCGGAAGGAGTGCTGTCCATCGGATCGTTCAAGTTTTGCCCAAAGGCCCCTCCCGTTTCCGGCAAGTACCCTTGATTCGGAAACCGGACTTGCCAATCATGCCACACTTTATCCACCATACAGTGATTCATGAAGAAGACCGGGTCGTTCGGCGACGTCATCGGCAGCATGGATCCGCCCACCCACACATGGCCGCGGTTATGCAGGTTGGGGCCAATCCAACCTTCGAGTTGATTCCGAAAACTTGGGTTGCTGCCCGTGTTCCACGGAGCTACATCATAGGGAGTCACGGCGAGGACCTGATTGACTTCGCCTTGAGTCGGTAAGGTGGGCATTCCGCTTTGCCCAAAGGATCGCATCAGCGGACCGGCCGGAAGTCCGCTGGAATTGATCACCGTCCATTCACCGGCCCGAAACGGCCCGGTCCGGACTACTCCCCCGGCATCTCCATCTCCACCAAGCAAGTCGTCATCCCACATCGAAGCATTCGCTCCTCCTGTTGCCCAGTTCCAATACGGGATCCCGAGATTGGGATTGCCTGACACACGCTGCAGTTCCACCTCAAGATCAAAAATAAACCGGCGGTGCCAGGGCAAAAAGGCCGGCGCTCGATGAATGGCATCCATGACCGCATTGGCATGACGCAGGACAAATTGGTCATAGATGCCTTCCGCTTTCAGCGCTTTGATCGCGGCGACGAATTCGGCTCGCTCAGCGGCAGTGAGAGTATTCGCATCTTTTCTGATCGCCATAGACACCTCCCATGTAGGCGCATTCCGTATTGACTATTCTTTTACATGAGAAAACTCAACCGTGTCTCGCACGATGGCTCTGGCCATTACTAATAACGACGGATATTTCGTATAGGGCAGATATTTCGAAGACCACGTTCCATCGCTACGATTGTGCTCATAGTGAATTTCCTTCCCATTAATGGTCAAGTGATCGTCATCCCGTATCTCGATGGTGCAGCCTTCTAACACTTCTTTATGATTTGCCATCCTGGAGCTCCTTTCTGTTATGAACAATGACTCGCACGTTCACTCCGATACCTCGCATTGAAGTTTCGAGGTCATCACGTCCTCGGCATGGCGTCCACGCCCCCGGATCAAAGCCGAGAAATCAACGAAATACCCATGGAACGTGTCGTATTGTACGTTTGCAAACCCGAGAGTCCGTGGAAAATCTCCGGCCGTGTCTTTCACACCGGTGGTCTTTGTGCTGAGGAGCTCAAGGCTCATCGTATTCTTGAAATGGGAAGCAAGAAATTTCCCGGACGTGGTCACATCTTCCATAAAAAAACATCCATCGTAATGGGCCTTCAGTTCAAAGGTTCCCGCCTTCGATAACGTCAACACGCCAGATCGAAGCGTAGGGATTCCCGTACAGCCTTTTGAATCCGGAGTGGTGAGACGACATGTCATATTTTTTAGATCTGAAGGGTTCACGGACATGGCTGGAAGACCCGTTCCCAGCACAATCGCCATCGAAATCCAGAGAACAATCCCCACGTCTGGTCTCATCGGGCCTCTCCTTTGTCGCCGGTTGTGAGCGGAGACGCTCTATAACTGTCTGCTCAGGATCGTTTGCGGTGCCAGACAGCAACTGTTTCATCTGCCTTCATCTCGTGAAGCGGATCGATCTCATTTTCCATCTTGAACAGCATAGGGTTGAGTTCCCTGACGAGGATGGTAACCCCTTCTCACCGCCCAACCCGGGCCGCCATGGCGAAGTGAAAGAAGTATCGGTCGAGTGACGCCAAGTCACTTCCGTAGGTGGTTCCGCCGAACATGGCATCGCAGAGCAGCTCACGCGCGCGCGTCAGTTCTTTCCGCCGACCTTTCCACCGTTCGTCTGCAATCGTCAAATCCAGGAGTTCAATGGCGCGGTCGAACGCCTGCTCGCAGCGCTGCTGGTCCTTTCCGTACCAACGGGCAGCCCGTGCGACGTCGCTCCCCACGTTGGCGAGTTGCTCGACGAGCGAGAGGCTGTGCCAACGTCCTGCGGCTAATTGCTCATGAATGGGACTCATGCTGCTGCCCCTGCACCAATCGATTGACGATGGCTGTGACCATATCCCTGATCTCCGGACGCTCGACGTACCGAGAACGGTTTCCTCCTGATGGCCGTATGCTAATCATCGAGTCGAATTCAATCCATTCCGAGGGGGGCCGTTCAGGATAGATATTGATGCCCCAATAGGTGTTTTTTGAGCGAGCCCTGCTCTAAGAGCACGGCTTCTTCGTCGGAATGCAGTTCTCCACCGATGGCCATGATGCCTTGTTCAATATCCACAACGGCCTTGATCATGTCGCCGAACTGTTGTGTGGCCATCGTATTCAATTCGGTCTTTGTTACACTCGTCCGAATAATCGAAACCTCCATCATGCTCTCTATATAGGTTTGAAATGAAGTGGATCTGGCACGCAAGATTGCGGGTTGCGCCTGCCTCTGTCAATCAGAAATTTTCCAGAGTTGCCGGTGGTTTGTTGTCTTGACGTAGGGAGCACTACAAGAGGCGAACGAAGAAGCGGACCATCGGATGATGGTTGGCTCTTCTCAATTGACAGAGCAACGGGTAGGAGATCGTCAGTTCCCTCGCTCGGTTTCGACCAGAATTGGACGGGAGACGTTCAGCCGTTGAGGCGCTTCGGTAATGACCAAGGGGGTATGTTCGAGTTCATCGACGACTGGGTGAGAGCCCATGTCGATCGAGCCCTTGAAGTAGGCGCCTTCTTCCATCGAAAAGGATGGTGAAGAGACGTCGCCGAGCAGGATTCCAGACTTGAGAAGTTGAATCTTTGCAGTCGCCGTAACATTCCCATGGATTTTGCCTCGGTTCACGACGGTTTCGGCAATGATGGAGCCTCGAATCGTCGCATTTTCCCCGATCACCAACATGCCTTTGGCATGAATCTCACCTTCAATTGAACTGTCGAGCTGCACGGTGCTATGAAAATGGACAATGCCTTTGAACGTGACGTCCTTGCCGAGCACCGTAAAATTGCCACTCTCGTTCTCGTCTTTCTTTTTGTCCCACATAATGACGATCCTCTGTTAAACGAGAAATGAGTCGACCTGGAACTCTCTGTAGAGGGTGCTACAAGTCGATCACAACATGAGACTACTCTGCGCCAGGGCCGTGTAAATTCACGGACAAGATACAGCAGACTGGGAGGAGAAGCAAAGGCTGATTTGCTGAAAACGAAAAGGCCTGGATGGCGGCTATTTCTTGTCAGGCGGGTGAGGCCTATCTTGTGGCTTTTCTGAATGATTCGCACCGATGGACTTCAAAGTTTTTCCGACTGCAGCGCCAATCTTGGGGATTTCCTTCTCGATATTCTGGGCGGCACTGCGTACTCCGCGTGTGAGGTCGTTGACGGTCACGCCTTTTCCAGGTTCAGCCTGTTGCGACTGAGCGGTCTGGGATTCAGCCGCACCGACAGCATTGCTCATACCAAGAAGAATGGTTAGAAGTCCAAGGGGAATGATGCGCATGGCCGGTCGAAGCATGACCAAAATATACCACACGCACATGGAGGTTCTGGCGCGATTTGCCGGTTGGAGTATTCGACTGGGATCACGTATGATCGCCTCTAGTTGGCAACATGGATATCAGGAGACTGTAGGTCATGGATGTTGATGCCTCATCACGCTGGTTAGTCTTGATCGGTTGTGTCAGTGCCGGATTGGGAGTGGCAGCCGGCGCATTCGGCGCGCACATGCTGAAAGATCTGTTAGAGCCGAACATGTTGGCCGTCTATGACACGGCGACGCGGTATCAGATGTATCATGCCTTCGGTCTGGTTTTGACTGGTCTCGTCGTTCGTGTTGGGCGCGATCGTGGAGCCGCGAAGGCTGGGTGGCTGTTTCTGGCCGGGACGCTGTTGTTCTGCGGGAGCCTCTATGGCGTGTCGCTTCTGGGGATCCGTTGGCTGGGGGCGGTGACGCCGGTAGGAGGTGTGCTCTTTATCGTCGGATGGCTTATCCTGGGTTGGCGTGGCTTGAAAGGGTGACAAAGGCTAGGGTTGGCAGGCAGCGGTTCGCTTACCGGTAATAGATCCCCATCCACCTGTGTTGTTCACAAACGATCCTTCGATCTTCGCATCCTCTTTGACGAACAGAAGGCTGTCTTCTTGAATGCGCCCGTTGTTCTCCCACCTTAAGTAAATGGCATCGCCTAGAACAATGGTCTCGGCCGGGGTTGCGGCATGAGCCGAGGTTTGTCCAGCCGGAGGGAACATGACAACCGCCTTCTGGTCTCTATGGTTCTGATGATTATGGATCGTCCATTGCCAGGTCCCACAGAGCCGAGCTTCGCCTTTGGCCTGTCGAATGCGATCTTTCCATCTCTGGATATCCCACCAGGCCTTGGTCGCCTGTCGACTGGCTTCAAACGCCGTGCGTTGAGCCACCAACAACAGCTTGGTGGGGTGTTGATCCGAAGGTATGTCAGAAGGTGCACGAGCCGGGTTCTCTTGAGTAAGACGGATTAAGTCGCCGAATGATGTACTCCTGGCACGAGCTCGAAGCCACTCTTGTCTGGCTTCAGACAACGCGGTGGCCGTCGAGGGCTGGCTTGAATCACGGTCGACGGTATCAGCCAGTTGCCATAGGGCCAGCGCGCCCATCAATTCAAAGACCGATTCCGCTAACTCCGCCAGTTTCAGCTCTTTGACGAGTTTACCCGGGAGCCGTTTGGCTCCCAGTGCTCCTGCGGCGTCTTTCAAACCAAGTGCAGGTCCGACGGCAGTGGTGAAGAGCGTCATGGATTGTTCATCGGAGTCGACCGCCGCGAGTTGATCGGCTTGTTGGGCGACCACATCGCCTAACAGCATTGGGGATGTGGGTTCCGCTGACGACGTAAGTGGAGCGAGGAGGGTCACGAATCCTGCCAACAGGAGGCATCTCGCCACGGGTCGTGCAGGGCTCCGCTGAGTTCGGAGTCGTCGGCCATGTACCTCTGGGCGAATCGGGTAGGTGAGTGGGCGGTCGCTTCGCGTCATGTTCCTTCGAAGCAAGATTTCAAGAAACTCGCGGTTCGTTCCCAGGCGAGGGCGGAACTCTCGGCGTCATAGGCGCTGGGTTTCATCTCATTACAAAAGGCGTGGGACGCTTCCGGATAGACCTGAATCTCGACTCGCTTGGCATACGCTGCCGAGGTCCGTCGTAATTCCTCCACGTCGTTCGCGCTGACCAATGGATCGTTTCCGGCCTGGTGATAGAGGACCGGCGCAAAGAGATCTTTCAGCCGTTCGTTGGATGCGAGCATCGTCCCGTAATAGGACACAGCCGCGCGCAGGCGCTTCCGCTGACAGGCGAACCTCAGTGCATAGGATCCGCCCATTCCGTACCCGACGACTCCGTGGATGTTCTTTTTCGTGATATTACGAATATTGAGATATTCGCAGCAGGAATTGATATCGGTCAGGACGTCTCCCTCATTCTGCCGTTCCAGGAGAGCCGTCGCGACATCGTCGTTGGCGGTCACCATCCCGCCCAACCGGCCGTACAGATTCGGAAGGATCACCATGTATCCTTCGCAGGCGAGTTTCGCTCCCAGGTCCTTCATCTGTCCCGTCAAGCCCCACCGATCGTGCAAGAGCACAAGCCCTGGATAGGTGCCCGCCGTTTGCGGCCAGAAGAGGAGGCAATCGACTTGATGCTCCTTGGGCATTCTCGACTTGAAGTAGGGGTCGACCATTTGATCGCTATGAGTAGGGATCGGCACGCCACTTGGAAAGCGGGCGGTCCCTGTTCCGATTTGGTCCAGCGTGAATGGTGCGGAGTGTGTCGTGACCATGCTTAGGAAATCCTCAAAGACGCGGCCTTGCGCTCATTGTCAAGTTACTATATGAAGCGGCTTGCGGGAATGTCAAATTCAGGACGAGGATCAGGTCTGACGTGCAATGGCTCTCAGTCAGTGGGGAAAAGGCATGGCGTCTGAACGTATCGGAGTGGGGTTAATCGGAGTTGGCCGGCACGGGCTACGCTATGCCCGTCATATCGTCCATGACGTACCAGCTGCTTCCCTTCGAGCCGTATGTCGGCAACATCCTGAGCAGGGGTTCGATCTCTCCGGAGCTTCACCCGTCAAGGTCTACGGGAAGGCGGAGTTGCTGATTGCCGATCCCACCGTGGATGCGGTGATCGTCGTGACTCCTCCGATATATGCCTTAGAGATCTGTCGGCTGGCCGTGGAAGCGCGCAAGCCACTGTTGATCGAAAAGCCGCTCGGCACGACAGTTGCCGACGCCCGTGCTATGGTGAAGATGGCTTGCGAAGCCGCGATTCCGCTGATGACTGCGCAAACCCTCCGGTTTGATCACACGATTCAACGGATGACGGAACTGAAGTCGCATATCGGACGGTCTGAGCGCATCCATCTCATCAGTCGCATTGAAAAAAGGACCACGGCTTCGGACCATGCGGATGGCTATGGCAGGCGTGGGGCGGTGCTCGAAATCGGTGTCCACATGCTCGATCTCGTCCGGTTCATGACAGACGAAGAGGTCGACGAGGTGCGCTGCACGATGGACGTGTGCCCGGATACTTCACCGGAAACCGCTGCGTCGATTCGCCTGGTTACATCCGGAGGAACTATTTGCCAGATAGAAATCGCCCGAGTGTCGACGGGTCGGGTGAGCCGAGCGGACTGGTGGGGTTCGCATGGCCGCATCGAGGTTGACTGGCAGACCTGTCGCGTCAGTTGCCACGACGGCACCGGGATACACGAGGTTAAAGTGCTTCCCTCTCAAACCGTCATGGCTACGGTGACAGCGTTCCTGCAGGCTGTGAGAGACGGTGCTCCGATGCCTGTGACGGGCGAGGATGGATGTCGAGCCGTCGAAATTGCCGAAGCCTGTTATCGGTCGGCACAACTCGGCGGGGCTCCAGTTATCCTTCCTCTCTCGGCTTAGGAGTCAGCGACGATGTGGGTATCAGTCTCTTCGACGCCGTCGATCGCGTGGACCTTGGTGATGACGACATCGGAGAGAGCCCGTTCGTCCTGGACGCTAATGAAGACAAAAATATCCGGTCGACCGAAGCAGGAGTGGGCTTGTTCGACGCCGGAAATGCGCTTGAGCGCCGTGACGACGTCTTTAGTCTTGCCTGCTTTGACCTTGATAAGTATGTAGGCACGGGTTGCCATGGGGTCCTCCTTAGGTCATGGTTGAACTGACGATATGGTAGCGAGATGGCGATGTCTTCTACTGCCGTTCCTGAGCCACCGCTCCCGGCATCGCCTTTCTGTGATGGGCGTACACCTCTTGAAAACTTTGCCCTCGTGCCTCAAGTGCCGATCGTCCATCACGCACAAGCTGCATCAATCGCCTAAAATCGTCCACGGAGAGGTTGACCTGGCTGAGACCGGGCGACAGTTCCTGTTGTTCGTCGGTAGATGCACGCTGTTCTGCTTCCGCGAGGGCTTCCAGCATGTCTGCGGTCCATCCATTGGCACGAAATCGTTCGAAGACCATCGAGGCATTGGTACCATGCGCGTGTGACAAGGCCTGTTGTGCAAACTTCTGGATGGACGGATCAGTGCCTTTGGCAAGAACCGATTGAAGCTGGATGACAGACTGAATGATGTGATCGGCTTCTCGACTTCCTTCAGGCGGAAGGACCTGGGCCTGTTCCAGTGTCGCCAGCACCGCCATGGCAGCGCCGACATGAGGGGACGTACTCTTCGCCCGCTGAGTGAGGATTGAGGTGCCTTCGCTCATGGCAAATGAAGCCACACGCTCTACGGAGAAGAGGAGAAGGCAAAGTGCAATACGGAGGAGCACAGTTGGACAAGCCTTCCGGTCAGATCTACTAGGCTTGAACAGATCATCCCTCCAGGTAGGGGTGAGCGGCACAGTGCTGGATTATACAGCGTCACTCCGAGCGGTGCCAGAGAGGAATGGGTTGGGGCCGCTTCTATTGAAACCCTTACAGAGACTTCCTATAATTACACGATTTTGGCCGCGGTCCAGAACAGAAAGGCCCTGGTTCCATGCTTGCCAAAGTAAGGAGCGCGGCTCTTGTCGGGTTAGACGCACACCTGGTCGACGTTGAGGTCGATATTTCCGGTGGGCTTCCCCAGTTTTCGGTCGTGGGGTTGCCAGATGCGACTGTGAAAGAGAGTCGTGACCGAGTCCGTTCCGCACTCAAGAACACCGGTTTTCACTTTCCCGCCAAACGAATTACTGTGAATCTGGCCCCGGCCGGGGTCAAGAAAGAAGGGTCGGGGCTCGACCTGGCCATCGCCATCGCTATACTTGTTGCCGAGGAGGTCATTCCTCAGTCCAATCTAGACAAGTGTGTATTGGTCGGTGAACTCTCGCTGGATGGACAAGTGAAGCCGATCACAGGGGCGCTGTCCTTTGCCCTTGCGTGCCGAACGGGGTATGACTTGCTCCTCCCGGCGGATAACGGTGTTGAAGCCGCCTTGGTACAAGGGGTGAATGTCTACCCACTCCACACTCTCCCGCAAGCGGTCGAGTTTCTGCGGGAGGCCCAAGTTATCATCCCGACCCGGACGAACCCTGATCTGCTGGAGTCTACGAGAGCAGCGGACGATGAGGACTATAGCGACGTCCGTGGTCAAGACCATGCCAAGCGGGCATTGGAGGTGGCTGCCTCGGGTGGGCACAATGTACTGATGGTCGGTCCTCCTGGATCCGGCAAGACCATGCTCGCACGACGTTTCCCCTCGATTCTGCCGCTGTTGGAGCTGGAGGAGGCGATTGAAACGACTCGTGTCCATAGCGTGGCCGGCCAACTTGCTCCTGAACGTCCATTGCTGAGGGTACGACCCTTTCGTGCCCCCCATCACTCCATCTCAGATGCCGGACTCGTGGGCGGTGGGACGGTTCCCAAGCCGGGGGAAGTCTCACTCGCACACAATGGTGTGTTGTTCCTGGATGAGTCGCCTGAGTTCAAACGGGGAGTGCTCGAAGGACTTCGGCAGCCGCTGGAAGACGGACATGTTGTACTGACCAGGGCCAGTGGAACGTTGAAGTATCCGGCCCGCTTTATGTTGATTGCTGCGATGAATCCTTGTCCTTGTGGCTATTATGGAGATCGGACCAGGCCGTGTATTTGTACCGGTACTCAGATTCGTCGCTATCGGGCGAAACTCTCCGGGCCGCTCTTAGATCGGTTGGATATCCATCTCGATGTCCCCCCGGTTCCGGTGAGGGAGCTTCGTTCAGCATTGCCCGAATCTGAAGGGTCAGCCGCAATTCGGGCACGTGTCGTCGCGGCTCGAGCACGTCAGCGACGGCGATACCGGGAGGATGGGATCTATTCAAACGCACAGTTGAAGCCACGGATGATAAAGCGGTATTGTGGGCTCGATCAGGCTGCTCAGGATTTGCTCGAGCACGCCATGGTACGACTGAGACTCTCTGCGAGAGCGCATGGACGGATTTTACGGGTTGCCCGTACGATCGCCGATCTGGCAGATTCTGACCAGATCGAGGCCATGCACGTTGCGGAGGCGATCCAATACCGCTCATTTGACCGAAATCCTGAGGTATGAGGCTTCGGTGGCATCTGTAAAAGTATTTCTTTGGTGGTTTGTCGTCGGAGCAACGATGGCCTTGGCTGTCATTCTCGTGCAAGGCGGTATCAGGGAAGTGATGCAGGCTCAAGGGTCTGTGTGGGAATTGAAACTCGTCGAACTCCTGACCACCATTATGGGCGGTGGGTTATTGGGGGGGTGTATTGCATTGATTCTGGATCGGATCAAGAAGTCGTAGTTCCATTCAGCCCGCGTTTGAATGCTGGTATGACCGTTTGGTTGTTGGACGAACAGACTCTTCTGTTGGAATGTAAATGATGGATATCGAAATTGGCTCCAATCTTTACCGGAACTCTAACGGCACGATCGAAATCGAGGGGGTGCCGCAGATTCAGCTGGCTCGGCATCCCACGACCGGCGCGCTCTTAGTGAATTTTGCGTTGTTTGATTCCACCGGCCGGATGCTGGCCAAGGTGGTGGACAGCACACTGATGTTCAACGAACGGCGAGCCTATGAGCTGACGAAGACTGATACGAGTGTCGTGATGAAAGAGGTCGGCTCAGGGAAGATCCTCCTGAAGTTTGAGGAGAAGCCACCCGATGTCGTGTCCTTCTCGCGAGGAGAATTCCACACCATGAAGGGGCGTTTACTACAGGTGTCGGCGACGCAATGGAAAATCGACAAGCAGCAAAAAAGCGGCATCACCCATGATGTGCAGGGGAGCGCCGCCGCTATTGGCTAGAAGCCTCTTCGTGGGTGACGGTCGGAACCAACACCAAGTGCCCATCTTTCAGATCCAGCGACGCGGTATCCCCATCCCGTAGTTCTCCCTTCACCAGCAACCGCGCAATCGGCGTTTCCAGCTCTTGTTGAATGAGGCGTTTGAGGGGCCGTGCGCCGTAGACCGGATCATAGCCGCGTTCTCCCAAGTGCTGGAGTGCTGCCGGTGTGATCGCGAGGGGGATTCGCCGTTCCGCCAGTCGACTCCGTAGACGCTCCAGTTGAATCTCCACGATCTTGATCAGGTGTTCGGTGCCGAGTGGATGGAACACGACTACTTCATCCACTCGATTCAAGAATTCCGGGCGAAAATGTTGCCGCAACTCACCCATCACGACCGTTCGAACCTGCTCATAGGAGGCGCCCCGCTGCTGGGCCTCCAGAATCTGTGGGCTGCCGATGTTGGAGGTCATGATCAGCACGGTATTCTTAAAGTCCACGGTACGACCCTGTGAGTCGGTGAGCCGACCATCGTCGAGCACCTGTAAGAGAACATTGAACACATCATGGTGCGCTTTTTCGATCTCGTCGAACAAAATCACAGAAAATGGGCGCCGCCGAACGGCTTCCGTGAGTTGCCCGCCCTCCTCGTAGCCGATGTACCCGGGAGGGGCGCCGATCAAGCGCGCCACGGTGTGTTTCTCCATATACTCGGACATATCGATTCTGACGAGATTCCCTTCGTCATCGAACAGAATTGCGGCCAGTGCCCGGGCGAGTTCGGTCTTACCGACTCCCGTGGGGCCTAGAAACAGGAAGGAGCCAATCGGTCGATTCGGATCTTTGATGCCTGACCGTGCACGCAGGACTGCATCGGCGACGGCCCGGACCCCTTCCTCTTGTCCCACCACGCGCTGATGGAGCAGTTCCTCGAGTTTCAAGAGCTTGTCCGTTTCACCTTCGAGCAGGCGTGAGACGGGGATACCGGTCCAACGGCTGACCACTGCGGCGATCTCGTCTTCATCGACTTCTTCTTTTAAGAGCTTGGTCTCATCCTGCTTTTTGCCCAACTGGTGTTGTTCCAATTCCAGTTCGCGCTCAAGTCGAGGGAGTTCTCCGTAGCGAAGCTCGGCGACGCGATTGAGGTCGTAGGCTCGTTCGGCCTGTTCGATTTTCTGTTTGATCTCTTCGATGGCTTCCCGTGTTTTGCGGAGCCGTGCGACAGATGTTTTTTCCGATTCCCATCTGGTCTTCAGGGCCTGCAAATCCCGTTGCTTTTCGTTGAGCTCGGTTTCGAGGGCGGTCAACCGGGCAAGACTTCCCGGGTCTTTTTCTTTTTTTAGGGCTTCTCGCTCGATTTCAAGCTGCAGCACCTTGCGCGAGACTTCATCCAACTCGGCCGGCAGACTCTCAATCTCGGTTCTGAGGCGAGCCGCGGCTTCGTCGACTAGGTCGATGGCCTTGTCAGGAAGGAAGCGATCTGCAATGTACCGATGCGACAACTTCGCTGCCGCGACCAGTGCACTGTCCTTGATCCGCACCCCGTGATGCACTTCATACCGTTCTTTCAGGCCACGTAAGATCGAAATGGTATTTTCAACGGATGGTTGATCGACCAGCACGGTCTGAAAGCGGCGTTCCAACGCGGCGTCTTTTTCGATATGCTTTCGGTATTCGTCGAGCGTCGTCGCCCCGATAAGATGGAGTTCGCCTCTCGCCAACATCGGTTTTAATAGATTGGCCGCGTCCATCGCGCCTTCAGCGGCTCCCGCTCCTACCACCGTATGTAATTCGTCGATGAACAGGAGAATCTGACCGTGCGAGGACTGGATCTCTTTTAAGACGGCCTTGAGCCGCTCTTCGAATTCCCCGCGAAACTTGGCTCCGGCAACGAGCGAACCCATGTCCAACGCGAAGAGCTTTTTGTGCTTGAGGCTCTCCGGAACATCGCCTTTCACGATTCGAAGCGCCAGGCCCTCCACGATCGCCGTTTTTCCGACCCCTGGCTCACCGATGAGCACCGGATTATTCTTTGTGCGGCGGGAGAGGATCTGGACGACCCGTCTGATTTCGTCATCCCGTCCGATGACCGGATCCAATTTCCCTTGCTCAGCCAGTTGGGTGAGATCGCGTCCGTATTTCACCAGCGATTGATAGGTACTTTCGGGGTCTTGACTCGTGACGCGTTGATTGCCGCGTACCTGTTGGAGGCTCGCTAACAGGCGGTCTCGTGTCAGCCCAAGTTTCTTGAAGATGCCTCCTTCGTGGACCATGGCCAGCAGCAGATGTTCGATGCTCAGGAAGTCATCTTTTAATGACTTTTGCTCCTCTTCCGCATGATTCAAGACTTGGGTGAGACGATTGGCAATATGAATTTGACCAGGGGCTGCGCCGGAGCCTTGAACCTGGGGGAGTTTTGTGAGAGCCTGCTCGACTGCCTGCCGAACCGCAGCCACGGCAAGACCGGCTCCCTCGATCAGCGCCGGTGTTGCTCCCCCTTCCTGTTCGAGAAGCGCCAGCAGGACATGCTCGACATCGATACCTTGATGGCTTCTCCGCTGCGCATGCGCAGAGGCGGATTGTAACGCTTCTTGTACTTTGACGGTCATCCGGTTCATGTCCATGGCGATTCACCTGGTAAGAGGGTCAAGTGTCTTCTCCTCAAGTATGTGATAATCATCCGGCGAAGCAAGTCAACTATGAACGATTTCTCTGCCGGCGATGTGACTAGTTCTTGACCTCTGAGACGATCCCGACTAGGGTACGGGTCGCATGAGCAATCTTGTTTCAGCTACAGTCCATCTCTATCGACAGGTCTTCTCGGCAACCTGGCGTTCGCTTACGAAGAGTTGGGTGGCGATGATCGCGCTGATCATCTTCGCGGTGCTGTTCCTCGGCGCTGCGCGGATCGTCGGCCCGTTGGGCATCGCGGGTGGGTTTTTGCTCGGTATGATCAATGCCCTCTTGGTCGGCGCGACGCTTCGGTTGATCGAGCAATCACTGAGTGGCGCAAGGGTGCTTCGACTTACGGACGTGACGGAAAGTTTCGGACACTACTTTTGGGATGTGATCGGCGTGGGATTTGTCCTCTGGCTACCGACGATGTTGCTCGATATGGGTATGCAAGCGAATCCGTACGGGCAGTTTATTTCTTCAGCATTTCTCCTGCTGGTCTTTATTCTCCTGAATCCCGCTCCAGAAGTGATCTACCAGGTTCGACATAATTCACCGCTGGACGTCTTTAAGACGTCCTATGAGTTTGTCTTGGAGCATTGGATCGAGTGGTTCCTGCCGTTTGCGATCCTCATCTTGCCCGTGGTGCTTTCTCCCAGCGGTCTTCAGGAATTTTTTTCGCTTTCCGGTCTTGTTGGTCGTGGAGCAGGACTCAATTTCTTCCAAATGCTTATGCTGCCGGTTACAGCGATAGAGGGGTGGTTGTCCTATGTGGGGATTGATTCCGAAGGGCAGGGGATCATTCTGCTCCTATTGACCCCTCCGGTGGCGATGGCCATTCTACTCTTTCGTGGACATCTTTTTGCGGCGCTTCACGGATCTTCGAGACGGCAACGAATGTTCGCGCGGCAGTTTGATGCCAGACAGTAAGGATGCCTGTCAGAAGATCCCTGTGGCGAGTCCTTAGATTACTTAGTACAGGTAGGCATTCAGAATCCTTCGGTAGCACCCCTGGTTGTCCGTGACTTGTGAATCATGGCTGAAATAGTGTAGGGTTTATCCTACACCTGAGTTCAGCCCAGTTATGGTCCCGTCCGAGTGAGGGGCGGACTCATGCGGCTTTCGATCTTTTGGCGGTTGGTCCTGACCGCCTTGGTTATCATCACCGTGATGGGAGGAGTCAATCTCTACGCGCTCCTTCAACTTCGACAATTGGCGTCGATGAGTTCGGAGATGGCGTCGTATCATTATCCGGCGGTTGAGTCTGCCAAGCGTCTATTGGCGTCCCTCTTTGCGCAGTTGAACAGCGAGAAGAAATTTGTTGCCACAAAAGATCACACGTTCTTAACCAACTTAAAGGAGGAGCTGGATGAGTTTCAACGGAGTCTCCAGCTTCTACGAAGCCAGGAACGCTCCCCACAAGGCCTGAAACTGCTCAGAGAGACTGGCGATTTGCTCGCAACGCGGTTGGCACTGTTTCAGGACCAATTTCAAGGGGTAGGCGAAGGTGCCCCACGCATAGGGACAGATTATGAGGGCCGACGGGATACCATTATGGACCAGATGTCGGCCTCCATTCAGAACTATATCGATCTACATGAGGCTCGGATGAGTGTTGAGGTGAGTGAATCGCGTGCCAGTGCCGCGCAAGCTGAGGCTGTCACCGAACAACTCGTTTTGGTGGCCTTGGTGTTTGGGTTGGGGCTCGCCGGTGTCGCCAGCTACACCATTTTGCTTCCACTCAGACAATTGCAAGGCCATATCAGAAAAATTGGCCAAGGGAATTTTGGCGCATCACTCCAGATTAAGGCTCCCGCCGAGCTACGCGAATTGGTTGATACGGTGAACTGGATGGGCAAAAAACTGCAGGAACTTGATGATATGAAAGCCGAGTTCCTCGCGCACGTCTCTCATGAACTACGGACACCGATGGCTTCGATTCGGGAGGGGACACACTTGCTGCTCGATGAGATCCCCGGTCCGTTGGTGCCCGAGCAACGAACGACTCTCCGGATCATGGCTGAAAGCAGCCGACGATTGATCCATTTGATTTCCACGATTCTGGATCTCTCAAAAATGGAAGCTGGAATGATGGAGTACCGCATTGTCCCAGTTGACCTCCATCGTATTGGGGAAATCTCCATCGACAAAGTTCGGCTCCTTGCCGATGCCAAGCATGTTCAGCTTGTACTGGAAGATATTGGTGATCGAGTGTGGGTGAAGGCGGACGCGTCACGTCTTGAACAAGTTTTGGATAATTTGCTGTCGAACGCGCTAAAGTTCAGCCCTGAGGGGGGAGTGGTCAAAGTTCAGATGAAGTCTGACCCACAGGCGGGGGTTCTCGAGGTGGCGGTTTCCGATACCGGACCAGGGGTGGCTCAGGAAGACCTCCCACATATATTCGAGCGGTTCTATCAAGGTCGTACGAAAGTGAGACATACGGCGGGGAGCGGGTTGGGATTAGCCTTGGTGAAGAAGGTTGTGGAAGCGCATGGGGGAAGAATCTGGATTGAGAGTGAGAAAGGGAAGGGGACAACTGTACGGTTTATCCTACGGTTGACCAAGCCAGAAAAGGATAGGCAATCGTGAAAAGAACGGTAGCGTGTAGGACAATTGGTCCGATGCTGATTTTCATCCTGCTAGCTGGATGTGCGGCCTGGACGACGCCCGCTCCGGTTTCCCGCTCATACTTCATGGCGGAACCACAAGAACTTAAATCTTTTCAAATGCTTGGAAGGAAACAGGAGGATTTGATCTCAAGATGTATTGGCCCGAGCCCCTGCGATCATCTCTATTTTTCTCGAGCCTTACTCGGTCTTTACGAAAGTCGCGAAATTGCTGAGAAATATTTTAAACTGGTGATGACAACAGCACCGAAAGGAAAATTTGCGGCCTCGAGTCAGGCCTGGCTTCAATTATTACAACAACCTGTGACGCCAGGACCGAAATCCTGGCTCGAATCCGTCTCAACTGCCCCTGCTATCGCAGGCGCTCATACATCATTGGCGTCAACGGCTGACCGTCTGGTGCGAGACTTGCTTGATCGGGAGTTGGACATCCAACAGCTTCGATCCACCCAGGGGGACGAATCGGAGACGGTTGAGGCATTGCATCGTGAGCTTGAGGACCGGGAACAGAAGATTGAGTCACTGCAGACCAGAAAGGACTCGGGGAAGCTTTCCGTTGGACCGGCGACGATCCAAAGTCTCCAAAAACAACTTGCGGAGCGAGACCGAAAGATTGAAGAGCTCTCGACGCAGCTTGATGCATTGAAACGGATTGATCAGGAGATGCGAGAAAAAGTGCGTCCGATCCGTCCGCCGTTGACGACCGTTCCGGTTCCGAGCCCCGAGACGACACCCTAACGCACATCGGAAGGAATAGTGATTGTATGGAGAAGGAAAACATTCTCGTAGTCGACGATGATGAGGGGTTGCTCCATTTATTGAAAATGCGGCTATCCGCTATGGGATTTTCGGTCACTGCTTGCACGTCCGGAAAGGATGCAGTGGGAGAGGCTAAGAAAACGATGTTTAACTTAGCCATTACAGACCTGCGGCTTCGAGGTGAAGATGGGTTGGATGTCACCGAGGAGCTGCTGAGACATCATCCTGGATTGCCGGTGATTATCCTCACCGCCCATGGCAGCATTCCCAATGCGGTGGAGGCGATGCAGCGTGGAGCATTCGGGTATCTCACTAAACCGTTCGACGACAAAGAACTCAAAGAGACGATCGAGAAGGCGCTTTCTCAACAGCGGATGAGTCAGGAAATTCAGCGACTCAAGTCGTTGGTCAAGGAACTCTATGGATTGGAAAATGTCGTCGCGCGCAGTCCGGCGATGCAACGGCTCTTCCAACAAGTCGCGCAGGTGGCTGATTCGGATGCCACGATCTTATTGTTTGGGGAAACCGGCACCGGGAAAGAAGTGATGGCTCGTGTCATCCATACCAACAGCCGACGCAGTAAAGGTCCTTTTGTGGCGCTCAATTGTGCCGCGATCCCTGAAACGCTCTTTGAGAGTGAGTTGTTTGGGCATGTGAAGGGTGCCTTCACGAGTGCGCATGGCGCGAAGCGAGGACTTTTTCAGATGGCCAATGGTGGCACCTTGTTTCTTGATGAAATCGGCGAAATGCCGCTGTCGATGCAGGTCAAACTGTTGCGTGCCGTACAGGAACGAGAGGTTCGTGAAGTCGGGTCGGAGACGTCGGTCAAAGTCGACGTGCGGATCATCGCGGCCACCAATAAAGACCTCGGAGAGGCGGTCAAGAACGGGACGTTTCGAAATGACCTCTATTATCGTATTTCCGTAGTACCGCTCTTTATTCCACCCTTACGGGATCGACGTGACGACATCCCACTCCTCGCGCAGCATTTCCTCAAACTTAGTGCGAAACGGGCGAACAAAGAGGTGAAGGGCTTCACACCGTCTGCGCTCCATCGGTTGATGATCAACCCGTGGCCGGGCAATGTACGGGAGCTGGAAAACGTGGTCGAAAAGGCCGTCGTGATGTCGCGACAAGAGATGCTGACCCCCGATCTGATGCCATCGGTTAGTGTGGCTGCTGAGTCACCGCTCAAGCCGCTCACGGAGGCGAAGGAAGATTTCGAGCGAACCTACTTGAAAAATGTGCTCCAGTTGACCGGAGGAAATATCTCACGTGCCGCTCAATTTGCCGGCCGGTATAGGGCTGACTTCTACAAAATGCTCAGGAAGTACGGCCTACATCCCTCCACCACGAAGGAGAGATTTGACTCGGACATGGAAGCACTCGAGAATGAACGGGATCTTACAGAAGCAGAACGATAAGCGTATCTTCCATCGACCTGTCAGCCATCCCCATGACCGAAGTCTGACAGTGCTCTAGAACAAGGGCTTCTTTCCACCGGATTTGATAATTGCGTGTTGAAAAGCTTGGGAGAGGCTTTCTAACGATGTCCTGTCGCAGACAGGTATGGAAATCTCTCCCTTCTTTCCCCCTGGGCTCTTCGTTGACGGCTGATCTGCATAGACAAGTTCATCCAGGTTTGTGACAGCCAATTTCCCCGTTCTGAGGTCGTGGAGGGGTTTGCCAGGTATGGCAAGAGGAGCAACCCATTCGGTTATGCACGCTGCATGTGCACAGCGTAACCCAATCTCGTAGAGGTTTGTGTCCTCACCATCACGCTGCCGGTTTACGTTGGGAGAGAGTCCGCTCAAGTCGAACTCTTGAATTCTTTCTTCTGGTGCTTGGATCTCAAATACTCCGCTCAATTTCCTACGTTCATTGAGGCGTGTGACAATTCTGAGGGAAGACGGGGGTATGATCGCCACGGTTACCTTGGCCATTCTATTCACCTGCCAGAGAGATCCGTCTTTTGCAAGCATGCGTTGCCATCCACTCTGCATGGTGGCACACACGTCCCATGTCCCTTTGATAAAGGCCAGCGTCTCTTCCTGCGACGGTGGTTCAGCGACGGAGGTGTCGTTCGATATTGCTCGTGCAGTCGGTGGAGTCATCACCAGAATACAGAGACAGGCAGCCAGCCTTTTTGCGTGCCACTTCCCCATTGATATGTCCCTCCTCGAAGGTCCCAGCATAGTAGATTGGTATAGCTGTTCACGCAACAGGGGCCTGATACCTCCTCATCCAGCATCAGATATTGTATGTTGCATGAATCAGATTGAACGGGGGATCTGGTGATGCGGTAAACCGACTCAAGGTTGAAGCGGCAGCAGAGCGTCTGGAGCTGGCGAGAGGAATCGAACCTCCAACCTGCGGTTTACAAAATGCAGATAGCCCTCCCTCAGACAACCTAATACCACCAGAAACAACAACTCAAGAAGCTGGCACAGTAGGTGCTAGTGGGGCTGGTTTGTCCCGTCCTGGTAGCAGAGTGGTAGCAAATTCCAAATATGAGGGGGCGAGATTTGAAGCCCCTACAGGGTCAGAGACCATAGGTCCGGATAGTGCCTCATCGTTTCAATCTCAACCACCCACGGATGAGTCAGAGGCAAATGAGACAAGATAGGGCTGCTTCTAGCTTGGCCATGCCCTCTACCAGTGATTTAGGTCCAAAACTGCTGGACCAGTGAGGACATTCCCCTCGTTATTTGTTTTTGATTCGCGTATTCTTTAACAAGGCTAAAACAAACGATTGAGGTTGCGCACAGTCGTGGGTACCCGAATCATCGCCGGATAGAACTCGGCAATGGGTGGGGTGGTTACCGATCTGCTGATCGCCGAATTCAAACGGACTGATCAATAGCAGTCGAATACATGCTCAGTCCACCCATCCGGGGCGAGCAACCCTCGATTTTAGAAACCAGGGAAGACGAGATGGACAATTCTTTCCAAGGTCACGCCATACGACGAGTGATGGTAGGCACGGACCGTTCCAAGACGGCAGACCACGCTGTCGAGTGGGCAGCTGAGTTCGCCGACCGATTCGGGGCAGAGCTGTTTGTGGTGCAGGTGATTGTGCCAAATCACCCGGCTACCACGGAATTTGGCGCCGCTGAGCAGACTAGGGCCGCCGCCGCGAATCAGGAGCTTGTTCATGTTGTGAGACAGCTAGCCGGAGAGCGCGGACATGCCCTTGTCGCTATTGATCCCAATCCGGCATTGGCTATCGTTCATGCCGCTGAGCGCGAAGCCATCGACGTTCTGGTGGTCGGTAATTCGGGCATGGCGGGGCGAAAGGAATTTTTACTCGGTAATGTCCCAAACCGCATCAGTCACAAATCCCGCTGCACGGTCATTATTGTGAATACCCTTCAGGCTGCTGGTAAACAGGGGCCTGAACCGGTGCAAGTTATTCAGCATCAGGGTGAATCTACAACTTCTGAACCTCACCTGGGGGGGCGAGCGATACACATTGCGACGGTGATGGCAAAGCATGGTCTCAAAGAGCTCTTTAGCCAATCAGATCAATCAGATGTTGCCATACGGCGTCAACAGGCTAAGCGTCTACGAGCGGCACTGGAGGAGCTAGGTCCCACCTTCTCGAAACTCGGGCAAGTGTTATCCACGCGTCCAGATCTCCTCCCTGCAGAATACATCGAAGAACTTGCCATGTTGCAAAGTCACGTACCACCCATGCCGGAACAGGAGGTTGTTCGGGTTGCTGAGCAAGAATTGGGGGTACCGTGGGAAGACGTGTTTGAGTCAATTGATCCAAAGCCACTTGCCGCTGGGACCATTGCACAAGTCCATCGGGCCACGCTCGAAAACGGGGACCGAGTCGTCGTCAAAGTGCAACGACCCACGGCCCAGGCCGACATCGAACAGGATTTGGCCTTGCTCGAGATATTCGCTCAAAAAGTGGGACAACGAGAGGCCCTCAACCAGGTCGTGGATATGGCCGCGGTGTTTAAGCACCTTTCTACATCGCTCCGGCGCGAACTCGACTTTCGTCAAGAGGTCGAAAACATCCAGCGGATGCAGACCGTGCTCGCAGACTACGATCGATTGGCGGTCCCCTCTGTGTACCAGGAGCTCTCGACCGCCCGCTTATTGGTCATGGAGGAAATTCAAGGGATCCCTATCGCACAGGCGCCGGAAGGTCAGGAGCGAATCGAGGCCGCTCGTCAGCTGCTGGAAAGTTTCTATAAACAGATCGTCGTCGACGGATTTTTCCATGCTGATCCCCACCCAGGCAATCTCATGTGGTGGAAAAGCGGCATCTACATTCTTGATTTTGGAATGGTCGGTGCCATCGAGGCCGGTTTGCGGGAGCATCTCCTGCTCATGCTTATGGCGCTGTGGAAGGAAGACGGGGTTTTTCTGAGCGATGTCACGCTGATGATGACTGGTTCGATAGACCGCAGTGATCTAGACGTGCCACGTTTTCAAAGTGAAATCGGCGAAGTCATGGCGAAGTACCGTAAGGCGACCCTCGCCGAGATGCAGATTGGACCGTTACTACAAGAGATGAGCACGATTGCGTTCCGACATGGCGTACCGCTGCCGGCTTCGCTCACGCTTGCAGCCAAAGCGCTCGCGCAGGTCCAACTGGCGACGGCAAATCTTGATCCGAAGCTCGATCCCTATGATGTCGCGGGCAAGTTTTTAATGCGCGTCATGATCAAGCGTATGGGAGCCGCACTCGATCCCAAAACAGTCGCGTATCAGCTACAAAAGTTCAAAGTACGAGCTGAACGGGTGGCCGAAGCCATCGAACACCTGATCGGCGCTCGTGCCGGTCAGAAGCTTGTCGTGAATTTCAAGGCCACTTCGCTTGAAGAGATGGTTCGACGGACAGGGCGGCGTCTTGCGCTGGGCGTTGCCGCTTCAACAGGCATCCTATCCAGTGCGCTCACGGCTATGTCGGGAACAGTTGGAGATTGGGTGCCGCTCACATTTGGAATCGTTGCTGGACTGCTGACTCTTGGACTGGTCTTCGATCTCCTACGGGGGCATTGATGTCGAGTGGTTTGGTCAGCGGTTTGTGAGAATCAAGACCGGGTGGCGTCGCGTTTAATTGAGCGCAGGACAGCTCTCTCGAGAAGGTACGCGATCACCGACATTCCGATTGAGATGAGACGGTGTTCTATGTGTCGGATAATGGTCCGATACCCGATTTTTGTTGAGTCAGAACTGTTGATCATGGCGGTATTATCAATCAACGCATCACCAGCTGCAACAGGCAGTAATTTTATGGGCGACGTTCACCGATCCGGGCTTGGGCATTCATGATGGATGATCGCATCTCGGCATGGTTGGAAAGTCTCGAGCTCAATCGCTATCGTGAGGTATTTCATCAAAACGCCATCACGTGGGATGTCTTGCCCGAATTAAATGATGGGGATTTGACATCCCTGGGCGTTCTACTGGGCCATCGAAAAAGACTCCTGCGCGCCATCACGCAACTGTCCCAACAGGCCGACAGTGATGGTCTTCAACTTGTACCCAACGCATTCGGCCAGGAAACAACGCGATTCCCTTTAGGCCGAGATCAGGCGGAGCGTCGCCAATTGACAGTCATGTTTTGTGACCTTGTGGGTTCGACGGCGTTGGCTCGCCGGTTGGACCCTGAAGACCTCCAAACATCCATTCGACATTTTCTCGATACCTGTAGTGAAGCGATCAACCGATTCAACGGCTTTATCGCAAAATACATGGGTGACGGACTGTTGGTGTATTTTGGATACCCCCATGCTCATGAGCATGACGCGGAGCGCGCCGTTCATGCTGGGCTGGCCGTCTTGGAGTTGGTGAAGGCCCTTCCACGTGAGCACTGTCCTGATCAGGAATATGACATCGCGGCGCGAATCGGAATTGCGACCGGTCCCGTCATCGTGGGCGAACTTATCGGACAGGATACTGCTAAGGAACGATCGGTGTTTGGTGAAACGCCAAATCTAGCTGCCCGCCTTCAGGTACTGGCTGCACCTAATCAATTAATTGTTGATTCAGTAACGAAGCGTTTGGTCGGGAGCGAGTTTGAGTTTGCTGATCGGGGAACGGTCTCTCTCAAGGGATTCGAGGCACCGGTCCAGATCTGGCAGGTTGTGAGCGCCAAACCGACGGCCAGTCGATTTGAGTCGTATCGATCCGGCCGATTAGTGCAGTTCATCGGTCGAGAGCACGAAATGGCGCTTCTGTTGGGTCGTTGGCGCGAGGCGGTCAACGGTGAAGGACAGGTCGTTCTTCTCTGCGGTGAGGCTGGCATCGGCAAATCGCGGCTAGTTCGACATCTGCGCGGCCAACTGACGGGGGACCATCAAGAGACGATCCAATTTCAGGGCTCACCACACCATACCAATACGGCACTCTATCCAGTGGTGACATATCTGCGACAGGCTGCGAGGCTGATCGGTGAGGATGGCGCGTACACGCAACGGCAGAAGCTCGCTACGCTCATGGCCAACTGCGGTCTCGACGATCGAATCACAGTTGCTCTGCTTACGGATCTACTCGCAGTCCAAGGAGATGGCGAGGAGCAGCTGGCGAACATGTCGCCTGACAAACGTAAGGACATGACCCTCGAAGCGCTCGTGCAGTACCTGCAACGCCGAGCGGATCGTTCCTTAGTGTTACTCATCGTGGAGGACGCCCATTGGCTTGATCCCACCACACTGGACCTCATGACGAGGGTCATCGACCGGATCAGACAAATGCGGCTGTTAGCGATCATTACCCTTCGACCAGACTTCAGGCCGGTTTGGGCGGAATACAATCATGTTACGTTTCTGACGTTGAGTCGGCTTCCGCGTCGGCAGAGCGCCGAGCTGATTGCGACGATGACGGGTGGAAAGGTACTACCCCAAGAAGTACGGCAGGCGATTCTTGCCAGGACGGATGGCATCCCGCTGTACATCGAGGAGTTGACGGAAAGTATGCTGGAGTCCGGATTGCTGATGGAAGAAACTGACTCATTTACCCTCAAGGCTCCGTTAAAGGAAATGGCCATTCCTGATAGTCTACAGGCGCTGCTTATGGAGCGGGTGGACCGATTAGGGCCAGTCAAGGAAATTGTTCAGATCGGAGCCGCAATAGGACGGGAATTTAGCTATGAGCTGCTACGGGCCACTGTCGACGTAGCGGATAACCAACTCAACACCGCCCTCGATCTGGTTATCTCTTCGGGCCTGATTCTGCAGGAAGGTGAACGGCCGCTGTCACGCTATCGTTTTAAGCATACGCTCGTCCACGAAGCGGCCTACAACACACTCCCGAAGAAATCTCGTCGCCTCCTCCATGCCCGTATCGCCAAAATCCTAGAGAACAGGTTCGCCGAGCGGGTCAAAGTGGAACCAGACCTCCTTGCCTATCATTATGAACAGGCAGGATTGATAGGTTTGGCCGTTGAGTATTGGCACCTTGCGGCTCGAAGAGATGCAGAGCGATCAGCTAATATCGAAGCGCTCAACCATTTCAATAGCGCATTGGCACTCTTGAAGGATTTGCCGGAAAGTGAGGAGCGTGATGCCTTGGAACTGGAACTTCTCATTGAACGAGGCCCCCCAATGCTAACAGTAAAGGGATATGCCTCCCAGGATATAGAGCATAATTATGTCAGGGCGAGGGAGATCTCGCAGGGAAACCGGGATTCTGAGCATCACTTTCTTGCTATTTGGGGGTTATGGGTTTCCCACTTGGTTAGGGGACCTCTCGCAACAGCCTGCGATTTGGCCGAGCACCTCATGTCTCTTGCGAATCGCAAGCAGAATCCGGATCTATTGATTCGAGCACATGAAAGCGTCGGTTCGACCTATTCGTTCCTCGGTCGGTTTGACGAAGCCAAGACCCATTTGCTTGCGGCAAAGTCCCTATACGATCCAACCAGACACCATTCACAGACATTACCCTACACTCAAGACCCTGGTATCACTGCACGAATTATCCTGGCTAGAACACTGTGGATATTGGGCGAGGTCGATGAAGTCGAAGCGTTATTACAAGAGGCCATTGGTATGGCAAGGGCGTTGGAACACCCATTCACGCTGGCATTTACATTAGCAACTGTTTGCTGGATCTCGACGTCTCTTCGCGACACTGATCGAACACTGCACCTCGCTGAGGAGGCCGTTGCCATCTCAACCAAGTACTCATTTGAACTTGGGTTGGCATGGGCAATGTCCTCTCAAGGGTGGGCTCTAGCAGAAAAGGGTCGTGAGGAAGGTCTTGCCAAACTAGTGGATGCACTCTCTGTCAAGCAAGTGACTGGCGCAAGTCTCAACAATACCCATACCTTAGCGTTGCTTGCAGAACTCTATTTGCATAAGAAACGTATTGATGAAGGCTTGGGGGCGATCCAGGCGGCACTCAGGGTTACCTCCACCCAGGGGGAAGAGTTCTGGCTAGCCGAACTGCTTCGGCTGAAAGGGGAGTTGCTACTGGAACAATCCGAACCATCCGCCTCTGCCGCGGAGCAGTGCTTTACTGAAGCCCTTAGGATTGCACAAGGTCAGCATGCAGGCATGCTTGAACTTCGAGCCGCGATGAGTATGGCCAGGCTCTTAAGAAAACTGAACCGGCCGGATGCCGCTAAACTGGTCTTGCATCCAGTCCGCTCCCGGTTTCATACGCGAGTTGCCACTGCTGAACAAATTGAGGCTGAGATGATACTTGAACAGCTTGGCTAGGGAGCACGATCTGATTCAGGTATGTTGCATTCGACAGGTGACACATGAATGCGACTGTTCTCGGTTTCGGACCAATCAACTATTTCTCTAGGATCTGCTGTGCCTCAGCCTCCCAGTCTTTCCTGAAATGTGAGATATCAACTTGTAAGCTGGAAGATTCCTGAGACTGGTGGAGTGCGTTCTCCTAGGCAATAACTCGAAGGGCGTTGTATGTTGTATATGGAGTAGTACGCAGGTCAGAAGCGTCAACGTTAACCTGCGGTTTCTTAGTTTGCTGCCTCTTGAGAACGCTTGAAATGACGAGACCTTAGAGACCACTGCTACCACAGGGCTACCGTCACGCAGCGCCGAGAACTCTCTGTCTGAGTTTGGAAGATTCTACGATAAGAGAAGTGTTAGGGCAGAACGTGGTAGGTGTTTGGTAGGTGATCTGCGATGGGTAAACGCAAGGATCAGATCAAGGTAGCCGAAGGACTCGCTCGCGGGTTCAGCCAACGGAAAGCCGTCAAAGAGGCGGGATATTCCGCCTCAACGGCCGAGAAAAAGGCCTTTGCCATCGTCAAGCGCCCGCTGGTGCAATCGGCGTTGACGGAGGCCGTCGAACGGATCATGGCAGCGAGGAACAAGCAATTTGAAGAGATCGTCCGCCCGTATGTCGATGGACTCGACGCGGCGGTGATCGTGAAATCCAGAACTGAAGGGATTGCCTGCATTGCGAAGGATCCAGAGACACAAGAAGTTATCCCGGACCATGACGTGCGGATTAAATCAGCAGATCGGATCGTGGCGCTGATGGGGGGTGTGCCGCGAGAGATTGAGATGCCGGCGCCTCCCCCCAAAGGGCTCACGGTGATCATCAATAAAGACACTGAATCTGGGCAGGTCACTCAACAGACCAACAACGCGACCATGGATCGGACGAAGATCCAGCCGACTGGTACGTCAACCGGAGATCGGGAACCGAAGGTCAAGATTAGACGAGCGACTTGATGAAGCGGTTCATGCGAGTTTTTACAAGGAAGCAGCGGGTTAACTGGCATGCGCGCGTAGCAGAAGCCCCTAACCCCAGGTCGCAGACGAGGGGCGAAAGAGGAAACCCTAGGACGAGGCCTTCGTCTATCCCGCAGCCTAGGGAAGACTATGCCTTCCCCAGATGCCGTTTCGCGTACGACCCGCAGTTTAGGAATTACCCCTGGTGCAACTTCAGATAATCTAACCCCACAAGAAACCACAACTCAGGACACTGGCACAGTTGGTGCTGAGGGGGCTGATTTGTCTTGTTCTGGTGGCAGCGTGGTGGCAGATCGCAACAATGAGAGCGGGAGAGTTGAAGCTGCCACAGTTACAGAGACTTTAGGCCCTGATTTAGTCCAATCGTTTTCTACGCAGTCACTTCAAGACGACCAAGAGATAGGCATGGAACCGATGAAACCAGATTGACCAAGATCGTTTTGCCACAGAGCTGAGGTTTCGAGCCTGATTGGTTTTGCTATTCCCGATCGCTTTACGCAAGATAGAAACGAGAAATATTGGGAGGTATAAATATTTTTATGGAAGACAGTGAAAAGCTATATGGACTTTATAGAGACGACGGCACAGTAATAAATCCCGAACTAATACCAAAGCCGAGCCAATGTATTTCATGCACTAAAGACGATGATCCCCAAAAAGAAATACCGTGTATTCTGACCAGAGCAGGTCAACAGGGTGAATGGGAATTTATCTGCCATGCATTTGACTCAAAATCAAGAAGGACAAAATGCATTTCAAGCTAATCTACCTAGGTGACCAAGATTAAATGGCTGGGCATTACCGATGTGGTCGCGGAACTGATCTCGATGCCGTGTACTCCGCTCGGTAACAGAGCATTAACGTGTCCAGATCCCCGGCAGCATTCTGCTTGCACTCTCGTTCAATTTCCGCGTAGCGGTCGGGAGAAATATCTGGCGGTCGACCGATAATGAGCTCTCGATAACGTTTTGCATAGCGGTCATCGCAGTGCTCTTCTGTGTCGTAATGAGCCATCGCTTCATGCTGACACATCACTGCGATCGCGACATCCGTCTCAGTATGGGGACGAAGACTCTGCGTTGAGATCACCGCCAGGGAATGTGGACTTCCTTGGAGATTGAGCACGTATGCAAGCAGGTCGAAAATGTCTTCGTCGCGAAGTTTCGCCGTTCCCTTAAGCGGAACCATTCCTGTTCCTGGGATACCATACTTGACGACGAGAAATAATTGTCGTACAGACTTACTGGTCGGCTTTCGTAGATCGGTAGGCAGTGGGTCCAGGGATGTGACTTTGGCAGGAGATGCCGTCCGGATATCCCCATTGTGCCCATGACATCCAAAGCAAGAGGCCTTACCATTAAAGAGGGTGTTTCCCCGCTGGATTGAGTGCCGGTCTTCCTCACCGTGTGGAACAACATTCGTTGGCTTCACTGGTTGCCCATGAAGATCTGCCATTGTATTTTCATGATTTCCGGATAACTCCGTAGCACGTTTCTCCACTTCCTCAAGCTTCTGGTGCGGGTGATCGCCTGCATGAGGAGCTATACAGCCAGTGATGAACCCACTCAATACCATCAGGAATGCTGAGACGCGTAGTTTATCGGGTTTGGACATCGGCTTCTCCTAACGGAATGACCTCTTCCTAAAAGTTGCCCCCCGATGAACGGTTCAGCGGACAACAAGATAGGGGTCGCGTACGAGTGAACGACGATATTGGCAAAGGAGGCAGGACATACTTGACCTCCCACTGGGAGGAAGGGCGTACTCTATGTGGTATCTGTCTCACGTGCAAGGAGCAACACCGTCTTCACCTCTTGGCGAAGCAAGCCTTTATCAAATCTCCCTTGACCTTCGGTCTCCCCCTTTGAGTGGGCCAGCGAGCCTCACACTATCGCTGGCCTGGTTTAAAGGGGGAAGGTCACGGCCGCGCCATTTTGCGTCGAACAGCTGCCGAGGAGTATACGATTGAAGCGGCCGATGACCAATCCGAACACAGCAATTCTCATAACAAGTTGTTTCACATCTTGTGGGTCATTTTGTTACGTCAGGACCCAGGAGTGTATTGACGGGATGCCTCCTTTATACGAGTCTTATCTCACATCGATCCTTTTGACCAATAATTCTCTGAAAGCTGGCCGATGCTGATAACGCCTGAAATGAATGCATACAATCGCCGGGAGGCGCTGGCGGTAGCCGGGCTAGTAGCTCTCGTGGCCGGCTGGCTGGGCTGGCTCCTTCCGCCACTCTGGCTCCTGTTTGTGCTGAGTCCTTTCGCGTACTGGTGGGTGCGCCGCGGCTGTCTGCGGCGGCTGACGGTAATGCAGCAGCCCTTTCCGGCTGCGTGGGAGTTGGTTCTCCGCTCACACGTAGCGTTTTTTCGGGCACTGGACGATATGAACCAGGTGCGGTTCCAAAAACTGGTGCAGATTTTCCTGGATGAGGTCCGAATCACTGGGATCCGCACTGAGGTGGACGACACCATCCGCGTACTGGTCGCGGCGAGCGCGGTGATTCCAATCTTTGGGTTTCACGACTGGACGTACCATCGGCTGCGGGAAGTGCTGATCTATCCGGATGCATTCGACGACGCCTACCGAACCACCGGAGGCAAGCAGGAGACGATCTTGGGGATGACGGGACTGCACCATTTGAGCGGGGTCATGATTCTCTCAAAGCCGGCGCTCCTAGCAGGATTCGATCATTCGTCCGGGCATCACCATGTAGGTGTCCACGAGTTCGCGCACTTGGTCGAGCGGGAGACACGTGAGTACGGGCTCCCACCGGAAGTACCCTGGATGGCGGTGCGGCAGTGGGTGCGATATGTGGCGCAGGAGCTCGCCCATCCGACAGGGCAACGGACCCGGCTGGATGCCTATGCCTATACGAACGAGCATGAGTTCTTTGCGGTACTGGCTGAATATTTCTTTACCTCCCCCGCGTCTTTGGAACGACGAAATCCGGCCTTGTATAGCCTCCTGCGAGACCTATTTCATCAGGACACGCGGGCACTGCTCCCCTTCGCACCCTGGGCACGCGACCTTGGCCGCAACAGGCCCTGTCCCTGCGGCAGCGGTAAAAAATACAAACACTGCTGTCTGTCGTCGAACCGAATGTAAACGAATCCCCGCGCTTCCAGGAAGGATGGACTCTATCCGGAGACCAGGCTGAAGTGGAAGCGCCATAAAGTTCAATGCCCACTTGAACTCTGTCCGTCCAACGTCAGCCAGTGCGGAGAGGATACTCACCTTTATTATGGCGTTCCCTCGACGATCCACGTGCGGGCATTCGCCGCCTCCTCCAGTTGAAACACCCGTGCCTCGCAGGGGATCACAAAACTGAAGGCCTTGAACATAGACCGAATCCACTCCACATCAGTCACCACGGCAAGACGGTCCCAGCGAAACAAATGCTCCATCCCTACCTTGAAGTCATCCCACATGGCCCCAGGCTCGAACCCGGAAAAGCCAGGATCAATCTGATAATACAGACGGACTCTCTTGTGTTGTGCCAGAGCCTGTTCGACGGTCGGGGTCAGGGTAGATTTGTAGTCCTGTTTCGTCACCTGACCATTACAGGTGAACGCTACGACCGTTTCAGGAAAGCCCGTCAGGACTTCAATCATGGGTGCGGTGAGTTCAACCGGTCACAGCAACACCCTTTGTTCTACTATGGATGCAAAGGGGGATCTGTATGGGGAAGATGGGACGTCCGGGGTTGTCTGCGGTCCAGAGAGCGGATTTGTGGCAACGATGGAAACAGGGGCAGTCATTGAGCGAGATCGGCCGAGCCCTCGGCAAACACGCGGGTTCGATTCATGGCCTGGTGTCCTCGAATGGAGGATTCATTCCTCCCGTTCGGCAGCGGGCGCGCTGGGCGCTGACCCTGGCAGAACGAGAAGAGATTTCGCGTGGTCTGGCAACGGTGTGCTCGATCCGGCAGATCGCGGCCACGCTTGGGCGAGCGCCGTCGACCATCAGCCGGGAAATCCATCGCCATGGTGGGGCCCCCGGCTATCGAGCATCGGTGGCTGACGGGCGGGCGTGGGAACGCGCGCGACGCCCCAAGCTCTGTCGGCTCGCCACCAACCCCACGCTCCAGCGCATGGTCGCGAGCAAATTGGCGTTGGAGTGGTCTCCAGAACAAATCGCGGGATGGCTCAAGCGGGAATTTCCCGCGCAAGACACCATGCAGATCTCCCATGAAACGATCTACCGCAGCTTGTTCATTCAAGCCCGAGGCGTACTCAAGAAGGAATTACTCAGACATCTCCGATCTCGGCGCATGATGCGACGCGCCAAACGTGCGAGTACAGCAAGCCAGCCGCGCGGACAGATCATTGATGGGATCTCGATCCGTGATCGCCCCACGGACGTAGAAGACCGCGCGATTCCCGGTCACTGGGAAGGGGACTTGATTGCCGGTTCCAAGATTACACACATCGCCACCTTGGTGGAACGACAGTCGCGCTTCACGATGCTGGTGAAAGTGCCCGGAAAAGACACTGCCAGTGTGGTGACGGCGCTGAGCCAGCAGATACGACGACTCCCCTCGGCATTGCGCCGGTCATTAACCTGGGATCGCGGGATGGAATTGGCCCAGCACAAACGTTTAACGATCGCCACCAACGTACAGGTCTACTTCTGTGACCCGCAAAGTCCCTGGCAGCGGGGCACCAACGAAAATACGAACCGCTTGCTGCGTCAATATTTCACGAAAGGCACCGACCTGTCACGCTACTCCCAGGCAGACTTGGACAGGGTCGCGTTACGGTTAAATCAACGGCCGCGGAAGACATTGGGATTTCAGACGCCAGCGGCTATATTAGGGGTAGGTGTTGCGCACACCGGTTGAACTCACCGCCTCCTTTTTTCGTACGACTTCGAGTTCGCCCATCCTACTTGTAGCGGTAGCAGATGGGAGAATGGCTCGCGGAAAAAGACGGATTCCACACCGTGCCGTAGCCCAGAAAATCCTCGACCTGGGAGTTGTCAGGAAAGCAGGTGGGAACTCGGCGGTAGGGACGGTTTGCGAAGGGCATACCCACCTCGCAGTAGATTCCATTCTAGGAGCGATGCAACGGCCTATGCAAGGGGAACGCAACACCCCATTTAAAGTGAAATACACACTAGTCTTCGGCTAAGCGTTTCTTCCTAGTCTGCTCGCGAAAAGCGTGGAATGGAAACGCCTCCCTTATCGATGCTCTCAGTAAACATGGCAACCGGTCTTATCCAGAGACCCTTCTCGCCATACAATGCCTGGTACACGACAAACTCCTCCTCCGTCTCTGAATGCCTAGCGATGCCCAAAACCTCATAGTCCTGGCCTTTATGGTGTCGGTAAATGCCGGGTGAGACTATCATCGCCTGCCTCCATATGTATGGACATCTGCGTGTTTACTTGATATTTACTTGAAAGTTTCTCCTAAAGCGACCCATTAAGGGGTGCTCGCTCTCGTTCAGCATGAAGGTCCTGGAACGCTGAAAGCCTTGATACCAATGGCGATCCCCACGTTAGCAGCCTGGCACCTCCCGTCAGGCCAGGCTACAGAGCGTGCGGTGTCAGCGTTGACTGTTTGTTCAGTCGAGCCATAGAAACTAGCTGAACTGGATTCCCGCCACTTTTCCAATCGTTCAGTGGCGTGCGCGCAACTCGCGTAGCCCGCGGCCGATCTTACGCCGAATGAGGGTGCGCAGCGTCACTCCATTTGCGTAGCCGACTTGCGCGGCGATTTCATCAATACTTCTGGTGCTAGTCTGGAGGAGGTGGACCGCACGCTCGACGCGAAGGTCCTGAAAGTAGGCTAGAGGGGACTTCCCCACCACCGATTGTAGACGACGGGTCAGTGTTCGCGAGCTTGTGCTGACTGCCCGAGCTGCGTCATCAAGAGAGAACCCCTCAGCCAATCGGCGACGTGCCCACCGCTCAAATCGCTCGACGCATGGATCTGTATGGGCAAGATGATCAGGAATAGCAAACGCTGCCTGTGATGGCCGTGGGTCAACGACGAGGTAGCGAGCCGTCAGCGTAGCCAGTGCCGGGCTGCGACGACGTATGATCCATAAGGCCAGGTCGAGATGTGCCAGCGCCGCGCCAGCAGTAACGAAGCGCGAGGCCTGAACGATCATCCGCGATTCGTCGAGCACAACATGGGGGTATCGTTTTCGGAAGAAGGGGGCAAGCCACCAGGAGGTCGTGGCCGCATGCCCATCGAGGAGCGACGAGCCAGCCAGAACAAACGTGCTTGTGCAGGCTGCTCCAATGAGTGTGCCGGCGGCGCACCAATCATGCAACAGGGCTTGCGCATCAGCTGTGTCCCGCCGTTCCAGGGCCACGCCTAACGTCTCCGGCATTTTCGCTCCAATGGCAGGGACCAGGACCACATCAGGACGTGCAAGCCGGGTCGTCGATTGGACCGGTACCGACAGCCCTTGGCTTGTGCGCACGCGAGATCGCACGCCGATGATTGCCACATCAAAGCGTGCCATCGATGTCCCAGTGGATTCGGCCAGTGCATTCGCTGTGTTGAAGGTGTCAAGCAGGGTTGCCAAGCCGGTATCGAAGACCTCGTGCAGCGACAGGATGTGAATACGCATGGCGAGAACTGTACCATAATTGTCACTTGTGCCACTAGCTCGTTATTGAAGCTAGGGCTAGAATGCACACACATGACCCACAACTTTTGAAAGGAAGGACCAGCATGGTACGAGTTGGATTGTTGGTGCGATTGGAAGCTAAACCGGGAAAGGAAGCCGAGGTCGCCAGTTTTCTTGAAAGTGGACTGGCATTAGCCAATCAGGAGGCTGCCACGGTGGTCTGGTTTGCTTTACGACTGGGCCCCTCGACATTCGGTATCTTCGATGCGTTTGCCGATGAGTCTGGCCGACACGCGCATTTGGCTGGGCCAATTGCGGCCGCGCTGATGGCCAAGGCTGCAGACCTCTTGGCCGAACCACCGACGATCGAACAGGTCGATCTGCTGGCCGCAAAGCTTTCGAACTGACGTCTGGCGGGAATCAGGGTCTTCCTACTCAGCGCCAGAGAGAAGCTTGGAAGCGATCACTTGTTGAAAAGTGTGCACGAGAAAAGCCGGATCTCATTGGGCGCTTTTTTCGATGGTGAGGATTGACGAGACTGAACATCCGCCACATATGAACCGTCGCGTTACGGTTGGCGCTTAGCCCATACGAGACAGCCTGTGCTCTTAATGGATCTGGCGCAAGAGATCGCCTACCGTAGTGCGGCGTGCTCTGCCCCCCATTGATGCATCGCGTCGACCACAGGCTTGAGGGTCACGCCAAGCGCCGTGATTTGATATTCCACCCTCGGCGGAATCTCAGGATAGACCGTCCGTTTGAGAAGGCCGTTTTTCTCCATGTCGCGCAACTGATGCGTGAGCACTTTCTGCGTAATCCCGGGAATAGCCCGTTGGAGATCGGAGAAACGTTGCACACCTTGAAACAGGTACCACAACAGGACAATCTTCCATCGGCCGCCAAGGAGCTCCGCCGTGAATTCAGCAGGACAGGCTAGGTGCTTCGTGTTGGGCTTCCGTTCTGCCATTAAGTATCCAATTGGTGTCTAAAGCACCATGCGGTGCGCTCTTGCTTTCGCTGTCCCCCGCCTTATACAGAAAGCCGTGAGTAAAACAAAGGCCTGCGTCCCCAGCTGGGGGAGGCGAGAAAGGAGACGCCATCATGACACTGCAGCCGAAGCCCACGGTTGAGATCCGGCGTAAAGAAGAGAGGTTTCAGACGTATGCCGGTTGGCTCGAGTCCCGACACAGCTTCAGCTTTGCGAATCATTATGATCCGATGAATACTCATCATGGGTTGTTGCTCGTCCACAACGATGACCTCATAAAACCGACTACAGGATTTCGGACACATCCTCACCGAGACATGGAGATCGTGACATGGGTGCTGGACGGTGAGTTAGAGCATAAGGATTCGGAAGGCAACCGCGGTATTATCTATCCTGGGCTGGCCCAGCGGATGAGTGCGGGGACGGGTATTTGGCATTCCGAGATGAATCCACACGGCAACAAGGAGGTCCATTTCATCCAAATGTGGGTGCCGCCGGATCAGGAGAGTATCAAGCCAGGTTATGAGCAGTTGGACATCAATGGGCAGTTGAATAAGGGAGGACTCGTCCCGATTGCATCCGGCCGCGGCCATGAGGCCGCCATTTCCATCAAACAGAAGGGCGCGGTGCTCTGGGGCGGGAGACTAGGATCCGGTGAGACTGTGATGGTACCGGATGCGCCGTATATCCATGTGTTCGTGGCAAAGGGCTCGGCTCGTCTCGAACAGGCCAGCGTACTGAATGTTGGTGATGAAGCCCGGCTGACGCGAGCGGGTGCTCGGTCGCTTACAGCGGAGCACAACGGTGCAGAGATCTTAATGTGGGAAAGCGATCGGACTCTGGTGCAGTGAGTTTCCCCTGGAAGCAGGCAGCCACCTATAATAGACATGGTTGGTCGCCTGAGATCCTTGGATCGGACTGAATGGTCGAGAACTGATTGAAAGTTTAAATGTGATAGGCGCAAGCTTAGCGTAAACAAACGGCCCGCTCAGGAGGTGAGTATGAGGACTGATCTGCAGAAGGTGAGGCAACTGGCGCATGATCTTCGCAAAGGGTACCCTCGCAGTCCACGGGAAAAGTTGGGCGGGTACGTGATCGCAGCCCGCTGCACGGATAAGTGTCGGGCATTCCTGTTAGACCTGAATGGGGAGTACAACTATTGGCCGTGTTCACTAGCGAGTCAATGGTTTGGGTTCACGGGGATCACGCCCGATCAGTTTAAAGCCATAGTGGCGACAGGTGCGACTGACGACGAACTTGCGTCGTGGATCACGGAACATTCCCAAGTCAACGATCCCGACGAGGTGTTAAAGTGGAACAACGCGATGAGGGATACACGATTGAGCGAGATGAGTCTCCAGGCTCAGCAGTACCTGGAAGAGTACATTCCTAAGTTTGTGCCGCATCACCGTCCCGTCTATGTCTGGTTTGATGTCTACGATCTCGAAGAAAAGCGGTTCTAATCAACCGAGAGTATCTGAGGGAGTACGGCATCTGAAGAGGAAATGATGGAGAACGATGGGGAAAGCACGTCTAGAAGCGTTTAGTGATGGAGTCATGGCTATCATCATCACCATCATGGTGCTGGAGATGAAGGTGCCGCACGGAGTCGAGGTGGTTGCATTGGAGCCACTGATTCCAGTCTTCCTCAGCTATGTCTTGAGCTTCGTGTACCTCGGCATCTACTGGAATAACCACCACCACCTCATGCATGCGGCCCGACAGGTCAATGGGGCAATCCTGTGGGCGAATCTCCATCTCCTGTTCTGGCTGTCATTGATACCCTTCACCACCGGCTGGATGGGTGAGAATCATTTTGCACCATGGCCAGTGGCCCTGTACGGAACAGTGCTGCTCTTTGCGGGAATAGCTTATTTCATTCTCACAAAAACACTCATCGTGGGGCATGGACGGGGCTCGATGCTGGCCACCTCGATCGGCAGAGACGTGAAGGGCAAGATGTCCCTGGCAGCATACGCGACAGCGATTCTATTTTCTTTTGCACAACCGTGGATTGCATGTGCTCTCTATGTCCTCGTTGCCGCCATGTGGCTGGTGCCAGACCGCCGGATTGAACAGGCATCGAATAACTAGTCGAATCCGGGACGGAACGATTACAAACTCCCAGTACGATCATGGGGCAGAAGTCCCGAGCTTTGCTACCTTTCCGAGCGCTTGCCCTTTCTTTTGGTAGTCGACGCCATGGAGTCGGAATCATTCAGCTTATCGGTTGTGCAAAACATAGAGGGTGTCCTTATTGAGGACTCCGACGACTTGGCCAGAGAAATCCCCAAAGGCGCTTGGTGCATACAGGAAGATGGGACAGAAGACCGCTAACTGACGCATTAACATCCACATGTCGGGCTCAGCCGACCATCGCAACAAACCGCACGGCCACTGTCGCAGCCACATACCCCGGCGTGACGAGAGCGGCAGCCTCGTCGTTCTACCTCGCCTGCGAATAGTTGTGTTTCTATGTAACTCTGACATGGAAGGGGTGCACTTCCACTAAGTATTAGCACACAGCCTGCTAGAAGTTGAGTCAGTTTCATGCGTGCCTTGTGCGTCGTCTCGCGTGTCATCCTCGCGCCCATTTCAATGATCCTCCCGACCTGCTCCAACAATTCTAAGGCTTGTTTCGAGTCCATCCCATGGTGATTGAGGACGGCGATAATATCATCAATGACCTGCTCTTCGGTCTGGGTCATGAGGTAAGGCGAAGGAAACACCGTTTCAGGAAGCCGGGCCTTCGGGTTCTTGCTGCGAAACTCGTCGATGATGTCATACAGATCTTGCTTGGTGCAGAGGCCCTTCTTTTCGAGCAACTCCACAATAGCCGCAATCTCCCACATGTTGGAAATAGTCGCTTCCTCGAGGGACATGGATTCTCGCTTTGGCCGGTCGCTGCTCATAAGGCCTTGATCCGCTCATGAAGATAGGCATTCAGAGCCACCTGTGATTCTGTGCTCATGACCATGGTCTCAATCCCACACTCATCCCCGCGCACCCATCGCACCTTGCCCGCAGCGACAGAAATCCAGTTTCCCGCAGCCAGCCTGACCTTCATGGAGTACACGTCCCCTGGTTTTACTGGTAGGTTGCCATGAAGTCGCCAACCGCTCGAGGAAAGGTTCGTGATGGTGCCATAGCCTTTGCCATGCTGGATCTCGTACCGAGCCGGGCTGAAGATGGAGAATCGACGATGCGGCCGAAAGACATAGGGCATGAGCACCTCGAATTCGAGAAGCCGTATTCTAGGAGGCCCATGAATACGAGCGCAATCCCCACGATCGCAGGGCATACAGGGAATGCTGGCGCGCCTGCGCCGTGGGCTTACTCGACCCCAACGAGCGGCTTGGAAGCGCCCTCATTCTTTCGATTGTTCTTCTTGGGATGCCGATATTCCCATGGCGGAATAGGACGAGGATCAATCCAGAGGCCTCGCCTAGCTACCTGTGCGTCCAGTTCCAAGGCTGCGAGCACAACATCGTCTGAGTATGTGTGATACCACCACGCCAAGCCCGCTTTGACCAGCTCATAACTAAGATTGGCTCCATTGGGCAAAAACACGTCGCCGATGGTGCGCCCGTATCGGCCCTTCTCACTTGGCACGACGGAGACGGTCTTTCCGAAGACCAGCGTTGAGGTGAATTGCTTGGCCTTCTGACCGAAAGGCTGCTTCTTTTCAGGGCAGTCAACCCCGCGTAGTCGAATCCGTTCCGCTTTGCCGTTGTGGAGCACATCGATCGTGTCCCCATCGAGAACACCGACCACGGAGCCGTTCCATGACTGAGAAGCGAAGTCATTCGAGGCCGCACACGCCACCGATGAGAACACGAACACCGCACAGAACACGATTGCAGAGACTCGGCACATACTTCTTGGGTGGCGTTTCTCGATCATAGGGGCGGGTTATGGTACGAACCGAAAGAAAGGATACGTGAATTGGAAAGATCTTGAAAGGTTTACGCGGCGTTGCGGGTCTTGGCTAGCGCGAAGAGCTTATCGATAATGCCGATGTTCGCTTTCACCTTCTGAGCGAGAGAGATGCCGTGGGCCGTGAGCTCGAGTTTCACGGTCTTCCGATTTGCATTGATCAGTGGCTTGATGAGCCAGCTATTCCGCTGAAGATGTTGTACGGTCTCGATCGCGGAGACCTTCGGGATACAGAGTGCCGACGCGAGCTCAGATACTTCGCAGTGGGGATGCCGGTCAAGATAGAGCACCACGCTCGCTTGGAGCGGCGAGATCCGCAGCGGGTGCAAGCGATGGCGGAAGAGACCATGAAGGCGGAGCACGGTTTCGAGGCTGGAGAGTTTACCGGTACGCTTCAACGATTTCACAAGACGAGTATAGCGCACGATCGTCGAACGAAAAAGGAATGATAACTATCCTCCTCAGTTCTTTGCCGATCACCCATTGCCATCCTCCTCTTGGAGCGTCGCGAGCATCCGCCGATCGTGAACATCTCTCAGTCCCGCCACAGTATCACTACGATACCTGTCGTTCTTCTACCGTGATGTCTCGATACTTTGAAATCTGAACGCGCTTGCCGGGATGCGTGAGGACCTTGGGGATCACCTTGTGTTCGATGAAATGCTGTAACTCCTCGTGAGACGTGTAGTCCGCTAAAAACTGTTCGTTGAAGACCAGGTGCCACGACTGCTTCTCGACGCCGTGGTGAAACGCAAACGTCGGTCTGAGAGTCTGACTGAACTTCACGCCGACGAAGTGTTTTTCGAGACAGGCCTGGATGGTCTGAATGGTGCTCGGCTCAATTCCACCGTTCCCCCTGTTCATGAAGTCCTCCCTTGCGAGCATGAGTCCTGTGTGAGTCTGCCTCTATCTGCACCCTCTTCAAGGTCTTCCTTAGTGCTGCAACTCATACTGAATGCCCTGGAGCATGGCCGTGAGATCTAGCGGTTTCGGGAAGGTCTGTCGAGCCCCGAGGAGCCGGGCTACTTGCAGGCCCTCGATCGCACCGCCACTGATGGCAATGACTTTCACATCTAATAGCACACGGGTCAATTCCAAGATGACTTCGAGCCCCGACATTTCCGGCATTTCCAAATCCGTCAGCACCAGATCCACGGGATGGGCGTGGAACTGTGCGAGCCCCTGCCGACCAGTGGCCGCCTCATAGACCTGATACCCGGCATCTTCCAGCACCTGAGCCAACACCCGGCGCACCGAGGTGTCGTCTTCAATGATCAGGATCGTGGCAGCCATGATTCGCTGCTCCCTCGTGGTTGAGACTGCCGTACAGGGGCACCCCACACGGCTACGCTGCCAGCGGTTCCACCTCCTCGGAGTCCCAGACCCACTCGCTCGTCTCCTCGAGGATCACAGGCTGGGGGCTCACAGTCACTGGTTTGGCAGACAACTGCCGGTGGTGCTGGAGCACGGTGTCATCTCGGTGGCCGCAATTGAAACAGCGCCAGCTGCGAACCCACATCTCGCCATAGTCCCCTTCCATATCGATCATCTGTTCTTCCAGCATCAATCCGTGGCATCGTGTGCAGGTCGTCATGGTTACCTCCCCGTGGTGCGTGCATCGTGTCTGAGATAACCGTATCAGGGATAGTGATTCGGGCTAGATCTGAAGGAGGTACGTCGAAAGGGGGGAGTCGAGGTGCAAAACCGAGTATCCTGGTTACCATGAGATCAGCGGAAAACGTCTCAGTGAGGATTCAAATGGGAACGGATGCGCGGAAGATCAGCGAGCGGTGATCATGGTTACCGGTTCTGCATTTTCGCCGCGCCGCCTGCAGGTGGGAGACTGTTGCCCAATAACATGCGGCCCATGCCCACAGTCGCCGCGATAAACAGGCTACTCACAAACCATTCGGTCAGCGTCTGTGCACCGACGAAGACGCCGATCAGGTTGAGGAACCAGAGGCCAACTCCCAAGGTCATCAGCTGAGCGAGTCCCACGGCGCCCATCACACGCAAGGCAACGGCCACTCCAAGAGCCCCGGTGAGGAACGCGAGAAGCGGGTAGAGGACCTGATCCGCCTCGGGCGTGAGGCCGATGGCGTAGAAGACCAGCCCAGCGACAAAGCTGATCCCATAGGCCCACACAACTCCGCACAACGGAGCTTTCCACCGTCCAGAAGACTGTCTGACGACCATGGGTGCAAGCTACAGGTTTCATAGTGTGAGCAGCCATCCTACCGAAGAAGGGACCCATGAGGGATGTTGGATTTGCTAAGAGCGGACGGGCTTGTGACGACGGAGGGGTGTACAATAACCGACCGGTTATTGCACAGACTGTCTGACTCTCTACAAAACCAGTCCGTAGAGCCCGGCGAGATCGGCAATGTGCTTTCCTTAAAATGAACGGTAAATGTCTATTCTTCGACCGTCAGCATTCGGCCACGAGCGGAAGTTCGGCACCGAGATCATACTACCATAAAGCGGTCCTCAGCCTGTCTCATTAACGTTGGAAATCAGCGCACGGCAAGAAGCCCAGCTTCTTTACGGTCCGCTGGAATGAATAGTTGTGCGTCATGTTACTACCCAGAAACAATCAGCGATGACTTTTCTTCGGTCCGCATTTCACGCCTGAATTTCAGATAAGCCACCGCTGCAGACAACACGCCCGAAACCGTGGAGAGGGTTGGTAGACTCATAGAGTTCGCTGCTGTCGCTGTGACAACGCCCAATGCGTTTAAGAGCCACACAACAGAAAATGTGGCGGGAATAATGACGGCAGTAAGTGACAACGAGAATACGGCGAGAACTTGCACGAGGATGAGGTCACGACCAGAAGACCGGAGGCGGAGCAACTCTGCAACCACAACTGCGCCGCCGCACACGAGAATAATGTTGAATAGCGCTTGTGCCGAGCGATTTATCAGAAAGTCTGCGTGTGCATAGTTAAAAACGGATATGGGTAACAGAGCTGCCAGCAGAACAACGTATATCGTGAGCCGTATGGAGTAGCCGGGACGCGGTGACCAAAAGAACGCTGTGACGGAAAGGCCCGCTGCGGCGCACAGCCCAAGGACAAAGAGAGCATAGAAGCTTGACCTGTCTTGTGGAATTGACCAGCCAGGAATTGAATCGGTGGCAACGAGGCTATCTCCAATCGTAGCAACAAAGAACTGCCCGAAAAACGCTATCGCGACGCCGGCTAATACGAAGATCAGACCAGCGGCGGCAGCGAGCAGCTTTCGATTGCGTGGATTCATGGCTCTATGACGCACAACAATGTTTAAGCTGATCCGCATAAGAGCCGGATCTGCCATTTTCTGTCCGTATAACACGCCACTACTGTTCGGGAAGATACGCCATGCCCGTTGTCGTTTCAATGAGTTACGACAGTGGGGCCATTTATCACGGGCTCTTATGCGGATCGGCGTAAGACCTCCGCCTTTCTTATAGCGGTCGATCGTGAACTTCCGGTTTGGGTCGAAAGCGGTCGTTTGACCTACGTACCAGAGTTGTTCGTCACAGCGCATTACATAGGGGAACCCACGATAAGAGCGAAACGAGAGGGACATGAGGAGATCGCAGGGAGGCGTATTCTGGGAAAGCTTGGAAGCTAGGTCCAACGCCGCTTGCCGTGCAATGACCGGACGGTTGTTGCACATCCCTAAGACCAACAAGATACTCCTGAAACCCCTGAACTAATCCCACGACGACTGAACCGGTAGCTCAGTACACACTTCCAATAACAAATAAATAACCAAGTATTAACAAATAGTTAAGATATGATGGCAAATTGCACTCTAACTTTCATTCTAGAATATCTCATGCTTTTTGTGTGGTAACCAACCGCCAACCCCGCCTGTATGGGCAGAGCATTATATTCTCATCCTTTGTTCCTCCTGAAACCATCACAACCCTTCGCCTGACTCTAAGTCATCTCAAGGTTCCTCAACCCATTCAGTTTGTGCAGGTGGTTTCTTGCTTGCTACACACTCCTACAATTCGGTAAAGATCATCACGCAACACTCTCCCATTCAAGGTCGTTAATGGATAAGCCGCCCCCGCAATCAGAGAAGAGCCTAAAGTCTAATCTCACGGAATTCATTGCCTGTAAGCGCAAAGTACAGGTTGGATCTTCTTTGTGCTCACGTTGTGGAAGCTTTCAGGTCGCCTGGAAGAATCACCTGCGGTATTGGTCTACAACCGTTAGTCTTTTCGTGTTTGTGACTACAGCCCTGACATATTTCATCTCAATTGCACCTGAGGTATGGAAGATGTTCACTTGGAAGGATAGAGTTGAAGTGCTAGAAGTATTATATTCAGGATTTCCAGGGTTCATTGTTTTGAGTAACATCGGTGATGGTGACGTGATTGTACGCGAATTCCATTGGATTGGAACGGTGCAGGGTAGGAGCGCAACTCAAACGATTCCTATAGAGAGGGCTCCAGAAATTCGGACAGTGTGCTAAGTGGTAGCCTGGCTTCACCAAGGCCATCGAGTGGTGGCAACACAAAGGAGCGAGGCGATGAAAAGAACCCGACGGAATCATGGAGCGCCCTTTAAGGCCCAGGTGGCGTTGGCCGCTGTCAAAGGAGAGAAGACGGTGGCGGAATTGGCTGAGCAATTCCAGGTCCATCCCACCCAGATCACCGAGTGGAAGCAGCAGCTCCTGGCCCGGGCGGCGGACGTGTTTGGCGGGCCGAAACCACCGGCAGAGGCGCCGGACCTCAAGACCCTGCACGCAAAGATCGGGCAACTGACGCTGGAGAATGATTTTTTAGAAGGCGCGCTCACCAAGGCGGGCTTGCTGAGCGCAAAGCGATGATCGATCGCACCCATCCATTACCGATCGGGCGACAATGCCAGGTGCTGCAGCTGGCTCGGTCCACCGCCTACTACCAGCCGAGATCCGTTCCTGATACGACACTGGCACTGATGCGTCGGATTGACGAGTTGCATCTGCAGTATCCCTTTGCCGGCGCCCGCATGCTGCGTGATCTCCTCCGGCAAGAGGGCCACGCTATTGGGAGACGACAGGTCGCAACGTTGATGCGACGGATGGGCATCACGGCGATCTATCGGAAGCCGAGGACCAGCCAGCGGCATCCCGCTCACCAGATTTATCCGTACTTACTACGACAGCTGACCATCACACGCCCAAATCATGTGTGGGCCGCCGATATCACGTACATCCCCATGCAGCGTGGCTTTGTGTATCTGTGTGCCATCCTGGACTGGGCCAGTCGCCGGGTGTTGGCCTGGCGGCTGGCGAACACGTTGACGACCGACTTCTGTGTGGAGGCCGTGCAAGAGGCGATTGGCCAGTGTGGCCCTCCTGAGATCTTTAACACCGATCAAGGCTGCCAGTTCACCAGCCAGGCGTTTACAGGACTCCTCCAGGCTCACCGTATTCAGATCAGTATGGATGGAACCGGGCGCTGGCGGGACAATGTCTTCGTCGAACGGCTGTGGCGGAGTCTCAAATATGAAGAGGTCTATCTGCACGCCTATGAGACCGTCGGGGCGGCGCGGGAAGGCGTAGCCCGCTATATGACTTTCTACAATCAACTCAGGCCGCATCGCGCGCTTGACGGACGCACGCCCGATCGCGTGTATAATGACAACCAGCCTGCACAGCCCACCGCTGCGTAGGCCCTAACCGACCAGGTACCACTTATGAACTGAAAGATTCTGTCCAAACAACCGGAGCCACCTCTCTGGGTCTAGTCTTGCTTCTTGTTGCGATGAAGGCTCCACAAATAAAGGCAAGAGTCAGGTTAGATGCAAATCTAACACGCGCACAACTTAGACGAATTGTGGGATTTTATGCGATCTTGGATTACTGAGTAAGTCTTAAGGAGCTGATGCTGTATGGACATTCCGGAGACTACAAGCGGTCCCTGAGTCAAGATTAGGAAAAGTTCACATTGTCGTAAGCAATAATTGAATACACCGTTGACCGAGCATTTTATATAGGCTGCTGATCTGCTATGAGCAAGACGGTCAAACCAATCCTGTCCACACCTAGTCCTGCTCTTTTATTCCCCCAAGATGCATTGATTCCAACTTGGTTGCTTGACCATGCCAATCGGCTACGAGCCGGGAACGCAATAGCCCTTGATCTGAAGTTTCGCGTTCCCTGTAAATGGGAGAATGAGCACGAAGTGGAACAATGGCTCAAACAGGGCGATATGGATCGACTTGGAGCCTTGCTCAGGAAGGATCCGTTTCGGATTGCCCATCCCATAATCAGGGCGCAACTTCACTATCTTACAGAGTTGTCGAGGTGCATTGAGAGATCGGACCCTGTCGCGGATCTCGTCACAAACGAACCGGTGTTTCCAACAGGGACCCGGCAAAACGCAAGGACTGCACTCCTGACGATGTTCCAAGGCATGTGGAACGCATTCGCTTCCGGTACGTTATCTGTAAAACAGAAAAAGAGGCGCGGGCACCCTCACAAATGGCAGGATTGGGAAATAAAAGATTTCCTGGAAAATGATTACCATCCTCTGATGGAGCATCTTGAAGAATTGGAGGCTGAGACAGATGCAAATGCAAATTCCTTGCGCCGGAACGGTCGAGAGTCGCGGGCCGCGTACTTGGATAGGATCACCAAGGTCGTTCGCCAACTCGATTCTCTCACAGGGTATAGCCACAAAAGTGGGAAGACGAAGAGTGGAGAGTTCACGATCAGGCGTGGGGTGATTCCTCTGGCCATTGCCCGCATGATTGCCCGTCAAGCCATTCCTAAAGACAGTGTTCAAAAACATATATTGGTCACGGGTCTATTCGCACACTACTGGGGCAACGACCACACAAAGTGGAAACGCCTTCATCGGATTATTGAGCGAGGAGAGGAAATGTTCCCTCACCTCCATCGCCGCAAGCTACGAACGAACTCATTCTAGAACGCTTTTCCTCTGTTCAGTCGATAGACCACCAGCCGCATCGCTACTTTTCTATGAGCCTCTCACCATTCCCCACAATGCACTGGCATTTATGGGAAACGTCCCCCCGCAAGATCGAATGCCGGTTAGGATATGCACATCAAGACAGCATGGAGTTTACACACATTCAGGGAAGGGGGGCGGCGATGTCGAAAGCGATTCGTAGCAGCTTGGTCACGTCAGAGGACAAGATTGCCAGACGGCTTCAAAAAGATATTCGCAAGATCCTGGCTAAGGGGTGGAGTCTCCCGAGCCACTGCAAAGAGGATCAAATTGCACAATTGTTGCGTACGTCTCTTGAAAAACTTGGCGCATTTTACCGTCAGTCAGATGGTGTGATCTGGTTCTTTCGTCATCATAATCACAAATTATATGAGATGACGACTCATCCAGAGAGTGGGTTTGCAAAGTACGTTAACTACATCACAGCTCAGAGTGTCACGTCTTATCTCTTGCGGAGATCGCTTGACCGTCTTCATGCAGCCATGCTGGAAGAGGCCAAGATGGTGGACGTGCATAGCATTGCGTACAACAGTCACGATCTCGACGTGATTGCCGTGAACGACTTCGGGGGTGGCATGTGGTATCGCACACGTGGGGGGCGGTGGGAATGGATGCCGAATGGAACTGACGGAATTCTCTTTTGGACACCTGAAGGTATGGTTCAGAAGTGGGTTCCTACATTCGACAAAGGTGGCACAAGACAGGCCGAGGAGGCTTTTCACTGGTTCATCGAGCAACCGCATTTTGCTGAGCATGATCTGACCGTCAGAGATCAGCGATTACTGCTTAGAGTAAGTATGCTTGTTCCCTTTTTCCCTGCCCTCAACGAAACCCGGCCAGTTTCAGCGCACCTAGGACTCAACCAGGATCAGCAACACGACACGGGCAAAACCATGGCAGGGAAAATGATCGGCACTGTGTGGGAGGGACCAGGCTTTCAGCCGACGCCGATGGATTCGACAGATAAGGGGAAGGAGGCGTTATCTCTCCTCCTGGGACAAACCCCCTTTGTCTTGCTCGACAATGTCGATACCAAGACGCCATGGCTGAATGATTATATCTGCACCTATGCCACTGGGGGGCGGCTGCCAAAGCGGAAGCTCTATTCCGATGCTACCCTCGTTTACTTTGAGCCGAAAGCTCGCCTCTGTGTCACGAGCCGGAAGGCATCCTTCAATCGGGAAGATGTCGCGTCCCGGATCATTCCGTTTCGCTTTGCCCCTATTCGAGACGAGGAAAGAAAGACTGAACCTCAGTTACTCAATCCCGTGATCGAGGAAAGGGGAAGGATCTGGGCAGGTATCCTACATCTTGCGGCACAGATTCAGGATAGCTTTCCTTCGATGACGGTTCCTCAGCCCACTGCTCGTATGGCCGACTTCGATTCCTTTGGATGGCGGGTATCAACGATCTATGGGGAGGCGGACGCATGGCGTCAGACCATGTCTCGGTTGAAGGTTGCACAGGCGAACTTCTCGCTTGAGGATAAACCCATCGTACCAATCCTACGAGACTGGTTGCGCGAAGGGAGATATTCCAGAAATGTCTACGTCGGAGTTCTTTTGGCCAGCTGGCAGACAAGGTTCAGGGGCCCGAAAGACCGTTTGATTTCCCACGGACTGCGGCAAGTTGCACGACGCAATTGAAGACCCTTCAGAGGCTCTTTGAGACTCGAACTGAAGGTGCATATCGAGTTCCGCACGCTTAATGGACACACATTGATCAAGATCACCCGAGTTGGATCACGATGAAAGAGGTGACAGGGGTGACAGGTGATTCCTCTATTTGGAAGCAAGGACGAGGTGAGAATAAGTAGGGGGAAAGGATGTCACCTCGGTCACCCTTTCTGTAGCAATAGGACCAGAATCTTCTTGCCCAATGACAAATAAGACCATAGGAGCACGTGACATGACCCAATCAATGACCACAGACAACAGCGGGACAGACCGTTATCTGAGCCAACCGGACCTGTGTAAATACCTCAATTACAGTCCGAGCACGATACGACGCCTAAGGAGAGAAGGGCTTCCCTGTGTGGGTACAGACAGATTGAGACGGTATCACCTGGGAACTGTGCTTCAGTGGTTGTCTGAGCACACGTGAGGCAATCTCAGTGCGTCCCAGCCCACAATTTTCTAAATAGGCCACGGGTGAGGGGTTCTCTGTCCCCCTTCGAGATAGACAAAAAGAGGGAAACCTATTGTTGTGTGATTGCAATAGCTTATGAACCTCGCATCCAAACAACAGAAAGGCAGAAGCGAATGGAAAGTGACTCTCTCATAGAGCGACGATTACTGACGATTCAGGAAGCCTCACGGTATACCGGCTTGTCGGTTCATACCCTCTACACGATGGTGGGCCAGAGACGGGTTCCCCATGTAAAACTGGGACGGCTAGTGAAATTCGATAGAGAAGCCTTGGAGAAGTGGATCAAACAACAGACCATTATGCCGGTGCCGAAATGGGGTTGACAGCATGTTAGTTTATAGACTAACATCAGGACTGTGAAGACCAGCTTGAAGGAGTGGAGAGAGCGACGAGGGTTGAGCTTGAGAAAGCTCGGCGAACTGTCAGGGGTTCACTATGTCTCCCTGGCCAAGCTTGAAGCTGGACAGCTTGACCCTCAACTCTCCACACTCCTCAAGCTGTGTCAGGCACTCAATATCACTCTCAATCAACTTATAGGCGTGGCGAAGAAGCCACAGAAAGGTAGGTAGTCCAATGGGACTGACCAAACGAAAGGACAGTTATTATGTGGAATTTCACGTATTGGATGATGGCAAGACGCTCTCATTAGCTTCAGCGGCTAAGGGTGGGAGGCTCAAACGATGGAAGGTCGGCAGTGTCAACAAGACCGTCGCGAAGCAGCAAGAAGCCTTGATCAAGACCGACCTCATGAAGGGGGTCTTTAAGAGCGAGAACGAACGATCTTTGACTTTTGCGGAGTGGGCTGAGATCTACCTCGCTTCAGAAGAAATCCAGCGTCTCAGGTCATTGAAGGATCGGGTGAACGTGGTCTGCCTCCAGTTGCTTCCATTCTTTGGAAAGAAATACCTTTCGGCAATTACCCCCGAAGATGTGGAAGCCTATCGTGCGCAACGAACGAAGTACAACGGGCAAACACCAAGCCTGCAGACGATCAACAACGATCATATCATTCTCAAACATTGTCTCAATGTGGCGAAGCGGAAGCGTTTGCTTACGGTGAACCCGGCTACGTTGGTCCCAATCCCCGCAGCACACAATGAGCGAGATCGAATCTTAACGGCTGAAGAATGGGAACGTCTGTATGACGTAGCCGCCCCTCACCTGAAGCCTATCTTGTTGACGGCCTATCACCTGGGGCAGCGGTTGGGCGAGATTCTCAATCTGACATGGGATCGGGTTGACCTTCATCGGGGAATCATCACCTTGCGGGCGCTGGATACCAAGACGAAGAAACCCCGGCAAGTCCCTATGACGCCACAGGTAAAGGCTACCTTGGTCGAATTATCCAAGGTCAGGGACATTGCTCACAAGCATGTCTTTGTCTATCAGCGCAATCCTGTTGGAGAGGTCAAGACCGCCTTCAAGACTGCCTGTCGAAAGGCAGGAATTGAAAACCTACGGTTTCATGACTTGCGGCACTGTGCAGCAACCAACTTGAGGCGGGCAGGGGTGGATACGACGACAGCTATGCAGATCATTGGTCACAAGTCACCGCTCATGTGGAAACGTTATAACAGCGTGGCGGAAAGTGACCTTCTCCAGGCCGCACACAAGCTCAATACCTACCTTCTTAACACCGTAATAACACCTGCCGATTCTAGCGAAGCTGTAGAAGTTGTAAGTGGTTGAAAAGCTGGAGCTGGCGAGAGGAATCGAACCTCCAACCTGCGGTTTACAAAACCGCTGCTCTGCCGATTGAGCTACGCCAGCATCTCAATGATTTGAAGGAGTTACTGTTTTACAGACTCTCCGCCTTGGGGTCAAGTGTTCCCGGCGTGTTCTCTTGGAGATATTTTCCCAGTTTATTGGCTGCCTGTGTGAGATCTTCCTCTCTGATCTGATTGTATCGCTTCCACATCTACGGGGACGTATGGCCCACAATCTGCATGGCGGTTGTGGTGTCAATTCCAGCTCTCCGTAGGTTGGTTGCAGCACAATGTCGAAGGTCATGGAAGCGAAAGTCACTTAAGCCTGCCTCTGTCAGGGCTGTTCTAAATGCCGTGCGAAAATCCCTCAACGGGTGCCGATTGTATAGAAAGACGTGTTTAGTTGAGAGACTCCGGACTTTCGCTAACCGGTGCAACGTGGCTTTCACGTCTGGGGTCATGGGGACTTGTCGCGGCTTCTTTGTCTTAGTGTCTTGGCTCCGCAGGGTGATAAAGCCTCTCTTGAGGTCTATGCGGTCCCACGTCAAGCCGACGATTTCACTGAGACGTTGTCCAAGTTGGTACGCCGTCAACAGCACTGGGCGAAGGTGAGGCTTTGCTACTTGATAGAGTTTACTCCATTGTTCCTCGGTCAGTACTCTGTCCCGTGCGTTCTGCGGGTCGGGTAGGGGAACTCTCGAAGCTGGGTTGACCTGTAAGAGCCCTCTTCGAATCGCCACGTTGAGACAGTGCTTGAGGACAATGTGGTCATTGTTCACGGTTTGAATGCTGGGCTTGCTGCCGTCCTTCTTTTTTCGTTGTGCGCGGAAGACCTCAATGTCATGTGGTCTGATCTCCGTTAAGACCTTGCCACCGAAGAACGGGATCAGTTGCCGCTCCACGATTTCGAGTCGATCTTGATAGCTGCGGAGCGTCTTGATGGATTCGAGGTCTAGATAGGCCTTGGCCCAATCTCGGAACAAAATCGGCTTGGCCTGTTCGGTTTTCTCGTGGCCCAAGAGCAAGCGAGTTTTGATCGCGGCTTCCATCTCGCGGGCGATGGTCTTGTTGAGGCACCCTACCTTCCATCGCTTCTTTTTTGCACCGGGTACGCCACTCGCGAGGCTCCACGATTTGCTGTCCTCACTCTCGATCACGCGGAATTCGACATAGTAACTATCGCGCCGCTTCGTGAGTCCCATGGCTGTCTCTCCGTGGTGTGATCGTGTGCTGATCGATCCAGGCATCCAAATGAGCTTGCTTGAACTTCACTAGTCGCCCGATTTTGACGTACCCCAGTTTCCTCGCGGAGACCCATCCGTACAGGGTCAATTTGGATATGCCTAAATACTTCGCGGCCTCATCCATTGTCAAAAGGTTATTCATGGCGCTTCAGCAGCCTTTTTCTTCATTCACGACACATTTGGTCGATCGAACCAACCAACATACATCCACACCTCTTGCGAGTGGCACTTATGGGAGGGTTCAGAATTTAATACCATACCGAATAGGTAGGGGGAGGGGAGGCTGCACCACAGCAGGAACCTTGGTGTTGGGTTCGTCCGCATTGAAAGGGATATTCATCTTGGTCCGCAACAAGCCGAGTGTCGGCCGATGGCCTTCGTAGGTGTCGCATTAATCGTCATTTAACATGCTATTTGACGATATAGTCGACGTCTGTTAAGGTCTGGCCATGAGTCCTCCTCTGACCATCACACGCCTACTGAACCTCCAGGAGCTCGTCGAGAAGAAGTCGCACTTCCTCCTGGGGCCACGCCAAACCGGCAAAAGCTTCTTAATCGCGCATAACGTAAAAGGCGCACGGGTCTATGACCTCTTGGATAGCGCTGTGTATCTGGGGTTGAGCCAACGACCCCAGCGCTTAGCGGAAGAGCTGACGGCCAAAGATCGCATTGTGGTTATCGATGAGATCCAACGGCTCCCGCTCCTGCTCAATGAGGTCCACCGCTTGATCGAACAACGAGGCATTCGATTTCTGCTCACCGGATCGAATGCCCGGAAGCTTCGTCAGGGCGGCGTCAATCTCCTGGGAGGACGGGCGCGAACGAAATATCTCCATCCCCTCACAAGCCGAGAGCTGGGAGCACATTTCGATGTGGACCGGTTCATTGCCCGAGGGGGCTTACCGTCAATCTATTTCTCGGACGATCCACAGGCTGATCTCGAGGCCTATGCCGGCTCGTACCTCCAGCAAGAAATCGTGGCGGAGGGGGCGACCAGAAACATTTCTGCCTTCAGTCGGTTTCTCAAAGTGGCGGCCTACTGCAACGCCACCATCGTCAATTTCACCAATCTGGCAGCAGATGCCCAGGTTCCCCGTACCACCGTCTATGAGTACTTCGAAATCCTGAAAGATACGCTCGTGCTCCATGAACTGCCGGCATGGCGTGAAACGAAAAAACGCAAGCCCCTGGCCTCATCGAAGTATTATTTCTTCGATATCGGCGTCACGGCCGCGATCCAGGATCGACGCTATCGGCGTGGAACACCGGAGTATGGCGAGGCCGTCGAAACGTATCTCCTGCACGAGCTCAAGAGTTATACCGATTACGTGGCAGGAGAATCCCTGGCCTTCTGGAGATCGAAGTCCGGATTCGAAGTGGATTTCATTCTCGGCGATCACACGGCGATTGAACTCAAAACGAGTGAAAACGTTGCGCCCAACGATCTGAGGTCGTTGAAGGCACTCGCAGAGGAAAAGAAATTGAAGCGCTATCTCTGCGTGAGTCTAGAAGCGCGACGACGACAGATCGGCGAGATCACGGTTCTCCCCCTCCAGGAATTCCTCAAGAATCTCTGGGATGAGGCCTATTCGTAAGGCAATAGTCTATATTGGGTGAGAGGCTCCGGCAGCAAGGCCTCTGAGACACCGCGTCCGGAGACGCCGTGCCGCGTGGAGTCCAGCACCGTCGTCCCGCGCAGCGCGGTCGACCGTGCTGAGAGAAGGGCCATCCGCCCATTAGGGGGTGTGGCACGCCCGTGGCAGCCGCGCGTTGCCACACACTGGGAGATTCTGTTGCGCCCCCCTCGTGGGTGAAGGGCGCAACACGATGTTGAGAAACCCAAATGATTAGCATGTTCTGGCGGTGGCCATTCACGGGAGAGCGGAGGTGATTGTCAGCTACAATCTCACGGATTTTCCCGACAAGGAACTCCGGAAATACGGCATCACGTTCCAACATCCCGATGAGTTTCTGCTGTACCTCTTCAATCTGGCACCGAGCCTCGTCTGCGCCGCTGCGAGAACGCATTGGGGGAGGCTCAAACATCCTGCCAAGACCATGGCCAAATACCTTGAGACGCTTGAACGCCAGTCCGTGACACAATTCGTGGCGGCGCTTCGTCCCTACGCTGCTCGTCTCTGACTCTGACTCCTTCTCTCACCACCATTGTGATGCTTCCCCGGCAACCTCGCGAGAGTCGTTCGGTCTTCCACTGCGGTCAGCGACTCCCGTGACATGTGCGTCATCGCCTGCTGGCCGACGCCTGCATCAAGACCGCTGAGAAGCCCTCTTCTTTGATCATCTTTCACCGTGACGAGCGGGCGCGTGTTCCCTTGTTCCATGAAAAACAGGACCTTCTGGCCTCGTCCGTTGAATTTGCTCTGCCATGCCCTGCTGGTGATGAGCAGGGACCGGCTTGTGGTTTCAGGTCCGGTGCCAGTGCGCATCCGGCCGTCGCCCTGGCGTTTCGCCATCGGGCTGCGTCGATCATGCCCGCGCGCCGCTGGAAGCCGCGTCGTCTTCCGCGGGCATTCCTCCGCATCGCGCCCGCCCGCCCGCCAGGTGCCGACGGCCTCTCTGTCTCCTTTGTCGTCGCTGTGTGGCCTCCACTGCTTCGTGAGAGGCCAACACATCAACTCTAACTCAAGGAGACAACACTATGGCACCTCAAGACAAGAAACCCAAGCCGGTCACCACGCTTCGATGCAGCCGCATTAAGGCGAGCATCTGGATGAACGAGGGCCTGAACGGTCCGTTCTACAACGTGACCGTCGCCCGCTCGTACAAGGACCGAGATGGAGTGTGGAAGAATTCCGACTCCTTCGGACTGGCCGATCCGGACGCACTCGTGGCCGTCGTTCAACAGGCGAAACTCTGGGTCGCCGACCGGTCGAGTCGCTGACCGCAAAATGGAAGCCTCCGGCCTTCGCGCCGGAGGCTTCCTGCACCTGAAGAAAGGAAATACAAGGATGAACATGTATCAGGAATTTGCCACGCATCTCGATCAACTGCTTGGCGGCGTCCAGGCCGTCCGCATCACGGTGTCCGGCTTCATGCCATTGTCAGTCGAGGAGATTGGATTCAGTGACGACGGACACCGATTGGTGTCGCTGTGCCAGTATGGCGAACAGAACGAGGACCTCATGCGAGATCCCGACATCGTGTTCCTGTTCCACAATCTGCCCGACGGCACGGCGGCCGAACCGGTGTCTTATCGAAACGACTACCTGGGACTTTCGCAGGAAGTTTATCGGTATGACGAGGCTGGCAGGCAGACCCATGTCCTGCCCGCACTGAAACAGGATTTGCAGGAGTTTGCTCGAGCCTGGTTTGCCACGCTTCGAGAGCAGGGCTTCTTTGCCCCCACCGCGATGCGAGAGATCTTGTCCCCGTGATCTCCTCGATCCATTCCGGAGGCATGATGTGATCAAATCATGTCAGGCTTACTGCTTCGTGCCGAGAAAGAGAACGCTGGTAGTCCGGGCATGATTGAGTGCGGCACCGTACAGCCGGTTTATAGCGGCATCAAAAAAGGCAATCCCAGTGAACGTCTCGGTTTCCTGGCGACAGGCGCCACCTTCGAATGTCACCGAGGTCTGCAACACAGTGCCCGTTGCACTAGGAGACACGGTCCCAGTGAAAGTGCAGCCATCTGATGCATAACCGGACAACGTCCCGGCTGCATCGATGGTGACCGTGACCCTATGATCATCAGGACGGAGCCCCACATAGGTCCCGGTCACCAGCGTCAAGTTCGAGGCTGACTCAGAGTCCGCAACGTACGTACTCGTAAAGCTTTCTGTCTCACCAGTGGAGTAGATGATGGTCGCCTGAAAACTCTCCTTCGGCACAGAGGTGCCACTCATCCGTCCCTGGCGAATGCCTGTGCCGTCCACAGGAAAGTCTCTGGTGTTCGGGGACCCGAAGGAGCCGGCGTGCGAGGTGCCCGTGCCCTGAATCAGGCCGTCCAGGACATGGGGATTGTCTCGTGCTGTATAGAAGAGCCAATACGAACCGTCCTCGAGGACCAATCCCGCGACAGTGCGACCGGTATGAGTCGAGCCCGTCCAGCGACCTTCCGCCGAGGTGGCCGTGGGCGGCGACAGGGAAGACACGTCGCTCTCGCGATACCCGCCGCCACAGGCGACGGAAGGGAACCCACTATTGAAGCAGCTCGCAAAGCTGCCACAAGCCACGAGCCCACCCAGAAGACTGAGGGCCAGAAGGGATCGAAGACTCTGTGTCCAGGTCAGGCGCACGGGTGTCTCCCCAAAACGAGAGCCCAACGCACAGCGGTGCCCTCTGTCTCAGGATAACAAGAAGAGCATCTGCTTCAAATGGAAGAACCTCGAATGGCAAGAAAGCAGACCAGCCCAGCTTGCCAGAGGCACCACCGACCGGCCGCTACGAGGCCCATTTCTGGCGTCTTACACACGGCGCGAGGGGTTGATGTGTGGTCTTGATCCGTATCGGCGTAGGCATACTGTAAGACCGATTTTGAGAGGTTGCAGGATATGGCTCTTGCCCGTAGTTGTCTTACATTGAACATCTCGATTGTAGCCTTTGGATTCTTCCTCCGATGACTCTCAAATTGGCGCGCATCCTTTCATGGCTCGACCGGCCCCATGCTGCCTTGTCTAGCCGCGATCGAATGAACTCGAGCCGCTCCTCCTCCTCTGCACGTTACCCCGAGGCGAGAATGTGCCGCACAACGGCTGGAACTCAATCTTGTGGCTTTTTAGCTCAATGTACTAAAGCAGATGCCTGGTCACGAACGCTTCTTGTTGCCGAAATTGGGCGCCGATGGTGCGCAACGAGTTGATCGGGTAGTTGTAGCTTGACAGCTTGAATGGGAATATCTGGTCTGGTCGAATTAACAACTGCTCGCCTTGAGGTTGAACCTGATTGCGCGAGTCTTGAATGCCGCACCCTTGGTGTTCACTCTGGGTTTTGCGATCGAAGGCTCCGGCCTTCTTTTGTTAGGTAGCAGAAAACTCCCACATGTGATGTTTGACGTTGTCGCGTGGCGCAGCAGCCTATCCAGGGCTGCCGTGGCGAGCACCGGATCCAACACCAGACAGTGAAGCGTTTGTTGCTGGTCACGATCGAGCTTTCACACTCATGGCGGAGTTGAGTAGGCCGGAATAACAGCCTGGTGTTCTTTTGTGAGAGCGACGAGTGGGCTAACTCTCCGATGATCAACAGTCGAGGATACTCCAGCTGGTTCCCCTTACCGAGCCCTGATTGGTCGGCTCATCAGCAATTCTAGGGTCAGAAACGACACCGATGAATTTGCGTCGATAGTTTGAATCCTGAACGCGACCACCAGATGGGTCTTGTCCATGCCCGGCGGGCTTAACAGGACCACCGTCTCCATCCGATCGATGAAATGTTGTGGTGTGGATAGCACAGCGGCAATAGATGCTGCACAGATAGGGTCTACCAGGATTTCGAGCGATGAATGCCGCCAATCAACTGCGGTGAAGGAGGTTCTAGGGAAAGGTCCAGTCGTCACGGGATGAACAAAGGATTAGAAGGAGAAAGGGAACAATAAAATAGGCATTTACGATGATCCTACCAGCACGAACAATTACCGCTCGCATCTTGGCCAGCCTAGTTGTGTCTGCAATTCTTGCCGTGGTGGTTCATGCGCAGGGCACGTCGGCCCCGCTGCCGAAAGATCGTCATATTACGGCGGCGATCAATCGGAGTCTTTTGAGAGACGCGGTGATTCCCCAGAAGAGCATCCAGGTCTCCACCAACGACGGTATCGTGACTCTAGGTGGGGTAGTGCCGAACCTGATTGCGAAGGACCGAGCAGTGCGACATGCCGAGTCGATGAGAGGGGTGCGCGCGGTAGTAAATCGGCTTCAGGTTCAGGCGGAACGACGGTCAGACGAGGAAATATCAAAGAAGATTCAGGAAATGCTCGGACTAGATCCGGCGACGAAGTCCTTGCGTGGGAACGTATCCGTACGAGATGGACAGGTCACTTTTTCAGGATCGGTGCAGTCGTGGGCTGAGAAAGAACTCGCGACCGAGGCCGCCAAATCAGTGAAAGGTGTGAGCTCGATCCGAAACCTACTCACGATTGAGCCTCAGGAACATCGACAAGATGAGGAGATTAAGGCCGACATCGAGCGACGATTTCAGTCGGACGTGTGGCTCATGGGTCGTGCTATCGACGTACACGTCAACCATGGCGTAGTGCACTTGGAGGGGGCAGTGCGAAGTGCTCTGGAGAAGTCGCGCGCGACCACTCTCGCGTATGTGTTAGGGATCACGCGTGTACACACCGATCGGCTGACTGTTGAGTGGTCGGCTGGAACTCGCGTGCGGAGAGCCTCATACCCGGATCCAACTGATGACGAAATCGCTCGTGCCGTAAAAGATGCTTTTTCTCAAGATCCGCGTATCCGATCATTCACACCTAAGGTTGAAGTCCGCACAGGAGCCGTGACCTTAAGCGGCTCGGTCGGAAACTTGGTGGCAAAGCGTGCCGCCGAGGACAATGCACGTCACACTGTCGGAGTCCGAATGGTTAACAATCGCTTGGATGTGCGGCCTTCAGTGAACGCCCGAGATGAGCACATTGCTGATCGTGTGCGTCAACGCCTCAAGGACCATCCCACGGTCGATCCCCGTGACATTACCGTGATCGTACAGGACGGCATCGTGTCACTCGATGGAGGTGTTGATAGTCTAAATCAGCAGCGCACGGCAGAAGACCTGGCTGGGCGAGTCGGCGGAGTCGTGGCCGTCACAAACCGACTGCAAGTGAAAGGGACTCAGCCCATGCGCATGGACGAGGAGCTCAAAACGTCGATTGAAGACCAACTGTGGTGGAGTCCATTTGTCGATGAAGATAGGGTGCAAGTGGAGGTTCGGCAGGGAGTTGCCACGCTCACGGGTACAGTCGACACGGCTTGGGAAAAGAGTGTCGCGGAGGAAAATGCCAGAGAAGGTGGTGCCTCTGTCGTGAGGAATCATCTCCAAGTGGCTTCTGACAAGAAGTAGTCGTTTCCTCGTCCATAAGTGTAACGCTCAGGAACGGATAGGCGAAGGATGAGAATCAGGTATGGACCGTCTTTGGGGAAGTCTCAGATGAATAGGTCTACGACCCTCTTGTTGGTCGGCGCAGCCTGCATCGCCACCGCAACATTGAACGCGGAGGCCTCAATGTCGGTACCCGGTGAGGAGTGCACGGCGATCGTTATTTCAGAGACGATTCGCAGTAATCAAGCTATTCACCGTCCGGTTCTCCGGTTGTGGCCTGTCATAGACGAGGGCGCACCATTACCCTACGAGTATAGAGACCGATCTTGTGACCTCGACCGTGAGCGGAAACTAGGACGATCGAGAGATGAGCGAGGTGAGGAGGTGCGTCGCTCGACCATCCAAGGTGGTCCGGGGGTCCAACACAGCGGGCGTCTCGTACGTACAAGGGAGTCGGGAGATGAATCCACGAGGGAAACATCTTCCGGCGAAGAGGGAGAAGATCTCGAACTTCCTGAGTAAAGGGTCGAGACGACAGGGGGAGATTTCAAGAATGCTCGGACAGAAAGAGCGGGACACCATGCGATCGAGAGGGACGAGGATCTTGGACATTCTCGCTACAGTGGCAGGGGTCGGAGTTGCTCCAGTCCGACCCCATCGTACGAACTCCGAACGCATGAATGGTCGCAAGATTACGACCTATAAATCGTACAAGCTGTGGAAGCACGGGTTTCGGAACCTTTCAAGACTCGGCTATGCCGGAGATAGAAACACCTTAATGAGAGATGAATTCCTCAGGCCTTAGTTATTCGGTCTGCGCAGGCAATCTCTAGGTTGTAGAAATTGGAACTCTAACACGAGGAGGATCAACCCATGAAGCTGCCTCAACCACGTCAAGCCCACACGTTCGATCTGCACGGACTAAACGGCATCTCCGATCAAACACTCGAGATGCATTTCAAACTCTACGAGGGATATGTGCAATCGACGAACAAATTGAAGGCGCAACTCTTCTCCATCATCGAGGACGAAAAGGTGGATCAGGAGGAAATGCCCATTTATTCAGAACTCACGAGGCGACTGGGGTTCGAATACAACGGCATGGTGCTCCATGAATATTATTTCAGCAACTTGAAGCGAGGGGCACAGTCAAAACCTGAACTTCATGGCTCATTCGCGCAGATGACGGAAGACAGTTTCGGGTCGTTCAACATCTGGAAAACCGATTTCTCCAGCGTCGGTAAGATGCGAGGCGTCGGCTGGGCCATTTGCTATCTCGATCCTGCAAGCGGCGTCGTGTCCAATCACTGGGTCAGCCTTCACGAGCATGGGAACATTGCAGGCTATGTTCCGTTGCTCGTCATGGACGTCTGGGAGCATGCCTATTTGCTGGATTATAAGCCGTCTGAACGGAGCGAGTATATAGAGGCATTCTTTTCAAACGTGGATTGGAAGATGGTTGAAGAACGGATGGACCTCGGTGTGCCGACCGTCTAATGAGGACGAGGAGCCGGTTGCAGAGCCGGTCACAACGGATTTCGGCTGGTAGGGGCCACGAAAACCGAGAGGCATGGGTTAATGGTGGGGCGTATTCATTTGGGGTTTCGCCAAATGGTGCCTTGGCTCACGCTGGGAGGAAGGTCCGTGGTGATCGACATCAAAATCAGGAGGTGAACGTGCAGAACGCGTCAATTTCTCGTATGCTCCTACCGCACGGTCTCATGTCTCTCATGGATCCATTCCAAGCGCAAGATCCGGATCCCTTTCCCCCTGCGCCTCGTCCTGATCCGTTTCCGAAACCTACACCGCCACCTTTTCCCCAACCACAGCCCGATCCACCGCCAACACGTCCGCCTGTTCCGACGGTGTCAGGGTGTGTCGTATGGCTCAGACGCATAAGTAAGAGATGACCCAGCAGGGCTTAATTCGTGCCCAGGTTCATCAGGATGGGACAGATGGCGAGCAATGCTGCGGATATCATGATGGACACGCTGTGCGATTGGGGCGTGGACGTGATCTTCGGATTGCCGGGCGATGGGATAAATGGTCTCATGGAAGCCTTGCGAATCCGACAAGATCGAATTCGCTTTATCCAGGTTTGACATGAGGAGTCGGCAGCATTCATGGCCTGTGCATACGCAAAACATACCAGCAGACTAGGAGTCTGTCTTGCCACGTTAGGTCCGGGCGGGCTCCATCTGTCGAACGGTTTGTATGATGCCAAACTGGGCGGAGCCCCTGTCCTTGGGATCACTGGGCATCACTACCATGATCTGATGCGACACGCATGCCCAGCAGGACATCAGCCTCGACCGGGTCTTTGCCGACGTGGCCGTCTACGATACTCGGATCATGGGAGCGGCCCATGTTGAGCCGGTCACTAACCTTGCTTGTCGAACAGCACTGGCCTTGCGAGGAGTCGCCCATATCAACTTTCCGGTCGATCTCCAAGAAGAGACGACCGATGCGCGTTCCAAACGAAACGTTGCCGGCTATGCGTCAGAAGTCTACTCGCGCGGGGCCAGGCTTCCATCCGACGACGATCTTGGAAAGGCGGCGCGTATACTCAATGCAGGTCGAAAGGTTGCTATCCTGGCCGGACAAGGAGCCTTACTGGCAACGGACGAACTTGAGGAGACAGCAGAGCGCCTTAATGCACCGGTGATCAAGATCATCTTGGTAAAGCGGCAGTCCCGGACGACAGTCCCTATACAACCGGCGGAATCGGTCTCCTCGGCACCAAACCGTCCCAGGAAGCGATGGAAGCATGCGACACGTTGCTCATGGTTGGTGCCTCGTTTCCCCATATCGAATTTCTTATGACTCCGGGGCAGGCGCGAGCCGTTCAGGTGGATTTGAATGCCGCTCGGATCGGGTTGCGATATCCTGTCGACGTCGGACTCGTCGGTGACAGCCGACGCCCGCTCCAAGCACTGCTCCCCATGTTGGATCAAAAATCAGACCGCTCATTCCTTGTTCAGGCGAGGAAGGGAATGGCTGACTGGAGACGGCTCATGGAGGAGCGGGGAACAAAACGGGACCGTCCTATGAAACTGCAAGTTGTCGCGTGGGAACTCGGGAAACGGCTGTCTGACACGGCGATTGTCTCGTCTGATTCTGGAACCATCTCGACGTGGCTTGCACGACAGATCCAGGCCAAGCGAGGGCAATAATTTTCACTTTCGGGTACGCTCGCATCCGCGATTACTGGAAACGTATGCGCTGAAACTGACGGGTCCTCCGACCACGATGGATTTAGGATTGCTCTACCGGGCTTTGGAGCAACAGCAGGTCAACATGATCGCGGACAATTCTACGGATGATCCCATCTCCGTCTTCGATGTGACGGTCCTGCGCGACGACCGGCAGAGTTTCTCTGCGTATGAAGCGGCCATTGTCGTTCGACCGGAATCGCTCGACCGTGTCTCGGGACTGAGCGAGGCGCTCAATGAACTGACGGGACGGTTGAGCGAGGACACGATGCGCCGGCTCAATCATCAGGCCGTTACCCGACAAGGGAAGGTCGCCGACGTCGCCAGAGAATTCCTGGATACAGCGGATATTGCCCAATGAAATAATGAATGGTTCCTTCCCACACCATTCCAACGGTCGATCTGTGCTGACGGGTGTCTCTCTCCGCTTGGCGGAACCCATGGCTTGAGGTCAGGACCAGCCGCCGAGAACCGCGAACAAGCCTTTTCCGACCGAGACTGATCACATCCCGATCTATCCTATTTCCTCAGATCATGCTGGGGGATGTGCTAGTACCCCCGAACCTCACTTTGTCAGTAGGTAATACACGAAGCTCTGTTCCACTGGAACGATCCACGCCTTCGTTATTGACGGATAAACTAAGGAGAACCATGTGAAGAAGAAACGCAACGCCCAACCTGCTTCTGACCGCAAGACCGCGCAGTACGCCGATCAGATTGTGTCCACCGGATCCGGCGGGGAAGTTCATCAGACCGCAGTTGGCGACAGGCCCGTCATGACGACCCAGCAGGGAACCCCGATCTCCGACGATCAAAATTCCCTGAGGATCGGTTCACGCGGTCCCACGGCACTCGAAGATTTTCACTTTCGCGAAAAGATGTTTCACTTTGACCATGAACGTATCCCGGAGCGGGTCGTTCACGCGCGCGGTTTTGGAGCCCATGGCTATTTCGAGAACTATGAGTCCCTGGCTGAGATTACCAATGCCGACCTCTTCCAGCGAGCCGGAGAAAAGATACCTGCGTTTGTGCGCTTCTCGACTGTGGCTGGGAACAAGGGCTCGGCCGATTTGGCACGGGATGTACGAGGTTTTGCCGTGAAGCTCTACACCAAAGAAGGTAATTGGGACATTGTCGGCAACAATATTCCGGTGTTTTTTATCCAGGACGCCATGAAATTCCCGGACATTATCCATGCGGCCAAGCAGGAACCGGATCGAGGCTTCCCACAGGCACAGACCGCGCATGACAATTTCTGGGACTTCATCTCTCTCACACCGGAGAGCATGCATATGGCCATGTGGATCATGTCCGACCGGACCATCCCGCGATCCTTCCGCTTCATGGAGGGATTCGGCGTCCACACGTTTCGCCTGGTCAATGCCGAGGGTAAGTCCACCTTCGTCAAGTTCCACTGGAAGCCGAAGCTAGGGTTGCAGTCGGTCGTGTGGAACGAAGCCGTCAAGATTAACGGTGCCGACCCTGATTTTCATCGACGGGATTTGTGGGACGCCATCCGGAAGGGAGACTTCCCCGAATGGGAATTGGGTTTGCAGCTCTTCGACGAGGACTTTGCGGAACGTTTCGATTTTGATGTCCTCGACGCCACCAAGCTTATCCCGGAGGAAGAGGTGCCGATCCGACGAGTCGGTCGGCTGGTACTCGATCGGTGCGTTGACAACTTCTTTGCCGAGACCGAGCAAGTCGCGTTCTGTACACAGAATATCGTGCCGGGGGTTGATTTTTCGAACGATCCGCTTCTGCAAGGCCGAAATTTTTCATACCTCGATACGCAGCTCAAGCGACTGGGCAGCCCGAACTTCACCCACATTCCGATCAACGCGCCCAAGTGTCCCTTCGCCCATTTTCAGCAGGATGGCCACATGGCCATGATGAATCCCACAGGAAGGGTCAATTACGAGCCGAATTCATGGAACGGGCAGGAGGGTGGGCCGCAAGAATCGCCTGAGAAAGGCTTTCGCTCCTACCCGGCCCAGGAGGAAGGTGCGAAAGTCCGGATCCGCTCCGAGACCTTCGCCGACCATTACAGCCAGGCGCGGCAATTTTATATCAGTCAAACGGAGATCGAGCAGCGCCATATTGTAGAGGCGTTCGTTTTTGAGTTGAGCAAGTGCGAACGGGTGGACATTCGTGCCCGCATCGTCTCGCATCTGCGCAACGTCCACCAGGATTTGGCCACACAGGTGGCGGACGGCTTGCGGCTGAAAACCATGCCGGACCAGGCCGATGCTGCAAGGCCCACACGAGAGGACCTGAGGAAATCGCCGGCGCTCAGCATGTTGCTCAACGGCCCTGAGAGTTTCAAGGGACGGAAGGTCGGTGTGCTCATCACCGATGGTGTGAAGATCGACCTCCTCAACTCGCTCAGATCCGCAGCGGAGAGGGAAGGAGCGATGCTGGAGCTGGTCGCGCCAATGGTAGGCGGTGTCGAGGCGAGTGATGGGTCGTGGATCGAAGCAGCTCAGAAGGTCGGTGGTGGGCCGTCGGTGTTATACGACGCGGTTGCGCTGTTGCCGTCCGAAGAAGGCGCCACAATGCTGGCCAAGGAGCCGGCCGCTCGTGATTTTGTAGCCGACGCATACGCCCATATGAAGTTTATCGGGTATGTTGAGACCGCAACTCCTCTGTTGAAAAAGGCAGGCGTCAATGAAAGCCGCGATGACGGGTTCATTCTTCTCGATGGCTCGCGAGGCGGCTCAGAATTTATCACAGCCTGTCGAAAAATTCGCTACTGGGCGCGTGAATCGACAACCGCATAGACATGGCTGATCGCCGTTCTGGTTGCGGGTGTCAAGAATCATCAAGACTTCTACGTTCAAGAGGAGAATCTGATCATGGATCATTTTCTGGTCGACATCGAAGAGGCAACGATCAAGAACGACAGCTTCCGTAAGGTGCTCTTTACGGCACAGAACAGCCAACTCGTCCTCATGAGTTTAAAGCCGGGTGAGGAGATCGGGGTTGAGACGCACGATCTGGATCAGTTCATTCGAGTGGAGTCCGGCCGAGGTATCGCACAATTGAACGGTAAAGACTATCCGATTCTGGACGGCAGCGCCGTGGTCGTTCCAGCCGGAACGAGACACAACGTCATCAACAGTGGGAAGGAGGATGCGCTGAAGCTCTACACGATCTATAGTCCGCCTGAACACAAAGACGGCACGGTCCACCACACAAAGGAGGAGGCGGAAGCCGATCTGAACGATCATTTCGATGGCAGTACGACGGCAACGGCTCAGGAAGCGGTGTGCTAGTGGTCCGTTGTGTGGCGTCCTGTGCCGGCACCGCACAGAAAGATAGTGAGTATCGAAGATGTCAATTCAGGTTGCTTCGGGATTCGACCCCCACTCTCGTAATGAACGGCTTCCACTTGAGTGATTGGGCGATCTGGTATGAGCCTACCTGTTCCGCACACTTTTGTCAGCCATAATTGAGGGGAGAGACCAGCATGATAGACCTGTTCCTTTTGCGTCGACGAGTGGTGCCTCTGTTGGTCCTTGCCGTATTTATCGTGACGCCGACCGGCCTGGTGTCCGCTCAGGATCCCATCGATGGTGAGATAGGGCAGCCGTCTCATATGTCGGGACGATGGTCTGGCGGGACTGGGATCGGCTTCTTAGGAGGCACGCCTGACGGGGTGGAATTCGCCCTCAATGGACACCTCAACTATTTCATCTCGGAGGATATTTCCATCGGTCCCTTGGTCCAGTATGCCGGAGCAGGCGACGATTTTCTCTTCGGGCTCACGGTCCAGGGCAAGTATTGGTGGGCCATTCCTGACACGAACAACCAGACCAAGCTGGTCTTGCAAGGGGGAATCGGTTTCGCGCGTGCCGGCGTGAGGGAACCTGAGATCGGCTTTGGTGATACCTATGGCTCGTTCTTGATTCCTCTCGGTATCGGAGTCGATCATGCCGTGAATGAACAGGTGTCCCTGACGGCCGACTTTCTGGTCAATATTACTGCGCTTGGACAGGACGTCCGTGTCGCAGGGCAAGAAGTCGACTTTCATACGAACGTGATGCCTGGGTTGTATTTTGGCGTGAGGTTTTTTTGAGTTGGGCTCCACGTCGCCCGGAATGGGCTATCTAGCTGGAGCTAAAGGATGGGTAAGGCGTAAACGGTTCGTAGAGGTGAGATGCTATATCTTAATTACGCCGGGCTCAGCAGAGAAAGACCTGAATCCAAGGAGGAGGTCAGCACGGTTCAGGCCGAGTTTGAAACGATGCTGTTCTCAGAATCGGGCGTCAGCTGGTACACCAACCAACTCGATAGATGTCGGCGATCTCTTCAAGACTTCGTAGACTTCCACAGGAACGATGCCGCTCCGAACGTGGTGTTTGTCCCGAATGCAACGATGGCATGTCAGATCATCTTGTCAAATCTTGAGCTCGGGACTGACGAAGTTGTCCTTGCTTCGGATCAAGAGCATCCTGGGATCATTCGTTCGCTCATACGGTTGCAGCGAAACGGGGTGAGAGTGCAACTCATCGAGGGAGAGTCCGAAGATGAGTTCTGTCGTAATCTCGAGCAGGCTCTGTCCACACACCCCCGACTACTGATCCTCAGCCATGTGGCGTATACCGATGGAAGAGTGTTCCCGCTAGGAAGGATAGGTGAGATCACGAAAGAACGGAATCTCATCGTCGCGATCGATGGCACACAGGCCGCCGGCCATATTCCGATCGATCTGCACGGAAGTGAGGCAGATTTTTATTTTTTTGCGGGTCATAAATGGTGTCGTGGTCCAATGGGGACCGGCGTACTGCTTGTCGCTCACAACGACCTGACAAGCAATGCGAAGATCGGCACTATCCAGAATGATTTCGAGCTCGGTACGCAGCGCGTCGGCCTCATAGCAGGTCTTGCCCGAGCATGCGCACTCAAAAGGGATGAGCTCCCTACTGCGACCGCTTACCTTCTGAGACTTCAAGACCTGCTTGTCGGGCTCGTACGATCATTAGACGGTGTGCACCTTTGCCGCTGGAACGGGGCGCATGCCGCTGGAATCTGTACCCTTCAACTAGAGGGTGACCGGGTAAGCCCCGGCCGTTTGGCTGAGTATTTGCTCCAGCATGATGGGATCGCAGTCAAACCGTTCAACGATCCAGAACACCCCAGGCTCATTCGCATCTCTTATTCTCAATCAACGAGCGAATCGGAGATTCAGACCGTCGTAGACCGGTTGGCAGATGCGTTACGCCATTTCAACGGATCCGAAGCAGGATAGGGTCACGCGCACCCGGCTGCGTCGAACGATAGCTCAATTGAGGTATCCACTCTGGTTCGAGCGGGTCTGCTAGACGTTGCGTGAAGGACGCCCTAGGGTTGATGCCAGCTGCGAGGCAGTACGGAGAATTGTTTGAATAGTCACCAAGGAGTGTGTGGATATTCATGGGGAATTCTTTCTCCGTCGTATGAAGCTCACCAGGGGATACTGTCGGAATACTGTCATGAGCACCAATCTCCTTCGGCGGATGCGTGTCGGTCGGCTATTAGTGGCTGGGGTGATCTTCTGTACTCTAGTGGTGCCAGGGCCATCAGTACGGGCTCATGGTGATGAGATATCCGAAGCGAGTCTGGCCAGCCGATCGAATTTGTCCAGCCCCGAAGGGGCAGGTCTTCAAGCAGCCAGCTGGGCTCTCAGTGTTCCTTACGGTGCCGTGAAGATGACCTATGCGATCAGCGGCGGCTTTGTAGGTGCTCTCGCTTGGGCGATGACTGGGGGGGGATCTGGAGGTAGCAAAGTCCATCTGGATTCCCTCGATGACGGGTGACTACATGCAGCCCCCGCATCTCACCGGGGAGATGCATCTCTATTTCGTGGGGATGCCATCTATGGGGTCGCCGTACTAATCACCGAGGTCCAAAGATCTCGCTCCAATTGTTGCATCATACGGATTTAGGGGAGTGGTGTTGCGACCGCCTCGGCGGTCGCTGGTTCACACAACGTCATGAGAGATTCCGCCGACGGCATTTCCTGTCCCTCCAGCAGGCGTCCATAGACGGTGAGATAGTCCGATACCATACGATCGTGAGTGAAACGTCGTTCGAAGGCAGTTCGACAGTGCTGCCTGTGAATCGAAGGAATCCTGGCCACGGCCTGAGTCATGTCTTCGAAATCTTCGCAAATCAGCCCCGTCACATCATGTTCGATGACCTCTGGGATTGATCCACGTCGGTACGCAAGCACGGGAGTACCGCAGGCTAAGGCTTCAATTAGAACGATCCCAAAAGGCTCGGGCCAGTCGTGAGGACACACCAGCGCATAAGCCTGTCCGATGAAATCATTCTTTTCGGCATCGGTTATTTCCCCGACAAACTCGACTAAAGGGTGATCCATCAATGGTTCAACTTGAGCGGCGAAGTAGGCCTGATTGACGGTATCGATTTTAGCTGCGATTTTGAGAGGCATATCAAGTGTTTTGGCCAGTTCAATCGCGTGATCCGGCCGCTTCTCAGGAGAGATGCGACCTAAAAAGGCCAGGTATTGTCCAGGTTCCGGATGAAAGGTATACAGGTCACGTGGGAGCCCGTGGTAAACCGTGTTCTGCCAATTGGCCAGTGGGAGGGGCCTCCGCTGCGCGTTCGAAATAGCTACAAACGGCATGTCAGCAAACTCATGGAAGACGGGGATTAATTCCGGCAGGTCCAACCGGCCGTGAAGTGTCGTGATGACCGGTGTGTGACAGCGACGAGCATAGGGAAATCCAGTGACATCAAGATGGGAGTGGATGATATCAAATTGATTCGCCATCGTGCCGAACGCACGTTCGAGCTGTAGTACCATGGGTGCCTCCGGTGACCCCAATTTAGGGGCGAGCCGAAGTGCCTGGGGGTACATGCCCTGCAACTGAGCGAGCGTTTCTGAGTCGGAGGTCGCGAAGAGTGTGACCTCATGCCCGAGGCGGACCAGCTCATCCGTTAGATACGACACAATCCGTTCCGTTCCTCCATATCGCTTGGGTGGAACACTTTCCCATAAAGGAGCAACCTGAGCGATCCTCATAATGAACATCCTTCCAAAATACACATTGCGAACCGTGTTAGGCCTTAGAGTATCCGCCATTCTAAAGTTGGCGGTTGAACCGAAAGCCTAGGTAAAGCCCTAGTTCTTTTGAAAACCAACTGCATGCTGTTGGCTATATAAATCTAGCGCCAATGTGACACATTGGCGAAAAGGGATAAACCTAGGTGGCCGGCTAGTGTTCAAGACATATCGTTTCCCGATAAGATTTATCTCCTCATGACCTCACGCTTATTATTTAAGGCTCATTATTTTGCTTCACATGACATCCGCTAATGGAGTTCGCGGTGGCGGATACACGAACGAACGATCGAGCGGTGGCAAGGAGTCTCTGGTCCTTCGTGGGCCTCATCGTCGCCCTGATCTGTCTTCCATTCTCGATTGCCTTCGCAGACTCGCCTCTTCAAGGGAATCATCCAGTATCCGGTCATGGGATCGATGAGTTGCTGGATGATGATCGATCCCTAATGGGTGGACAGATGCTCAAGCAGGGCCGTATTCCTGCAGGAGCAATGCGACCATGCATCTCCACCGCGGCCCAAGTCCGGTTGCTTGATCTCGCGCCTTTGGTACCGGTACCTACACTGTGTGTCGGCTCGACAGTGTCCGCCGACGCAACTGGCTGGGGTGGGTATGAGGCCCTTGGAGACCATGAAAGATCCGTCGGGAACTGGTCGGAGGCTGAACAAGCCTATGTGAGGGCGATCGAGTTGCTGGAGCGAACGGCCGTCAAAGATTACAACCAGGACTTGGCGGCTCTCCTTAACAAATTGGGGATCACCCGTTACACCCAGAAGGATTTTTCAGGAGCGGAAGCTGCGTATCGAAAAGCGCTGAAGATCTACACCTCGACCCAAGGAGCTGAGGATCTTCGGGTAGGGGATACGTTGCACTTGCTTGCCATGGTTCTGTTCGAGCAGCCTCATGGACGTGATCTTGCCGGGGCATTGTTTTTTCGAGCTTGGGCGGTTCGTGAGAAAGTCTTAGGGCCGTACCACCTCGCCGTGGCTGAGAGTCTGCAACGCATGGCGCTCAGTTTATATCGTGACGATCTGTCGAAAGCCGTCCCATTACTCCTTCAGGCAATGGAAATTCGAGAGCGGAGCAATGGTCACGCTCATCCGTCCGTGGCGGAGACACTCACGGCGATGGCCGGCTTGTACGAAGCCCATCACCGCCAGGATCTTGCAATTCCCCTCTACCAAGAAGCACTGACCATTCAAGAGCAGGTGTTCGGACCCAATGCCACCGAGACGATACAGGTCCGCAACAGTTTACACATGGCTCACCGAGAGAAGGGAAGTCCGAATGAAGAGAGCAAGGGGCAAGAGTGATCATACTCAACTGTTCTGCGATTGTGATAACGGACACCGTGGAGCCCATCGAACGTGCAGAGTTCCAACCCTGTCGAAGTCTCCTCGACTCGAAGTTGGACCTGGAACATGTGGCAACTGGGGATCCTGCCAGGTCTCCACACCCTCCGCGAAGTATATAAGAATATTAAGTAGCCAACGCCAATGAAACCAGTGAATGGTTCAACGGTAACACGCAAGATGAAAGGAGCACATCATGCATTCAGAGCAACTACGAGGTAAAGCAATACTAGCGGGATTCGTCATGGCTGGAGCATTGATGATGACGATGCCCCCTCCACTCTCTGCCGCGGAAACCACGGACCAAGTCGTCCCCGACCGTAAACCAGTCCCGAATGATCCCCATTACATTACACACAAAGCGGACTTGCGACTGAAATTGGACGTCAAAAGAGAATTGGCGATGAGCCCCTTTGTGGACGCCGACTTTATCGGCGTCACAGTCAGGAATGGAGTGGTGACGCTTAGAGGGTCGGTGGAGGATCAGAGTGCCGCCAGTGATGCAGTGGAAAACGCTCGTGAGGCCGGTGCCAAGAAGGTCATCAACAAACTGACGATCGAGGAGCGCAATTAGAAAAAGGTGGGGGTAATTGCGCGAAGATCTGGTACGTGCCGCGACAGTCGGTCCTACGGCGCGTACCCTGGTGAATGCAAATAAAGGATAAAATGTTCAGGAAGATATAGGGGAAGAGCTGAAACCGGCAAGAGCTAGTCACGTGCCAGGAGTTCGCCTATCTCCGAGCGGTCGAAGTGCTCTACGGCGACGGCGACAAACTGGTGCATGATCAGACCTTATGCAGCAGTTATGGAGAAACTCATCGGAGCACCCGAATGAGGTGAGGTGCCGCCTGCTATGCGATGATGCTGGGCTTCCGACATCACGCTAGAGGACTATGCCGAAAGCCCAACCATCTCGGTGCGTCGCATTACATCATTCATGCATTTGATGCCCAAGAGCACAAGATCTTGATGCTTCCGAGCACGTGTCCTTACGTCGAGATGATTCCTCCCGGCCACTAGCCCAGTACATGCCGTTGCATGTCCTCTAGCAGATCGGAATATGATCGGACGGAGACTCCACTTCGTTGCAGATTTTCCTATGAACCATCATCGTCGATCCACACGACGCATTCGGACGTTCCTCCTTGCCGAAGCGTCGGCGTTCGCAATAGCTGCGCTTGTTCATGTCGGTTTTCTGGCTGAGGGTTATGAGCATCACGACGTCGTCGTCTTCGAAAGCATACTGGGCAGTGTTTTGCTTCTCGGGTACTTGGGTGCCGGAGTTTATCCGGCATGGGTGAGACAAACTGCGATGGTGGTTCAAGGGATGGCTCTGTTCGGTACGGTGATCGGGCGCTTCAGTGTTATCGCTGATAACGGTCCCTGGACGATCCTCGAGCTTGTCTTTTATCGCCTGATCACGGCTGTCTTGATCTGGGGCTTTATCGTGACGATCATGGCGCCAACCTCCAATGCTCTCGCATCCATGCCGCGGGACGTCGAAGCGGATAAAGCCCGTGATTGAATCACGTTTCACGTGAGTGATGAGGAATTCGACGTCATTGTTCAACGAGTGCAGCGGGATGGACCGATGACGTAGGGCAATTATTCGTGGGATGTGGAGAGTCGCAAGCGAAACGAGGTGAAATGATAGACTCAGGCACTATGCATCCGCTGTGGAGGAAATGTAAGGACCAAAAGATCGAGTTGAGCAACTGGATATCCTTATCCGATATGCTTGCAGGGATGTTTCCTGATATTTGGCACGACTAGTCGGGGAATGGCAGGAATAGTAGCGGTGCGGCAATCGTCAGACAGGCTGAGCCAGAAATATTACAGGACCGCTGTAAGAGGACACGGAGTGCTATGCCGTCTTTTTCGAAGACCCAGGCGGTAATCGCTTAGAAATTTGCAATCACAATATCGGAGGGTCATGGACGTGGGACATGCTCCATGAAGAGGTGATCAGCCGTGACTCCAGCCGCATCTTTCTGGTGTCGGTCATCCTCAACTTTCCCTGGGAACGGGCTCAGTCCAGACTGTATGTGATGACAGATGGAACGGCTATCCCCTGGTGGCACTGCGGGCTCGCGAGTGTGGGTGACGGTTTCCTTGTCCTGCTTATGTTTTGGGCTGGCCGGGTTGTCTTTGGTCACTCGGTATGGTTCGACCATCCTGGATTTCGAGGTTACCTGCTTCTGGCCGTGACGGGATTGGTCACGATCATTCCACTTGAATGGATGATGATTTCTAGGATGAAATGGTGGAGCTATACCTCACAGATGCCCCTCATTCCAGGAACTACCGTGGGCGTCAGCTCGGTGGCCCAGATGCTACTGCTTCCCCCGGTGATCTTCCGGATTGTCGCGATGTGGCGTAGGAGACACCTCTCTTGAAAAGAGTTCAGGTGAAACGAGCTCAGATGAAGGTTCAAATTGCGCGTCGCATTTCATAACGCAGCCATATTCGAATTCCACATTGCTTAACCTTGAACCGGTGGTGAAGGGCTCAATCCCGTGATCCGTCACATTGGTTTCCGAACACCCGTGAACACATTCCGGTATAACGGCCACGACTAGGTCCAAGTCAGTCATCATTCGCAATGGATGTACGTGCGTGATATACGCAAAAGATAGCGATGCACAGAGGCTCTTACCGGGACCATATTAAGGGAAGAGCGATACAATGACCGCACGATCGATAGCATGATGATATAACCGGTTGATTCCTTTATGGCCTGCTGGTTTAAACTCGCGCCCGCATGATCCGTCTCCCTCCCTTCCATACACCTCGTAACAGCTGGTTGAATATCTCTACCGTCGCGACTGCGCATAACAGCACCTAACCATTCGCTCCCAGTTGTAGAATTATTCAGCCAATGAGTTTGTCTCATATCTAGCAAGGAGAAACTGGGGATAGTGCTGGTTTCGACGCAATCTCTGAGCTGATATAAAAGAAAGATGTCAACCCAAAATGCCGTCCGCCTACACCGAATCATCGCCGCCACACCGAACAAGATCTATCGCGCGTTTCTCGATGCCGACGCGATGAATAAATGGCTGCCGCCGAATGGATTTACGGGCAAAGTGCATCAGTTGGAGACGAGGGTCGGAGGTCAGTACAAAATGTCGCTTACCAACTTCACGACCGGCAAGAGCCACTCGTTCGGCGGCGAGTATCTCGAACTCGTACCCAATGAACGTCTTCGCTATACAAACATGTTCGATGATGCGAATCTGCCGGGGGAAATCCTGACTACAGTCACACTCAAAGACGTGTCGGTTGGTACGGAGCTTAGCATTGAGAAGGAAGGTCTTCCGGATGTCATTCCGTCGGAAGCCTGCTATCTGGGCTGGCAAGAATCTTTACGGAACTTGGCACGACTCTTTGAGCCGGAAATCAAGGAGTGAGTCATGACGAAGTGACTAGTGCCCCGCCACAAGATCGAGAGCGGAATGTCTCATCGTTCAGTCATTCAAGCGAGGCCGGTACAGCTAGGGTTCGTCGCATTTATCGAGGAAGGACCATATGTATGGCAGATAACAAAATCATGGCAGTTGTCGGAGCAACCGGCTCGCAGGGTGGAGGATTGGTCCGTGCGATTCTGAACGACAAGACACAAGAGTGTGTTGTGCGGGCCTTGACGCGAAAAGTCGACTCCCCCAAGGCGCAGGAACTGGCCACGTTAGGCGCCGAGGTGGTTGCCGCCGACTTGGATGACCTCGAAAGCCTGAAACGTGCGTTTGCAGGAGCGTACGGCGCCTTCTGCGTTACCAATTTTTGGGAGCATTTTTCACCAGAGAAAGAGACGGCTCAAGCCACAGCCATGGCTCAGGCGGCGAAACATGCCGCGGTGCACCATGTCATCTGGTCCACACTCGAAGATACGCGCCGATGGGTTGCCCTGACCGATACCCGTATGCCCACGCTCAAGGACAAGTATAAGGTACCGCACTTCGATGGGAAGGGTGAGGCCGATGAGGCGTTCAGAGACCTCGGCGTTCCGACGACCTTCTTGCTCGCGTCGTTTTACTGGGACAATATGATCTCGTTCGGGATGGGTCCCAAGAAGGAACAGGACGGACAGTTCGCGCTCATCATGCCGATGGGCGACAAGAAGCTGCCGGGCATCGCCGCGGAGGATATCGGCAAGTGCGCGTTCGGCATCTTCAAACAAGGAGCGGAATGGATCGGAAAGACCGTCGGTGTGGCCGGCGAGCACTTGGCCGGTTCTGAGATGGCGGCCAAGATGACGAAGGCGCTGGGTCGAAAAGTATGGTATGACGCCGTGTCCCCCGAAGCCTACCGCAGGTTGGACTTCCCTGGAGCGGATGATCTCGGCAACATGTTCCAGTTCAAGCGTGACTTTAACTCGTACTTCTGCGGGGCGCGCAAGCCCGAAGTCGCGCGCAGTCTGAATCCATCCATGCAAACGTTTGATACATGGCTCGCCCACAACAAGGACCGCATCCCGCTCGAATGACGGGACAGGATGCTAAAGCTGGTGTGCCCGATAGAATAGTCTATTCGAGACCATCGCGTAATGAGTATGATTCGACAGTGATTCTAGAATCTTCTTAGTCTACAAAGCGTGTTCCATCCGACAGTCTCCTCTAAAGCCGGTGACACGGTGTGTGCATCTGTGCTGGCTCTCGTGCTGACGACCCATCTAACTGACCATCCCTCACCTATCAGGCAATTCGGACACAGGGAGACCAATGTTTCTGAAGTCCGATATCAGGAGTGGCCGTAGCAATTCCTGCCATTCTCCACAGAGGAGTTGTTCTAGGGAATATGCCAGTCGTGTGAAAATGAGATCGACGATATAGATGGCTAAGTTCAACAATGAATTCCGTAACCTAGTCGGCCACACGCATCACATAGGAGTTTAGAAAACCTACGCAATAGACGATCAACCGAAAGTCCGTAATAAGGAGGACGATTCTATGAATTTAAAGATGGTTGCCGTCGTGGCAGGCGTGTTGATGATTGTTTCCGGGACGGGCAACGGCCTGGCGGAGCAGTCGGGGGGTGAATCCTCTTCAGCCTACGGACATGGAGATGATCTGCAACTACCGAATGGAGTGATCGGGGTGATCATACAAATTCCGGCTGAGCGGATCGGTGAGCCGGCAGCTCTCTATATCTTGAAGGTCCGAAAGGATGGCCCTGCCCAGCAGGCAGGACTCAGACACGGGGACGAGATCGTCGCGGTGAACGGCACGCCGGTCAGAGGGAAAAGTTATGAGGAGGTCGCGTCCCTGATACGGGGAGAACCAGGGACCCCGGTACAGTTGGACGTGAAGGGAACTCGTGAGTTCTCCATCACCCGGGTGGCCGGCAAGAAGTTCATAACGGAAGGGCGGTCTGGTTCGCGCGAGGGCCGGAGTGAGAATCTTCGAGAATGAAAATCAGCTGCGGGTTATCGAGCGTAGATTTCAAAGCACCTTCCGCAAGGAGAAGCATTGTGAGTCGTTGATTCCTGGTGAGTGCAGTTGCACTAGAGGGTACTGAACGTGCAGAGCTTCTTCTTCATCATCCGTAATACGCTCTGGGTGCTGAGTGCAATGTTGATCGTTGTCATGTCGGTCTTGTTCATCTTTTTGACCATTTCTCTCGAGATATGGCGGAGAGGGGACCGTCTAGCGAAACCAGTCCCGGTTGAACCTACCAAGCAAGGCACCACGGAGAGCGAGGACCAAGTTTCCCATCCAGTCGAGGAAGGGAACGTGCGTTCAGTCCTATGGCATGTCCTCCGGCGACCAGTCGCGCCACAATGAGTGAGCGGAGGCGAATTGCCATGGTCTGCGCTCGAGCTGGCGAAGATGCTGCAACGAAATGGGTGCGGGCGCCCCACCGATCTTAGAGAGAACCTATGAATAGCAATCTTGAGAAGGTCAAAACGTTGGCCCGTGATCTGCGGAACAGCAAGGAGTTTCCACGAAGCCCACGGGAGACTCTTGCCGGATATGTACTAGCCGCCCGTGCCGTAGACAAATGCCGGGCTGATCTCGTCGGCTGGCAGGGGGAATACCACTCCAACTGTCCGCTGGATCAGCAGTGGTTGAAGTTCACTGGGATCAATTATGACGCCTTCCGGTCATTTGTCGCCACCGGTGCGACTGATGAGCAAGTTGCCGAATGGATCGAGAAAGAGGCCAAGCAACGTTGGAGGATGGAGATCATCCTTTGGAACAATTACATGCGCGATCGACGATTGAGCGACCTGACACCTGAGCTGCAAGAATTCATGGAGGAGTACATCGCGGCCTCCGTTCCGCGTCACAAGGTCGTGTACCACTATTTCGATATCTACGATCTCGAGGAGGGACGGATCTGAAGCAACTATGCCCTTTCGCACGCTCAAGTATCTGAATGACTCGCAGAGAATCCTTCCAATAAGTCCAAGGTGGAAACTTCCCAGCGAGCGGGGGCAGCCTCCTCCAATACCTGATGAATCGTATAGTGCAGGCTCTCGCTAGCTGATTCTGTGTTATCAGTACCAAAGCTTCTGCCCGGGAACAGGTGACCTGAGATGAGAACCGCCTCTGCTCGAAGACACTGGCTGTCACAACACGGTGGAATGAACTAGAGTTCGAATGCGTCGCGAATCCGCTGCACGAGCCTCGGTGACGGTTCGGATGCATCGAGGAATAGGGCATCCATCGGCTCCTCCAACGTCTCAAGTTGACTGTCGAGCAGGTCGACTTTCATGACATGGTCCGTACGATCGAGCAGGCGGCGCCTCAAAAGCGGACGGTCAGCCTTCAAATAGGCGATTCTCACATGGCCATTGCTATGGCCGAGGACCCTTGTTCGATGAACGGCCTTGAGGAGAGAACATGCCAGAACCACGTACGTTCCGCTGGTCACCCATCCTGTGAGGGCCGTCCGAAGGTGTTCGAGCCACGGGCGTCGATCTTCGTCTGTGAGCGGAAGATTGTGATTCATCTTGTCGAGGTTGGCGTCCGGGTGGAAGTCATCCCCATCGACATAACACCAGCCGAGCTCATTCGCCAACTGTCGACCGACCGTCGATTTACCGGCGCCCGCGGCTCCCATGAGAATAATGACATGCACGGTCGTACTCATCGTTTTGGATAATTGTGAGTGTGGCACGTGATCAACTTTCATTGTACTGGGGAAAGTCCCAGTACAGATGTCGTGAGTTCTCGGATACAAAACGAATTATGACAGGGTGCCGAATCAGTATAGGTCGATTTGTCATGATTGGTGCGAGGCCACATGAACTCGGCTAACCTCCTCGTTCGCTGTCTCGAGCAGGAAGGGGTTCGATTCGTCTTCGGCTTGCCAGGCGAGGAAAACTTAGAATTGATCGAGGCCTTAGCGGGTTCGTCGATTCGATTTATTGAGGCACGGCATGAACAAGGCGCGGCATTCATGGCCGATGTCTATGGTCGACTCAGCGGCAAAGCAGGAGTGTGTCTATCAACGTTGGGCCCCGGCGCGACCAACCTCCTGACCGGGGTCGTGGATGCGTATTTGGATCGGGCTCCTCTTGTCGCCATCACCGCACAAGCCTCGCTGAATCGACGTCATAAAGAATCGCATCAATACATCGATGTGATGTCGATATTTGGGCCCATCACGAAATGGAATGCCTCGATTCCAAAAATCGAGGTCGTACCCGAGGCCGTCCGAAAAGCCTTTAAGATCGCTGAAACGGAGAAACCAGGAGCCACCCATCTCGAGCTGCCTGAGGACGTCGCAGAGGAATCAATCAATGAATCGGTGAAACTCGGACCCTTGCCGACGCAAGCGCCGGTATTACCGGAACCGTCTCCGACCCAAGTCACCCGTGCAGTCGAAGCGCTGCGCAGAGCCAAGCGCCCTGTGTTGCTTGCCGGAAATGGGGTCGTCCGCGGATGGGCCCATGAGGCGACCAGACGATTCGCGCGCCGCTTGCGTATCCCCGTGCTCCATACGTTTATGGCCAAAGGAGTCCTTTCGGACAGCGACCCTCTGTCCTTGTATACGGTTGGCCTCCAAGCCCGCGACTATTCCTCGATCGTTCTGGAACAAGCCGATGTGGTCATTGCCCTTGGCTATGATTTCGTCGAATACGCCCCCTGTTTGTGGAATCCTCGATGTGACAAACGCATCATCCATATCGATGTTTCGCCGGCAGAAGTCGATGAGCACTACTTTGTCGAGGTAGGAGTACTCGGTGACCTCCGTCTTTCGCTGGGGCAGATCGGCGTCCAGGCTACACCGTTCGCGTCATCATGGGCTCAAGATGCGCGAGCGACCGTTGTGGAAGGATTTGCAGCGGAGGAACCAGAGCCGGATTCGTGGCCTTTACGACCACAACGCATCATCGCCGATCTCCGGGCCGCGCTGAAACAAGACGACGTGGTGATATGCGATGTCGGGGCCCATAAACTCTGGATGGCTCGCAGTTTCCCCTGCGACGTGCCGAACTCCTGCATCATCTCCAACGGGTTCGCGGCGATGGGGATCGCCATGCCCGGCGCGATTGCCGCCAAATTGCTGTATCCAGAGCGACATGTCGTCGCCGTCACCGGTGACGGTGGGTTTCTCATGAACTCGCAGGAATTGGAAACGGCGGTGAGGCTGCGTCTCCCCATCGTCGTCCTGATCTGGCGGGACAACGGCTACGGGGTCATCCGTTGGAAACAACAGCTCAAGTTCGGCCGCAGCTCGTTCGTGGATTTTGGGAACCCTGATTTCGTTCGCTATGCGGAAAGTTTCGGGGCGGTCGGGTACCGTGTCACCGCTGCTTCGGATTTAGCACCTATGCTGGCAGACGCTCTGAAGCAGCCGGTGCCGTCGATCATCGACTGTCCGGTGGATTACGATGAGAACATTCGCTTGAGCGAACGGTTGCATGCACTCACAGCATAGGGTGCAACTCATCTGCCATTGGGAGGTTGAGCATGGGTGGTTCATCGACCCGGATGATTGTTTATCGGCAATCAGGCGAGAGGACCGAGGGGCTCGGTGTGAACGAAGAAGCTCTAAAAACAATCAATTCATGATGAAAGAGGAGAAATGACGATGAAAGCAACGATGCAGGATGAATCCATCGGCACAAGAAATGAAGAAGATCTCCGCAACGCCATCGCGGAAGGAGCGGTGACCAAGCAATATCTGGCTCAACCGCAGGACATCGTCAGTTCTCTTAATCGGCTGAGATCGACGGAGATCACGAGTTACCTGCAATACAAACAACATGGCTACATGGCTGTCTCTTTGCTTTCGCCCGGGCTCAAGGTCGAATTTGAACAACATGCCAACCAGGAACTCGCGCATGCCGACCAACTTGCCAGCCGGATCCAACAGCTCGGTGGCGTACCGATTTTCGACTTGCAAGAGCTTGCAAGCAGGGCCGCCTCAATCGGGGTCCATCCGGAACAAGGCACCTCCCTGACCGATATGGTCACCGAAAACCTGTTACTCGAGCGGCGCCAAGTTGAGGCCTATAGCGCGTTAATTCGAGAAATCGGCGATAAGGATCTGATCACACGGGAGATTCTTCTCAAAATTCTCCAGGATACGGAAGCGCATGCGAGCGAGCTCGCTGACTTCCTCAAACGTAGTAGTGAAAAACGGTGATATAGGCATCAGACGACATCGAAGACGGATGCCTTACATTCTGCTGATCAAAGATCTTCGGTGTCGTCGGTGTGGGGTGTTATTGCCAAATCAGGCCTCCATGGTTTTGCTCCGCGGGACGGCTACACCAATGATGTCATGATCCGACTTGCTCAACACAATTATATAGACATATAGACCTCCTTCAGCGAGGCCTGTAACTCACGTGTCCGACTTGTAACAACAGTTTACCCAATTACCCGATTCTGCTGAAGGACTGACCTGTTGTTCTGCCGTGCGCTCGTGTATCCGAACACAGCATCTCGTTTAAGGCATCACGACGAGGCAGCGGCCCCTATACAAATGACGATCCGCTGTTTTGGACAGGATCTCGTCTACGCTTCAAAACAGCTAGGGATAATGCGAGTGGGAGACTGCAGGAAAAGGAGCGTACACCGGACTATGACAGTCTCCGAAGCACGGCATTGCTTCAAAGCATTGTCCACTAACATCGTGTGACGCTGCGCCGAGATCCTGTCCTGATGTGTAATGCTCGGACATCGCGTCGCAGTATCTGTGAGAGGAGGACCGTACATGCAACAGCTATTACGTGACGCTAACGCTATTCCACAGAAATCGACGTCGAATCTTGAGTCAAGACCTAGAACGATACTTGGTAAAGGTGGACTCAAACAACCCCAATCCCCGGTGCGCACCCGTGCCGAGGGGGTGAAGGCGTTCAGGAATAACCTCACCATTGATGAGGGTTTGCGTAAGAAGCACCGACGCAAGACTCTTCCGAACAGAACTGACGAAAAGCTTAAGCAGATCCTGACCGCGCTTGTGGAGAATCTTAAGGCAACAAGGGCTGCGGAACGGGACGTAGTCTACACGGTCTGCGTCTAGTGAAATGACCGCTACACCTTTTGGATTGGGGGCATTGGTAAAAGCTGCGATCATACTCTGTGCGTGCGGCGGTGCCGCGCTGGTCATAGGGTTACTATATGCGAGTGGCTCAGCTGACAGCTCAGAACAGGACATCCAACCTGTCGCGTTCAGCCATAAACTTCATGCTGGTCAATTGGAGGTGTCCTGCCTGTTTTGCCATCGCTATGCAGCCATATCACGCGTTGCCAGTGTCCCGTCCATGCAGCTCTGCATGGGATGCCATCAGAACCTCAAGGAAGACACATCGGAAACGAAGAAGCTTCTGGCGTATTGGGAAAACGAGACACCGATTCAATGGGTCCGACTCCAACGCCTCCCGGATTTTGTCTATTTCACACACGAGATGCATCTCCATCATGGGATGGAATGCATGCACTGTCATGGTCGAGTGCAAGACATGCCCCATACGCCCAGGGCCTCGACCTTCGAGATGGGATGGTGCCTCTCGTGCCATCGTCGGGAAGGGGGCTCGCTCGATTGTCTGACCTGTCATCAATGAAACGAGAACCGGAACGCATGAGGGGAATCATCTTGGAGAGGCGGTTCAGATGGATCTAGGACGACGCACATTATTCAAGTTGGCCGGGGTGGCGACAGCCGGCTCCCTCATTCCCGGTTGCCAGAAGGAAGTAAACCGGCTCGTTCCCTATCTCCTTCCGGATGAACAGATCGTGCCCGGGGTGGCGAATTGGTATGCGTCTCTGTGCGGCGAATGTGCTGCCGGATGCGGCATTCTCGTGCGCGTGATGGAAGGACGAGCCAAGAAGATCGAGGGCAATCCGGACCATCCAGTGAATCAGGGGAAGCTCTGCGCAAAAGGACAGGCCTCGCTGCAAAGTCTCTACAACCCGGATCGGCTTCGCCACCCATTTCAACGGGAAGGTCCTCGAGGAGCAGGCAGGTTTGTCCCACTCACGTGGGAGGAAGGCTTGCAGAGGTTGGCGCAGGTCCTTCTGGACAGACGCGTGCCGCCGATGATGGTGACACGGCCGGTGTCCGGAACCCTTGCCCGATTGTTGTCCGAATTTATGGATTCGATCGGAGGCACGCTCTATTTCTATGCACCGGATGCGGAATTGCCGCTACATGCTGCCTGGCGTGAGAGCATGGGGTGCGATGGGGCGCCGTTCTATGATCTGGCTCACACAGACTATCTGCTGTCCTTCGGCGCCCCCTTTCTCGAACACTGGCTGTCACCGGTCGCGATGGGCATCGCCTTCGGTCAGATGCGACAGGGGCGTGCAACGGTACGTGGCCGGTACGTCCATATTGAGCCAAGGATGTCGGTGACTGGCGCGAACGCCGATCAATGGCTTCCGATTCGACCAGGCTCGGAAGGGATGCTGGCGCTTGGTATCGGACAGCTCATTCTTGATGCCCATCGATCGACGTTACACGGACAGGAATTTGAACGGTTCCGCAGATTCTACGGTTCTGTTCGCCTGGAGGATATCGAACGCGCCACAGGCCTTTCACGCGATGTGATCGTTCGTTTGGCACAGGACTTCGATGCCGCACGAGCTCCGGTCGCTATCGGAGGTGGCTCCGCCTGCTCGCAGACGAACGGCACGCTCTCGTTGATCGCGATCAACGGCTTGAATGCGCTGGCCTCGAGCATGGGACGGGAATCCCTGGCACATGGCGTTCGACGGCACGATCCTCGCCCTGACCGTTTGATTCCATGGTTGACCGAACGGACGGTGTTCGAATTGGTGGAGAAACAGGATACTGGTGCTGGCTCAGTGCTACTCCTGTACGGCTGTAACCCGCTCTTTACGATGCCGCCGTCGGTGCCGATCAAGACCTTGTTCGAACAGGCTTCGTCCGTCGTGAGCTTTAGTTCATTTTTGGATGAATCGTCGGAGTATGCCGATCTTCTGCTGCCGGATCGAGACCCGCTGGAGTCGTGGGGTGATCATGTCGTTGAAAACCCTGCACAGACCATGGGTTTGTCCCAGCCGGTTGTGCCCCCGTTATATGAGACGCAGCAGATCGGCGACACGATTCTCGAGCTGAGTCGTCGGTTGAACCTCGGTCATGGTCAAGCCCAGACCTTCTACGACCTGTTACGCGAGCGATGGAAAACCGTTCTTGCCGATCAACCGCATGCAAAGGCCGACGATTGGTTTGAGCAGGTTTGGATCGCGCGTTTGCAAGAGGGTGGGCTGTGGAGGGAGCGGAGTCGGGCCGGGCCGCCGGCGATCTTTGCTCCCTCACGAGGATTCGAACAGGCATGCTTTGTCGGCGAAGAACACGACTATCCTTTTATCTTTCATCCCTATCCTTCGATGTTACTCGGTCATGGTGAGGGTGCTAATCGGCCATGGCTACAGGAATTGCCCGACGCATTAACGACCGTGGTGTGGGGCTCTTGGGTGGAAGTCAATCCGAGGACCGCGAAGGATCTAGGTATCACTCACGGCGATGTCGTGCGGGTGATCTCGCCATTTGCAACGCTGACTGCGTCGACAATTCTCTTTCCAGGTATTCATCCCGATGTGGTAGCCATGCCGCTCGGACAAGGCCATGCCAGCTATGGTCGATACGCCAAGAACCGCGGGGTGAACCCAGCCGAATTGCTGGCGCCGGCTCTCGATAGCATGACCGGGACTTTGGCGGCAGGCGCCACCAGGGTTCGTATCGAGCGCACCGGAGAGAAGAGACGGCTGGTGACACTCGAACGGCCTACCATGGAACCGAGTGATTTGATCGCGATCGACCGGCGGTGAAACGATGGGAACATAGGCGTAGCGCGAACGCCTGAGAGGGGCGACAACCTCATTGCTCAGGAGGTACCGGACATTATGACTGACGTAAATCAGAAGAAATCCCATAAATGGGAGATGGTGATCGATCTCGATCGGTGCACGGGGTGCGAGGCCTGTGTCGTGGCGTGTCATGCCGAGAACAACATACGTATTTCAGGTGAAGACGAAGCGGCGCAGGGTCGGGCAATCAATTGGATCAGGATAGAACGGTACTGGGAGGGGGAGTACCCCAACGTTCAGACTCGATTCATGCCGGTGCTCTGCCAACATTGCGATGACGCACCCTGTGAACCGGTCTGTCCGGTGTACGCTTCTTACCATACCCCGGAAGGGTTGAACGCTCAAGTCTACAATCGGTGCGTCGGTGTCCGCTACTGCGGCAACAACTGTCCCTATACCGCACGACAATTCAATTGGTTCGACCCACACTGGGATTCTCCCCTCGAGGAGCAGCTCAATCCAGACGTGACGGTTCGGCAAAACGGGATCATGGAGAAATGCACCTTTTGTGTGCAACGCATTCGGGTGGGCAAGGAACAGGCGGAAAAGGAGGGCCGGCCCGTCCGTGATGGCGATATCATACCGGCCTGCGTACAGACCTGTCCGACCTCCGCTTTGGTATTCGGTGACCGCCATGATCCCGAAAGCCGGGTTTCGCAATTGGCGCGGCAAGACCGAGCCTTCCATCTGCTCGAATCACAGGGTACGCACCCGGCGATCACCTACCTGAAGAGAATCACGTGATGGCCGACGACCGAACTGCATGGAAGGAGATGTCGAGCATCAATCGAGATCTGCTCGCTCCGTTGCAGAGTGCGACCCCCGCCTATTTCTTGTTGTTGATCGTCCTTGGAGCAATCGTGGCTCTGGGTGCGGGGGCCTGGTATTACCAAGTCGACACAGGGATCGGGCAGACAAATTTGCATCCGCCGATCTTCTGGGGTGTCTACATCGCGTCGTTCATCTTTTGGGTCGGTGCCAGCCATTCAGGCACGTTCATCTCGGGCGTGCTGCGTCTGAGCAAGGCGGAGTGGAGAAGGCCAGTCACGCGAATCGCCGAATTGATGACGTTCATTTCGTTGATGATCGCCACCTTGTTCGTGTTCTTCCATCTGGGGCGCGTCTGGCGGTGGTATTACCTGATGCCGTATCCCAACCAGAGGGAACTGTGGCCGAATTTTCGATCACCGCTGATGTGGGATGCCATCGCCGTCTTTACCTATGCGACCTCCAGCACCATCTATCTGTATCTGCCGTTGATCCCCGATTTTGCGTTGTTGCGTGAACGGATCGGCGGCTGGCGGAAACCGTTGTACCGCGTGCTCTCCCTCGGATGGACCGGCACGCAGAACCAATGGCAGGTCCTTGAAACGGCTCTGCGGATCATTACACCGTTGATCGTGATGGTGATGGTGTCCGTCCATTCGATCGTCGGATGGGATTTCGGCGTGTCGCTGGTTCCCGCGTGGCACTCCACGATCTTCGCGCCCTACTTCGTCGTCGGTGCGGTGCATTCCGGCGTAGGATTGGTGGCGATCGGGTTGTATGTGCTTCGGAAGATCTATCGTCTCGAGCGCTATATTGAGTCGGAGCATTTCGACAAAATCGGCAAGTTGTTGGTCGTGACGACACTTGTTCTCGCCTATCTGTATTTCGCTGAACTGCTCACCATTTGGTACGCGAAGAGTCCGGATCACATGTGGGTGGTGGATGCCCTGCTGATCGGTCCGTTTGCCGTCCCCTTTTGGTTCATGGCGATCTGTATCTACTTCATCCCGCTCGCGACGTTGACGAACCCGGCCTTTCGCCGGTGGCCGTTGGGCGTCATGCTCGTCGGTGTCTTTATCAACATCGGCATGTATATCGAGCGTGTCCTGATCCTCGTGCCGCCATTGTCCTATCCCCGACTGCCGTTCAATTGGGGAAGCTACTTCCCGTCTTGGGTGGAAATGACCATCATCGTGGGATCGTTGGCGTTGGCGGTTCTGCTCTATGCTCTGGCCGTCAAGTTTGTCCCGGTGATTTCCATCTGGGAAGAAAAGGAAGGCCTCGTCCATGGAACCCGTCACGGAACATGAGATGACGGTGCGGGCGCTCTTTGAACCGTCCGGTTATCCGGAGTCGCTTGTCGAGAAACTCCGACAAGCCGGTGTGCCGGAGGGCGCGATGGAAATCCGTTCGCCGCTGCCGCTTCATAAGGCGGGCTTGGTGCGTCCCGCACCTCTCCCGTTGCATCGTATTGCGATCATAGCTGGTCTGGTCGGCCTCGTCCTCGGGGTGATGGTCGCCGGAGGGACGGCGATTCTGTATCCCATCATGACGGGAGGAAAACCGATCGTGGCCCCTCCGGTCGTGGGGATTATTGCCTTTGAAACGATGATGCTGATGGCGATCGTCACCACGTTCTTTACGATGCTTATCCGGCTTCGATCGGACAGCCGGGATGCCGTCGAGCGCGATCCGCGCATCGGTGATGGCCTCATTGTGGTGATTCTGTCTCTCCCGTCGAATTCGGTGCAGCTGCAGCTGGTCCAGACGCTGCTGAAACAGGCCGGGGCGCTTGAGATCCGCCATCACCATGCCACGTCATCGATTCCACCTGGCGTGGAGCTAGACAGACGGGCGACCGCCGGTATGTTCGTCGTAGCTTGGTTTTTGTTCGGAGCGTCGGGCTGTTCGCGGGATATGCAAGAGCAACCATCGTATCAGCCTCAAGAAGCGCCACGTCTCCATTCGCCGAAAGGCTCGGTGCCGCGCGACAGCCGGTTGATGCGCAAGTCTCTCACAACTCAAGAGGAGCTCGATGAAGGGGCCAGACTCTTTCGTATCAACTGTTCTCATTGTCACGGACGGGACGGGACGGGCAACGGTCCGGTCGTCGCTTATTTGAAAGAGCAACCGGCGGATCTCCGCGACCCATACGTACAAGGATTATCCGAAGCCGCACTCTACGATACGGTGACCTATGGGTTGGCAGTTGAGGGGAGGGATGTGATGCCGGCCTTTCAAGGCGAACTATCGACCGACGAGCGGTACTCCGTGGTGGCCTACGTCAAATCCTTGTCCCAACCCTAACAGCAGCCGGTCCGTAGATCGTATCGTCATGATGCCGACACTTCCTGCCATCGAATTCCCGCTGATCGGAAACAGTCTCGCGGTGGGCCTGTTCGCGCTCCTGCATATCCTGCTCGCCGGTTTGGGAGTCGGCTTCATGATGCTCGCCCCGACGGCCGAATGGCTAGGGGAACGACATCCTTGGCTACTCGACGTCGCCCGATCGATGACGCGATTTACGATCGTGACCTATACGGCGAGCTTGGTGTTGGCGGTCCTCATGGTGCAACTGCTCATCGGGCTGTTCCCCCTGACAAACGCGTACCTGTTCAACCGCTTTCGCTACCCGATCTATGTCGCGATGATCGCCTTTCTCGTGCAGCTCTTCGCGCTCTATCCCTACTACCATTATTGGGATCCCTTGCGCGCGAGGAGCCCGCGTCTCCATCGGATGCTCGGAGTCCTCGCGGCCTTGCTGATGCTCATCTGGGTCGCCGTACTCGATGGAATCGGGTCCTCTATGCTCACTCCGGTGTCGGCCGGCGATGCATGGAGCCGCCTTGCGAATCCAACGTGGGTTCCTCTGATCGCACATCGCTTTTTGGGCAATCTCGTCATGGCCGGATACGTGCTGGCCGGGTACGCCGGGTGGCGACTTGCTGCTGCACAAGGGGAGGACGTCGATTATTATGTGCGTCTGTTGAAGATGGGGCTGTTGATCGGATTCATCGTCCTGATGATTCAACCGCTGAGCGGATTGTTTTATGCGCAAGCAATCAGCGCATCAGCACCGGAAGCCTATCGACAACTCATACAGGGGGCCTACCAGCCCTGGATCTATGCTCAATTTGTCCTGATCGGCGCATTATTCCTCGGCAGTCATCTCTGGCTTCATACTGTCGTATCGACGGAGATGGCGAAGTGGTGGAGCGTGGTTGCAGCCGGCTCATTCGCACTCGCCATGGTGCTGTCCGTCGGCTATCCGGACCTCCGACGCGTCTGGACCTTCGCGCTCGTGACGCTGAGCGCCGTGGCACTGTACCGAGCCCGTGGCTTGTTTAGGGACGGCTCGTCGCCTGAACGGTACCGGAGACCGCTCATTCGACACCTATCCGCCGTTCTGGCTCTTGTTGCGGTGCTGACGTACCTCACGATGGGTGTTATCCGGGAGACCGCGCGCCGTCCGGATACGATACGCCATGTGATTTCCATTCCGGATGAGGCGAGGCAATCGATCATGGACCGACCTCTGGCTGGCCCTCAACCGTAACTTCAAGGACTACGATGGACCTTGAACCGCTTCATATGCCGATGATGTACGGTCGTGTCGCGATCGCGGCGGCAGCGCTGAGCCATAGTCTGTTCGCCACGTTGGTCGTCGGCTGCGCGGTCATCGGTGCGGCGGTCGCGACACTGGCCCACGTGACAGGTCAGTCTCGCTATCGACGGCTGGCGCACATGATCGCGTTCGCCCTGGTGTTGAGCACTGCCACGATCTCATTTTTCGGGGTATCGCTGGTGTTCGCGCTCAACATGTTCTGGCCTCGGTTTTGGCACCAGATTTTTCGGATCATGTTCTGGCCGTTCGTGCTGGAGGCCTGTTTATTCCTTGGCGAAGCCGTCTTTGCCTATGCCTGGTACTACCTATGGAGCTGGTCGTCCACTCCGGACTGGCGCAGAGGTGTGCACCTGGCGTTTGCGTGGCTCGCAGCCGTCTGCGCAGTGGTGGCGATGTTTTTTATCGATATTACCGCCTCCTATATGTTGACACCACATCCTCCCGACTCCTCGTGGGCTAATATTTTGAATCCGACCATGATCGATCTGGATCTTCATCGGTGGTTCGGAAACTTGACCTGGGCCGGATTTGCCTTAGCGGCCTGGTGCGGTACGGCTTTCCTGTTTGCACGAATCGAGGAAGACCGTCTTTATTATCGCTGGGCCGGTGGGTTCTGCTTCGCCGTGGGCTTCGGCGCGCTGTTGGTCATGCCGGTGATCGGCTATCAATACCTGCTCCATGTACGGTATGCCGAACCGCAGGCGTTTCACACGCTCATGCTCGGCGGCCGCTCATGGCTGTTTGATTTGGTCGCCCTGTTCTATGGACTGATCGCCGTGCTTGGGTCCTTGTATATTCTCCGGGTCATCGCTTCGACCGGCAAGCCCGACGACACCGCGCGCTTGATCCTTCCGGTGAGCGTGGGGGTACTCGTCATCGCCTGGCTTGTCTTCGCGATGCCGTACCATCTGCACCATATTCCCGGACTGTCCCGACTGACCGACATCGAGATCAATCCGCTCGGCAAAATGCAGCCGAATAAATATATCGCGATTGCCGCGCTTGTATTCTTCGGTCTGCTGAATTGGATTCTCTTCCTGCGTGTCTTCACCGGTCTTGGATCCAGATCGACCGCTGGTTCCGTGAACGGTCAAGATCGCGCCAATCAGCGGATTCTTATCGTGATCGCCGGTTGTACCATGATGCTGATGTTGACGATGGGGTGGGTGCGGGAAACGGCTCGCGCGTACAACGGGTACCTGGTTTATGGGGTGATGGAGCTGTCTGATGAACGTCGGACCTATGAAGGTTGCAACCCCTGCCCGTAGGACCGGTCGTCTGTGCCACTTACTCCGTCGGCTGAATCACGCAACTAAAATGGGATGCGACGGTTTCATATCAGGAGAACTAGGGTAAATGAGAGGTGCGGGCCATACACAACGATCGCAAGCTATCGCTGTCATTCCTGAGCTCGGCCTGCTCTTATACTCATGTCGCCGGTCGGGGAGTGCCCATTTAAGAGAGAGAAGGAGGAGCTATCATGAAGTGGGAAGCACCTTCATGTGTAGAAATAAAAATGGACTCCGAAATCAACTCGTACCAAGATGATTTCCGGGATGACGCCGATGCGAGGGACTCATTGCAGAGCATGCCGTCATCCGGAGTTATCGCGAATCCTCCGAACACCTATGGATCGATCTGATGGTCATCCGGGTCCTAGGGTCAGCTGCCGGAGGTGGCTTCCCACAGTGGAACTGCGCCTGTGTCAATTGTGCGGGTGTACGTAAGGGACGCATTGCTGCCATCCCACGGATGGAGGAATCCGTCGGCCTCAGCGCGGGAGCTAGTGACTGGTTTCTTATCAACGCTTCCCCGGATATTCGTGCTCAGATCGAGAGTTGTGTGTCCCTTCATCCTCCTCAATCACGCTCTTCCCCCATCCAAGCAATCGTGTTGACGAACGGAGATCTGGACCACTGTTTGGGGCTCCTGACGCTCCGAGAGAACCATCGGCTGGTCCTCTATGCGACGGACTCGGTGCGTCGAGGATTTACCGAAGGTAATGTCTTGTATCGGACACTCCAACGGTTTGCCAAACAGGTCACCTGGCGGACACTGAAGCTCGATGTTGAAGAACCACTCTTGCTTGCGGATGGAAGACCGTCAGGGCTGTCGGTCATGGCGGTGGCCGTTCCGGGAAAACTTCCCATCCATTTGGAAGGACTCGTCTCACCGGGGGAACCGGATGTAAATGTGGGACTTCGATTTCGACAATCAGATGATGGGGGAGTGTTCGCCTATTTTCCGGCCGTCGGCCAGATCACATCCTCGGTGCTCAATGCGCTCGAAGACGCCGATTGCATCATGTTTGACGGTACGTTTTGGTCGAGTGATGAGTTATCCGCAGCGGGTTTCCTCGAGAAGTCAGCGGAAGACCTCGCGCACTGGCCTGTCGGTGGATCGCACGGAAGCTTGGCGATGCTTTCGCAGATCACGGCTCGTCGCCGGGTGTTCATTCACATCAACAACACCAATCCCATGCTGAGGGTAGATTCTCCTGAACGGACACTCGTCGATGCGGCTGGATGGGAAGTCGCGTGGGACGGAATGGGAATCCTCGTGTGATGATAAAGGAAGCGCTCCCTCCGGATCGGCTCGCAAAGGAAGCCTTCATCGAACGGCTCAAGCAGGAGGGCGCGTGTCACTACCATGACCACCATCCGTTCCATCAACGGATGCATAACGGACAGTTGACGAAGGTACAGCTTCAGCAGTGGGTGTTGAACCGCTATTACTATCAAACGCGAATTCCTATCAAAGATGCGTGCATCGTCGCAAAGTCCGAGGACCCGGTATTTCGACGGATGTGGCTTCGTCGCATTCGGGATCAGGACGGTGGGCAGGAAGGGGAAGGCGGACTCGCTTTATGGCTTGAATTGGCGCGAGGCGTGGGGCTCGACGTCGAAGCCGTGAAGAGCTATCGAGACGTGCTCCCTGGAGTCAAGCTCGCGTGCGACGACTATGTTCGGTTCGTCCGTGCCGTTCCGCTTCTCGAAGCCGTGGCCTCTTCGCTCACGGAATTGTTTGCTCCTTCCCTCATGGCGTGTCGCCTCGAGGCGTGGAAACAACATTATCCCTGGGTTCGTGCGGAGTCCTTGGAGTATTTTCAGGTGCGTATCGCTCGAGCTACGCTCGATTCCGTTCAGGCCGTCGAATTCGTGGTGCAGCATGCGACCACCTATGCGCTTCAAGAGAGGTGCGTGAGGGCCTTGATCAAGAAGGCAGACATCTTGTGGACCCTGCTCGATCACCTCTCCCTGGCCTATGGTGAAATGGGATCAGAAGGCAAACAGAACAGTGATGAATTACGCCACCGTCAGGCCTCGGCTTAGTCAAAAGGTGCGCCTTCGCTTCGATCGGCGGACCGACCGCTACCTCTTGTTGTACCCTGAAACCGGACTCGAACTGAACGAGACCGCCACGGCGATTGTGCGTCTTTGTACGGGTGAATGGACGATCGATGACATCGTCGATCATCTCACTCGATCCTATGGTGACGTGTCGCGAGGTGAAATCAGTCGAGCGGTGCGAGAAGTTCTGGCGATTCTTGCTGATCGCGGCCTGTTTCAAGGTGCGACATGAACAACAAGTATCGCCCCTATACGTTGATTGCCGAACTCACCTATCGGTGTCCGCTTCACTGCCCCTATTGTTCGAATCCGTCAGATCTTGCGGATCATGGGAAGGAAATCGATACCGACACGTGGATACGGGTTTTCCATGAAGCCGAAGAACTTGGGGTGGTTCAACTCAACCTTACAGGGGGCGAGCCGTTGCTGCGAGATGATTTGGAACTCCTGGTCGAACGGGCCCGTAGGCTCGATCTCTATACGAACCTTATCACGAGCGGAGTTCCGCTCACATTCGAACGGCTCTCCCGACTTCGTGCGATGGGATTGGATAGCGTGCAGATTTCCATTCAAAGTGCGAGGGGAGCCGTTTCGGACCGTCTCGCTGGAACGCCAGCGTTCAACCGCAAGCTGGACGCCATGCGGTGGGCGACGTCGCTCGGACTTCCATTGACGCTGAACGTCGTGCTACATCGGGAAAACATTGCCGAGATCGAAGAGTTCATCGCGCTGGGTGAACAGGTCGCTGCCGATCGACTCGAGTTGGCGAATACGCAGTACCTGGGATGGGCATTAAAGAATCGCGATGCGCTCTTGCCCACTCGCGAGCACATCGAGTGGGCGCGAACCGTTGCGAGTGAGGCAAAAGCGCGACTTCGTGGAAAAATGGAGGTGCGCTTCATCACTCCCGACTATTATTCAGCACGCCCCAAAGCCTGCATGGAAGGATGGGGGCGCCGGTTCCTCGTGATCAATCCGGAGGGACTCGCGTTGCCTTGCCATCTGGCGCATACGATCCCGGGGTTACAGTTTGAGCATGTGACGCAGCACCGGCTCGCAGATATCTGGCGCCATTCGGCAGGATTCAACCGATTTCGTGGGGAGGAATGGCTGTCGGACCCTTGCCGCACCTGTGACCGCCGGGCCATAGATTTTGGAGGCTGTCGCTGCCAGGCGTTTCACCTCATGGGAGATGCCGGTCTGCCCGATCCCGCCTGTTCACTGGTTCCCGGTCATCACGTCATTGAGTCGGCGAGAGCTCAGGCCGGTCGCTCAGTCGGCGTTCCGGTCCTGTTCGAGCATCGGACCGGTCCAGGGCATTCTTCACGATGACGCCGTGAGCGTGTGGATCTTTCATCCATTGAGGAGGAAGTCATCATGAACACCTGCCGCGTGAGACGAAGCATGGTCCTGAATCGCACGGTCGAGCTGGTCTGTGTCTTGTTGACGCTGTTCGTCTTCGGGAGCCGGATCGAAGCCGGGACGCTTCCTCTCGAGACGATCAAACTTCCCCCTGGGTTTACCATCGCCCTCTACACAGACAAGGTTCCGAATGCACGGGGTATGGCATTGGGACAAGATGGTGTTCTCTTTGTCGGCACAAGGGATAAGGGCGATGTCTATGCGGTGTTGGACAAAGATGGCGATCAGCGTGCCGATGAAGTGCTGACGATCGCTCGCGGGCTGCAGATGCCGGTCGGGGTCGCCTATCGAAAAGGGTCGCTGTACGTGTCTGCCGTAGATCGCATCCTGCGGTTCGACAAGATCGACGCCCACTTGAAGGATGTGCCACCACCGGTGGTCGTTACGGACGGCTTTCCGAAAGAGACCAGTCATGGATGGAAGTTTATCGCGTTCGGTCCCGATGGAAAATTGTATGTACCGGTGGGTGCACCCTGCAATATTTGCGAGCCTGATCCAGATCGGTATGCCCTCATCGGTCGCCTGAATCCGGACGGGAGCGGGTATGAGATCGTCGCGCGCGGGGTCCGGAACTCGGTCGGCTTCGACTGGGACCCGACCACCCAAGATTTATGGTTTACGGAAAATGGACGGGATTATCTCGGTGACAATCAACCCCCGGATGAACTCAATCATGCGGAGAAGCCCGGACTCCACTTCGGCTATCCCTATTGCCATGGGAACAACCTCTCGGATCCTGAGTACGGACGCACACGTGCCTGCCGAGAATTTACGGCGCCTGCCGCCGAGCTTGGACCTCATGTCGCATCTCTGGGCATGCGCTTTTACACAGGCGACATGTTCCCCAAGGAATATCGAAATCAAATTGTTATTGCCGAACACGGTTCTTGGAACCGGAGCGAAAAAAGCGGGTATCGGATCACGATGGTGTCACGAGATGGGCAAGGGCACATGCGATATTCCGTCTTTGCTGAGGGCTGGCTTCAAGGCCAACGGGCATGGGGTCGCCCTGTTGACGTCATGGTCATGCCGGATGGTGCGCTGTTGGTCTCCGATGATATGGCTGGCGCAATCTATCGAATCTCCTATCGCGAACCCTGATCGCGCGGCACCATGCATGATGGTGAATCGGCAGGAAGTCTCAGAGGTTATGAGGACGTCGCTTCTTCGGCGGATCACCGATCGGTATCGAGCTTTTCCTAGGCGATCGCGGCGGCTCCTTGATAGGCGGTTTCCTAGGAGTCGGTGGTTGTTTGACCGGCGGCTTCTTTGGAGTCGGAGGCTCTCTCACTGGTCGCTTATTCATCCTGCGGTTCCCTCCATTCGTTAGGTTGGTACCGAAGGAAAAGATGGCCGCTCTTGGCGGCGCATTTTACCGACAGTAACTTCCCCCATTGTGCTTGCTCGGGAGGTAATTTAAGCGGGCCGGAAAAGGACGGCCGTTCACCAGTCGGACCTCGTCCGACGATTTGAGGAGAGACGGTGAGAAAGAGTTCGTCAATCCACCGCTGCTCCAGAAATGCAGCCAGTAATGACGGTCCCCCCTCATGCAGAAGCAGCTGTATTCCATACTCGGTCCGGAGCAATGACATCATGTCCGCTGGAGCGAGGACGTCGTGGCCGGGAAGCACACGGACGGTCGCGGGCAATGTGGCACCATATTGCTGTCGTAATCGCGCAGCGCCTTGTTGGGTCGTTAAGACAAGACTTTTGATTTCGGTCTGCCTGAACAGGGACTGATTCAGATCGACATGGCCTCTGCCGCTGACAATGATGTTTAATGGATGAAGAGAAATCTTGCCGGCTTGTTTGCGAAGCGTCCGAAACTCATCGGCCAACGCAGGGAACACAGCGTCCGCGGTCCACACATGCTCGGGCGCATTGCGAAACGTATCCTCTCCGATCATCACCGCGTCCGCACAGGCACGTAAGACCGCCATGATGAATGCGTCCTCTTGGTTGTGTCCGCTGATCTCAGCTCCGCCGGACTTGCCAGGAATCTTGAAAGAGACGATACCGTCCAAGGTCTGAACAAAGTTGCAAATGACCATCGGTCGCTTCAGAGCTTCACCGAAGCACAGGTCACCATCATACATTGTACGCAACACGTCGGTGAGATACGGAGCGGATGGGATTGCGACCTCACCGTAGAGGGTTGTGATTTGCAATGAGTACCTCGATTGGATAAGTCGTGAGGCTGTTCAAGGCGGTGAGTATGACATGAAGTCATGCATTGTTATAGTCCTGCGGCAGCGGATCGGGGAAGCTCACCGCTTCCCCTCATGGAGGTCGACCACCGTACCCGCTTCGTTTAATTCCACCGTCACCACAGTGCCCTCAGGAATACCCCTTGTCTTGGTCTCCTGTAAGAGCAAAGGGAAAGATCGGTCGCCTTCTGCCGTTTGAAGTTTTACGTTCTTGTTCATCTGTCCAACGTGTACGAGCTTCCCTGTGACGAACGTGTGTTTTCCTTTCTGGCCTTCCAAATGAATATCGACGATCGCATTGTTTTCGTTGACCGTGACGTCAACTTTGTCACCGGGCTTAAATGCGCGGCCTTGACGCTGTGCCTCATTTGCACTCAATTGGTACGTCGTTCCGGTTTCAGACTTCACCGCCATGGAGCCGGCCCGTTCGATCACCTCACCCTTAAAACGGTGATGTCCGGATTCCTGCTTTGCTAAGCCCTGGCTGGCTGCCCCCAGGAGGAGTGCTCCGCTGATGATTGCGCCCGCCATCAAACGACCTATGGTCCCGTTGTTCTGCTTCTGCATTTCTAGCCTCCTTTTTAATTGGTCAAACGCGTTGCTGCCTCAACGACCGCATGTGTCATGGAAGTTATTTCAACATCCCATGTCTGTGCGTCAGAACACTCAATACGGAACGAACGGAAGACACTCTTATTAGCACCACATCTCCCTTGGCCCTGAGCTGGTCCAAGGGAAGAGAGGCCTTGAAAGAACTTCTCGCGGGTATCAGCGCTTTTTCTTCTGAGCCTTGCGGGCACGGGCTCCGGCCGGGCGGGTCGAGCGGGATGTATTCTTCTCCGTGCTTCGTGCTCGGTCCGATCGTGTGGTCGAGCGTCCGGCCGATCGAACGTGCTTGGTCGTCGATTTGCCATCCCCTGACAGGTTGCGTAGCCGCTCACGGTAGTCTTCCGAGGAAGCAGGGTTTAGTTCCCAGCGCTGTGCATCGCGATCTGCCAGTTTGTCGCCGAACCGGAGAGGTTCGTTATCTTCATATGTAATACCCACGGCTTCCCCCAATTCTTCAACCACATCCTGATCGGGAGTGGGGCTCGATCCACCCACCGTTTCCTCACCCGCATCTGTCTGCTGCTGCGCGGCATCGACATCGCCACCGTATAGTGTGGCGTCGGAGGGTTGCGAATCACTCGTCGAAACCGAGGCGAAGGTGTCTTTTGCCGAAGCCCCTTCCTCCTGATCCTCGTCGTCTTCCTCATACTGCCGGATGACTTGGTCTTCGTGATCCTGATCGACGTGTATGTGTTTCGGTGTAGACATGTTGCGAAGTCCTCCTGTGTGTACAGCTACGCCCATCTATGGCGGTGGGGTACTGGTAGATCCCCTGGTCACAGGAGGGTCGGAGATGAAGATCTACAGGTGGGGATTGATCATGGAAGCGCTGGCCTCCATCGTCGGACCAGTCGGTGCATTCCTGTGTCGCGAACAGGGTTGCCTCAAGCCCTTCCGCATGGAAGCCATGTCTCAGGCCAGACATCTTGTCCTCAGAGGCACTGTGGCTGTTGTTCTATGCGCAAGAACCTTTTGTTTATCTGCTCAGGCTTTAGGATGAGGAACGTTGAGACGAGAGGGTAGCTTCTGAGCGGCCTCTGTTTTGCATCGTGAGTCGATCTAATCTTTTTGGGGAGGCATCACCTTTGAACTCAATGGGAGTGCATGAATGCCCAAGAGTTGAAGAAACGTGTAGTTCTGTTCTGACACCACCGCTTGCCATCCTCAGATGGGGGGTCGCGGGTTGCTCGATCATCGTTGCCGTATGGATCGGAACCCTGCCTTCCTCGGACGATCGGACAGCGACGATATCCTATCCTACAACCATGATCGGCAAACGTGTAGTCGACGAGGAGGGGAACCACATAGGTCGGATTGAAGACAGGGTGTTCCACTGGAACAGTCATGGGTACAGGGAATATGCCGTGTTGTCTCTAGGCCGAGGTTTAGGCGACGGAGAAAAACACGGTGTAGTCCCATCGGAGGCTTTGTCGGGTGATAAAGGGGAGAATCACTTCGTGCTGAATATGAACCAGGCACAACTCAATGGGGCCCCGGAAGTGATCATGTACCGCTTTTATGATCGATCGTTGGCCGCCGCCTATGGAGCCGTTGGAGCGACAGTCGTCACATCTACCGCTGCCCCATATGACAAAGGACGTCCTCGCGTCTGCGAATGTTTCTGGAGCGACGTCCTTCGGGATACCGAATTCATAGGAACAAGGATACACCAGATCCATGTCGTCACGAGACAGTGAACACATCCATAACCATGGGGACCTTAGAAGGGACCTCGTTTGTACTTGAAGGAGGGACATATGATGAACAGCGTACGAAACTCGCTCCTCGCCAGCGGCATCCTCACGCTGGTATCGGTCATCGCGCTTCACATAGCGTCTGTGCACGCGGGGATATCACTCGAAGGGGCCAGCAAGGCGACGAGCTTGATCGGAAAACCAGTCAAAAATTCGGAAGGGAAGGATCTTGGTGACATTCAGGACTTGGTCATCAACTGGCGAGACGGAGGATTTGTCGAGTATGCCGTCCTCTCGTTCGGGGGAGTGTTTGGGGTGGGTGATAAGTATTTTGCCATCCCCTGGGAAGCGATGGCCCTGAGCGATGACAAAGACCATTTCATCGTGAACGTCAAAGAAGAGCGTCTCAAGAATGCTCCAGGGTTTGACAAAAATAACTGGCCTGATATGTCGAATAATGAGTGGGCTTTCGTGATCTATCAATTCTATGAGTTGGATCCGAATGCTAAAAAGTCGGCGAAGCACTCCGCTTCAAGTGAAGGAAGTCAGAAGATGAAGGGCGAGGATCGGGCTCAATTCACGGACCAAGTACGTGAAGCGATTCATCATGCGATGGAAGCCCAATCGGCTGGGAAGCAAGGCAAAGCCGAGGCGTTGGTCACGCATGCCAAGAAATCGCTTGACCTTGCCAAGCAGGCTCAACGCTATGGCCTCAACGAGCGGCTCAACGAAGGAGTCTATGCCTTGGGTGAGGCCATTGAACATGGCCGGAAAAAACAAACGGAAGATGCGACCGAGCATATGATGCACGCCATCATGAAGCTATCGCAATCGGCAGGATTGCAAATTCCCAAAGGTGTCGCTACGGGTCGAATGTCGGCCAAATGAGTTGAGGATGCGTGACGACCATTTGAGGTGTCCGATGCCGTCCGTATGGTTCGGTCATTCCGAATAGCCTCACGCACGGTCGACTTATCTGGTTGATGCAGTCGACACGTCATTTGTCTTGCGACTCAAGGCCGTGGGATGGACGGACCGGCAGATACCGATCCGTTCAGCCGTAATGGATGCTCCGTGATGTACGTCAGAGCGTGAAAGAATCTGCTGGCTGCAACCACAGAAGAGGCACTCGCTCATTTAGTGTCAGAGTGGGACCTTTGTAGGAAGGTATTGAGGCGGGCCTCAAGCTGTTGAGCTTTGTTTTGTCTGTCGGTGATCCACATCAACCTGATCAAGAGTTCCAAACTCTCCAAAGTTTCAGGATGGCCTTCGCCTACCGTATTTTCAAAGATGGTGAGCGAGCGCTCTGCGAATTGTTCTGCTTCCTCGTAAGAGCCCTGCAGCTCATAAACGACCGCCAGGGTTCGACAGGTGGAACCGGTGCGGGGATGACCGGCTCCAAACAGCTCCAGGCTGATGGCTAAGCTTTCGCGAGCCGCTTGGTGTGCCTCGAGAAACTTGTCCTGCACAGCATAAATCACACCGAGATTTTGCAATATCAAAATACTGGTTAGATGTCGTCGACCGAAGGTCTTTTCATTAATCGCGAGCGAGCGATGAAAGAGCGATTCAGCCTCAGTGTCTCGCTGTTGCATGCCGTACAAGACTCCGAGATCGTTGAGCGTACTTGCCAGGCGCGGATCATCGGGGTTGATACCGTCAATCTGTTTCGCTGCGGAGAGCAGTAACTCTTCAGCATCAGACAATCGCCTCTCGGCAATGGCCTGGTGTCCGGCGGACTGATACATCTCCCACGATGTGGCCTGTGCTTTTTCGGGAAGTCGATCGAACAGCAGCATCAACAGGATCAGGACGATGACGACAAGGCTCGTGAGTTTTCGAAGCATCATCATAATTCGCAGGATATCGTCCGGGCTCTCACGATACTACGTTAGGGCATTGCTTTGGAGTGAGCTCCCGGCGAGGTGTCAGGTTTGATTGCAGTCGCCACTTTGCGACATTCAGGACAAAAGTTGTGTTGCAGACGGAGATCGTCCCAGGTGAACCCATATTTGACTAGAAAGGCGCGTGCTTGAATCCACTGACTCGGAGGATTCGCGGGTTGAATCTCATCGAGGATCTTCCCACAACCGCTGCAAAATGCGACTGGTTGTTGATTCATAAAGCCGACCTCATTCCTCGCCTCGAGTAGAACCCTCATGGATAGCAAGCGTTGAAGCGATTCTACGCCGCATTAACGGACCCGCGGAGCTCGTCAAATCCCTAGTGGGGGTTCAAAGCCCTACAGCGATCAGCGCAACTGTGTATCCGAATGTACGAAAGGGACACGGCCACGAGACCCCAATGCATAGGTGTCGGGAGATCGCCAAGATCGAGTGGTTGCCCCTCGGAACGCAGCGGGCATCTCTAGGATTTCCGCCAGCTGTGCCTGTCTGAGCCGTCGTGGTATGAACGTGTGAAGAGATCATCTACAGATCATGAGTTCCTTCACCAAGGAGTTGGAAAGGTGCTCATTCCACTCATCTTGTACAAGCCATCGAAACAAGGAGCACGATCGTTATACTCAAACGAAGACAGATATGAGTCTATTCATTGATCGAATGATTCAAGCTACGACGCTCGATGCCGGATTGTATGAGGAAGTGGAAGCCGACCCAGGCGCGCTCGGTCAGGCCATGGGAGTGGTCCTGTTGTCCAGCCTGGCGACCGGCATCGGTCTCCTCAAGACCGGTGGCCTCGAAGGTCTGGTCATAGGAACCGCAATGGCATTATTCGGCTGGTACGTTTGGGCATTTTTGACCTATTTCATCGGAACGAAGCTCCTTCCGGAACCACAGACTCGCGCCACCCACAAGGAGCTGCTCCGAACAATCGCGATTGGAAGAGCGATCAGTACGTGCACGAGAATCATGGCATGCCTCCCACATCACCGTTCGATCAATGACCGAGACCGGAGATCGTCTTCAGGCAGTCACCGGTTCTCGATGTGTGCAAATGGATTTCAATGTCTCCATCACGTCGGCATAGGAGAGCCCGTTTCCTCGCGCTTTCGCGTGAAGAATAATGTCATTGATGGACAAGAGGCCTTCTAATTGTCCACCGCTACTGATCACAGGGATCCGCCGGATTTGGGCATCCGCCATCTTGCGCATCGCCGTCCGAAGGTCATCTTCCACTCTGCACGTCACCGGACCATTGGAGGTGATGTCCTGTACGGTCAACTCGTCGGCTCGCTTTCCACGTGTGCAGAGCGCCACCGTGATGTCTCGATCGGTCACCATCCCGAGGAGTTTCTTCGTATCGTCGGTGACTGGCAATACACCGCAATCTGCGCGGAACATCACAACGCCGGCCTCTGCGACAGTGGTACCCGGCCCACAACTCCGTACTGCTGTTTGCATGACGTCGCTTACCTGCATGGTAAACCTCCTTCCACTATGTGTGCGGTCTTTGCCGCGGGTTGACTGGGGCCGTGCGCCATCTTGTTTGTCTCGGTTGTTAACGAACGCCCACCAGAAGTGTTCCTAGAATCAGTTCACCTATGTTCTCTGTTGGTTGTACTACTGGATGCCGGACCTTCGGAGTACTCGATCAAATCCTAGTCGTTTCGTTACGTGGTGGACAAGGTTCGATCTCGCCATTTGATTGTGGTGTTTCTATTGGCTGCTCCTATTGAATTGAACCCATACACTCGTCATCCGTCACCGGCTAGGGGTAGTTCTAGTGGCAGAGGGGGGTAGTCCATTTTAACGTTGACCAATAGCGTCATCGGAAGCGTCTCCTGACTGATAACCGAAGTGCTGGTCAGAATAAAGCGAAGGCGCCTGATACAAAGCGAGATGTAGTGAACAGCAAAGCGTTGGGTAACTCATTGTCGTCGATACAAACGGACACTGAGCTGGGTGGTCCGCTCAATACCGAGGAGGCCCCATATGCTCGAACTGTATCAATTTGAGGAATGCCCCCATTCGCAAAAGGTACGACAACGATTGTCGGATTGGGCCATCGACTACATTCTCCGCAATGTGCCGAAGGATCTCGAGAAACGCACGCAGCTCATGAAAGTGTCGGGGCAGGCCAAAGTCCCGACGCTCGTGGATAGTGATCGGGAGCGTATTTTGGCAGGAGATGAGAATGAAATCCTATCCTATCTGATCGAGGTGTATAAACCTCCGGAGCCGGTTGTACAGCCACCGGAGACCGTGGAGGAATCTTCGCCGTTGCCCGATCCACCACCGGTCGAGGCACCCTCCTTTCCGGAGGATGTCCCTGGGAAAGAGAAAAAAAAGGAGTTCAAGGGGTATGCCTAACCGATTAGGGCATTCAAACAGTCTAGGTTTCCGGGTGATGTCTTAGGGCAGGATCGCGTGCAGGGGCTTTTGAAAGGATACAGAAAGTCCGCGAGTCGGATAACCGTCATTCCAGAAGAGTCTGATTCGGTGAGTCGAACAGACTGGACGAAAGAACCTGATGGAAGACGACGATGATCGCCGGTGCCGTCAAAATGCTTGTCGTACTGATCGGTTTGGTGGTCGCGGTCGGTGGAGTGATCGTTTGGACCGGGGCCTACAACGTCGCGGAGACCGAGCCTCATTATGCGATGACGATCTCATTGTTTGCCACCGCCAGGGATCGAGCCATTTCCGTCCGTGCAAATGGGATTGCCACTCCTTCTGGCTGGCCTGAAAGCGCCGATCTGAAGAAGGGTTTCCGAAGCTACCATGAGATGTGTGTGGTCTGTCATGCGGCTCCTGGCATGAAGGGTTCGGTGATACGGCAAGGACTCAATGCGGAGCCTCCCAAACTGACGGAGGATCGGGTCCAGCAAAAAACCGATGCCGAACTGGTTTGGGTTATTACCCACGGGATCAAGATGAGCGGGATGCCCGCGTTTGGGCCCACTCATACCGAGGAAGAAATCTGGGCCGTGACGGCCTTTCTCCGGCGCTTAGCGTCGATGCAACCGACAGAATACCAAGAGTTATTGGAGCAGTCAGAATGGCCGGTTCAAGTTGTTCCTTCGGCTCACGACCATCGATCTGAAGGTTCGCCGTAGATCGAGTTTGTCCGTAAGCCGGCCCGAACGACGGACAAGAAGAGGTGAGATGAGACCCCGTAACACTTAAGAAGGAAGGTGGATGATGGCAAACGAACGATATGGATTGCTGGAAGTCGCGTTGTCATTTCTCGCAGGATGCATACTCGGTGGAACGGCAGCGTTGCTCTATGCTCCGCAGTCAGGAACGCGCACTCGTCGCCGGATCGCTGATTTTGCCGAGGATGTCCGTGACCGAACCACAGATGTCACGGAACGGGCGACCGAGAAGATCCAGAAGGCAAAAGAGCAAACGACCGAGAAAGTTCACAAGGCCATTGAGCGAGGCCGCAATTTGGTGGACGTATGAGGGGGGCACCATTTCAACATAATATGAAATACGCCGAAAGGGGTTGTTTATGAAGAAGATGAATATGACGGGGGTGTCCGTGGTTATGGCACTATCGTTCATTGCGGGCGGGTGTGCTTCAGGTGTCTCCCCCGTGACGCCAGGGCAACTGGCGGAAACCGAAGCGACGATCCGTAGTGCCGAATCGGCAGGGGCATTTGACCGCGCTCCGGACCTTCTTCAGAAAGCCAGACAGGCGCTCGGTGCTGCCCAGCAGGCGTCAGGTCGAAAAGATCATCAAGTCGCCCGCGACCACATTCTTGAAGCGACGGCCTATGCCGAAGCGGCCCAAGCCAAGGCTCAAACTGAGCAGATGAAAAGCGAGGCCACCGCCGTGCGACGGCAAGCGGACGAGCTTGAGGCCAAGATCAAACGGTAGCCGGTTCGGCATCCGTAATCAGAGCAGGCCGTCAGTTTCGAGAATAATGAGCTGAGAGGAAAAAAAGGGTTCCTATGCAAAACACAATCTGGACCACGAGCCGCGTGCTGTTGGGTCTGTTGACCATGACGTCTTGTGCTACACCACCTTCGCCACCGGAGGAACTTGTCGATGCACGATTGGCACTCCAAGATGCCAGAGCCGCTAATGCCGACAAACGGGCAACCCGTACCTATGATTCCGCGGCGGCCAATCTAGATGCCGCCAACAAATCCTGGGAAAATGATCATGATGCATCGGCGATTCTTCACCGGGCACGGATGGCGGAGGCTGAGGCGAGGCAAGCGCAATATGCAGCAGAAGCTCAGACAGCAGAGGAAACGATCCGGCGTGAACATGACAGGAAGACCCGCAACGCGATCGCCTTGCGTGACGCCGAACTTGCCACCCTGAGAACAAGAGAGCAGGAAGCAGAACTTGAACGAATGCAAGTCTTCGCCAAAGAGCAGGAACAGGCGCTGCGTCAGGCCGATGAAAAACTGGCTGCTGAACGGAGCCGCGCAGAAGAGGAGGTTGCTCGACTTCGTGAGGAGCAGAAACAACGTGTGCTGGCGCAAGAACAGGCTCGCGGAGAACAGGAGGCTGCCCGGCTGCGTGACGAGCAGGAAAAGCTCGCGGCGTTGGCCGCTGAGCAGACTCGCGCGGAGCAGGCCGAACGTGAGCTCGCGCGGCTTCGTGCGGAGCACGAACAATCGCGCGCGGAGTTAACCGCGACCTTGTCACGCCTGGCGAAGGTGCGCGAGGAGGCCCGGGGGGTTGTGGTCACGTTGCCGGGGAACATCTTTTTCAACGTCAACAAGTCCAACGTCAAGCCGGGGATGAAGCAACAGCTGGCCACGATCGCACAGACGCTGGCGGCTGTCCCAGATCAACATCTGCTCATCGAAGGACATACCGACTCGGACGGGTCGAGTGAGTACAATTTGTCCCTCTCTGAGTCGCGTGCCCAGTCGGTTCAAAAGATTCTTCTCGAAGGAGGGATCGCGGCAGAGCGGATGGACATCAAAGGCTATGGGGAAAGCAAGCCGATCGCAGACAATAATACGGATTCCGGGAAAGCTCAGAATCGACGAGTTGAGATCGTCCTGGTGCCGGCTATGCAGTAATGGCGAGGTAGACACGACCCATCGTTACTCTGACGACCAGGTTGTTATGAGCTCCTCGTCTACAGCCCGTACCAGTTCTGGGACGTCGATCGGCTTTTCAAAGGTGCGAGCCGCACCTAGGATCTCCGCCACCTCGAGAAGATCGACACCTCGATCGGTTTGAGGAACCGCCAGCGCGAATGTTTTCGTGTGTGGTTGTTCAATGAGCACTTGGGCCATCACCTCGAGGCCGCCTTTGCCAGGGAGAGCGACATCGGTCATGACGAGGTCCGCGCCGATGGCGTGAAACTGGGCAAGGCCGGTTTCGCCATCGGCTGCCTCGATGAGATCATGGCCGGCCTCCATCAGCGCACTCCGTAATCTATGGCGTAAGCCGGAGTCCTTCTCAATGAGGAGAATAGTACTCATCAGCCCTCAATGCCTCAACGGATATCATTTTCTCTATGCCACTCTTTGATACCGGCAGTCGGGTCAAACGTGCGCACCTACGTACCTGAATACGTAATTATTGTCTAAGCTTGAGTCTGAACAAACTAGCACTCCCCCCGGTGGAAAGTAGATGCGGATGGGTTCGCAGGGCCGCTAATATGGGAGCGCGGCTTTCCCTCTGACCTGGGTGAGTAGCTAGTTGCGGAACGATGGGACTTGGGGTAAAGAATCCTCTCTGTTTCGAGCGCACAGGAAAAAGTGTGTTGATGCAGAACTCAGAAGACCAAGATACGTCAACTAATCTCTCGCTCGTTTCACCACACCTTCCTCACAATGGGAAGGATCTGTCTCGATCCCTTAGTCTGGGAAAGACTTCATGGAATACGGTGCCGATCCTGATCGCGCTGGGCGTGATCATCACGGCAATCTTTCTCCTCGATTTCCTCACACCGCTGGGCATATCGATATCCTTTCTCTATGTGGTCGCCATGCTGATGACTGCATGGTTGCCAGGATTTCTCGCTCCGATCGTCACAGCAAGCCTGTGTACGGCATTCACCCTGATCGTTCCGGCTCTGACAGCCTCGTCCTTTTCCGGGAGCCTCTGGACGGTGCTCTTAAACCGCGGTTTGACGATCGCCGTGGTGTGGATTGTGGCCGGAGTCATCCTCAATCGAAGGCACGCCGAGGAGACGCTGATATCGCTCATCCAAGGCTCTCCCGTCGGGGAGATCCTGATCGATTCAGCGGGGAGCATTCGTGTCATGAACCGGCAGGCTGAGGATTTGTTCGGCTATGAGGGGGACGAGTGGGCCGGAATGGCTGTGGAAGAACTGGTACCCAAGCAATTCCGTACAGAGTTCCGGAAGATACGAACTGACGGTATCACGGCACCGATGGATCGCCCGTCCAGGCATGGGCGGCCTCTGGTAGCCAGACGGAAAGACGGGACAGGGTTTCCAATCGAGATGTCAGTCACTTCCACGATAACACCATCGGGAAAGGGTCTGCTCCTTTCGATCGTCAGTGTTCGTGAGCGGCAAGCGGCTCCGGAACAGCTGAGAATTCATGCCAAGCAGCAGAGTGTCGTTGCCGATCTTGGGCAGTTCGCGCTGGAGGTGTCCGATCTCGACGACATCTTGAACCAGGCTGTCCAGCGAATGGCTGAGACCCTCGAAGTCGAATTTGGCAAAATCCTCGAGTTGAGTCCGGATGGAAAGGAATTCAGACTCCGTGCCGGAGTCGGCTGGCGAGAAGGATTGGTTGGCGACGCGACGGTGGGTGCCGAACTGAACTCACAAGTAGGGTTTACGCTGGCCAGTCAAGGCTCGGTCATCGTGGAAGAGTTGGGGAGTGAGTCCCGCTTCTCCGGCCCACGCCTCCTCCTCGACCATGGAATCGTGAGTGGCATGAGTTGCGTGATTGCCGGGCGACCAGGCTCTCGCTTTGGCGTACTCGGAGCCCATACCCTGAAGAAACGACGATTTTCAGACGATGACGTTCACTTTCTAGAAGCGATCGCCAACGTGTTCGGTCAGTCGGTGCAGCGTTTCAACGCTGAAGCGGAGCGCAAGCGGAGCGAGGATCAGCTCCGCCGCAGTCGGGATATGTTTCTCAACCTGATCCAGAACAATCCATTCGGGGTCTATGTGGTGGATTCCGAGTTCCGCCTTTCGCAAGTGAGCGCGGGAGCGCAGAAGGTATTCAGCACCATCAATCCCATGATCGGGAGAGACTTTGCGGAGGTGCTCCGAATCCTGTGGCCTGAGCCATTTGCTACTCAGGCAATCGAACGCTTTCGGCACACCCTGGCGACGGGAGAGTCGTACCGGTCAATGGATACCACGGAGGAGCGCAACGATACCACCGAGATTGAATCCTATGACTGGAGGATCGAGCGAGTCACGTTACCGGATGGGCTGTTTGGAGTGGTGTGCTATTTCTATGATATGACCGAGCGAGTTCGCCATGAACAAGAGATCCATCGCTTGAAGAATGAACTGGAAACGAGGGTGCTGGAGCGGACGGATGAACTGATGGAAAAACAGCATCAGCTTCGAACCATGGCTACAGAGTTGACCTTGACTGAACAGCGCGAGCGCCGTCGTTTGGCGACAGACTTGCACGACTATCTGGCTCAGCTCCTGGTGGTCTGTCGTATGAAATGCGGTCAACTGAGAAGTCTTGTCGGATCCGAACCTCATGGAAAAATCTTGGAGGACATCGATCAGGTCCTGGATCAGTCCCTCACCTATACCCGATCGTTGGTTGCGGAACTCAGCCCTCAAGTCCTGTATCAGTTCGGGCTTCCGAAGGCGCTCGAATTCCTGAGTGATCAGATGCGCCAGCACGGACTTCTGGTGAAAGTCGACAGTACGGTCGATTCTCTTACCCTATTAGAAGAGCAGGCAGTGCTTCTATTTCAATCCGTCCGAGAGCTGCTCATGAACGTGATCAAGCACGCCGGAACTGATCGTGCGACGGTGTCGCTTACCAAGCAGATCAATGGAGAGATTTGTATCCAGGTTGCGGATGAAGGCCAGGGCTTCGATCTTGCTGCTGCTGCTGGTAAGCAATCCATCTCGACGCGATTCGGCCACTTCAGTATTCAGGAACGGATGAAGGCGCTCAAGGGTCGACTGGACATTGACTCTTCACCTGGTCGAGGGACATGCGTGACGCTGGCCTTGCCGTATGAGTCGCCGGCACTCGTCAGGCCGACGACCGATGGTCAACTCTCTGATCTGGACTCCGTGCCACTACGACGACCACAGGAGGCCGGTAGTTCCGATCCCTCATCTGGATCCAGAGTGCGGGTGTTATTGGTCGACGACCATGCCATGGTACGAGAAGGCGTTCGTGCCTCGCTTGAATCTCACGGTGACTTCGAAGTGATCGGAGAAGCGTCGAACGGTACCGAAGCTATTGAGCTCGCTCGCCGGTTACAACCTGATGCGATCGTGATGGACATAAACATGCCGGGCATGAACGGAATTGAGGCGACCCAACGGATCATGACGACCTCGCCGCCTGTATGCATCATTGGTCTGTCGGTAAACACCGACGACGTGACCAGGAAAGCGATGCTGGAAGCTGGGGCGAGAGCATTCCTGTACAAAGATGTGGCCGCCGTAGAACTCTGTCGCCTGCTTGAGGAGTTGATGAAAGATCCGGTTTCTCAGTATTGATGGACGGTTTATTCCTTTCTGCATTCGTTCAAGACTTTTGCCCGCGATGATGCACACCTCACAGAGCTGACCCTCTGTTTTCACTGCACGTCCCAATCGACAACGTGTAGAGAAGGAGAAGCTAGGCTAGGGTTTCGCCCAGTAGTCTTGGGGTTGGATTCGATACAGGAGTAGTGATGTTCAGCCTGAGATGAAACCGGAGAAACCGACCATGCGCCAATCTCCTTCCATGACTCCGTTCCCGTCGATTGAAAATCATGGAATCATCGGTGATCTCCATACCGTGGCGCTCGTCGCGACGGACGGTGCGATCGACTTCATGTGCTTTCCCGCCTTCGATTCGCCCACGATCTTTGCCTCATTGCTGGATCCCGAACGCGGAGGCCATTTCCGAATTGATCCTCTCCATGAACCGGAGCGGCGAACCCAGTTTTATCTTCCCGATTCCAACATTCTTCTGACGCGTTTCTATTCAGATGATGGTGTCGTCGAGTTATCTGATCTCATGCCTGTCGAGGAACAGAATCATGCGCATCGTTTGATCCGCCGGATCAAGATGGTGCACGGAACGGCCAGGTTTCGGATGGTCTGCGCGCCAAAGTTGGATTATGGCCGAGCAGGCCACAAAGTCGTCCGGCACGGAGAACAGGAATTCCTGTTTGTCGCGGAGGGTCCACACAAGATGACTCTTCGTCTAAGAGGCTCGATTCCGATGCACGTGCGAAACGGGAATGTCACGGCGGAGTTTCGGCTCGCGACGGAAGAACATGCATCCTTTATCTTAGAGGACGCCGAGCTGGACACTCCGACAGGGCAGGTCGACGATCATGAAGTGTCTGAGGCCTTTAAGCACACGCTGAATTTCTGGCGCGAGTGGGTAGGGCGTTCAACTTATCGTGGCCGTTGGCGCGAGATGGTCACTCGGTCTGCGCTCACCCTGAAATTGCTGACATATCGGCCCAGCGGAGCGCTTGTCGCCGCTCCAACATTCGGCCTGCCGGAGGAAATCGGGGGAACTCGAAACTGGGACTATCGGCATACCTGGATCCGCGACGCGACCTTTACGATTTACGCCTTTCTGCGGCTTGGGTATACGGAAGAGGCGGCCGCGTTCATGCATTGGATCGAGGAACGGTGCACTGCCCAAGAATGGGATGGCTCACTGCAGGTCGTCTATGGGATCAGGGGGCACAAAGAACTCCAGGAAGCCGAGTTGAAGCATTGGCAGGGATACCGAGGATCGTCTCCTGTCTGGATCGGGAACGATGCCTATCTGCAACTGCAACTCGATCTCTACGGCGCGCTCATGGATGCCGTGTATCTTTATAACAAATATGGAACTCCGATCTCATACGATCTCTGGCACCACCTGGCTCGGCTTCTGGACTGGGTCTGTGAGAACTGGCGGCAGACGGGACAGGGTATTTGGGAAGTCCGTGGCGAAACACAGGAGTGGCTCAGTTCGCGGCTCATGTGCTGGGTGGCCCTCGATCGGGGTATCCGTTTGGCACAGAAGCGGTCATTTCCTGCGCCCACAGACCGATGGGTACATGAGCGCGATGCCATATTTTCTGAAATCATGACAGAATTCTGGGACGCCGAGCGCGCAACGTTCACCCAGTATAAGCACGGTCGATCCTTGGACGCCTCCTGCCTCCTCATGCCGCTCGTGAAGTTTATCGGACCAACCGATCCTCGCTGGCTCTCGACCATGAAGGCCGTGGAGCAGCATCTCGTTGAGGACTCCCTTGTCTATCGCTATGACGGGCTGGCCCGGAAGAACGACGGGCTGGCGGGTGGAGAGGGGACGTTCTCATTATGCTCGTTCTGGTATGTAGAATGTTTATCCCGTGCCGGGGATCTCCATAAGGCGAGGCTCATTTTCGAGAAAATGCTGGTATATGCCAACCATCTTGGGCTGTATGCCGAAGAGTTAGGTCGAAGCAACAATCATTTGGGGAATTTCCCTCAAGCCTTCACCCATCTGGCGTTGATCAGCGCGGCCTATGATTTGAATCGACGACTCGAAGGAGGCAATCAATGAATGTTCTAATTTGAAAGTCGACCTGCTCATTCGGCTCTTGCAACCTCGTTCGAGGGCTGCCTCTGGATTACAGGGTATAGGCGAGATTGATGCCGTGTGAACAAGTTCCTATATGTGAGGAGGATAGAAATGAGTATGAGCGATCATGTCTATAAGACCGTGGAATTGACCGGCACATCCCGCTCGACATTTGAAGCGGCCGTGGAGCATGCGATCCGAACCGCCTCCAAGACGCTCCGGTCTCTAAGGTGGTTCGAAGTGGTTGACGTACGGGGAGAGATCGAAAACGGATCCGAGATTCGCTGGCAGGTCACGCTCAAGGTTGGCTTCACGATCGAATCATCCGAAGACCAAAATCATGGTCGAAGTCTGCAGGGATTGAGTAAAGGACGTATCCTGTTGCCAGGCAAAACGTCCAAAACTAGGCAAAGACGAAGATGAACTCTTCACCGAGACAGCTCAATAGAGAGGCACATGTGAAAACATCACGCACAACGCCGGTTTGGACATTCGATTCCACGCGTCGCACGCTGGCTCTTCATAAATCGATCTCGGTCAAACCGTTCGTGGTTCGGCTTGACCGGTGCCAAACATCTACCGGAGCCTTGCGGTGGATCATGGAGGTAGCAGAACAGGACTGGGCGACCGATCATGTGATTGCTTCGCTGGTCCGAGAATTCGACCGATTGCTCTATCCTCTCGCGAACCTCTGCCCGTCCGGTAAGGAAGACGGTCCGATCAACGTGAAGAAGGTCATCCGGGAGCAACTGGATCTAGTCCAATAAGCGGTGAGCCGATGATCGGTCTAACGACCGGCACTCGTGCTCTCCCCATCCATCCCTAATGTCCGTGACCGATGTGAGCGTCCTCTGATGGATGTATCATGTTCGCGCGATTCGGGCGGCGAATCCGCTCCCGCGTGTCTATGCTGATCGCTCCCGCGCCATAGGTCATCACGTAAAGGAGCCCTCCGCTCATCGACAGATTCTTGAGGAAGTGAATCATCTGATTCTGATCCGAGAAATTGGTATGAAAGAGCAACGTCGTCGGGATCATGAAAAACAGGAGGAGTGATGCGGCTCGCCTGGTCTGATAGCCGATCAACAGACAGGCTCCGGCTCCGATCTCCACTATGATAGTTACGATATAAAGCATCGTGGTGAGCGTGCGTAGTCCATGCAATGCCATATATTGCTGTGTTGCGTCGGGCGTGAGTATCTTATTGACGCCGGACATGACGAAAATGATCCCGATTAGGATGCGGCCGACGAGAGTGAGATAGGCTTCTGAGAGTTGCATGAATCACCTCGGTAGCGGTCCGACAATCAAGTGTAGATAGAGAATCCCGCTTGTTACTCGTCTCTACCACCGACTACGACTAAGAGCTCACGTATTGCGCCACTTGGGCGTCCATGTCCTCTTGATGTTTCTCGAAATCTGCGTCCGCAAGCAAACTGTAGAGCGTGTCCAGCGGAAGTTGCCGTATGAGCGAGCCGTTCAGATCAGGAATTTTCCCTCGACGAATTTCCGCCCAATCATTCTGGCGTGGGCTGTAAAAGATATCGCCGAATCCTGCCTCCTCAAATCGTTTGAACAGCGCTTCGGGATCGGTCAGCTCCGCCCATTCACGTGTTTCACGGAATGTCATCAAAAAGTCGACGAAGGAAGGCTCAACATCATAGAGTCTCGCGATCCGTTCAGATCCGAGTTCGGAGAGGACCTGAGCAGATATGCCGAGACGATCGCCGTAAGATTGCTCGAGCCGCGACACCAGTTGGTCCTGATCAATCTGTTCTTGCGTCATCCAGTCGCGGTACACCTTCACCGGTGCCGTATAGATGTCGCACCCGGCTGTGTGAAGAAAGGTTTCCCAGTTCCGTAGACTGGCCACAATCAGCTGCGTGTTCACGCCGGTGGATTGCCGGAGGCGCCGCAAGTTGCGCTGGGCTTCCAGACTCACATGCGCGCCCAGCAGACAGGCTTGGAGCCCTTGGTCAAGCCGGCCGAGAAAAATATTAGTCCTCGCGACGTTGCAGAGGAGGGCGGCTTCGACCACTTGCCTGGCGGAGAAGGTGGAGGTGAAGTTTACGGGTATGCCCTCGCGCTCGAGATCACGGGCCACGATGAAGCATTCAGGGGCGTAAGGAGCGAAAGGAACTTTGATGATTGCCGACGGGGTCATCCGGCGGATCGATCGAGCAATGTTCGTCGCAAGGTCCTGAAATCTTGTCAGGCCCATGTGGAGTTGAAGGCTGACCTCCCACGACCTACCACCGGCAAACAGATGGTCGAAATCGTTCCCGATCTTGGCGCAAATCACGGCGTAACAGAGGGCGGACTGCTCGGGCGTCGGTTGTCGTTCACGAGGGAACACGAATTGTTCGACGAAGGCTCGTGGGTCGAATCGAGAGAGATAATGCTGGATGACTTTGTGGACGAGCGGTTGGTTGGCGGTGTTGCCGTCCACGTCGGCATAGATCGATTGTTCGTCGATTGCGATAAGGTCGTTCAGTTCTTCGACGTCGGCCGTATCGGCATAGATCTTCATCGTGCCGAGGCGACGCAAGGCATCGAGCCGTGGATGAGGAACAAGTGTTGACCTTCTGGAGGGGTGCGTGGGGCACGCCAACACCTTCATCGCCTCGGAAGCAATCCCTGTAACCGTTCCGGTGTGAGGAGAATGAGCGTCCATATTGTGGCTCCTCATAAAGGTGAAGGATGACTGGATTCACCATAATGCACAGTCCTCATGGGACACCACTGGTCAGGTCCCTAGTCTGTTCCAATCGGCAAGGCGGCTGCGGCCTGCTCGATGACATCGATGAATGGAATCGGATAGACGCCCAACCCGATGATGGCGAGGAACACGGTTCGTCGTGCCACTGTGAGGGACGGCTGCATGGCCGCAAAAGTCAGTACTCCCCTCGAAAAGTAGAGGAGGGCGAGGCCGAACTGAACAAAGACGGACGGGGCGGCCGACAGGACCAAATATTTGATTCCGGCTTCCAACACGCGCGGCTCGTCACGCCTCGGCCTAGGCGGCATACAACAGGAGAGACGCATGTCCCTTTGAGGGGATGAATCGGGCGTTTCCAGCATAGTCTGGTCGCTGAGGGTCGTAGTGCATGACGGCGAAGAATAACACCGCCACGATGTCGGCCGCTGAACAGCAACTGGTCACGTGACCGCTCCCCGCTTTGGTGGTTGCTTGAATACAGGCTATGTGCAATCGCGTCGCGATGTTGTGCAATCCTGGACGGAGGGTTTGATGAAAACTCGCTCGATCGGTATGGGTGATGAGAGTCACGATGTATTCCTCCTCCACGGAATGGTCTTTCCCTGATATTGGCGGCCGTGTATGCGCGTGACGAGGCATGCCGACAGCCGGATTCATGCGGATGTGGTTCGTTGGCTTACGAGTGAGCAGTCGGCTGAAGACCGCATTCGATGTATAAACTCAGTATAGAATGATCCGATGAGTGACGCGACGGGCCAAGCCCTTGCCGGGGTAAACCGTTGATTGTGTTTCAGTTGTGATGCGATCTGCGATGGTGTGTTGTGCCGGAGTGGACAGAGAAGGAGAGCCAGGCCGCCTAGTATTTACTCTAGCTGTGATCTGTCTGGGGATGCAGTAAAGCTGTCGCAGCCGCGGGTCATGTGCGTAGTTCAAAAATGATGCTGTTGGTTCAAATAGGATACGTCGTTAACAACGTGATCACCGAGTCCGTCGAAGCATGTGCGAATGATGGCGGTGAGAATCGTCGACTGGCCCAAACCAGACGAACGCTCCCATGAAATATTTGGATGACCTAAAGTCGGCCATTATCGTTTTTATTGTGGCGGTTCCCTTGTGTCTTGGGATTGCCCTTGCGTCCGATGCTCCGTTGCTGTCGGGACTGTTAACGGGCATTGTCGGCGGCATATTGGTGGGGGTCATCAGCGGATCGCACATCAGTGTCAGCGGTCCGGGTGCTTCATTGACGGCCGTGGTGGCGGCTGAAATTCATACGCTCGGATCGTTCTCTGCTTTCCTCTTGGCCGTGCTGCTTGCCGGGGTGATCCAAATCGGCTTGAGCGTGGCCCAGGCCGGATCCATCTCCGCTTTTTTTCCGACCGGCCTGGTGAAGGGGTTGATGGCCGCCATTGGGTTAATCCTGATTCTGAAGCAGATCCCCCATCTCTTCGGGCATGATCTGGATCCCGAGGGGAATTTGGCTTTCAGCCAGATCGACAATCAGAACACGTTTACTGAAATTCTCGGTCTCACCGGCGGTATCGAACCAGGGGCATCCGTGATCGGTCTTGTGTCTCTGGCCATGCTCGTCGTCTGGAACCGCTGGCCGCTACTCAAGGCGTCAGGCATTCCGGCTCCCATAGCCGTGGTCTTGCTTGGCATCGGAGCCAGGTTCTGGTTTGAGCATCTTGGTGAACCGTGGCTGATTGAGCCGAGCCACCTCGTTCAGGTGCCGGTGACGAACGACTTAGGCGAGTTGTTCGACCTCTTCCGGACACCTGATTTTTCGCAATGGGCGAATCCGGATATCTATACGGCTGCTGTGACCATCGCGCTGGTGGCCTCCCTGTCATCATTAATGAATTTACAAGCCGCAGACAGAATCGATCCACAACAACGCACCTCTCCGCCGAGCCGAGAACTGATGGCGCAAGGTGTCGGGAACGTGACCTGCGGGATGATCGGCGGGATTCCAGTCATTTCGGAAATCGTCCGCAGTTCTGTGAACGTGAACTCCGGCGGAAAGACAAAACTTGTCACGATCGTTCATGGCACCTTGTTGCTGATCAGCATCCCGCTCATACCCACGTGGTTGAACATGATTCCATTGGCGTGTCTGGCGGCAATTCTGATTCACACCGGCGCCAAACTGGCGAGTCCTTCACTGGCCAAACAGATGTGGCATGATGGGTATAATCAGTTCTTTCCCTTCGCGACGACGGTCGTCGCCATCGTCTTGACCAATCCACTCATCGGCTCCCTTATCGGCTTGACCGTGTCCATCGGGTTCATCCTTCACAGCAATCTCCGGCGGCCGATGCAGTCTTACACGGAAAAGCATCTCGGCAACGACGTGGTCCATATTGAGTTGCCAAACCAGGTCAGTTTTTTGAATCGTGCCGCCCTGTCCACCGAGTCGGCTGATATTCCCCGCAACGGGCATGTCTTGCTGGACGCGCAAAGTACGGATTACATCGATCCTGATGTACTCGGGTTGATTCGGGAATACAAAGAACGAACGGGACCGGCGCGTGGGATCAAGGTAAGCCTCGTGGGATTTCAGGATAAGTACGATTTACGGGATAGGCTTCATTATGTCGATTACTCGACGCCCGAACTCCAGGCGACGCTCACCCCTCAGCAGGTCCTCAAGATTCTGCGAGAGGGCCACGAGCGGTTTCTCACCGGCCGGCGACTCACCCGCGATTGGGGTCGCCAGATCCGCGCCACAGGAAAAGGGCAACATCCCCTGGCCGTCGTGATCAGTTGCATCGATTCCCGAACACCCGCTGAGTTGATCTTGGATCTTGGATTGGGTGACATCTTTAGTATCCGCGTTGCCGGAAACGTGGCGACTCGGGACGTGCTGGCCGGCGCGGAGTATGGTTGTGCGGTCGCACAAGCCAAGTTGATATTAGTGTTAGGGCACACACGGTGCGGTGCTGTGACGACAGCCGTGCAACTCAATGGCTCGCCTCGATCGGTTGTCGAGGCCACAGGGTGTGAGCATCTCGATCACATTATTCATATCATCCAGCAATCGGCCATCCCGGACGCACATACGACGGTCGACGCACGACCGGATTCTGAGATCGACCAGCTGGTCGATACGGTCGCCCGCCAAAATGTGTTGCACGTGACGACGGCACTCCGCGAAAAGAGTCGTACGCTCGCCGGCCTCGTCGGTGAGGGGCGGGTAGCGGTCGCCGGCGCCATCTATCATGTCGGTAATGGGCAGATCGAGTTTTTCGAGGATGATATGCCCGGGAGCGAAAAAACAAAACCCAGAGCTATAGGCCCCTGAATTAGTGCGCTCCGCGATCAACGCGAATTCCTCAATGCTTCAGTGCGGAGCCCTGGGAGCTGTTCGAGAGGCTCATGATGACCGGACAACGATCTCAGCCAAATTGCGGACTGATCTAGGGGAAGTACGAGTTACTAAGCCGTGCTTGTCACAGCAGACTCACACTCGTGGGAGTTCGTATGTGGACAAGTTATTAATAGTCGTTGGGAGGAGGTTGTCTCATGAAACTGATATATGCATGTCTATCATGTCTATTTGGTCTCTGTGGAGTCGTCGTTATCTCGTTGACGGGAACCGCCTCAGCTGAGCGATTGCCTATTGGAATAGGAGTGGGTGAGCGTCACGGAGTCCATCACGGTTGGTTAGAGCGGAATCAGCTCATCTACAAGGTAATCGACAATAGCATGCCTGACAGCAGTTATGGTGGCAGGCGTGATCCTCAGACTCCATATCAGCGCATGGAAGCCGAATCTTCCAGAAATGATATGAATGACAACATCAATTTGCCCGATAGTGGAGATAACCGGTCGATGACTCCCTCCGCCGATGTGCCGAACAGTGTGCGTGGTCAATCGGGGACACCCAACCCTGTGCCTAACGCTAGACCGGGAGGTGATCCGGGCGTCGAGGATTTGAACGGGAGTGGTGTTCCTGGACCAGGGAGTGTTCCTGCTGGAGCGTTGGGACGATAAGGGTTTTCATCAACCCACCGGCATAATCGTGTGATCACGACTGCCGATGGGTTGTTTAATTCTTCGGTTCAAAGAACAGCCGGTACATGCCAAACCTCGGGGTCCGCAAAGCATGACGATATCGCTTACCCATTCGGATTTGCCGAGTTTCGCCGCAGCAGGAGACTCCCGAGGACAGCGCAGAGGGTCGAACCCACGAGTACCGCGACTTTCGCATTGGCCAGATGGTCAGAGCTGCCGAACGCGAGGTTCGCGATGAATAGCGACATGGTGAATCCGATTCCGCCCAACCAGGCAATCGCATGGACGTGGGAGAACGAGACACCTTCCGGAAGCGATGTCAGTCCACTGCGCACGGCGAGCCATGCAGTGATCCCAATACCGAAAGGCTTGCCGATCACGAGGCCGGCGAGAATGCCAAGTGGTACGGCGCTCGATAATGCCTTCAAGGTTTCAAGATCAATCGAAACTCCTGCGTTCGACAACGCGAACAACGGCATGATGACCAGCAGCGTCCACGGCCGTAGGGCATGCTCCAAACGTTGGAGCGGCGTCTGAGCAAGGTCGCTGGCCTGTTCCAACTCTCTGGCGGCGTCGGCCTGGGTCGGGTTGGCTAACGGAGAATCCTCAACTTGTCCGGCTTTATGAAACGTCGTGAGGAGATGGGCGCCTCTCCGTACGAATTCTTGTCGGTCCAGATGAGGCCGTGCCGGGATGGCGAATGCGGCCAGGACGCCTGCGACGGTCGGATGCACCCCTGAAATCAAAAATGCGATCCAGAGGCCACCGATGCCCAAGGCCCCGTATACGAGCGTGTGACGAATTCCGGCCACGTTGGCTACGATTAAGGCTACGAGGAACGCTCCGCCTGCCGAAAGACTGGTGATGGATAAATCGGACGTGTAGAAAATCGCGATCACCAGCACGGCGCCGAGATCATCGACGATCGCCAGACTCAGGAGAAAAATCCTCAACGCCGGCGGAGCGTCACGAGACACGATGGCAAAGAGACCAAGTGCAAAGGCGATATCGGTCGCCATCGGAATTCCCCACCCATCGACCACCCGCTCGGCTCCGTCCATCATCGTCACGGTGGTCACATAGCACAAAGCGGGGATGAGCATTCCACCGACAGCGCACAAGACCGGAAGGGCAGCCGCTCGAAACGATGATAACTCTCCGACCAGGAATTCGCGTTTGATCTCGAGCCCGGCGACAAAGAAGAACATGGCCATGAGCCCGTCGTTGATCCAGTGTAGTAACGACCGTTCAAGGGTCAGATCCCCGAATGAAATCGAAAGGGGAATGTGCCAGAGCGTTTCATAGCTCTGGGCCCAGGGAGAGTTGGCCCACCCCAACGCCAGCAGCGTGGCTCCGACTAAGAGAGCTCCACCCAACACATCGCTCTGGGTGCCGACAATGTTTCCCCCCGCCTGGTCCTCTCTAGAATTCTCAGAGGCTGGAAGAGGATTAGCTCTTGGAGATGTCGCCATGAGTTTGGCTTACAGTAGGTTCAGTTAGATACAGCACGAACACAACCAAAACGGGTCTCTCGAGCACGTTCAAGTGTCCCGCACAGTCGAGCGCCTGAGGACTAGTGCTTCCCCTAGCGTGCGGCCACTCGGTCAGTGCGAATATACGGATTGGGACATCAACAAGGGTCATGCCCAGTGGCAGGAATCTGATCTCGAGGGTAGGGTAAAGAAACTACACGCATGCAGGCATTTTTCATGTTCGTGTGAAGGAGGTGTCTTGTGACTTTGTTGAAATGGGCGGCCGTGTTTTTCATCATTTCTGTCATAGCCGGGTTATTGGGATTCACCGGCTTGGCTGCAGGCTCGGCGGCGATTGCGCAAGCATTGTTTTATATCTTTCTAGGCATTTTCCTCATTCTGTTGGTGGCTGGGTTGGTCGTAGCGAAGAAAATCGTCGATTGACCTCCCTCTGGCAAGTGGTGGGTCTCGGCAATTCGATAGGCTTACCGTTTGACCCGAATCGGAGGGGGTGAGGGACGGAGGATTGCGCGAGACGGGGCGCCATCGGCCCCCTCGATTCGGAGCGGAAGACAAATCATCTCGTAGTGGCCAGGCGTCACTCGAGTGAGGTCGAGGCCTTCAATGATCCAGACGCCATGCTGCAGTAACAGCCGATGCACTTCCTGCCCGTTCTGCTGATATCCCCCGACAGACAGATAATCGATGCCGACAGTTTGTATGCCCCGCTTGACCAACCACAAGGCCGCATCGGTTTCGAGATACACAAAATCCGAGAGGAACCGCGCCGTTTCCCAGCAGCGAGGAGAGTTGCGGGTTTTAAAGAGGATGCGGTCTCCTTTCTCAATAGAATGTTCCATCAGCTCGCGTCTTGTAATGCGGCGCCGATCATGAATCTGAACGACAGTCGCCCTGCCGATCGTGGCAGAGAAGGGCATCTGATCAATGCCATCCCCTTCGGGGAGAAAATGAATAGGAGCGTCCATATGAGTGCCGCTATGGGCGCCCATTCTAATTTGTGATTCATTCGCCGAATCTCCCGATCTCATTTGGTGCACCCGTTTGATCGTGACGCTCGGGGTGCCAGGATAATGCACCATGGCGGTCCGGATAGGGACTGAGATATCGATCCAGTCTGCGCCGTTACGAATCGCGCGCCTCATCCGATGCTTGGAGGGTGTTGGCTGCTTTTGCTGCTTCTTCAAGAGGGTCATTCCTCAATGATCATCGACATTCTGTTAAAACCATAGGGCTGAGGCGCTCGAAAGGGAACTGGCTGGTTTCCTAGGCCTCTTTTCCTTACGGAATCTGGGGAATGTGCCAGTGGTAGACTCCTGGGTTCAGGGGCATGTTGAAGGGATGATCTGAACGGTTCAGACGGAATCTATCGCCGACTATCGGACTTGTAGGAGCCTCGAACCAAGATTACGGTTGTTCGCTTGGGACCATTTAGTACAGAGGGTAAAGAGAGATCATAATGATGAACAGTCCAACGCGACGGATCCTCGGGTCTCCAAAGGTTCACTGGCTGATCGGGGCATGTGCTCTGGGTGCCATGACAGCGTGCTCACCTCGGATCGTCGCAGAAGGGGTGCATGTCACGCTGCCTGATCAGGGTACGCTGATTGGAGTGTGGGGGACTCATCCGACTGTCGAGCACACCGCTATCTTGTGGCTTCGCAAGCGCGGGTTACGAGTGATCGATCCGTCTGCAATCCGTGCCAATTTAACCTATGTCAGCACCACGAGCGTGGCCTCGAACGAGGAGTCTATTCTGGAAGTGGCAGAAAAACATGGTCTCCAAGAGATGGTTTTTGTACGGCTTGTCGGTGACCAGCGTGCCCCAGGGGTCATCGTTCGTGCTGTGACACTCCCTGACCGACACGTGACATGGGTCGGGAACGCACGGTATGACTCCTATGTCTCAACACCCACGGTCAATCATCTGGTGGTTGCCACCTGCCGGGCGATGGCAGCGGCGTGGCGCCAAGAGTCCTTATCCGACCGTACACGCTGTGTCTTGGATCAGAATCAGTGACATTCGTGACACATGAACGTCGGTCAATACACAACTCGCTATCTCGCACGAGTATCTCGGTGATGAAAGGCTCATCCACTCCTATGTACGTCACTGCTCTTGCGTTCGGTCTGCTGATGATGTCTGCGGGCTGCAGCATTGTTCAGGAACGGACCAATTCCCCTATGACGTCGGTCGAGCAATTACTGCTGACCCAAGCCATCGAACGCGGCCTCGGCGACCTAGCACTCCCTCTTCCGGTCGGGACGACCGTGGCCCTCAAGGCCTATGGATTTACACCGGACAAGGAGTTTGCTCGCCGCCTGGTCGAGGGCTGGTTTCTGGATCAGGGGTATCGGCTCAAACCGACGGACATCGCACCGGTCACTGTACGCATGATCATTCACGCGCTGGGAACCGAACGTGGCGAATCGTTCTTTGGCATCCCGCCGATCAGCAGTAGCCTTTTCTTTCCCGCCGCGCTCCCGGAACTGGCCATCTATCGTATGGCCGGACAGCGTAGCTTGGCGCGGTATCAGCTGGAGATCGCAGACGCCAAGACCGGCGAACTGATCCATCGATCGCCCGTCATCGAAGGGTCTGTCTTTATGAATCAGTATACCGTGTTGCTGTGGTTTACATTCCAGCGGACCGATTTGGTGGGGGCCCCGTCTCTCTGATCAAACAGAAGGGTGGGACAGATCGCCGGCCGATCTGCCCCACCCTGGATACCGGAGAATTCGCATCGACAGAGAGTACACTTGGCTACTTGGAGGACGACAGTTGTCGATATTCTCCCTTGACTGTTTCGAGTGCGGAACGATCTCCGAACGTCACGTCCACAATGTGATCGGTCTCATCAACTAGAAACACGGCGGGAACACCGACCGGGACGGCAGCCATCTTGCTGCGAATCAGCGGGCGTAGAGGGTAGCTCTTGGTCTGGCCAGCTTCGGTTTCAATCGTGACCTGATCCTGGCTGACCGGCATCTGTTCAGCTACGGTCCCCATGATGAGCGTGTGATGATCGCCTTTATGGCCGAGCGGATGAAAATCCACCAACACCTGCTGCTCATTGAAGACCATCTTCACTCGATCTCCCGGCTGTAACTCCATCCCTTTAGCGGTGGCAACTGAGACGGGAAGATAACGAGGCTGAAGCGAATCCTCATAATCGACTTTGATCTGTTCCGCGTGAATTGATTCGACCGTGCCGATGACCGTTCGATCTCCGGGAAGCAATTGCTGATTCTGGCGTAACGCGATTTGCTGCTTCGGAGATGTACTCGCCGTTACTTTCCCGGCATTGGAGGGTGTCCCTGATTTGGTTTCCATTGAGGCACATCCGGCATACCCTAACATTGCACAGAGTCCGATCACAAAGGGGACAGATAGTCGGTGGACCGAGAAGCGAGGGGCAAGGCCCTTGGCTGGTTGTTGAGATGTGTGCTTCACTTTGACCATAGCGTTTCTCCTTTCGGTTCGATGGGTGGGACATGGGTGGGATGAGACCGACGAGAAGATGATGCCACCCACGGCTAAATTGCTGATGCGCTTCCGTTGCTTCGTCTCTCCAAGCTGATTCCCATATTCGTCCTGCTCTAGCAATTACCTTGCTGCTGAAACGCTCCGTACTGGAATAAACCCTGGTTTTCCCAACCGAATACCTGAGTCAAGTCGTTCACGAACCCACGAGGGATACGATCGGAGAGGCTATTCCGATCGAAAAGGTTCTACTCGGCCCTTCCATGCAGAATCTGGGTTGGCAGGGCGAACCGGGATGGTTGTGATCTAGGGAAACTTCTAGTCGCGAACAGACCGACGAGAAGGTAGAGATGAAGGTAAATCGAAAGAGGCACCACCGGAATGGAAAAAAAGATTGTCATCATGAAGGAGGAATCATGCAACCAGGTAGAATCATGTGGACTATGAGTGTTCTTACTCTCGTAACGGCCTTCGGTCTCACCTCACTTGCCGTGGCTGATCATACGCAGCCTGAGATCGTCAAAGGCAGCAAGATTATCGGCAAATCCGTCCAAACGATGAAAGGCAAGCAGATCGGAGAAATTGAAGACTTGGCGATAGACGAGTTGGATGGACGTGTCCGGTATGCGGTCCTTTCCTTTGGCGGCCTTCTTGGCTTGGGTCAAAAGTATTTTGCGATTCCCTGGGAAGCCTTGTCCCTCAGCGACAATAAGGAACATTTCGCACTGGCGGTTACGGAAAAGGAGCTGGAAAAGGCGCCGGGCTTCGATGAGAACAACTGGCCGGACTTTGCCGATCCGGTCTACTACGCCACCATCTATGAGTTTTACAAGGTTCCCGTTCCTGAGTCAGAGACCGGCTCCGCTCCGAAGTCAACGTCATCGACAACCAAGTCGAGCAAGCAAAGCGAATCCAAGAAGGAGAAATAACGCCAAGCTCTGGAGGCGCGGCATCGCAACGAAAGAGGGATTATGAGTATCTATGTGGAGAGGGCTGACTTGCACCATGGAGGTGTGATGTCTGCACGCACGAAGTGCCCCACGACGACTCTGTTCAAGTTGATGGGTGTGGGAATGGTGATACTTGGGTTGTCTGGTTGTAAAAGCTATGAGGTGATTCCCAAAGAGTTGGAACCTCAGGTGGCAACCGGCGTCACGTACGAGCTCGTGCGGACTGCTCCTGAGGACTATCAAGGTAAGGTGGTCGTATGGGGAGGAGAAGTGCTTGCTGGAAAGAGAACTGCGGAAGGGACGAGACTGGAAATCCTTCACCTACCGTTAAGCGATGATCTGTACCCGGCTGAACAACGGGCCCTCTCAAAGGGTCGGTTCGTGGCCTATGATGATGAGGGTGTCATCACTGACCCTGCTGCCGTCGAACCGGGAACCGCGGTGACAATCATTGGGCGAATCGGACCTTTGCAAACTGAAGAATTGCAGGGTGTGGAGTATCAATACCCAAGATTAGACGTTATGGATATGACGGTTTGGGAGAAGAAGCGCATGCGGAATTGGCGCTATTTGGGAGGCTGGGGATGGCGATATGACCCTCGACCGCGGACACTCTATAGAAGCTATCGGATCGATTAGTCACCGGCATTTGGCTGACAATGTCAAATCTCAATGGGGTAGGATGGCAAGGATTTCATAGCGAGGTAGCAGATGAAGACATCCCACAAAGTAGGTCAACGAGGTGGCCGAAAGAAATCGCCACGTGATGCCGGAAGGGGACGGGTCACTCCGAACGGAAAGAAGATGGAGTCGATCCGGCCGTGGATTCACCCAGAAGAGAGAATCTCCGTGGACTTTGAAGATGCCTTTAACCTCAACGCGGAGGTGGTGGACTGCACCACACAGGTCGTGACCCTTCGGCTTGAGGGTGGCGCCATAGGGATGCCACATCATTATCAGAATGTAGATATTCCGCTTCGTATCGTGACGGTGACCGAAGACCCCACACGATATACGCGAAATCCTGATGCCCCACTCCGCTACGGTCGCCTCAAGTTGATCGTGAAAGGTAAGCGACCTGCCGCGATATAGTGTTCGCATGAGGCTCGAGCACTCTTTGGTTTGGCTGTCCGCCATGCCGGTAGTCAAGGCAATGTAAGTCAGGCAGGGCTCTATGACTGTGGACGGTGATTCGCTGAGGCGCCAGTGGTATTCCGTGTTTGATGTCTGTACTGGTACATGAAGGAAGGTCGACACATGAAAAGACAATCAATGAGCACCGTGCTCGTGGCTCTGCTTGTGATGGGAGCCATGGCTCCGGCATGGGCTGATCATACGCTGCCGGATATTGTCAAAGGGAGCAAGATCATCGGGAAGGCGATTCAGGATAGTGAAGGTACACAGTTGGGTGAGATTGAAGATTTGGCCATCGATGAAATTGGTGGAGAGGTCAGATATGTTGTGCTGCCGTTCCGAGGAATTCGCAAGATGAACGAAAAATACTTTGCCATTCCCTGGGACGCGCTTACCTTAAGCCACGATCGGAGTCATTTTGTGGTGGGTATGAAGGAAGACACCCTGGAGCAAGCGCCGAGGTTCGACGAAGAGGAGTGGCCGAACTTCGCCGACCCTGCGTACTACAGGACGATGTACGAGTTTTACCACCTGCCCGTTCCACCTAAGGGTGTCGCAGGTGAGACCGGGATTGAAAAGACCCATAAGGGAATAAGGGATAAAGGAAAGGGTAATGGGAAATGACAAGTCTAAGCGAGAAGGATCGTGCACTCTTCAGCCAGTCGGAATGGGGGCTGCTCCAGACAAGCACGCCCGGACGGCTGAAATCCCTCACGAAGGCTCGTGTAAAACTTCAGCTCAAACGAGCGAGAAGGTTGGCTGTGAAGTATCGCGATCTGACCCGTAGCCATCGGCGATTGGAGAAAAAGGAGCCTCGGTACAAGAAAGATGATTCCATCGCCGATCGGCGCACGAAGCGCAAAGGTCGTCTTGCTGCGGAGGCGTCGAGACGCTTCGAGAAGCGCCTCGTAGAACTCGAAAAGGGGTCAGCCGGGCACCGGCAAACCAAGGGTGGAAAAACTGCGAGCGTGAGGCGGAAGGGGATGGGGGTTCAACAGGAAGCCGTTCGCAAGGCCAATCAACGTCTAGGCGCGATAGGTCGCCAGTCCCCCGCACAAAAAACTACACGACAGTTTCAGCTGAAGGGAACGAAGGCCATCCAAGGGCACATCCGTGCGCGGGGCCAGCGGCATCAAGCCAGGCGCGATTCCAAGTAATAACCCAAGTCAGCCACAGATCAAGCCTAGTGAGACATCTATAGCTCGACCAGGCTCCAACCAGCGAACCTTGGAATGGTGTAATGGATAGTGAATGCCTTCATGGACTGGCTGGAGACTGTAGTTCTGGAATAGGGGTCTCGATGAGCTTGATGATTTCGTGTTGCTCGTTGACGACGACCGTCACGCGCTCGCCAGGCGTGATACCCTCAAGCAAGTGCGGCTTCGTAATTTTCAAGAAAATCGGTTGATCGAGTGCGTTGCGGATCTGAACCGTGTTGGATTTCTCGTTAACAGATTCTAGAATGCCTGAGACCACCTCATCTTGCTCGGAGCTGCTACTGATTGCGTGAGTCGGCAGGAGCGTCAGTAGCGAGAGGAGGGATATCACTCCCCACCATGCGGACCATGGAAATTTGCGCTCGTGTTGATCATTCCCGACGTTTTTGATCCTACGTATGTGAATTGGCTTACTGAATGTCGCCTGACTGCTCATATACTTCTCTCCTTTTCCACGTGCAGCGCGAGACGTATCTAGACACCAGGGTTTTCTCATGACGCCAGTGCCACTCAATAATTTCATCATGGAGCCAGCTATTGTATCTGCATCATATATCGGCGCGTTGAGAATGTATCCTAGCTACAACCCTAGCGAGGTCCGCCGGATAAAGAGTGCCATCCACTTGGCCTTATCCTCCGCGCAGGCCAATGACTCATTGCCCATTCAATGAATCAATTGGAGCTATGATGGGTTATTTTGATGGCGTCCTCTCTGGAGGATTAGCAGGGAGTGGTGTCTGACGCGCAGGTTGTTCAGTTGTCGGAGCATCTTGCGGATGAATCGACATCTCAGGATCAAGGACCGGTGGATCAACGACCGAGTCCGGATGCGGTTTTGCCGGAGGAGTCACGACGATACCTGGGTCAATGGTCGGTCGTTGGTCAGGTGGAACAGGAGATCCGTCAGGGGGGACGTCCTTGCGGTTCTCAGTTGCCGGAACAGAGGGATAGACATCAGCCGCTAGGCTGGTTCTCCACCCACCAAGTACGCTAGCTCCAATCACCAATGAGAAGAGCATCAGTGTCATAATGCTGTTCCAGTCGAAAGCTGTTTGATATTTCATCGGTTTCCTCGTCGATCCTTCGCATCAACCGGAATGTCTGACTTCGAAGCTGATGCTTTAAGGCGCTGGTGCGGCTCACTCAGACACATCGCCACAGAGTGATGATCCGCACGGTTAATGATCCATGACGCGACTCTCCGGCGCAGAGCAGGAGTCCTCGTGTTCAAGCCGAATCCGAAACCCTGAATACGAGGTGCTGCACAAATGTTTTACCAGCCAAGGCATGATGATAAAGGCGCCGACCAGTGCGGTCAGTATGAATGGAAAGAAGATCGCTGCCCAGGATGGACCCGTACGAGCAAGCTCGGGCAAGTTCAGGATGATCATCGCATTGATCAATGTGAGCAACAGGATGATACTTCCTACTCCGCGCCACAGAATAGTCCATCCGATGCGAATAGATTCTCGGTAGGTCGGTTCCATGAACAGCCTCCCCATCCTATTCATGGTGAACGAGGACTCGGTGATGGTGATGGGTGCGGTGGCTGTGGCGTCGGTGCCGGCGGCTCGGGGCCAGGGATTGGTTCGGTCGGCTGAGGGGTTGGGTCAGTAGGGCCCGGACTCGGATCGGTCGGTGGCCCCGGTGTGGGGCCTGGGGGATCAGAATCTGTCTTGGTTGGTTGGGTAACAAGAACAGACAAATGTACCGCGTGATGGAGAGGAATAGTCGTGGCCTCCGGCATCCCTGTGATCAGAGCGATCGCACATAGGCCATCAGTCAAAAGAAAGAAATTAGCCATATCGCATACCGCCATGCATCCACGAAACTAGATCATGATCTTGCCTGAGCTCCGCTTCCGACCATTTCTCGGCACGCCTCGGCGCACCGCCTGCACTGTTCCGCGCATGGTCCACACAGGGCATGATGGGGGGCATGGCGCTCGCAGACCTCCGCACATTGCTCGCAGATCTCCGCACAGAGCTGGCAGAGAGCCTCGAACCGGGCAGAGTTTCGGCTCATCCAGCGGGCACTGAGCACACAGATGTCACTACAGTCACGGCAAAGGCGCGTACATTGTGCCATGAGCTCGTCACTATGATGCTGAGCCATGCCGATCATGTCATCGGCGCAGGTCTCGCAGGTTTGCGCGCAGGCCAAACAGGCATCAATACAGTTCTTCTGTTGTTGAGACAGCAGGTTGGATTGCATGACTCGATCTCCTTGGATGAGGTTGTCGATGATGAGATTGCCTTAGCAAGGACCAAGCCAATCGTTATTTGCTCTGCAAATCAAGTGAGCAGTGCCTCTCATCTACCTGATCTTTGAACTTACTGGCGGCGCACAAAGACGACCAGTGTCTCCAAAGACAACACTGTCAAAACATCTGCGACCACTGAACAGAACGAGGCCGTACAGATCGCTTACGCAAGACAACTTGTCCTCCGCCAGACACTTTGTCCACCGGAGGTCGTTCCCGAAATTTCAAGAGTCTTCTCTGCATTCGATCGTACCAAGGACCTATTCGACTGATTTGGGACGATGTTCGGAGATCATTGGCGCACTCCTGATGAGGCAATGATAGCGGGTCTATCTTTTGCATTTTTCTCGGCCTAGGAAGCTTCGCGTCATCATGAAGGCTGACATCTGTTGGTGATTGATCAGACAGGAGGGTTCTATGAATCGAGTAAGTTCTGCGAGCCAGACAGTGATCATGGTTGCAATACTGGCGATAGCTGGATGGGCTTCGGCCGAGACTCCTGCCGGGTCCGACAAGAGTATGTCTCAGTCGAAATCAATTCCGTCGAATGCCCTAGAAGGCCAGGCAACCGATATGATTGATAGGCAGGGGAGCATAGGGAGTAAGTATGATGTCGTGCCGGTGCGTCGTGGGGAATTGAAGGACGAAAAAGGCGGTGCGCTGGATCAGGTCGTGAAGAATAAGAAAGGAGAGACGCTCGGTACGATTGAAAAGCTGCTCAAGGATTCGAAGACAGGCAAGACGGAGTATGCCGTTCTGGAGCTCAAAGACACGAAAGAACAGCTGCCGCTTCAATGGTCTCAGTTCAAGCAAGAGCAAGGAAAACTCACGCTAAATGCCGCAAAGAAGGATCTCTACCCTGTCGCGAGCTCAACCTATTCCAAAGACCTTTCTCCTGAGGTCTCGCAATACATGGATGAAATCAACGAGCTTCGCAATCAACCGAAGCCAAAGGGCGGCCAGACAGACCAGAACACTGGTGGTCCGGCAGCGACAGGTCCGATGGGGGAATCATCGGTCGGAGGTGGAGGGCCGAGTGGGACGAATCCGCTGCCTTCGGGGCAGGCCCCTGGTTATGAAGGTGGACATCCCAGCAGCAAGCGTTAGGGGTGAGGGTGCCGAGTGCGATATCAACCTGAGGATCATTTGGAAAGGGGGGATTGTGACATGCCGGGAATGTTTGGTGACAATCCCTTCCTCACTCTCGTTGAGATCGGACCGGTGCCGATGGCAGGATCGTATTTGCGCTTATGACGGTAGGGCCGTAGGTCGTCCGGTCCTGTGCTCACGCGCAAAGATGCTCTCTTCTAGTTTATCGCTTGAGTCATTCATCAATGTATAAAACAGAGATCGCCTCCATTTAAATACTCCAAGACACTGAACGGAATGCTCACACAGCTCGGCCGATCGGAAAAGGCAACTCCTTAATTGCAGAGGACATCGCATCAGGTCTCGAGAACCCAAACGAGTCCGTACTTTGCGAAGTGTAGATTCCTGAACATTGCAACCGCTCAAAGCGGCATGTACAGTAATGCATCTATCTGAGTTCGACTCATTCCGGTCGAAGAGAGCAATCCTTGCTTAAAGTGGTTGCATGATACAGTGTCGTAGACTTCTCCTGTGGGGGCTAGTGATTTGGTATGTAGTTCTCTCCGGTTGGGCGGCGTATGAGCCGGCCGATCGGCAATTTTGGTTGCTGTCCAGCCTCCTGCCCACCTTGTTTGTCGTGCTGTTGATAGGTACATGCCGGTACCTACCGTTATCACCCCTTTCTTATGTGTTCATTGCGGCATTTCTGACGCTCCACACGATGGGCGTGCACTACACCTACGCGGAGATGCCCATGGGGGATTGGGTGAATCGTGTGCTCCACATGGGGCGAAACCACTATGATCGAGTCGTACATTTTAGCTTTGGCTTCTTGCTCACCTATCCGCTGGAGGAGCTGTTTCGTCTCACCGGCACTCTTCGCGGATGGCTCGTCTATTATCTGCCGGTGATGACGATTCTCGGACTCAGTGGTCTATGGGAAATCATCGAGTCGTGGGTGGCGCGAATCGCCCATCCCGACCTGGGCATCACGTATCTGGGGTCGCAAGGAGATATCTGGGATGCGCAGAAAGACATGACGGCCGCCCTTTATGGTTCGTTACTCTGCATGACAATCCTCCTGCTTTGGCGATTGAGAGGATCACGATCGTCTGAGGCTGAGCCTCTTGCCGACGTACTCAATTGAGCATGTTTGAATATATCAGCGGTGATCGGACGATCATGCTCCGAGGGTTGATCGTCTGGTACGCGGGACTATGGATCTTGTTGGCGATCGATCCGTACGATCGCCAGGACTGGCTGCTAGAAAACCTCCTCGCATTGGCAGCGGTGACTACGCTCCTCTTAACCTACCGGCGGTTTCAACTCTCGACATCATCGTATGTGCTCATCACGGCATTTTTAACGCTTCATGCTATCGGTGCCCACTATACCTATGCCGAAGTTCCATTTGGCTTCTGGCTGCAAGGGACATTCGATCTTGTACGCAATCCCTTTGACCGTATCGTACATTTTGCCTATGGTTTCCTTTTGGTTCTTCCACTGCGAGAGCTACTCATGCGACTAGGAGGTATCAAAGGGGTATGGTCGTACTATCTACCGGTCAGCGGCATGGTAGCGCAGAGTGGTGTGTTTGAGATACTGGAAGCTTTGGTCGCCACGGTCGTCAGTCCAGAGTTAGGTACCGCCTATCTCGGTACACAAGGGGACGAGTGGGACGCTCAAAAGGATATGGCGGCCGCCTCGGTCGGTGCGGTCATAATGATCCTTGCACAAGGTTTCGCTCGCCGCCATGCCCACCAGTAGCACAAGGTAGTGAATCACCGAGAGCCTCCATTCTATTTCGGAGGCGAAGGCCGTGGTGGTTCTTGAGGTTCATTAGGAGGAATAGGGATCGGTTTGGGGGGCGGAACTGGAGCAGGTGGTAAGGGCTCCGGCTGTGGGGCAGGGAAAGGGTTCCTGCCGTGCGTTGCCTGTCGATTGACACTCTCTGCCCGCTTCTAGCGCAGGATAGTCCGTCCGGAGTTGACCTACCCCTTTCCGTGCCCCTCCGTGAACGCTGATGGTACTTCCATAATGTTCTGGCCTCACCCAGCATAACATTTTAGGCTAAACACTCTGATATACCACCACTCTAGAAAAAGCACAGGACGGTTCCTACATGCGTCATGACCCAACAACTAGGGATTTTGCCGGTTATCGGTAGGCATTACTATCGTATACGATCTTTCATGCATGTTAGTGGTGAAAACGGTCGAGACGATAAATTGTGAAATGATTCACTTGTACGTCTGCGGTGACTCTACACGGTGACCTAGCAAACCGAGTCCGACGCTTTTCCCAACAAGACCAATTCCAAGTCGTTTTATATTCAGGCGGGTCTCATCATCTGTTTATTTATGGGGAGGCTCTTTTTGTGGCATCTCATTAAACGTCTTCAAGCCTTGTTGAATACTGAAGAGCGTCGGCTCTCCTATGGACTCCTCGGCCTTGTTATTCTTGCCGGATTTACCGATACGATTGGGGTGTCATCGATACTGCCGTTTATGGCAGTTGTCGGAAATCCGGAACTCATACAGACAAATCCCTCGCTACACAAATTGTACGTCTGGTTGGAATTTGACTCTACCCACTCTTTCCTTCTCGGGCTCGGTATGGGAGCGCTGGTGCTCATGCTTCTGAGTAACACAGTATCTCTAGCAGGCTCCACTGCCATCCTCTGGTTTTCGAGCAATCTTGGACATCGACTGTCGACTCAGATTCTCGCCACGTATGTGAAGCAGCCATACAGATACTTTTTGGAGCGTAATACCTCAAATCTTGTTATGAACTGTACTGACGATGTGATGAGGACGATTCAAGGCATTATTATTCCTCTGCTGCAGGGGATTGCCAAGACGATCGTCGCCGGAAGCATGCTCCTGCTCGTCATGTGGGTTGATCCGTGGTTGGCGGTCCTATCCGGATCCATGATCGGGATGGTCTATGCGATTGTGTTCGTAGTTGTTCGTCAGAAAATGAGTGAGGTGGGAAGGGCCAGTAAACAGGCGAACAGGGAACGCTTCAGAGTCGCTGCCGAGATTTTGCATGGGATCAAAGAACTAAAAATCCTTGGGCGAGATGAAGGTTATCGAGGGCGGTTCATTCGGCACTCGGCCTTGTATGCGGCAAATCAATGGCTGAGTAGTGCGATGAGTTCTATATCGCGATACGTCATTGAGAGCATTGCCTTTGGGTCGGTTATTGTCTTGGTGCTCTATCTGCTTGCCACTCACCAGGACTTCAAAGATGCGCTTCCCATCATGACTTTGTATGCGCTCGCAGCCTATCGCCTCCTTCCGGCCTTCCAACAAATCTTCGGAAGTGCCACCCAAGTTCGATTCAACATGGGTTCGATGGAGGCGGTTGAGGAACAGCTGAACATACGCGACAGAGTCCTAGATACCAATCTTCCTTCACGATCTCAGAGGAAGATGGATGTGAGACCGTTACAGGAACAGATTGAATTAAGAAACCTGTCATTCCAGTATCCCAATACAGCCGCTCCCCATATCAACCACCTTAATCTCACCATACCTCGTAATACGACAGTGGCCATCGTGGGGAGCACTGGAGCCGGGAAGACAACTCTCATTGACATTATTTTGGGATTGCTTGAACCGCACAATGGTGCCTTGTTGGTAGATGGCATTCGTATCACGTCGCGGAATGTCACCTCCTGGCAAAAACAGCTCGGCTATGTGCCGCAACATATCTATTTAGCAGATGACACGATTGCCGCGAACATCGCATTCGGTGTTGCACCCGAAGATCAAGATCTCGACCGTGTGAGGCATGCCGCACAAATTGCGCATATTCATGACTTCGTTCTCGGTGAACTGCCGGATGGGTATAACACCATCGTCGGCGAACGCGGTGTGAGACTCAGTGGCGGTCAGAGGCAACGGATCGGGATTGCCAGGGCGTTATACAGTGATCCGGATATCCTGGTTCTGGATGAAGCGACAAACGCCTTAGACACCATTACCGAAAGCATCGTGACTGACGCAATCCGGGAAATGTCCCATACGAAAACGATCATTGTCATCGCCCATCGTCTGAATACCGTCCAGCAGGCGGATATCATTTATATGCTGGAGAACGGGTGCATCACAGATCAGGGGATCTACCAGGAACTCCTTGCTACGAATGAGAGGTTTCGTGAGATGGCCGTGTCGCAAGGGTAAAGGGTCCTGACTCACTGACGCCCGACAACAACATGCCGTTGTATATCCGTTTGCAGTGCTCTCGCCCATCCGGTGCCATCGTTCGTTCACCTGTGATGGAGGTTGTTACAGGGAGAAGGGAAAACCTGTCCTCATGGAGATCATGAGCGCAAATCCACCATCAAAAAATGACTATCCCAGTGATACATGCTACGACTCTCAGGTATTTCTAGAGTTCTATTCAGATTAAGCCTCGCATGGATCCTGCGACCCTCCGTTCGGGAACATTGCAAGTGCGCAAGATTGGTTCCAACCTAGCGGTGCAAATTGTCGAACAACACTCTCTTCAGCTTGAACGCGTTGGACGGTCTTTCCTTTCCAAGGAAGGTGTATCCGGTACTCTCGCCCGAAACAGAGTCGGGTTTGAACCCCACGATCTGAATGCAGCTAACCAGCGAGCGTCATGCTGCGTGCACGACTTCATCTGAATGACTCCACGTACGTTATTCGATAATCCAGAGCGCCATACCTTCCGCATCTCGCAGCAGCTGGTCGGTAATGCCACCGCCGAACAGTTGTGTGATTCCAGAACCGCCGGTGCGTCCCAGCACAATTGTCTCATGAGAACCAATCCTGGCTTCTTCGAGGATGCTCTGCGCGATGTCCCCTGCATGCCCAAACTTCAGCACGATTCGGTTCTGGTCAAATCCGAGCTGTACCAACATCTCACGGGCTCGCTCGAGAATTGGACATTCCGTTTCCATCTCTTGCTTGATCCAGGCCTTCTGTTCTTGTTTCAATCGTGCACTGAGTGTCCGTTCAGTGTCAGGGTTCTCTGATCCGCCATGCTCCAACAAGGCCCTCGGCATTGGCTTGAGGACATGGAAGAGCGTGACTATGACGTGCGGCGTGCCCTGCAAGAACAAGCCGACATACCGTACGGCACGCATGGCATTTTCAGATTCGTCCACAGCCAGAAGAAGGCGCATTTCTCACTCCCTGGTATAGCGATCGTATTGTACAGCTGGTATTACCTTCATTGTGCGCTACTGGTTTCCCTTGCCGAACCAGATCTGCGGCCACCCATAACGGAAGCATGAAAGGGAACACATAGTTCCTGCCACCAAGAGCGGAGTCATTCCTGGGGATCTCCATAGCTAAACGCAGCCGTTATGTCCTTATGATACGGAACATAGGAATCGAGCGATACTGGACAGGTGCCTAGGGCAGGTTCCGGGGTGATGCCTGCGAGCGAGAAAGATCGTTATGAGCGTAAAGGAAAACATGTCCTCATCGAGACGAAGTGCGCGAATCCACTCCGTGTCTTATCCAGCTTTTCTGTAGCGAATACAGCGATAGCTCACTGGCCTACCATTTGCACTGCATCTCGGTATAGGCCGCCCTCAATCATGCAGCATCTTTTTCGGGTGGCGCCGAAAGGGAGCCCATAGCTCAACAAAAGTGTCACGAAGTTGTGTGAAATACGTCCGGCTACCACAAGCGGACATTCAGGGGATGACCACGATAGAGAAGAATGAGGAGGTATCATGATGTCATCGAAACATCGAATCCGGATAGCGGCAGGTGGCTTGCTTCCATTGCTGGGATTATTCACGGTATTGCAGATCGATGGTGTTCTGTTTGCAGCAGAGCAGACGAAGGATCAATCCAAAGGACTTCCTTGCGCCATTGAACCAGGGCAAAATGCCGCACATGCCGAACAGGATGCCATGCGGAAAAGCCGCCTGGTGACGGGAGAAGTCAGGCAGATGGATGGAGCGAAATTCGTCATCAAAGATAAGAATGGGACAGAAGTACGCTTCCAACTCACGGAAATGACGGAAAAACCTCTTATTGAACAAGGCGATGTCATATCGGTGTCGTTGGATAAGCAGAATCGAGCCCTATGGATCAGGGGGAGCCAATCCACCGATCGCCGATCTGAACATGTCTCGGCTGACTGCAATCCGACCGAAGACGTGTCTTCGGAAACGCTACGGCAATTCGGGAAGACATCAGGAAAATAGCATTCGTATGCGGAACACACCCAAGCGTGACCTATGGAACGCAGAATCGTGTCGGATAAACGATAAGCTGAAGACGAGTCTCAAGCAATACGTCAAATGGATCAAGTGGATTGAGGACCAACGCTGCTGTGCGGTGCCTCATGCTTATTGCTGAGCCACTCGTGTAGCCGAGATTTCTGAAAGTGGGTGTTTGCGACGGCTTCGTGCTGTGGCGATACATCGCCAAATTTCTTCGCCATAAGGAATGACAATGAACATCCCTATCGAACCGAACAACGCCACCAAATAGGTGAACGGTAAGGCATTGGTCTTCAGCTCAAGGACAAAACGCGGAGTCTCAGTACCGAGTCCGAATAATGCTAAAAATTGATGCCAATACAAGACCGTCACGAATGAGAGGGCCATGATGGGAAGAACCTCGAGAAAGCTATGGACATGCTGTTCCCAGGGACTGATATATCGGCGTGTATGGGCGTAATAAACGTCCCATAAGGCCGTCCCTTCATGCACGATTAAAGCGAAGAGCATGATGCCGATGACGAGTGCATTAATTTCAAAGAGCAGTGCCACAATCACGGGAATTCCGGCTTCCCCTAGCTGGAGGATATGCAGGACCGACTCCTTCGTACCGCTCGTATGTTCGATTCGAGTGTGTTTGTGAAGGAAATAATCCGTGAGACCAGCGATTACCCACAACGGAAGAATAAAATAGAGTACATAGCTTCTGACTAAAAGAGCGGAGTCCATCTTATTAGGTAAACTCCATAGATAACGTGTTTTATAACCTCACGATAACGACTATGTGAGTGGGATGATACTAGCATTGTGCCTAGGCATGAGATCTGACAGAAGTGTTGAAGAACCCGGAGAAGGCAGCGCGAAGCATGTCCTCGTAGAAGCGTAGAGCACGAAGCGATGAGTCTTTCTTCCAAAAATCTTTCACCGCAACAAATATAACACTGGGGCGTAGTTCCATAAGAAATGCGGTCTCAGTACAGACCTAATGGTCTATCTCTTGCAGTAGATGAACAGGTGGCAAGGACAAGCGGCCCATCTCACACCACCACATTGAGGAGGACTCGATGATTGCACATTCGTCTACCAAAGAGCGGTACCGCACTAATACCCAAGATTTAGGGTGGAACGAGGAACGAGCGGAGTTCGATAGAAACGGAATCAACATTGGGAATCGTCAGCGAATTCTATCAGGGATGGCAGGAGGGATATTCCTCGTTTCTGCGTTCTCTCGCCGAAATTGGTGTGGTGCCGCATTGGCCATGGTGGGAGGGAGGCTGCTTCATCGAGCAGTAACCGGAAATTGCCTGGCCTTCCGAGCCATGAGAATCGGCATGAGCGGAAACGACCAACCAGGGTTTGCCAACGACATCAACCGATCGGGGCGACGGAAAGTGCATACGAGCCGAGCTACGAAAATGCAAACGGCCATCGAAATCAATCGACCACCGGCAGAACTCTATCGCTTCTGGCGGTCGTTGGAGAATCTCCCTCGTGTCATGAACCATCTCGATTCGGTGCAGATCATCAATGAGCGACTATCTCATTGGGTGGTCAAGACGTCACCAGCTGTACCGAAAGTGGAATGGGATGCCGAGATTATCAACGAGGTGGAGAATCAGCGCATCGGATGGAGGTCATTGCAGGGAGCAGACGTGGAGAATGCCGGCTCGGTGGAATTCAGACCCATAGGCGATGGCAGAAGAACCCAACTGATCCTGACATTGCAGTATGACCCTCCAGGAGGACAAATCGGCTCGACTATCGCCAAGTGGTTGGGAGAGGATCCGAATCTACGACTGACCGAAGATCTTCGGCGATTCAAGGAACAAATAGAGTCGGGCGTTTTTCCTCACTCGGGCGATAAACAGCGGGTGTCCCAGCCCGGTCGATAAGCAGCGTATCAATGGGCTGAACCCGCACAGGGCTATTGGTTGAAGGAGAGAATTCTAACCCAAGGGTCAGAGAGGCACACGGCATATGCATATGCGACCGAGATACGCTTTTCATGCTTTCACTACGGTTCTGGGGAATGTGCTAGTCGTCGAGGGGCACTCCGTATTGTACGAATACATAGCGCCACGCCGTGGAGTGACGACGTGTCTGCAGGTAAGCAAGGAATAGGATCAGATAGGATGGGGCATCAACGTGTTCGCAGAGTGCTGTGCTGTGTAAGCCTGCTCTATGGCCTTTCACTGTTTGCCGTGTTCCATACGCCACAGGCGGAGCCATTGAACCGGCAGGACCCCCAGGTCAAGACTCTCTCTGACAAGGACAGGGAAAAAGCAATGAATGCGACACTATCTCAGGCGGACAAAGATATGACGGCTGTGCTTGAGACGTTACGGGCGCTCAATCCGAAGCCAATCGTTTCGCTTTCTGCCGAGGAGGCTCGGGTTCAGCCCACACTTGCTGATGCCGTAATGGCGCTGAAGCAGGCGACAGACCATAAACTGACTCCGATATCGGTGAAAAAGACACAGGACCTACAGATCCCAGGCCCCGGAGGGTCGCTCCCGATTCGAATGTATACGCCGCATGGAACCGGTCCATTTCCCGTGATCGTGTACTATCACGGAGGAGGATGGGTGATCGGGACGATCGACACGTACGATGCGTCAGCAAGGGCACTGGCCAAGGCTGCGAGCGCCATCGTGGTTTCCGTCGAGTATCGCAAAGCGCCGGAACATAAATTTCCAGCAGCCCACGAGGATGCTTACGCGGCGTATCGGTGGGTGCTGCGCAACGCCGAAACTTTCGAGGGAGATCCTGAGATGGTCGCCGTGGCCGGTGAAAGTGCGGGAGGAAATTTAGCGGCTGCCGTGTGTCTCATGACGAGAGCACGGGGCGAGGTGTTGCCCGTCCACCAAGCGCTGATCTACCCCGTGGCCGGCTACGACTTCAACACACCGTCCTATCAGGAGCATGCCCATGCCCAGCCGTTGGATAAGCCAATGATGGTATGGTTCTTCGAGAAGTATTTAAAGGAAGCCAAGGACGGGACCGATTCGTTGATTGATCTCGTGAACGCCCCAAATTTGAGTGGGTTGCCGTCAGCTACCATCATTACGGCAGAAATCGATCCCTTGCAATCCGAGGGGAAACGCTACGCCGATCGCCTTCTGGAAGACGGCGTTCCGGTGATGTACCGGAATTTTGAGGGAGTCACTCATGAGTTTTTCGGTATGGGGGAAGTGGTCGCCGATGCGAAGCAAGCGGTACGATTGGTCGCAGAAGGCATGACTGGGTCATTCGACGATTCTCTCTTTCGCCGAGGTCCTGACGGATTGAAGCCGGCCATACGAATAGAACCGCTTCAGGACTAGGGAGATATGAGAGTCTGGCCCGTGTCCGCTATCAATCAGAGGGAATTTATGCCGAGCATGCTTCATACACTCGTTGCGGTCTTTGCTATTTGCATGTTCAATCCGATACCTGACATCTTTGGGGAAACCACGGATGGACAATTTGAATCGCAATCGATTCTGAAGCAAGCCGCCGATGAGATGCAGGTGGAGATGTCGCTTGGCCAACTCGCCGCTCAACGTGCGAGCAATCGGCAGGTACAGGAGTTCGGGCAGCATATGGCGGAGGATCACAAGAAGGTCGGTTCACAGATCCAGCTGCTGGCCCTTCAGCAAGGCATCACCCTCTCATCCGACCATCGGGATGAACAACGGAACAATCTGGACAAGAAACTAGAAAAGTTGTCCAAGCTGTCCGGACATGCCTTTGACCGCGAGTATATGGATTACAGTATCCGGGACCACGAGATCGCCATCGAGCAATTCCGACAACGGGCGGGGATCGTCCAAAATCAAGGCGTCAAACAGTGGATCCTGCTTGTGTTGCCCATTCTGGAACACCATCGGGAACAAGCACATCGAGTCAAATACTCGCTGCAAACGAATCCATGATGCCTGGGGATGACAATTGAAGCGCCTTCGCATGACCAAGTAGTTCCCCTCGAGTATGCTGATGGAACAACGTGACGCTACGGCTATTCCCCTTCTCCAGCGTGTCTTTCATCCATCAGACTTTTCTGAGGCCGGCGACGCAGCGTTTGCACATGCGCTGGTGATCGCTTTGATGGCCAAGGCCACCTTGACCATCCTTCACGTATCGGACCGTGGCCATGGATCGTGGACAGATTTCCCCGGTGTTCGCGAGACCCTGGAGCGTTGGAGGCTGCTTCCGAAAAACAGCGAGCGTGCTGATGTGTCGAAGCTTGGGATCAATGTGCACAAGGTGCAGATGAGCCACAGCGATCCGGTTGAATCCGTCACGACCTATTTAGATGCGCATGGCACCGATCTCATTGTTCTGGCGACCGATCAACGGAAGTGGGGGATTCCATGGCTCAACCGATCTGGTGCAACCGGGATCGCTCGCACGTCACGAGAAATGACGCTCTTTATTCCAAAAGGCATCAAGGGTTTTGTGTCTCTCGATGACGGATCCATCTCACTGAAGAACATTCTAATCCCTATTGCGCCGATTCCTTCGGCACGGCCGGCCGTGCATGCCGCCGCAAGGCTGGCTTCCGGGCTCCACCGCGAGGCCGGCACGTTCACTCTGTTGCATGTCGGAGAGGAGGATGCCATGCCGTCGGTAACAGACCCCCACGTATCCGGATGGCATTGGAACCGGATGAGCAAGAGGGGTGACGTGATCGATGTAGTGAATCAGGTTGCGAAAGCGATTGATGCCGATCTGATCGTGATGACGACAGACGGACGCAACGACTGGTTCGATGCCATGCGTGGCAGTCATAGTGAGCGAGTGCTGCAGGAGTCCGGCTGTCCGCTTCTTACCATCCCCGTCGACGGGTGGATGGCCTCGGTTCTGTAAGCTCATCATAGAGCACTTCTTCTACATTCGGCTGTTCTTCGGTCGGCCCCCCAATGTACAACCAGCGGGCTACTGCCCGAACCATCATCGCCTACAACTGTCCTCTCCCTGTCGTCCTGTGTTGTGTGACCAGCATTTCTAGGGAATGTGCTAGTCGTATGCACCTACGATCGACGATACAAGAGAAAATCACAAAAGGACATTGAGTCCCTTCTCACTTCTCGGAGAATGCAGTCAACGCAATACATGAGAAATCGGATTCTCTTACGGACGACGATGGGTGGGACAAGAGTGGTCTCTATAAAGAACCAGGAGTGATGTGATGAAAGCAACCAATACGTTGTTCTGGTTATTGACGATGTTCGTGATCGTGGTGGTTGGCGCCTCTTTTTCATCTGAGGGCCGCTTCATCCGCGATCTTCATTTTGTCAGAACGGCTGAGGCCGGAGGGCAGGATGCGGCGCAGGTACCTCACGATGCAGTGGCTGCTGCGCAAGAAGCTCGGAACGTGCCGATGATGCGACCTGAGCAGAAACTGACGGAGCACGACCGCTCAGGATTGTTCGGAGGCCAGAAGGCGAGTGCTTCTTCTCCGGCGTTCCAGAGCCAGCTCAGAGCAGGAAAAGCCGGCGGGTTTGATTTCTATCGAGATCCCTTGGGAGCAGAGAAGCCGTTGCAGGAACCAGAGGAAATCCTAAAGCAAGATATGGCGAACAAGCCTGCCGTGATGGACGCACAGCGGAAACTCTTGGAGCGGCGCTACGATCTCAAGCCGAACCTGGATCCAGCGGCCAAGATGTCGCGGGGAAAACCGCTTCCCGTCGGCCCCACAGCGCGGTTGCCTGAAGGCATCACGTGGGATCGGTTGGCGGAGATGAGCCCCGAGAAGATCAAGCAACAAGGTCTCTTCCCATATCCATCTCTACCACATCCCTTACAGTCTCCTGGGGGGCAGGTCTTCCCCAAGATGCAGATCGAAATGTTTCCCCGTTTAGAGCGCGTCGACGTGGACTTTGATCTGCCGGAGGAGTTTTTGCCGGAGTTTCCTCCCGCAATCTATCTCAACAACCGTCCCGAGCTCGGAGATGTGTCGCGTGGGAATGTCATCTCAATCAACAACTATTACCGCTTATTCAAGGATCTCCTGACGCCGGTCCAACTGGATGGACTAAGGATGCTGCTGACACCCTTTTCACAAGAAGAGTTCAATCCGACCGATGATCGCAAGAGCCAGCACCCAAGCCTTGGTGTGATCTGTCTTGATTGCCATGTGAACGGGCATACGACCGGCCAATTCCACCTTAACCCGGATACGAGGCCGCAAGAGCGACGATTTCGGCTGGATACGACGAGTTTACGAGGACTCTTTAACCAGCAGATTCATGGGTCCAAACGCAGTTTACGCTCGGTCGAAGACTTCACCGAATTTGAGCAGCGGACGGCCTATTTCAACGGCGATCACATCCATGCCGCCAAAAAGGGGATGAACATCTTGGATCGGATCCCGGTAAGCCACATGGCTCAGATGCAGAATATGTTTGATTTCCCACCGGCGCCGAAGCTCAGCCCCATGACCGGCCGGCTGGATCCAAAGAAGGCGACCGAAGCGGAGCTTGACGGAGAAGCCGTCTTTTTCGGAAAAGGGCGGTGCGCTGACTGTCATACGCCTCCCTTCTATCTCGATGACAAGCTGCACGATCTACATCTCGAACGGTTTCTCAAGGACGAGCCGGGGGACGGTCCGATCAAGACGTTTACTCTACGCGGCATCAAGGATTCGCCTCCGTATTTGCATGACGGGCGGCTCTTGACGTTGGAGGACACCGTTGAATTTTTCAATTTGATCGGTGAGTTGAAGCTGACACAGGACGAAAGGGCCGCGCTCGTCTCCTTTTTGCGCGCTTTATAGAGTGAGAGCGACGCAAACAAGCATTGATAGAAATCACCGACAAGGAAGAGGTGTGGCATGAAAGCGCTGGTCTACAAAGGGCCCCGTGATATTCAGGTGAAGGATGTGTTGGACGCCAAGATTGAACGGCCGACCGACGTCCTCGTCAAAATTACGAGCACCAATATCTGCGGGTCGGATCTGCATATGTACGAAGGGCGAACCGATGTAAAACCCGGCACGGTGCTCGGACACGAAAATCTTGGCCTGGTGGTTGATATTGGGACGGCAGTCGATCGAGTGAAGATCGGCGACAGGGTCTGCCTTCCGTTCAATATCGGTTTGCGGCTTCTGCATGAATTGCGAACGAGGACTCTCCGGCTTCTGCCTTACGGCGAATCCAGGAACGGCAGGCGCAGCCTACGGGTATTCCGGCATGGGACCCTATCCAGGCGGACAGGCGGAATTTCTTCGGGTACCGTACGGAGATTTCAACTGTTTGATCTTGCCTGAGGATGCCGAAGAAAAGGAAGACGACTATGTGATGCTGGCCGACATCTTTCCGACCGGCTATCACGCCACCGAGCTTGCGGGTGTCGCGCCGGGAGATTCGGTCGTGATCTATGGTGCGGGCCCGGTCGGTCTCATGGCGGCATACTCCTCGATGATTCGAGGGGCAAGTAAGGTGATGGTCGTCGATCGGTTGCCCGATCGTCTCTCGTTGGCGGAAGAGATCGGCGCGATTCCGATCGATGACTCCCGATGCTCGCCGGTGGAACGGGTGAAGGAACTCACAGGGGGAAAAGGCGCGGACCGAGGGTGCGAATGTGTTGGTTATCAGGCGCATGATCCTCAAGGGGATGAGCATCCCAGCATGACCATGGACAATCTGATTCAGTCGGTCGCACCGACCGGCGGGCTTGGTGTGGTCGGTCTCTTCGTACCACAAGATCCTTCAGCACCGGATCAGTTGAGCCGGGAAGGGCGGGTCGCATTTCGCTATGGGGCATTCTGGCAAAAAGGGCAGCGCATCGGGACGGGACAAGCCAACGTCAAGGCCTATAACCGACAACTGTGTGAGCTCATTCATATGGGAAGGGCAAAACCGTCGTTCCTCGTCTCACATCGCCTGGCACTGAAGGACGGTCCGGATGCCTATGCCAAGTTTGATCGCCGCGAGCGCGGGTGGACCAAGGTGGTTCTAAAACCGGCCGCGTAAAGGAGAACGCTGACATAACCATTTGGAACAATCGCGCAGGTTCGCGCGGTCATCCGATGGGAAAGCTCCTCGATGGTTTTTGCGACGCGGTACCAGTTGATACCGCCCAAAGGAGGAATGAGATGGCATATGTAAAGTATTCGCATTGGTTGATCGGCGTGATAGGTATTCTCTTTCTCACATCTTGTACCGGGAGTTCTTCGGATACGGCAAAGCCCGCCGTTCTCGTCGGGGACTATCATATCATCGGCGGAGAACGCGCTGGTACTCCGATCGATCAGCACGAGTTAGATGCTGTTATTACCATTCGCGATCAAACGATTACCGCCTACGACAAGGAACAAAACAAGACCTTCGCCGCCACTTACACCCTTGATACGAAGCACATGCCGTGGAAGATCACAATGATCAGCACCAAGGCTCCGGAAACCGGTGTGATTTCCAAAGGCTTAATTGAAGCTGAAGGAGACAAGATCAGGCTGATCTATGCCTTGCCGAACGGTCAGCCGCCGACCGACTTCAAAACCGGAGAACAGCAACAGATGTTCGTGCTTGTGAAAACCGATGCTGCTATGCCGGAGAGAGGGCCCGCTCCAGCCGGTATGTGAGGGGCTGTCTTGAAACGACAGAAAGCGTGATAACCCTTAACCAGGAGGAATCTATGAAAGTCCTATGCCTGAGTCTTGCTTTGACATCCGCCATCGTGTTTTCTCAATCAGGAGCCAGCCTTGCTGCCTGGGGTGATGGGCCTGGTTGCGGGCTTGGGAAGGTGGTGTTTGATAAGGAACCGAAGTCGATTCTGCTCCAACACCTCGGTTCGACGCTGAATGTGCCGTCGCAGCCGTTTGCACTTAGTACAGGGGTATCGGGCTGTACCAACAACGGCATGATCGTCAAAGAGAAACAGGCGACCATGTTTGCCAGCCTCAATTTCGACAATCTCTCACAAGAGATGGCACAGGGGCACGGCGAGCATTTGGCCTCGTTGGCGACGTTGATGGGTGTTCCAGCTGAACGTCAAACGGAGTTTTTCCTATTGGCCCAGGATCGATATCTCAGTCTCATGCAGGCGGGAGAGGTCTCACCGACAGCCATGTTGTCGGCCTTACAAGCTGCGATGGCAAGACAATCGATGATGGTTCAGGCTCAGCCAAACCGATAGGTCCTTAGACAGAAACCCACGAGGATCAGATGTGGAACCCTCTGCTACCGCTCTGTGATCACTGGGGGATGAGAAGCATCTGTCGACTTGTGCCTGAACCATCACGATTAGTTTGTATCGTCGTGCTGGGAGTGTCCGTCTTCATAATGTCACTGACACCTCGCGCTGCTGCAGAAGCTGCAGACCAGCCTATGGTCAGTGGCAGCGCACGTGATACTGCCCCCTTGGAAGTGCCTGATGAACGACCATCGCCATCAGGACTGGACAATACACCAGGCGGTGGAACGGTGCCGGGTGGGTCGGTCCCAGGAGGGACCGTACCCGGGGGAACGGTTCCCGGCGGCAGTGTCCCAGGAGGCACTTTACCGGGTGGAACCGTGCCAGGCGGAACTGTACCAGGCGGGACATTACCGGGAGGGACCGTGCCCGGAGGCACGGTCCCGAGCGAGAAGCTTCCGGGTGAAGACGGGTAGACGATGACTCGGCTGCTGACAACCTCTAGGTGAAAGATCGTTACGGAGGGCTCGGCTGACTCGTGGGTACTGATTGGGGAGATGGAGCTTCGTGACGCACGCCGACATGAAGAGATCCCGATCGCGAGACTGGGGCATGTGACATAAGCGATCGCAAGGTGATGGTGTAGTGGATGTCGCCCGATTTCCCAAAGCAGAGGCTCGCGCTTTCATTCGGTGCAAGGATCGCCTCCAACCCCCCGGTAAAATATCCACAAAAATGTCGGCGGCAGGAGACCTGCCTCGAGATCGGTTCCATGAAAACAATCCGGACCGTTCCCATGCTTGTATTGGTCCAACGGATTTCGTCTCCCATATTCACAGCTAAGGCAGAGCTGGTCGGTCTTTCACCGACGGCGACGTGCGTGATGTCACCGTCCGGAGTAGACAGTGGAAGATTCTGATAGGCGGCGATCATGAGCACTGCGAGAGATAGGCTGCTGATATTTGCCTGCATGCGTGAGCCCTCCCGATCACGACACATTCTCAGATATAAAGTGTGGCAGAGAGGGAATCCCAATCATCACTGGATATTTCCCCAGAAAAGCACAACTAGAGCCCTAGTACGTGTTTCTCTAGATGATGATTCGCCATGGTGTCCGGTCGGTGCAGGATACGCACAACGGGTGCCGTGCTTCGTGTGGCCGCAATTCGGAGGAGGCCACAGCACGATAGGTCTTCTAGGGCTTTCACCAGTTGGCGAACATGAGCACTTCGAAGAAGGTGGTATCAGTAGAATACATCGCGCCTGATCGATGTCGCCCAATCTGTACACGAATGGAGCCTCAACGCTTTCAAGAACCGTGTGACCTTCTCTTCGAGCAGTCTGCAGCGACGGACCATCTTGGTGCGTGTTTTCCATGCTCAACTAGGAGGTGGATACCATGCGTAACTCCAATATCTTGATCGTTGACCACGATACCGATACACAAGCTCAACTTCGCGGAGTATTGTCGCAAGAGGGATACACGATCGACACGGCTACCAACGGGCGAGCGGCGCTCGGTATTGTGACGAGACAGGTCCCGGACCTGGTGATGTCCGATCTCAACATGCCGGAGCTTGATGGCCTCTCGTTGTTGGGAGAGTTGCGTTCCCTCGGGCACGATATGCCCATCATTCTCATGACGGCCTGCGGCAGCCTCAAGACGGCGGTGGATGGGATTCGCGCCGGTGCGTTCGACTACATTAGTAAACCGTTTAGCTTGGATGACGTCAGACTGGTCGTGCGTCGCGCGCTTCAGCACACACAGTTCTCACGCGAGCAGCGGCAACCGGAGAACCCACATCATCACTCCATTCGTGCTGAGAATTTGGTCGGAAGCAGCCCGGCGGTTGTTTCCGTATACAAGGCCATCGCTCGAGTGGCACAAACAGAGAGCACCGTACTGCTGGAAGGAGAAAGTGGGACAGGGAAGGAACTAATCGCACGGGCGATTCATGCCAACAGTGCACGGAGCACGGCTCCGTTTGTGACGATCGATGGGGGAGCTTTAACCGAAACCCTGTTGGAGTCCGAGCTGTTTGGGCACGAACGCGGTGCATTTACCGGGGCCGTCGGTGCCAAGAAAGGTCTTTTAGAAAAGGCTCACCTCGGAACATGCTTTCTCGATGAGGTCGCCGATCTCTCGCCTGCCTTGCAAGGTAAGTTGCTTCGTGTGATTCAGGAGCGAGAATTCCGGCGTGTGGGAAGCACCACGACCATGACGGTCGACGTGCGCATTATTGCCGCATCAAAAAAGAACCTGAATTCTCTCGTCCAAGCCGGACGTTTTCGGGAAGATCTGTATTATCGGCTCAATGTCGTCACGATTCAGATCCCCCCCTTGCGAGAGCGCATGGAGGACATTCCGGTCCTTACACAATATTTCGTGAACAAGTATGGCGGGGCCAAATCGACACCGGTCACGAGCATTTCACCTGAAGCCGTTGATGCGCTGACACGATATACATGGCCGGGCAACGTCCGTGAACTAGAACATGCCGTTGAACAGGCCGTGGCCCTCGCACCACACTCCCTCATTTATCCGGAAGATCTTCCTCATGCCGTACAGACACGACCGAACCCGACGTCGGTACAGTCGCAAGGGTGGGTCACATTAGCCGAATTGGAACGCGGACATATCCTACAAGTCTTGAAGCACCATCAGCAGGATCTCGGTCGATCCGCCGAGATATTAGGGATTCATCGGAAAACACTGTTACGAAAGCTCCGGCAATTTGGGTTTGCTGACGGTCCGCGGACGACCTATGTCCATCCGGACATCCTATCCACTCTGGTACCGATGGACGCCACATCGATGACGTAATAGACCAATGACCGAGTGACATTTAAGACGATCCATAGACGGGCACTATGCCACTTCGAACGCAACGGTTCTCTGCGGAGACAAGGGAGACGACCACAGCAGCGACATCCTCGACCCGAACCCATTGATTGAAATCAGCCTCGGGCATGGCGTCACGATTCGCCGGGGTATCCATGATCGATGGAGCAATGGCATTGACCCAGATACGCTGCTCCGCCATTTCTTCTCCCAGGGATTGTGAGAGCGCTGCTACTGCCGACTTGGCTGCGGTATAGGCGATACGACCTGAACCAGTTCTTGGCTCGACTGCCGGGCGAGCAGCGACGTTGACAATGCAGCCACCCTGTCCCGTCTGTCGGATGTGACGAACGGCCTCTCGAGAACATAAAAAAGCCGTCAGAACGTTCAACTCAAATTGGCGAACAAAATCCTCGCCGGGTGTTTCTAAGAGCGGAGCGGCGAAAAATCCTCCGACAAGATGAATGGAACCCCAGATCTGCCCTGATGCCGCCACATCTGAATAGTAATCGATAACGATCTGCTCGTCGGTTAGGTCCACCTCTGCAACAGCACGGACGAGCTGAGAATCGAGAGCCGAAACTGCATCCCTATCTTTCTCTGAGACACAGGGCACATGGCAGACTGCTCCTTCCCCTACGAGCTTGCGGACGACGGCTAGGCCAAGAGCCCCTGCACCACCAGTGACGACAATGTTGTACCTATTAAAATGTGAAGACATACAGCAAATCTCCGTGACTGGACGCGCATGAGCTGGCCGGCCATCCGCTGGAATATACCGGTGGCTGGCCAGCTATCTTCAGGCTCTCCGCTCAACCGCTATGATGATGTCCCAGGTTCCATTCATACCCTAATACCCTCCGCCGGTTCCGCCCGATGATCCTGTTCCTGATGATTTCATATTCCCGGACCCCGATCCCGAAGCGCTACTGCTGCTCGACCCCTCTCTATTCGTCGTTGGATCAGGGAGAGTCGCATCACGGCCTGCCTTCGCTCCACTGGGTGGGGTGTATGATTCAATGCCTGCATTTCTATCTGTCGTCGGATCGGGGAGCGTTGCGTCACTACCCACTTGTGCTCCGCTGGGCGGGCTATAGGATTCAATCCCTTCCGTTTTCTTCATCGCCCCGTCCTTCCTATTCGTTGTCGGATCAGGAAGCGTTGCGTCACGACCTGCTTTCGCTCCGCTGGGTGGGGTGTAGGACTTCTTCCCGGTACTCCCTGACGATCCTTGGGGGTTGTGCTGTTGTGCTTTCATGGCTCCGTCTGAACCTTCAGTGCCTCCCGAAGAGGCCATGAGGGATCCAGATAGGTCGGCATACGCGAAGCCCTGAGACAACACCACACTGCCGGCGATGATATACATGCACGTCTGACGCATTCTCATAGGTCTGCTCCTTCGGTAATCATAATGTTGGTTTGGAATGCATTTGGATATATGCAAACGCAAATTGCATGCCCCTGGATTAACTAAATGATAAGCGTGAATTTCTGAGACTTTGCCTGAGGCGAGACTCAATGACTATCTGAGCTGGGCCTACATCAATCGGTTATGAGAAGACACAGTGTCCTGATCAGGACAAGACATCCGGCAACCGGATGACTGGGTTGACAGCGTATGTAAGTAGATGATGCCGATCACAAAAGGAATAGGAGTAGTTTCAACCGGGATCGCGGTAGAGAAGGGCCTAGGGTTTGACCCAGTATCCCAACCTGCAGTTTCCCATGGTAAGAAAAACAATGAAACAACAACAATTGTAAAGCTCGAGTGTAATGCTCAACCCAAACGTGCGAGGGGATGCCATGGCCGATCATAATCATTTCATCCTGCTCGGTGCCGGGTCCGACGTCGCCAGCCGATATGTCTTTCCCGCCTTGGTAGAACTGGAGTCGGCGCACCTGCTGCCTCAGGATTTTCAAGTGTTGGCGGTGACCAGGAAGAAATGGCGAAATGTGGGTGTCTTCCGTCGGCATATCGAGGGGCAGGTGAAAGCGCGTCATGGAAAAATCAAGAGAACCGCCTTAAAACAACTGTTGGCGCGAGTCAGCCATGCATCGGCGGATCTGACCGATCCTCAACAACTCAGAGCGGTGATCGGGCCGTTGCAGGATCCTCTCGTGCTCTACTTTGGGCTTCCTCCCTCAGTCTCCGAAGCCATCGTGGAAAATCTCCATGATGTCCGGTTACCGCCGCAGAGCCGGGTGATGCTGGAAAAACCGTTCGGACAAGACAGGGAGTCGGCGCAATCGCTCAATCGGAAACTGCTCGAACTCTTTCCGGAACAGGATGTGTTTCGAGTCGATCATTTCTTGGGCAAACAGACCGTGCAAAATATTCTCGGCATTCGATTCGCCAATCGGGTGTTGGATTCGGCCTGGGACCGGCAGCATGTCGAGCGGGTCGAGATCGTGTGGGATGAGACCAATACATTGGAAGGGCGGGTGGGGTATTACGATTCGGCTGGGGCGCTCAAAGACATGATTCAAAACCATCTTTTACAATTGATGTGCTTGGTGGCCATGGAGCCTCCTTCTTGCTTGACCGAATCCGAGTTGCGCGATCGCAAGATGGATTTATTGCGGGATATTCGATCGGTGTCGCGAGACGAGATCAAGGGGTGTACGATCCGCGCGCGGTATACGAACGGCAACATCAAGGGACGGCCCGTGAGAGACTATATCAAAGAGCCCGGTGTCGATCCCGCACGTCAAACGGAAACGTTCGCGGACATTCGGCTGTTTGTCGACAATGAGCGTTGGAGAGATGTCCCATTCATCTTGCGAAGCGGAAAGGCCATGAAGCACGATCGCCAGGAACTCACTATCTACTTCAGGCCGTCTCGGCACTCGACGTTCGGATCTGCCCATGCCATGAAATCCAATCAGCTGCGCGTAGGGCTGAAGGTGGATCAAGTAGGATTGTCCATCAATGTGAATGGCCCCGGCAATCCCTTGGAAGCAGACTCGGTCGACCTCCAGACGGAGCTTGCACCAGAACCGATGTCGGCCTATGCAGGCCTGATCCAGGACGTGCTCAAAGGGGAGTCGATCTTTTTTATCAGGAATGACGAGGCAGAGGAAGCGTGGCGGGTTGTCGATCCGATCGTGGAAGCTTGGAAGGACGATGTCGTCCCGTTGGAGTCCTACCGAGCAGGCACGCACGGACCTCAAAAATAGAAATGAAGGCCGACCCCAAACCAATGGGAATGTTGCGTGTAGAACTGGCCATCAGGGGAGGGACCCGCAAAGTACTGGACAAGAAGTTGTAGCTGCCGATTCCCAATCTTTGCGTTTTCAAATCGCACGCCTGCCATGATCGATTGGGCGATCGCCCATCGGGAACGTTCATTGGATTGAAAATCCGCATAACCAATCGGGATGACGGATCCGCCAAGAAACGTGACGGGACTCGTGAATTCGAGACCCCATTGAGTTGAAATGGGGTCGACGCTCGATGGATCGCGGTGAACCAAGTAGCCACCGCCTCCATAGACACGCATCCAGTCGACGACCTCATAAGCCAACTTCACATCCAGTTCTTCATAGCTCAGGTTGATGCGCCGCACTTGTTGATTGGCGAGGAGAAACTCATCACCCAGGTGAGAACTCTGGTGATGGAGACGGAGAAATCCGGAGAACTTTCCTGAACGATAGGCCGTGAGGAGCCCCACGTTGTAATCCGCGTTGACCAAATCCAGCGACGTGGCGCTCAAATCGAACAGGCTGAAGACGCCGGCTTGAAGAACAAGTTCCCACTGTCCTTTGAACGGGGCTCGGTTGCGGTAGAGTGAAAACGTCTCACCAAAGGTGCCGGCAAAGGCTGCCGTGAGATCGTTGGTGCGATACCCGCGGTAAGAGGCGGAAAAATGAGGCCAGCGTGGATCTCCGTGGAGTGGGGCAAAGAGCAGGCCACGGGCTAAAAACCCGGATGTTCCATCCGGGAGATTGCTGTCGCCGGTGTCATCTGTTTTGCTGATCACGACCTGTTCGACCCCCTCGATATCGCGTAACGTTCGTTGCAACTTATCCTGATTGATTCCCTTCAGGCCACTCCCGCTGACCGAGATGACCCCGTCGCGAACCGTTACCCTGGCATCGATCACGTTGAATTCGCGGTGCAGCACTGATGTCGCAAACCCCAAAATGTAGTCGTCGCTGGTCGGCCGTGACGAGGCCGATTCCGTGCCGAGTAGGAACATCCCGAGGACCAGCAGGATCATCACACACCGGGGGACCCCACCAAGATTGGGAACGGCAGTGGCGGGTTGTCCCACCTCCATGAGTGCAATGTGAGCCATGATTAGCGTTCGCTCCCGGACGATGCGAGGCCCATCGCGCTCGCGCCGTCACCTTTTTCAAGTTCCAATTCCACTCTCGGCCGGTCTAGGTCCGATGTATCTCGTCGGGGTGGATTCACGGGAAGACGCCCTGACGGCACGTTCCCCATTCCAGCCAGACGGGCCGATACCATGAAAGCACGGCGTACCGCCAGCACGTGTCTTGCGGTCTTTGCGGTGTCAAGTCCCGGAACAGGCCAGGATTCAGAAGGCATATGTTCAAGGGCCTCAAGATCCGTAGAGCTGAGGATGGGTGTCAGGTGGAGAACGGTCTGTTTTTCAGTACTCAGGAGTCTGGCGAGATCATGGAGTGTCCGATCCATATCAGGGCGAATCGTTGTTGAACCAGGGGCAAAGGTGATGGGGGCGATCACCAAGGTGTCGAGGTCATCGCTGCCCATGATAAACCGACCAATAGAGCGGATCGGAAGGGTAATGAGCTTCATCACGACGTTGCGAAGCGTCGCCCAGATGGCATTCGTCCAATCGAACGTGGGATTGGACAGTGGGCCGGAAATAGGAAAGGTGATATGGATGCGTCCGGTCTCATCCTTGAGCAGTGTGAGGAGAAGGCTTAAGGGGAGACCGATGCGTTCTTGAACGGTTCGGTGCGTCACGTTCTGAATGGGCTCAACTTCAAGATCGGACAGCGTCACATCGCTGAGAATCTCAAGTTCATCCCCCCGGAGTCGGATGTTCATCCTGGTGGTGAGCGTTCCCTCGGTGGTGTAGTGTGAGACCGCTCGCTTCAGGTACGAATTGGTCGACGGTACGACAAACCGGTGAATGGCTGCCTTCAACGTGGCGTTGGGTGTGGAGCCGAAGAGTGCCGCCTGACCACGGAGATCGAGCGTTCCACCGCTGGCGATATTAGCCCGAGCAGTGATTATCACCGCATGCTCGGCGGTGGGCATGACGTCGTCCAGCGTCATCTCAAGATTCCGAAGCACGTCCGAATAGGCCGGGCTGACGGATTCATCCTCAAGATGAACAGTTCCCCCGTGGACCACGATCTCGTCGATGCGCCATTGTGGCGAGCTTGTCGCCTCGTCGGGTTGCTTGTTTCTCTCCAAGGCGGTCGTGGGTTTCGACGAGCTGCTTCCTCCGGACTGAAATCCGACGAAGCGCCCGGTTTCGTTTCGACGGACCCAGACGTCCGGCTTGCTGACCAGGAGTCGATCTACGGCGACTCTATCGGGCCAGCTAACGTCCACGCTTGAGGCAGTAACAGTCGTCGCATGACCGAGTCGGAACCCCGCCGAGGAGAAGGCAAGGTCCTGTCCCTTGAGCGTGCCCGATATCCTAACGAGCGACTGTCCGGTGCCGGGCCAGGTGACCACGAGACGAGCGGTCACTCTCCCCTGCACATAGAGATGATCGCTGAGAGATCCCTGCAAGGGCGTGAGCGAGATATTCGTGAGCTCGACATCCAGGTTCCCTGAACGAAGGTTCGGAAGGACGACCCCGTCGATCGCAATTGTTCCCGAATCAAAAAGCGAGGCTGACCCCTGGAGCTTGGCCGGAGCAGATGAGCCCGGTGAAACATCCTGTAGCGTGAGCTGAATACCGTTCGCCGCTTCACTTCGAGTAGGGGAGACAGAACGATCTTCAATTGATAACGAGCCATCCCGAAGGACAGCGTTGTGAATGATTATCGAGATTCCTGTCCCGGAGTCCGATGAAGAACCCTGTTCATCGAGCGCCGGCAGATTCCATACGGCAGCTTCTGAGCGCACGAGATGAACGACGGGTGCAATAATCTTCAGCTGCGTGAGGGAGAGTTGTCGATCAACAAGAGCGAATAGGTCCACATCGGCCGTGATCTGTTGAACGAATATAAGGTCTGGACCATCCTCCTTCGATCGGATACGAAAGCCGTCTATTCCGATATGTCCGGTCAGTACGTCCAGGTCCAGACGTTCGATCTCGACCTTGTGGACGAAGACGCTCGTCAGTCGAGACTCGGCCCAGTCTCGCAGGACATTCGGAAGGATCACGAGGATGAGACTCAAGAACCCGACCAAGCCGATGAGAAACCCAGAAATGGAGATAAATATTTTCTCCAGAGACCTCCCGCAGTGTCGCAAACGATCGTCCTTCGATAGCACGGTGGATTTCATTTCAAGGCCTGTGTGAAAGGCTCAAAGGGAAAATGCAAGCTGAGATTACACTCCTATAATGTATTCTTTGGTTCATGCAATTATGACTGGCAGATTCCCTAGGGGAAGGGGCCGGACACACGACGGGATGAGATGTTGAGTTGAAGATTAGATACAGGTTAAGGAAGCGACCGTTTTAACTTCGCCCGCCAAGGTGAACACTAAGCGGGATGGGTGCTCACTCACGGACGGCTGTAGTATGCCCGTGAGTGAGCAGAGCCATCTTAAGGCTTTTCGTCTTGCAGACGAAAGACCCCCTGCTTAATTATGCGACCGGGCATCCGTCAAGAATGAAATGGCATGCCTGCTTTTTTCGTCATACTTGACGATCACATTGTCTCCAATGGCAGGATCCATCTGGATATCTTTACGGGTCGTTGACTTATCGATATGCAGTGCGACTACTTCTCCGGTGTCTCCATTTTGGACCGACACGTCCCACCGCTGCATGTTGGCATCTTTTTCATCCACCTTCACGACTTTCCCGTGGATTGTTTTCCCGGACTTGGTCGCCTCGGGTTTATCGTAGACTTCTCTATCAACGGAGAGCGCTACGGTCACCAACGTCATGCAGAACGTCACACTTAGGACACCAATTCCGACTGTTTTTAATAATCTAGACATGTAAAACCTCCTTGTGATGAATCGTCGCCGCACGCGATCAAGCTACAGGTCGGCTAGGGGAATATCTCGGCACAGCATATTGGGTGAATGGGATGGGCGCCGAGTCCTTCAACGTTTCATTGGCTTGTTCGACCAATCTATTACTGAGCCGGTGCGTCCTTCGGGATATCTTTCACAAATGTAAGCGCACGCTTGCTGTTTTCGTCATACTTCACAACCACCAGGTCACCAGCTGAGGGTTCTGTTGACTGCCTCTCCCTCTCGGTCGACTTGTCCAGGTGAAGCTGTACCACTTCGCCTGTTTGCACATTCTCCACCGACACATCACATTGCCCGGTGCTGTTGTCCTGCTTGTCGACCTTGACCACCTTGCCATGGATCGTTCGACCTGGCTGTTCAACGTCGGGCCCGTTATAGACTTCCTTGTCAGCAGACAAGGCGACGACCGGGATAGATAAACCAAGCACTAGACCGAGTACTCCACCGCCGATTGATCTGAGTAACCACATGCTGCACCTCCCTCATGAATTGTTCGTGGTTATGGTATCTGCTGGAAAAGTGTAGCGATGATCAGGCCAAGGTCGAAGCTAGTGATACCCCTAGTCGTCATTATCAAGTTGGCTTGTTGGCACACCGATCATCCGGGGTGCTGGCGCTCTTCGGCCATGGATCCGGCATCAACCAATCTTGGCCCCAAGGCATAACCGTGCCTATCTGTTCGTCATCACGATTGAAAAGCCTTGTGGCATGGGTTCCAACCTGTTCATCTGGATGTGATGTGAACTCGGGTATTTACCAGTTGGGGAATCGGTCTCTAGTGAGTGTAATAGTGGGAGAAAACGGAGGGTTACCTATTGGCATTTAAATCTGGCTGAGCGAGGTGGAACTATGTGTACGACGACAGAGGTACAGAGCGAGACGACTCATCAAGACAGTGATCACGCATCCAAACGGATGTTGGACACCGACTGGAGGCATTCACCGACCGGACGGGTGATAGATTTCCTGACGTCAGGCATTTCAGTCGTCAGTCCGGAAGCGAGATTAAATGAGGCATTCCACTTGATCACGGTGATGAATCTAAAGGTACTGGCCGTCTACGACGGAAAACAGTACGTGGGATTCGTCGGGCATTCCTTCCTGACAGAGGTCATGCTCACAGTCGGTGTACAGGCGGGCCATACGCGGGTCCGAGAATTCATGGAGACAAGGACTCTGCCCTGTTCGCTCAATGACTCAGTCCACGAGGTGCGAACCCGTATGCGTCAGGCTGGGCAGACCGATCTCCCAGTCATTGATCAGGACGGCAAGGTGGCAGGGGTTCTCTCCGCAGCAGAAAGCGACGGGCCTGTATCGACCATGACATCGGATCGTAAAATTGGTCGCTCGCCACGGCCGTTCCCATGGGAGGATGGACGATGAGGAAGTCGGTCGTGAGGACATGGCAGATAGGATTAGCCAACACCTAGATAACCAGCTCATGACAACTAGGGGATCATCTAGTCCCACCTCTGACTGGCTCATTATAAGGTGCTCATTATCAAGTCTCCTCTCGGAAAGTCGAAATACTTGGATAGGGGACACCACGTATTCATCACTCATTACACCAGGAGGTTCGTATGAACGCCGATCAATTCAAAGGGAAGTGGCAGCAGTTTAAAGGGGAGGCCAAACGGCAGTGGGGAAAGCTGACCGACGACGACCTCACCCAGGCAGAAGGGAATTACGATAAGTTCATGGGTCGAGTCCAGGAACGGTACGGCGATAAGAAAGAAGACGTCGCCAAGTGGACGAACGAGTGGTATGAAAAACAGGCAGGTGAGACAGCAGCACGCAAACCATAAGCTGCTGTGAAACTCGATTCAGCGCGGCAGCAAGGCCGCGCTGAATCGTCGCGATCTAACCCTAGCGACCGCGGGTCACAGGCCGCACTAATGTTGTCGTCTTCCATAGTTCAATGGAGAAGAGGTGCGCAACCTGAGCAGTATTTCACTGTGCGTGCGGGCTGAGACTCGTCGGCCATTCTTGGAGACAGCGTATGCCCATCAATCGAACAGTATTTCTATCATTGGTTCTCGCAGGCACGACGGCTTTTGCGGCGCAATCCTTTGCTTCCACGGCGCCTGTTTGGGCGCCGGTTGTCACTGAACCAGGTGATGCCCATGTGGTACCGGTGATCAATGATGACCAACTCAAGGGCAACTGGAAACAATTCAAGGGTGAGTTCAAGAAGAAATGGGCAGATTTCACCGATGATGATCTTCTATACATTGAAGGGCAGAAGGACAAGCTTGAAGGTAAAATTCAAGAGCGGTATGGAGACAACCAGGAAGAAGTGAAAAAGTGGGTGGATGAGTGGTTCGAACAACATGACGCCCAGGGGCGAGATCGAACCAAGTGATATGAGCCCATTGTACACTGATCGGGGGATCGAGATGCGCGTCCTTGCTCCCCTGACGGGGGGAACCGGTCGAAATATCGACCGGTTCCCCACCTATTTACCTGTATCGATCGATGCGACTGAAGTGAGAGCAGATCGTTGGCTCTCATTAAAAAGGAAAGGATAGCACCATGGGTAAAGGATTACTCTTATGGTTCTTGGGAGTCCCAGGGGTTGTTGTCATATTACTGTATCTTTTTGGCATCCTGTGAAAGATACAGGTAGGCGGGGGAGGACCCCTGATTCACGGCGATATTGAAGCAGTACGCCGGTGGAGAATCCGGGATATGGTAGGCTGAAGCTCGCGTGAGAGTGTATTTTTATTCAGCGAGACGACAGCTCCGGCCGCGATCATCCGTGCGTGAATTTTGGTGTCGGCATTAACAGTGATGCCAATAATTTGTATCTCTGGGTGTTGAGCGACAATTTGCTTCGTCGCTTCTATACCGTCGATCCCCGGCATGTTGACATCCATCAAGATCAACTCCGGGCGCAAGGTACGAGCCAACCTCACCCCCTCGTCTCCATCCCTCGCCTCACCGACAACGATTACTCCTTCTATGGCCGCCAGAAGCTTGGCTATCTCTTGGCGGATCAACGCGTGATCGTCGACGATCATCACGCGGCACCGTGTCCGTGAATCAGGCGGTGTGTCGACTATACCCGGGGCTTCAATGCTGTCGTCTCCCACCTCGGTCTGGTTGGGAAACGGCACCGACAGCACAATATGTGTTCCGGATCCCAGCGACGAATTTACCGTAAAGGTGCCGCCTAATCCCTCAATGCGCTCCTGGATACTGAACAGACCATAGCCCTTGGTTGTCGAACTAAGGGTCCCCATATCGAAGCCCTTTCCGCTGTCCACCACGGAGATCCGGAAGTGGCTCTGATCAGAAATAGATGCTTCCACGGTTGCGGTTGCTGTGCCGGCGTGCTTCAAGACGTTGAACAGCAGTTCGCGAACGGATTGAAAGACCAACACGGAGTAATCTTCCGGCACTGTCACGGTCTCAACATGAGATTGCACCTCCACTCGAAGCCCCTGCTTGGAGAAGTACTCTGTGAGCCACTTGAGTGCAGCGATAAGCCCATGCGAGAACAAGACGGTGGGACTCAGACGAGCGATCAGCGTCCTGCTATAGATGAGGGCTTGATCGAGTACTGACTCGGTCTCGTCTAGTAGCCGATCGGCGTCTTTATTAGAGGTGGTGCGGCGAAGCTGATCAACCTTGAATTTCGACACCACGAGCAACTGTGCGAGATAGTCGTGTAGCTCCGACGCCAGCACTTTACGTTCCCGTTGCTCAGTCAAGGTGAGCTCGGTGACGAGGCGCCGCAGGCGCATGTGGGACCGCTCGAGTTGTTTCGTCCGCGCGGCCACTCGACGTTCCAACGTCGCCTCATGCCGCCGAAGACGCAGTTCGATCTGCTTGCGTTCTGTCAGTTCTTGAGCGAGCTGTTGATTGACTTCTTCCAGCCTGGCGGTTCGCTCTGCGACTCGCTCTTCCAGTTCTGCGTTCAACTTTACAATGGCTTGGTGAGCTTGGCGATGTTCTTCGCGCAGTTTATGCTGCTCCAGCACGTACCGGATGGATTGCCCCAGACGTCCGAAGCGATCTTTCATGAGGTAGTCCACCGCGCCTGCGCGGATCATCGCGACAGCCTCCTCTTCCCCGATCGAGCCGGAAATAATGATGCAAGGAATGTCGATGCGTTGTTCCTGGAGTAACGTCAGGACGCGCATCGCGCTGAATTGTGGCATGACGGCGTCGGCTGTGATCAAATCGAACGAATCATGAAGACGAGCAAGAAAGGCTTCTTCGGTGTCGACGCGTACCCACGATGGGGCAAATCCTTGCTTTTTGAGCTCGCGGACGATCAGCTCGGTATCGGTTTCGCGATCCTCGACAATGAGGATCTTGATCGGCGTGGGCGCTTGATGGTCGGACAGAAGAGGCCCTAGGGAACCCATCGATTCACCTATAGGCTCGGCGTCTCGTTGAGAAGCAGCCAATACAAGCCCAACTGGCGAACGGCCTCGGTAAATTGCTGGAAGTCCACGGGCTTTACGATATAGCTGTTCACGCCGAGGCTGTAACAGCTTTGAATATCAGGTTCTTCCCGCGACGAGGTCAGCACCACGATGGGAAGGAGGCGGGTACGTTCATCAGCTTTGCATCGTCGCAAAACCTCCATTCCGCTTACCAACGGAAGTTTGAGATCGAGCAAGACGACCTTGGGGAGGGTAGACTGAGCCAGGTGTGCATATCGATCGGTCGCGAACAGATACTCCAGAGCTTCCGCTCCGTCATGGACCACCGCCACTCGATTGGTAATATTATGTTTCTTCAGCGCGCGTAGGGTCAGCTCGACGTCATCCGGGCTGTCCTCAACCAGGAGAATCTCGACGTGGGAGGGGAGGCTCATAGGGCCATCTCCATGGTGAACCAGAACGTCGCACCTTCGCCGGTCTTCCCCTCGGCCCCGACTCGTCCCCCGTGCCTGTGTACGATACGCTGAACGATGGCGAGCCCTACGCCCGTTCCTTCGAACTCTTCCGCTCGATGGAGGCGCTGAAACACAGTAAAGAGTTTATCCGCATATCGCATATCGAACCCGACCCCGTTATCTTTGATGAAAATTTGGCAATGCCTTGGTTGCTGCTCGTCGATTCTCCAACCGACCCGGATCGTCGCAAGGTCTTGCGGTCGGGTGTATTTAAGCGCATTGCTGATCAGATTGGCAAGGACCAGTTTGATGGTCGAGCGATCACCTCGGCAAGCCGGAAGCTCCTCGATCTGCCACTCAATGGTTCGTCCGGCTTGATCGGCAGTCAAGTCGTCACGAATCTCCTGGACCAACTCAGCCAGTGAAAGGGAAGTCACTGCCAAATTCTGCCGGGAGAGTCGTGAAAACGAGAGGAGATCGTCGATGAGGCGGCCCATTTGTCGGGCACCATTGGAGATGATTGTGAGATAGCGTGATGCCTCTGGCTCCAATTTCTCGCCATAATCTTCGAGCAAGGCTTCGGCAAATCCTGTCATGGTCCGGAGCGGGGCACGGAGGTCGTGCGACACAGAATAGGAAAAGGCTTCGAGCTCCTTGTTGGCAGCGGCCAGGGCCTCGCTCTTGGATTCTAGCAGGGCGTTGAAACGTTCAAGCGCAGTCTCTGCTTCCTTTTGATCAGATATATCGGTGGTGGTGCCGAACCAGCACACAATCCGTCCCTGTTCGTCTCGTTGGGGCGTCGCACGAGCTAACTGCCAGTGGTAGGTCCCGTCGGCTCTCCGTAAACGATACTCGACGGAATAGGGCAGACCGGAGATCACGGCCTCTTTCCAGGCCTGGTCCGTCACCGGAGAGTCCTCAGGATGAATGAGCGACAGCCAGCCATACCCGAGATTCTCTTCAATCGTGGTTCCCGTATAGAGAAACCACTGTTCGCTGAGATAATCGCATGCGCCATCTGGCCGGCAGGACCACACCAGTTGAGGGATGTTCGTCGTCAAGGTACGGAACCGCTCTTCGCTCACCTGCAACGCTTTTTCTGCTTGTTTGCGAAGGGTGACATCTCGCATGGTCTGGGCGGTGGCAACGATCGCACCGGTGTCGTCGCGGATCGGTGACATCGTGACCGAAATATCGATTCGACGACCGGCTTTGTGTAGGCGCTGGGTTTCGAACTGTTCGACGCACGCGCCACTGAGTGTGCGGTGCCGGAGCTTGCGTTCTTCTTCTCGCAACTCTTCGGGAACCAACGCCGTAACCGGTTGGCCGACGATCTCACTGCTCATGTACCCAAATAATCCCTCCGCGCCGCGGTTCCAGGTGAGTATGGTTCCTTCGATTGATTTCGTGATGATGGCGTCCGGACTACTGGTCACGATGGCCGCGAGAAATGCCTTCGATTCTTCTGCAACCTTACGGGCGCTAATGTCGAGGTGGGTGATCACGGCCCCACTTCCACCTGCCTTCAACGGAGACACAGACATCCGAAACCAGCGTCGTTCTGATGGGGCATGGCATGGATACTCCTGCTCGAAGAGGTTGCTGGCCCCAGCCAGGACAGCCTCGATACCGTCTAATGATTTCCGGACCTCACCATTGGAACCGGCCGCTGTGCGGAGCACATCGAGGTAGTTGACGCCCACACCGAGCCCCTCAATTCGGCAGGGTCCCAGATTCTCCAATGCAAACCGGTTCCAGGCGCTATTGACCTGGAGAATCGTTCCTGCGTGATTGATGACTGCAAGATGAATGGGAAGTGAATCGAGGATGGATCCTATAAAGGACGTCTGTTCCGTGAGTGCTTGTTCGGCCTGATGTTGTTCCGTGATGTCAGTGTTGGTGCCGAACCACTGGATGATCTGTCCTTGAGCATCACGGATCGGAATGGCTCTGGACAGAAACCAGCGGTACTGACCGTCCCGTCCACGCAACGGGAACGTATCTTCCCAGACATCTCCGGTCTCAATGCATCGCGTGAATTTTTCGACCACCCGGTCCACATGATCGGGATGGTGCACCTTCTTCAAGCCCCACCCCTGCATCTCGGAGAGGGTGGTGCCGGTATAGTCGAACCAGCGTTGGTTGTACCAATAGATCCATCCCTTCTCGTCCGTCATCCAGGCGAACTGCGACATGTGGTCTGCCAAAAGCCGAAACCGAGCTTCGCTTTGGACCTGAGCGGCTTGGGCTGCCTTGAGTTCGGAAATATCTGTGTTCACTTCGACGACGGCTGTGGGCCTCCGTCTACCTTCCTTGAGCAACGTCCAGTTGGCTGCCACGGAAATCGTTTTGCCGTCATGCCGCGTATGTGTCAGTTCTCCGGACCAATTCCCATCACTGGAGAGTGTGTGCTGGATTTCATCTGGCGGTATGCCGAATCGTGTTTGGAGCAGGTCATGGCTAATTTTTCCGATGGCTTCGTCCTCGGTCCAGCCGTACAACCGTTCGTAGCCCTTACTCCATGACAGAATGCGTCCGTCGACATCTCGCGTCATGATGGGAGCGAGATTCAAGAGATGCGACTGTGCAGTCAAGAGATCGGCCTGCTCCTTTGCGTTCGAATCGCGAAGGACACGATAGGTGCCGAGACCGATCAGGAACAGCGCGAGCACCGTTGCACCGACGACGGTACGGAACATCTCAGCAGCAGCAGCACGCTCATGCTGATCAACGCCCTGGAGCAGCTCGTACTCTCGTTCCAGGATGGCCTTCAGTTTCAGCTTGAGATCGTCCATCAGTAATTTTCCGGCATCGCTTCGCACGAACTCAAGGGCCTCTGTGGGGCTTTTCTGGACCATGACCAGCGTCGCGCGGAGTTCGGCCACCTTTCGCTCAGTCAAAATTCGGAAGGCTTGAACCTGTTCCTCTTGAGCGTGGTCCCGCTTGGTTTCCTCTTCAAGAAGTGCCAGGACGACCGGAATTTTGTCGATGGCGACATGGTAAGGACTGAGGTAACTCGCATCCCGTGTGAGCAAAAATCCGCGCTGTCCGCTCTCCGCGTCGGCTAGATATGATTGAAGTGAAAGGATGTGTTCGAGTACGGTACGGATCGCCCGAAATGCTTCACGCTGGGTCCCTTGTTCAGCTCCACGATTGGTTGCATAAGCGAACAGACCAACCAGCACGAGCAAGCCGAGTCCTAGGCCCGTAAGAGTCAGCCTGCGCTCAGTCAATTCAATTTTCATCACATCATCATGCCCTGCGAGAGTCTGCTCCGGAATGTACACCGCTGGGGTAGCCTACGCTTCCGGTTGAGAGAAGTTCAACCGTTCCGAGGATGCATGACGGTATGCAGCGGTGCTCTCTGCGAACGGCTAGCCTGAGAAGCACGAGCTAGGGGAAAGGGCAAAAGAGACTAGGGCATCTGCCAGGACGGCCGAATACCTGTCGGAGGTATAACGTGGCATGTCAGGAGTGTGTTCGACAGAGAGCCTTATCGGCGGCTCTCAAGGGCTAACAACTGGAGGGGCCTTACATGGGAATTTGGAATCGGGTCACGGTTTTCTCAGTGCTGGTGCTGACGGTCGGGGCTCTCTTAGCAGGAGGACCGGAGGAGGTAGGGGCGGAAAGTATCTTTGAGGATGTCGATGTTGGATTATTTTCCATTGGGGGTCGTGGGACCTATTTTGACCCGAAGGAGGGCGACGGCCAGTGGTTTGGAGGAGCGCAGGTTCGGATTCATCCGATCAAATTTCTCGCTGTCGAAGGCTCCGTCGACTACCGGCGGAACGATTTCGGCGATACAAGGGTTCACTCGTATCCGGTCCAAGGTTCGTTGATGATCTATCCATTGGGACTGAAACGCATCGCACCCTTCATCCTCGGCGGAGGTGGGTGGTATTTCACCTCGGTCACAGGCCCGGGAGATTTCGATGACACGCAGCAACGATTCGGCGGTCATGTCGGTGGCGGTGTGCAGGTGTTCATCAGCAAGCATTTTTCCGCCGATGCGTCCTACCGGCACATCTGGCTGGAAAAAATTCAGTCAAGGAATGCATCGCTTGAGGATAAGAAGTTCGACGACACGGGACACATGATCACCGTGGGACTGAATTTTCACTTCTGAAGGTTGATGCGGTGTGGATCCCCGAGTCTATTTTCCCGGGGATGGCACAGAGAAGGGCGCAAGCCCGTGACCATACAACAAGGAGGACACCATGCTGAGTTGGGCAGTTACATTTCTCGTCGTCGCAATTATTGCCGGGATACTTGGTTTATCAGGGGTGGCTGGAACAGCCACAAGTATTGCCTATGCCTTGTTCGTCATTTTCATACTGTTGGCGCTCGTCGGATTTATTACCGGACGCAAACCGACCGCCTGACTGGATCATCAGTCTTTGGTTGGTCGCTGAAATGCGAGCACGATGCGATAGCCAAAGGCTTCTCCAACCCGCCCCTGCCCACCGGGTTCCTGATCATTGAACCCGGTGGTCCTTCCTGCGCTATATCTGATGACACCGTTCCAAAGAGTCTTTCCGGTCTCCTTCTCCGCAGTCGCGTGGTGCCGACACGAGACAAGGCATCTGTCATCGGATGTCAAGTCGTCTTTACATCAGGGCTCCGTGGGATTGCGCGGAGTGCGGGAGTGCAGACGTGAGCGCTCCGCGACGGCGCACGCGAGTGAGTGGATGGAGTCAGCGATGCGGCGAGGTCGAGGGCCATCCCCATTCCCGGCAGGCCAGCCTTCCCGTTGCTGGGCACGATCGCCGTCACTCTCTTCGGTTTGGTCATGGAAGAGGATGTGCTGGGTCGGGAACGGCAGGTCGATACCGTTCGCGAACAAGGTGTTCTTGATCGCCGTCAGCACGCGATCTCTCGTATCGAGCGTTTGGGCCTTGGTCGGGTTAGCGATCCACCACCGTGTCCGGAGGACGACCGAGGAATTACCCAGTTCGATCACAATGACGTCCGGTTGAGGTTCTGTCAGGATTCCTGGGACGGTGCTCATCGCCTCTCGGATGAGGGTCTTTGCACGATGGATGTCGTCGCCATAGCCGATTCCGAGATCGTATTCGACGCGCACCTGATCGTTTGCGGTGTTTACGATGACTTTCTGTGTAAAGAGATCGGCATTGGGAATGACGATCCGCCGGCCGTCGTAGGTTTTGATGAACGTCGCACGAGTTTGAATGTCTTCGACCGTTCCCTCGAACGGACCGGCGACGATCTGGTCCCCCAGACGAAACGGATGGGTAAAGAGGATCAATATTCCGGCGAGAAAATTCTGGAGGATATCCCGAAAGGCAAAGCCGATGGCGACGCTGGAGATGCCGAGCAACTGAATGAGATCGCCGGGATGAAAGCTGGGGAGGGAAACCGTGAGGGCCACCAGGAGCCCAAGAATCAGCACGGTGCCTTTGGTGAGCCGTTGGACCACGAGGCTCGCGCCGAGGCCCCCGAGCCGTCGGTCGGCTAACCGACTTGCCGCTCTCCCCGCGACGCGCGCGATCGCGTAGAACAGCAAAAAGGTGAGTACACCGAGAATGAGGTTGGGGAGTGCTTCGATAAGGTCGGTTGCGAGTTCTTGTACGCGTGCGAATGCCAGTGAAAAGTCAGGCATGGGAATCTTTATCCGGTCTACGGGTGTCATGCCCCTGCAAGGCGATTTGGATGGCTTCGTACAGTTGCTCTCCCGCTGATTCTTTTGTCAGATAGCCGCTGGCTCCCGCTTGGATCATGCTGTTGGCCACTTGCGCTGCTGTTTGTACGGACAGGCCGATGATGACCATCTGTGGGTAGAGTTCCTTAATGCGGCGCGTCGCTTCGATCCCGTCAAGACGTGGCATATTGGCATCCATCACGACGACGTCAGGATGCAAGGCGTCCACAAGCTCGCAGGCATGCTGTCCATCCCAGGCTTCTCCCACCACTTCCAGGTCTGGATGTCGCTCGAGGAGCGCTCGAATTCCTTGACGAACCATGGCGTGGTCATCGACTAACAAGACACGAATCAGACCGGCCGGCTGCGAGTTGTGAGCGAGCAAGTTTCCGTCATGGGAGTCAGGGGTCGGTGAAACAGCGTGGGCGTTCTTCAGAGTTGTCAGGGGGCACAATAGAGTGACGGATGTGCCGTGGCCGACTTGACTCGTGATATGCACCGATCCTCCCAGTGCCTCCATACGCTCCTTGATGCTGAAGAGACCGAATGACGTGGTGGCGGTGGTGGCCTGGTCCAGCTGCGATGTGTCGAAGCCACGGCCCTGATCCGTCACGACGATCATAAGGGTCTGATCCGGTATCGTGCGCAGCACGATGTGAACATGCGGAGAAGCGGCATGTTTGACCACGTTAAAAAGCAGTTCTCTCACCGATTGAAAGAGGATGGCGGCGACATCATCCGGTAACTTCGGCCAGGTGGATGGAAGGTCACACACTGTTTTGACGACCAGTTGATGCTCTTCCATCTGCTCAGCGAGCCATTGGAGTGCGGCGGGGAGCCCGAGATGGTACAACACCGGAGGGCTCAGTTTCGCGACCAGTGAGCGTGTGTAGGTCAGCGCTTCATCTAAGATCTGCTCCAGATCCTTGGCCAACCGTCGGTCCTCTTCCGTGACAAGTGGTCGGCGATCTTGCGCCAACTTGAGGTGAGCGGCGACAAGCAGTTGTGCAAGGTAGTCGTGCAACTCGCCGGCAATCCGTCGACGCTCTTGATGCTCGGTTCGCGTGAGCTGGACCGTGAGCGCACGCAATCGCTCTTGAGAACGGCTCAAGGCCGCCGTCCGCTCGGAGACCTGGCTCTCGAGTTCGTCCGCCCATCGTTTGAGCGTCTGCTCAGCCATCTTGCGGTCTGTGATGTCGACGATCGACCCGATGCATCCGGAGAACGTCCCTTCCTCATCGACCATCGAGAGAATGGAACAGAGCGTCCATTGGAATGATCCACGATACCCCAGGACTCGGCATTCCAGTCGCCTGATTCCAGGCCCGCTGCGGACCTTCAACGATTCGACCAAGCGACCGCGGTCGTCCTCATGAACTTGGTTCAACCAACCGGTCTGGAGCCCGGTTTCCTCGATCTGTCCGGTAAAGTCATACCATTGCCGATTGAGATACGTACATGAGCCTCTTGCATCGGTGATGAACATCATGACCGGGGCGCTGTCGGCCATGTTTCGAAAACGAGCTTCTCGTTCACGAATGGCATCTTCACTCTGGAGGCGCTCGGTGATATCCCGAAGAATCACCGTACACAAGCTGTGTCCTCCCACATTCACCTGTGAGATGGACGCTTCAATCGGAAACTCAGAGCCATTAGCCCTCAGGGCCCTCACCGACCCCGGACGTCTCATTGGCCGTGCCGTGCCGGCGCTCTGTTGAAACCTGGCCATGTGGGAGTGATGCCGCTGCCGAAATCCTTCCGGAATGAATTGATGGATGGGGTTTCCGATCGCGTCCTCAGCTCGACATCGGAAGAGCTGTTCAGCGGCTTTGTTGAATAGAAGAATATGCTGATCTTGATCGACTGTGATGATGGCATCCATCGCCGACTGGACGATGCTGGTGAGTCGCTGCTGACTCTCCCGAAGCGCTTCTTGAACGGTCCGTCGCTCAGTCACGTCAAGGATGACACCGTGAAACCGGTACGGAGACATCTGGGTGTCAGCCAATGGGAACCCTCTCAAGCTGATCCATTTGGCTTGCGTCGTGTCGGCCGGCCGACATTCGATTTCGAACGGTTTGGAGTCCCCGTGAGCCTCTTCTAGGACCTGATGGAACAGATCGCGATCTTCCGATCGAATTGCATTGAGGAGCGTCTTGATCGGCATGGGCGAATTCAATGACATGTTCAACAACTCGGCGGAGACTTGATCGAGCTCGATGGAGTCTTTCTCGTCGGTCCATCGCCAATATCCGATTCGAGCGGCTGCCGCCGCGAGATTCAACCTGGTCTCCTGGTCCTGATACGCTAGGCTCATGCGGTGGCGGTCACGGTCGACTCGATCCGCCCAACCGGCGACGTACCAGAGACAGGCCAACAGAACGGCGAGGACGACGCCGATGGCCACTGCGACTCCAAAATCGAAACTGTACCACCCCTGCCGCTGTCCAAGGATCCGCAACCACCCACCCAGAATCGGTAACCCAATTGCGAACGGGAGGAGGCGCCTCAAGATCGCGCCACCGATATTCGGCGAGAGGAGCGTCCGCATGAGGCCTTCAGTCGGATAGATACACAGCAGGGCAAGACCCAGTAGAAGGGAAAGGGCAGCGGTCGGGGCATCGATGGGCCCATACGTGCTCGAATCATAAAGCGGGGGGACGCGGTAAAGGTAACCGGTGATCGCGACTCCGCCCATGAGAAGAATCGCTCCCGTGAAGTATTGGGAAGGGCGATGTCCGGTGGATGTTCGTATTGGCAAGGTGAGTATCGCCAGCCCGAGGCTCACGAGAATGATGCAGGGTATCGGGCCCGGGAGACTTATATTCGGAGTAGGATGGAACCACTGATTTAGGACAACGCAGCCCGCGCCCCACAACACCAGACATCCACCCACGATTTGAGCAGCCGCTCTGCGAGAAGGAGAAGGGCTTCCATAGGTGTAGAGGAGCAAGCTGGCTCCCCCCATGAGAAATCCTACCGCGCTTATCGCACTGATGTCGAAGAAACGAGGTACAGAGGGCGCTGGTTGCCCAATCTGAAAGGCGAGAGCCGCTAAGGCCAACAGCGCCCAGACAATTGTGACGACGCTTCCGATTATTGAAATCGAGTGCACGACCAGGAGGGGAGGCGGGGTAGGGGTAAGCCTTGCTGTCTCCTTAGAATTTCCAAGGACGCAATTATTGCCTGCAGTGGTTGGACCTCGTACCACCCCTTCATTATATGGACTTCTATACTGGCAAAAGCTAGCAGAATCCCTGGGTCGTCCAGGCCTGGGGAGGCTAGATCGGCGGTGGACGGCCATGGTATGGGTAGCGTCAGATTTTCTCCGATTTATCCGTACGTTATCTGTGCCGTTCAAGGAGTATTGCATGAGCCGAAGTCTCGCACCCTCCGTCCCCCCATTCAACTTGTTACCAGGCCGCAATTGTTGGCGTGTAGCGGAAGCAGAGAACCTGGCGTTTTTGATCGATGGCGCCTCGTATTTTGACGCCTTCTATCGTGCGGCGTTGAATGCCGAACACTCGATTACGATCCTCAGCTGGGATATCGATACGCGAACGCGACTTCTTCGCAACATTCCCGATATCGATGAATTCCCCACGGAGCTCGGTCCATTTCTCCGACGATTGCTGCGTCGAAAAAAGTCTCTGCATGTGCACATTCTCAATTGGGATTACTCCCTGATCTATGCCACGGAGCGACAATCGGTTCCGGCGGTTCGGTTCGGGTTGGACTCACATCCCCGACTCCACTTTCACCTAAACAGCCGCCATCCTCTTGGGGCTTGTCAGCATGAGAAGCTTGTCGTGATCGATAATACGGTGGCATTTACCGGAGGGCTCGACCTCACAAAACACCGGTGGGACACGTCTGAGCATCAGGAGCATGAGCCTCGCCGTCTGGACCAGGATGGGAATACCTACGACCCTTTTCACGATATCCACACGATCGTGGCTGGTGAGGTCGCGCAGGCCTTGGGCGACCTGGCTCGCCTACGATGGCATCGTGCCACCGGCGAGCAGCTTGCCCCAACTCCGCGGCGACCGGTTTCCGAGGTCTGGCCGACCGGGGTTTCGGTGGATCTGTCAAACCTCTCCGTTGGGCTCGCCCGCACGCAGCCGAAATTTGAAGATCAACCGGAAGTCCGTGAAATCGAGCAGCTGTACCTCGACGCGATTGCGGCTGCCCGGCGTAATATTTTCATGGAATCTCAGTACCTGACCGCGCATCGTATCGGAGAGGCCCTTCATACTCGGTTATCTGGTCCGCGTGCGCCGGAGGTTGTGATTGTCACGAGAATGAGGAGCGACGGTTGGCTCGAGCGTCACACGATGGATGCCCTCCGTGCCCGGCTGATCCGTCGGCTTCGCCAGACGGCGAAGCCAAACAAATTCCGAGTGTACTGGCCGACAGCCAGCTGGATGTCGGCGGACACCTGTATCGGCGTCCACAGTAAGCTCCTGATAGTGGACGATTCGATTCTGACGATCGGATCGGCCAATTGCTCCAATCGCTCGATGGGACTTGATACCGAATGCAATCTGGTTATTGCCGGCACTCAGAGCAACACTGTTCGAGCCGGTCTCAAACGGTTACGGCATAAACTCCTTGGAGAGCATCTGGGCCGGCAGGTGTCCGAGGTGCAGCAAACCGAACGACGCACGCGGTCCGTTATCGGCATGATCACGCACCTCAACAATGGAGCCAGACGATTGCACGAATATTCTTGTGATCAGGATGATCAGATCGAACGACTCCTGCCGTCGACGACGCTCATCGACCCTGAATGTCCGGCAGACCCTGACCAACTTTGGCACCTGCTGGTTCGACAATCACGGCATCCTGTCGTCCGGAGGCATGCCGCCCTTATTTTTCTTCCTCTTGCCCTTATCGGTGGAATGGGGCTGCTCTGGCGTTGGTTGCGCCGTCAGCGGTCCTGACCTTCTCCTGGTCCTCGCTGGCGTCACTCGCCACGGCATCCAACATCTGCTTCGTTCCAGTTCTTTAGACGATGAGAACAAGCCCACCCTAGGGCCCGATCTGGAGGGATTGCTAGCCCTCCATTGCCGACATTCAGCGTTACAGTGCAAACATAGAAAGGCAGAGTGACCCTTAGGCGACGGAGTAGGCGGGTTGCTGGCCGAGTGGTCTAAATCAAAAGAGGGAGGGTAAAACGATGAGAGTTAAGCACCCGACCAAAAGGAAACAGGTGGATCGAGTGTCTGTGTATCAAGACGACCACCGTGCGGCCCAACATCTGCACAATCTGTGTCGTTCACGAGATTGTGGGCGCTGTGGCGGCTTGTTGGTCCCAGAACGTATGGACAGCCCCGCCGATACGTTATTAGAACAACATATCCCGGGTCTCCGATGTGTGCAATGTGGAGACATTGTTGATCAGGTCATTCTCCGCAATCGCCTGGATCCAGTTGCGGCACGTCGACAAGAAGTGAAAGATGAAATTTGGGAAGACCAACCTGAAACATTGCGGCTCCATGCTGTTGGGCAGAAAGAATCTCGCAGAAATACCCCGACTCTCGCCGCAGATGCCGCTTAATCGAAGTCGATGTTGTTCGAGGACTCGGTCGCATGCATGATGGGTGGGACCGAGTTCTACGACTATCGCAAAAGGCTTGTGGTGATATGCTTGGGTCGCAGCTCAGAACAGAAGTTGTGACGCAGCCAGATTCTCTTCAGGGGTAAGAATGTGAATAGGGATAGCTACACTTCTCCTCGTTTAGGTTACCGGTAGGATCTGGATAGCTCGAACCATCTGTAGCTATTCGTGGTTTCTTAAGAGGCCAGACACATTCCATCGTCTCAGAAGAACTGATACCGACTCACACAACTATCGGACATTCGTTCGTATCGCCTCATCCAGAGACCGTTCCTGTGGCTTGCATCGGAGGTTGCGACGAAATCATATAGAAGCCACCCTTATGTTTTAGCCTAACCGCTCCAGTCCTCGTGAGATCGTCGAGGGGTAAAAAGACTTGATTCCAGGTGTAGGGTCTACAGCACAGAATCAAATCATCCATGCTCAAATTGGGACGAGTCTTAATTGCGCAGATGATCGCGCGTGTTACCTCTTCCCTACTTTCCAAAATCTTGCTTGCCACGTCTCACCTCCACGGTGTTAGGAGTACATTGCTGCATCAGGATGCCAAAGAATAATTATGTCGGCCGGCGCCCGGTACTGGAATAATCCCTAGCTAGATAGCTAGGGATACGAGACATGGCAACCTTGCTGTTTCGGCTCACGTTCCCAAAATAGTTTTGAGCCCCGTCAACGGGGATGAATCCCGCGAAAACAGTCTTATTCGTTGCTTAGCTGGTCGGTTCCGGTTCGGTGATGTGATCTCCGATCGCTTCCCCGGGGTTATGTACGCGTGAGGTACTGCGATCCTCGTTGTGACCGAGGAGTGCGGTGATCTGTTCCAATGCTTTCTCCTCGGCAATATCGCGGGAGCTCCAAGGACCGCTTGTGATCGTCTCCTTATTTTTATTGTCCCCAGTTCCGCTGGCTACCGTTCCGACCACGGTCCACTTGTTTCCCGATCGGAGGTACACCAGATGAACGTCGAGCCCGGCAATCTTGATGTCCTGCATTTCTCGTGAGTCGTGTTGTTCCATGGGCTCCTCGCATTACGATGCCGGTGGTTCATCATTGAAGCCGGATTCTGACGCCTCCCAATTAACCGCGGACAGCGTGAATTTCTACCGGCACAATTCCTAGGGGACATCTAGTTCTGTTCATATGCCTGTCGGGATCAAAATTTAGACAACCAGGGGTATTGCCAGGTTTCCTGAAGTGGGGGTGAATCTTATCGTGTAGTCAGGATGAAGGGAGCAGCGGGGCCGGCGTCATTACATGAATTTAATAGGCGTAGTCCTCAACTTTTCAAACACTGTTACGGGAGAAGGGAGACTCATTATGAAGAAAGTCGTCGCGTCGATCACGATGAATAAGGCGTTAGGAGTGACACTGGGTGGGGTGTTTATCGCAACCTGTGGGCTTTCGTCGGCCACTGAAGCCATGCCGACGAGTGGGGTGAATGGTGCTGAGCGCTCGGCCATCGTCTTACAGTATGCCATGGGTTCTGGTGCAGAGATCGCGAGATTGGTCGGTACAAGGGATCATGACGAGGATCCGACTCCAGATGGTTCCACGCAGCAGATGAACAATCCAAAGAAGAAGACGGATCAGTCCATGAAACAAGGATCTGGTTCGAAGAGTGGTGCCGGTCAAGGCACTGATGGGCATATGAGCACGAAGAAAAATAAGTCCCCCAAGCCTGGTCAGCAGGAGCAAGATGGGGATCGCCCGGATGACCGGCGGCAGGGTGGAAACATCGACCCAAAACCATAAGCACAAATGGGCTGAAGCCCTCCTCGCTTGTCTGGCTTGACCGACGCGTGGAGCCAGACAAGCCGGTGCCAACTCTGCAAGCTCTTCCGGCACACCTTATTGCTGGTCTCAGGCGTGACGTCAAGTCAGCCATCAGCCAGGTGATCGGTTCCCTGTTCAGGATCTTGTCTCGATGTGGCAATTCAGAATGTGAGGGAATAGCCTAGCAGAACTCCAATGATATTACGAAGCGGTGTGACAACCGCACGTCACGTATGGAGCAATGCGAGCGATCTCCTCTCTGCAGCACCATTGTCATGAGTCGAGCCTCCTTCCTTGCGAGACTTGAATTAGGTCCGTCCCCAGTTCTGACAATGAGGACAAGCGTGGAGGTCGCTACGGGTACAATCGCACCGGCTTGTCTTCATTGCAGTGCGAAAACGATGGCCAGCGAGAGCAGAGCGCCCGTATGGTGCAATATTCTCACCGCGTCGGTTATGACTATCGCCAGGCATACAGCCACCCATAGGGACAAAGGGGAATCTGATAGTCATCAGACTGGATGGATCGTTCGAGATAGTTTCCGCCTTGTCGCTCACAAAATCTTGGTCTGAGCCACAAGGCGGTCAACAACTCAGCATCACGGTCCGCGTTGTTCGCCGCTTAGGACCACTCTATCCTCAGCGTTCGAGATACCGGTTCAACGAGGATGATGTCTACCTTCAAAGTTCACCTACTGGTAAGGAGCGCCAGCTTCTCTCTCCTTTAGCGGTGACTGGTCTCAAGCTGAAGGTCGTGCACGTTCTTTCTGCACCAGCTCTTTGAGCCAGGCTCGAAGGGCGAATTTACCGATGTCGATGAGTTCATCCGTCAGATGACTCACTGAACCGGCAACCACAGGCTTCAGAGAGCGGAGTACCGACGACCGATCCGAAGACTGCGGACGTGAGGACGAATGGTCTTCATCTGCGTGAGGGTAGAACGGGTAGACGCCCTCCCTCTTCGTTATGTCCGCCCCGGAAGGAGGCATGACATTCGCGGCCTGTGATCCGGGAGGGTAGTAGGGGACAACCCCGTTTCCCCCTTCCTTAAGAAGCCGCCCCACGGCAAAACCTACGATGATCGCTCCACTGACCAACGCCCACGGATGATTGGAGACCAACCGTGCGGGATCGGTCGCTTCCTTGACCGATCCCATCGTATCCTCGAACATGGACTGTGTACGTCCGGCAAAATCCTCCGCCATCGTCTTCGCCTCTTGAACAGTGGACGTGAATCTGTGCTCGAGCTTCTCGAGCTTGTCCGCGATCGCGGTGCGTGTCTCGACGATCTCCTTCACGTCCTCGACGATGCGATCCATTCCTTTATCCATTGAGCATCCTCCTTCACTGTATGAAGCGTACGGACCGGAACGACCCTCAAACGTTGCATCTGCCCTTTGAGGTAGAGCAAGAGACCTCCGGCCACAACCATGAGGGCAAGCGCGACCGCACCACAACTCATCCAGACCGCAAGTCCGACGATTTCATGGAGTGCGGCCACTGCCGTGAGTAGTACGAACAGTAAACAGAGCGCACCAAGAATACCGCTGATGATCGCGGTCAGAACAATCCCAACTGCACGGGCGCCTTCGAGCTGAAGTTCGTGGATCGCCAGTCGGACCTGTTGACCGATCAGTCTTCTCACATCCGCTACGATCTCCTGGAGCAACTGTAGGACTCCAGAAGGAGGAGGCGCATCGGGTTGTCGTGACTCATCGTACCCGTGTTGTGTTGTTTCCATGGACGACGTCTCCTAACGTGACCGCCCTCGACCCAGCAGGAACCCAATCCCGACGCCGAGGAGGACGGCATGAATCGGATATCGTTTGACGAGTACGGCGACGTCTTCGACCACATCCTCCACACTCGAATCCTCAAGGTACTGGGCAGATGACCGGACCTTTTCAGAAACGGTATTCACGACTTCACCCACGCCTTTTCCCGTTTCCCGCAGTTTATCTTGGATCTTACCCGATGCGTCTGCGATCTCATCACCGACGCGCTCAGCTAGGTGACGCGCCTTTTCGCCACCCCTCTGGGCCATCTCGCTGATATCATCAGAGACCTGGCGAGCTTTCTCTCCAGCTCTCTGCGCGGCATCTTCCGCCTTGCGTCCCATCTGCTCCGTTGTGTTTTCTAATGAATCAGTCTTGTTCATGGCTCCTCCTCCAATAAGTATGAATGGGTAAAAGTGTATGTGAGTGCGAGGCTCCCTCAATCATGCGCGCATCATTGTTGGTATGTTGCCGGCTGAGCGTTCATTGTGTCTGTAATCTAGCATCACGTTCGCTGGTGACCGTACTACGAATTCTGATCGCTCACGTACCGGATAAAGCCCTAGTTCTGCCTTGAGATCCTCCTCACTCAACAGTGAGCGTGCGCACTCGTGCGAGGCCCCGTTTGAAGTAAGCAGTTGGACGATTACGTACGCGCTAACCATGATCTGGCCTGCCGAGTTTGTTTTGTGTAGACATTCGCCATGTCACGGGACTAGCTCATGACGGCATGACCCACTAGGAGTTGCACTAGTATTGAGAGGTGATAGGGGTTGATACACTGTCGAGATCTCGCGTTTGACCATTGATTCAATACGCTCAACAACACAAGGAGGATGGTATGAAACAGCTGCTCATGGGTATGGCGATCGGTGTGGCAGTTCTATTCGGTGGTATGAGTGAAAGTGGAGCAGGCGAAGCCAAAGCACAGTTGGAAAAGGCGAAAGGGGAAGTGAAAGGTGCCGCCGAAGAGGCCAAGGGTGAGATGAAAGCCCTGAAGGAAGAAGCCAAGGGCAACGACGTCAAGGCGGAATATGAACGAGCGAAGGGTGACGTGAAAGGCTCGATGGAACGAGGAAAAGGTAAGGTGAAAGAGCTGACAGAAAAGATGAAAGATTAGGCCACCCTAGGTGCGTGATCGCAGGTCACCGCCTGTGACCTGCGATAGGCGCAGCGTCCGCATCGCCTCGATAGAATCTGGTCATGGTTCCGCATCGTCTCCCTCCCAATAGCACCTGGGCATAAGCTTCGTGCAAGTCGCTGATGACGAAAAGGCTAGGCCTCAGAAGTGCGTCGTCGTCTTAGGAAACAAAACACGTACACCTAGGGAATGTGCTAGGGCTCCTATGCATGTTCGCCAGCATACCATCATGGAACGACGATGGACCGGACATTCTTCCGTCCTATCGAAAGGAGAACGTATGATCACATCTATCCGACGCAGCGTTTTACACGCGGGCTTGCTGGGCTGCCTAACTCTCGGACTCAGTGCGTGTGATGCCACTGTGGAACTCGTGAAAGCCCCATTCGACGCCACCACGGCCGTCTCTAATGGCACCACTCAAGGCGCCTCCGAGTTGACCCAGCCCACGAAGGAGTTTACGTCCAGCACGACGCCAGGATCACGGGTTGGGAGTGAGGATCTGATTCGGGCCAAGCAGCGAGTGCATACCTTCGCTGCCTATAACTTCAATAACCTGCAGCACGATATTGCCCAAGGGCGTGGGGAATATCTAAACTCTCTCCTCACCTTGGCGAAAATACCTCACGCAAATCATTCGCAGGCGCTACGCGATCTACAACAACGTTATGTGACCTTGTATCCGGGGGATCAATCGCCGGCGGAATTGACTCAGCGTCTCGTTGACGTGGTGTGGCTCGCACCCCTCGGGACACATACGGAATAGGCACAACAGCGCACCTCACCATACACGAAAAGATGAGTAAGCAGTGGGGTCACGTTTCATGAATCCAGAAACGTGACCCAAATTACTTATCCCAGTCCTGGTTATGAGTGTATGGACGCACCCATCATTCTAGGGGGAACTCCAGGTCATCTCAACCTGCCCCCGTCGTACCATAGACAAAGCGTCTAAGAGGAGCCTTAGGCGCAACCACCAGCCGAACGCGATCAGAAAGGAGAGCCATTATGCCGAACACGAACGCTTCGTTTGCTCCCTACACTCGGAGTGACGCCATAAAGTCCCAACTGGACGTCTTGGATTCGATGGACATTCAGGAACCGAACCAGCAAGAGCTGGAGTCCTTCGACACCCAAACACAAGAGGTCCTAGCAAAGCTGTATGGGGAATCCCACCAGTATCTGGAAGTTTACAAGTACGCCACCCTTGGTGAGGCCGAGGCCCTCGTCAACTTGCCGGAATCTGCACAGGAGCCCCAGTCGAGGGATCGTGAAAAAAAGAGCCTCCAACAGAGGAGGCAAGCACTGCTGGGGATGCTCCTGGAGATGCAGGCATTGGAAGCTCAGGAGACAAAGGTTTTAGCCGGCGAGGATCCACCCAGCCTATAGGACCTGCAGGAAGAGATACGTCATTATCCTGCCCTCTCTTTTTCCAGGGGGCAGGCGTACCATGTTCGGCACGCCGGATAAGCCTGTGTGGCTTCTTCCGTATGATCCAGCCGTCTCACGTCGCGTTGCGCACTAATCCCCATGCTGTGAGATGATCGAGTTGACGCAAACGAGCAGTTCCCAAGCACTCACGGCTAGATGACTTCGTCGTCCGCCCTTGCCTGTCATGCTTCACCGCGCTTCCTTTACCAAATAGGAATATATCAATTCGGTCCCGTTGAACTGGAAGCCGGCCGCTTCTTCCCTCGTCACCTGGGAAAAGGTCTAGTTCACACGAACTGAATACTTCGATTAGGGTAGGACAAGAACAACACGTCCGGAGGAAGACTATGCAAACTGGAGCCATCGCAATCGATCGTGTTCAGGTCACGGAGATTCTCACCGCGTTGCAAGATAGAAGACACCATCGCCTGGAGGAGCTGGTCGATCTCTGTCCCGATCAGACGCGGCAGCAAGTAGAAACGGCGCTCGACTTTCTTATTAAGAGCGGGCAAATCTGTATGGCATTAGATGCTGAGGGGACGTACTGGGTTTGGGGTTAGAGCTTTGGAGGGATGACGACGTGATGCCATGCAAGATGGTGATGCTGATAGAGTGGTTCGATACAACCAGACCAGTCAGTCTCCAATTCATCGGGTAGGTGTTTGGTCGAAGCATTTGATGGTGTATTCTTGAGCCATCAATGGAAGGACGGGCTATGGGACACATGCTCTCTGGAAGCACCCACACGACGGCGGTACGTCGAGCAATCCAAGAGAGGCAAGAAAGCCTGATCATTCTCCCCAGCCGTCATGCGATCAACTCCAAAACGGTGATGAAGTGGAAGAGACGAACGTCTGTGCACGATCTTCTACTCGGTCCGCAGCATGCCCATAAGTATGGGCATGTGGTGTAAACCGTCAAAGGCCTCACGCGCTTCGAATACATCGGCAACATATGGACCTAAAAACCACAACGATTCATTTCTAACCCAGCTCATCAAATGGTGGACTAAACATCTACTGTGGTTGGAATAGATAGACCGCTCCGCTGTCCGAAGCATTGTTATCCGCTTGGTTCCCGTTGATCCCTGTGGCTGCACTACGTTCTTCTATAGCCCCCACGGCCAGTGTGTCGCCGTCTACAGCGATGATGCCGAACCTATCACCAGCCTCCGCGTTGGAGGCCTTCACATACGCCTGCTGGCTCCAGACTCCGCCCACACGGGTGAACACATAGACCGCGCCGCTATCCGGAGCACTGTTATCGGCTTGGTTTCCGTTGATCCCTGTGGCCGCACTCGCTTCCCCTCCAGCCGACACGAGCACCGTGTCACCCGACAGGGCCACATGAACCCCGAACCTATCACCGAGCTCTGTGTTCGAGCCCTTCACGGAAGCCTGTTGGCTCCAGACCTCATTTGTACGGGAAAAAACATAGGCCATCCCACTGTCCTCACCGGGATCCCCGACAACTAGGGTGTCTCCGTCAACGGCCACGTGGCTTCCGAACCTATGATCCAGTCCGGTGTTGCCAGCCTTTACATAGGCCTGCTGGCTCCAGACTCCGCCGGTGCGGGTGAACACATAGACCGCTCCGCTGTCCGGAGCGCTGTTATCGGCTTGGTTTCCGTTGATCCCTGTAGCCGCACTGTCCTCTCGTGGAGCGCCCACGACCAGCGTGTCGCCGGCTATGGCGACCCAAGACCCGAACTCGTCACCGGCCTCCGTGTTGGCAGCCTTCACATAGGCCTGCTGGCTCCAGATTCCGCCGGTGCGGGTGAACACATAGACCGCTCCGCTGTCCGGAGCGCTGTTATCGGCTTGGTTTCCGTTGATCCCTGTGGCCGCACTGTCCTCAAAGCGAGCGCCCACGACCAGCGTGTCGCCATCCACGGCGATGTTAGTCCCGAACCAATCGTCGCTCTCAGTGTTAGACGCCTTCACATAAGCCTGTTGCTTGAGCGGAGCGACGGTCTGTGGCACGTTTTGGGGAGTCTCATCCGAGCCACAGCCCTGGATCATCGTGAGTCCTAAACTCAATAACGCCAAGATCGGTATTCGTAAGACCCGCCCCAGTTTGCCAGGTGGGTAATCAGTAAAGCGAGTTGCTGTAAACATACGATAACCTATTTGCTAACTTTGGCACGAAGGGGAATATGAGTGGAACGGGCATTTACCCTAGTAGGCTGTTGGTCAACTCCGTCCTTATCCACCAGAGTACAGACACGGAAACTAAATTCTGACACAGATGACATGCCATAATGGAGAGTAGGAACGGCTTGGTAGTTGCAGGCTAGTCACCCAGGCCAGCGGCATGCCGGAACGCCGTGGTATCGGAGGTGGTGTTGAGAAAGAAGGTCTCACGACCTGCTCGCGTTGCCTTCAGGGTAGAAAACCTGTGACGCTGCGGAACACGTTTCCTGCCTGTAAGCGAAGACAAGTACTCTTCACATTGCCATCAACGGCATGTTGTAAAGATCGGAAACAGCCCAGGATAGCCATCGACCGGACATACCACTTGGCATATGTTCTAGCCCTTATTGCAGGGTAAACGCGAAATGATTTGGCCTCCCGTGTGGATGAGGAAGCAGTATGGCTCCACGAGCAAGACGAAACACCGAGGGGCTGACCAGAGTCGCCGCCGACTTTCTGCCCAGCCAGACCGCATACAATCTTTTGGAATTCCCAAACGGCTCCGGGAAGGGTGAGGTTTGACTGATGCTGCAAATCCGACCTGATTGATTAGGTACAAATCACTTGTCTTCTAAGAATTCATGCGCCGCGATCGCGCAAACAGAAATTGTCTTCAGAAGTACGGGTTTGCAGCCAGTCTACTAGGCGATAAGTGAGACCCAACCGGGGTTTTGCCTAGGCTTACCTCGCCGGTATTCGGTTATTCTGGCCTCATCATCACAGGGAGGCACATATGCTAGGCCGATTCTGCACCGTTTCTTCCCGTAATAATCAAACCGATGTTTCTTGCGAGGATCCCGAGGCGACAAGAGGCTGTCTCTCGGACTATACCTGCCCCGAGTGCGGTGCGCAACAGTATCACCTTGTCTTTCGAGTCGAAGCATTGAGTCATCGCGTGACGTTGGCGATCGCCTGCGACGCCTGCAGTGTTCGAACAAACTTGCCGACCGATGGTCGTGGCCGTAAGAAGCCGTATACCCTCGAGATTGTGACTGGCCAAGATTTTGATACCTCACACCGCTGATACTCAAACAGGAGGTTCTCATGAAGACTCATATGCATATCGTTCTCACCGGGTGTCTCGCTGTCTCAGTGGCGACGCTTGGCTTCACCGGTTCGTCCTATGCCCAGGATTCCCCGTCGCCTGGAGACAATATGAAGCCATTCTCCCTCACCGATGAAACGGGTTTTAAACAAGGTCGGTTCAGAGGGGAGGTCGTTCGGGTCGATGGCGACGCCGTCGTCCTTAAAACCAAGGATGGCGAGGTTCGTCTGCATCGAGACAAGACCAGCAAGGCAGCCGGTCAGATTAAGGTGGGTAAGATGGTGGAGGTCGAGGCCAATGACCAAAATCATATTTTGTCTGTAGAGCCGTTTTCTCAAGGGGAGGCGGCCAAGACAAATGCGGGGAAGAAGAAGTGAGATCAGCTCCATCAGTATCCGGGTGATGGACCCTGGTCTGTCTGGGCCATGCCTCGCATACGGGCGTGGTTCCGGAGCACGGGAGTCATGCGACTCTCGTGCGTGGGTTCCTTAGGTAATCACAGAAGAAAAGTCGGTTGATGCGCTATGGGTCCTTGGTGTGCGAAGCTCTTTCCTGTTCGGTTTCTCACGTGCTGTGCCCTCTGCTTCACCTCCGCAATCCTTACCCCTGGACTGAGCGAGGCCGATCCTTCTCAGGAGGATCCGACTCCCGTTGAACAACCCACGCCGCTGGCCGGGCAAGACTATCGCACGAAACTGTTTGGAGAGGAGATCCACGTCGATCATAGGGATCGGAGATCTGTCACTGCCGCGAGTTTCGGCCTGCAGTGGATTCCCGAGGGACCCCCTCAACTGGAGGTTCTGCCCTTTGGCGCTTTATATGTGTGGCGGAATTGGGATGATGACAATCGGCGATTTCGTGGAACCTTTTCCGGGGCGGTCAACGATCTTGACTACTCCATCGGACTACGCTCCTTCCCCAACTGGACGGTGATCTTTTCATTGGATAATTTCATCGCGCCGCTTGGTCGGTCCGAGAGCGTGGAGGGGCGGCGAATTCTGGAGACGGAAATCGAGTGGAGTTATATCTTCGGAGGCATAGGACTCGGCTATCGTCTTCCCATCCGACCGCTCAAACAGGACAGTGCTGTGAACATCTTCCTGACCTATGAGCCTGGATACCGCTGGTTCAAAGGGACAGCGCACACTTCACCGCAGTATGGCGTCCCGAGTGATACCTACGAAGGTCGTATTCATCTGAGGGTGAGGACGGATTCGATGAAACGGAATCTCATGGAGCTGCCCCATGAAGGTGTGACCCTGGGAGGAGACGTCTTCTATGGACATCGTGCCAAGTGGGTCGCGTGGGGAGGTCCTCCGTTTGAGACACCCGATTTCAAGAGAGAACGCACCTATATTGCCGTAAGCGGATATCTGTTGGCCGCAAGAGGTCTTCCGTTTCTGAACAGTGACAAACATCGACTGGTGGGTAGTCTCCATGGAGGCATCGGGCAGGATCTCGACCGATTCAGCACGTTTCGTCTGCCCGGACGGCCGACCGGCTATGAGTGGGAGGCGGTGGCCCTCCCGATGATTCACGGGGTCGCCTTCAACGAGTTGTTTCCACGTCACTATGCCATCGCGAACGTGCAATACCGTTATGAAGCACTCTTTTTTTTCTACCCATACATTGAAGCAGGCTGGGCCTTCGTCGAACAATCTCGTTTCGCCTCCCAGGGTAGGATCAAACAGATCACGGACTCCATGCCGACGGTGGGAGTGGGGATCGTATCCGGCGCCCCATGGAGGTCCCAGATCGAACTCAACTACACCTATAACTTTGGAATCTACCGTGATTCGGACAATGGTACCTCGTCTCGAGGTGGTCACGGCATGTTCCTCTTCTGGTCGAAACAATTGGGTTCGCAACCACGGGGTTAGGCGATCTGGTCGAGGAGCATGATGACAAGACGACAACTGTTTGGATTGATCTTCCTCCTCGTCTTCCTCGTTCTCTTATGGCAGCTCGTCCGTATCCTTGAGCCATTTTTTCCTCCTCTTACCTGGGCTATCATTCTTGCGACCGCGACGTACCCTCTCTACACTCGACTCTGGCGATTCGTCGGCCGCCGATCCAATCTCGCAGCCGCGTTGATGACCGTGTTGGTCCTCCTCGCGGTCGTGCTCCCCGCAATTTATGGAATCATTTTAGCCGGCCACCAGGCCGTCGAGGCGTATGACCAGGTGGCCGACTGGCTCAAGGCAGGTCGGATTCAAGACCTCGGCGCCCTGCTGGGGGAGATTCCCGGTGTGGGGCCGGTCCTGCAGAGACTGGTCGGGGAAGCGATCGTCAGTCGCAGCGAGAGCATTCAAACCTCGTTGCTGGAAGGAGGGAAGGTCATCAGCTCATTCTTGATCTCGCAGAGTGTAGATTTTGCGATGAACGCCTTTCTCCTGGCGACTGATTTTGTCGTGATGATCTTTACGCTCTTCTTTATGTTTCGGGACGGAGAGCTTGCCTTTGCCCGCGTCTGTCGAGCCATTCCTCTGGAAGAAGAACATAAGATAAAGATCCTTACACGGCTGCAAACCACGCTGCATGCGGTTGTGCGCGGAACCTTATTGACCGCGTTGGCCCAAGGCGTGGTCTCCGGCATGATCTATTTCTTCCTCGGGCTCCCGTTCGCAACGTTTCTTGGGTTTCTTTCTTTCATTGTGTCGTTTCTTCCCTTTGGGGGAACCGCGCTTGTCTGGGTTCCCTTGGCACTCTATTTGTTGTTCACCGGAGCTATGGTGAAGGCGATCATTCTCGTCGCCGCTGGTGTAGGACTCGTGGGCTTACTGGATAACTTATTGCAACCAATCTTGGTGGGAGCTGAGGCGCGACTCCCGCTACTCCCGTTATGTTTTGTCTCGATCGGAGGGCTGGCCTATTACGGATTTCTCGGATTGTTTCTTGGTCCCATCTTGCTGGCGGCTGTCTTAGAGACATTTGCGATCTATCAGGATGAATATCAACAAAGGACAAGCGACCTCATCGTGAGCACCGAATCCCTCTCGACAGGACTACCTGAAGCTGATCTCATGAGAGGCGAGGAGCATACGGGAATAGTGTGACCTCTTGCTCGCAGAATTTGTGTAGGCGAGGAATCTGCGGATTCGGTTCCGGACCAAGCACCACAGCCTCTGTGCATAGAGTTGAGACGGACTCACGGCCTGAGAAGTGTGAGTCCCTCTAGGGTTTCTTCCAGTTTTCCATCCACACATGAAGAGTAGGGTGAGCTGACGTCCTACTTTTGAGTATGACGAAGAATCTAATGTTCATTTGGATGGCGTTTCGTCCATCCGACTCATGTTGAGAAAGGAGTCATGTATGAAAGTTTTACGATCAGTCATCATTCCCGCCATCGCCGTGCTCGCCTTCCCGTCCTTCTCCTCAGCTGAGTCAGGGCAAACCATGGAGACAATCGAGTTTCCTTCAAACGACAAGTGCACAGCCAATCAACCCTGTCGCACCGTCATGGGTGAGATTGTTCGAGTGGAAGAGATGTATGTGTTGAAACAGCCGAATGGGTCGGAAATCCATGTGAACGTCGAACCGGAAACAAAGATCCGAGGTCTTCACAAGGAAGGAGATAAAGTCGCCGCGCAACTCAATTCCACGGGGGTCGCTCTAGCCGTCGTCAAGCTGAAAGCGCTTCCCAAGCCAGGTCTGGACGCTCCTGGAAAAACACTTGATGATTTGCGGTAGATGACATGGGAGAGACGGACAATATGGTCATCCTGTCGTGCCTTTCTCCGTTTTATACTCCTCTGTTCCGAGAATGAGGACGACTGTCCGGAAGAGGCGCGCGGCTTTTTGTGTTGGCGACTGAATCCCGGCAGCGCCTTGTACCGGTCAAGCTTTATGTAATGTCCGAAATACAACCTTTCAGATCCCAGACACATGTCGTGCGAGGGGAAGGTGTCACAATTTTAAGGGATCCAATAGGAGCTCATGATGATGAGACAATTAATGAAGCAATTGTTGATGGTGGCAGGATTGGTGTATGTGGGTCTTGGACTTGCCTACGCCGCCGCAGATCTTGAAACAAAAACAGTGGACAAGGCCTGCTATGCCGAGATCTTTGAGGATACCGACTTTGATAAAGATGATCCACATGTCCTCATACAAGGTCCGTCCCAGATAGCGAACCTCAAAGAGTATAACGGCCGCAATTGGAACAACGAAATTGACAGCATCATCGTCGGCCCCAATGCGACGATGAAAGTCTATTCAGAGAAGGATTTTAAGGGAATCGAATTGATCTTGCCGGCGAATAAGCGTGTCACGGAGTTGAGTGTCGTGAACATGAGCGATGAAATCGAGTCGATCAAGCTCACATGTGGTGGATGACATGGCACAAAGCATGGGTCGGTCTAGAGGATTTCGGTCAGAATGAAGGATGGTTATCACATGGATGGTCATGGAGGCGTTGTAATGGAACACGCAATCGAGCATCAACAATGGTCGATCGGCGGAGTGCGGGTTCGATGGAGCGCAGTCATAGCGGGTTGGGCAGTCGGTCTGGCCACACAATTGGTATTCACTCTGCTTGGACTGGCGATCGGTGCATGGTCAATCGATCTCCAAGATGCTGAACCGGCGGGAGGGGTGCCGATCGGAACGGGAATCTGGACGGGCATCTCCATGCTCATCTCCGCCTTCGTCGGCGGATATATCACCGCGCGCATGTCGGGGAGTCCACTGCGCAGCGACGGACTTTATCACGGCGTGATTGTTTGGGGTGTCAACTGGCTGGTGTTTGCTTGGTTGACCACCACCGTCATGGCGACCCTGCTGGGTGGCGTCTTCTCCGCCTTCGGCTCGACGCTCAGTAGTCTTGGTCAAGGGGCAACGACCGTGGTCTCTGCAGCCGCTTCCCAATTGGGTGATGCGAAGACGCCCATCTCCTTGGGCGAACTGCGTCGCCAAGCTGAATCGATTCTAGCGGCGACAGGGAAGAAGGAGCTCCAGCCAGGCGAGATCAGGAAAGATGCGGAGCGCGCAGCGGACGCCTCGCGAAGCGGGAAGCCGCCGCGACAGTTGGCGGATTCTGCCCTCCAAGAACTTCAACAGAAACTCATGGTTTTGGATCGCGTGGCCGCCATTAATATCATGACCACCAAGATGGATATGACTGAATCCCAGGCAACGCAATTGGTTGATTCGACCATCGGTCTCATTGAGCCTCTGAAAGACAAGGCTCAAGAGGTTAGGCAGCAGGTCAAACAACAATCCGTCGAGACCGGTAATCGTGCACTGGATCGTATGGGGAGCATTGCCATGTGGCTGGCCGTTCTCGCGATTATCACATTGGGCCTGTCGATCGCCGGCGGGTTGTCCGGCACACCTGAAGCGCCCAGCGTGGAAGTGCGGGCTGAGCAATATCGCGAGCGCGCGGCCTAATAAGGCTGGGACGAAGGAGTCGCTCATTTTCATCGCGAGTTACGAGAAGAGCGGAGGCACAGGGACAACTCACTCCCGTGTCTCTGTTCTCAGCCTAATGTTCCACTTATTCTGGACAAGATAAACCGCTCAGCACTCATTATCGACATCAGCACGATTGTTGAGGTTTAACGAGCTTCGACCGGCAGGTTCCGATCACATCCGAGAAAGAAGCGACTCGTTTAGGGTTTGCTCCAGTAGTCCTTCCTGAGATCAAAGCGCACAATCATCAACAGGCCGGCTTGAACACCCTGGCGCGGCTGCGTCTCAGAAAAACCATTCCACCGTCTGGATAGTGCACTCTTCTGTGAGGCCAGATCTGGAAGGCGGTTAAAGATGAAGGTATGCGGACATGAACAAGACAGCCATGGTTGACAAGGGACTAGGCACATTAATCATCACCGGCAGCAGTGGTCGTATCGGCAGCTCATTTATTAATCGCGTCGGCGAAAGCTTTATCGAAATGGGGTTCGATCGCGAAGGGCCGCCCCATCCGCCGCCGGATACCGAACACGTCATCGACTGCGATCTAACCTCAGATCACAGCGTGCAGACTGCGCTGGACAGGGTTCGTCGACTCGGACACAAACGAATTACCTCAGTCATTCATCTCGCCGCCTACTATAGTTTCTCCGGTGAACCGAGTCCTTTATATGAGCAAGTCACCGTACGAGGCACGGAACGGCTGTTGCACGGGTTGCGAGATTTTGAAGTCGAGCAGTTCATCTTTTCAAGCACCATGCTGGTGCATGCACCCTGTCGACCTGGAGAACGCATCAACGAAGATTGGCCGCTCCAGCCGAAATGGGCCTATCCTCAGTCAAAAGTCGCCACGGAGCAATTGATTCTCCGCGAACGGGGTACGGTACCGGTCGTGCTGTTGCGGATTGCCGGTGTGTATGATGATCGTTGCCATTCGATCCCTATCTCGCACCAGATCAAGCGAATCTATGAGCGGCGGCTCATCGGTCACCTCTATTCAGGAGACCTTTCCCATGGAGCGACCTTTCTTCATATGGATGATATGGTTGAAGCCTTGGTCCTCGCTGTGGACCACCGCAAGGAGCTCCCACCGGTCACCACGCTCCTCATCGGGGAGCCCGACACCCTGAGTTACGACGAACTCCAACGCAGCATCAGCCGCCGGCTCCATGGTCATGAATGGACTACTTATCCTATTCCCAAGCCGATTGCGAAGTTTGGCGCCTGGCTTCGAACCCTCATTCCGGGCGCCGACCCCTTCATCAAGCCGTGGATGATGGACATCTCTGACGATCATTATGCCCTCGATATCTCACAGGCCCGCGCGCTTCTTGGCTGGAAGCCGCAACGCTCTCTGCGAGAGACGCTACCGAAGATGTTGAGCACACTGCAATCCGACCCTGTCGCCTGGTATCGGGAAAATGATTTACAGCCAGAGCCTGTTACGAAAGGTCCGTCTTGGCCGCATGTGGCCAATATGTTGCTTGGGCTGTGGCTCATCGGCACGGCACCGGTGCTCGGCACGATCGAACCCGCTCTGCTTTGGAGCGACCTCCTCAGCGGTGTGGCGATTCTACTGTTCAGTGGATTTGCTATTCGCCACGCCTGGGCGGCCTGGACCGTGTGTGGAGTCGGCCTCTGGGTGTTGAGCGCACCGCTGCTATTCTGGTCCTCGAATGCCGCGGTCTACAACAACGACGTGCTGGTCGGTGCGCTAGTGATTACCTTTGCCGGTATTGTTCCCTGGTTCGACCGTGACGGTCCCGGTTCCGGTGCGCCACCAGGTTGGAGTTACAACCCTTCCGGGTGGGTGCAACGATTGGCGATCGTTTTCCTGGCGATGATCGGATTCTTTCTCGCTCGTTATCTGGCGGCGTTTCAGCTCGGCCATATTGTCTCTCCCTGGGACCCGTTTTTCGGCGAGAGCACAAGGCGCGTGCTCACCTCGGACGTCTCTAAGGCTTTCCCGGTATCCGACGCTGGCTTAGGAGCACTTTCCTATCTGCTCGACGCGCTTGCCGGACTGATCGGGGGTGTGCGGCGTTGGCGGACGATGCCGTGGATGGTGGTCTTGTTTGGCTTGTTCATCATCCCACCGGGTGTGACCAGCATCGTCTTGGTGATTCTCCAACCGGTCAGCATCGGCGACTGGTGTACGCTCTGTCTGGTGGCGTCGGTGGTGATGCTGCTGATGGTGTCTCCGGCGTTGGATGAAGTGATCGCTACCGGCCAATTTCTTCTTCGGATCAGGCGTGCCGGAGGTAATGTGTGGCGTGTGTTTTGGCGTGGTGACCAGGAGACAGCGCAGGAGCCGGAGGTCAAGCCCCGATCTCTACCATTGGAAATGCTCCACAGCGTCGAAGCGTTCTCAGCTCCGTGGAATCTGTGGTTGAGCACGATCGTCGGCGCCTGGTTGATGGCTGCGCCGACATTGGTAGGCTTAGCCGGATCCATCGCCGACACCACCCATATTGTGGGTGCGCTGGTTGTGACGTTCTCGGTCGTGGCGTTCGCCGAACCCGCGCGCTTGGTGCGCGTGCCGAACCTCCTGCTCGGTGCCTGGATGCTTTTCGCTCCCTGGATTCTTGGCAGCGGCGCGCCGGGATGGCCATGGATCAGCGTCGCCAGTGGGCTTGCGATCATTGTCTTCAACCTTCGGTGTGGTCCTGTTGAAGATCGCTATGGCGAGTGGCAAGGAGTGATTCGGTGAAGAGGTGATAAACCCGCTCCGTGCGTTATCGTGACTGTGGGCGGCTAAGCATGAGTTGCGTGTGTTGGTGATGAAGGTGATTGAGCGTATCTCGATGCCGCTGTTCGATATCGGAACGATCGTCCTGCTCCGGCACACTGCGTTGCCCCTCGCGCAACACCATGTCGGCATGTCGTTGTAAGGTTTCAAGAAGCTCACTGTCCTTGGTTTGAAGGACGATCGAACCGATGGACTCGAGCAATCGGATGAGCAGTGCCGGTTTCCCCACCGACGCCTGTCGAATCTGATGAAACGCGACATCGACCAGCCCGACTTTGGAGGCCCGCTCCGCAACCACACGAACATTTCCCTGAGAATCATACCGATAGGAATGGGGAAGGGTGCGTGCCGAAATGCGGCAGAGGGCCGCGCTGAGCCAATCTAGACAACGCATGGCCGTGTGAGGGTCGTTGATCCCTGGCGAAAGCGCTCTCACGGCGACCTCGACCAACTGTAAAATTGCGAATTCCACGTCTTGTTCGGACGTCCGATCCTGCCCAAGGATCAGGAGATCGCACACCCGCCGTTTCAATTTGTCCGTCTCTCCATGTGATGGGTATAGGGTCGCAATGTGCTGATTCTGAACGATGAAATGTCCAGGTCGACGGTGGAGGAGAATTACCATCTTGTGGTCCATGGCCAGTTCAAGTAGCCCTTCTGCATCGACGGTTTGCAGATATCCTGTTGATGACGAGTGAACAGGGAGGCCTTCGTGCTGATAGCGGTGGAGGGCGGCTTCGTCTGGGACGTGTTCCGAGGATGTGGTGTCATCGTCTCTCGAGCCGTCCTTTCCTATCTGCTCCGGGAACATGCGGTCGGTCGAGGCCAATAAATCACCATAGACCTGACCGATGATGGTATCAGCTTGGATGGCTTTGGCGATGTGGTGAATGAAAAAGATCAGCACCCCCACGCTCGCGAGCGCCAACATGATGGCGACCGTAACGGACAGGTGAGGGACCACGGAGCTGTCACCATTGACCTGAACTGATCGTAAGACAAGCAGACTAAAGATAAAGGTGGCGAGAAACGTTCCCAGCACGATTTGACTCCCTGGACGACGCATGAAGTTCTGGAGCAATCGGGGCCCATACTGTGAAGCGGTCAACGTCAACGCCACCAGGGTCATGGAAAACGTGATGCTGGTGGCCGTGATCATGGAGCCTACGATCGCCGAGAGCAAAACGCTGGCACCCTCACCGCTCCCGGAATAGACCCAGCCGAGGCTCTTATATTCACGCCACAGGGAAGTTTCATCGAGCTCCAGCGTAATCTGAGACAGGATCGCCGCCCCGACGGTGATGAGACTCGGAACAAACCAGAAGCTTTGTCGTAGTTGGTGCCACCAGTGGGCGATGTGCATAGTCAGTCTTTCGATGTCTCCTGGACACATCCTCTCGGATCCCGAATAGCTGCCGGAAGGGGTATGATTCACCTCCTGTCCGAACACCCGCCATCAGGGCACTGAATACATCTTCTCCGGCAACACATACTCTTCCATGAGAATCTTGATGGAGGCGGCGATGGGAATCGCGAGCAGCAGGCCGAAGAACCCGCCGACCGCGCCGCCGATCAGCACGACGATCATCACCGTCGGGACGCTCAGATCGAGCGACTGGCTCTGGATCCAAGGTGTGAGGACCCAACTTTCGACGAACTGCACGGCGAGGTAGGTGACGCTCGGCCAGACCAGGATCGCCAGCCACCCTCCGCCGGTGTCCGGCGAGGCGAGCACATCCAGATATTTGAGCAAGACGGCCAAAGGCCATCCAACGGCTGATGCATAGGGAATGATCGTCAACACTCCGGTGGCGATCCCGAGGAGCGCCCAATAGGGGACGTCCGAGAGGGCCCATCCCAGCGAATACAGTGCGGCGGTGATGAGGCCGATGAGGAGACGGCCCTGAAAGAATCCGCTGATCGCTTGATCGACTCGATTCAGCATGTCCGTGGCTCGTGGTCGTGAAGTGGGCGGGATGAGGGTCATCATTCTGGACGTGATGCGGTCGAAATTCATGGAAAAGAGGATGAAAAAAATCGGAACCAGCACCACGACGAGTGTGATATTCAGCGTGGAACCGATGACGGTCCCGAGCAGACCGAAGGCCTGCCCAGTACCGGTAAACAACGGCCCAAGGATGCTCATGGGGTCTTTCTTGATCGTGTCGGTGACATCAGCTAACTGTGGGAAGAGGGTATTGATATCGACATGATAATGGGTGGCGAGCGTCCGAATATAGTCCGGGATTTTATCGATTAACGTCATGAGCTGGTCAGAAAAGGTCGGTCCGATCCAGACAATCGTTGCCGCCAATAGAACGACCAGTAACACCATGATCAGACTGATGGTCAGTAGGCGTGGAATGCCCCAGCGTCGGTGCATCAGGGTAATCAGCGGATTGAAGAGGTAGGCAAAGCCGAACCCAAGCAGGATCGGAGTGAGAATCGAGCTGAGGGTATACGCGACCCAACAGACGATCAGAACACCGACGAACCAGAGTAGGTCCCTGACCGCCACTATCTCCCAGAGATGGCGGTCGACCGCTCGACGGTTACGCATGTTGGGACTCCTCATCAATCCTCCCTCGACGTTCCCTGCGGGGTGTTCAGTGATCCACGGTCCATCTGAACCTTGAAGCGTTGGAGGGTCTCCCTGATGTTCCATCGGCGAGACTCCATGGTCGGCCAAAACTCACCATGCCTACCGGTTCGATGCCTGGTCTCGAGCGGCGGCCTCGATCTCGGCATTGATTTCACCGCCGAGCAAGATGACGGTGCCACTGAGATAGAGCCACAGCATGAGCACGATCACACCGCCGATGGATCCGTACGCCGCGTTGTAATTCCCGAAGTTGGTCACATAGAGCTTGAACACCAGTGAGAGACAGATCCACAAGAGGACGGCGGTGACGGCGCCTGGGGTCACCCAACGCCATTCTTGCTGGACATTGGGGCAGACGTAATAAATGATGCCGATGGCCAACACCATGAGGATAAAGGCCAAAGGCCACTGGAGTATCTTCCACGTCATTACCAGGAGCGTTCCAAACCCAAAGAAGTCGGATGCCCACTCGGCCAGCTGATCTCCGTACACCACAAGCACGGCGGACAAAATGACAAACCCAGCGAGGCCGATTGTCAGCAGAATACCCGTGAGCCGGACCTTCCATAACGGCCGCGTTTCTGTAGCATCATAGGCGACATTCAGGGCGTCGATAATGGCGGTGATTCCACTCGACGAAACCCAGAGCGCGCCGAGAATCCCGAGCGACAAGATCTCCGTCCCACTGCCTTGAACGACGTTATCCAGGTACCGTTGTAGGATGCTGAGTGCGTCAGCCGGCAAGATCTCCTCGGCATACTGAAGGAGGGCTGAGGTCGATGTATTGACGGGAAATAGCCCGAGCAAGGCCGTGAGGAACAAGAGCATCGGGAACACGGCGAGTAAAAAGTAATACGCGAGCTGTGCGCCGCGTCCTAACACCTCGTCGTCCTGAATTTCCTTCCACAAACGACGTCCCAATTCAGACCAGCTAAGGCCTCCTCGCTTCCAGAGGTTGACCGGCCCTGCTGCGGAGAGATCTGATGTGTTCATCTGTTCCTCCTCATACGGCAGGTCGTCTAGGATCCCTGTCCGACTTGCCGTCGAAATCCCGGCAAGATTGCCTCAAAAAAAGCATTCCGCACGAGATTAATCATCACTTCCCAAGTACTCATCCGAGGATCCGCGAGCGGTCCTGCCACTTGGGTCGTCGTCGCTACTTCCTTACGCTCGCTATTTCTTAAGATATCGGTCAAGGTTTCTACGAGGCCTTCATAAAGCTGCTGAAAGAGACCCTCTTCCTCGTCCTGCGTCGGATCGTAGACGTCCACATTTCTAAAAAATGGCTTGATGTACCCCTGCATACGCCCATTCTTCACGGTTACTTCCGAGAATAATGCAAAGGTTCCTTGCTTGACGTCAAGATCGGCGTGGGCCCTGAACAGCCCATTAAGAGACTCAAGCTTGGTGCCGATGATCTTGACACCGAGTGAAAAATCAGGCGTGGAGGAGGATGGGCGAAAACGTCCCAAGGCGGTGAGCGTGCCATTCCCCATGAAACGGCCCTGCATATTGATTTCGGATGGCCCGGCCTCCGGTTGATTGGAATAGTCGCGCAAGTCTATGTCAAGATTCGATACGAAGACCCGATAACTGGGGTCTGCGCTTTGATCCACAAAGCTGAGTTCTGCCTCGGAGAGGTGAGCTTCGTGAATGTCGAGCGTCAGTCGTTCTGCATCGGCAGCCTCTGAGGCGCCTTGTCCCACGGCGCGGACGACCTTCCCTTCGCGTTTCTGCGTCGCTTTTCGATGCAGAAAGTCCATCTTCAATCCATCAATTCCCAGGGCGGTACACATCACGTGCTTTGCCCAGGGTGAGTATTCTGTGTGACCGCGAGTGTGGAGCCTGCCCTCTCGTACCTGGAAGTTGAAGCGACCGGCAAGAGGAAGCAGGTCACCCAACGCCACGTTCTTTAGGTCGAAGTCAATGTCGACCCCGGTAAAGGGCTGCGCAAGGAAGTTGGCCTGTCCCTCCACACGCAAGTGCCCGGATGAGAAAATATCGGACTCGAGCGTCAGTGCAGAGGGGTAGGGGCGATCCGGGGACTCGACGTTTCGAATATTTTCCGCTGTGGCGTTGATATGTCGGAGTTCCAGCGGCGGTCCATCTGGCCGATCAGTGTAGGTGAACGAACCGTCTATAATTTCAAGTCGGTTGATTTCGAATGGGTACACGCCCATCACGGCTGTCTGCCAACCGCGGTCCCTAAGATCGGTTTCGTCGTCTAACTCGGTTTCGGCCTGCGAGCGGGTAACTGAAATTCGAGGCGTCTCAAATCGATGCTCGCTCACGAGGTGGCCTCTGACGAGTTTGGCCCAGTGCAGATCGGCCTTCCAGCGGGGAAATGAAACAACCGGCTTATCCGGCTGATCGGCCTGTGCGATGGTCACGTTTTCAAGGTCGAGCGAAAGGGTGAACGGGTGGAAGTCCAACGCTCCGATACGAACAGTATAGCCCGTCAATGCGCCATTGACCCGGCTTTCTATGATGCGGCGGAGCGGCTCATCGATGAACATCAGTGCAACGACAAATAAGAGAAGCATGGCGACCACTGCTGTGAGAATGCGGGTGACCGCAGTCCATCGTCGATTACCTTCCTGTCGACCGGTGCTCATCGGACCTCGCCGGCATTCTGTGCCGTTTCATGTGTAGCGGTTGTGGCCTGATCATCAGTGTCATCTATCCTGTTCGCCAGTCTCTTCCCCACAATAGCCAATTCCCCTTCCGTGGAGCGATTCACGAGGCCTCCTGCGTACATTGTCAATGCTGCCGTTCTCCGATTCGACGACACCCGGATGATGACGGCGACAATCGGCACGCTCAGCCGGTCCGTCAGGAACAGGCAGCACCTGACCATCTATAGAGCAAGCAGTCTACCGGAGAGGAACCGGGCACTCACCGGACAAACTCCTAGTTTGGTCGCCTCCAACACCCAGCATGTTCAATCATTTCGTCGGGGAGCTGGCGCGAACGAGCGGAGGAGGGGATACCGGACGACATCGAGCCACTTGAGAGAAACTTGGCCGTCGTGCCGGGCCCGCGGGAATTCGAATCTTGACCATTCGTCCTCGCGCTGCTGATTGATGTAGGGCTTCGATGATTGCGACATCTACGGCACCTTCCACACCGGAAGGTTGTGGCGTTCGTTTGTGCAGGATGCAGTCTGAGAAGTAGAGTAGTTGGGGGCCGAACTGATCACGGTGTGGGTAACGGATTGTTCGCGTACGATTTCCGGTTGTGATGAGGGCTCGCATGCCATCTTTATATTCATACGCCTTCTCGAGTCGCCCTGTGCCTTTGGTGCCGACCAAGTCGTATTCCGCTCGATCGGCTGCCCCGAAACTACTCGTAAATGTGGCCAACCTCTCCCCGGGGAATCGCATAATGACGGAGAACATTTCAGGGACTTCTCGAAACCGTGCATCCTTGGTTCGTGATGCCGCGGCTAATACCTCAGTCGGTTCCGACTGAAAGAGGTAGCGAGCGGCATTGATGCAATAGATGCCGATATCGAGTAACGGACCACCGCCGACGCGTGCCTGTAAGCGCGTATCTCCTGCCTTGACTTGCTGAGTAAAGAGCGAATGAAAGATCCGGATGTGACCCAGCCGGCCGGAACGTGCCAGCTCGATCATGCGAAGATTGGCTTCATCGAAATGCAGACGATAGGCGACCATGAGCTGTGTCTTACTCCGCTCTGCCGCACGCACCATAGAGCGGCAATCCACTTCCCTCAGCCCGAGAGGTTTTTCGCATAGCACGTGGACCCCGGTCTGCAGAGCCCGCTCCACATACGAACGATGCAGGTGGTTGGGAAGGGCCACGTAGACCGCATCGATGGTTCCACTGGTGAGAAGCTGATCATACTGATCATACGAATAGGTCCGAGGGAGCTTATAGCGTCGTCCGATCACACGCCGTTTCTTCTCGTCTCCTGAGACGATCGTCACGAGATCGGAGTTGCGCCGAGCGTTTCGAAATGCAGGGAGCACCGCAACTTGCGCGAGATGTCCTAGACCGACAACTGCATAGCGGATCCGTTGAGGCCTTGAATTTGGTGTTCGTGGGTTTTGAGATCGAACGACATGAGAGCCCAATCTATCCTCCTGGTTTTTATGCTATCCTACGGGACCTGTGTACCCTCTACCATGATGAGTCAATGTGCAGGACCTCGAATTTTCCCTAGCGCATAGAGTATTTTATTCGAGTTAGTAGGAAGGCCACCGCGTGTGAGGACCCTTGCACCTCATTAAGAGTGGGGGCTCTCAAGCGCTTCAGGAACCACTTGGATCGGTTCTCATGAAATCGGAGGGTCCAGCGATCCCATGAGACACAGGCTAGGAGACATCAACTTGGGCGAGCTAGTATCACGTTTCCTACTCACTCTTCGCGCGACCGCGTTAGGTGGTGCGATCGTTCTGGCAGTGGGCTGTATCTCCCCCACGGCGTTGCACCGGGCAGTGGTGGCGTATGATCAATCCGTTGTTCAAGCGGTTAGCGAGGAGCTGCTGCTCAACATTGTACGAGCGGCGCATCATCGCCCGCTTCACTTCACAACTGTTCCCAGTGTGGCCGCCACGTTTGACTTTCGAGCGACCGCTGGAATCATTCCGCCGGAGGGTGACGGGCGAGGTTTGGCTGGTCCTGTCGCGAGCTTTTCGGCAGGTGAAAGTCCCACGGTGACGATCTTACCGATGGGTGGCGAAGAATTCACGCAGCGACTGCTGACTCCGATGGATGAATCCCGGGTGACCAGCCTGTTGGCTACCCATGGAGATTTGAACATGCTGCTTCGGCTCGTTGTGCGAAGCTTCCGTCTCGTTGGACGAGAAGGAGTCACCACCCTTCCCAACGATCCGGGGCATCCTACCGAATACGCAGAGTTTCGACGCAAGATCCTTCACCTAGCCTCGCTTCATCGGCAACATCTCATCACCGTCGGAAAGGAAACGAGTGAGGTGGTCTGGAGAGGGTGGCTATCGGTTCAGCCTGGTCCTGCCGACATTGTCGCCGGTCTCGATAAGGATTTAGTGTGGTCGTTTTCAGAGCCAGGCGAAATGATTTTGGCTCGGAAGCGGATCATGTTGACCAATTATTCCCCTTCAGCATTGAGTCCGGAGGAGAAACGAGAATTGGGGGAACAATTCCAGACTTGGCCACCCAATGAGATTTTGGTTCATCTGCATCCGCGGTTTCCCGGAGGCGACGTCCCCATCCTGGGGACACTCCAATTGCGAAGTTTGGAGGACACGCTGGAGTTCCTTGCGGAGGATCTCGTGGCCCGGCGCGAGTTTGAAGTCACCCCGGATGAGAGAACGCACACAGAGGCGTATGATGCACCGATCCTCCTTCATATCGAACGTGATCCGGACATATCGAAAAATCCTGTTGTCGCGATCAAGTTTGACGGGGTTCACTATGCCTTGCCGGTAGCAGTCCAGGACGATCCACAGCGCGACTGGAGCCTTCGAGTGTTTGCCCTTCTCTATGATCTCTTCCAGATGACCGTCAAGCCAAGTACGGTCCCCGTGCCCGGCATCGCCATCACGAAATAAGCTCCGCAACGAAGTGCGTGAGTCGGCTATGCCTCGCATTCCTGCTTCGTCGTAGTAGGTCTCGATCCTGATTCCACATCCAGGTAGAGCCAAACCAGGTCTCTGATCTCTTTGTTCCAGGCCTTTTACCAGGTTCCCTGGCCATGTCTTTATGCGAGTGTTAGTGAAGCACGAGAAGTCTGCTGAATCGTCAGTTCAGCATCTGAAGGAGTGGCATGCTGCATAAGCGAATTGGAATATTTCTATGTCTTGTGGGTCTTTCAAGTTTGATCGCCGGGTGTCAGCCAGGTCGCTTTACGGATGACCGTCGCTACGTCGGTAACCCTGAACGGCCAGAAGCCACGAGTGAACCGACGAGTTCCGTCGAGAATGTTCCTGCTCGTCCGACGCCGGAAGACCGTAAGTGATGTCACACGACCTACGATTCGCATGAGGTGAAACAAGGGGCAAGGAGGGAGAGATGCAATTCAATCTAGTGGCCCTCTTTGTGGCTGTGACCATCAGCGCGACCATACCCGCGTGCACTCGCTATGATGTGATTCCTGATCCACTGGAGACGCATATCGAGAAAGGACTTTCTTATCAGGACATTGCGCGGTCGCCCAGTACCCACAAGGGGAAACTGATCGTTCTTGGCGGCAAGGTGGTTTCTACAACTAAATTCAAGGACCGAACTCGAATTGAAGTCCTACAGCTGCCGTTGACTGACGACTACATTCCCAGGACCGATCAGGAGGGAGAGTCCCAAGGTCGGTTCTATGCGTACGATGCCGGGAAAGAAATTCTTGATCCGACGAGCCTCCCAGAAGGCACGCCCATCACACTCGTTGGTGAGGTATCGAGTATGCAGACTACGATGATGGACGATGCGGATCGGCCTGTTCCCACCCTCTCTATCAAGGATCTTACGACATGGGAAGTGAGTGAGGGACGGCGATGGTGGGCCTTCCCATACCCCTACCATGGTGGTGGCTATATGTACGGAGCCAGACCGTATGGATTTTATTATTGGTGAAACAATTATTAAGGTTCCGACCTTCGGTGGGGCGATCACGCGTAACGCTTGCATGTCCCCCCACCGCAGTGATTACCGTTCGTGTCGCTTCTGGTGAGAGACCTTAGATTCTAGCTGTGCTTTCTTTTTTTCAACCTTCGCCGATAGAGATTCCCAGTCTAGATCAAGAACGAGTGCTTCCGGGAAGAGCTGTTCCTCTTCTTCCTTAATATGGTGTTTGACATTCTCGGCCAATACCGTGAACTTTGCGTCTCTTCGATCCTGCTTGACACGCCCCGCTTTCAGTTCTTTGATGAGAACGTGAACTACATGATGCTCCTCAACGGCCTCGGTAATCAGTTCCCTGTCTTCGAGTTGGTTTCGGAGTGCCGGATAGATGAGTTTTTCTTCCAGGTCAGCATGGACTTCTAGTTCTTTCAACGCTGACTTAATAATGGCGCCACGCTCTTCCTCATTCGTGGTTTGTTCGAACTGCTCAAAAAGATCCTTGACCTTGTCGTGGTCGGCTTTGAGCATGTTCAATAGTTCGGTTGATGGCTCCACTGTACTCGCGACCTGCTTGCTCATGGATAATTCCTCCTGAAAGATGATGGTTACCGAGCCGGCGTCGCAGCCGGAGGTTGCTGACTCGATCCACTGCCACGGGCCGGAGTACCCTGTACAAATCGGTTACATCCGCCGTTGCCTGTTATGCTCAACTTGTAGGGTTGCAAGTCTTCATCGATACAGAAACCTAGCGTCGAATGGGTAATTTTGGCCTCCGGTTCCACTTGCCACCATTGACATTCCATGCAGATTCCCCAGTCGCCTTTGTCGGATTTGTGTGTCATGGGTTGCCCCTCCTTGAATAACGGCAATAAGGGTGGCAGGAGGGGAGAGCCTGTGCGTGCTCACCCCCCCCCGCTCGTGCAGTCTTAATTCATCGATTGTGGTGACTGACTTTGGACCTGAAGGTTGTTGTTCAACCCCTTGATCCCATCTGCTTCTTTCGCGAGACGGCCTGCCCGCTCTCTTTCCTGCGCCGACTGGACGACCCCATTCAACGTGACGATCCCACGTTCGGTATCCACGTCGATGCGCGAGAAATTGGAGACTTTATCGGCAGTCAGTTTGGCCTGTACGGAAGCGGTAATACCCGCGTCGCTCATGGTACGGCTTGCCGTCTTACCGGTCATCGATTGACAGCCCACGGCTCCTACCAAGGCACAACCAATGACCCAGATCATCATATTCTTCATGGAACAGTTCCTCCTTCACAAATTGTGTGTTCATCTCTCCGCCACATGGGACATCTGTTCGAGATAGTTCATCTCGCATATCTTTTACCTACCACTTGATAGCGTGGGCGATTGTTCGAATCTGGGGATTGTCAACCTCCTTTCCTTTCCGTCGCCGACGGGAGAGTGTTTCCTAGCTACCATAGTGTCCTGCATGGATTTCTAAACCTCGTCGCATGCCTAGTTTTGAAACCGACTGTTCCTAGTAATACCGGTGTACGCCTATCCGTCAAACGAGGGACTATGGCTGAACACATGTGCGCCAATTACGGGTCCCAAGCTTAGTTGGGGACAGTTGACGCGCGATAACCTCATAAAAGTGACCACCATTTAGCAGCCGGGGCATAGTAAGTGGTCTAGGGAAGGGACAAGGTAGATCGAGGAGTAGTGCTAGCATCTTTCACGGTTTGTCGACCGTACAAACATAGACACGGTTGATCTGTCATACCAATGAATCCGTTAGAGTTGTCGGTAGTTACGCGAGAGGACCGATGTCCATGATAGGCTGGCCGGACACAGAGGTCTGGAGCATCATTGGGTTAGTCACGATTTCCATGGCACTCGGAGGCCTTGTCGGCCTTGATCGTGAACTGGCCAACCGTCCGGCTGGATTGCGAACCCACATGTTGGTGGCCGGTTCCGCCTCGGTGTTTGTCGCTTTGGGCGAGATCCTCATCAGAAGCTACGATCATGGCCTCCGGACCGATGATATTGTACGCACGGATCCACTTCGGCTGATCGAAGCTGTCATCACAGGCGTCAGTTTTCTCGGAGCCGGTACGATTATTCAACGGAGTCGGGCCAGGCAAGGGCATGGCGTAGAGGGTCTGACAACAGCCGCCTCTCTCTTAATGTCAGCCGCGATCGGGGTGGCTGTGGCCATCGGACAGTTCTGGCTGGGTATCGGCGTCGCGGTCGTTTCGCTCATCACACTACGATTACTGCGATGGCTTGAACGATGGGCCGGCTGGCGAAAGCTCCCCCCATCTCACTCATCTCTATAGCAGGAGAAGACGACACAAGATCCGAAACCGGATCAGACGGAAAGGAGACCGTATGCCAAGAGGAGATAAATCAAAGTACACAGGAAAGCAAAAAAGAAAGGCCGCTCACATCGGAAAGGGTTATCGACAAAGAGGTGTCACGGAGAGCGAAGCTGAGCGACGCGCGTGGGCCACCGTAAACAAAATGGATAAGGGCGGGAAGAAGCCTGGAGGATCTGGACGGGGAAAGCCCACTGACATCAGTCCGGCTCGCAAGGGCGGTCGAAAGGGAGGGAAAGCCAAGACAGCTCGGAACGGTGCACGGAAGACGAAACGTTGATGGTCGGCAGACCAAAACCGACTCGTATTGATTCAGATGCAATTCCTGCCGGCATACCGCTTCCAAAGACATGCCCCATCGAGACTGTGGCACATACGCCGACATCGCTTCATTTCGTCACACCTGCTCTTGACTTTTAACATGTCAAAGATGAGACTGATCGCCATAGGTGCAAATAGTCAGGTGCATACGGATCTGTGGCGCATGGCGAAGGAGGCCCTCGATGAAACCACGAATCTTGATCGCGGATGACCATCTATTGGTCGCAGAGGGTATTCAGAAACTACTGGAGTCCGATGCGGAGGTCGCGGGAATTCTTGCGGATGGTCGGTCCCTAGTTAGAGCGGTCACGGACACACATCCTGATTTGATCATCATCGACATTTCACTACCTCTACTCAACGGTCTGGATGCGGCCAGACAGATCAAACAACTGGACCCCAAAATCAAGATGTTGATGCTGACGATGCATGCTGATCAGGCCTTTGTCGTGGAGGCGTTCCGCGTTGGCGTTGCGGGGTATGTACTTAAACAATCGCTCTCCAATGAGTTGCAGCACGCAGTGCGAGAGGTGCTGAAAGGCAATACTTATATTTCTCCTAGCGTGGCTCAGGGGCTAGTCGAGCATATGAATCGACCAGCGCAAACCCTGGACGGGGAAACCGGGGCGAAGGGGTTTGACCACGCCCTGAGCCCTCGGCAGCGTGAAGTGCTGCAATTGGTGGCGGAGGGGCGCTCGACAAAAGAAATCGCTGGGATTCTGAATGTCTCGACCAAAACCGTCGAATTCCATCGCACCCGCATCATGAAGGAGCTTGGTCTTAAAACCCGCCCAGAACTCACAAAATATGCGATCGCCAATGGAATTATCACGGTTCAGCCGGTCGCTCCTTCCCAAGCTTAGGGACGTTCCACCCAGGTCGACGTCAGCGAACAACCGAAGTGGTTGAGGGAGAAACCACCGAAAGACCTACTTAGGTTCTAGGTTCTTGTCTTGTGAGGTGGCCAAGGATGTTAAACCATGGGTAAGAGCGAATTTCGTGAGGTCGCTTGGTGAACGGACGCCGATCTTCCGAAAGATACTGGTTTTGTGGAATAACACCGTCTTCGGAGAAATCTTCAGCGTGGCTGCAATCGCTTTCGTGGAATCTCCCCTGGAAAGCAGTTCCAAGATTTGTCGTTGGCGATCGGTCAAATGTTCTGTAAAGCCACCGGGCTTTGTCCAGGGATATTCGACCGACTCCCTCACTTCACCCATGATGCCAGGGGAAAGGTACTGCTCATTGCGCAAGACGGCACGCATGGCCTTGACTAAATCCGACGAGACGGACTGTTTCAAGACATACCCTTTGGCACCGGACCGAAACGCTTCACTGACATGAGTCGGCTCATCAAGCATGGTCACAAAAATGATTCGGCAGTCAGACATATTCTCTTTCAGACGTCGAGCCGTGGTGAAACCATTGTCCGGAGGTATGACTGCATCAAGCAGCACAATCTGCGGTCTCAACGCTCTCGCCTGGTGGATCAGATCATCACCGTTACCGACTGTTCCCAGGATCTCAAAGTCAGATTCCAGCACCTGACGTAGCCCCTCAGCAACAAGGGGATGGTCGTCGGCGATCAGGACTGTGGGTTTAAGAAGTGACATGAGGGATGTCTGGTTTGTTCGACGGTTTACTCACAGAGGTCCGGCACCACGTGAATTGTGCAACGACAGAGTTAGCGTACCGTCTGATCCGAAGCATCGTACCATACATGTTCCAGTGTATAGTAGAACATAGATCCAGCACCCTAGAACTACTCCTAGGGAAGGTTTCTTCTCCCCACAAAGCTCCACACATCCACGGTAGCGATTAGTTTCTCTTCCTTTAATTTTTCAGAGACCCATGCTCGCCTCCACGCAAACTGGCGAGATCTAACGGGGAGCTAATCCTTTCAGGTAAGGGCAGAACGAGATTTTCAGCAGGCCGGAACTAGGGATGTGCCTAGTATAGTTCGATCCAGTTCTCGAATAGTTTTAGTCTCCTATCGCTGTAGAAGAAAGGGACGGATCGCGGTTCACCTCACCGATTCGAAGAAAAAGGAGGTCGCCATGGATCAGAAGAAATGCCGTCACCCCGAATGTCAGTGCCAGGTACAGAATGAGGAGCAATACTGCTCGGAGGCCTGCAGAGAAGCTGCATCACGAGGAGGGGGTTGTGGATGTGGTCATGGGGGGTGTCACCCCAACAAATGAGGGCCGTCGGGGACAGTGGAGGCGGCTCCCCAACGGCCTAATCTCTCTGACAACTTTGCAACCTCGGCGTTGATGGATTAGTGATTTTCTCTTCTGCATGGTGTGTGAGAACAGGCCATGGAATCAGTAGAGGTGGAAGCGAGACAGTGAAGCCGTTTCTTGGCATACTTCTGCTCATCATTTGTAACGGCTGCACACTATTTCCAAACCTTTCCGGGTCACGACCCACTGAAGCGACAGACCGCCGATGTAGCGCTCCGCCCGAGCAAGTCGAGCTTCGCAAGATTCCCCTGGCAATATTTGAAAATCGGCAAAACGATCCACTGATTGCAGAAAGCCTCAAGCGGACGCCGAAAACATTTTCCTGGCGTGCGATTCAGACGGCGCAGGTCATTGAAGTACTGTCGCTTCTCAACCAGTTCGAGATTCTTGAAGAACGGTCCATCAGTTCGTCCACGGATGCTATTCGCTTACACGGGGTGATTCAGGAGATCCTCAGCCGCGTCACGCTCGCAATGTTAGAAGTGTCGAGCACGGTTGCGAAGACCACGTGTGAAATCGAACGATCCTCCGAGGTTGTGGATCGTCTCCGTGTGGCAGAGGATGCCCAAATCAGGCGACAAACTCTGCTTGCGATCATCATTGGTGCAGGGACTGCAGCGGCCACCGGAGGTCTCTCGATCGCCGATATCAGCGGCCTCACGGAAGGAGTCGCTTCTATCATAGGAGGAACGGTTGCCGGAGCCCTCGGTGTGAGCGCTCTCTATCACGAGAATAAAGGATCCTTCCGGCATCCCGATAACATCCTGCAGGAAATCTGGGAAGACGCAGAAGTGCCAGTGTATGTTCCGCCGTCCGTCTGGCGCTTTCTGCGGAGACCGATGCGTGAAGACGATGGCCAAAGAACGTACCGAGACGAAATTATCGCCGGGTGGAGGCAGGAGGGACGGCTTGGAGACCAGGGATCTGATGAAGAAGCGACTCGTGCCCGCTTATTCTTCGGTGAAGGAGGAGTGTACACGACGAAAGACCTACAGCGACGGACACATATGTTGGATTCGCTCCGAGCCACGGTATCGCTGATGAACCAAGACATGGAACAGTTGGTCCGAGAGTTGATGATCCAAACATCCCTCAGCAAATCCTTGCAGAAAACCGGCGAGGGAGGCCCTCTCATGGCGAAGCGACCACGAGGCTATGGGTGAACTCTCCGGCGACAATGAAATTGCGGATGATGAGTCCTATGGCGCGCCTGCTAAATGAGGATGTGGTTTTGAGCAACCCTGGAGATGTCTCTGATGAAGACTGATATGGTGACCGTCGCCCCACGTCCCCGTTCCGGTCTTGTCGGAGAATCGACTGGTGATGAAGCCTATGGTGTGCTTCCGGGGGAGGATAGGCTTGTCCGAGATGTTATGACGAAGAAGGTGATCGTTGCTCAATCCTCGATGGCATTGAAGGAGGCCTACGAAACCCTAAGATGTCAGAAGGTGTCCATCTTAGTTGTGTACCAAGGCAACGAACCGGTCCAAGCATTGGCCGAGCCTGACCTCATCAATGACAAAGTACCGCTACAGGGTGTCCCTGAGATGAAGACACTCCATCAGCTGATCGAACGCCGCGTAGCTGTGCGATGCCGGGAGGACGCTATCTTGGCCGATGCCTTGCGCGCCATGATCAGGCACCGCACCAACCATGTCCCAGTAATGGACGCAAGGGGTGGACTGGTCGGAGCGCTTTCACTGGTCGATGCCATAGGAGCTGTATCACCGACTGCGGCGGAGCGCTGGTTGGCACAAATGGAGGGTTGGTCCGCGACACCGCCTCTATCTAGGTAGTAACAATCCAGTCGGACATACACAACGCGTTGCAGATTCCCTTCTCTAGCGTTTACATGCTGAGGCGTTGCGGTGCTTCACAAGCAGGCCTTCAGCCCTCCAGAGGTCCCTTCCATACAACGACAGTATTGAGGTGAGAACGTGGCGACTCTAGAGAGAAACCCTACGTGTTCCCGGCGTGTTCTCTTGAGGGCAAAATTGTCCCCAATTCACCTCAATTGGCCTGAGAAAAACTGAAGGCATAAAACAGTGAAACGCCTCTCTTGGAGCGGTGTTTCACTGATCTGATATGGGCTTGTGAGGAAGTCTCTGAGAGGATTACAAAACCGCTGCTCTGCCGATTGAGCTACGCCAGCATCTCGAAGAGCTACATTTCTACAGACTCTGCATTGTGAGGTCAAGTGTTCTCGGCTGGTTCTGTTGAGAGGTGGGCCCTCGAAACTGATCGAGATCGGTTTCTGGGTTCTTGCCCAAATAGTTGATAAGACTTGCTTTGCCTTCCACACATTATTATTCTAAGCCCGCGGATAATTTCGTATTCCAAATGGAGTGAGATGGATTGAGTATGAGCCAAGTTCACGTGCTGGTTGTCGATGACGATCCTGCCTTGCGTGAAATTCTTCAGGAAACGCTCGTGCGGGAAAGCTATAGCGTATCCACGGCCGAGGATGGCGCAGGTGCGGTTCAAGCCGTCAAAGAGACGGTGGTCCATATTGTGATCACGGACTTCCAGCTCCCTGATATCGATGGACTCGAGGTCATTGACCGCCTGTCTAAGCTCGACGCGAAGATCATTCCTATCGTGATGACTGGATTCGGCACGATTGAAACGGCCGTCCGTGCCATGAAGTCCGGCGCGTTTGATTTTATTACGAAGCCGTTCGACCTTGGAACCGTGGCAGCGGTTGTGCGGAGGGCCGCAGAGTTTCATCGACTTCGACAAGAAAACCATCTCTTGCGACGGGCAGTTCGCGATCAATATCGCTTGGAGCAGTTGGTTGGGGTCAGCGAACCCATGCAGCAAGTATTGGAGTTCGTCCAAAAGGTGGCCGACAGCGACAGCACGGTTATGATCCAAGGTGAAAGCGGGACGGGCAAGGAGCTGGTGGCGCGGGTGCTCCACTTCAACAGCCAGAGGCGAGACCGCCCATTGGTCCCGGTGAACTGCGGCGCAATCCCTGAAAATCTTCTCGAATCGGAACTTTTTGGACACGAGAAGGGTGCCTTCACCGGTGCGACGCATGCGCGGATGGGGCGGTTTGAACTCGCTCATGGAGGCACGATTTTCCTGGATGAAATCGGCGAAATGAGTCTCCCCTTGCAAGTGAAGCTCCTTCGGGTGTTGCAAGAGCGGGAATTTGAACGGGTAGGTGGAAACCGGACCATTCATGTCGACGTACGCATCATTGCGGCGACGAATCAGGATTTAGAGGCAATGGTCGAAGAACGCCGGTTTCGGCAAGATTTATTCTACCGGCTCAATGTGATTCCTATTGTCATTCCGCCACTTCGAGAACGCCGTACCGACATTCCGCTCCTGATCGATCACTTTCTGAACCGATTCAATCAGAGCAAGCATACCCAGGTGGTCGGTCTCGATGATGAGGCACTTCGACTCCTGACCGAATACGATTGGCCGGGAAACATTCGGGAGCTGGAAAATATGATGGAACGGCTGGTCGTCCTGAAGAAGCAAGGAATCCTGGCCTCCGAAGACCTTCCGCAAAAGATCAGTCGGAAGTCCATGATCCCGGAGCTAAAAGAACAATTCATACGACTGAGCGAAGATGGCATTCATCTCTCGAGGGAGGTCGAGCAGTACGAGAAACACCTCATCATGGAAGCCTTGAAAAAAGCCAACGGCGTCACCTCCCGAGCGGCCCAACTCCTCCATCTCAATCGAACGACATTGGTTGAGAAGCTGAAACGCAAGGGGGTTGATCCGCGATCACAGGTGGAAACGCTCCCGCTGTGGCCACGCGCATCCAGTCAAAAGATTGACGATCTCACGACGTAGGCGACGCCGATCCTGACGGAATCCATCCCGTCACACGATCCTTCCTGAAAAGTGTTCTGATTTCCTTGAAGTTTTTTAGTGCTGTCTAGGGCATGAGCCTTGCTGATGCCTTATCGCCGTGTATCGATGTGATGTGCGATATGTTCAGTTGATCGGTTCGATTGCCGTCTGGATGGTCTGCGTCCCGGTGGCAATCGGCGAGTCTCCTCCTCCGTCTTCCTCCACCCTCACGAATACGCCACCGGTTGATCGTCCGGCTACCATCCAAGCTCCGGCGTGGATTGAAAGACTTGCACAACCGCTGCCCGACGATGGACCCAGAGCAGAAGGCCAGTCCTCGGGGATTGATGGACTTGCGTGGCAGGAGGGCCGTTCCGCGTACAAGAAAGGAGCGTGGGGCGAGGCTCAACGCTTTTTTGAAAAGATTGTGCACGATCATCCTGAAAGCTCGCTGGTTCCATCGGCGAAAGCCTACCTGGTGGAGTTATCACTTCGAGATGAGGCGGTAACGCAGAACCGATCCGAGGCCATTCAAGAGTACAAGAAGCTTCTGCGCGACCATCCGCAGTCCTCCAACGCCAGGAGAGCGGAATGGCGAATCGCGGATTTGTATTTTGAGCAAGGGTGGTTTCAGGAGGCACAGGCATTTTACGAGCAAGCGATGGCTCATTCCCTCCATCTCCCCGTCGACGGGGATCGAGCCTTGTTAGGGCTTGGTCATACGCTGATGGCCACGGGGAAATGGCGAGATGCCGAGCATGCCTTTGCGAATCTGCGAAAGCGAAGTGAGAGTGATTCGTTGCTGCAGGGCGCTACGGTGGGATTGGCCCATGCGCTCTTCAGGCAAAAACGCCTTGCTGAAGCACAGCCCATCTATGAGCTGAGCTATCGCCGCTGGCCGCATCTGGTCAAAGGCGATCCGGTTACGCTTCAGCGCTATGCCATGACGGAGGCGCATGTACATCATGACGTCTCCGCGCGAGACCTGATGCTTCTCTTCTACAATCTCTATCCACGCCATGGGTATGCGCCAAAGGCTTTGCTGCATGTGGCTGAAACATTGCGCAGTACCGGGCAGAGACCTCAGGCTGAGTTTGTGTATGCGTTGATCCCGTCGATTTATCCCCAGAGCCAACTGGACTCAACGGTCAAGCTACGACTGGCCACGCTCCTGACTCAGGACCGTGTATCGGACGACGGCAATGTCCTCGGTCCGACCATCGGAGCCCTGATTCACAACGTGACGGATCCGACAGACACCGCGGCTTCCTATCGAGCGCTGCTGGAGGAGATCGCCATCCGCGAGGCGGACACTCCTACCGGAAGCGAAGCGTTGTTTTACCTCGGGCAAGAGTACGAGAAGAGAAATGAGCTCAACGAGGCCATCCGTACGTACAAGGAGGTGACCTTTCGCACTGCGAGAGGAAGTGAAGGATGGGCCACAAAAGCCGCAGCGCGGTTGTCGGGCCTCCTCATCCCATGGATTGAGGCGGCAATTGCATCGCATGACGATTGGACGGTTGTGAGTTTGTATCACCGACATGGCGTCATAGCCGAGCAACGGTACGCGCGGTCCCCCGTGTTGCTGGAGATTGCCGAATCCCACAAGCGTCTAGGGTTTACGGTAGAGGCCGTACGGTTGTTTCAGCAAGTGTTGAAAGTGCAGAAGGATTCAGCACTGGTTGAACCTGCCTTGCTGGGGCTTGGAAAGCTCTACCTTGATCAACAGGATCCGGAGGCGGCCAGGAAAGTCTTGGAGCGATACCGGTTTCAATTTCCTCTCGGGCGATACGACGGAGAGGTCCTGCATCTTCTGATCAGCGCCATACGACACCAGCGGGACCTGCAAAGCCTCCTTCATCTCTGCCGAACATGGTTGGTGCGCCATCCGGTGCATCGCGAACGCCCCGCTATGTATGTAGAGCTGGCCAAGACATTGGGTGAATTGGAAAAGCTCAGTGAATCCGCACTGGCGTATGAAGAGGCGTTCAAGGCCGGCGGGACACAGTCTGTCGTTACGCTGTTGTCTTACGCGGATACGTTGTCTCGGTTGAATCGACATGAGTCGGCGATTGCCGCTTATCGATCGGTGTTGGAAAAGAAACCAACGGCTCAACAGGCGGAATGGGCACACTTGCAAACGGCCAAGCATTGGACGGCACTGAAGCAATACGATCGAGCCACCATCGCACTGGCAGAGCTTGATGTCGCCGACGATCAGATGATCAACCGCGTTGCCGCATCCCTCAAACTCAGTCTGCAAACGGCCCGCCAATCTCAGAAAGTGAAGGGGCTATGACAAAAGTTGCGACGGGGAAGGTGGAAGAGCAAGCGCTCCTTCAAGCAGCCTTCAGGAGTTTCGACGAAGCGGCACACACGTTACAACAGTCTTATGATGCATTGACGGCACGTGTTGAGCGGATGGATGTTGAGTTGGCGGATAGTAATGAGGCCCTTCGCCGGCAACTCAGCGAAAACGAGGCCATGCGAGCGCATCTCAACGGCATTCTCGACTCATTGCCCACGGGCGTGTTGGTGGTCGATGACCGAGGGAGGATTGTTCGCTGCAATCAGGCCGCGGAGTCGATGCTCGGTGCCGGCGCCTCGGAATTGCGAGAACGCGTGGTGTCGGACGTCCTCGCGGAGCGAGGAGTGGCCGTGTGTGATCGTCCTCAGCGAATCGGGCAGACTGTGATGGCAATCAGCCAGGTGCCATTGCGCAACGCTTCCAGAGAAGGGTCCAGCCATCTCATTCTGCTCCAAGATGTCACCCGCCTCTATCAGCTTGAAGAGCAGCTACAGCGCAAGGATCGATTGGCTGCCATGGGTGAGCTCATCGGTCGCATCGCACATGAAGTCAGAAATCCATTGGGGAGTGTCGAGTTGTTCGCATCGATGCTTCAACGGGATTTGCCCAAGGAATCTCCTGCCAAACAGTATGCTGAGCAGATCTCACAGGCGGTCCAATCGATGGATCGTCTATTGGCCAATCTTCTCTTGTATACGAGGCCGACTCGTATGACGAGCAGATGGCATCATGCCGACCTCTTGATTCATGATTCCATGAAGTTAGCCGCCCATGCGATCACGAGAGTGCCGGTGGAAGTTCGATTGGACCTGGACAAGGACATTCCCTTGATCTGGTGTCACGAAGGGCAGATGAAGCAGGTCATCGTCAATTTAGTGGTCAATGCCGTTCAGGCCATGCCCAACGGCGGTCGTTTGACGATCGGTCTGCACAAAGAATCTCTGCAGACCCTTGGCATCCCGGCCGTTCGACTGACAGTCAGTGATAGCGGTATCGGTATTGATCCGGAATTCCGATCACGCATGTTTGACCCGTTCTTTACGACGAAGGATGACGGAACCGGTCTTGGACTTGCCATTGTCTATTCAATTGTGGAGGCGCACCAAGGACGGATTGATGTCGAGAGCATGATCACGCACGGCTCGACCTTCGCCATCATCCTCCCGCATCCCTCGACGACGAAGACTGCCGTAACAGATCAGACGTCGGAGACCATGCGGAGCGAACTGAGTGACGGAGAGCCTGTGGGCCGTGGATTGGCGTTAACGGAGGATTGGCGACATGAATGAACGAGAGAAAAACGGCCCTCTCATCGACAATGGCGAGGAAAGTGAGCGAGTACTGATCGTTGATGACGATCCATCGATGCGAACAGCGTTGCTGGAGACGGTGAAGCGACTGGGGTATGCAACCCAAGCCGCGATCGATGGGAACGATGCCCTGGAACGGCTCGTTCGGTTTCGTCCTTGGCTGGTGTTGACGGATCTCAGGATGCCTCGGCTGAGCGGTCTCGACCTGATCAAGGAGATCAGGTCACGAGCGCCACAGGTCACGATCGTCCTCATGACGGCCTATGGGACGATCGAAACCGCCGTGGAAGCCATGAAGCTTGGCGCGAGCGAATACTTGCTGAAACCGTTTTCGATGGACCTTCTGGAGCGGACGATCGTGAGTCTGAAGGCTGGACGGGAAGAAGGGCTTCCCACTGTTCCACTTGCTCAATCGACGGAAAGCCGAGCCATCTTAACCCAAGACCCAGGAATGGTCAGGCTCTTGAGTACGATCGAGGGTGTCGCCGCGAGCCAGGCCACCGTGTTGATTCATGGTGAAAGCGGTACAGGAAAAGAGCTCCTGGCCCGGTTTATCCATGCCAGAAGCCCCCGAGCCCACCGTCCGTTTATCGCTGTCAATTGTGCGGCGTTGCCAGAGGGCTTGCTGGAAAGCGAACTCTTTGGGCATGAACGTGGCGCATTCACCGGCGCGTTGATCAGGAAAATCGGTAAGTTCGAAATGGCGCATACGGGCACGCTGTTGCTGGATGAAATCAGCGAGATGAATCTGCCTCTTCAAGCCAAGCTGCTACGGGTACTCCAAGAGCGGGAGGTGGATCGGATCGGAGGGCGCGATCCGGTGCCGGTCAACATCCGAGTGGTCGCGACGACGAATCGGGCCCTGTATCGTGACGTCGAGCAAGGTCGCTTCCGAGAGGATCTCTATTATCGTCTGAACGTTTTTCCCATCACGGTGCCGCCGCTTCGGGAACGTGCGACGGATATCCCCTTGCTCGCCAAACATTTTGTGACGCAATCGGCCTCGAGGAATGGTCTGAGTCCCGCGATTGTTTCGGAGGCCGCGCTGGCGCATCTGCAGCGGTTGGCATGGAAGGGCAATGTGCGGGAATTAGAGAATGTGATGGAGCGGGCGGTCCTGCTAGCGGGAGATAGACCGATTCTTCCCGAGCATTGTCCTTCGGAAACGCCTAGCGAGCCAGTGGGGCTAGCGCTTCGTTCTCAACAGCCGACCAATGGATCATTGTGGGAGATGGAGCGAGAGTTGATTTTTAAGACACTCGCACGTGTGAAGGATAATCGGACACATGCCGCGAAAGAATTGGGTATCAGTATCCGTACATTGCGGAACAAGCTCCGGGAATATCGAGAAAGCGAACGGCCATTGTCTATTCCGTCGCCATGAGTGAGGAAAAGATTGCCGGTGGGCAGATTTGTGCCAGGCAGCTTTCCCATCCACGTTGAAAGGTAGCAGGCTGCCTCGAAAAGAGGCTGGCGAAAGGTCAAACGTGCATTGCGATCTGAGCTGAAGTGACTGATGCGGCATTATGGTTGCAAGGAGTTAGAGTGGGCCCGCTGTTGTGCGGGAGGAGGGACATGCGGTCATGACCATCTTTGACAAAACCATGAGGTTGCTCGAACGGACGCTGGATCTTCGCAGTGCCCGTCAACGGGTGATTGCTTCGAACTTGGCCAATGAAGAAACACCAGGTTATCGCGCATCCGAACTGACGTTTATGGATCAATTGCAGTCTGCACAGAAAGGGCGCCTCCCGATCGTAATGGCAGCGACTCAATCTCGGCATTTTGGTGGGCGTGGCCCGCAGGGAGTCCAAGCTGTGACCGGAAAACTGAACGAGGTGCCGGCAGGAGATCTCCCTCTCGATGCCAACTCTGTCAATCTGGAACTGGAGATGGCCAAGCTCTCAGAGAACGCGATGCAGTACAACGCCGCCGCCACGATCTTGGCTGCCAAGTTTCGGGGGTTGCTGAACGCTATTCGAGATGCACGATAACGACAACCTGTTTTGAGTGGGTTCTTTTGTACGTGGTTGCTGCTGATGATAGGACTAGGAGGTGTTGTATGGAGATGTCTGATAGTTTGGCAGTCTCGGTATCAGGTCTGGATGCACAACGGCGACGGCTCAATGTCATCGCCAGTAATTTGGCGAACGCACAATCGACAAAGACGCCGACCGGGGGGCCCTATAAACGTCGGGATGTCGTCTTCCGCTCAACTGTGGTTCCGAGCTCATTTCAGCGGGCCTTCCGTCAAATCGCGGTGGGGCCATCGTCCCATGCGCTTGAAGGGGTTTCCGTAGCAAAGGTCGTGGAAGATCGAAAACCCGGACAACTGATTTATGACCCACATCACCCGGATGCTGATCCGAAAGGTTTTGTCCGCCTTCCCAATGTCAATGTCATGGAGGAGATGGTGAACATGATCGGCGCCTCCCGGGCGTACGAAGCCAACGTGCAAGCGATCAATGCGACGCGCGCCATGTGGAACAAGGCGCTTGAGATCGGGAGGTAGAAATGAGTCAGCTATCTGGTGTGACATCCGGTATTGCGCCCATCACCGATGTGGCGCCGACAGGGTCGGTAGGAAGCATCGGTCCCGCAGGAACATCCGGGTTTTTCGACTCCCTCAAGTCAGCCATCGGGTCCGTCAATGATGCGAAAGTTGAGGCCGGCAAGGCGGTCGATGCCCTCATGACGGGTGAAACACAGGACATTCACCGCACGATGGTCGCGCTCCAGGAGGCCGACGTGTCGTTTCAACTCATGATGCAGATCAGGAACAAGCTGGTTGCGGCGTATGAAGAAATTCAACGGATGCAAGTGTGATCCGCCACTCGGATTGAGGAAATGAAAGGCCGGTATGCTGTCTAAGTTCACCATCAATCAGCGCATGATCATCCTCGTTGCCTTGGCGGGGTCCGTTGCTGGTCTCATTGCACTGACCCTGTGGACCCAGCAGCCGGATATGCAGGTGCTCTTCACCAACCTCAGCAGTGAAGATGCGGCCGCCATCATCGATAAGCTCAAAGAAACCAAAGTGCCGTATGAAACTACCGGTGGCGGCTCAACCGTCCTAGTGCCGAGTGAACAGGTCCATGACTTGCGACTCCAACTTGCGACGCAAGGACTCCCGCACGGAGGAGGCGTCGGCTTTGAGATTTTCGACCGGACCTCGATCGGTATGTCGGAGTTTGTCCAAAAACTGAACTATCGTCGTGCGCTACAGGGGGAATTGGCGAGGACGATTGCCCAGATGCCAGAGGTAGAACGAGCTCGGGTTCATCTAGCTATCCCAGAACGGCGGTTGTTTGCGAGTGAACAAGAAAAAGCTCGTGGATCTGTCATCCTGTCCCTGCGCAACGGACAACAGTTGAGTCAAGCACAGGTCCAGGGAGTCATTCACCTCGTCTCCAGCAGCGTGGAAGGTCTCCAGGCCCGGGATGTCACCGTCGTCGATGGGCATGGCCGCATGTTGTCGGCGACCATGACGGATGAGGCGGCTGGTCTCAGCAACACGCAGCTCGATTATCAACGGAACATCGAAAAAGATGTGGAAACCAGGATTCAAACGATGTTGGAACGGATTGTCGGCCCGAATAAGGCCGTCGTTCGTGTCTCCAGCGTCGTGGATTTCCGAAAAGTCGAGACGACGGAAGAACGCTATGACCCGAACAGCCAGGTGGTACGAAGTGAACAGCGGGGGCAAGAAAAAGCCAATGGGACGAATGGGGTCGGTGGCGGTGTGCCGGGTGTTCAGTCGAATGTTCCGCCCGGGACAGACCAAGAGCCGGCACAAACCAGCTCAAACAGCAGCCAAACGAAAAATGAGACCGTGAACTATGAGATCAGCCGGACGGTGTCGAAAATTGTGGAGCCCGTCGGCGTCATCAAGCAATTATCGGTTGCCGTTCTTGTCGACGGGATCTATGAGCCGGTGAAAGCCGGTGAGGGAGAAGCCACGGACGCATCAGCCACGGCGCGAAAATACACACCACGGTCAGAAGAGGATTTGAAACGGATCGAAGACATCGTCAAGAAAGCGATGGGGTTTTCAGCTGAACGCCAGGATCAAGTGCAGGTCGTCAATGTGCAATTCGGGACCGGCCCGGAGGAGGCGCAAGGCTTGGTGGCTGAAGCCGAATCGGAAGGTCGTGCGGCGTGGCTTCCCTACCTTCGGTATGGCGTCGGAATCCTTCTGTTTGCGGTCATTTTCTTGTTCGTGGTTCGTCCGCTGCTGGCGATGTTGGGCTCGACGACAGAACAAATGCAGTCCGAAGCCTCGGCGTCCGCCCTTCCGGGCAGTACAGGAATGGCACAAGCCGCATTGGCCGATACCCCGGACCATGCCCAGATCATCGATATGGCGAGAAAGAATCCTGATACGACGGCGGTGGTGGTGAAACAGTGGCTCAAGAGTCCGACGTGATGTAGGCATGGCGAAGAATCTGACGGGCGAACAGAAAGCGGCGATTCTTCTTCGCGCCATCGGTGAGGAGGCAGCTGCCCAAGTCATGAAGCAACTTGATCCGAAGGAGATCAAGAAGTTGGGTACCTTCATGAATACAACAGCGCATATTTCTCGGGACGAGGAAGAATCCGTCATTTCGGACTTTAGGATGGCGAGTGCAAGCGGGGACGTCCAGTTTCAGGGTAAAGAGTTCATCAAGACGGTACTGACGAAAGCGCTAGGGCAGGACAAAGCAGCCCGGATTATCGAATCCATGACGCAGAGAAACTATCCTGGGCTGGAGGCATTGAAATGGGTGGACGTGAAAACGCTTACGCAAATGCTGAAGGTTGAGCATGCTCAAACCGTTGCGGTGGTACTTGCTCATTTAGAGAGCGATCAGGCCAGCCAGGTGTTGGCGGCCCTTCCGGAGGACATGCGAGGAGATGTGGCCCTTCGGTTGGCGACGATGGAAGAAGTGCAGCCCGACGTCTTAGAGGAACTGAGCGAGACCTTACAGGAAACGTTAGTGGCGGGGAAAGAGATGGGATCCCAGAGCGTCGGAGGGGCGGAGGTCATCGCCAATATCTTGATGCGAATGGATAAGACGAACGAGGGCGGCATCATGACCAGGATTTCTGAGAAAAGCCAGACCCTCGCCGATAACATCCGGGCGCTTATGTTTGTGTTTGATGACATGGTGAAGGTCGATGATCGCGGGATGCAAGAATTGATGAAGGAAATCAGCAAGGAAGATTTGCCGGTCGCACTACGCGGCGCGAATCCAGACGTGAAAGAGAAATTTTTCAAGAACATGTCCAGCCGGGCGGCAGAAATGTTGAAGGATGATATGGAGGCACGGGGACCGGTCAAAGTGTCCGATGTCGAGAAGGCACAACAGAATATTCTCAAAGTCTGTCGTAAGTTGGAAGACGAGGGGCGCATCGTCATCGCTGGCGTGGGGGAGGAGATGTTGTAGTGAATGGTGTGGCGATGAGCGCGGGGATGTTTCGTGAGCACGAGCTCGCTCAGCTGCAGGAGACGATCCTCATCGTTGATGATGATGAGGGGATTCGCAATCTCTTTCTTGAGCTGCTCCGACCGGAACGCGTACCGGTACGAGTCGCCGGATCCGGCCAAGAGGCGATTGCGATGGTGCAGCAGATGGCTCCAGCGCTCTTGATAGCCGACATCATATTGCCGGACCGAGACGGCATTGCGGTGCTGGAGGAAGCCCAGAAGATTGACAGCCGGATCATTGGCGTGGTGATGACGGGATCCGCAACCGTTGAACTCGCCGTCCGGGCCATGAAAGCCGGTGCCATCGACTTTCTCATCAAACCGTTTCAGACCGAACTTGTCGTAGGGACCGTGCGGCGGTTGCTGGAACTTCATCGGTTACGGGCCGAGAACGCGGTGTTGAAACACGTGGCTGTCCGGTCCGGTGCGGTGCGACTGCACAGTCTTCCGTTTCAAACGTTCGGGGAGAATGGCGGAACGGTGGAGGAGGATGACGACCAGGCTGAATATGAGCGAGGTCTTGCTGATGGACAGCGCCAGATGGAGGAAGAGCGCCGGCATGATCTGGTCGTGTTGATCGAGGCAGCGAGTAAATTTGATGCAGCTCGGACCAACTTGCAGCGATTGGTCGAGGATGAAGTAATTGCACTATCCCTTCAGATCGTGTCCAAGATTCTGCATGCGGCAGCCGAATCGAGCCGTGAGCAAATTGTCATCCAGGTGAAAGATGCACTGGGTGCGGTCGGAGAATCAGATGCTGTGGTGATACAGGTACACCCCCTCGATGCGGGCGTGATTGAGGCGGCTCGTACGGAGCTGACCAGGCAGTCAGACCCGGCGTTGAAGCTGACCATCGAACCGGTGGCTTCGCTTCCACGGGGAAGTTGTCTGGTGCATACCAGCACGCGATTGGCGGACGCATCTCTCGACACACAATTGTTCCGCTTGGGCGATACCTTAAGGAACCGAGCGTATCGTGAGTCTTAGTAGCCTCATCGAAGATGTCGGCCCCATCGAGGTGTCAGGGAAAGTTGCGCAAGCGGTGGGAATTGTGGTGGAAGGATATGGGCCGATGACGACGGTCGGCGAGCTGTGTCGGATTACTCGGGAAGTGGGGGATGGACCGATTGCGGCAGAGGTGGTGGGATTCCGTGGAGATCGCGTGCTCTTGATGCCACTCGGAGAGATGCAGGGCATTGGTCCGGGCAGTCGAATTACCATGACTGGTCAGGTGGCGAACCTGGCAGTCGGGCCTGGCTTGTTGGGGCGTGTCCTCGACGGGCGTGGCACTCCCCTCGACGGCAAGGACTTGCCCGTGATGCATGCCAAATATCCGCTTCATGCTGAGGCGCCGAATCCGTTGCAGCGAGCACGCATTCATGCGCCTCTTGATCTCGGCGTTCGTGCGATCAACGGCTTTCTGACCTGTGGCCGTGGCCAAAAAATGGGAATCTTTTCCGGTTCCGGCGTCGGCAAAAGTGTGATGTTGGGCATGATCAGTCGCTACACACGAGCGGATGTGAATGTCATTGCCTTGATCGGGGAGCGAGGACGAGAGGTGAACGAGTTCTTGGAGCGAGATCTCGGTCCCGAGGCGCTCGCGCGCTCCGTGGTGGTCGTGGCGACTTCCGATCAGGCACCGCTCATCCGACTCCGGGCTGCCTTGGTGGCAACGACGATCGCCGAGTATTTTCGTGACGCGGGGAAGCACGTCTTGTTACTGATGGATTCGTTGACGCGATTGGCCTACAGCCAGAGAGAAGTCGGCCTCGCGATCGGGGAGCCTCCAGCAACGAAAGGGTATACTCCCTCCGTCTTTGCGTTCCTTCCGAAACTTTTGGAACGTGTGGGGACGGGACCTGGTCCAGGCACCATCACTGGATTGTACACGGTGCTCGTCGATGGCGATGATTTGAATGATCCAATCGCCGATACAGTCCGGTCGATCTTGGACGGTCATATCGTCCTGTCTCGTGCCCTGGCGGCCCGTAATCATTTTCCTGCCATCGATCTACTTCAGAGCACCAGTCGTGTCATGCGAGATATCGTCAGCCGAGCACACTATGATGCGGCGAGGCGTCTTCTCGAATTGATTGCCCGTTATCGGCAATCTGAGGACTTGGTGCTCCTCGGAGCCTATAAACCGGGGATGAATGCCAGCCTTGATCGTGCCGTTGATGCCCAGGACGCGATTAACGGCTATTTGCGGCAGGATATCGAGCAGGGAGCAAGCTTTGCGTCGTCGGTGGAGCAGCTCGAAGCGCTGGCCAAACACAAGGCATGAGCCTCCACTCGTTACGGAAGCTGCGTGAACAGAGGGTTGAGACCCTGATGATGGAATTGGGCCAGATTGCTCAATCTCTTTCGCGAAACGAAGCACGCTATCGTCAGGTTGAGACAACGATGCAGAACGAGACCGAGCAGTATCGGCAACAGATGCAGCAAGGTCTTACCATCGAGAGTCTGCTGGAGTGGGAGGCTCGGTTGGGGTCGCAAGAGGCAATCTTGTACCAGGTGCACCGTGACATCGAACAAACCGCCATGTTGTGGAATCGGACCAATAGTCTCCTCGTCGAAGCGAGTCAGGAGTGTAAGGTACTTGACCGTGTCCTCGAACGGCGCGAGGCGATCCATCGAGCTGATGTAGCTCGTCAGGAGCAGCAGGCAATGGATGAGGCGGCGAGCCGCCGTTGTTCGTCACGATGAGGGTGTGGTTCATGAACTCATCTTCTACCGTATTCAAGGCAGAACGGGGTCGATTCACTCGTATGGGCCATGGTGTCTCAACCGCGGGACCGAATCGGCGTTCCCTCCTGTTGAAGTTGGCTGGTGGACTCATCGTGTCGACCGTCCTTCTCTGGGTCATGGTGCAACTAGGACAAGCCTCTTCTGAACAGAAAACTTCCAAGGCATCCCCGACAGCATCGCCGTCGTCCTCCCTAGATATGGAGGCGCCTGCTCAACATGGGGAACAAAAAGAAATAGCTGACCAGAACGATGCCACGCTCTTAGAGCCTCCTAAGAGTCAGGGGCCTGCCATCGAGGTTCCACGCGAAGTGCTGGAGATGCTGGAACAGCGCAAACGTGATCTGGACCGACGAGAAGAGGCGATTCGTGAAAAAGAGGAACGGCTCATGATCGTTCGTACCCAGATCGAAGAGCTGTTGGAGCAGAACGAAGCATTGGAAAAAAAGATTCAAAGTGCCCAAGAGAAAAAAGAAGAACTGGCCTCGGTTAAGCAGGTTAAGGTCCAGGGTGAGAAAGAACGTCAGGTACAGGAGGAACGGATCAGGCTGGCAAAAATGTACGAGTCCATGCCGTCGGAAGATGCGGCGGCTCGACTGGAGCATATGCCGGATCGGAAGGCGGTCGAAATCCTTCGATTAGTCAAATCGAAAACTGCAGGGTTGATACTCTCCCAGGTTAAAGCAGATCGAGCGGCGAAGCTCACCGAACAGTTATTGGCACAAGTGCCGTAGCACAGGTTCTTCAGACGTTCCTACAGGTTCCTATCCATCGGCTTGTCTTACGACAAGACGATGGCATCCTCCAGACTGTGGACATCAGAGGGGCATTCAGCCTGTGGTCGCTTCTGACCAGGGCCGGATAGGGTGGAGGACTCCCGTCGGCGCACTGTCTTGTATCTTCTGCGAGAGTTAAATTATACTACGTAGGTCTTTCAGTCGCGGTAACAAGTTCCTGGATCTGGAAAGGGGTGTCTCATGCATAAGGGTCGAGTGTCGCCCGTCCGCTCTCCGCACCTTGTGCTGGGTGTGGCAGCCTGGCACGTCTTCGCCTTGATTGTTGGGATAGGAGTCATTTCTCGCCCTGCACTAGCAGGACCACCTGTCCCCTTTAGCGCGAGTGGTACCATTTTGACGATTGATGCGGGGGATGTTCGCTCGGCCGGGCAGAGCGGACGATTCATCGCGAGGGATCGACAGATTACCGGGACCCTCACCGGATCGATTGGAGGAACGGCTGGTGTCCCGTTCGTCATCACCTATGATTCTAACGTGCCGCTTGCCACCCAGTCTGGGCGCATTCATGCTCGGTTGATTGCGGGCGTCTATGAAGCAACTATGACGATGGCCTCCAACGCAGGACCGACTCCGGTCGAGTGTGAGACTCCGGATGGTGCGACGTGCATTGCGACGGGAGCTGGAAACTTCGTTCCAGGGCTTCTACTGAACGGGCGGATGAGTTTCCTCAGTGGGGCGAAAGGTCAGGGCACGGTTAATGGGTGGCTGATTCCGATCCTTGACGAACAAGGGCATATCGTCAGCATTACGGCCAGCCTTTTGAGTCTGAGTGGCCGGTGGATGCCGTAAAGGTCAAGCTTCAGGACATTGACTAGGCACTGGTTGGTCGGTAGAGTCTTCCTATGATACTGATCGTGATCATTGCGTTCTGGTTTGGGTATGGGGTTGCTCCGGTGCAGGCAACCCAAGCGGACGCGTTCGATCCGGACCAACCGTTCGAACAGATGTTGGGCACCGGGATTCTTCGTTCCTTGTTAAACCAGGCACTGGATCGTTTGGATGAGCATGTTGAAATTTCCGGCAATCTCAACCCCAATGAAACGAATGGTGATGAGGGGAAGCATCTGCGGTTCAAGTTCTATCCAGAAGGCAAGTCAATGTCAGACCAGCATTTCACGGCTGAAGGCTGGTTCCGCTCCTCTCCCGAATCCGGCCAGCACGATTGGCATTTCAAGTTCAAACGGCCGGAGGATCGCCCACAGAAACCGCCTCCGCAGTTGAAAGCACCTCTGTAGTCCATGAAAAGATAAGTCCTCCTTGCGGGTGCAGGAAACTTTTGCCCACCACCGAATCAAGTTTTCCGTTCTCCTAACCACGTCGTTGGCCTTGTCATCGTAAAAGCCAAGATATCAAAGGCTTTCCGATCAATCTATGTGGCATGGGGATTGTATTCCTCAGTGCCGGATCATCACGAGGGTCGACGTAGATGCCAACCTTTGCTGCAGACATACTGTCCGTTTTCTCCGGTCCTCCCGGAGATGGTGGTATACGAAACGTCCGGGAATCCTCGCTCAACTCGGTCGAGAGTCGGAGGGGGTTTTCGGCGGTGCTTCGTTCGGTTCGTGGTGAGGTTGGGAGAGCCACTGTGCGTGAAGCGGAAGATCCTCGACCAGCGAGCAACGCCGATGGCGGCTCTGTGGCGAAAGGAATGAAAGGGTCGCATCATTCTGCTCGCCTCGATACATCGGATAGCTCCTCTCAGACAACGGAGAAAGTCGATACAGCTCAGAGTGACGACAAGCTGGCTGATGAGACCCCAATAGGCGCTGAACCCTCAGCCCGTCAGGCGGATAGTGGGTCTGGTCTCCAGGATCAAGGAACTCTTCCGCTCTCAGGTCTGATGTTTGTTTCGAACCAGTCTCAAGTGGTGGATGAGGCCCAGGTTCAGGCACCAACCGAGCCACATCTGCTTGGTGATGAATCGAGTGTGGACACGAGCTCAGCGCATCCGTTGATGTCCGACGAATCGAATGAACCCGTGGCCACCACTCCGGAGACGAATGGGAGCCATGTCTCTCTGAGTCATATGGGTGGGATCTCAGATCCTTCCCCAACGCAACCGTTACACCGAGCTGACTTTTCCATGCATGCCGGTGAGGGCGAGGTACCGGGTGTTGAGGGAAGGGCAGGCGAAGTGATTGAAGATCGTGGGAGGATTGCGGCCGATCTGAGTGGCCCTACACCTGTTCAGAAAAACACTATTCCTGCTGAACCGCTTCGCGTTCATGATCCAGGTATTCCACAGGTTCTTCAAGCCCATGTCCAGGGCACCTCGTTGCAGGGAAGCGTCTTAGCGACGAAGGTCGAGACGGGGCAAGATGATGCAGAGCTCGCCGATCATTCCGCTTCCAGTCTGGCCGCTCAGCAGGGAGAGCCAATCGGGGATCATCTTGTTGTCGGTACAGGCAAGGAGCAGTCGTTTACACAGGGGCAACAGTTCGGGAGCGAAGGATCTGAGCAATTTGCTGAACAATGGTCAGGTTCCAACGGGAGACAGATGGATACAGGTGAACCGAAGATCTCCCAGTCATTTGTCGTTGATCCGACGCTCGTAAATGGATCGGTAGCGGACTCGACCGTGCCGGGATCCTCACGCCAGGCCAGCTCCCTTCCTGGAACTCCCGCAGCGACATCGTTTGCCAGCCAAACTCCTTCTGGTTCAGGCGTAGAGGATACCGCTCGATTGGCAGGTACGCCGGCGATGCGATCAGTCGTCGTCAATGTCACTCAACCCGACCTGGGGCACGTGAATATTCGCGTCGCCATGGCCAATGATGTCGTCCATACCCATTTCTCATCCGACCGGCTCGAAGTCGGTCAGTTCATCGTACATGGTCAGGATCGCCTTCAGGCGGCATTGCAATCGAGCGGATTGGATATGGGACAGTTCCGTGTCGACATTGATCGTCAGAGCGGAGGGCGGTCGTTTCAACAGGGCGGGTCTCCGGATCATGGTCAGTCTTGGAGCCAGGGGTCGCATGGGATGGGACAGGAGTCCCGTCAAGATCAGCAGGACCCTATGCGTGGCCCACTGCCTGGTCTGTTGAATTTGGTCGCCTAAGCACGAAGGGAGCGTGTCTACATGCTTGATGTATCTCAACTCACCTCTGCAGGCGCGACACCCGCTCCGGAACGAACGGGGCCTCGCCCATTAGGGCAAGATGATTTTCTGAAACTCCTGATCACACAGCTCAAGAACCAGGACCCCTTGAATCCGACGGACAATACGGAATTCGTCTCGCAACTCGCCCAATTCAGCCAACTTGAGCAGAGCGCCAAGCAGGCTCAGCTGCTTCAGCAGAGTCTCGACGCTCAGACCGCGTCCCTGCAGTTTACGTTGCTTCCTATGATCGGCCGAACGGTTACCATCGGGGAGCCGGTGGTTCAACTTGGGGATGGACCAGCGGCTTTTGGCTATACGCTCGAGAAGAACGCCCAGAAAGTCCTTGTGAGTATTCAGGACCATCAAGGACAGGTCGTACGGAGCCTGGAATACCGCGATCAACAAGCTGGAGTCCATGCCGTTGAATGGGATGGAAAGGACCAAGACGGCATCGCCATGCAGAAAGGACTCTACCGGTATGTCATTTCAGCGCTGGATGCTGAAGGGAAGGCTGTTCCAGTGGAAGGGCGTGCCTCACTCACTGTGACAGGAGTGCGTATGGAAGAGGGACAAGCCAAGTTGCTTGTAGGAGATCTGGCTATCGAGCCATCTGCGATCGTTGAGTTGCGGTAAACAAGAGGAGGACTTGCACCGATGGGAATTCTGTCGTCGCTTTTTACGGGCGTCAGTGGGCTCAACGCGAACGGGAACGCCTTATCTGTGGTGGGGAACAACATCGCAAACCTGAGTACCGTCGGGTTCAAATCCAGCCGTTCGGTCTTTGCCGACCTGATCAGCTCGTCACTCGGCGGAGCGGGAGGGGCGATTCAGACCGGTCTGGGTGTCGCGCTCAACGGTGTACAAGGAAACTTCAGCCAGGGATCGCTGAGTACGACGAGTAACGCGCTGGACTTGGCGATCGATGGGAACGGATTTTTCATTGTGCGCGATACGGCCGGTGCGACCTTCTATTCCCGGGCCGGGCAGTTCCATCTGAATGCACAGAACCAGATCGTCGACCCAAGCGGGTTTTTACTCCAGGGCTATCAAGTCAACACCAACGGGTTGATCACCGCCAGTATCAGCGGGGTCACACTTCCGACCACCACGGCGCCACCTAATCCGACCACCACGGCTGATATCGGAGCCAATCTCGATTCTCAATCGTCGACAGGGACCTTTTCGCTGCTCGATCCTGCCGGCACGGCGGAATTTTCGACGTCACTCACAGTCTATGACTCCGTCGGTAATAGTCATCTTCTCACGACCTACTTCACAAAGACCGCACCCAATACATGGACTTATAATATTTTGGGAAGCACGAGTGAGATCGTGACCGGTAATTATAATGCAGCCAATGTGAATGCCGCATTGGGGCTCGTCCGTTTAGGGTCTGGCAATCTCACCTTCAACACTTCCGGTGCACTGGATACCGAAAGCGTCGTCACGAGCTACAATGACGGCACCGCCGGTGGAACCGCTGGAGGCGCCGTAGGTCAAGCCCAAATGGATTTTATCGGCGCTACGGCGAATCAGGCGATCGCCTTCAATTTCGGCACGAGCGTGACGACCGACGGTGGTACCGGGATGGATCTCTCGACACAATTCGGTGCCGCATCAGGTCTGGTGCAACAGTCGCAAAATGGCTTTGGTGCCGGTGCGCTTCAAACGTTCTCGGTGGAGACCAATGGCATGATCAACGGAAGATTTTCAAACGGCCAGGTTCGCCCGCTGGCACAGCTGGCACTCGCACGATTTCCGGATCCTCTAGGTTTGGTCCGCACGGGGAAAAATACGTTTGCTGAATCTGGCACGTCAGGACAGCCGTTGGTCGGAGCGGCCACCACAGCGGGACTCGGACGGGTTCTTGCCAACACGCTTGAGCTCTCCAACGTGGATCTTGGAGAAAGCTTTATCGACATGATTGCGGCGCAACGAGGATTCCAAGCCAACTCACGAGTGATCACGACCTCTGATGAAGTGCTTCAGGAATTGGTCAATCTGAAACGATAATCGCGCGAGGCTTGGCCTGGGATGAACATGTAACCGAGGCCAAGCCCGCTCCGTTTCCCTAGTTTCCTTCCGACCCTGAGCTCCACCCCGTGCCGTCAGTTTATTGACGCCGTCAACGGAATACTTGACGAGCAGTGGAGGAATTGCCTTACGTGTTTGGCGATTCCTCTCTAACTGCGCGTCGATTGTACGGATTGTTGATCGGCACCGTGATGGCCTCGCTCCACATAATGGCATATGCATTGCAATCTCCCTCAGCTGGCCAACGAGTCATGTGAGGAGGAGTTATGGCAGATGCAGCCGCAGCAGACGAAAAATCATCAGTAGCGGCCCCCGCTCCTGCGTTTCCGATCAAAATGCTCATGATCGTATCGGTGGTTGCACTTCTGTTTGGGGTTGGAGGGGCTGTGGTAGCGGTCAAGTTATTGGGCGGATCGGACAAACCTTCTGAAAGTTCAGAAGAGCATAAGAGCGAGGCGGCGGCAAAGTCTGAGTCTCACGGCGGGGGAAAGCAAGGCCAGGCAGCCGCACCAGGCGCCATGTTTGACCTAGATCCCTTTATTGTAAACCTCGCGGACACGCCGGACGTTCGTTACTTGAAGATTACGATTAAGCTTGAAGTGGAGAATGAGGCCGTGTCCACGGACCTGTCCGCGCGAGTTCCTCAAGTCCGTGATGCCGTGTTGGTTCTGCTTAGTAGTAAGGATGTGAATGCCGTCCGGACGACACAAGGGAAATTCCAACTGCGTGACGAAATTACACAGCGCATCAATGGCCTCCTCCCGAGACCCGGTGTCCGCTCCGCATACTTTACCGACTTCGTCGTTCAGTAACAGCCGACATTATGGAAAAGATTCTCTCACAAGAAGAGATCGATGCGCTCTTGAAAGGCGTCGTCTCCGGAGAAGTCGATACGGCTCCCAAGGAGAATGAAACCGCATCGAAAGGAGTGTCGCAATACGATCTCTTCAACCAGGAACGGATCATCCGTGGTCGCATGCCGGGAATGGAAATGATCAACGATCGCTTTATTCGCCGTCAGTCCGTGGTCTGGACCAACATGTTGCGCGAGGCGGTCGATTTTGTGGTGGTCGGAACGCAGGTGATCAAGTTCGGCGAATTTCTCAAGAAGGTGCTGATGCCCTCGTCGTTGAACGTGTTTCATATGCCACCCCTACGAGGCAGTGCTCTCTTTGTGATGGATGCCTTTTTGGTGTACTTGATCGTGGATTATTTCTTTGGGGGGAAGGGGCAGACGCACGTGAAGCCTGAAGGGCGAGACTTTACGCCTGTCCAAGTAAGAATCATCAAGAAACTGCTGCTGCAGGCCCTGATTGACCTAGAGAAGGCTTGGCACGCCATTGTGCCGGTGAAAGTAGAGTATTTGCGCTCTGAGAGCAACCCGCAGTTTGCGATGGTGGTCACCTCCTCCGAGATTGTCGTGGTTGTAACCTTGCAAGTCGTATTGGGCGAAACCGCACGGGAGATGTACATCATCTATCCCTACGCTATGATCGAACCGATCAAAGAAAAGTTGTATTCCGGGTTGGTGTCCGATCAAGTCGATCAGAATGGAGACTGGGGCCAGCGGTTCCGTGAGCAACTACAAGAATGTCCTGTGCCGATTGCGGTACGGCTTGGCACGGCCACGGTTACCGTGAAGGATGTCATGAACTTCTCCAAGGGTGACGTGATTCTCCTTGATCAGCGTCCCGGTGATCCTCTCCACTGCTATATCGAAGGTTACCTGAAATTTCATGGCAGTCCTGGAGTTTATAAGGGCAATCATGCCTGTCGTGTGACCAAAGTGATGAATTAGTCTTCACAGAACAACGAGAACATTATGGCTGAATCGGAGCCCGTCATGCGTGCTGATCCACAAGCAGAAGGGAAAGCCTCACCCCAACCTGCCTCCTTTCCGCCTGTACAGGGTGGAGAGACAGGAGGGGGGCAGAAAAATATGGATTTTCTTCTCGATATCCCCATGAGCGTGGCGGTGTACGTCGGATCTGCCAAGATGGCGATTCGTGACCTGTTGCAGCTGGCGCAAGGCTCGGTTATCGAGCTGGACAAATTGGCCGGAGAACCGATGGAGGTGATGGTCAATAACAAGCTGGTAGCTCGTGGCGAGGTCGTCGTTGTGAATGAAAAATTCGGCATTCGACTGACGGATGTGGTCAGTGCAGCGGAGCGTGTGCAACAGCTTCGCTGAGCGGCCGAAGGAGAGCTTGTGATCGATCTGTGGGAAAGCCTGTTCCGTACCGCCTCTGCCCTGGCGATTGTGTTGGTGTTGATCGGAATTGTGACGGTTGTCTTCCGACGTGTAGCGGGGAATCGATGGGGAGCGGTGGGAGGGCGTCCACTCGTTCAAGTGTTGGCTACAGGATATGTGGCTCCGCGGAAAACGATATCGCTGGTGTCAGTCGCCGGCGAGTATCTGATCGTTGGGACGACGCCAACCGATCTTGTCCCGCTGGGGCGTATCAACGATTCCGGTCACGTGACAGAATTGCTGGCTCAGACGGCGGACACACAGACATCGTCCACTCCGGATGCGGTCTTTTCGTCATGGCTGCGGCGTCGCGATCTCGTCACGGTCTCCAGCGAGAAGGACGTTCATGGAGCATAGTCTGGACAGGAGACATGGGATGATCTGGGTGAGTGGCCTCTGTACGACGGCGCTCTTCCTGATATCGGCATCGGACGTGCTGGCCACTGGTCCATCGCTCAGTCTCGATTTCGGACCGGACGGTCCGAAACAAACGGCCGTCGTCATCCAGATCTTGATTCTCCTCACGGTGCTGTCTCTGGCACCGGCCCTGTTCATCATGGTGACCTCGTTCACGCGGATCGTCATCGTGCTGTCCTTCCTGCGTCAGGCGCTTGGAACTCAGGCGGTTCCACCTAATCAAGTCCTGCTGTCATTGGCCCTCTTCTTAACGATGTTCATCATGGCGCCGGTCGGTCAGGCTGTGTACAGCAGTGCTTTGCAACCGCTCATGGCGGAGCAAATCTCGTATGAAGAGGCTTGGAACAAAGGAAGTGCGCCGATTCGCGGATTCATGTTGCGTCAGGTCAGGGATAAGGATTTGGAACTGTTCATCACGTTGAGTCAGATTCCCAAGCCTGAACGAGTGGAAGATGTCCCGACTCATGCCATTATCCCAGCATTCATTCTCAGTGAACTGAGGATCGCATTCCAAATTGGGTTCTTGATCTACATCCCATTTTTGATAGTCGATATGGTCGTTGCGAGCATTCTCATGTCGATGGGAATGATGCTCCTGCCACCAGTGGTGATCTCGCTTCCGTTCAAGTTGATTCTCTTTGTCTTGGCCGACGGGTGGTATCTGGTGGTGGGGTCGATGGTGAGAAGCTTTCAGTGAAGCACGGATCGTGAAGCGTCGTGCTCCGGTCGGTTAGAGGATATTTCACGAACAACGAGACAAGAGCAACGAGGGAAAACGCCATGACGCCAGAAATGGTGACTGAATTGGGTCGGCAGGCACTTGAAACCACGCTGTTGGTGTCGTCTCCGATTCTTGGGCTGAGTCTGATTATCGGGTTGGCCATCAGTGCCTTGCAGGCCATGACGCAACTGAATGAAGCCACGCTGACGTTTGTGCCGAAGGTCTTAGCGCTCTTTGGGGCCTTGCTCTTGTTTCTGCCGTGGATGCTGAGCGTGATGACCACGTATATGTCGAATCTGCTTATGAATATTCCGAACTACGTGCATTAATTACACACGATGGCTTTCGCGCAGCCGATTCACATATTGCTTCCGGAATTCCAGGCTTTCCTGGTCCTCATTTCCCGCATCGGCGGATTGCTGGCGGCAGTCCCCGTCTTGAGCGGACGTGCAGTTCCACTGAAGGTCAAGGTCGCGCTGATTCTGAGTTTAGGACTATTGCTCGCTCCGATGCTCCATCTCCCGAGCATGCCGTATGACCCACTGGCTCTCGCAGCCGGACTGGTGAGCGAAATGACGATCGGTCTCGCGATCGGGTTGGCGGTTCGGTTGCTCTTCAGCGCACTGGAGGTTGCAGGTGAACTGATCGGTATCCAAATGGGGTTCGGTGTCGTGCAGCTGTTTGATCCAGCCACGGCAACACAGACTCCCATCATCGCGCGATTCTTTACCTTGTTGGCATCGCTCGTGTTTCTCTCGATGAACGGCCATATGTTTCTCGTGGCGACGATTCTTTCAAGTTATGAGGCTATTCCCGCATTCGGGGCATCTCTTCCGGGGAGCGTGGCAGATGATGTCTTGCGGTTGTCTCAGAATATGTTTCTGCTCGGATTGAAATTAGCCGCGCCTGTGCTCGTCATCATTTTTGTGATCAATATTCTGTTAGCCATGCTGGGACGGGCGGTTAGTCAAATCAACGTGTTTGTCTTGAGTTTTCCCGTGACGATTGCCGGGGGATTAGCCGTCTTAGCGCTTTCGATGCCGTTTACGATTGGGCTCTTGGCACGTGAACTCGAGCAACTGCAATTTACCATCCAGGGGCTTCTGAAAGCATTGGGACATGGCTGAAGATAAGTCCAATAAGACAGAGCCCGCCACTCCAAAACGAAAGGAGGAGGCCCGGCGAAAAGGGCAGGTCGCGATGAGTCGCGACGTGTCGACGGCGGCCATTCTCTTGGGGGGGATTGGGTTGTTGGCGGCGATGTTGCCGGTCGGCCTGCAACGAATGACGGAGATGACGAGGCAAGGGCTCACGCTCTCGTTCCCTTCCGGATTCTACGAAGGCATGTCCATCGAGCAAGTCTACACGGTCGTGATCCAAGCCGGGCTCACGGTGTTTGCGTTGAGTCTTCCGATCGTGGTCGGAGTGTTTGTGGTTGGAAGCGCCGCCTCCCTCTTGCAAACCGGCCTGTTATGGAAATCCAACGGGCTGCAGCTGGAATTTTCCCGTATCAATCCGATCAAAGGGCTTTCCAAGCTGGCCTCGTTCCGGTCCGTGATGGAATTAATTAAGGGGCTGTTCAAGATTGCGATCGTCACGGGGGTTGGGATCTGGGTCGTCCGGTACGACATCCTACGAGTACCTGAACTGATCGAATTTGATATGGGCTCGGTCTTACAGACGACCGGGTGGTTGGCGCTGAAAGTCGGATTGGCCGTGGCCGGGGCGATCGCCGGGCTGGCTGTGCTCGATTATTTTTATCAGCGGTATGAATGGGAGCGGGACCTTCGCATGTCGAAGGAAGAAATCAAGGAAGAGCACAAGTCCACAGAAGGCGATCCCTTGATCAAGAGTCGGGTACGGACGGTTCAACGAGAGTTGACGAAAAAGCGCATGATGGCTGCGGTCAAGACGGCGGATGTGGTGATTACCAACCCAACACATTTGGCGGTCGCCCTTAAATACGATACGACGAGGATGGCGGCACCGGTCGTCGTGGCCAAAGGAGCAGGCCTAATCGCCGAAAAGATTCGCGAGTTGGCACGGCATCATGGTGTGCCGGTCGTGGAAAATAAGTTCGTGGCGAGAACGATCTTTAAACTCGTCGAGACCGGGAATGAAATTCCGAATGATCTCTACTGTGCCGTGGCTGAAATTCTGGCGTTTGTGTACCGCGCCAGAGGCGTGACCCCATGAGTGCTGGATAGGCCGGGACAAGTATGGCAACAGCGACGGAACCCATAAGCGGAAGTCAGCTCCTGAAACATCCGGACATTCTGATGTCCGTCGGAGTGGTGGCCATTATCATGGTGATGTTACTGCCGCTCCCGCGTTTCATGCTGGATCTGCTGCTGAGTTTTGATATTACGCTCTCGGTCATCATTCTGCTCGTGGGGCTCCAGGTACGGAGACCGATCGAGTTTTCCGTATTTCCCTCGATACTCCTCATAATCACGTTGTTCCGGTTGTCCCTCAATATCGCCTCGACCCGACTGATTCTGTTGCATGGCAACGAGGGAGCTGGAGCGGCCGGCGAGGTTATTCGGGCATTCGGAAATTTCATCGTTGGGGGAAACTATACGGTCGGCTTAGTCGTGTTCACCATTCTCGTCATCATCAATTTTGTCGTCGTGACGAAGGGTGCGGGACGGGTAGCCGAAGTGGCGGCTCGATTCACCTTGGACGCGATGCCTGGGAAACAGATGAGCATTGACGCGGATCTCAATGCTGGTCTGATCAATGAAACTGATGCACGTCGCCGTAGGCGAGAGATCACGGAAGAGGCCGACTTTTACGGTGCGATGGACGGTGCCAGCAAGTTTGTGCGGGGGGATGCAATCGCGGCTGTCATCATCATTTTGGTCAACATTCTCGGTGGGTTGGCGATCGGTATCTTGCAGCAGGGGATGAGTCCAGGCCTGGCAGCGCAAACTTATACGGTGCTGACCGTCGGTGAGGGATTAGTCGCACAGATTCCCGCTCTCATCGTCTCAACGGCAGCCGGTATTGTCGTGACGCGTGCTGCTTCTGAAACAGATCTGGGTGGAGAGATGGCTCGCCAGCTGTTGATGTCCTCCAAGGCGGTAGGCGTCGCAGCCGGGATTCTCCTGACGCTTGGACTCGTACCGGGGCTTCCGCATCTGGCGTTCCTCGTATTGGGATCTGCGGTCGCATGGATCGCGTACCATCTTTACCAGCAAGAACAGGTCCAGGCAGCGCCGACACCGGCTCCCGTCACCGCCAAGGTGGAAGAGGGCGTGACCCGCGTGACACCGCTCGATCTCATGGAAGTTCAGGTTGGGTATGGACTGATCGGACTCGTTGAAGGCACGCAAGGGACTGCATTGCTGGATCGGATTAAGGCGCTTCGACGACAGTTTGCTGAGTCAATGGGTTTTGTCGTGCCTCCCATTCACATTCGAGACAACCTTCAACTCCGTCCGAATGAGTATGCCATTATTTTGAAAGGAGTCGAGGTGGCCAAGGCAGATGTCCTGCCCGGCCATCTGTTGGCGATCGATCCAGGAACCGGACAGCGAGGCCTGGTGAAGGGAATTGAGACCAAGGAACCCGCATTCGGTCTGCCGGCGCTCTGGGTTCCTGAAGATGCGCGCGAGCAGGCTCAGATTGCTGGGTATACCGTGGTCGATGCGAGTTCAGCCATCGCAACACATCTATCTGAATTGATCAAGCGTCATGGGCATGAGCTACTGGGAAGGCAGGAAGTGCAAGCGTTGTTGGATGAGATCGGGAAATCGCACCCCAAGCTGGTGGAGGAACTCATCCCTACCCTCTTACCGCTCGGGACGGTCGTGCGTGTCCTTGGCAATCTCCTCAAAGAAGGGATCCCTATTCGGGACCTTCGATCCATTCTGGAAGCCATCTCGGACCAGGCCACGAACATCAAGGATGCGGATATCCTCACGGAGTACGCGCGGCAGTCGCTTGCCAGAACCATCACGAAGCAATACCAGGCGCCGGATGGAACTCTTCAGGTCATTACGTTGGATCCACGGCTTGATCGGTCGTTGGCGGATCAAGTCGCGGCACTCCCTCCCGGCGCCGCGTTGAACCTTGATCCGACGCTCTCACATAAAATTCTGAGCAATTTGAAGCAAGCCGCCGAACGCGTTGCCGCCCGAGGGCAGCAACCAATTGTCCTGTGTTCGCAGGTCGTACGCCGCCACCTTCGACGGCTCAGCGATCGTC